>NZ_CEEDAQ010000001.1:2500-1537500 GCF_979253035.1 Sphingomonas sp. AC411 | reverse complement strand
GTGTGCCACTTTATGTGGTACGCGGTAGCGAGCGTTCCGTAAGCCTGTGAAGCGATCTGGTAATGGGTCGTGGAGGTATCGGAAGTGCGAATGCAGACATGAGTAGCGATAAAGAGGGTGAGATGCCCTCTCGCCGAAAGACCAAGGGTTCCTGCGCAAGGCTAATCCGCGCAGGGTGAGCCGGCCCCTAAGACGAGCCCGAAGGGGGTAGTCGATGGGAACCACGTTAATATTCGTGGGCCTGGTGGTGTGTGACGGATCATGTGTGTTGTCATCCCTTATCGGATTGGGATGGCTTCGAAATGGTTCCAGGAAATAGCCCCACCGTATAGACCGTACCCGAAACCGACACAGGTGGTCAGGTAGAGTATACCAAGGCGCTTGAGAGAAGTGTCCTGAAGGAACTCGGCAAATTGCCTCCGTACCTTCGGAAGAAGGAGGCCCTCACTATGCGCAAGCACTTTGAGGGGGCACAGGCCAGGGGGTAGCGACTGTTTAGCAAAAACACAGGGCTCTGCTAAGTCGGCTTCAAGACGACGTATAGGGCCTGACGCCTGCCCGGTGCCTGAAGGTTAAGTGGAGGGGTGCAAGCTCTGAAATGAAGCCCAGGTAAACGGCGGCCGTAACTATAACGGTCCTAAGGTAGCGAAATTCCTTGTCGGGTAAGTTCCGACCTGCACGAATGGCGTAACGACTTCCCCACTGTCTCCAGGACATGCTCAGCGAAATTGAATTCTCCGTGAAGATGCGGAGTACCCGCGGTTAGACGGAAAGACCCCGTGCACCTTTACTGCAGCTTCAGAGTGGCATTAGGAAGAAACTGTGTAGCATAGGTGGGAGGCTTTGAAGCATCGGCGCCAGCTGATGTGGAGCCATAGGTGAAATACCACCCTGTTTGTTTCTGATGTCTAACCTCGTTCCGTAAGCCGGAACAGGGACCCTCTGTGGCGGGTAGTTTGACTGGGGCGGTCGCCTCCTAAAGAGTAACGGAGGCGCGCAATGGTGGGCTCAGGACGGTCGGAAACCGTCTGTTAGAGTGCAATGGCATAAGCCCGCCTGACTGCGAGACTGACAAGTCGAGCAGAGACGAAAGTCGGTCATAGTGATCCGGTGGTCCCTCGTGGAAGGGCCATCGCTCAACGGATAAAAGGTACGCCGGGGATAACAGGCTGATAACCCCCAAGAGCTCATATCGACGGGGTTGTTTGGCACCTCGATGTCGGCTCATCACATCCTGGGGCTGGAGCAGGTCCCAAGGGTTTGGCTGTTCGCCAATTAAAGTGGTACGTGAGCTGGGTTCAGAACGTCGCGAGACAGTTTGGTCCCTATCTCGCCGTGGGCGTCGAAATTTGAGAGGAGTTGACCCTAGTACGAGAGGACCGGGTTGAACATACCTCTGGTGTACCAGTCGTTCCGCCAGGAGCGCAGCTGGGTAGCTATGTATGGACGGGATAACCGCTGAAAGCATCTAAGCGGGAAGCCTCCCTCGAGATAAGATTTCATAGAGCCGTCGGAGACCACGACGTTGATAGATCGGATGTAGAAGTGCGGTAACGCATGGAGCTAACCGATACTAATTGCTCTATTCGCGCTTGAGAATCTCACACCATCAATGACAACACTGGGCAACCAGCTAGCCATTCGATAGTGCGGATGATTAAGACGACGCCAGATTGCCAATCCCCTCGCCGTCGAGGGATTGGTCGAATACCACTACAAACCTTGCACGGTATCGATTTTAAACCCTCAGCCACGCTGCAAAGCAAAGCTGAGGGACCCAGATATGACGCAACGCATGTCGCACCGGCTCCATTGCCTGGTGGCTATAGCGTCGGTGTCCCACCCGATCCCATTCCGAACTCGGCCGTGAAACCCGACTGCGCCAATGGTACTATCGCTCAAGCGATGGAAGAGTAGGTCGTCGCCAGGCATTGAAGCCCGTGCGACATGCAAGCACATATCAAAAACCCATTCACAACGTCCCATACACCTATTCCCTCACGGGAACTCGGGCCCCATTAAAGTAACACTTTAATGGGATCTCGGCGCGGGTGGAGCAGCCCGGTAGCTCGTCAGGCTCATAACCTGAAGGTCACAGGTTCAAATCCTGTCCCCGCAACCACCATTACAGAACTCGACATCACGCCGCCCCCTGGGGCGGCGTTGTCGTTTGTGGCCCAGGCTAGCAGGTCCGATACTTTGGCGACCACCTCCGCCTCCGGGCCGCCGGGTTCGTCGGGGCAGATCGTCACGCTTTCGATGAGCGTCGACATCACTGCCGCAGCCTCGGTCCGGATCGCTTCGTCGTCGAGCGACTGGCGGAGTGCCGCAACCTTGCTGCGGAAGCGGCCCACAAGCACCGGGTGGGGCAGGGAGACTACGATCGGTTTCCGGTAATTGTTGCAATTCTTTGTGCCTCCAGCCGCTCCTTCTCCGCCTCTCGCTCCGCGATCATCGCCCGGAGCACCGGACTGGCAATGCCAGCGAGCAGGTTCTGGTACAGATTGTCGAGTTCAGTAGTGACCTGCTTGAGGCGGTGTTGAGCTGCGTGCTCCATGCCCGCGTCCTGGCGGCCCAATCGCTGCATCTCGTGCTCGAATTCTTCTATAAATAGGCGCACATGGTTCTCGGTCAGCAGATGCTCCTGCAGAACCGCCAGCGTCGCGGCCTCCAGAGGTTCCTTGCGCACGGAAACACGATTACCGCACGTGCCTCGCTCCTTCTGACCAGCGCAGCGGTAATAATCCTTCCCGCTGATCGTATAGTTTGCCCCGCAGCAACCGCAGCGGATGAGCCCGGACAGGAGATGCTTTGCGCGCTTGCTGCCGACCGTCGACGATGCGGTTGCCGGGCGCTTGCGGCGTTCGATTTCATCGCGCGCGGCCTCGAAGACAGTATCGTCGATGATCCGCAGGTCAGGGACCGCAACCTCGACCCACTCAGACTGGTCACGGAGCCGATAGCGGCGTTCGCGCTTCTCACTGTCGGGGTTCCTGCGCCACTCCCGGCGCCCCCATACTAGGCGTCCCACATAGAGCGGGTTGTTGAGGATGCCGACTAGTTTGGCGGGATCGCCTCGGATCGTCGAGGCGTTCCACTCCCCACCACGGGGGCCCGGCACGCCCTCGTCGTTCAGCCGGGTGGCGATCTGAATAGAGGACAACCCCGCGGCGAACCATGCGAAGATGCGGCCCACCACCTCGGCCTGCGCTTCGTCAATTTCGAGCAGCCCGCGTTGAACCTCTCCGCTCGCATCGAGCCGCACCATCCGCTTGTATCCATATGCACGCCCTCCGGCGAACCGCCCCGCAAGCACGGCTGCCTCCATGCCACGCAGCGTCTTGTCGACGAGATGCTTCAGGAAGATCGATCCGAGTAGCCCTGCCACTGCGAATTTGATCTCGTCGACATGGCCTTCGCTAACCGTGTGGAGCTGGACGCGGTGATAGGCGAGCTTCTTGCCCAGCCAGGCCACGTCTTCTGCATCACGCGCCAGCCGGTCGAGCGACTCGCAGACGATGATGTCGATTTCGCCAGCTTCCGCTGCGCGCAGCAACAGCTGTAGTCCTGGGCGATTGCGGCGATAACCTGACAGCTGAGGATCAAGCTGGGTCGCCACGACGTTTCCGCCCAGAAAGCTGACCAGCGGTGCACAGGCCGCAACCTGATCAGCGCTTGATGACGCGGTCTGCATGATGGTCGAGTGACGGCCGTAGAGCGCGATGCGGCGGGGTAGGGGAGTCAGCATGACTTATTCTTTCATAACTTCGAGGCGCCGGAATCCTGCGCTTCCCGATGAGCCTCTCTTGCTGCCTGATGCGCGAGCAGCCGGACGAGATCGGCAAGCGCCTCCTGCGCCTTCTCGTCTTCCACCCACTCGATTTGCACAGCGACCATGCTGACGTTTTGGGATGGTCGTTATCTAGCGTGCATCAACGATACAAAATCGGTAAATGCCCTCAATGTCTTGCGCACGTCCGCGTCCCCGCATGCGTCTGCCTGCAGGCTTTGGCGGGCTTCGTGCCGATTTGGGTGAGATCATACGGAGCTATCGACAAGGCGAGGCGGGAATGGGCGAGCCGATCGCGCCGAACGTTTTGCGGTGCAGGTCGGGATCAGTCGGTTGCGCTTTCGCGGATCGAAAACGGGAAAGCGTGGCCCCGTTCCGAGACGCTCAAGCGAATGATGGCAATCTTTGAATTGGACTGGACACAAGTGGCAGAGGTCGGACCGAACGCGGGGCCTCATCCCCGGATGCCAGACACCGCCCAAGATGGTCAGCAAGTTTATCTTTGCGATTCTCTGCGATGGGGACGTCGACGGCTTGGTTGGACGCTCGCCGAGCTCGCTCGCCGTAGCGGCGTCTCCGCATCGCAGTTGTCCCGGATCGAGCGCGGTCAGGTTGCACGCTCCGCGGTGTTCACCTAGCACCCGGAAGACGGAAACATCGTTCGTGAGAATCGGAGGATTGTATTCGGCCACCCGCTCATCGCTGCGGTCGCGGGGGCAAACTGCGTCGCGCCTCATTCTGATCTTAGCGACGATCGTTAATGCTATCGCTGCACCGTGCGTTCGAGCGGAGCGGGTTCGTCGCTGATGCTGACACCGACGCGATCCGCGTTGCTTGTTTGCTCCGGGTGGGCGATCGTTGTGGTGAACCAACCGAAATTATGGTCCAGCATATAGATCGGCGCTCTGGACGAGGCAGACAGATACGGAAAACAATACTTTCTCATCGTGAGACGGGTCGACGCGCGGTGCGCGGGTCGCACGGCTGGCGAACGGCGCGTTCCGCACGCCGTTCGATCCGACCGCGATCAACTACGGCTCTGATTATACGGAGGGCAATGCGTGGCAATATAGCTGGTTCGTGCCGCAGGACCAGGCCGGCTTGTTCCGGCTGCTCGGCGGCGATGCGAAGACCGTGAAGAAGCTCGACGCGATGTTCGAGTTCGACAATTCGAAGGTCGATTACAGCCATGCGGAGGATATTGCCGGGCTGATCGGCCAATATATCCACGGCAACGAACTGAGCCACCACGTCGCCTATCTCTACAGTTACGCCGGCGCGCCGTGGCGGACGCAGGAGCGGCTCGGGCAGATCGTCGCGAGCCAATATGGCGCCAAGCCCGAGGGGCTGAGCGGCAACGACGACCTCGGCCAGATGTCGGCATGGCTGGTGTTCACTGCGCTTGGTTTCTACCCGGTTGCGCCGGGATCGAACGAATATGTCATCGGCCGCCCGTTCCTGTCGCAGGCGACGCTAGCGCTGCCCGGCGGCAAGCAATTCGCGATCCGGACGGACAATCTGTCGGATGCGAACCCGTATATCCGGTCGGTCACGCTGAACGGCACGCCCCTCACCCGCAGCTATCTGCGCGACGACGAGATCCGGCAGGGTGGTGAATTGCGGTTCGTGATGGGTGCGCAGCCGAACAAGGCCTGGGGCAAGGGTGCGAAGGCCCGGCCGTTCTCGTCCTCCACCGCGCCATCGACCATGCCGCGCAATTAAAGACTGTCAGACCGATTGCCCCCGCGCCCTGGTTGCGCGTAGCTTCGCCCCAACGCTTCCGGAGCCTTCGCCATGTCCGTCAAATTCGTCCTGCTCGCCTCGATTGCCCTCGCAACCACCGCAATCGCGCAGGACAGGGCTGTACCCGTCGGCGGCGACATCCCCGCCAAGTTCGTGCCGCCGACCGCCGCGCAGGATTACGTGAAACGCGAAGTGATGATCCCGATGCGCGACGGGACCAAGCTCTACACCGTCATCGTCTATCCAAAGGGCGTAGCGAACGCGCCGATCGTCCTGACCCGCACGCCCTACAACGCAAAGGGTCGCGCGAACCGTTCCGACAGCGCGAGCATCCTCGCCACGCTGCCGCTCGCCGACGAAATGTTTGTCAAAGCGGGTTATATCCGGGTCTACCAGGACATTCGCGGCAAATACGGGTCGGAGGGCGAGTACGTCGTCACGCGCCCCGTCATCGGCCCGCTCAACCCGACCAAGGTCGATCACGTCACCGACGCGTACGACACGATCGACTGGCTGGTGAACAAGGCGAACCTGCCGGAGAGCAACGGCCGCGTCGGCATGATCGGTTCGTCATACGAAGGCTTTACGGTCGCGATGGCACTTCTCAATCCACACCCCGCGCTGAAGGTCGCCGCGCCGGAAAGCCCGATGATCGACGGCTGGATGGGCGACGACTGGTTCCACTATGGCGCCTTCCGACTCGCCAACATCGCGTGGCTTGGCAGCCAGACCGGCTACAAGGGCGCGGGCAAGGCACCACCCACCGGCGGCTATGACGATTACGACAATTTCCGCGAGGTCGGCTCGGCCGGCGACTGGGCGAAGAAGTCCGGCTACGATCAACTACCCTATTGGCAGCGAATGGTGTCGCACCCTGCCTATGACGGCTTCTGGCAGGGCCAGGCGCTCGACAAGCTGCTCGCCGCCAATCCGTCGAACGTGCCGACGATCTGGGAACAGGGCCTGTGGGACCAGGAAGACATGTACGGCGCGATCACCGCGTGGGAGGCGCTGAAAGCCAAGGGCAAGCTCGGCAACAACCACCTCGTCATGGGTCCGTGGCGTCACAGCCAGATCAACCGCGAGGGCCGCAGCCTCGGGCCGTTCCAGTGGAATGGCGACACCGCACAGCAATTCCGCGAAGACATGCTGCTCCCCTATTTCAATCAGTATTTGAAGGACGGCCCGGCGATCACGCTGCCCGCCGCCGCGATTTACAACACCGGCGAGAACCACTGGGACAAGTTCGCGACGTGGCCGCTCGCGTGCGAGACGGGATGCGCCTTGCCGCTGAAGCCGATATACCTGCAGGACGGCGGCGCGCTCGGGTTCGGAAAGGCGACGACCGGCGGTGATAGCTATGTCTCCGATCCGTCGAAGCCCGTGCCGCATCTGCCACGCCCGGTGAACTTTGGTGATGGCCGCTGGGGCGATTGGCTCGTCGGCGACCAGCGCGGCGTCGATGGCCGTCCCGACGTGATGACCTACACCACCGAGGCGCTGACCACGCCGGTGCGCGTGTCGGGAGCACCGATCGCCGACATCTTTGCGAAGACGACCGGCACCGATGGCGATTTCGTCGTCAAGGTGATCGACGTCTACCCGGCCGAGAACGCGAGCGATCCGAAGATGGGGGCTATGAACTGCCGATCAGCCTCGACATCTTCCGCGGCCGCTATCGCCAGAGCTTCGCCGAGCCGACGGCAATCCCGGCGGGTAAGGTGCAGGAATACAAGTTCCGCCTGCCGACCGTGAACCATGTGTTCCAGCCGGGCCACAAGATCATGATCCAGGTCCAGTCGAGCCTGTTCCCGCTCTACGATCGCAACCCGCAGACGTTCGTGCCGAATATCTTCCTCGCCCAGAAAGCGGACTATAAGGCGGCGACGGTCACGATCGTTCGCGGCGGAACATCGGCGAGCGCGGTCTGGCTTCCGGTGGTACCGCTGGATCAAGCCGACGCGCTGGCGAAATAACCGGGACAACCGAACCTTCGATACAACAGCGCCGTCGCCCGATCGCTTTCGCGGCGACGCTCGACACTAGACTTGCCGCTCGGACGGCCAATCATTTTACTACCTTGCCTCAGGTCTGTGGGGACTTAGCACGTAGCGATTTTCAGGGTGAAACTGGTCATGCGTCGGTAGCTCTCTCCGCCAACAGGCATTTGAGTTCCTCGTCTCGCCGCATGAATGAACGTATATGGAACTCTGCTAGCGCAACCCATAAACGGGCAGGCCGGAATCCGACTTTCAAGCCGTAGAGGCAATGGATCGTCCGCCGAACGCTACCGCCCAGTCCGATGAACGAATGGCTGAGTTGGGAGGCGGGGAACGGCACCTGAATGACCGCAACTTGGTCAGCGCCGCTCCCGGAGCCTAGCGCCTCCGTTCCTGGTGACGACCGCTAACGCGGGCTCAAGGCCTCGCGCACAAGTCCGTTGCAGGTTTCCGCCCGACTTTATACCAGCACGGGCTCGGTGACTTCAATCGCCTCGCGCTTCGGCAACCGCGCCAAGGGGCGCGCATAAAGGTAGACCGTCAGGATTTCGAATTGAAATGAATTATCGCCATTCCTTCCATGCCGGCAACAGTGCCGACGTCGTGAAACACAGCCTACTGATCGCCCTCGTGCGGGCGCTGCAGCAAAAACCGGGTGCGCTGACCCTGATCGACACCCATGCCGGCTGCGGGCTGTACGACCTCGACGGCGAGGATGCACAACGCACCGGCGAGTCCACGCAGGGCGTGCTGCGGGCCTTTGCCGACCTGAACTCCTTGCTGAACGACTACCGCGCCGTCGTGCAGGCGGTGAATGCCGGAGCCGAGCCACGGTTCTACCCCGGCTCGCCGCGGATCCTGGCGCAGCTACTGCGCCCGCAGGATTTTCTCATCCTGAACGAAAAGCATCCCCAGGACGCCTATACTCTGCGCGGTGTGATGCGCGACACGTCCGCTGCCGTGCATGAGCGCGACGCCTACGAACTTTGGCTGGCGTTGCTCCCGCCCCGAAACCCGCGCGCGGCGTGGTGGTGGTCGACCCGCCGTACGAGCAGCCCGATGACCGCGCACGTATCACGGCCACTCTCGCCGCTGCTTACCGTAAATGGGCGCACGGCGTGACGATGATCTGGTATCCGCTGAAAGACCGCGCCGCGCATCGGCGGTGGAAGGAGCAGTTACGCCAAATCGGTATCCCGAAATTGCTGAGTGTGGAGCATTGGCTGTACGATGACGATCAGCACGGCATCTATAATGGCGCAGGCCTTTATATCGTCAACCTGCCCTACGCCTTCATACAGGCGCTACCACCTCTGCTGGGAGCCCTGCGCGCCGTGCTGGCGCCGGAGGGGCATAAAGGCGAGATCACAACCGATTGGTTGGAGGGTTAAAGTCTTAGCGTGCGTCAGTCAATCATGCGCCCCGCGTCGTTGTGAGGCGAAACAGCCGGCCGTCAGTGCCGTCCTCGAGTATCCAGAGCGCGCCGTCGCGGCCGGTCATCACCGCACGGATCCGCGCGCCCATGTCCCAGCGTTCGGCCTCGCGCGGCGTCGTGCCATCGAAGGTGATGCGGATCAGCGCCGTGCTGGCCAAGCCGCCGACGAAGGCCGACCCGCGCCACTGAGGAAACATCTTGCCGGAGTAGAACGTGAAGCCAGCGGGCGCGATGACCGGGTTCCAGTACAGCGCGGGTTCTTGGAACTCGCGCCGGCCGGCGGGCGACGCGATGGGCGTATCGTCGTAATTTTTGCCGTAGGAGACGATCGGCCAGCCGTAGTTCTTGCCGGGTTCGATGAGGTTCAGTTCGTCGCCGCCCTGCGGTCCCATCTCGGTCTCCCACAGACGTCCTTGTGCGTCGAAGGCGAGACCATAGGCGTTGCGATGACCCGTCGACCAGATCTTTGCCGGGGTCAGATTGGGGCGGGGATCGTCACATTATGGGTTGGGGCTATGGCGACCGATCCGGTATTGGCCGGTGGATCGAAGACGGGAACCGTCGTCCTGCCGGTCTTACCTTCGCCGGGATTGCCCGGAGCGGGCTTGCCGTCGAGCGTGAGGCGCAGGATCTTGCCAAGCGCCTGGTCCGGGTCCTGCGCCGGACTGAAGCGCTGGCGCTCGCCCGAGGTGAGGAACAGATATTGGCCGTCGGGCGAGAAGGCGATGTACCCGCCGAACTGGCCGCCCGCACCGCGAGGAAGCTGGCGCCAGATGACCTGAAGTCCTTGCAGCACAGGCTTGCCAGCGACCGTTCTGAGCGTCGCGCGCGCAAGAGCGAGGCCGTCGCCGCCGTCGCCCGGTTCGGAATAGGTAAGATAGACGTGGCGGTCCTGTCCAAAGGTCGGCGCGGTCGCGACGAAGAGCAGCTCGCCTTGGCCTTCGGCATGCACCGCCGGCACGCCGCCGACTTCGGTTTTGGTGCCACTGGCCTGAACCAGCCAAAGGTGACCGGATTTCTCGGTGACTAGCATCGTGCCGTCGGGCAGGAACGCAAGCGCCCAGGGCGAGTCGAACGTCGCGACCGGTGTTGCCTTGAATGGCTTGACCTTGGCCGGCGTCGACGCGCCGTAATTTACCGGCGGGGCGGCCGGCTGCGCTACGGGCGTTGGGGTCGTGGCGGACGAGCCGCACCCCGCGAGCGATACCAGGGCGAAACCGATCAGAGTGGGACGGAGCATCGTCGGCCTTTCGATAGGGGACTGTTTTGGCGATCGGGTTCGAGAAACGGGCAGGGGTTCCGCGTGTGTTGCAGTATGCGTTCGTGGGCTAGCAAATTCCGACCGATTCAGGAAAGCGACGGCCGGTCAATGCGGCCGGTCAGTGCGGGCGGTCAGTACAGACGGTCAGTCTTGCATGAACCGCGAAAAAAGGATCCTTCCAGGCGGAATGCCACCGCGACAACGCCGGACGGTTCTCGATCAGGTCGCCGGCCGCCCAGGCGATACGCTTCGCATCCTGTTCGGGGGTGGTCTTATCGTCCGAGCACAGGGGCGGTGCCGCGCATGCTCATGCCAGTCCAGGTGAAGCCGGGCACGAGTAGATGTGCGCTGACTCGGTCACCCGTGCGCTCACCCAGGCTGTGCGCCAGCCCCTCGGTTAGCGCCTTCACGCCGGCCTTGCTGACATTGTAGGCGGTGTTGCCCGGCGGCTGGGTTGATGACGACCGCAGGCGCAATGCGCTCGATCATCGCGGGGACGAACGCCTGTATGCCGTTTAACACGCCAAGCAGGTTGACGCCGATCACTTGGTCCCACACCGCCGGATCGGCAAACACGTTACCGCCTGAGCCGATGCTGGCGGCGCCCGTGACGACAGCGAGCCTACTCGGCGCGATCGCGGTGAAAGAGGGCGTGCTCACTGATCAATGCTCGCCATGGAGGCCTGCGGATAGCGGGTCCCCTGCGCGGCGCCCGGTGGCAGTGCTTCGTCGATGCGCGCAAGGTCAGCGTCGGACAACGCCACATCGAGCGCACCGAGATTGTCTTCGAGATATTTGCGACGCTTAGTTTCGGGCATCGGCACGATGTCCTTACCTTGCGCCAGAACCCAGGCGAGCGCCAACCGAGATAGGGTGCAGCCCTTGTCGCTCGCCATCGCGCGATCGCGGCGACGAGGTCGAGGTTCTTCTGGAATACCTCGCCTTGGAAGCGGGGATGGTCGCGACGACTGCCGCTCTGGTCCACATCGTCGGGCGACTTGAACTGGCTGGTCGGGAAGCCGCGGCCGAGGGGACTGTAGGGCCCGATGCCGATGCCGATGCCGATGCCGAGCTTGGGGCAGGTGGGCAGTATCTCGGCTTCGACGTGGCGGCTCCAAAGCGAATATCCGGTTTGAAGAGCGGTGATCGGGTGCACGGCATGCGCGCTGCGGATCGTTGCGGGCGCAGCCTCCGACTGGCCCAGATATATCACCTTGCCCGCGGAGACGAGTTCGGCCATCGCGCCCACCGTCTCCCGATAGGAACGTCCGGGTCGACCCGTGCGCTGTTGATCGTGGCCATCGACTCCGCCTCGTCGCGGCTGCCGTAGAAATCGGACATGCCCATGCAGCCGAGGCCGAAAGCGGTGACTTGGAGGCCTTGGCGGCCGAGTTTGCGGGTCTGCATCGGATCAGTCCTTGTTAGTCGGAACGGCGGCGTCGTGATGGAGAATGCCGGTCGAGTGCAGTTCCTCACAGAAGGCGGGCGGTATCTTCGCCTGGAGCACGGCATGGTCGGCGAGGCTCTATGGGCGGGGTTGCCGGTGCCGACGATCAACGCCGACGCGACGTTGGGTGCGAGGCTGAACTGGAGCGCGGCGGCGATCAGGTCAATGCTGTGGCGACTGGCTATGGCGCGCAAGGTCGTCAGCTTGTCTCGCTTGCCGTCGGGGATCAGCATGTTCTCCTTGCCGTGATAGTATCGTGGCTGGCGGCCAGCCCTCCTTTTCGCTCAAGCACGATCGGGTAGATGCGTTCACGCGAATCCGATCACTGCATGCGGCACATAAGGCTCCTCCAGCCACGCGAGTTCGACCTCGCTAAGCCCCAGCTCTGCGATGGCATCGTCAAGATGTCTTTTCCGCATGTCGTTTTGGACCGGACGCGTGATCTCAAGCTGATTACTGTCAGCAGGACGCCGCGAAAAACCGACCTAGCGCGCATCGCTGGCGCGCAAGGGATCAAGATCGTGCCCGAGGAAAACACCGAGGCAGGCTGGTACTACCGGTCTGATCACTACGCGTTGGCGCAAAAGGCGTGCCCGGTGTGTAGTTCAGAGCGGGCCGCGATCTCATCAATAGTGGTCTCGTTGCCAGGGGGCGGGAGCGCGCGCTACAACGCGGCTTGCTGCCATCAGACTTGCGACGAATTCGATCCCCGCCGGGGCATGACGGGCGCCGCGCAAGAGGGCGGCGTTGCATATGGGCTCGGTCGCGAGATCGCTATGGGACGTAGTTGGCCCAGCTGGTCCGCGGCCGAGTCGTTTGCCGCGGAACGAGCAAAGTCGCGGTCGACCCGACAGCCTTAATTAGATGGAGGCTTCTCGCAGCCACGCTTGCTTGCGACGCGTAACTGGCAGAATGACCGAGTGCCTCATGTCGGAAAGCGCGGGAAGTCGCGTTAATCACGGGTATTGGGATTGGCCGGGAGATTTGGCAGTCCTTCGACTGATCCCAGGCGGTTCAGTAGATCGGCGAGAGATCCCGAACCAACCGTTCCGATAAACCTGAGCAGTCGTAGTTCTCCGTGTTGATAAATCGAAAACTAACATACGTAACTTGATACGTAACCTGTTACCGATCATCTTTTGAGGATGACTGACTATATCGAGTCACACGGAAGCGCGTTCCTTGCGCATCGACTGCGCCGCTCGTCGGACCGAATCGTCGATCAAGATAAGCGGAGTCCTTCTCCAGCTAGGTATCGACGTTCCACCCCGCGACGCTTCAATGTTGTTACTGATCGTTGAGCACCAACAGATCGGGGTGGTAGAAATCTCGCGGCGCCTGCGATTGTCTCACCCGCTTATCGTTCGCATGGCACGGGAATTCCAAGAGCGAGGCTTGGTCGAGGTCAACGCTGATCCGTCCGATGGCCGGCGACGGGTCTTAAGCCCGACGGACAAAGCACGTCACGACGCTGCCGCGCTCAGGGCTTTCAACGCGGACCTCAACGCCCTGTTTGATGGCCTGTTTGCGGACATCGACGCTTCTCTGATCTCAGTCCTTGATCGCTTTGACGCCCAGCTTGATGCGTTATCGATCCCAATGCGCCTCGCCGCTCTCAAATCGACCAAGGAGTAATCGATGTCCCGCCGTCGCCATGCCCTCGTGATGCTCCTCCCCTTGTTAGCTTTAGCCGTGTCACCGTCTGCCGGCGCTCAAACCGCCACGGGTTCGGCTACACCTGCACGGACTACGAAGCTCGACCCGGCCGCCCGCGCAGCGATCGTGACGCGCTTGTCGACCGAGTTGCGCAGCAAATACATATATCCGGTTGTCGGTGAGAAGGGGCCGCCGCGATCACCGCCGCAGCGACGTCGGGCGCCTACGATCGGATTGTGGACCTGCCCGCTTTCGCCACGCGACTGACCGACGACCTACGCGGTGTCATGACCGACAAGCATCTTATGGTGTTCGACACAACCAGCCGACCAGCGGAGAGCGTCGCGTCACTACCAGAAGGTGAGGCCGGCATCGTCCGCGCCGATCGGCTGCCGGGTGGAATCGGCTACCTCGAAATCTTTGGCTTCGCTAATCCCTGGGCGTTCAAACCCGCGCTCGACCGCGCCATGGCAGGGTTGAAGGGCAGTCGCATTTTGATCCTCGACATGCGCGGCAACGGTGGCGGCGATCCGGCGTCGGTGAGCTACCTGGTCAGCTATCTCGTGCCAGCGGGCCAGCGGATCGGGATCAGCAGCATCGTGTGGCGTAAGGCGGGGACGACCAACCTCACGCGCAAGTCCTTCTTCAGCGAGCCGACCCTGTCAGCTTCGCCGGTGTGCCTGCCTATGTCCTTACGAGCGGCAACACCTTTTCGGGCGGCGAGGAACTCGCCTACGACCTGCAGACACTGAAGCTCGGCACAGTGGTCGGCGAGGTGACTGGTGGCGGCGCGAACCCTGGGGAGCGTGTTTCGATCGGGCACGGTGTCATGGCGTTTATTCCTGCTGGTCGTGCGGAGAGCCCCGTTACCGGATCGAACTGGGAAGGACGTGGCGTGCAGCCCGATCTCAAGGTCCCCGCCGCCGATGCGCTCGCGACTACGCTGCGCCGCCTCGGTCAAGCGCCCGCTGCTGCTACGATCGAAGCAGCTTCCCCGTCTCGGTCTTCACGCCCCGGACCGTGCCGCTTCCGGGCGGGGAGGCGATGCTGCGCCGCCTTCTGGCCGGCCGTGCCGCGCCCGAGCCTGATTACACGTTGCTGCCACCGGACATCTTGATGCAGGCCGCGTAGCGTTTGTGGACGCACACCGCCGCCTACAGCCGCTCGGCATTCCACAGGCCATCCGCTTTCGACGGCCCGATGGGTTTGGGTACGACGAGTTCAGCCTCGTCTACCCCGATCACACCTTGCTCGTCGCGATCGGGCTCGACCCGGCCGGTAAGTTTATTGACCTCATCGGCCCTGATCCTAGCAAGTAAGGTTCACGCTGCGCCTCTACCGAAACTAGATCGTTGATCGGGATGGAGGCGCGTCGACTGCGAACGGAGACGAACCAATGCTTTTCCGCAAGCCAGCTATGTTATTGCCCTGAATGATGCCGAGGACGGACGCGACATGGCTGCTCCCGATCAACCCGGTAATTGCTGTCATGTTGGGGGGTGAGGCCGTGCTAGTACGGAATGCTTCATGGTGATTGACGTGATCGCTGCGATCGTGACCGCCTTTTTTGCCGCATCTGGTGCTCAGACCACCATCACACCGCAGATGGCTGAATTTGATCTTGAAAAGGTTCACCATAAAGAAAAACTTGCCCAGACCGCAGCCCGGCTGATGAAATAATCGTTTGCGCCCCCAAAAACATGAACATCTGGATTTCGGACGCCGATAAGGCGAAATTTGCAACGAAGCCGCTAAGCGGTGAGTTCGCCGGGCCCCTTAACGCAGAAACAAAGCTCCATGTCATTAAAAGCCAAAACCCTGCGGTTGTAACACCCGCTGCGGCGGTAACCCTAAAGTGGCGGTTCTAACCAATTTGTCACTCTCGATTTTACGTGAACGAACGGCCGGTTTGGGGGTACTGGAAAGAGGCCGTAAGTGTCCGCTTGGGTCACGCTGCCGAGCTTTGCTTCCCAAATTGGGTCCGAGTTACCGATTAATGGGCGTTCCTCGAATTTCGGGCCAATCAAACAGGGACGTAAGCTCCGCCCAACCGATGGTTGGAGCACCCTCGTTCTCGGACACCTTACTTCCCTTCAGCTCGCGGGGCGCCCGACGGTTGCGGTAGTAGCGGCCAGGGCAGGATGCCCTGGTCCGCGATATCGGACAAGATTGCGGCGGTGGACGGCGGCGTACGATGGGCACGGTCCGCCTCCTGCGAAAATGCAGCGATGCGGGCATCGAGCAACAGCTTGCCCGTGACGTAGCTGGTGCCGTAGCCAGGCTGGCGCAGGTAGAGAAGCTGTTCGAAGCCGACGAGCACATTGTCGGGATCGGACCAGCCGCGTGGCGTCCATGCGGCATGAAAGCGGCCAGCAGCCGCCAGATCGATTGTGTTCGCTTGAACGTGCAGCGAAGCGAGCCCGCGCGCGGCGCGGTTTGCGAGCATGATCCAGACGAGCTCGCGACCGCGCGGGCTATCGTCGTACAGGCCGGCCTGCATCGTCAGTTCCTCAAACGCGGTGGCGAACCCTTCCGAACGCGCGGCAAAGATGTTGAAGAGAGGCGCCGTCCGTCTAATCGGGTCTGGGTGCGGTTCTTGCCTGATCCGCGCCAGTTCGACCCAATGGATGTCGTGCGAATAGAGCGGACGCGGATCGAGCGCCGTGACGTGATGGAAGAAGTTGCGCTTTGCAGGCGTAATATAATCGACCGTCTGTGCGGCCAGCGCTGCTCGGTAAAAGTGTCGATCGGGCACGAAGCCAACGCCAATGACGAAATCGGTAAAGTATTTCATCCGCTCGGCCGCGAAGCTGCGATAGGCGGCAGGGTCGGTCATCGCGGTCGCCGGGGTGAGGGAACGGTTGCGCACCTGTTCCATCGCAAGTCCGGCCCAGGCGCGATCGAGTTCGCGCTGTAGCAGCACGACCTGTTCGTCCCAGTCATACGGCACGAGCTGAACGTGCTTCATATACCAGTCGTAATTAACCTTGCCGACCCCCGACGGGCCGGTCTTCGTCGGTGCCTGCACGGCGACCCAGCGCGCGAATTCACGGGTTGCAGCCTCGGCGGCGAGGGCGGCGGTGCGTACTGGCGCGCCGGCACCGGCCAGCGTGCCCCGCTTCGGCCCGTCGATTGTCCGCATCGTCAGCGTGCCGGCGGCCAGCGCAGCCAATACATCGGCCTGTTCGTCCAGCGCGCGACCGGCGTAGCGCCACAGGTCTGCGGCATTGCCGTCCGCTAATGTGACCCGAGCACGTGCCAGCAACAGGGGCACACCCGCGAGCCGCTTCGTAAGATCGCGGGCATCGCCCGGGGACAGTGGATAGTCGTAGCGGAACAGGTCGATCGTATCGGCGGATGGTCCTTCATGCGCCGGGACGTCGCTTTCCTCCCCGAAAACCGTGGCGTAATAGCTTGGGTCGCGCGCCCAAGGCTGGCGCACCCGTAGATCGAAATCCAGACCGTTCATCTCGGCTTCGATCAGGGCGGCGTCGGCGATGGCTGCCGGGCGCCAGCCCGCACGATCGAGGGCGGCGAGGCGATGCTTCAACCGGCGGAGTTCCGCGGCCTGTCCGGCCAGCGCGACCGAACTGAAGTCTGCGACGCCATCCCGTCGCGGCGGTACAGCGGCTGCGCGCCACGCGTCGAACAGGCGGACCAGTACCGCGGGCGGTGGCGTGCGATCGGGCGTCCCCGCGGCTGGTGCCGTCGCCATGCCGGCAAGACACCCCAGGCCGATGATCCAGGTCCATAGCCGCATTTTGCGTCGCCCTTCTTTTACATTGTGGAGCCCGGCAGTAGGTTTAACGGCCGCGCCATCATTGCCGATCACTGTCTTGATGCGAGGCAGAGGTTCCGATCCGAAGCAGATCTGAAAGTCGCAGCCGCTACCGGGTTGCTAGATACTGTCAAAATTAGAGAGTTGCATTCTGAGCGAGCGTTGTTGCGGTCACGTCGGTGCCTGATGTTCAAGGAAAGACGCAGATCGCGGCAAATTTTGTTCTTGAACAAATGCCGGAAGAATGCAGGTTATTCGTACTTCGAGGAAGGCGTGACGTCCTTCCTCGAAGTTCGGTCAGGCTATCCAAGGTCACCTGAGCAATCGTACGGCCATATCACATCCGGTAAGAGAGGCGCAGATAGCCGAACTGCCCCGGGACATCGTAGGTAGTGGGATCGTAGTTCGGACCGGTGCAGGTCGTGCACGCCGGCGGATCCTGATTAAAGATGTTCCGTACGCCTGCCGTGAAATCGAACTTCCTGTCCAGGAAGGCCGGCGAGAAGGTCAGCTGCAAGTCACCGTAGAAGGTGTTGTCCAGCCGGGCGCCCGTCGCCTCACGGACATGGTTGATGTAGCGGCCGGTGAACGACGCCTCGATATCGGCGATGCTCCAACTGACGACACCCGTTCCCTTGAACTTGGGATAGGACTGGTCGGGTGAACCGCGGGTTGTGCCACGATAGCTGATCGCACTGAATCCGGTCGAGGTCGGCGTCGTCTCGCTGTATTTCATGAGATGATTGCCGTTAAGCGACAAGCCAAAAATACCCGCGCCGGTCTGGGGCGAACGATAGTTGAGCGTCAGGTCGATGCCGCGGGTGCGGATCTGCCCGATGTTCTGCAACAAGCCGACGATGCTCGAAATACGGCCGCTGCTGCTGCGCACCACGTTCGCGCAGCTCAGCGCGTCGCCCGCCTCGGAACACCGCGCCAACGTCACCTGCGGATTGGTCGAGGCGATCGCGCCCGATACCTTGATGTCGTAATAATTGGCTTCCAGCGCGAATTGGCTGGCAAGGCCGCTTTCGCGCATGAACGCCGGGCTGAGCACGCCGCCGAACAGCCAGGTCTTCGAAGTTTCCGGCGCGAGCGCCCTGTTGCCGCCGGTCGTCACGCCGAGCTGACCCGTCGGTTCCTGATAGCTGCCGTTCGTGGGAACGCCGTTGGCCGCGCAGTTGGTCCGTACCGTGGCGGACGCCTGATAGCGGGAGCCGGCGATGTTGCTGCACGGATCGGGGATGCCGATATCGGACCGCGACTGCGCGCCGAACAACTCGCCGATGCTGGGCGCACGGAATCCCGTGGCATAGGAGGCACGCAGCAGCAGATCCGGGATCGGCTTCCAAAGACCCGTACCGGTGTAGGTGGTGTTACTCCCGCTGATCGAATAGTTCACATGGCGAACCGCGCCCGACGCTTCCAGCGAACTAAAGAACGGCACGTCCTTCAGCAGCGGCACGCGGATTTCGCCGTATACCTCGTCCGAGTTGAATGCGCCGCTGGCCGCCTGAGCGGGAATGTCAGCGCCGAAACCTGCCTGGATCAACGCGTCGGGAGTGAACGATCCCTTCTGGTAGCGATGTTCGTAGCCGACCGCGACGCCGATCGGGCCGGCGGGGAGGTCGAACAGTTCACCCGTGAGGTTGGCGGTGTAATCGCGCAATTCCTGGTTGCTCTTAGCGCGCTCGGTGAAGCCGACGAAGGCCAGCATCTGCGGCGTGATTGATCCTGCGCCGCCGAAGATGTTGAACGGCACGCACTCGCCCGTGCATTGCGAAAGCGGGCCAAGTGCCTGCGCGAGGCGCTGGGTATTGATGTTGCCCGTGAACACCTGCTTGGCGTCATTGAAGCCCTGGACCGCGTTCACGTCCCAGTAGAACGTCTTCCCGCCGACTTGGAACTTGCCGTCCAGCGTTGCGGTGACCGACATCGTGTCAACGCTTTGATTGTAGGTGCGCTGGCCCGCCTCGACGAGGCGGCGTCCGACCAAGGCATAGTTCGCCGGGGGCTGGCCGGCGCCACCGGCTGACAGCGTAACGCCAAACGGGTTGAACGGATTGGTCGCGTCGATCGAGATCCGGTCAGTGAGCGTGCCGGTTCCCGCGTCGGGACCAACGTTCAATGGTAGGAAGGCGGCCTGGTTCTGCGAGTTGCGGTGATTGTACACCGTCTTGACCCGCAGATTGATACCTGAGCCGAGTTCGCCTTTGAAGCTCACGAACGCACCGTAGCGTTCGGACGGGGTCAGGAAATAGTTGAACGGAGAGAAGTTGAACCGGTCCGCGGCGGTGAAAGCACGGAAATCCCCGCCCACGAGGGTTGGATCGTAAACACCGCGACTGGTCAGGCCGTTCTGGCGGACCGTGAGCGTGCCGCCCTGCGGACGGATGGCGTTGCCGGGGTTAAAGACGATGCGACCGCCCAGAGCCGCGCCCGAGCAACCGCCGCGAGGATCTAGGCAGGTCGTCTGCCCCGGGTTGGGGAATTGCGAACCGGCCCGGTCACTCGTGCGGACGCTGCCTTCCTTAACGTAGCTCGCGCCAAAGACGAGCGATGTATTCGGGCCCTTCACGCCGTAGCTGATGTCGCCGTTATAGGAATGGCCATCCCCTGCGCGGAACGTACCGAACTGGCCGGACATGCGCAGTCCCTTTTGGTTGGCCTTGGTTATGATGTTGACGACGCCGGCAATGGCATCCGAACCGTACAGCGGTGACTGGCCCGATTGCAGCACCTCGATGCGCTCGATCGAACTGTTGGGAATGGTGTTCAGATCGACCGTGCCGGGAATGCCGCTCGCGGACGCACCGTTGACGTAGCGAAGCCCGTCGACCAGCACGAGCGTCCGCTTGGCGAGCAGGTACCGCAGGTCGATTTCGGCCGAGCCAGCGCCGACTCCGCCGCCATCCTGCGGGTTGCCGATGTTGCCCGAATTATTCGCCTTCGTGTTCAGCCCACCCGCTGCGCTGGGGAGCCGCTGGAGAATATCAGCCACCGAGGTCAGGCCGGTTTGCGCAAGCGCGGCAGAATCCAGTGTGACGACCGGAGAACGCTGTTCGAGCGGGCTTTGACGGATGCGCGACCCGGTGACGATAATGTCGTCGGCCGTGTCCGCCGCCTTGTTGTTCGAAGCGCTTGCGGCAGCCGCAGGTTCCACGTCTACCGCCTGCGCGTGTGCGTTGGCCGCAGCTAGAAGCATGGCGGGCAGGCACACGCCCGCGCGCAGCAAGGTCAGGTTCATCATTGTTAGGCCCCCTTTTTATTCAACGGGGGTGTCTCGGAAAATTTGCTGCGGCGCAATAGACTGTTATTTCGTGACGGTCGCCCTGTTGCGAAGTTCCAATGTCCGTTACATATTTGCAACATCATGTGAATCTGGTATCGGCGTGGCCTGGGTAATAACCGGCGTCAAATCGTGCGCCTTCGATCCAAGAAGCGAAATTGCCGCATTTTCGACGTTGTGGGTGCCCTGCTTCGCGAAGGCGCGAACGCCGGGCCTGCTCTTCCGGGGTTTTATTTAGGCAACGCTGGTATTCCAGCAGGCCTTCGGAGCGAGGATGGCAGCGACAGTTTTGCAAAGGGTGTCACGCAGTCCGTCGGCGTCTGCGACACGCAGGGTTCCCGTTACGAGGCGGTCGACCAGCAAGTGGATATCGGCCAGTTCGTTCGCCAACCCGTCAGTGGCGGCAATTGTATCGGCCCACGGATTGTCCGCTGGCAGAGCTGGCGGCGGCGTAGGCCGGACGATGACGCTGGGCAGACGGCTGCGGAGCCAGTCGCCGCGCGCATGGGCGCCGTAAAAGCCTGCGTCTTCGACTGGCTGATCGAACTGGTCCAGTTCATCTTCATCGCGCAGGCGGATGCGCACATTAGGGTGCCGCCGACGCTGTTCGGATACTGAAGTGCTGCTCATCGAGCGTCTCCCTAACCTGAGTTTGGGGACGCGGGCCGGAGTGGTAGGCATGTATGAACGCCGGATTGTGCTGGGGAGGGGGATGAGATGGGGGCCTCCCGCCAGGTCCCGTCGTTCCACCGGGGGCCGGACAGAGCGAAGCGACAGACGGCCTGACGCGAAGCGCGGTGGATACGATACGACTTGCTGTACTTTTCCATGCCGGGCGCACGGTTCCCGGCGTAGGGTCCCCGGAAATGGGACTGAACTATTCCCGCGGCACCTTAAGTGGCTCACGAAGAATCTTAAAAACCTTTTATCCGCGTTTTCGAGGAATGGGATGCTTCCCCGAAAATAGGGGTGAAAATGAGCCCTTCATTTCGAGCTTTGCAGTCCCTGGCGGCACCCGATGCATTTTTATTCCATCCTGAGAAGGAGCCGTCGACAAGACGCGCTGGATCGAAGCGGGCCGCAAAAAATCGCCACGTATCTTCTGGCGCTGGCTTGATTATCCTTATCGTAAGTTCGCGATGGCACCGCCCAGTAGTCGGAACCGAGTTCTGCAGCGGTCAAATCCTGTCCCGCAACCATCGTAATTTGCAATGCCTCCGAGGGATTACCCGCGAAGGCTTTTTGCTTTTCTGCTCGAGCAGATAGCGTCAGCATTGTCGCGCGCTCGCTGCGCAGCTCGATAGTGAGATCATCGTTGTCCGGCGTCAGGACTACCGCTCGCGATGTTCGAACGCCTGCGCCTTTAGCGCATCGTCCTGGAACGCCGCAGTGAGCTGTCCGACCTTCTCGCGATACAGGCACCAAGGTCGGGTTGCAGCAACTGGGCTTCTGCGGATGCGGTCTGCGCGGCGTCCTGTTCGGCGAGCAGGACATGGCGACGCTCGTTCCAGACCGTGATGTCCTCGACGAACACCGTCGCATCCGCCCCCTTCAGAATGGCTATCGTTGCGCGTGAGAGTTGGTGATCCAGATTCGCGAGTTCGGCCTCCCGCTCGGGGCGGGCACTGACAGTTTCAGCCGTCAGGCGAAGGGGCTCTGCCTCATACTCGGCGAGGAATGCTGCAACGAGGTCGTCACGCAGCATCTACCTCGATAGGCTTGCCAGCACGCGCGTGTGTTGATTTCGGCCTGGCGGATCGTCAGCCGTTTGCTGCACGAGGTGGATCCATTCTCGGCGGCGCCCTAGCAGCCGAACCGGCTCTTGCCCGATTTGGCATAGCCCGCGCCACACGTGCCTCAAGTATCGACGCTACCGGTTAGCCGCTTGCTCAGAAATTAACATTGTTCGAACATAAATAATTTTCCATCCGGTGGGTAGTAACTGTACCATTCTATTCGCGCCGTCTCCCAATGCGGGGCAGCATCGGCGCGTCATCGCCGTCAGTCATTGCGATAGGTGCTATAGATCCGTCGGTGCCGTAGCGAACACGGTCGATTGCCACTTGGCGCTCGCCCTTTAACGGTCCGGTACCGGATCGCTGATCCCAACGGTGATATACGATGAGCCAATCGCCTGCCGGCGTTCGGACGAAGCTGTGGTGGCCGGGTCCCTGATGTGATGCGTCGCTTTTGAGAATCTCCCCCGATAGCGCCACGGGCCGATCGGCGAGCGGGCCGTTGCGTAATGGACCGAGTAATCCGGCCGGTCCCAATGGCCGTGGCTGTAAGACAGGTAATAGACGCCGTCGCGCTCGTGCATGAACGCGCCCTCCGTGAAGTTGGGGGCTGGTCGACCGGGACTTCCCGCGCAAGACTGACCATGTCGCGACCGAGCTCCCAGACTCGCAGCCTCGCGCCCGCGCTGCCGCCGGCGTAGAGATAGGCCTTGCCGGAACGTGGATCGACGAAGGCCATCGGATCGATCGCCTCGAACTGGCCATTCGCCTGCCGCCCGCCGGTCACCAAAGGCTGGCCGCTGTCGCGGTAGGGGCCCTGCGGTGCGTCCGCGACGGCGACGCCGATCCGGCTCGGGGTCGGGTTCTGCGGCCCGACCGAATAATAGAGATACCATTTGCCGTCGCGTGTCGCGACGCCCGGCGCCCACAGGAAATGCGCCTTTGCGCCGTCGTCGCCGATCCAACGGATCTGATCGCGGCGCAGGATCTCGCCACGGCTGGTCCAGGTCTGGAGATCACGCGACGAGAACGCACCGAACCTGTCCGCGGCCCAGCTTCCACCCGGACCGCCGGTAGGAAAGATCCACATCTCGTCGTCGATCATCATCGCGTGCGGGTCGGCACCTTGGAACACCGGGTTGCGCGCGGTGGCTGCCGCCGCGGTAACCAGTGCGCCCCCGATCGCGCCCGCGATCCACGGTCTCCAACGCCGCGTCATTGCGCTGGCCGCCCATAATTGAGCGCGAAGACCGCCTTGAAAGCCAAGTTCCTTACGCCCATCCGTCTGAAATCCGTACGCTGCATGAGTATATCTCCTTTGACCGCTGTGTCAGGTCAGAACCGAAATCGTACGCCGAGCGAATAGGTGCGTTCGAGGTAGAAGATCTGGCGTGCGAACTGGTTGCCGGCGTCGTTAAACTCACGATAGCGCCGGATCGGATTGCCCAGCACGTTGACGATGTCGAATGCCAGCGTGACGCTCGGCACTGGCGTGACCGTTGCCGACAGATCGAGCTGTCCGCGCGCTTTCTCGATGACCCCGCCTGTGCGTTGCGCGCCGTTGACGTCAACGTCGAGCGGCTCCTGGCTGTAATATTGCACGAAGTCCGAGCGGTAATTATACGCGACCCGCGCCGAGAAGAACGGGCGCTCGTACAGTCCGACCAGATTATAGGTCCATTTCGATACGCCGTTGAAGCGCTGCTGTTGGCCGGCGACGTTGGGCGACGTCGCGAGTGTCGAGGCGAGATCGCCCTTAGAGTCGACATAGGTCCCATTGGCCTGGAGGCCGAAGCCCTTTGCCCAATTGGGGAGGCCGTCGATATCGAGGAAGCTCGTAAAGCCGACTTCGACACCCTGGAACCGCGTCGCGCCGGTGTTTTCGGGCTGCGTGAAACGTACACGACCATAAGTGGGGTCGGTGGTGAAGACCGTCGTGTTCGAGATAAAGCCCTGCGCATCGCGACGGAAGATCGCGCCGGTCAGCGAACCGCTCCGCGAGAAATACCATTCGAGGCTCGCATCGTAATTGTTCGACGTCAACGGCGACAGGTTAGGGTTGCCGGCCGTGATAGTGCGCGCGTTGCTGTTGGGGTCGTTCGAGTTCGGCGGATTGTTCGGATCGATCGTCGGCGGCGATCCGACGGTCAGCGCAGGATTGAGGTCGAAGAAGTTCGGCCGGGTCCGGGTCTGCGTATAGGCGAGTCGGAGCTGCAACTCATCGGTAGCGGCGACACGTGCGCTGACGTTAGGCAGGTAGTCGGTGTATTCGTTCTTCGCGGTGACGGGCGTTATGACGAAATTTCCCGGCGTCTGTTCGTCGCGCAGGAAGCCGCTGATGCGGTTCTTCGTGCGGATCGCGCGCAAGCCGACGACGCCGTCGACGACCACGCTGCCGATATCGAAGCCGTATTTGACCTGGGCATAGGCGGCCAGCGCCTTTTCGTTCGCGCGGAAATTCTCCGACGGGTTGAATTCCGGTCGGCCTGCCGGCGCCCCGTAGAAGCTTCGCAGCGCGACCAGATTATCGCGGATGCTGCTCGACGGGATCGCGGTGAAGGTGCGGATGGGGAAGGTGTTGTTGTAGCCGAACCCGGCTAGCGTGGATTCCGTGCTCACCGGCAGCGCGGTGATCGGCAGTTGCGCGGTCAGGTTGAAGATGTACGGCGCGCCGCGATCGCGGTTGGCGTCGCGATCATTGTAGCGGACGCCGAACTGCAACCGCTTCAATAGCCCATCGCCGAAATCGTACTGGACGTCGACGCGCGACTGGATGTCCTTGCCGCCGACCTTGGTATATTCCTGGAAGAAGCCGCGGCTGAGGTAGTTGGCCGGGTCGGTCAGGTTGAAGTCGCCCAGGTTCAGCGTCGGGCCGCCATCGGTACCGGGGCTTCGAACACGACGTTGCGTACCGGCGAACTGCGGAACGTATAGTCGATGTTGATCAGGTCGAACGTGTAGCTGCTGTCGGTATAGGCAACGTCGCCCGAGATCTGCAGATTGTCATGCTTCCAGATCGCGCCGCCACCCGCCTGATAGGTGTTGGTCGTGCCGTTGGCCGACCCATAATAGCCGTCGGGCGCATTGGCGCCCGTCACGGTCGCGCTTTGCGCCACGTTCGCGTTGCCGGGACGCGTGGTCAGGTTCGTCAGCTGGAAGTCGGCACCGCCGAAGATCGGGACGAACATGAACCGGTTGAGTCGCGTCCGCGATAGCCCTGGTACAGGCCGTCGACATAGATTTCGAGCTCGGGCGTCGGCTTCCACTGGAACGCCGCGTTGGCGGATGGCCGCCAACGTCGACCGTAACCGAGGAAGAGCGATTGTGCGTCTGGATAGCGGACTCCGCCGGCGGTATCCGGCGTGTTCGCCGAATTGGTGGTGCCGATTACCAGCGACTGCTCGCGCGTGGCATCGAGGAAATTGATGCCGACATAGGAGGCGTTGACGAGCAGGCCCATCTCGCCGATCCCGGTATCCCACCGGTCGCTAACGAGCAGGTTGCCGTTCCACGACATCTTGCCCGATTGCTGCCAGTTCACGCCGTTCAACGACCCCGACAGTTCGAAGCCGTTGAAATCGAATGGCCGACGGCCGCGAACGTTGACCTGGCCGCCGATGCCGCCCTCGATCAGGTTGGCGGTGCCCGATTTATAGACTTCGAGCGCGGCGACCGTGCCGGCAGGGAAATCCTGGATCTGGACGAAGCGGCCTTCCGCGGTGAAGATCTCGCGGCCGTTATAGGTCGTGCTGAGATCGGGCAGCCCGCGCACGGTGACACCGGCCGACTCGCCGCCGCCACGCGTCACCTGCACGCCCGACACCCGCGCGAGTGCGGACGACGCGAACGTGTCCGGCAGCTTGCCGATGTCCTCGGCGACGATCGCATCGACGATGCCGTCGGAATTGCGCTTGATCGCCTGCGCCGACTGGAGGCTGCGACGAAGGCCGGTCACGACGATCTCGTCACCGCCCTCGGTCGGGCTTTCCTGGACCGATGGCTGTGGTGCGGCGGGGTTGGCATTCTGGTCCGAAGCCGTCGTCGGCTTGGGCAGATCCTGGCCGCCGGCTTTGACCCGAGTGGTGGTGCTGGAAGTCTGTGCGGTTGCCGGTGCCGCCGTGGCGATCGCCACGGCGGCCACGGATGCGCAAAGGCGCGCTTTCGCGTTCATGTCTCTCTCCCCTTAGTGTCGCTGGTTTTCCATGCGACTTGGCGTCACGCTAAAACGATCAATCCGCGCAATCAATCCTTTTGTAGGACAAGAGCGTGGATTCTTCGTGGGGTCTTGTTGATCCGAGGCTTGGCCCGCTATCCGTTGCCGCGGATGCGGAAAAAGCACCGCGGTGAGACAACTGCGTATCGTCGATATGCCGAGCGGCGAAACCGTCGGACGGGAGAGGAACGCCCGTGGACGATGGCAATTTTGCGCCGAAGATCTGCCTTAGTTCGAACTGGTCGGAAACGATGTTGGCGAAGTTGCCGAGTATGGCGACGTCCGCCGGGCTAAATTGTCTTGGGCGGGTGTCCATCGCGCAGAGCGATGCACGCTATCCAGCAGCTCAGTCGGTATTTCGAGAGGCTCTGTCGAACTCGGGGCAGGCTAAAGTTGATCGACACGCTCAGGCCCGCTCCCACGTTGCCGCGACCTGACCCTAGGATTAAACGGTTTACGGTATTCGAACGGCCAGATCGGATTCCGCTTGCCTCATGGCTAGAAACGGTAATCATATCATGCACCTGCTATGGTAAGTCGCGAAGCAGATGGGGGCATTGGTAGGAGGGTTGAGTGTCTCTTACGATGGAACAAGTCCAGCTCGTGACTCAGAGCTATGCGCTAATCGCACGATCTCCTCGCTCGTATTCCGAACTTTTCTATCATCGATTGTTCCTGGATCACCCCTTTGCCCGAGCGCTCTTTCCCGACGATATGACACACCAGATCGTCATATTTGCTAAAACGATGGACGTTCTCGTTCAGAATGTTGCAAATCTCGATAGCCTACGCCCAACATTATCGGATTTGGCCAAAAGGCACGTCAAATACGGCGTCCGCGCGTATCAATACGCGGCAGTTGGAAAAAGTTTTAATCGACACATTCGAAGAAATCCTGGGCATCGGTTTTACCCCTGATATCCGTCAGGCGTGGGAGGCCGTCTACAGAGAAACTGCGGGCGCCATGATTGCGGATGCGTATGGCGACCCGGGACACAAAACTTTGGAATGATACCGTCTCACCGCTCGCAAGAATGACAATTGGATTCGTGGAGCGGAAGGAGTGTCGCCGATGTTCAGGCAATACGGGCCACTGACAGCGGTACGCTGTGGTATCGACGGACGACTATAATGAACGTCGTCACTTTCAAGCGATATGAGTCGAGGCTTGTCGTACAAAACAATAGGGGGCGAAAATCGAGTAGATCGAACGGCTGCAACTCAAGATAGATTTTTGATGAAGCTGCCGATGACATTCATTTCGCCAGATACGGTCGGCTCGCGGGGTACGAGGCGTTTGGCCTGTATGCGGAAATTTCGCTGTGGTCCTTATATCGCCCCTCGTGGCGATGTGAATCACCGACGAAATGCGTTGGGACCAAACCGATTGTGTAGCGGCCGCGGCGCTGCTTATCGCCCCTTGGTATAGTTTTTGAACTAGCCTTTTTGCTGGTTCATCAAATGCGAAGGCGTGCATCCGTGATTGGCGTATCCGCGATTATCGCCATGCTCATATGGGCGGATCTCGCACTGGGCATATTCTGAGCATAGCTCGTTTTAAGAATTACCGCGCCGGGCGCTTCCCATAACCACAACGTAACGCTTTGGCGTCAATCAGGGTTCTGGGAGTAGCCTGTGAGACTATCGATATCAGCACGCGTATCCATAGCCTGCACGTCGGTCATCGTGATGGCACTGGCGCTGTTGGCAATCGGCCTTTCGGTCAGCAATAAAATCCATCAGGCGGATCTGCGGATTACGCGGCTTAGCGAGGCGCTCGGCCACGAGGATCGGCTGGATCAGGCACAACGTCGGTTGCGTCAGGACATTGGCCGCCTGACCCGCGACGCCGAACGCGGCGTGAAAGTATCCAACGCGAGTTGGAGAGACCTTCGCGAGCGGATCGCGGACTTCAAACGGCGTTCGTCGCAGACAGCCCGATCACCTGATGGCAGATCCCAAGTGAGATCGGCTCCGATTAAGGAGGTGCAGCAAGCGGCCGCTGCTTTTGCCAAGGCTTCGGACCAGTTGATTGAAACGAGCCGGTTAAGGCCCTCCGGAATCAAGTCCGCCATGCCTCGCTTCCTGGGCTCGCTAACGGCCTTGGAGACGAGCCGTAGTCAGGCGCGCCGGGCACTCACCTCGGCAATATGGAAGGCGGCGGACCAGAATAGGCGGGAGAGCCGTCGGGACATCGTCTCGGTGTTACTCGGGGGCCTCGTGATCGTAGCGATAATATTCGGCATGGCCATCTGGCTTCGTCGGAGACTGGTATCACCGATAACGGTCATGGCTGCGCGACTGCGCGAATTCAAAGTGGGTGCAAGCGACGGAGAGGTTCCCGGACTGGAGCGGGCCGACGAGCTCGGCGACCTGGCCCGCGGACTGTACGAATACCGCAACGCTGTGGAGAGCCGGCGAGCCGCCGAACGCCGCGCCGAGTTCCTAGCCAACCACGATATGCTGACTGGCTTGGCGAACCGCCTGTTGTTTGAGAACCGCCTCGGCCATGAACTCGCTCGCAGCGCGCGGACAGGTGACATCGTAGCGGTGTTTGCCGTCGATCTGGACGCGTTCAAGGCGATCAACGATCGACTGGGTCATGCGGGTGGAGATCGCGTCCTCAAACGTACGGCACAGCTCCTGTCCTCGTGTGCCCGTGGCGATGACCTGGTCGCGCGCATCGGTGGTGACGAATTCGCCATCATTCAGGTAGCGCGCTCACAGCCCGTGGCGGCGGAAGCACTGATTTCGCGCATCTTCAAGATGGCGTCGGCACCGTCGGACGAGGGGGTCGCCATCAAGATGAGCGTCGGAGTGGCCCTTTCGGAACCGGGTCAGGCAGGAGAGGAGCTTCACGAACGCGCGGACCTCGCGCTCTACCGCGCCAAGTTCGACGGCAGGAATACGGCGCGGATCTACGACAAGCATTTGAAGGACGAGGAGAGCCAGCGCGTGCAACTCGCTCGGGACTTGGAAAATGCTATCTCGGCGAATGAACTTCGTCTGGCGTTCCAGCCGATCGCGGACACGGTATCGCTGGAGATTGTCGCGTACGAAGCGCTGCTTCGCTGGCTGCATCCCAGCCGGGGCGAAATACCACCGGACGTCTTCGTACCCATCGCCGAGTCCAGCGGACTCATCGGGACTATCGGTTCATGGATGATCGATCAGGCACTTCGTGCTGCATCGACCTGGGATCCCCGGGTATCACTGGCGATCAACCTGTCGCCAATACAGTTTCGCTCCGTGAGCCTTGCGACCGAAATACGCGATCTCTCAAGACATTGGGGCGTCGCTTTTGACCGATTGGAACTCGAAGTGACCGAAAGTGCGACCCTTCTGGGATTCCAGCGCGACAACGTTCTCGCCACGCTCAAGACGTTGCGCGATTACGGGGCCAAGGTCGTGATGGACGACTTCGAACAGGGCATTCGTCGCTAAGCAATCTTAAGGAGTTCACTTTCGATAAGATCAAAATCGATCGGAGCTTCGTTGCCACGATGGACAGTCATGCTTCGTCATCATCGATCGTCAAGGCGACGATCGGTCTCGGCAAAAGCCTGGGGCTGATCATCGTTGCCGAAGGGGTCGAAACCGACGAACAGCTGTCGATTTTGCGTCAATGGGGGTGTGACCAGGTTCAAGGGTTTTTGATCGGAATGCCGGCAGACTGTTCAGCTGTTGCTTCTGCTGGGCAACACGCGACGTGTGCAAGTGGGTCTGGTAGGAAGCCGTAGCGCAGGGTGCGTTCGCCCAAAGCCGGACGTTGGCAGCAGCAGTATCGGCACTGCGACGGGATCTTGCCGAGGTCCTGATCCTGCGGCAATAGGCGGGCCGATCGGCGGCCCTCGTTCGGGGTTGCAGCGACGATCAGGGGCGGTGCCGTATCGCCTACAGCGTCGACGATCCGTGAGTATGATCCGTGCAACGACGACTTTTATCGGCCTCGTTCGGCGCAATCTTCGCGATCCTCCCCGTAGAAGGCGCGGAGGCGCAAACGGTGCAGGAATTGCAGGCGCAGATCGATGAACTGAAGGCGACGATCGCCGAGATGAAAGCCGCGCAAAAGGGTAAGGCGTCGCCCGGCCCCGCGCCGACACCGCCCGCCAGTGTGGCCGTCGCAGCGGCGCCGACGACCGCGCGGGCCGCGCCGGCCGCGCCGGCCGCGCCGCGTGCGGAACCGACGGTCGCGATCGCTGCCGTCGAGAAACCCGCCAAACAGCAATGGTACGACCGCATCGCCATTCGCGGCTATACGCAATTGCGCTTCAACGAGATCATCAGCGGCGACCGCCGCGCGCCGGACGGAATCTCGCGGTTGCGCTCGGTCGGGGACGGCGGGATCGGCGACGATACCAACTTCACCTTCCGCCGAATTCGCCTGATCCTGCAGGGCGATCTGAGCGACCGCGTCTCCTTCTACTTCCAGCCTGACTTCGCAAACAGCGTCGCCAATCAGTCGGGCGGTGAACGCCGGGAAGGGTTTGTCCAGCTCCGCGACGCGTACGTCGATACCTTCCTCGACCGCGACAAGCGGTTCCGGCTGCGCTTCGGTCAGTCGAAGGTGCCGTTCGGGTGGGAGAACATGCAATCCTCGTCCAACCGCCTGACGCTCGATCGCAGTGACGGCATCAATAGCGCGGTGCCAGGGGAACGCGATATCGGCGTGATCGCCTATTACACTCCACGCCAGGTCGAACGCATCTGGCAGAGGCTGGAGGAGGACGGGCAGAAGCTGTTCGGCAATTACGGCGCGTTCGGCTTTGGCGTCTTCAACGGGCAAGGGATCAACCGGACCGAAACCAACGACGGCGTGATGACGGTCGCGATGGCTACCTGGCCGTTCGCGCTCGACGGGCTGGGCGGGGCGTTCGACGGGCAGGTGCTCGAACTGGGCGGTGCTCTGTTGCGCAATGGCGTACAGCCTGAAATCCGCAGCGGTGGGACGAGCGACACCGTCTACCGCGAGGAACGCGGCGGGATCCATGCGGTGCTCTACCCGCAACCGTTGGGCTTCCAGGCGGAATGGAACTGGGGGCGTGGTCCCGAATTTGACGTGTCCCGCCAGGCGATCCGCTCTCTTCCGCTGAACGGCGGCTACGTCCAGACGATGGCACGCGTGCGACGCTCGCCGGTCGGGCCGTTCATGCCCTATGCGCGCTGGCAATATTACCGCGGCGGCTGGAAGGCACTGACCAACGCGCCCCGGCTCGAGACCGACGAGATCGAATTGGGGATTGAGTTCCAGCCGAACCCCGAGCTCGAGCTGACGCTTGCCTATGCCCATATGCAGCGGCGCGAAGGCGACGAGCGGCTGGCGGGGCGCGCCGAAGGCGACGTGATCCGTACGCAATTGCAGTGGAATTACTGAGCCGGGGAGGCGCCGTGCGCCGCACCTGGAGCGGGGTGCCTTACCTTCCGTTCACTTGACCGCGCGCAACGGCATTCGACACGGCCTATCGCAGGCTGCGGCCCGCCTCAGCCAAGGTCAGGCGGCGTGGCGCCATTGAGTTTGAACATCCGTTTCTCGCTTGCTGCTTGAAAGCGGGCCGGCCGCTATCAACCCGAAGCGGTCCTTTGGCTCCTGCCCCGCTACCTGAACGAACTGCTGTTTACGGTGATGCAGAAGTCAAAAGTTTTGTTATGCCTAGCAGGATCAGTCGCCGGCGATCTCAGCTGCACCTGCTAGCGGCATGGGACTGGGACCGGATGGAGGCCCCACAGGAGATAGCCCCTCATCATCAGAAGAGCCAGGACGGCGACGTAGGAAAGACTGCAGGCGTTCGAACAGCTCTTTCTTCAAAGCTCTTTGTTCAGCGGTAGGCCTTGGACGCCCGATTAGGTCTTTGACAGGCATAACCATGTCCCCGTTCGCAGCTGCTGCTTCACTTGTATAACCCACCGGGTCGGGACGACCAATTGGCGATCGCAATAAAAAACCTACGGATTTTGCGTCGGCCAGCGAACGGGAAGAAGCTAGGTATCCGCCGGTGCAAAAAGCTGATGCAGTTTGGGGGCGCATTCGGCGGCAGGTTTCTCGAAGTGCAGCGCCGAAAGCTGCCAATCCGCTTTTCCTTCCCCATCACGACATTCGCGCGCGGTTAGCCAGCTTTCAAAATCGGTCATTCGCAAAAATGAACCAGCGTCCGAAGTTGGGAAGCGAGGGAAGGGGTGTGAGCGTCCGATTCCGGGTCACACGGTACAGGTCCGGACCGCCTCCGCAAGTGCGGCCAGTGGATCGCCAACAGGCACGAATTCGTGCGCGAAAAAGCCTTGGAAGCCGAGATCGGCAACGCTGCGCGCAACCGCATGCCAATGCACCTCCTGTTTGTCGTCGAGGTTATGGCGCCCAGGAACCCCGCCGGTATGGAAATGGCCGATCCACTGGATATTCTTCCGGATCGTATCGATCAGGTCGCCTTCCATGATCTGCATATGATATATGTCGTACAGTAGCTTGACGTGTGGCGAGGCGACCTCCTTGGCGACGCGCGCGCCCCAGGCGGTATGGTCGGCCATATAGTCAGGGTGGTCGACCTTGCTATTGAGCAGCTCGACGCAGATCGTCACACCATAATCCTCGGCGATTTTCCTGACACGGTTCAGGCCTGCGACGGCGTTGTCGGCGCCTTCCGCATCGGACATGCCGCGGCGATTGCCTGAAAAGGCGATCACGTTGGGCACGCCGGCCTTCGCAGCTTGCGGGATACCAATCCGGAAGGCTCGTTCGATCGCAGCGTGGTTTTCACGCCGGTTCAAACCATTGGGGATCGTCATGATGTCGGCGGCGTAGCCCATCGTGCAGCGCAATCCATGCCGGCGCGGCACCTCGTAATCGGCAGGCTCCAGAAGATCGATGCCTTCCAACCCGATGCGGGCTGCGGCGGCGCACAACTGATCGAGCGGAATATTCTGGTAGCACCAACGGCTAACCGACTGCTTCAGTCGGCCACGACGCGAGGCGCGGCAGCCATCCCCGAGGTCGCGCACATGGCGAGAGAAGAAGCGATGACAGAGCGTCTTGTGATCATGCCTGCACACTAATCTAGAAGACAATGGCGGCAAGGTGTATTGCCTAAAGCCGCTAGCCGCCACCGGATCCTCGCCATCCAGCGGATGCGAAAAGCGAATTTTGCGGCCGCCAACCATAGGCAGCTCGTCGCGGTAACGTGTTTGCCGGTGATGTCTGGGGCCGACCAATGGCCGCGGCACCGGTTAAGCCGCGTCCGGCGAATACATCGGCTCCTTCGAATCACCGAACCCGACGCCGGGTCTGATTCCGGCGGGATGGTCACGCGCGCGGAAAGTCGACGACCGCGATCTTATGCCGTCAACCGCGATCAGCCACGGGCGCTGCGGACCCCTGCATCGCGGAATACTGCACCGGCCCGGTTCGGATCCGCGGTTCGGGCGGGCTCAACCGACCCGAGCGAACATCGCTGCGACACTGGGCTTAGGGGTAGCTGCCGGTGACGCTTTGGCAGACTCGGTGACGCGTTCCAAGGCGGTCGCCACGGACTCGCCGCTGCCGAACATCGCCTCGATCGCGCGGACGCAGAGCGTCACGTCGTCATCCGCCAGTCGGTAGAAAACCTGTTTCGCCGCGCGGCGCATCACGACGAGATCGGCCTTTCGCAATTCGGCAAGCTGCTGGCTGAGGGCCGGCTGGACGATCCCCGTGGAGCGTTCGAGCTCGGCGACGATCTGTTCGCCGTCTAGCAGGCGGGACAGGATCATGAGCCGCTGCGGCTGTGCATAGGTTTTGAGGCGGTCGGCCGCGGCATTGGCGCGCTCGCGGGACTGATAGATCGCCGTCATCGATCGGGCTGGGTCTGATGAAACCAGTCCGCAGGAGCGTTCTCGCCGATCGCCGTCTCCGCGGTCTGGGCCGGGGGCACCAGCACATCGTTGCCAGGTTGCCAGCCGGCGGGCGTGAGGACGCTGCCATCGGCCGACCGCTTCAGCGCGGCGAGCATGCGGATCATTTCGTCGATAGAGCGGCCGATCGTCATCGGATACCAGGTCACGCCGCGAATGACGCCGTCGGGGTCGATGAAATACGTGGCCCGGACCGCGGACGCATCGGCGGCATCGTCGTCGATCATGCCATAAGCGCGACCGACCGCCATCGATGGGTCCTCGATGACCGGGAAGCGGATTTCGACGCCGAACAGTTCTCGGATCGCACGCAGCCATGCGATGTGCGAATACAGGCTGTCCACCGAAAGCCCGAGCAGGACAGCGTCCAGTGCCTCGAACTGCGGCATCGCCTTGGCCAGCGCGATGAATTCGCTCGTGCAGACCGGCGTGAAGTCGGCCGGATGCGAAAAGAACACCACCCAGCGACCGCGATACTGGTCGAGACTGACTTCGCCACGCGTCGTGCGGGCGTGAAAGTTCGGCGCGGTATCGCCGATCCGCAGCGGTCGCGGTCCCGTAGCGCCGACGTGCGCTGCATCTGCGTTTTGTATCATCGCCATCTGATTGCCTCGACACGCTTTCACACGCAACGTACATACGTAATTACAGAAGTATTGCAAGTCTGAAAGTGTGGCCGTATATGGGCGTCATGACCGACCTGATTCTCGCCGCTGCCGCATCGCAAGTGTCCATCGCTCGGGAGGGCCCCAAACTCGTCGTTCGCAGCTTCTTCGACGAGCCGACGAACACCGCGAGCTACGTCGCGCACGATCCGACGACGCTGCGTGCGGCGATCATCGACAGCGTGCTCGATTTCGATGCGGCCGCAGGCCGGACGGATACCGCCTCCGCCGATGCGATCATCGCGTATGTGCGAGGGAGGGGCTCACGATCGACTGGCTGCTCGAGACACACGCCCATGCCGACCACCTGTCGGCGGCACCCTATCTGCAGAAGGCGCTGGGCGGCGCGCTCGCCATCGGCCGCGACATCCTGCGGGTGCAGGACGTGTTCGGCAAGATCTTCAACGCCGGTACCGATTTCGCCCGCGACGGCTCCGAGTTCGACCGGCTGTTCGACGACGGCGATGCATTCGCGATCGGTTCGATACCGGCGATCGCGCTCCACGTACCTGGGCACACCCCGGCCGACATGGCCTATGTCATCGGCGAGGCGGTGTTCACCGGCGATACGCTGTTCATGCCCGACTATGGCTCGGCACGCGCCGATTTTCCGGGCGGCGATGCGCGGCAGCTCTACCGCTCGATCCGGCGGCTGCTGACCCTTCCTGCCGAGACACGACTGTTCCTGTGCCACGATTACAAGGCGCCCGGGCGTGACCGCTATGTCTGGGAGACAACGGTCGGCGCGCAGCGGACCGGCAACGTCCATGTTCATGACGGTGTCGAAGAGGACGCGTTCGTCGCGATGCGGACCGCCCGCGACGCGCCCCTGGGAATGCCGAAGCTGATCCTGCCGTCGATCCAGGTCAACATGCGCGGTGGCCACTTGCCCGAGCCCGAAGCGAACGGCACGCGCTACCTCCAGATTCCGCTGAACGTCCTCTGATGAACTGGACGGGCGCCATGCCGCTTGCCGGGTTGACCGGCGGCCTGCTGATCGGCCTTGCCGGCACGATCATGCTGCTGGGACTGGGCCGGATCGCCGGCGTCAGCGGCATGGTCGCGCGCGCGACGGGTATCGCGCCGGGCGGGACGCCATGGCCGATCGCCAGCGCGTTCATCCTGGGTTTGCCACTCGGCGCCTTGCTGGTCGCGTTTGCCGTCGGACCGGTGACGACCCGTTTTCCGACATCCATCGCGGCCCTCGTGCTTGGTGGCCTGATCGTGGGGTTCGGCACGCGCATGGGTAGCGGCTGCACCAGCGGTCACGGTGTCTCGCGGCCTGTCGCGCCTCTCGCCGCGGTCGATCGCCGCGACCGCCAGCTTCATGGCCGCAGGGTTTGCCACTGTGGCGGCGGTGCGCGCGCTGGGCGTGACGTCGTGATGCGCCGCGTGCTGATCGCTCTGCTGGCGGGCATGCTGTTCGGTGCAGGCCTCGCGCGTTCGGGCATGTCAGATCCCGCTCGAGTCCGCGCGTTTCTCGACCTGTTCGGCGGCGCGTGGGACCCGACCCTCGCATTCGTGATGGTCGGCGCCATCCTGCCGATGGCGGTCGCCTGGAGCATCCGTCAACGGCTCGACTCCCGCTCGCCGACACATCCTTCGTCCTGCCAGCCACGACCGGGATCACGCGGTCCCTTATCGGCGGGTCGGTGCTGTTCGGCATCGGCTGGGGCATCGCCGGGCTTTGCCCCGGGCCTGCCATCGCCGATCTCGCCATCGCCCCTGTTCCCGCAGCCATCTTCGTCGCCGCGATGCTCGGCGGCATGATCCTGCACCGCCTGCTGCCTGCCCGCCCGGCAAAGCGGCCTCCCTGGAGAATCCCCATGTCTGATACATCGACGGTCGGCCTGCCGCGCATCAATGCGCCCGCACCGGGCTTCTCCGCCAAGACGACGCACGGCGATCGCACGCTCGCCGACTATAAGGGCAAGTGGCTGGTGCTGTTCTCGCACCCGTCCGACTTCACGCCCGTCTGCACCACCGAGTTCATCGGTTTCGCCGGGGTCGCGGCCGAGCTGAAGGCGAGGAATTGCGAGCTGCTCGGTCTTTCGATCGACAGCATCTATTCGCACATCGCCTGGACCCGGAACATCGCCGAGAAGTTCGGCGTCGAAATCCCCTTTCCGATCATCGAAGACCTCAAGATGGAGGTCGCGCGGGCCTATGGCATGATCCACGAGGGCGCGAGCGACACGTCGGCCGTGCGCGCGACCTTCGTGATCGACCCCGACGGCGTGCTCCGTGCGATGCTCTACTACCCGATGAGCAACGGTCGTTCGATCCCCGAAATCGTCCGCCTCGTCACCGCGATGCAGGCAAGCGATGCCAATGGCGTCGCGACGCCGGCCGGTTGGCAGCCGGGGAGGACGCCATCGTGCCGCCGCCCAAGACGATCGCCGCCGCCGCCGGCCGCGAGGGCGAAGGCTTTGCCTATACCGACTGGTATTTCTCGAAGCGCCTGCTCGCCGCCTGACTTCGTCTCCGGCGCGCGCGTTGCGTTCCGGAGCGCCCCTCGAGGACGATCCGCATGACCATCAAGCTGCTTACCCCCGCATTGTCGGTATCGCCCCAGCTGACCGAGGCGGATATCGCCCAGGCAGCGCGGGACGGGTTTCGCGCCATCATCGACAACAGGCCGGATGGCGAGGAGCCGGGGCAATTATCGGCCGCCGACATGGAGCGGCTTGCGGCGGCGCATGGCATGGCGTTTGCGCATGTGCCGGTCGTCCCGGGCAAGATCGGCGATGAGGATGTCGCGCGTATGGCCGATGCGCTGTCGCGTCTCGGCGCTCCGGTCCTCGCCTATTGCCGCACCGGCACGCGCTCGACCTCGCTATGGGCGCTCTCGCAAGCCGGGGCGCTGCCGGCGGATACGATCCTCAGGACGGCGAGCGACGCCGGCTATGACCTGACGGCACTTCGTCCCCGACTTGAAACAACCGCCGTCATTCCGGAAGGAGCGGGGCCATCGCGGGCCGATGTCGTCATCGTCGGCGGTGGCTCGGCAGGGCTGGCCACGGCTGCGTCGCTGCGCGAGCGTAACCGCTCACTCGCCATCGTCGTCATCGAGCCGCGCACCGAGCATGACTATCAGCCGGGCTGGACGATGGTCGGCGGCGGCGTGTTCGATGCCAAGGATACGCGGCGATCCGAGGCGAGCGTCATGCCCGCCGGCGTGCGCTGGATCAAAGGCGCGGTCGCCAGCTTCGAGCCCGAGCGCGATACCGTGACACTGGAAGACGGCTCCACCGTCGGATACCGCGCGCTCGTCGTCGCGCCGGGGATCGCGCTCGACTGGGCCGGGGTGGATGGGCTTGTCGACACGCTCGGACGCAACGGCGTCACGTCCAACTATAGTTACGACACCGCACCCTATACGTGGGAACTGGTTCGGTCCCTGAGGGGCGGTACCGCGCTGTTCTCCCAGCCGCCGATGCCGATCAAGTGCGCCGGCGCGCCACAGAAGGCGATGTACCTGTCGTGCGATCATTGGCAGCGGCAGGGCGTACTCAAGGACATCGACGTGCAGTTTCACAACGCCGGGAGCGTATTGTTCGGCGTAAAGGAGTTCGTCCCGCCGCTGATGGCCTATGTCGACCGCTACGGTATCGACCTCCAGTTCGAGTCCACCCTGGTCGCGGTCGACGGATCTGATCGAACCGCCACCTTCCGGGAGAAGGGCGGAGAGATCACCAAATCGTTCGACATGATCCACGTCACGCCGCCCCAGAAGGCACCGGCGTTCGTCGCGCGTAGTCCGCTCGCCAACGAAGCGGGGTATGTGGATGTCGATCAGACGACCCTGCAACACATTCGCTACGCCAACGTGTTCGGTCTGGGTGATGGCGGATCGACGCCCAACGCCAAGACCATGGCCGCCGCGCGCAAGCAGGCCCCGATCGTCGCCGAAAATCTGCTGTCGATGCTCGCCGGCAAGGCGCCGATGGCGCTCTACGACGGCTATGGCTCGTGTCCGCTGACGGTCGAGCGCGGCAAGATCCTGCTCGCCGAGTTCGGTTACGGCGGAAAGCTGCTGCCGAGTTTTCCGAAGTGGATCATCGAGGGCATTGCCGCAGCGGCTGTCCTGGCTGCTGAAGTCCGAAGGCCTGCCATGGATTTACTGGAACGGCATGCTCAAGGGCCGCGAGTGGATGGCGCATCCCGAGCATCGCCAAGCCGCCTGAGCCAGCTCCGCCGTCCAAGGTTCCGTTTTCATGCTCGATACCATCCAATACCTGCTGGGCGCAGTGTCCGGAGGCCTAGTCGGCTTCACGCTTGGCCTCGTCGGCGGGGGCGGCTCGATCCTTGCCGTGCCGCTGATGGTCTATCTGGTCGGCGTCACCAATCCGCACGTGGCGATCGGGACGAGCGCGCTCGCGGTCGCGGCGAATGCGGCGACAGGCCTGCTCAGCCATGCGCGGGCCGGCACCGTCAAATGGCGTTGCGGTCTGATGTATGCGGGGGCAGGCGTGCTCGGTGCATTCGCGGATCGACGGCGGGCAAGGCCGTCGATGGCCAGCATCTGCTGTTCCTGTTCGCCATCGTCATGGTCGCGGTCGGCATCCTGATGCTGCGCGGCCGGCGCAACCTCGGTGTCGAGGGCGCAGCCTGCAATCGCGCAAACGCCCCGAAAGTGCTAGGCTTCGGGCTTGGTACAGGAATTTTCTCGGGCTTTTTCGGCATCGGCGGCGGATTTCTGATCGTGCCCGGACTGATCGCATCGACCAGGATGCCGATGATCAACGCGGTCGGCACATCGCTGGTCGCCGTCGCGGCGTTCGGTCTGGCGACCGCGACCAACTACGCGCTGTCCGGGCTCGTCGACTGGCCGCTTGCGGGCGTCTTCATCGCTGGTGGTGTCGTCGGCGGCATGGTCGGGACGGTCTTTGCAAGCGCCTTTCCGGCCGCGGGACGCTCACGACCGTCTTCGCGATCCTGATCTTCGTCGTTGCAGCCTATATGCTGTGGAAGAGTGCGGCCGCGTTGTGACGATCGGCAATACCGTCGCCCTCGGTCCGCTGGTGCTGTCGACCGACCGGTTGCTCGCGCTGCTCGCGATCGCGGCCTTTATCGGCCTGGTGTCGTTTCTGACGCGCAAGTCGCTCCGGCCGACGTCGAACGCGGCTACGGCGGCGGTCGTGGCGGGCTTGGTCATGGGACGCATTGGCTATGTTGCCATGCACATCCCTAGCTACAGCGATGATCCCCTGTCGGCGCTCGCGATCTGGCAGGGCGGATTTTCCGCGATAGCGGGCATCGTCGGGGCGGCGTTGGTGCTCGTCGCCATGCTCCGCGGTTCCACCGCGCTCTATCGATCGCTGGCGAGCCTGGGTATCGCCGTCATGGTCTGGGCAGCGGCTGCTCATCTCCTCGTCGAGGATACCGCCATTCCTCTGCCCAAGGGACTTGTCGCGTACACGATCGACGGACAGCCGGTTGCTATCGATAGTTTTCGGGGAAAGCCGTTCGTCATCAACCTGTGGGCGACCTGGTGCGGCCCGTGCCAGCGCGAGATGCCGATGCTGGTGCGGGCCGCGGCGGCACGTCCCGCAGTGCCGGCTCTGTTCGTCGATCAAGGCGAGACGCCGGACGTCGTTAAGGCTTTCCTGGCCACGAAGCGACTGGACATCACCGCATCTGCTGGTCGATCGTAGCCAGGATTTCAGCCACGCTGCTGGTTCGGGAGCCCTGCCGACTACCCTGTTCGTCGCCGGGGACGGCATGATACGCGAGAGCCATGCCGGAGAGATTTCGCGGGCTGCGCTCGACGACGGTATCGACGACATTCTGGAGACCCATCAATGAACTGCATTCGCTCCTCGGTGGCGACGCTCGCAGTGCTCGCGATCACCGGCCTTGGCATAGGGGCCACGGACGCGCTGACCCCACCGGCGGTCGCCGCAACGATCACCAAGTCGGCGATCCTGGAAGATCCGGTTGCCCCAAAAGTCGCGCCCAAAGGCTATGACATCACGATCGTCCAGTTCGCGGACTATAATTGCGGCTATTGCCGGCGCATGCATTCCGTGGTCGCAGCCTTGATCGCCTCCGATCCGAAGATCCGGCTGGTCTATCGGGACTGGCCGATTTTTGGGCCCGTGTCGGTAGAAGCCGCGCGCGCCGCCATCGCCAGCCAGTGGCAGGGCAAGCACGAAGCCTTCAACGCAGCACTGTATGCAGGGGCAGGGAAACTGGATTCTTCCGCGATAAGGACCGCCGCAAATCGGGCAGGGGTGAGCTGGCCCCGGCTGCAAGCCGATCTCGTAAAACACAAGGCTGAGATCGACGCACTGCTCGCAAGAACCAGCGAGCAGGCCCCGGCAATCGGCCTCCAAGGTACGCCCGCGTTCATCATCGGCGCCTATCTAGCGCCCGGCACGCTCGACCTTGCGACCTTGCGTAAGGCGGTCGCGGAAGCACGCCGGAACCCGAATGGTCCGGCCAAGGCGCGCTGATGGATGGTCACAGGCGTATGACGAATAATTATTCAGCTGGTCAAAACGGACCCGACTGCGCCCTCGAACCGCGTTTCGCCGGGGACGGAAGATACGAGGCCGAGATCGCCGTTGTGGCCGCGAAGGATCTGCCGAGCCAGGGCCAGACCAACACCCGTGCCTTCGGTCTTGGTAGTGAAGAAGGGGCGAAAGATGTCGGCCTGATGCCCGGCGGGAATGCCGGGACCGGTGTCCGTCATGGTGAACTGTGTTTGGCCGACCATGGTCGAGACAGCGAACGTGACGCGAGCATCTGGCGCCTCGTGTAAAGCTTCGGCCGCGTTCTGCAGGACTGCCCAGAGTGCGGCGGTCAATTGGTCCGGATCGGCGAGCAGATAGGCCGGCGCGCGTTGAAGGTCCGTCGTAAAGCTGATCGTCGGCCATCGGGTCGTGAACAGCGCCGTCAGGTCGTTCACGAATCCGGCCAGCGGGATCCGTTCCGGGCTGGGCGCCGGCAACCTCGCGAGCGCACGGTAGCTTTCGCCGAAACGGTGCAGACTGGCGGCACGGCGCGCGACCGTCTCGATCGCGTCGCGGACCTTGGGTAGCGCGGGCTCGGGATCGTCGAGCATCGCGACCGCGGTCTCGGCGAGCGAGGCGATCGGAGTCAGCGCGTTGACGATTTCGTGGCTCAGGACCTGGACGAGATCGCGGAGCGCGCCGGCCTCGGCGGCCTTCAGTTCGGCGTCGATATCGATCAGCGCGCCGATCCGCGTCATCCGGCCTGCCAATGCAAGGTCGCCGGTGGCCAGCGCGAAGCTCCGGACGTCGGTATCGTCGCCGATGTCGATCGTGGCGGTGCGGCCGGGGCGGGTATCGGAGAGCGCGGCCACGAGCCCGTCGGGCGGATCGGCGACGAGATCGCTCGCTCCGAGCAAACGCCGTGCGGCGCGGTTGACGACGCGCAGGCGGCCGTCGTCGAGCGCGACCAGCGGCGCGGGTGACAGATCGAGATAGGCGTTCAGGCGGCGGCGTTCCTCCTCTCCGGCAGAGACCGGTGCCGGTGGTGGCGGCAATGGCGGGCGCTGACCGGTATCGACCAGGTTGAGCGCCGCGATCCAGACGGCGAGCAATGCGGAGAGCAACGCCGTGGCGTACAGGCCACGCGTGGCGGCGACCGCACCGGCGGCCCCGGCTGCGGCGATCACCAGCGCGCGTAGCATCGCGCGGACCCGGTCAGAGGCCATAGCGCGCCATCCGTCGATAGAGCGCAGCACGCGTCAGCCCGAGCTGGGCGGCGGCGCGGCTGACGTTGAACGCGTGGCGTTCGAGGGCTGCGGTGATCAGCGTCTCCTCGTTACGGGCCAGCGACAGGTCGGGTGCCAGCGATTGGGGCTCGGCCATATCGGGGGACAGCCTGAAGTCGGCGATCGCATAGGCCTCGCCGTTACCGAGCAACACCGCGCGCTCCATCGTCTGGCGCAGGCCGCGGACATTGTCGGGCCAGCGTTCCGTCGCGATTGCATGCGCGGCGTCGTCGCCCAGCGGCCGGTTCGGTTTGTCATGGCGGTATGCGAACAGCGCGAGGAAATGGCGGGCTAGCAGCAGCGCGTCGCCCGTCCGATCGACGAGCGGAGGAAGGGCGATGTCGATCGTGCCGACCCGGTCGAGCAGGTCTTCACCGATCGCTGCCCGAAGGCCGGCGCGGTCCAGCCGCGTCGTCGCGACGACCCGTATGCCATCGAGGGCGGCAAGGAGGACGCCGTGGAGTGCGCGGGGCAGGCGGTCGATATGATCGATCACGAGCATGCCACCGGCGGCGGCCGCCGTTTGCGTGGCGATGACGGCGGCGTCGGCGGCTTCGGCGTCCAGCGTGACGAGTGGTAGGTGCGCATGGGCCGAGGCCTGATGGATCAGCCGCGCGATCAGCGTCTTGCCCGTGCCGGCTGCGCCGTGAACGAGGATCGGGGCGGCGGTCGGCGCGACGCGAGCGATCAGGTCTCGTGCGCGCCCGATGCCGGGACTCTCGCCGAGCAGGATGCCGTCGGGACGCGCGGCGTCGCTGCCGTTTCCAGCTTCGCGCGACGCAACGCCAGACCGCGTTCGACCGTCGTCAGCAGGCGTTCGTTGTTCCAGGGCTTGATCACGAAATCGGTCGCGCCACCGCGCATCGCACGGACCGCGACCGCGATCCCGCTATGCCCGGTGACGACAATGACCACCGCGCGGGCATCCCCCGCGATCAGCCGGTCGAGCATCGCGAAGCCTTCCTCGCCGGTGGTTCGCCCGCGCGCGAAATTGAGATCGAGCAGGATGACGTCGACCGGCTCGCCCGCGAGCAGGACCCAGGCCGCCTCCGGACTCGCTGCGGTCGACACGCGCATGCCGTGCCGCTCCAGCAACAGTCTAGCGGCCTTGGCGATGTCGGGATCGTCGTCGACGACCAGGATATGCGATCTCGGTTGACATGGCGGCCATAGTGTCCGGAAACGGACAGTCGGTACAGTCTGCGCGCTGGCCGGGACCCTCGACCGCCAATCTTTGATTAGATTACAGCGCTTTAGTCTGTTTGCGTGCGGTCCCGTACACTGTCCGCATGACGCAGACGACCCTGCCCGGAACTGGCGCCGCGATGGACCGGCGTATCGAGCGCCCGCACGCCAAACGGCGCACGCTGATCGTGCGCGGCGTTATCGGGCTTGCCGTAGTGGCGGCAGCGGTTGCGCTGTGGTTGCTCATGCCCGGTGCGAACGCGCTGACCGTCGATGCCGCGGCCATCCGAACCGGCGAAGTCACCCGCGCGCCGTTCCGCGATTTCGTGCCGCTGCGCGCCGAGGTGGCGCCACTCCGCACCGTGTTCGTGACCGCGATCTCGGGCGGACAGGTCGCCGAAATGGTGGCGAGCGACGGCGCGATGGTCGTCGCCGGCACGCCGCTCGCACGACTGTCCAACCCTTCGCTCGAGCTCGATGTCGCCAGCCGCTCGGCCGAGATCGTCGGGCAGTTGAGCGCGATCAGTGGCCAGCGGCTGTCGGTGCAAAGCACGCGCCAGGACGGCGCGCGCAATCTGGCCGACGCGCGCAACGCGCTGTCCAAGGCACGCACGCTGCTCGCGCAGAAGCAGGTCCTGTTCGAGCGGGGATCATCACACGCGCCGCGATCGATCCGGTGCGCGAGGATGTCGGTTACCAGCAGGCGCGGGTCGCTGCGCTGGATCGTGGCACGGCGGAAGCGGGCGCGACGCTGGCGGACCAGTCCTCCGGCATCGCCGCGACCGCGCGACAGTTGCGCGAGAGCCTGGCGATGGTCCGTGCGAGCCTGTCCGCACTGGTGTTGCGCGCGCCAGTCGCGGGACGGCTTACCGCCTTCACGCTGCAGCCCGGCCAGACGCTCAAGGCGGGCGATCCCGTCGGTCAGATCGACTCCGAAGGCCAGTGGAAGCTGACCGCCGATGTCGACCAATTCTATCTCGGGCGCGTCCGGGCCGGGCTAGGCGCAGCGGCCGACATCGAGGGGCGCAGCTATTCGATGACGGTCATCAAGATCCTGCCGCAGGTCACCGAGGGCCGGTTCCGTATCGAACTCGGCTTTCGCGGCGCGGCGCCTGCGGGGCTGAACCGCGGCCAGACGCTCGACGTCCGGCTTGTCCTGGGCGCGGACCGGCCGGCGGTGGTCGCGCCGTCGGGCGGCTGGCTCGATGCGGGCGGCACCACCGCGTTCGTGCTCGACGGCGACAAGAAGGCCGTCAGGCGCGCGATCGTCACCGGCCGCCGCAATCCCGATCAGGTCGAGATCGTCTCCGGCCTCGCCCCCGGCGAACGGATCGTGACGACTGCGCTCGGCACCTACACCCCCTTCCAGACCCTTCTCATCCGATAGGATCTGATCATGATCCAGCTACAGGACCTCAGCCGCACCTATGCCTCGGACGAGATCGAGACGACCGCGCTTGGCGGCATCGATCTCGCGGTCGAGGCGGGCGAATTCGTCGCGATCATGGGGCCGTCCGGCTGCGGCAAATCGACGCTACTCAACATCATCGGCACGATCGACCGACCGACGGACGGGCGATATCTGTTCGAAGGTGCCGACATCGCCCATGCGCCGGAAGCGCAGCTCGCTCGGCTTCGCCGCGACCGGCTGGGCTTCGTGTTCCAGAGCTTCAACCTGATCGACGAGCTGACCATCGCCGAAAACGTCGCGCTCGGGCTCGCCTATCGGACGATGCCCGCGCGCGAGAAGAAGGACCGGTGGCAGCGGCGATGGACCGCGTCGGCATCGCCCACCGCCAGCGTCATCACCCGCACCAATTGTCGGGCGGCCAGCAACAGCGCGCGGCGATCGCCCGCGCGATCGTCGGCGAGCCTCGGCTGATCCTCGCGGACGAGCCGACCGGCAACCTCGATACCGAGAACGGCGCACAGGTGATGGACATCCTCAGCCAGCTCAATGCGGAGGGCGCGACGATCGTGATGGTCACACACAGCCCGTCGCACGCCGATATCGCCAAGCGGACGGTGCACATGCTCGACGGCCGTATCCTTCGTCGGCGCGGCGGGCCGCCTGATGCGCCGATCGCTCCAGATGATCGTGCTGATGCTGCTCGTGGTGGTGCTCGTCCGCCATCTCGCAGCGACCAAGCCCGGCGTCACGCCCGGCCCCGATTCCGCAAGCGACGCCTGAAGGAACCGCCATGTCCGCGCTCACCAGTCTCTATCGCTCGCTCGCGCATCACCGGTTGTTCGCGCTGCTCAACATCGGCGGTCTCGCGCTCGGGATCGCGACGTTCCTCGTCCTGTTCCTCTTCGTGCGGTTCGAGACCGGCTATGACCGTGGCTACCGCAGCAAGACCGGTTGTGGGTAATGGAGGAACGCTATGTGATGCCGGGCTATCCGGCCGACACCAATCCGAACACGATGGGCAGCGAGCTCAAGATCCTGCAGGCGGATTACCCGCAGCTGGTCGGCACGCGCTACATGAACATGGCCGCGACCGTGCAGCAGGGCGGGCAAGCGACCGCCGAGGAGCTGGGCACGGTCGACCCTAACTTCTTCGATCTTATGCGCTTTCCCGCGGTCGAGGGCGATCCGACAGCAACGCTTGCCGATCCGAACGGCCTGGTGGTCACGCAGAAGACTGCGCGGAAATATTTCGGAGCCAGTCGGCGATCGGCCGGACGCTGCAACTGTCCATCGACGGGACGACCTATCCCTACAAGGTCGGGGCGGTGCTGCGCGACATGCCCGACGACGTCACCTTCAAGGGCGAGATGTTCGCGCAACTGTCGCGGACGCGCTTCGGCAACGAATGGTGGGAGCACTGGGGCAGCGCGTCGCTGACCACGTTCCTGCGTTTCCCCGACGATGCCGCCGCGCGCGCGTTCGAGGCGCAATTGCCCGCGTTTCTCGATCGCCACGCTTATGCCGGGGGCAACGTCAAGAAAGGCGAGTATTTCCAGTCGCTGCGACCGCTGACTGCGATGCATCTGTATAGTCCGGGTGATCGCGCGATCGTCACGACCTTGGGCGCGGTCGGGCTGCTGACGCTGCTGATCGCGATCGTGAACTACGTCAATCTGGCGACCGCTCGCGCCGGGCTGCGCGCGCGCGAGGTGGCGATGCGCAAGGTGCTGGGCGGCACGCGGCGGTCGCTTATCCGGCAATTCCTGGGCGAGGCACTGGCGACCGTCGCGGTGGCGGCGCTGATCGGGCTCGCGCTGGCCGAGATCGCGTTGCCGTTCGTCAACGCGCTTGGCGGAACGTCGCTGGCGATCCGCTATGTCGGTTGGGACGGCGTCGTCGTGCCGCTGGTCCTGCTGGTTTTGGGCATCGCGCTGGTCGCGGGCTGTATCCCGCGTTCGTGCTCTCGGGGTTTCGCCCCGCCGCAGTGCTCGCCTCGACGCGCGCGCCCGGTGGTGGGCGTAGCGGCACGAGGCTGCGGAGTGCGTTGGTGGTCGTGCAGTTCGCGATCGCGATCGCGTTTGCGATCGCGACCGGCATCATGCTCAGCCAGACCGCGCATATCCGAGATGCCGATCTCGGTTTTCGGCGCGATGGGCTGATGATCGTGTGCTCGCTGATGACCGGCGGGATCGATCCTCCGCAGCGCGCAGCGATCCTTCGCAGCCTCGCGGCAGCCCCTGGCGTCACCGGCGTCACGGTCGCGAACAACGCGCCGGGCGACCAGAGTACGACCAATTTCTCGAGCTATGCGCGCACAGGCGCACCCGGCAGCAAGGCGTCGCTGATGGATGTCGGCACGGGCCGCGACTATTTCCAGGCGTACGGCGCGCGCCTCGTCGCGGGGCGCCTGTTCGATGCCGCGCATGCCGACGATCGCGGCCTGCTAACGCTCGCCGAACGCAAGCGGGCAGGGCCGAACGTGGTAATCAACCGCACGGCGGTGACCGCGCTCGGCTTCGCGTCGCCAACGGCAGCAGTCGGGCAGGCGATCAACGATGGCGAGCGAAGCGCGACGATCATCGGCGTGGTCGACGATCTTCGCTTCAGGAGCCCGCGCGATGCCGTCACGCCGGTCGCCTATACCTACAACACCGTCGATATCCTCTCGCCGTTCGCGGCGGTCCGTTATACCGGCGCCGATGCGAAGACGATGATGGCGGCGCTCGAGGCGGCATGGAAGCGCGTCGTTCCCGGCGTTCCGTTCGAGGCCCGCTCGGTCGAGGACAATTTGTACCAGCGCTATTACAAGGCCGACGCGCAACGCTCGCGACTGTTCACGATCGGCGCGGTGCTGGCGGTCCTGATCGGTTGCATCGGCTCTACGGCCTGGCGGCGTTCGACACCGCACGGCGCGTGAAGGAGATCGGTATCCGCAAGACGCTCGGCGCCTCGACCGCCGAGGTGCTGCGGCTGTTGATCGGGCAATTCCTGCGCCCCGTGATCCTCGCCAACCTCGTCGCGTGGCCGCTCGCCTATGTCGCGATGCAGCGCTGGCTAGGCGGGTTCGACGACCGGATTGCGCTGTCGCCGATGTTCTTCGTCGGCGCCTCGCTCGCCGCGGTGCTGATCGCAAGCGTCACCGTCTTCGGCCAGGCGTGGCGTGTCGCATGCGCGGAACCCGCGCGCGCGCTGCGCCACGAATAGGGGCCGATCGATGTGGCTCACCCTGTACCGGTCGCTCGCCCGGCATCGCCTGTATGCGATCCTCAACATCGGCGGGCTCGCGCTCGGCATCGCGGTGTTTCTCGTCCTGTTCCTGTTCGTTCGGTTCGAGACCAGTTACGACCGCGTTCTGCCGGGATGGGAGCGGGTTTGGACGGTTGAGCGAACGGTCCAGTTTCCGGGAAACCCGGAATTGCCGATCCCGTCTTCGCCCACGCTCGCCGCGCAATTGGCGGACGCATTCCCTAACCTCGTCGCAGCGCGAATGACGCCTTACGATACCGCGACGGTGCTGACAGGAAACACCAGCATCACGCGAAAGCTGGCGTTGGTCGACCCCGCGTATTTCCGGATCTTCCCGTTTCCCGTCGTCGAAGGCGATGTCGCGACGACGATCGCGCGGCCCGACGGGCTCATCGTCTCGCATCGTGTCGCGGAAAGCTATTTCGGCAAGACCAGTCCGCTGGGTCGGACGCTGACCGTCGCGATCGACGGCACGCCCAAAGTCTATCGGGTGGGGCGGTGATTGCCGACCTGCCGAAGAACCAGACCTACACTAGCGACATGTTCGCCGCGATTCCGGCCAAACCCGCGGATGACACGTTATCCGCGAGCTACGGCGTCACGACCTTTCTGATGGTTCCCGATGCCGCAACCGTGGACCGGGTCGGCTCATTCATGCGGCGCCACCCCGATCCCCAGTTCAATGCCGAGGCACGTCGGTTCCTGAAAGAAGGATTGAAGCCGCTCTCGAGCCTCCACCTCGCCGACAAGGGCGTGAGCACGGTCGTCGCCGTGCTGGGTACGGTGGGAATCGTCGCGCTGCTGCTGGCGATGGTCAACTACATCAACCTTGCAACGGCGCGCGCCGGTCTCCGAGCGCGGGAGATCGCGATACGCAAGGTCGTCGGTGCAACCCGGCGCACGCTGGTCGGCCAGTTGCTCGGTGAGGCGCTGATCGCTGTGATGCTCGCGGCATTGATCGGGCTCGCGCTTGCCGAGATCGCGCTTCCCTTCGTCAATACGATCGGGGTACCGACCTGTCGATCGCCTATTGGGGAACGCGGTCGATCCTGCCGCCGCTATTGGTCATGATCGCGATGGTGGCGCTGCTCGCGGGGTTTTATCCGGCCTTCGTGATCTCCCGGTTCCAGCCCGCCGGCGTTCTTGCCGCGGTACGGACCCCTGGCGGCGATCGATCAGGCGCGCGGCTACGCAAGCGCTGGTCGTGCTCCAGTTCGGCATCGCCGTCGCGCTGATGATCGGTACGGCGGTACTGTACGCCCAGACCCGGCACGTCCGGCAGGCGGACATCGGCTTTGGGCGCGACGGGCTGATCATGATGACCGGTTACGGGGATCGCGCACTCGATATGGAACAGCGTGCCCGGTTGAGGGACTCGATCCGACGGCTTCCCGGCGTTGTCGGTATCACGACGAGCGGTGCCGTGCCCGGGGGCGGTACGTTCGCGATCGCCAAGATGAAACGCGCAGGGGCAACCGGTGAACCGCCGATGATCGTCCAGTCCACGGTCGGCGATCGCTTCTTCGCGATCTACCGCGCCCGGTTGCTCGCGGGCCGGGTCTTCGATCCGGAGCGTTTTACGCTTGATGGCGACCGTGAACGCTCCGGCGCAACCGACCACAAGGATACGCTGAACACAACAAACATCATCCTAAACCGCACGGCCGTCCAGCGCCTGGGGTTCGACCATGCCGCCGATGCGATCGATCAGGTGGTTTCCCTGGACGATGGCATGGTCAGGATCGTCGGGGTCATCGCCGACATGCGGTTCGGCACGCCGCGTCAGCCGGTCGAGGCGTTCGCATATCGCTATCAACCGGGCGGCGGGAACCGCTCGATCCTGGTGGTTCGCACGTCGGAGGATACCAGACCCGTTCTGGCGCGTCTGGAAGCCATGTGGCACCGGGTCGCACCAGCGGTGCCGCCAGTCGCGACGACGGTCGATCAAACGCTGTACGAATCCTATTATCGCCAGGACGTCCAGCGTTCCCGGTTGTTCACGGCCGGGGCGGTGCTCGCGGCGCTGATCGGGTGTATCGGTCTCTACGGTCTTGCCGCGTTCGACACCACGCGTCGGGTCAAGGAGATCGGTATCCGCAAGGTTCTCGGTGCCTCGACTGCCGACGTCATGCGATTGCTTCTCGGTCAGTTCCTGAGACCGGTCCTTCTTGCAAACATGATCGCGTGGCCGATCGCGTGGGTCGCGATGACGGACTGGCTGAACGGCTTCGACGACCGAATTGCCTTGTCGCCACTCTATTTTGTTGCCGCGAGCGTGCTTGCGCTGATCATCGCAACGGGAACGGTAGCCAGCCACGCATGGCGAGTCGCAAGCGCCGAACCTGCGCGCGCGCTGCGCCAATTTTAGGCGATGAAGCAGGCGTGGTCTCGGGCCGGGAACGCTATGCACGCCAAAATAGTCAACCACTGCGACACCACCGGCCTGAGCAATCGATGTCGTTTGCGTTCGAGGAGATGGACGTGATCTGGCTGGCTGATGACGACGGTCCAGCATGGCTGGCGCTACGCGGCATATCGACGAACGGAGAAATGTAATCCTTTACATAGACGATTTATAACAATAATACTCTCCGAAGCCGACGCTAAGACGTTGGGAAAGGAGAGGTGATCATGATCACGGCACATGCGGCGATCAGGAAAGCATGTACAGCATTCCGATGAGATCGGACTGGCCTTTCGTGTGTTTCGGCCATGGCGTGCGGAAGCATGATGGTCCGAGAATTACTGACGTGCGCGATTGGCCAGCGCCTCCAGCAGATCATCAGGTCCGCGCGTTGTTTGGCCGTAATCAAGTATTGCGTCGAAATGACGCTAATATGTTTCAAAGCATGTTTGCTAGAGAGTATCTTGAAGATTGCGACGAGTGCAGATCCGCCGGCGTTATGAAGGGCGTGTGTGACGACAGGAATCATGGGCCGGCAACGCAATCTATAGTAATAGATCAATTCCAAGATGTGCCGCGTCTCGCGCGCGTTGCTGTTCACAGGCGGAAGAATGAGCGGATGAGGCGCGCAATTTCTTCGTGGCCGACAGCCCTGGAAATCGCCTCAACCTCGTGCTTCCAACCTTCGCTCACGGTCGCCGCCCCGTCAGCAAAAGCCGTACAAGCCAACAGGGGACTCGTAGATGCTGAATTGTATAAGCGGATCTTGAGAAGCTTTTTGCCGAACTGTGTTGGCAGTGGCAGCCGGTGCAACCTCAAGATCAAAATCAAACTATTATCGGTCAATTCGATATTAAGTTAAAAATAGGCCATCGAGCAATAATAGCTTCGAGGTAAATAAAAAACGAATCTGATTAATTTAGATTCGGTACAGGAGAGGAAGTATGAAGAGATTTACTGCACATACGTGTCTGTTGCTTAGCAGCGTATTCGTTACCGCTCCGGTGTTTGCACAGGAGATGACCGTGCCCACGCCCGGATCGGTTGAGGGCGGCGCCACCGCGCTCCCTCAGGAACCGGTACCGGCCACCGCCGAGGCGGGTCAGGATAGTCCGGGCGGAGGCGAGGAGATCGTCGTTACCGGCATCCGCAGCAGCTTGGCCAACTCGGCGCGCGTAAAGCGGGACTCGCAGCAGATCGTCGACAGCATCAGTGCGGAAGACGTCGGGAAATTCCCCGACTCGAACATCGCCGAGTCTCTCCAGCGTATTACCGGCGTTGCGATCGACAGGTCCGGCGGCGAGGGTCAATTCATCACGGTTCGCGGCCTGGGGCCGGAATTCAATACGGTGCTGGTCAATGGCCGCATCATGGCGACCGACAATCCGGGCCGTGAATTCTCGTTCGATGTGCTGTCGTCGAACATGATCCAGCGTACCGACGTGTTCAAATCGAACGTGCCCGAGCTTCAGGAGGGCGGCATCGGGGCCACGGTCAACATCATCACCGCACGCCCGCTGTCGGGGCGGGACGGGTTCCATTTCTCAGGCTCGGTCGGCGCGATCTACGATACCTTGCGCGACAAGGCGGGGCCGGATGCGTCGGCTACCGCGTCCTGGACCAACACCGAAAAGACGTTCGGCGTGGTGTTGTCGGGCTCGTACACCAAACGTAAGAACCAGGAAGACACGATCGCGATCGACGGCTGGATCAATGGCCGGCCCGACATCATCTCGGTAATGGGCGGCACGCCGACGCTGATCACCGGCGCCGACCCGCGATATCCGGCAGCGGGCAACGTCAACGTTCCCCAGAGCCTGTACTATCAGCGCTCGCAGGAAGAGCGCGAGCGGATTAACCTGGCCGGTGCCGTCCAGTTCAAGCCGCGCGACAATCTCGAGATCACCGTCGACGGGATCTATTCCAAGTTCACCGTGTCGGGGGTGGTCCGCAAAATGGATAACTTCCTGGCCGCGCCTTATTTCGAGCCGACGTTCGACAGCAACGGGACGGCGACCGGGCTCGGCATGATCGGCGGCGACTTCATTGCCCAGAATCCGGGGTTCCTGGAGGCCAACCGCGACAGGCTGACCAACAACGGCCTCAACTCGAAGATCGACCATGTCTATAATCTGACGAAGCGCGAGTCCGAGAGCTATCAGTTCGGCGGCAACATCAAGTGGAACCCTGCCGAAGACGTCGAAGTGCGGCTCGACGCGTCGGTCACCGGCGCGAACCGCGTCTCGCCGAACCAGTATCTCGTGATCGGTGCGTTGCTGCCGTACAGCTATCAGTTCGACCTCAACCCCGGCCAAGGACTGCCGACCGCATCGTTCGATAACGCGATCATCAACGATCCCGATCGGATGCGCCTGCATTACATGGGCATCGACACCAATCGTTCGCGCGACCGCGGCTCCGAATTCCATCTCGACACGAAGTACGACATCCAGGATTCGGTTCTGAAATCGGTGCAGATCGGCGGGTCCTATACCCAACGACGCAAGATCAATCGGCAGTTCAACAACAGCGACTCGAACTGCACCTATTGCGGATACCAGGTGCCGATCGCCTCCGGCCTGCTGGAGGGCTACGACTGGACCAACCTTCTGGGGGCGGCCAGAATATTCCGCCCTCGCTGTTCCAGTTCGATCCACAGGCGTTCCTCGCCTATCTCAATGATCCCGCGACTCTGTCGATCCCGACCAACGGCCGCACGGCCGAGCAGCAGGCAGCCTTCGCGCAGCAGGTGCTCTGCGCTGCCGGGCGGCCCATTCGGCGTGCGCGAGCAGCTTCGCGGTACGGTCAACGTCCAGGAGAAGCTGACCGCGGGCTATATAAGCATGCAGTTCGGCGGCGATCGCTGGGCGGGCAACGTCGGCGTACGTGTCATCAAGACCGACGTCGTGTCGTCGGGCTTCAACACGCCCGTCGTCAACATCGCCAACACCCCTGGCGACGACACGCTGCAGTTCACCTACGGGCCGGCAACGCCGGTGTCGGTAAGCAACAGCTACGTCAATGCGCTGCCATCGGCGAACATCCGGTTCAACGTGACCGAGAAACTGCTCGCACGCGCCGCGTTCTCGCAGACGGTCACGCGCCCAACGCTGACCGATCTCGGCGTCAACAACGATTTCGGTGGCCGTATTTCGGTGCCGCAGTCGAGCGGCGGCAACCCGAGCCTGTTGCCGTTCAGGTCGACCAACTACGACCTCTCGTTGGAATGGTACATGACGCCGGTCAGCTATGTCAGCGTCGGCGGGTTCCACAAGGATCTGAGCGACTTCCTCGAACTCCAGACGCTGCCGGTGAACCGGTTCGGCCGCGTGTTCCAGGATACCCGCACCCGCAACGGGCAGACCGGCTATATCCGCGGCATCGAGGTGGGCGCGCAATATGCGTTCGACTGGCTTCCGGGCTTCGCCTCGGGCTTCGGCGTCACCGGCAACTACACCTATGTGGACAGCAAGGTGCAACGCGAGGACACGCTCGCCGATTTCGACTGCGGCTATAACGGGCTGTCGCCGCACTCCGCCAACGGCAGCGTCTTCTACGAAAAATACGGCATCTCGGCACGCACGTCGTACAACTGGCGCTCGGATTACCTGCGGCAATGCCGGTCGAGCCAGGGTCGTCCGCGTAACCGGTCGTCATATGGCCAGCTCGACTTCAACGTCGCCTATGACCTGACCTCCAACTTCCAGGTCTATGTCCAGGGCGTCAACGTCACCAACGAGCGGGTGAACGAATGGTCGGCCGTCGAAGACCGTTTTCTGGCGCTCCAGGAAACGGGCGCGCGCTATAATTTCGGTGTGCGCGTGAAGTTCTGATCGCACGATCCTGTTCGGACCACGGCCAAGCCGATTGCGCTTGGTCGTGGAACGGGCAGAGGTGGATGCGTAGAATGGGTAGAGTTAACTTCGCTATCTCGTAAGGTCGGTGAGCAGCGAGCGGTAATAGGTGATCGCCAGCGGAATGTTGTCGATCGGGGTGCGTTCGTTCAGGCCGTGGCTGAAGTCGTCGGATTGCTTGATGAACGTCGGGCTGACGCCATAGCTCGGCACGCCGACCGAACGGTACCACATCGAATCGCTCGCGCCCGCCGACATGCTCGGAAACACCGGGACACCGGGGCGGATCTTGCCCATCGCCGTCTTGACCGCGCCGGTGAGGTCCGCACGGAGTGGCGACGCGTCGGTCGGGTTCGAGCCTTCGGTGACGTCACTGAACTTCACGCCGGGGTCCGCGGCGACCTTCTCGAGTTCGGCCAACACCGCGGCCGGTTTCACGCCGGGAAAGATACGGCAGTTGATGTTCGCGGTCGCGCGCTGGGGCAGGGCGTTGAGTGCATGGCCACCGCTGACCATCGTGGTGACGCAGGTCGTGCCGATCTGGCCGACATAGCCGGGATTGGGGGCAAGCGTTTCGATCGCCTTCTGGTCTTTCGGGTTGGCCGCGAAGGCGCGCATCGCGGCGCCGATCTCGGGCGGCTGGCGCGGCGCGACGCCCTCGAAATAGCCCTTGGTGATCGGCGACAATTGCGGCGTGAAGCGGTAATTGCCGATCTTCACCAGCGCGGCGGACAGTTCGTTGATCGCGTTCACCTTGCGCGGCGCGGACGAGTGACCGCCTGGGTTGGTCACTTCGAGCTGGAAGTCGGCATAGGTCTTTTCGGCGGCACCGATCGTGAAATACTCGGCCTTGCCGTTTTCGGCGTACAGCCCGCCGCCGCCGTCGATGTTGAGCGCCATCTCGGCGTTCTTGAGCTGGTCGGCGATCAGCGAGGACGTCTTCATCATCGTTTCCTCGTCGCCAGACAGCGCCAGGACGATGCCGCGCTTGGGAGCGTAGCCCGCCTTCTTCATGTCGAGCAGCGTCGCGATCGCGAGCGCGGCGTCCAGCTTCATGTCGGTTGCGCCGCGCCCGTAGAGATAGCCGTTCTCGACCACCGGGACGAACGGGTCGCGCTGCCAGTCGGCGGGCTTGGCCTCGACCACGTCGATATGCCCGGAGAGGACGATCGGCTTCAGCGCGGCGTCGCTGCCTTCCAGGTCGCGATCAGATAGGCGGTGTCGTCGACCGGGGTGATCGTCACGTCGCTCGCCGCAAAGCCGCCCGCGACCAGCACGGATTTCAGATACGCGGCGAGCTGCGGCGTCTGATTCCGGGGCCGCGCACGCTGCGGAAGGCGATCATCTTCTTGGCGATCTCGAGGCCGCTGGTCGCAGCGGTCTGGGCCTGCGCCGAGGCGGGGAGGGCGGTCATCGCGGCGGTGCAGGCCAGGAGAAGCTTGAACTTGGACGTCATCATCATTCTTTCTTTGAAGGGATACTCACGATCCTGCTGCTGGCGAAGAAGGGGCGATCAGTTGTCGAATGAGATTCATGGTCCCGAAAGTCCCGTTTCAGACGCGTTTCGAGCAGCGGCTCCGCGACGTGAAGCTGGTTGTCGTGCGAAGCCAGCGCGGACTGGACCGGATCGTTCGACCCGCTGGGGTTCGGAATGGAAGCCATCATGCCAACTCTCCGAGCGGACCCCGTCGGCGTCAAGCGTGGAAGTGCGCGACGAAACGCGAGGGTGTCCTTCGTCGAACAATCGAAACATCGGAAACGCTTACGCGATCGAGGTAATCAGGCAGCGACAAGATCTATGTTTGGGTGGCCAGCGATGATGTCGAGTATGATATCGAAATAGGTCTGGCCGGTACCAGATTTCAGATCGGCGAGTTGGCGGTCGATCCGTGCTACGTCATACCGGTCCGGTCGTTGCAGCTTGGCCTCTAGGAATGCGCACGTTGCGGCAAAACCGAGATGGGAGCGGGCACGATCGATATCTTGCCAGACGAGTATAACGGGCCCGCCTCCGCGAACCGCACCGTACCCGCCACGCAGCATGTCATCGAGCGCATCGAGGCTTTCGCCCAATTTCCAGTCCTCATGTGCCATGAAGACGCGGTTGATCTCTGCGTAAAACGACGGGATATCGTGAATAGCACTCCCGACGATCGTCAGGACGGGGGTCGCCGTCACTGTACCATCCCGCATCGCTTTTCTGACGGGCGTTCAAGGGTCATGTCGAAACGTCGGCTGCCGTAATCAGGACAGGGGCTCGCCGCCCGGCCGGCTGACGAACTCCCGGCGCGCGATGCGGTGGATGTCGGCCTCGAACTCAACATACGTCTCGATCGCGGTCTTACTGTCGATACCGTCGAGATCCGGGTTGATCAACTCGGCCAACGCCTCGCTGGTGATCAAGAACTCGACCATTCCGAGCGCGGTGTGGCCCAGGAACAGGACACCGTTCCGCTCTGCCGACCACGCATACTCGCCGCGTTCAAACCGAACACTCGCTGGCGCCATGTCTCAGCCCTCGTCGTTCGCACTGGGCAGCCGCTCGGCCAGCGCGGCGATCCCGTCGCCGGTGAGGGATACATGCGATGCGCCGTCAATCAGCACGGCGCGTTCCGGGTGAGTATGGCAGCGTCCTGATGGGGCCTGTCGAGTGCGGTCCAGGCACGGACAGCGCCCTCCAGGCTGGTCACCTCAGCGACGTCTTCGCCCCCGGGGTACGTTCTCCAACGCGGCACTCATCCGCCAGTCGATCTCCGGTGTCTTCACATCGTCGCCCCAGGTCGCTTCCGTCATGCTCGCACCCCATCATTGCCGGCGATGCCGGTTTTCGTCTGGTACAGCGCTCACCTTCGGAGGCTGGTTCCGCCGAAAGTGGCGTTGTTTTCGATCACGAATGCCGAGCCTTCCGCGTGCGTCGATGCTTGATGACACACGCTGCGTACCGTTAGATACTCCCGCTTGAGATTGTACGGGCGGCTCGGGCGGGGCATGGTAGCCAAAATACATCCAGGGAGAGTGACGATATGAACCGACTGCTCACAGCCGCGACCTGCCTCGCCACATTGGGCGCCACGGGGTGGTCGCACAGTCCGTCGCTCCCTCGGAGGACATCGCCGCGGCCGTCGCGTCGCCAACGCGGGCGCCGGCCAACCGCGCGCGCGATCGGTATCGCCACCCGCAGAAACGCTCGCCTTCTTCGGCGTGAAGCCGACGCAGACGGTGGTCGAGTTCCTGCCGGCCGGCGGCTGGTATACCGAGATCCTGGCGCCGTTGGTAAAGGGCCGTGGGCGCTATGTCGCATTGGTGCCGACCGCGCAGGCCGACCGCACGCGCACCGTATTTGCCGAGAAGGCCGCGACGTACGGCGCGGTGCAGGTCGCGACGATCGACTTCAAGACCGGAGCATCGTCGGTTCCGGCCGGGAGCGCCGACGTGCTGCTGACGTTTCGCAACGTCCACAATCTGCTGATGCAGGATGATCCGGCCGTGGCGGGTCGCGTGTTCAAGGCGTTCTATGCAGCCCTCAAGCCCGGTGGCGTGCTGGGCGTGGTCGATCACCGCCTGCCGGAGGACATGGATACGGCGCGTGAAAAGACGAGCGGCTACATCAAGCGATCGACGGTGGTTCGACTGGCGCAGGCGGCGGGCTTCAAACTGGCCGGGAGTCCCGAATCAACGCCAACCCCAAGGATACCCACGATCATCCGGAAGGCGTCTGGACGCTGCCGCCGAGCTATCGACTGAAGGACGTCGATCGCGCGAAATATGCCGCCATCGGCGAGAGCGATCGTTTCACGATCAAGTTCGTGAAGGGGCGCTGATCGAGCATCGCAGGCTACGGCCGTGGGACGCTTGCCTCGGACCTGGGATCGCGACGGGCTCGGCATCGTTACCTAACAGGTCGCGAGCGTTCCGTCCGCGATCCTGTTCGAAGGGCCGATGCCGATGAAAGCTGCCGATGTGTTCACGACGCTCGACGTCGAGTTGAAGCCCGATCCGTCACGCACCGTGATCCGGCCGTTCAGCTTCGGGTATCCGGCAGCGTTCGAGGCCGATCATCCGCCGCGCAGCCAAGTCGTCGTCGACCGTATCCGGGCGCTCGACGATACGATGCGCAAACGGATGCGCGATCTGTTGCTAACGCCGATGCGCGAGCGCCATCGCAACGTCGAGCAGGTGCTGCTTCGCCGGTTCGAAGATGTGCGAGACGACATAGGTGAGGGCGAATTCGACCAAGACGAACGCCTCTTGATCGGCGCCTATTTCAGCCAGGAATACGCGTTCGAGTCCGCCGCGCTATTCAACCCCAGTATCGTTGCGTTGACGGATGAAGAGCCGTCGGAACCGGGCGCGGTGCGTTTCGTCATGTCGCTCCGCGGGATCGGCGAGGGGCATATCTCGTCGATCACGTTTCGGACCGGCGAATGGGGACCGGGCGACCGACTGGTGATCGACCCGTCGAGCCCGCACGGCGTCCCGCCCCGGATCGAGCGGCAGGACGACGCGTGGGTCCGCTTGGTATGCGAAGACAGCCAGGATGCGTCGGAAACCGTCATCTTCCCGGTCCTGCCCAGTCAGCGTCAGGGCATCGAGGATCTGCGGCTCGTCAACTTCACCGATCACGACGGGGTACGCAGCGTCATCGGCACGTACACCGCGTTCGACGGCAAGGATGCGCGCCAGGAAATCCTGCGCGGCATCGATCTGCGGCGGGTCGAGATGCGGCCGCTTGCCGGCTCCATGACCGGGTACAAGGGGATGGCGCTGTTCCCGCGCCGGATCAACAACCAGTTCGTGATGCTGGGTCGCCAGGACAGCGAGAATATCTGGCTGCTGCGATCGGACGATCTTTACACGTGGAAACCGGAACGCCGATCATGGCGCCGAAATACCCTTGGGAGTTCGTGCAGTTGGGCAATTGCGGGTCGCCGATCGAGATCGACGAGGGTTGGCTCGTCTTCACGCACGGCGTCGGCATGGTCCGGGGATACTGCATCGGCGCCTGCCTGCTCGACAAGGACGACCCGTCGAAGGTGCTCGCCCGCACGCCGTCGCCCCTGCTGTTTCCAAGCGCGGAGCAGCGCGGGGGCTATGTGCCGAACGTGACCTATAGCTGTGGTGCGCTGATACGGGATCGCCGCATCCTGCTGCCATACGCGATCGGCGACGAGTATTCGGCGTTTGCCGTCGGAGACGTCGATGACCTATTGTCCGTGATGCAGCCAGCCTGATCCATATTGGCTCGCAGGGCGCGGCGCGGTTGCGAGCATATGGTTTACGTCCATTGCGCCGATGAACTTAGCCCAATCCGATGTTCGGAAGCGACCGCCGACACGGAAGGCGGCAAGGCGGTCGTCGGCCACCACGATCAACGTGCCAGATTTCGCCAAATACTTCATTGATCACAGGATGGAAGTCTTGATGGCCGTAATGTCGCCATTTGAAAGGCCCGCAGTTTCCTCGCGGAGAAACTCTTGGAGTTCGCCGATTTCCTGCGGTCCGAACTTCAAGTCGAGAGCGTCCATTCGGATGGACACCGAACTCTGCCGGTCCGCTGGCAGGCTCGCAACGATATCCATGCACGCTTCGAGCGTTCCTCGGCCCACAACATCCGACATCGCGTCGTCGCACACCTCGACCGCGTAGATCGTAGCCGGTTCGCTTAAAGGGTAGGTCGTCATATGTATTCCTTACCTGTGATCGCCGATACGAGAACGTACAACGCCGTATATCGGGCACATCGACACCAATCGTTCGTATGGACCGCGTCGCCGGGGCGCTGAGGGCGGAAGTCTGCCATAAAACGGATGCCAGCCAGCGATGAGCAGGCTATTGGAACGCGATGGCGAGAAAGAAGCGCTACCTGACTGCGGTCATGGCCGATGGCTATGTAAAGACGATCGGTCCACTGCCGCGCCATTCACGCATTTCTGGCGCATCGTCGCCGTTCTTCAGAACGGGAAGACGGATGTTTTCTGGGGACATTGCGCTTCGCACAAAGAGGCGGCCGGTAAGCGGACCGCAGCAGGCGAGGCGGCGAGGCAACGCGGCTGGGCCACGTACGACTTCGAAGTGGTAGAGCTGGTCGAAGGCTTGAATAATTAATATTTGCGCTGACCGCGTTTCCCTAGAATAGATGCTCCAATCCGTAAAGGGTGCCGCTGCAAAGGTTTAACGAATTGTGGAAGTCGGAAGCGGATATGGCGTGTACGCGCGTTCGCGACCTCGGCGGCGACGCCGCGCGGGCCGAGGACGACGTCCGGTTCGGGATGTCAGCATGGACCGGCACCTCGTACCTTGCGAGGTCGTTGACGCGGTCTTGGTCGGAAGAGGGGCGGCAGCTGGCGTGGCCGCGACGGGGGAGGTCGCGGCGCTGCCGGCGAGCAGTCCACGGCGCGACACTTCGAGTTCGGCGACGTCCGACATGAAACGCAATTTCCTTCCCGACCGGCTCGCGCCCGGCTGACATGCTTGCAGGCTTGGACCCAAGTCAGCGTCTGTTGAGTGGATCCAACGCGGCGCTGCGACTTTCGCGTCGGTGTCGTGACTCAATGGAGCAGTGAGGATCGCTCATGCCGGGCGGCAGTGGTGCGGTCGTGTCGTGCGACGGTGAGCGCTGCGATCGCCGCCACGCCTAGCAGCGCGGCGCTGGTGAGAACTCGGCCACGGCGCCGGCGGTGTTGTACACCACGCCGCCCACGGTCGCGCCGAGCGTGATCGCCAACTGGACCACCGCGACCATCAGGCCGCCGCCCGCTTCGGCGTCTTCGGGCAGGGTCCGGGCGAGCCAGGTCCACCAGCCGACCGGCGCCGCGGTTCCGGTAAAGCCCCATATCGCGAGCAACGCGGCCGTCGCGATCGCCGAGCCGCCGAACAGGGCGAGGCCGATCGCGACTGCTGCCATCGCAGCCGGGAGCATCCAGAGCGTGACGAAGAGGCGCTTGACGACTAGCCGATCGATCACGACGGTCCCGATGAAGCCGGACGCGCCGACAACCAGCAGCATGACCGAGAGCATGAACACGCTGACGTACGTGACCTGTTCGAGGAACGGCCACAGATACGTGAACAACGCGAACTGCCCGACGAACAGCATGGCGACCGCAAACAGTCCGAGCAGAACCGCCTTGTTGCGCAGCAACCCGAGTATCGCACGCGCCGACTGACGTTCGGCGACGGGGAGCTTGGGTAGCACGATCGCCTGCCAGACGAATGCCCCGACCGCGACCGGCACCACGCAGAAGAACGCGCCGCGCCAGCCGATCAGGCTGCTAAGAGAACTCCGAGCGGCGCGGCGAGCGCGGTCGCCAGCGCGGTTCCGCCGCTGATGATCGCCAGCGCCTTGCCGATCGAATCCTCGGGCACCAGCCGGATCGCGATCGCCGCCGACATCGACCAGAACCCGCCGATCGCGACACCGAGCAGCGCACGCCCGTCATGAACACGAGGTAGCTCGGCGCAAACGAGATCATGATACCCGAGACAATCAGCATGGCGATCAGCGCAAGCACGACGCGGCGGCGGTCGATCCTTCCGAGCAGTACCGAGAACGAAAGGCTCGTGACGACCGCGAACACACCGGAGATCGCGATTGCCTGCCCGGCCTGCCCCTCGGTTAGACGCAATGTCTTCGCGATCGGGCTTAGGAGGCTGACCGGCAGGAATTCGGAAGCGACGAGCACGAAGCTGCACAGCGCCATCGCATACACGGCGCTCCAGCGTGGCGGCGTGGCATCGCCTTTCGCCGTGTCGGGTCGGGTCACTGGCTTGGCAACGAGGGTGGCCATGTCGGCGCGTCCTTCTGTCGGTTCGGGAGTGCCCGGGCGATCCATGCGCAGGCACATGGCTTCGTTCGAGCGCTGGCGGCCGCAACGGGGTTGCACGGCGGATCCGCACTATAAGCCGCCGGATTCGCGCGAACAATTTGCCGCGTCGTTGATGCAGCGATGAGCTGGGCTCATCATGGTGCCATCAATCGGTCGCGGTCGCGGCTCGAGGAGCCCGATGGTATTCAACATCCGTTCGAAGGTGATCGGGAGGCCGCGAATGCGCTTGCCGTGCACACGATAGACCGCCTTGCCGATCACGAGCGCGACGCCGACGAAATCGATCCCAGGACCAGGCGGCACGCTAGCGTCGCGCGCGAACGGTCCGTGGCAACCGAAATCCGGTGCCGACCGTTACACATACCGTGCTGGGTCGTTCCGTCTCTCATATCCGGATGCGATACCTCGCAGCGATCGGCCTGCTGGCGTGTTCGTCGGCGTGTACGACCTTGCCGCCCCCACTGATGCAGACATGCCTGCCCTCGTCGACCGCGTCGGCTGCACAAATGTCGCTTTCGGCGGATGGCACCCGTGCCAGCACGACATTCGACGTCCTGACATTCAATATCGAAGGCCTGGGATGGCCGGCGCGAGCAAAGCGTGGTCCGGCGCTGGCGCGGATCACCGCCGCGCTCCGGCAGATGGAGGCGCAGGGCGATGCGCCGGACATTGTCATGGTGCAGGAGATGTTCAGCAAGGCTGCAGTCCGCGCGGTCACGGGTATCGGCTATCCCAACATGGTTTTCGGGCCGTCACGCACCCAGCGCAAGAGCCTGCCCGGCGCGGATCGCATGGGGGGACCGTATCGGTGGAAGAAGGGCGAGCTCGGCCTGCACATGGTCGGTTCGGGCCTTGCCATCCTGAGTCGCTATCCGATCATCGAGACGCGATCGGAACCGTTCGGGCGTCGGCGGTGCGCGGGCCTGGATTGCCTCGGCAACAAGGGCGTTCTCTATGCGCGGGTTGCGATTCCGGGCGTTCCCGGCGCTATCAACCTTTTCAATACCCATCTGAACTCGCAGCGCTCGTCGCGCGTGTCGCCCCGGCGCCACGCGCGCGCGCATCGCCTTCAGGTCGACGAACTCGGCGCCTTTATTTCCGTGGTTGGCGACCAGAACGTGCCGACGATCCTTGGCGGCGACTTCAACATGAAGGACTCGGCGATCCGGTTCGAACGGTTTCGGAACGTGACGGAGCCGTTCGAGATCGTGCAGGAATGGTGCACGGCCAACCCGCTGCCCTGCGATACGCGCATATCATGGGATGGCGACGAGCCATGGATGGACACGCAGGATCTCCAGCTCTTCGAAAGCGGTTCCACGGTCACCGTGACTCTGATCCGCGTCGAGGCGGTCTTCGACGGCTCGGCGGGCAGCCCTCGATTGTCGGATCATGACGGGTTTCGGGTCACCTACAAGGTGAGCTGGCCCACGCGCGCTCGGTCTCGGACGGGTAGCGCGGATGCCTTGCCGAGCTGTGGTGGGCGATCAGGCTGAGCCTGCCGCAAAAGCGGCGGAGATTCGGCGATTATCGGTGCGGTTCCGCTTTGGGGGCCATTTCCCCGCCCGGCGGCGAATGAGAGCGCAGGTCGCGCTGGGGCACCGGGATCGTGACGCCGTGCTCCTTGAACAGGTCCCAGATGCGAAAGAACACGTCGCTGGTGACGTTGCCGACCCCGGCCTCGGGGCTGTCGATCCAGATCCGCAGATCGAACTCGACGCCGTTGTCGCCGAATTCCTTGATCCAGCACACGGGCGCCGGTTCGGTGAGCACGCGAGGCGACACCGACGCGGCCTCGACGGCAAGCCTTTGCGCCAGCCGCAGATCGCAATCGAACGATACCCGAAACCCGACATGCACCCTGACGTCCCGGCTCGAGAAGGACCAGTTCTCGACTTCGTCGGTCATCAGCCGTTCGTTCGGTATCAGATGCTCCTTGCCGTCACGGGTCAGCACCGAGACCGCGCGAACGCCGATCTTGTTGACCCAGCCGAAGGTATCGCCGACCGCGATGACGTCGCCGGGCTTGATCGATCGGTCGAGCAGCAGGATGAGCCCCGCGATCAGATTGCCGAGCGTCTTCTGCAATCCGGAAACCGATCGCGAGCCCGAACGCGCCCGAGAACACGGCCAGCGCGGTGAGATCGATGCCTAGAAGGTCGATACCGACGAAGATCGCGACGGTGACGACCGCGATCTGGGCGAGTTTCTGGAACAGCACGCGTTGCGCCGCATCGAGCAGCCGGGCCTGTCCGATCCAGCGCAGGATCAGCCCGAGCAGCGCGCGCGGCGAGGAACAGCAGGAGCGACAAGCCGACCGCGTTGACGATGTCGAGCAGCGAGATGCGGCGGGTGCCGACCCCATGCTGGCGCGGTCCAGTCCCGCGATCAACGGGGTCGAGACCGCCCAGCCGACTTGCCAGCACGATCAGGAACAAGGTTGCGGCGATCAGTGATGCGGGCCGGCTTTGCAGGCCAAGCGCGCGGCCGAATTCATAGGCCAGCACGGCAACGGCGATGCCGAGACCCGCAGCAAGGAGAAGATCCGCGCCGGGGTTCAGTCCACGGACGCCGAGGAACGCCGTCAGGACCAGCGCCGTCACGCCGGCTCGGGTGATCGCCATCAGTCGCGGCGCGATCACGTCGGCATGGCGTGGCGCGAGGGCGGGCAGGAGGTACCGACAGGCAATGCGCGCCGCGACGATACCCAGCAGCAGCGCCGTACTCAGGATCGCGACAGCCGCGATCAGATCATGAAACGGCAGCGCCGTCCATTGGTCCAGATAGGTCTGCCACCAGGCATCGTGTTCCAACCGGTTCTCCAATGCGAGCTCCTTGGCGTCGTTCGCCCGACAATCGCCCCGACATCGCAATGGTATGCACGTCTGGTAGCCCGACCTGTGGTAGCCAGAATCGGCGCCCCGGTCAGCCCTTGTCGTCTTGCCTCATTGCCGCATCGCACTTCGCGTAGATTGCGAGGGCATGCGGTCAGCCACCGGCGCGGACCACACCGTCAAGATCGAGAACCGCCGCCGACGACGGCGGTTCTCGATCGAGGGCCATGCCGCGGACCGCGCCTTTGCCGTCAGCTACGATCTCGATCGTCGAAGCGGGGCGCGCGGTCGAAATCGGTTTTGCCGAACGGTCGGTCGCGGAAGAGGTAGCCGTAATAGAAGGTGCGCAGACGGTGGTGGAACGCGCGGATACGGTCCTGATAGGCGAGCTGCGCCGTCAGGTCGGTGTGCGCGATCCGGGTCAGCAGCGCCTGCACGCCCACCGAAGGCAGCACCCAGCCGAGCGCGCGCGCCGCGGCATCGCGCGCTTCCAGGCCTTGGCGATAGGCGCGAACTGCGGGGGCGACGCTTTCGTCACCATTCTCGTGGAAGGCCAGATACCATTTATAGTGGAACTCGGGCCCGAGCGGCGCTGAATCCGCCCATTCGGGATGACGGGCGTAGAAGCGCCGCATCGTGGCTTCGCGGGGCACGTCCCACGCGCCGTTAACCGCTTCACGCTGCGCCATCGCGATCTCCGCCCCCTGATTGACGGGGATCGCGGCGTTGATCGCGACGTTGCACAAGGTCGGAACGATCAGCACCAGCACGAGCCATGCCGCCGCCAACGCCGCCGCGTTGGCGACCGAACTCCAGCGCAGCCGGCCGATCAGCGCGGCGAGTACGATCCAGAACAGCAGATAGGCGGCGACCACCGCAAGGACGATCAGGATCAATGCGAAGCCGACCCCGCGAATGCCGCGGCGATACCGAAGGGTATGCCGAGCGCGCTCAAAGTCAGCAGGAAGCGAAGCAGCGTCCGCCGGCGCCACAGCGCACGGCCCCGTTCGGCAACGCGTCGAGCATGCGCTGCCGCCCCGCCTCGCGCTCGGCCGACCTGAGATCGTGAAACAGCGCGATCACGAACAACGGCGCGAGGAACACCAGCACGAAGGCGAAATCGAACCGGCCGGGCAAGGCGAGTTCGGGATTGAAAGTGTCGCCGTCGTAGATCTGCGCCTCGAGCCCAAGCGCGCGGACCCGCAGGATGTACGGCGAAACGTCGCGCATGCCGAGCGCAGCGAAGGCGAGCAGCGCGAGGCGCATCCCAGGTCGGGTGGAAGCTGTAATAGGCGGCGCTCCCGGCATCCTTGGTACGATCGACATAGTCGGCGATCGCCCCGATATCCTCGGCCTGGGCGGCCGGGATGGCGGCGATAGCGGCGCGCTGGCGGGCGACTTCGGCCATCCCCATCGCAAGGGCGGCCACCGTCAGCAGCGCGAGCAGGGCCAGCGCGCCGACCGTCAGGCGCTGGCGCAGCAACAGCCGGAATTCATAGCGGAACAGGCCCATCATCGTGCTCCCAGTCGACGCGACGCGACCATCAGCAGGATCAGCGCCCCCGCCAGCCAGGCGAACACGATGGCCAGCCCGGGCAGTGCGGCGGCGGCGAGTGCGCGACCGTCGGGCGCGATGAACCGGAAGTCCGGCATGGCCTGCCAATTGCGCGCGGAGACCCGCTTGCGCCGGTCCGCGACGGCATCGGTCGCGCCGTCGTCGGCATAGCTGACGTCCTCCATCTGCATCCGGTTCAGCCGCTGGACGAGCGCATAGCGATAGGCCTCCGCCTGCTCCAGGAACCGCTGGTGCCCGGCAAGATCGGTGCCCGCGGCGGCCATCGACAAGGACCGCAGTGCGATGGTCGGGCTCAGCAACCCCACCGCGTCGACCAGGGCATTCTGTCGCGTCTGCGCGACGTGGTTCGCGGTCGCATAGCGGCCATAGACCGCCGAGGTCAGCCGCTCGCCCTCGATGCCGACCGCACCCTTGTAGTTGATCGGCAGATCCTCGACTTTCGCGACGCCGTAGCGCGCGAGCAGCGCCCGCTTGAACTGCGCGAAATGGGGATCGTCGGGATTGTGGCTGTCCCCCATCGTACGCAGGTCGCGCGCGACCGCGACTTCGGTCTGGAGCCGGTTGGTCAGGGGAACCGCGGCGCTGGCGAGATCGGGTGCGACGCGCGGCAACAGCACCACCGCGACCGCCCACACTGCGACCAGCGCGAGCAGCGCGTCGCGGCTACGGCGGACCGACGCCGATACGAGCAAGATCAGCACCGTCCACAACGCCAGATAGCCGCCATAGCCGAGCGCGATTGCGAGCATCGGCCAACCCAGCACACCGGGCTGGGCCGTGATCGCGACCAAGCCGATCATCGCCGGCAGCCCGGCGAGCAGCGCCGCCGCACCCAGCGCCAGCAGCTTGCCGCGAACGATCTGCCCGCGGCCGGCACCTTGCAGCATCAGCGCGCGCACCGTGCCGCGTTCGGTCTCCGCGCCAGCGCGCCATAGCCCAGGAAGATCAGCAGCAACGGCGCAACCACCTGCAGCACGAAGGCAGGGGTCAGCTGGCCGAAGCGCACCAGCAACGAGCTTTGTCGCACATCGCCGAAATTGGCGCTGTTCTGGCGATGCCCCTCGAGGAACATACTGTTGCCCGTGAACGCATCCACGCCAGGATCGAACGCGGCGAGCGGCCCCAGCGGGCGGAAGATGAACGTGCCGTAATGGACGACACGGTGAGGGTGCCGGTCGGGCTGCGCCTTGAACGCCGTCTCTGCCGCCTCGGCCTGACGCGCGCGCAGCTCGGCGATCCCGCGCTGGTGCGCCCAGGAACTGGCGACCGCGACCAATGTCAGCAGCACGACCAGGACGAAGGCGATGATGGCAACGCGGTTGCGCGTCATCAGGCGGATTTCGTCGCGCGCGATCAGTCCGACCGCGCTCATGCCGCCAACCGATCGCCGCCGAGCTGGAAACGGGCGTGCAGCGCGCGAACGTCGAACCGCTCGGGGCCGTCCGCCCGCACTTCGTGCGCGACGCGTCCCGCTTCCAGAAAGGCGATGCGGTCGGCGATGTCCGCGGCGGAGAGAAGGTCGTGCGTCACCATCAATATGGCGGTGCCCCGTTCCCGCACCTGCAAGAGCAGCTGGGAGAAGTCGGCGGTCGCGCGCGGATCGAGCCCCGATGTCGGCTCGTCCAGCAGCAGTACCGGCACCCGTCGCAGCAGCGCGACGGCGATCGCGACCTTCTGCCGCATCCCCTTGGAGAAGCCCCCGAGCCGCTGGTGCCACGCCTGATCCTGCAAACCGGCCGCAGCAAGCGCCGCGGTGATGGCATCATGCCCCTGGCGCTCGCCGGAAGCGCGAGCAGATAATCGGCGTTCTCGACCGCCGTCAGATGCTCGTACAGCGCGACATTCTCCGGCAGATACGCAATCCGCCGTCGCACCGCGTCGGGATCGGTCGCCGGATCCATCCCACAAACCTCGACCCTCCCCGATCGCGCCCGCGTGAATCCGAGCAATGTCGACAGGGTCGTCGACTTGCCGGCGCCATTGCCACCCAGCAACGCGGTAATGCTGCCCGCCGGTACGCGCAGCGACAGTCCGTTGAGGACGTCATGCGTATCGTACGCGAACGTCAGATCGTCGATCAGGATCGGTTCGGTCATCGGGCCTGTCAAATCCTCGGCAATGAACATGGACGCTCAATGCCCGGTCGAGGCCTGTGTAACAAGATATCATTGACGATGTTACATCATAACCTTCATAGGCGGGCCAGTTCGGAGCGTCGCCGCGCTCCCGATCCGCATTGCCGAAGGGGATATTGTCTTGCGTCTGTCCATGCGTGCCGCCTCGATGGCCGGTGCCATTCCGCTTGCCATGGCCTTGTCTTACGCACCTGCCGTTGCGCAGTCGGACGAGGAAGGCCGGTCCGAACGCGGCCGGTCCGAACGCGGCCGAACCGAAAATGAGCGCGAGGAAATCACGGTGACCGGGGTTCGGCAGCCGTATCGCGGCAACTTCGCACTACGCGAGATCCCGCAGGCGATCACGACGATCGACGACACGGTGATCGCCGAAAATGCCATCACGCGCCTGACCGACGCGCTCGACCTGAACGCATCGGTGGTGCGGCAAGAACACGCTGGGCGGGCTGTGGGACAGCTTTGCGGTGCGCGGCTTTGCCGGCGACGAGAATCTGCCGAGCGGCTATCTGGTCAACGGGTTCAACGCCGGACGCGGGTTCAGCGGGCACGCGCGACGTGGCGGGGATCGAGCGTGTCGAGGTGCTGAAGGGACCGGCGGCCGCGGTGCTGGGCCGCGGCGAACCCGGTGGCTCGATCAACCTGGTGACCAAGCAGGCGGAGCTCGGCCGGACGTTCGGCACCGCCTCGCTGCAATATCGCAGCTTCGACACCGTCCGTGCCGAGGGCGATGCGAACCTGGCGCTGACCGACACGCTGTCGGCGCGGCTGATCGGCTATGCCGAGAGCGGCGACACGTTCCGCGACACGGTGGCGCAGAAACGCTGGGGCTTCCTCCCGTCGATCGGCCTGAAGCTGGGCGATGCCACGCGCGTCACGTATGATTTCGAATGGACGCGCGTCGAGGTGCCATTCGACCGCGGCATCGTTGTGCTGAACAACGATTTCGACACGGTGCCGCGCTCGCGGTTCCTGGGCGAACCGAGCGACGGCGACACCGTCGCGCGCGCCACCGGCCACCAGTTGCGTCTCCAGCACGACTTCAGCGACAGGTGGTCGCTGTCGGTGGGCGCCAGCCACCGCGACACGCGGCTGACGGGCGCATCGTCGGACGCCGAGACCCTGCGCTCGCGCCAGAAGCTCTATATCGACGGTCGATCGCTGTCGCGGCAGCGGCGCACCCGCCAATACACCTCCGAGCACAGCGTGCTGCGCGCCGAACTGGCCGGCGAGTTCGCCACGGGGGCGCTGCGTCACCGCGTCCTGATGGGCGGGGATTTCGACTATTTCGATACCGACCAGCTGTTCACGCGCTATCGCGGGCCGGTGGTGAGCGCGACCACGACCGATCAGGCGGGCTATGTGCTTGATCTCCAGACCCCGGTTTATGGCCGCTATCCGGTGCCCGCCACCGCGCCGATCACCAATCGGCTCGACGTACAGCGAACGATGGGCGCCTATGTCCAGGATCAGATCAACCTGACCGATCGGTTGCAGGTGCGTGTCGGCGGTCGCTACGACGACTTTCTGCTCCGCGTCGACAATCGGCTGACAAACGTGCTGGGTCGGCGCAAGCGCAGCCGATTCAGTCCGCAGGCCGGGATCGTCTATGAACTCAGCACGCCGCTCTCGCTCTATGCCGCGTATGGCGAGGGCTACCGCGCCAATATCGGTGCCGACGCTAACGGCAACGTGTTCGAGCCCGAAACCAGCAAGTCGATCGAGGCCGGGGTGAAGCTGACCGCGCTGGGTGGCCGGCTGACGGGCACGCTGGCGGCCTATCAGCTCGAGAAATCGAACGTGCTGGCCACCGACACCGCAAACCCCGGTTTCTCGATCGCGATCGGCAAGGCGCGCAGCCGCGGGATCGAGGCCGATCTCAACGGCCGTCTGCCCGGCGGGATCGAACTGCTGCTGAGCTATGCCTATACCGATGCCGAGGCGCGGTCGCGTGTGCTCGACCCGAACTTCTCGTTCCAGATCGAGCCGGGCGACCCGCTGATCAACATCCCGAAGCACAATCTCAACCTGCAGGCGGCCAAGCGCTTCAAGGCGGGGTCGCGCGACATGCTGGTGGGTGCCGGTGTCCAGCATGTCGGTGCGCGCAACGGCGAGACCGGGACCGACTTCACGCTGCCCTCGCACACGCTGTTCCGCGTGTTCGGTCAGGCCGACCTGATCGACGGGGTGCAGCTGTTCGGCTCGATCGCCAACCTGTTCGACGACCAATGGTACGCGAACAGCTATTCGCCCGTCTGGGTGCAGCCGGGGACCCCGCGCACCGCCACGATCGGCCTGCGCGCCAGCTTCTGAGTAATGATCCCCATGCGTCTTATCGCCCTCGCTATCATCGCCCTGTCCGCCGCGTCCTCGGCGCAAACGCCGACACCGCTACCGGGGCTGCCGGCCGCGATCCTGCCGCCGGTGCAGTCCTGGTCGGGCGGTAGCGAGCGTCTTATCGTTGCGGCGAACGATCCGTGGATCACCCCGGCCGAACGCGCGGGCTTCGCGACGACGCCGCGCTATGCGGAGACGCGCGCTTGGCTGGAACGGCTCGCCGCCGCGTCGCCGCTGATCCGGGTCGAGACGTTCGGCCGTACCGCGCAGGGGCGCGACATGCTCATGGTCCGCGCCAGCAAGGTGGCGCGGGGAAACCCGTCGTCCTGATCCAGGCGGGCATCCACTCCGGCGAGATCGACGGCAAGGACGCAGGGCTGATGCTGCTCCGCGACATCGCGCTCAGGGGCAAGGACAGCCTGCTCGATTCGGTCGATCTGGTGTTCGTGCCGATCTACAATATCGACGGGCACGAGGCGTCGAGCCGCTGGAACTTCCCGGCGCTGCGCGGACCGTCGGAAAAGGGCTATGTCGCCACCGCGCGCGGCATCAACCTGAACCGCGATTACGCCAAGGCCGACGCACCGGAGACGCGCGCGATGATCGCGTTGCTGCGGCGGCTCGATCCGATCCTCTATGTCGATTGCCATGTCAGTGACGGCTTCGATATGCAGTATGACATCACCTTCACCTATGCCGGCTGGGGGCGCTACGCCTATCACCGCGCCACGGCCGACTGGCTGACGAAGCGGTTCGGCCCGACGGTGACGACGGCACTCGAGCGCGCCGGGCATATACCGACGCTCTACCCGAGCCCGATCGACACGCGCGATCCCGCCAAGGGCATCCGCCAGGCGCCCGAGGGCCCGCGCTATTCAACCGGCTATGGCGATTTCATCGGCGTGCCGACCGTGCTGGTCGAGAACCACATGCTCAAACCCTATCGGCAGCGCGTGCTTGGCACCTATGTCCTGCTCGAAGCGGCGCTGAAACTGGCCGCAACCGACCGGGACCGGATCGTCGCGGCGAAAGCAACCGACCGTGCGAGCCGACCGGCCACGATGCTCGCGCGCTGGAAGCCCGCCGCGACGCCGATCGGCTGGATCGAGCGGTTCAAGGGCATCGGCTTCGAAACCTATCGCTCCCCGGCGAGCGGACGGATGGAACAGCGCTGGACGGGCAAGTCGATCACATTCCGCATGCCGATCATCGGCCAGGACCCGGTCGAAACGGTGACTCTGCCGACCGCCTGGTGGGTCCCGGCGGAGCAGACCGAGATACTCGATCGCCTCCGCCTCCACGGCATACGGTTCGATCGGATCACGGACCCGCGGACGCTGACGCTCGACCGCGTCCACCTGCGCGATGCGGTGGTGCAGCGCGCGCATGACGGACGGCTGCCGCTCAAGGCATCGTTCGAGCACGTCCCCGCGACCGAGACGCTCCCCGCCGGTACGGTCCGCGTCCCGTCCGACCAGCCGCTCGGCCTGCTCGCTGCCGCGTTGCTGGAGCCGGAAGCCCCGGACTCCCTGCTAGCCTGGGGCTTTTCCGGAGATGCTCTCGTCTCCACCGGGCGCGGAAGACTTCGTCCGCGCGCCACTAGCCGAGGCGCTTCTGGCGTCGGACGAGACCGTCAGAACCGCGTTCACGGCGAAACTGGCGGATGACCCTGCGTTCGCCAGAGACCCGGAAGCACGGCTCGATTGGCTTATGGAGCGCCTTCCCGATCACAAAACCGGGCATCTGACGTACCCGATCCTGCGGGAACGTTGAGGGGTTTGTCGAACGAGCGATTGGTCAACGGCGAGCACGAATAGCTGAAGCCCCAGTCACCAATGCAATCGACAATATGTGTTTGTCGCCTCGAGACGATCCAGTTGCGGGCTGCCCACCATAGGTTCCAGCCGACCGTATCGAAAACAGGGGCGGCTCATCATAGCGCCGCGCACACGACCGCAGATAGGGTACAACAATTCAGCAAACGGAGTGCGCGAGTAAAGTCGTCGCATTGAGCATCTCACCGGTTTAACCGTGCGGCTCGTCGAGACTAGCGGCCTGATACAAACGCTTACATCATCTTACCCCGCATACATGTTTGGCGGGAGCCGCGTCGGCTACCGGACCGGACCACCATGAGGTTCGGTCGATATGCTAGCTTTTGAAATCGCCGCCGTCATGGCGGCCGCTGCCCAGCGGCACGCCGCCGAGGCGCTCGATCCGGCCACGCGATCGAGCCAATGCCGCCTTGCCGCCTTTCGCAAGGCGAGCATGGCCGGCAGCGCCGATCCGATCGCGCGTTGCAAGCGCCTCCATCGCAACCACTGAAACGGCATCATCATGCTATTTATGACGACGCGCCGCGCGCTACCGCTGCTGCTGACTTTTCGCTCGCCGCCTGTGGCGGTGCGGAAAAGGCGGTCCCCCTCGACAGGGGCCGGTCGAGGTCGGCGTCGTGACGTTGACCGCGCAGCCCGTGACCACCACGACCGAGCTGACCGGCCGCATCACCGCGACCGCGGTGGCAGATGTCCGGCCCCAGGTCGACGGGATCATCAAGGCCCGGTTGTTCACCGAAGGTACGACGGTCCGTGCCGGGCAGCCGCTCTACCAGATCGATCCGCGCCTCTATCGCGCGACCCGCGACCAGACCGCCGCACAGCTGGCCAGTGCGCAGGCATCGGCGGCCACCGCGCAGGCGAAGGTGGCACGCTACAATCGGCTCCAGACCGCCGATGCGGTCGCGCGGCAGGATGTCGACGACGCGGTCGCCGCCGACCGCGAGGCCGAGGCGAGCATCGCGCAATATCGCGCGAGCCTGCGGACCGCGAACGTCAATCTCGGCTTTACGCGGGTCTACGCGCCGATCTCGGGCCGGATCGGTCGGTCGGCCTTTACCGTGGGCGCGCTGGTGTCCGCCGCGCAGACCTCCGCGCTGGCGACGATCTCGCAGCTCGACCCGATCTATGTCGATATCCAGCAATCAAGCACCGCGCTGCTCGACCTGCGCGAGAGCCTTGCCAGCGGCGATGTGCTGCCGGCCAGCACGACCGTCCGCCTCGTGCTGGAGAATGGACGCGTCTATCCGCAGGCCGGGACGATCCAATTCGGCGAGGTCAGCGTCGACACCACGACCGGCACGGTGACGCTGCGGGCTCGCTTTCCGAACCCGCAGGGTATCCTGCTGCCGGGTATGTTCGTCCGGCTGACCGTGCCCCAGACGATCGTCCGCAACGGAATCCTCGCGCCGCAGCAGGGGATCACCCGCGATGCGAAGGGCAATGCGACGGCACTGGTCGTCGGCGCGGACAACAAGGTCGCGCTGCGCCAGGTCACCACCGGGCAGGCCGTCGGGGCACAGTGGCTGATCACCGCGGGGCTAAGGACCGGCGACCGGCTGATCGTCCAGGGCACCGACAAGGCGCAGCCCGGGGCGACCGTGAAGGCCGTGACCGTCACCACGGGCACCACCGCCGCCGGCACCACCAACCCCGGGACCACCAACTGAGATGGGTATCAGCCGCTTCTTCGTCGAACGCCCGATCTTCGCATGGGTGATCGCGATCGTCATCATGCTGGGCGGGGTCGTCGGCTTGCGCTCGCTGCCGATCGCGCAATATCCCGATGTCGCGCCACCGACCATCTCGATCAATGCGACGTATCCCGGAGCATCGGCCGAAACGCTCGAGACCAGCGTGACGCAGGTGATCGAGCAGCAGCTGACCGGCATCGACGGCCTGCAATATTTCCAGTCCAGCTCGGACTCGTCGGGATCGGCGTCGATTACCGTTACCTTCGTCAAGGGGACCGATCCCGACATCGCGCAGGTCCAGGTCCAGAACAAGGTTCAGCAGGCCACCGCGCGGCTGCCGTCCGCGGTCACCGCGCAGGGCGTTACCGTGACCAAGTCGAACAGCGACTTCCTGCTGATCGTCGCGCTGTACGACAAGACCGACAAGGCGACCGGCAGCGACGTCGCCGACTATCTGGTCAGCAATTTCCAGGATGATATCGCGCGCGTCAGCGGCGTTGGCCAGAGCCAGGTGTTCGGCGCGGAATATGCGATGCGGATCTGGCTGGACCCGACCAAGCTCGCCGCCGTCCAGCTGATGCCGTCGGACGTCCAGTCGGCGATCACGGCGCAGAATGTCGATGTCTCGGCGGGACAGGTAGGTGCGCTGCCCGCGGTGAAAGGGCAGATGCTGAACGCCACCGTGCGCGCCAAGTCGCGGCTGTCGACCCCCGATCAGTTCCGCCAGATCGTGGTCAAGACGAATACCGACGGCTCGGTGGTGCGGCTGGCCGATGTCGCGCGCGTCGAGCTGGGGCAGGAGAGCTACACGGCCTCCGCCAAGCTGAACGGGCATCCCGCGTCGGGCATGGCGATCCAGCTGGCGACGGGCGCCGATGCGCTGCAGACCGCAGCGGCGGTCAAGGCGCGCGTGGCCGAACTCTCGACCCGTCTGCCCGCCGGTTACACGATCGCCTATCCGCGCGACACCACCGCGTTCGTCAAGCTGTCGATCGAGGAGGTCATCGAGACGCTGGCGATCGCGATCGTCCTCGTGGTGGTCGTCATGTTCGCCTTCCTCCAGAGCTGGCGCGCGACGCTGATCCCGGCGATCGCGGTGCCGGTGGTGCTGCTCGGCACGTTCGGCGTGCTCGCGGTGTTCGGCTATTCGATCAACACGCTGACGCTGTTCGCGATGGTGCTGGCGATCGGCCTGCTGGTCGACGATGCGATCGTCGTGGTCGAGAATGTCGAGCGGGTGATGGCGGACGAAGGCCTGTCGCCCAAGGACGCCACGAACCGTTCGATGGGCGAGATCGGGTCCGCGCTGGTCGGCATCGCGCTGGTCCTGTCCGCGGTGTTCCTGCCGATGGCGTTCTTCGGCGGCTCGACCGGGGTCATCTATCGGCAATTCTCGATCACGATCGTCTCGGCGATGCTCCTGTCGGTGCTGGTCGCGCTGGTCCTGAGCCCGCGCTGACCGCGACGCTGCTGAAGCCCACGCACCTCGATCCGCTGGAACGCCGCGGCGCATTCGGAAAGTTCAACCGCTGGTTCGATCGCTCCACGCGGCGGTACGTGAATGGTACGCGGTCGGTCATCGGCCGGCGTTGGCTGCATCTGGCGATCGTCGGCGGCATCACCGTCGTCCTCGGTTTGCTGTTCGTCCGATTGCCCACGAGCTTTCTGCCGAGCGAGGATCAGGGGCAGATCATGGTGATGTATACGCTGCCGGCCGGCGCGACCAACGAGCGGACCGAGGCGGTCGGCAATCGGATCCAGAACTGGTTCTCGACCTCCGAAAAGGCGACGATCGCGGACGCCTTCACGATCAACGGCTTCGGCTTCAGCGGTTCGGGGCAGAATGCCGGCATGGCGTTCGCCAGCCTGGCGCCGTTCGACGAACGCAAACAGGCGAGCCAGAGCGCGACGGCGATCAACGGGCGCGCGATGCAGGCGTTCGGATCGATCCGCGATGCGACCATCATACCGCTCACGCCGCCCGCGATATCCGGCCTCGGCCAGTCGAACGGCTTCACGTTCGAACTGACCAACACCAGCGGGTTGAGCCGCGATGCGTTCGTGGGACTGCGCGACAAGCTGATCGCGGCGGCGAACAAGGACTCCAAGCTGGCCCGCGTCCGTGCCTCGACCTTGCCCGATACGCCGCAGCTGCGCGGTGTCGCTCGACGACGCCAAGCTCGCGGTGCTGGGGCTGACCGAAGCGGACGTGACCAATGCGCTGTCGAGCGCGTGGGGCGGCGTCTATGTCAACGACTTCGTCGACCGCGGCCGGGTGAAGCGCGTCTACATGCAGGCGGATGCGCCTTTCCGGATGCTGCCGGGCGACCTCGACGGCTGGTTCGTGCGCAACGCGAGCGGAACGATGGTGCCGTTCTCGGCGATCGCGACTTTGTCCTGGGAGAAGGGGCCGAACAGCGTCTCGCGCTTCAGCGGGCGGTCTTCCTACGAAATCCAGGGTGAGCCCGCGGACGGCGCGAGTTCGGGCGATGCGATGGCGGAGATGGTCAAGCTGCAGCGCGAGTTGGCGCCGGGTACAGGCTATGCCTGGGCGGGACTCTCGTTACAGGAGAACCAGGCGAGCGGGCAGGGGACGACGCTCTACGGCGTGTCGATCCTGATCGTCTTCCTCTGCCTCGCCGCGCTGTACGAAAGCTGGTCGGTGCCGATCGCGGTGCTGCTCGTGCTGCCGCTCGGGATCGTCGGCGCGGTGCTGGCGGTGACGATACGCGGGCTCGACAACGACATCTATTTCCAGGTCGGGTTGATCACCACGATCGGTCTCGCCGCCAAGAACGCGATCCTGATCGTGGAATTCGCCGAAGAGGCGCGGCGTGCCGGCAAGGACGTCGTGGATGCCGCGCTGGAGGCGGCGCGGACCCGGTTGCGGCCGATCCTGATGACCAGCCTCGCCTTCGTGTTCGGCGTGTTCCCGCTCGCGGTCGCCACCGGGGCGGGGGCCAATAGCCGGATCGCGATCGGCACCGCGGTGATCGGCGGCATGCTGACCGCCACCGCGCTCGCGATCTTCTACGTGCCGATGTTCTTCGTCGTCATCGCGCGGCTGTTCCACGGGCGAAAGGAAGCGGCATGATCGCGTTGCGTCGCGCGATGCTGTTGCTGGGGGCGAGTGCGCTCACCGGCTGCAACCTTGCCCCCATTACGTCCGCTCGGTCGCGGAGTCGGTGCCGCCGCAATGGCCATCGGGGGCTTCCTACGCCTCGACGGGCACCTCGACCAAGGCCGGGATGCCGTGGCGGTCGCTGGTCGTGGATGCCAAGCTGCGCACGGTGATCGAGCGAGCGCTCGCGCATAACCAGGATCTCGCCGCGGCGGTCGCCAATGTCGCGTCGGCACGCGCGCAATATCACGTGCAGCGGTCCGAGCAGCTTCCGACGCTGTCCGCCGATGCGGGAGCGACGATCACGCGCGCCGTCACCGGTGGCGGCACCGCATCGTCGGGGTCCACGACCCTCTTCACCGGCGATGTCGGCGTCAGCGGGTTCGTGATCGACCTGTTCGGGCGGCAGAAGAACCTTTCGAAAGCCGCATTCGAAACCTATCTGAGCACCGCCAGCGGCGCGCGCTCGACGCGGTTCACCGTCGTCTCGGAAACCGCGACCGCGTATCTGACGCTCGCCGCAGACCGCGACCTGCTCCAGGTGTCGCAGGATCAGGTGCGTAGCAGCGAGCGGACGGTGCGTTTGAACGAGGACCTGCACGACACCGGGCTGGTGAGCGGCGCCGACGTCGCCGATGCCCGCACGTTGCTGGCGCAGGCGCAGGCCGACGTGGCGCAGAACACGACGCAGGTCGCGCAGGACCGCAACGCGCTCGAGCTGCTCGTCGGCGGGTCGGTCGAGGACGCGCTGTTGCCGACCAGTCTCGGCGCGCTCGATGCGGGGATCGCCAATGTCCCCGCCGGGTTGTCGTCGAGCGTGTTGCTCGATCGGCCCGACGTGGTCGAGGCCGAGCACCAGCTGAAATCGGCGAACGCCAATGTCGGTGCGGCACGCGCGGCGTTCTTCCCGACGATTTCGCTGACCAGCATGCTCGGGCTGGCCAGCACCGCGTTGACCAGCCTTTTCTCGGGATCGACGTGGTCGGCGACGCCATCGGCCAGCATACCGATCCTTGGCGGTACCAATCGTGGCAACCTCGATTATGCGAGGGCGCAAGTCGACTATTACCTCGCGACCTATCGCAAGGCTGCGCAAACGGCCTATCGTGATGTTGCCGACGGTCTTGCCCGACGTGGTACGATCCTGCGTCAGCGACAGGCCCAGGCGGATCTCGTCGCCGCCGCGCAGAAGAGCTATTCGATCAGTGAGGCGCAGTACCGTGAAGGCACCGACAGCTTCCTCACCGCGCTCGTCGCGCAGCGGACGCTGTATTCGGCTCGTCAGACCGCGATCGCCGCCGACCTGACCGATCTGACCAACCGCGTGACGCTGTACGAGGCGATCGGTTCGGACGATTCGCTGTGACGAACCGAAGCCCTCCGCCCAAAACGGCCGACGAAGAGTTTCGCTATTGGTCGAAACGGTCGTGTGACGAGACGGCGCAGTTGCTCGCCGCGCATTCCGACATAGCGCGGGACGCGCATTCCGACGTCGCGCGGGACGCGCATTGGCGGCTTGCCGTGCTGTGCATCCGCCGGGCGCTGACCTATGCTCCTGCCGCGTCCGCGACCTGCGGCCCGAACATCTGGGACCATGATGACTGAGATTGCGACTGGGACTGTCGACCGCCCTCATCTCCTGATCGCCGATGACGACGCCGACATCCGCGATCTCGTGACCGCGCAGTTGATGCGCGAGGGCTATGCGCTCAGCGCGGCGGGCGACGTGTCCGGTATCCGCGCGACGCTCGCGGCAGGCGTCGTCGATCTGATCGTGCTGGATCTCGGTTTGCCCGACGGCGACGGTCTGACCCTGTGTCGCGAACTGCGAAGCGAGGGCTATGCGGGGGCGATCATCATGGTCACCGCCCGCGACAGCGCGATCGACCGGGTGCTGGGGCTGGAACTGGGCGCCGACGACTATCTCACCAAGCCGTTCGAACCGCGCGAGCTGACCGCCCGAATCCGCAACCTGCTCAGACGTGGCGCGCGCGAAACAGGTGCGGGCGCACCGGTCCGCTTCGCCGCGTTCGGGCGATGGCGGCTCGACCTGATCAAGCGCCGGCTGCTGGCGCCGGGCGACAGCGTGGTGATGCTGTCCACCGCCGAATTCGACATGCTGTCCCGCCTCGTCCAGTCGGTCGGTCGTCCGCTGTCTCGCGAGGCGCTGATACCGGCGCGGGCCGCGACCGCCGCGCACGATCGGACGATCGACAACCAGATCAGCCGGTTGCGCCAGAAGCTCAGCCCCGACGGCGAGGACTTGATCCTCACCGTTCGCGGCCAAGGTTATATGCTGGCCGCAACCGTGACCTTCGCATGACGCCGTGGCTCGCGCGCGGCGTTCGGTTCTTCGGCACGCTGACCGGGCGTATGGCGTTGACGCTGGCGACCGGCGTGGTGATCGCCTTGGTCGCGTCGATCCTGATCGCCGAGCGAGGCCGGCAGGCGGAATATGATCGCGGTCGCGAAGAACGCGTGGTGGCCAGTGCGCTCGATGTGATCAAGCGACTGAACCATGCCCCGGACGGCATGATCGCGAACCTGCGCGACGGTCGTCTGATCGGTGCGCAACTGCTACAAGGCGCGTCGATCCCGATCGCAACCCCGACGACGAGATGACCCGGAAGCTGGCCATGCGGGCGACGCCGGCATCACGACCCACGATCGCCCGCGTGTCCGGCATGGCCTGCCTGGGCGGCGACCCGTTCTGGACGCGGCCCCGGGCGGCGGGGTTCGATGCACCCCTGGCGCCGGATTGCTGGCTTCTGGCGGTGCGCGTGCAGGGACGTCCGGTCGCGATCGCGCTGGCTTTGCCTCATCTGCCCGCGCCACCCAGCTGGACGACGGATTGGCGGTTCCTGCTGCTGGTCTTCACTGCGGCGTTCATCCTCTCGCTGATCGTCGCACGCGTCGCTACAGCGCCGCTCTGGCGCTTGTCCGCCGCGGCCGAAGCGTTCGCCCGGTCGATCGACGCGGAGCCCGTGACGGAACGGGGCCCGAGCGACGTTCGCGCGGCGCTCGCCACCTTCAATCTCATGCAGGAACGGGTGAGGGCGGGCCTGCGCGAGCGGACCCGCATCCTCGCGGCGATCAGCCACGATCTCCAGACCCCGCTGACCCGCCTCCGTCTCCGTCTCGAACAGGTCGAGGACGAGGCCCTTCGCGAACGCCTGGTCGCGGATCTGTCGGCGACGCTGTCGATGGTGAAGCGCGGCCTGGATCTCGCGCGGAGCGGCGAAAGCGGCGAGGATTGGTCCTCCGTCGATATCGACTCGCTATTGTCGAGCCTTGCGGACGATGCCGCCGAATTCGGCCATGCCGTCTGCTTCACGCAGGGCTGCGGCAGCCTGGTGCGAGCGCGTCCCGATTCGCTTAACCGCTGCCTGTCGAACTTGATCGACAATGCGATCAAATATGGTGGCAATGCCGAGATCGCGGCCCGTCGCGCGCGGAAGGTCGTGATCATAACCGTCCGCGATCACGGTCTCGGGATGACGGAGACGATGCTGGCGCATGCCTTCGACCCGTTCGTCCGCGCGGACACGTCGCGATCAAGCGCGGACGGCACCGGGATCGGCCTCACCATCGCGCGCGCGCAAGCGGCCGCGACCGGGGCGATATTGTCGCTCGACAACCACCCGGACGGGGGCCTCGAAGCAACGCTGACCGTCACCAGGTCGTGATAACCTTCGACGAACGATCACCACGTGGTCGTGGTCGTGCAGTGCGGGCGAGGCTAAGTCGTCAGTCCGAGCCTCTATCCAAACAGGTCGATGCCGGCGATCGCCATATGATTTTTCGGCGCCGCCAGGCCGACGAACGTCATCCGTACATAGCCCGCGTCCGTCTTGGTGCCGAACAGGATGCGTTGCGGCGATAGCGCGTTGGCGATGTTCGAGAATTCGTCGGACGCGGCTTTGCTCCACGCTGTACCGTCAACGCTGGTTTCCACGACGAACCGCTTCGGTGGCGCGCTGTCCGTGTTCACGGCGCGCGACGGGGTGAGGATGAAGCCTGCCAGTCGTTGCGGCCTGGCGAGCTTGATCGTGACTGTCGCCGTCCCCGAGGCGGCGGCGACCGGAACCTGCCAGACGCTGCCCGGATCATTGTCGATCAAGGCCTCGGCGCCAGACCCCGTCGCGGCGACGATCGAGAGGTCGGAGGACGGCAGCACGTCGCGCGCACGGCCTTCGGGTAGTTTAACGGCAACCGGGGCGACCTGTCGGAACAGCGCAACTTCGCTGATCGCCGGGCATGCCTGGGCCGCGACGATCCGGAGGCGCAGCCGTCGTGCGACCACGGGAGTCGGCAGGCGGACGACGCGCTGCGCGGCAATGCATTCGCCGCGCGCGACTTCCGACCATCCCGCGCCGGAATCGATGTCGATCGCAAACCGGTCCACGCGCACGCCGAGCGGCAGGAACTCGCGGATACGCACGAGATCGAAGCTGGTGCCGGGCGGCAGGTCCAGCACGAGGCTGGGCGTGTGGATGGCATCGGGCGACGACCAATAGCTCTTGGGATCGTCGTCGAGCACGTTCCGCGCGGCAAAGCCCGACCCGCGGACGTGATCGGCCGAGGCGACCGCGCGGTCGGCGAGATTCTTCGCGAACGTCGCGCGCTGCGCCGCACCGAAGGATTGCAGCACCGCGACGTCCGGATCGGCAAGGCGACCGCGTCGGTCGGGTGGCAGGTTCAGGATCAGATTGGTCCCACGCGCGATCGATTCGTCGAACAGCTTGAGCATCCGCTGGGGATCCTTGACCTTCGCATCCTCGTCGGCGTGGTAGAACCAACCCGGCCGGATCGAGGTGTTGGTCTCGGCGGGCCACCACAGCGGGCCGCCGCGCAAGCCGGCATTGCCCTCCGCCTGGGTCGGCTTGTGATCGGCCATGGTCGGCCAGCACGGATCGCCGGCGACCCCGTCCTCGTTGCCGACCCAGCGTGCGTCGGAGCCGAGTGGCTCGAACGTGCAGGCCATCGGCTGATGCTTGTGGACCAGCGCGAAGATCGACGGCCAGTCGTAATAGGTCTCGGAATCGATCTTCCGCGTTTCGCGCGCGCCGCCATAATAGCCGTCGCCGCCATTGGCGCCGTCGAACCAGAACTCGAACAGCGTGCCATAGCGCGTGCAGAGCTCTACGATCTGCTTGCGATAGTAATCGAGATAGGCGGGTCGGCCATAGTCCGCGTGATTGCGATCCCACGGCGACAGGTAGATCGCGAAGTCGAGTCCCGCCCGCCGCGCCGCCTGTTCGAATTCGCGGACGATGTCACCCTTGCCATTGCGGAACGGGCTGTTGCGCACGCAATGCTCGGTCAGCATCGTCGGCCACAGGCAGAAGCCGTCATGATGCTTGGCGGTCAGGACGATCCCGCGCAGGCCACCCGCCTTGGCCGCGCCGACGATCTGGTCCGCCGAGAAGTCGGTCGGCGCGAACAGCTTGGGATCCTCGTCGCCATAGCCCCATTCGCGATCGGTGAAAGTGTTGATCGAGAAGTGGACGAAGGCATATTGCTCGCGCGCATGCCAGGCGAGCTGGCGCGGGAGGGGTTGCTCCCCAGGGCGCCGGTGCCGACCCGGCCGCGGGTTTGCCGGCCCACGCCCCCGACGTGCCGATCGAGGCCAGACCCGATGCGAACCCCGAGGCCAGCATCTTGCGGCGGGTGATGATCGACATGGCGGCTCCTGGAAAATCTTGGGTCATGCTGCGTCGGAGCGCCTGCGTAGCGCGATGCGGTAGGGGCGGCCCGGCGTGGTCGCGAACGTGATCGCATGCCGGTCCCGTTCGAGCCGGATGGCCTTGCCCTGTTGCGATATCGTCACCGGTTCGAAGCCAGGCGGCATCCGGATCGTCAGGCGCTCCCCCGGCGATCACGGTCGCGTCGACGTGCAGGCCGCTCCAGCTGATCGCGACCTCGTGACGCCCGCGCGCGCGAAGCCCGGCGACGCGGCCCGAGGTCCATTGCGGCGGGAGCGCGGGCAGCAGCGCGATCTCCGTCTCGCGGCTTTGCAGCAGCATCTCGGCGATCGCGGCGGTGATGCCCAGATTGCCGTCGATCTGGAATACCGGGCGCGGTTGCGCCGGGTGGGTGTCGAGCAGATTGGCCGCCACGCTGTTGGCGATGAAGGCGGAGAGCGACCGCCCAGCCTGCGCGCCGTCGCCGAGTCTGGCCCACACCGCGGTCGCCCAGGCGCGGCTCCAGCCGGTGCTGGCCCCGCCATGCGCCTCCCGGCGTGCCATCGAGGCACGGACGGCCTGCGCGAGCCGCGGCGTCCGGACCGGGTCGATCGCATCGCCCGGATACAGCGGATAGAGATGCGAGATGTGGCGATGCCCGGAATCCTGCTCGGGAAAATCCGCGGACCATTCCTGAAGCTGGCCGTAGCGACCGACCCGGTAGGGTTCGAGCTGTTCTAGCAATCCCGTGAGGCGGGCGCTGAGCCCGTCGACATCGCCGATCACCACCATCGCCGCGATGCAGTTGGCGAACAGCTCGCGGATCAGCGCGAGGTCCATCGTGCAGCCTGCCGAGATCGCCGCCGACTTGCCGCTCGCGGTCAGGAACAGGTTCTCGGGCGAGATCGACGGTGCGGTGGTCAAATGGCCGCTGCGGGGATCGCGGACGAGCCAGGCCGCACAGAATTCGGCACAACTGCGCATCAGCGGGAAGCCGCGTGCCCTCAGGAACGCGCGGTCGCCGCCGAAGCGGTAATGCTCCCAGACGTGCTGCACCAGCCACGGCCCCGCCATCGGCCAGTTCGCCCAATTGGGATCGCCGACACCTGCACCGACCGGATTGCTCATCGCCCACAGATCGCTGTTGTGATGCACGCACCAGCCGGGCATCCCGTAAAGCGATCGGGCGGTCTGCGTGCCGGTGACGGCCAGCCGCTCGATATGGTCGATCAGCGGCAGATGGCAGTCCGCGAGATTGCAACTCTCCGCCGGCCAATAGTTCATCTGGAGATTGATGTTGGTGGTGTAGTTCGCGCTCCAGGGTGGGCGCAATTCGGTATTCCACACGCCCTGAAGGTTCGCGGGCATGGTGTGGGTACGCGAACTGGCGATCAGGAGATAGCGGCCAAGCTGGAACAGACGCTCCGCGCGCGGAGTATCGCGGTCGCCGGCCGCCCCGTGCAGTTCGAGCGAGGCGCGGCGATAAAGCGCTTGGTGATCGGCAACGTGACGGCTGAGCAGCGTCTTGTAGGCATGACGCGTGCCGGCCGCGAGAACGCGCTCGGCCGATGCACGGACGATCTCGACGGGCGTGTCCGGCATCAGGTCGAAGCGGCGGAACCCGGTGGCGGCGGCGATCCTGACGATCACCGCGGTGGCGCCGCGGATACGCAGCGCGCCGTCCGACGCGGTGACGTCGCCGCCATCGGTCTCGACCGACAGGATCGTCGCGAACGCCATGCCGTGGCCCGGCGCATCCGAGTATCGAACAGGGTCGGGGACGTTGCGGTAATTGGGTTCGCTCAGCGTTGGCGCCTTGCCGACCAATGTGATCCGGTTGCTGTCCGCTTTCGCGGTTGCGCGCAGTTTGCTGGTCAGCTTGAGGCGGCCGTTGATCATCCCCCGACGATCCGCGGTCAGGCGCAGGACGATCACCGCGTCGGGATGCGAGACGAACAGCTCCCGGCTGAACGTGACGTCGCCACAGCGATAGCCGACGGAGGCGATCGCGCGATCGAGATCGAGCGCGCGTCGATACGCCTGCGGGGCGTCGGCATGATCCATCTCGAGTTCGAGATCCGCCATCGGCGCGTAGCTGGCGCTGAACGGTCCCTGGAGCGATTTGCTGAGCCGGTCGGCGCCTACCGGGTCGCCTGCGAAAACGGCCTGACGAACCGCCGCGAGCGCTTCGCGCCCGTCTTGGTCGGGGCTGCCGGCGGGCTGTCCGCTCCACAACGTGTCGTGGTTGAGCGAAAGAACGTCGCGCGCGACCCCGCCGCCCATCATCGCGCCCAATTGCCCATTCCCGACCGGATGGCCGAGCAACCACTCGGTGGCGGGCTGATCCGCAGTGATTCGGTGGCGTGCGTCTGCCCCGGGCTCGGCCGCACCGGCATCGCCCACTCCGGCGAGCAGGCCGGCGACCACCGATCCGGTGCCCCCGGCCAGCACGGCGCGACGCGATACGCGGCCGGACGCGGGAGACTTGGTGCCGACCTCAGAAATCGACCGTCGCCCCGACGCTGATCGACCGCCCGAGCGCGTCGTAGACCGATGGCGAGGTGTTGACGCGTTCGGCCGCCTCGAGCGGTGGGCTGGGGCGGACCGGCGCCGCCCGGTTCAGCACATTGTTCACCACCACCCGCAGCGTCAGCGCGCGCGATATCGTCACGCTGCCGCTGAGATCGAAGACGTCATAGGCGGGCAGGTACTTGTACTCGTCCGGCACGGTCGGATCGTCCTCGCCGAAGATCGGATTGCCGGCGAGGCGCGAGTTCTTGAGCCCCGAATTATGGCGCCAGTTGACTGAAATCAGCCCCTGCGTCTGCGCGGACTCGGGCGAGCTCAGCGTGAACCGGAAATTATGCTGGTAGCTGCGATAGCCCTGGCCGGCATAGGGGCCAAACAGCCCGACCACGTTATAGTCGGTATCGGGCAGGCCAAGATCGCCGCCCTTCGCGGTCTGCAACGTGGAGGTGTAGCTGGTCGAGAACCGTGCCCAATTGCCCAGGCGCGTGTCGTAGTTCGCGGAGAAATTGAAGCCGCGCGCGTTGGTTCGGCCGAGGTTGCTATACCCCTGGTTGATGTAGCCCGTTGCCGAGCCGGCATTGCTGAACAGCGTCCCGTCCGCGTTGCGCTTCAGCTGGCTGCAGAAGAATTCATAGCCGGTGTTGGCGCAGGTCTGCAGGAAGTCGATCGCCCGGTAATAGCCGATGCCGTTCTGGATCTCGATGCTGTAATAATCTGCGGTGGCGGAGAAACCGCGCAGCATCCGCGGCGTCAGGACCAGGCCATAGGTGTAGGTATGCGCGACCTCCGGCGTCACCAGCCCCTCCGAGCCGTTGCGCACGGTGCACAGGAAGTCGGGACATTGCGCGATCGAACCATATTGCGCGTCGGTCACGCCGGTGCTTGCGCAGATCTCGCGGCTCGCGACCGGGCTGGTCCCCGCACAGGGATCACCGAGCGTGTTCGTATCGAGCGTGCCGTAACTCGTGTTGGCGTTGGACGAGAGCTCGTAGATGCTCGGTGCGCGGGTCGCCTTGTTGCAGCTCGCGCGGAACAGGATGTCCTCGACCGGGCGCCAGCTGCCGTCGATCTTGTAGGTCGACTGCGCCTTCGCGATGCCCGAATACTTCGAGCCACGGATCGCCGCACCGACGCTCAGGTCGCGGATGAACGGCTTGTCGCTGACCAGCGGCACGTTGATCTCGCCGTACAGGTCGGCGGCTTCGTTCGACAGGGTCGTCGGCGTTGAGCCGAAGGCGGCCTGGTACGCCGCATCGGGGCGCGAGCGGTAGGTATTCTTGCGGTATTCGCCGCCGACCGCGACGTTGATGCCCTTGGTCGAGAACGGGCTTTTCAGGCCGTAATCGCCGAGATCGCCGGTGACGTTCGCATTGCCGACCCATTGCTCATAGCGTTCACGGAACACGCCGCCGCCCTCCGCATAGGACAGGTAATTCACCGCCGACTCACTCGGCCCGGTGGTCGAGAAGATGTCAAGCGGGACACAGTTCGGGTCGGTTCCGTTGACGGCCGAGACGCAGGTCGGCGTGCCGTTGACGTCGACCACCTGGAGTGCGTTGGCGACCTTGGTCGGGTCGATCCGGCCGGTCTGCTGCTGGCGGTACAGCGTGGTCGAATAGACCCCGCCGACATCGTAATGCCAGGCGCTGCCGAGATCGCCGCGAACGCCCGCCACCGCGCGATAGATCTCGTTCGACGACCGCGTCGTCTGCGGTTCGGTGAAGCGGTAGCGCACGTCGGTGCGGACGTTCGTGCTGGTGCCGGCCGCCGATCCGCACAACGCGCCCGCCTGTTGCGCGGACAGGAGGGGTTGTTGCAGTTGATGTCGTACGGGGTCGATCCGGGCTGGATGGTCGCGGGATCCGACTGGCTCTGCGATTCGGACCGCAGGTACAGCCCGTTCGCGTAAAGCTGGATCGCCTTCGAGACTTCGTAGTTCAGGAAGGTCGCGCCATTGTAGCGCTTGTTCTGCCGCTGGAAATAGAAGCTGTCGTTGTAATTGTAGCCGTTCGTACCCGTGAACGGCACGAATTCGCGGCCGCCGTCGGCCGCGTTGGTCAGGATGCTGCCATTCTGCGCCGGCCCCGAAAGCGCCTGGAAATAGCCCGCCGAGGTGGCGGACGACGGCGATGCGCAGACCACGGTCTGGCCCGACAAGGTGATCGGGCAGACCGAGAACGAGCGCGACGACGCGAGCACGGGTTCGGTCTGGCTGTACGCACCGAAGACCGAGATATTCCCCCGGCCGCCAGCGAAGTTCTTGCCCATGCTGATATTGGCGTCGAAGCGGCCGCCATCGTTGGTCATGCCGCTGGGGACCGCAAACCCCGAATCGCGCGCTGCCTGCGCGGCGATGTTGTCGCGGTTGTCGGCGTTGTAGAAGCCGTAGTTGACGTTCGCGTTGACCCCTTCGAAGTCCTTGCGGAGGATGAAGTTCACGACCCCGCCGATCGCATCCGAGCCATAGACCGCGGACGCCCCGCCGGTCAGCAGGTCGACGCGCTCGATCAACCCGACCGGCACGACGGAGGCGTCGATGCCTTCGGTGACGCCGATCCGCTGGCCGTCGATCAGCGTGAGCGTCCGGTTGGTGCCGAGCCCGTGGAAATCGAATTGCTGGCGTCCGTTGCCGTTCGACAAATTGGTATCGCTGTTCTTGATCGCGGGGACGCGGTTCAGCACCTCCTGCACGCTGAACGCTGCCTGCAGCTTGATGTCGGCCTGCGTGACGCTGGTCACCGGTGCGGTCTCGACGAGGTTCTTCGACCGGATGCGCGACCCGGTCACGACGATGTCGCCGCCGGGCGGGGGCGTGGGGGCGGTGTCGACGTCGGTATCGGCCGCCGCGCGATCCTGGGCGGTTCCCGGCACCGTCATCGCGACCCGGGTGAGCGCGGCGGGGCGGGTGATCACATACACCCCTGGCCGGTCCGCGACATCGTGAGGCCGCTGCCCTGGAGCAAGCGGCCGATCGCCGCGTCCGCCGTCATCGCACCGTTGACGGAAGGGGCAACGCGACCACCGAGTGTCGCTTCGTCGAACACCATCTGCACATGCATCTGACGACCGAGCAACCGCAGCGCGGTACCCAGCGGCTGTGCCTTGATATCGATGCGGACCACCCGCTGGCCTTGCGGCGCCTGCGCCTGCGCCGACGTGATCGTCATCATCGTCGCGATAGCCGCGCAGCTTGCACCGAGAATCATGCGCTTCGTCACAGTCATCAACCGCCCCCTCGTCATGTTATACTTTTATGACGCATGGGACCGTGAGATGCTCAGCAAATTACCGTGATTATCTTCAATTGATGTTATTTTGGCCTCCAACCGGTATTATCGACGTCGACTGAGCCGGATTTCCGCATCGGCGACGGTGGCATCGACGGGGAAGGTCGCGGCGATGGCCTGCGCGAACGCATCGACATCGCCGACGTTGAAGACCCCGCTGATCCGAACGTCCGCGACGCCGGGATCGACGGTGACCCGGCGGCGTTCGGCATAGCGGTTCATCCGCTCGGCGGCGGTGCCGAGCGTCTCGGACGTGAAGCTGATCTGTTCTGCACCCCAGCCCTCGCCGCCGCCCCCTCGCCGCCGCCCATCGGGCCGATCACCGGACCGATCGACCCGATCGTGCCCGCCACCGGCAGGCCGATTTCATAGCCGGGCGTCAGCGCGCGCTCCGCGGTGACGCTACGCCCATCGCGCCGGACGATCTCGCTCGTCTGGCCCTGCGGCGTATCGCGCAGCACCGCGACCCGTCCTTCGAACAGCGCGACCCGCACCTCGCGGCTGAGCCGTTCGACCGAGAATTCCGTTCCGGTCGCGACGATCATGTTGCGGCCGCTCCGTACCGCGAACGGGCGCAGCGGGTCCTTCGCGACCTTGAAGCGCGCGCGGCCCCGTTCGAGGACGACGTTGCGGCGTTGCGCGGTGAACGCAACCGTGACCACGCTGTCGGCATCCAGCGACAGGCGCGAGCCATCGGCCAGCGCGATGACGCGCCGTTCGCCGATCGCGGTGCGATATTCGTCGCGCCCGTCCTGCCGCCACAGCAGCGACCCGAGCGCCAGCGTCAGCACCAATGCCGCGGCGATCGCCCACAGGACGGGCGGGGACACGAACGTCGTGCGCAGCCAGCGGCGCTGTCCGGCGCGGTGGACCGCACCGAGCGCCTCGCGTCGCAGCGCCAGCATCTCGGGTGCGTCGGCGTCCGCCTCGACCGTGTCCCACACCGCGAGCGCAGCGCCTAGCCGCTCGCCACGGGTCGCGTCGCCGGCCAGCCAGTCGTGCAGTCGCTCGCGATCGTGCTGCGACATGCTGCCGTCGCTCAAGCGCAGGCACCATTCGACGACCATGTCCTCGTCCGAGCGGGGCGCGGTCATTGCGAGGCTCCCATGTCCGCGAGCAACGCCCGCATCGCGCTCGCGATATGTTTTTCGACCGCGCTGACCGAGATGCCGAACGCATCGCCGATCGCCTTCCGCTGCATGCCCTCCAGCCGGTAGAGGATGAAGATCTGGCGGGTGCGGTCGGGCAGTCCGCCCAGCGTCCGCGCGACGCACCCGACGCTCTGCCGCGCCGACAGCAAGCGCTCGGCGTCGATCGGGTCGATGGCAAGGTCGGGATCGCCCGCGCGCGATTGCAGATAGCGCGAGCGCGTGGCCTCGCGCCGATAATTGTCGCGCAGCAGATTGGCGGCGGCCTGGAAGATATAGCCTTCGGGATTGTTCGTCGCCGGGCCGGTCATGGTCGCCATGCGGATAAAGAGATCCTGGATGAGATCCTCCGCCTGCACGGGATCGCTCAGACGCCGGACGAAGAACGCCATCAGCGCCGGACGCATGCGCTCCATCAGCGCCGACAGGTCGTGCTCCGGCATGACACCTGCAGGTCGCGTGCGCTTCATCATGGTAGATAGACGTCCGGATAGGCGATGTGCACAGCCGAAACCGCAGATTCCTCCGATTTTGCCGCTTTGGACGTCAGAACGTGTACGCCAGTCCGAGCGTCCCCAGCCACTGGTCGCGTGATCCGGCGATCGTGACGAGCGGGCTGCGGGCTGTGTCGCCTTCCATGCGGCCATAGGTGCCTCCGCCGACGATCTTGACGCCGTGCAGGAGGTCACCGGTGAGCGAATAGCTGCCGATCGCGCCGAGCGTCCAGCTCTTGAGGCCGGCGCCGGCGGTATATTCCGGTAGCCCGCTCGCCGTGCTCTGCGCCGCCGAGACGGAGTAATAGGTCTACGCATAGCCGCGTTCGACGATGTCGGCGGAGGCGAACAGGCCGATCGCGGCTTTGCGCGACAGCGGCGTGAAATAGGTGATGCTCGGGTTCCAGATGCCGCTGTCGTGGACCCCGCCGACGTCGTGGCGATAGCCGAGCGTGACCGACAGCTTGTCGTACGGGCTGGTCAGCACGCCGGTTTTGCCGATGCCGACATAACCGCCGAGTTCGACCGCGATGGCGCGCTTGCCGAGCGCGCGGACGCGCAGGTCGTCGATGCTGCCGGGCGAACTGCGGTTGAAATTGAGCTGCGCGATCGGGCCCGCCTGGAAATCCCAGACCGGACCGGGCCTGTCCTTGATCACGTCGACGCTCAACTGGTTGCCCGCGAGGACGAAGCCATAGCCCTTGATCGCGCCGATCGCGGCGGGGACGGGAGTGATCCGGTAGTCGTTGGAGCCTTCGTAATCGGGTAGCACCGCGACCCCGCACCGACCGTCACGGTATCGCGGTAGAGATCGGCGGGCTGGTCCTGCGCGCGTGCGGGGACTGCGCCGATCGCGGTCAGCGCGCCGCCGAGGATAATCGCTGAAGTTCGATTGGGAAGCATGAAAACGTCCTTGGTCTGGGAAGGGGCAGGCGTCGCTGATCGCTAACCGCCGACCGCGCGATGGAGCTGGATGTGGGCGAGCATGGCGGCGACGCGCTGGCGGACGACCGCGCGCTCCGCCGCCAGCGCGGCTTGGCGGGCGTCGAGCACCTGCAGCAGCGCGATATCGCCGCGAGCGTAGCGCGCCTCGACCCGCGCGACCGTCTCACTCCGCGCGGCAAGGTCGCGGTCGGACAGGTCGGTGCGTTCGGTCGCGGCGCGGGTCGCCGACAGCGCGTCGTCGACTTCGCGCCACGCGGTGAGGACGGTCTGGCGGTACGCGAGCGCGGCGCTGCGGTCTTCGGAGCGACGCAGGTCGAGTTGCCGCTGCAACCGGCCGCCAGAGAAGATCGGTAGCGACAGGCTTGGCCCGATGCTGGTGCTGCGCGCGTTCCAGCCGAAGTCGGAGAGGCTGAGCACGTCGATATCGAACAGGCCGGTCAGGCTGATCTTGGGATAGAAATCGGCCTGCGCGACGCCGATCTGCGCGGTTGCGGCGTGGAGTCGTGCCTCGGCCTCGACGATGTCGGGCCGCGAGCGGGCGATGTCCGAGGGCAGACGCGCTGCCGCCGCCGGCAGGGGCTTCGGCGGTTGCAGCGCCGCGCGGTCGAACGGCGCGGTATCGGGCGTGCCGCCGACCAGGATCGCGAGCGCGCGCTGCGTCGCCGCCGCCTGCTGGTCGAGCTCGACGATATCGCCGCGCAGCGCGCGCTGCTTCTCCTCGGTTGCCGCAAGATCGATCGGGGTGGCGAGCCCGCGCGCCAGCAATGCGCGCACGATCGCGGCGTTGCGGTCGGCGATCGCGGCGTCTTGCTGCGCGATGCGGCGCTCGTCCCAGAGGCCGCGCAACTGGACATAGCTGCGCGCGACCTCCGCCTCGACCGACAGGCGCACCCCGCGCGCGGCGGCTTCGCTGGCCTCGACTGAGGCCTGCGCGGCTTCGGCCTGACGCCGGTGGCCGCCCCAAAGATCGAGCTCCCAGCTCGCGCCGACGCCCGCGCTGTAGAGATCGAAATCGACACCCTTGGGCGGAGTCGTCGTCGGGGTGACGCCAAGCAATGTCTGCGTCACCGAGGCGATCCCCGCCATACCGAGCCGCTCGCGGCTGTACCCCGTCTGACCCTCGACCTGCGGCGCATCAGCGGCGCGCGCCTGCCCGCGCTCGATTCGCGCGGCGGTGATCCGCTCGATCGCCGCCGCGATATCGAGGTTCGCCGCACCAGCCCGCGCCTCCAACGCATCGAGCACCGGATCGTCGAAGCTGCGCCACCAGCGCGCATCGGTGCTAGCCGACACCGGGGCTGCCCCCTGCCACACCGGCGGCAGGATCGGCGCGGGCCGCGTGAAGTTCGGCCCGACCGTGCACCCCGCCAGCCCGGCGGCGAGCAGCAGCGGCAGGGCGCGGGAGACGTTCGGTTCATGCATGTGCTTGGTCCTGCAGCGGAAGGCTGGATGGGCGATCGAAGACGAGCGCGTAGAGCCCGGGCAGGGCGACCAGCGTCAGGATCGTCGCACCGATCAGCCCGCCGATCATGACGATCGCCATCGGCCCCCAGAAGATGTTGAAACACAATGGAATGAACGCGAGCACCGCCGCCAGCGCGGTCAGCACGACCGGGCGGGAGCGACCGATCGTCGCCGCGACGATCGCGGCGTGCAGGTCCATGCCCTCGGCCTGGTTATGCTGCACCTGATCGACCAGGATGATCGAGTTGCGCATGATCATCCCCGCGAGCGCGATCAGCCCGAGCAGCGCGACGAACCCGAACGGCGCACCCGTCAGCACCAGCGCCGCCACCGCGCCGATCACGCCGAGCGGCGCGGTTGCCAGCACCAGCAGCGTGCGGCCGATGCTCTGCAACTGGACCATCAGCAGCAGGAGCATCAGCCCGAAGGTGATCGGCAGCAGCGCATAGATCGCGTCGTTCGCCTTGGCGGACAATTCGCCGTCGCCGCCATCCTCGATCCGGTAGCCGGCGGGCAGTGCCTTAGCGATCGCGGCGACCCGCGCGGCGGCGGCGTCGACGATTTCGGAGGCCTGCACGTCGCCGGTCATGTCCGCCTGAACGGTAATGCAGAGCGCACCGTCGCGCGTCCACACGATCGGCTGTTCGGTGGTCACGCCGATCCGCGCGACCTGGGCTAGCGGGACCGGACCACCGGGCGTGCTGATCGCCATATCGCCGAGCCGCCCCGGATCGCCGCGATCCGCCGCCGTGCCGCGCACGACGATGCCGATCCGCTTGGTTCCGCGCAGCACCTCGCCCGCCGGCTGGCCCGACAGCATCGTCGCGACCTCGCTCGCGAGTTGCGCACGATCGAGCCCCAGCCGCGCGACCCGATCGCTATCGAGATCGAGCCGCATCGCGACCGACGGCGTTCCCCAATCGGCCTGCACCGCGGTCGTCCCCGGCGTCGCGCGCAGCACCGCCTCGATCGGCGCCGCAATCCTCCGCAGCGTCTCCGGATCGGGGCCGATCACGCGATATTGCACGGGGAAGCCGGCACTCGGCCCGAGCGACAGGCGGCGGACGTGGAGCTTGGCCTCGGGTGCCGCATGATTCGCCAGCAGCCGCGCAATCACGCGTTCGCGCGCGTGGAGATCGGTCGCGACCAGCACCATCGTCGCGGTCGCGGGATCGGGCAAAGACGGGCCGTAGGGCAGATAGAAGCGCGGCGAACCCTGCCCGATATAGCTGTCGACCTGCGCGACATCGCGGTCCCGCACGATGCCCGCCTCGATCCGTTTCACCGCCGCCGATGTGGCGGAAAGCGACGCGCCGGAGCGCAGGCTCACGTCGACGATGATCTCCGCGCGATCGGAGGTGGGGAAGAATTGCTGCCGCACCAGCATCGCGCCCGCGAGACTTGCTACCAGCAGCGCGGCGGTCACCGCCACCACCGTCCCCCGCTGCGCCATGCACGCATCGACGACCCGGCGCAGTCGTCGATAGACCGGCGTGTCGTACATCGCGTCTAGATCGTGGTGCGAGACCGCCTCGGGCAGCAGCCGCACGCCCAGATACGGCGTGAACACCACCGCGACGACCCAACTGACCAGCAACGCCGACCCGGTCACCCAGAAGATCCCACCGGCATATTCGCTGGTGGTCGATTGCGCGAAGCCGACCGGCAGGAAGCCGACGATCGTCAGCAGCGTCCCCGTCAGCATCGGGAACGCGGTGTGCGTCCACGCATAAGCGGCGGCATCGGCGCGCGTCGCGCCCTTTTCGAGCTGCACCACCATCGCCTCGACGCTGATGATCGCATCGTCGACCAGCAGCCCGAGCGACAAGATCAGCGCGCCGAGCGAGATCCGTTCCAGCCCGATCCCGCTCGCCCCCATGAACAAGGCGACGATCGCGAGCGTCAGCGGTACCGACAGCGCGACCACCACGCCGGTCCGCCACCCGAGCGTCACGAACGCGACGATCAGCACCACCGTCAGCGCGCATAAGAACTTGATGAGGAACGCGTCGACCGCCTCGCGGATATTCTGGCTCTGGTCCTCGACCTGCGTCAGCTTGACCCCGGCTGGCAGGGTGCGCCCGAACTCGGCGGCGACCTTCGACAGCCGCTTGCCGAAGCCGAGGCCGTCGGCGCCAGGTGCCATCGCGATCGCCAGCACCACCGCGGGCTTTGCCGCATGGCGGACCAGCCCATCTGGCGGATCGGCATAGCCGTTGCTGACGACCCCGATATCGCTGACATTCACCGTGCCGTTCGCCGCGGCAACGGCGGTGTCCTCGACCGCATCCGCGCCATCGACCGCACCGCCGATCCGCACCGGCACCCGCATCGATCGTTCCGCCACGCCGGACGGCGCGACGCTGGTGCGTTTCGTCAGCGCCTGCGCGATCGCGCCCGGCGACACGCCCATCGCGGCGAGCCGGCGGCTGTCGAGATCGACGAACAGCTTGCGCGGGATTTCGCCGGTGATCTGCGACTTGCCCGCGCCGGGCACGCGCAGCATCGCGTCGCGCGCCTGCTCGGCCAACGTCACCAGCCGCGCATTGTCCGCGCCGGTCAGCGTGAAGACATAGCCGTAGACGTCGGCATAATCGTCATCCGCCGCGACCGACGCGCCGGCGGGCAGATCGGGCTCGATATCCTTCAGCCGCTTGCGCACCTGTTGCCAGATCACCGGCACGCGCTCCTTGGGCGCGCCGTCGGTCAGCGAGACGTGGATGACGCAGTGGCCATCGACGCAATAGGTCTGCAGGAAGTCGAGGTCTTCGGTCGCGCGCAGCCGGCGTTCGATCGGGTCGGCGACCTGCGCCTGCATCTGCGCGGGCGTCGCGCCGGGCCATGCCGCGGCGACGATCATCTCCTTCAGCGTAAAGCTCGGATCCTCGTCGCGGCCGAGCGCGAAAATTGCGCGGTGCCGGCGGCAAGCAGCAACGCAATCAGGAAGCCGACGAGCGCGGGATGGCGGATCGCCCAGCGTGACAAATTGAAGCGGTCCATCGCTCAGTTGCCGCCCGCGACGCTGCCGGCCACGACGACAGGCTGCCCTTCCGACAGCGTATCGCCCTCGCTCGCGACGATCCGCTCGCCATCGGGCAGGCCCGAGACGATCGCATCGTCGCCGCGCAGGTCGACCAGATGCACCGGCTGGCGGTGGACGCGGTTGCCACCCCCGTTGGCACCGCTCGACAGCGTCCAGACATGCGGCTGGCGCCCCTGCGCGCCGAGCGCGGTCAGCGGCACGCGGATCGTCGCCTTGGGATCGGGCAGCCGCAAGGTGAGCGTCGCCGAACTGTTGAACGGGATCGCCGATACGTCGCCCAGCACCGTGAACCGCGCGGTCCGCAACCGCAGCGTGCCGTCCGCCGCGGGGCCGACGAGCCTCAGCCGAGCCTCGGCGATCGTATCCGGCGCGGACCAGAAGCTGACGTCCGCCATCGTGCCGCCGGCCAAGCGCACGCGCTCGGGCAGGCGAACCTCGATTTCGGGGCCGCCTGCCGCGAGCCGGACGACGACACCGCCGGCATCGACCACTGTCCCTGACTCGATCGCGCGTTCGGTCACCACGCCGTCTTCGGGCGCGACTAGCACGCTATCCGCGAGCGTGGCTCGGCTGCGTTCGAATGCTGCGCGCGCCGCGTCGCGCTTTGCCACCGCGGCGCTGGCGGTCAGCGCGCGGTCATGGACGTCCGCCGCCGACAGTGCACCGATCCCGTCCAGCCCGGAAGCGCGCCGCGCAGCATCGCCGGCCCGGATCGCCTCGGCGGTGGCGGCGGCCAGTTCGGCGCGCGCCTGCCCGGCATCGGCGATCGCCTCGGTCCGCGTCAGGCGAGCGAGCACCTGCCCGGCACGGACGTGATCGCCGACCTGTACCGTCAAGGCGAGCACGCGGCCGCCGGTCTTGAACCCGAGCGCGATATCGCGACGGGGTCGCAGGACGCCGTCGAAGGACGAGGTACGGCCGCCGGCACGATGGATCGTGACGACATCGACCAGCGTGCCGTCCGGCGCGGGCGATGCGACCGGCTCCGACGCGCAGCCGGCGCATGATAACAGGGTCAGACCGGCGGCAATCAGCCCGGTGGTCGGGGGAAAATCTTCGGCATCGTCGCGTCCCGTTGGTGAACGCGGTCGCCCTGCCGATCCGGGCCGATCCTGGCCTGCCGATCCTCGAAACCGACCAGTCGTTTTCGAAAACGACCGGTTTGCGGTCCTGAAAACCGGCTTCGCTCAGCCGTCGAGGTGCCGTCGCCGAAACGCGCTCGGGGTTTCGCCGAGTCGTTCCTTGAACACGCGGTTGAACATCACGAGGCTGCCGAAGCCCGCGTCCATCGCGATCGTCAGGATCGGCACGTCCGCCTGCGCCCGGTCCGTCAGCGCGCTGCGGACTTCGGCGATACGGTGTTCGTTGAGATAATCGCTGACGTTGCGATAGCCGAGGCCGCCATTGATATGCCGCCGCACGCGATACTCCGGCGTCTCGACGCGCGCGGCGATCACGCCGATCGTCAGGTCGGGATCGCGATAGGCACGGTCTTGCGTCATCATCCGGGCGAGACTCTCCCCGAGCGCGGCGTCGAGCGGTTCGCGCGCCGCGCTCGCCGCCTGCACCTCGCCGACCGCGGTGCCCGACGCCGCGCTCGGAAAGACCTCCGGATGGCGCAGCCCGAACAGCAGCGCGCTGATGACGAACGCCCCCATGAACAATCCCACCGCCGACGCCATGCCGGACAGCGCTAGGTGATGCGTCAGCCGTCCGACGATCTCGCTGCCGAGCAGCCACAGGATGATCAGCCCGACCGATGCGACGAAGATCGTCCGCGCCTGCCGCCGCGCCTCGACCAGATCGCCCTGCCGGTTGCGCCACGCCAGCCACTGCGCATGGATCGCGAACGCCGTCCCGCCGATGTAGATCGCGATATCCAGCCCCTCGATCGGTGCCGCCAGCCCGCGCCCCTCGAGGCTGGCGTACAGCGTGCAGCATAGGAACGCCGCCGCCAGCGCCATATCGACGGGTTTCGGCCGAAACGCATCGTCGAACCACGCGCGCGCGAACAGCCAGAACAACGGGATCGCGGCGTTCGAACTCAGATCGAGCAGCGGATCGAACGCGCCCGGCGCATGCGGCAATCCCGCCAGCGTGCCGACCACGGTGCACAGCGTCAGCGCCAGCCCGAACCGACTCGGCAACGACGCTGGCGCCCGCGCAAACACCACCGCCGCCAGCAGCAGCAACCCGGTGGCACCGCCACGAAACAACAGGTCGAGCTGCGGGATCACCGGCGACACGGGGTATTGCTAGGCATTGCGCGCGAAAACCATGATGCGCTCGGTCTGTCCAGTATGGCTGCGCTTCACGGACGGTTTGCGAACCTCTCGCGACCTGTCGGATGGGCAGTGCACCGTGGCCTCGGTCCGTTGGTCGCTCGTCGACATCGCCGTGCCCCAACATTCCTGCTGCGGTGGCTGTCCAGGATTGCCGGATAGCCTGTATGGCGACCCGGAATTTTGTTCGGCACCGGCATGAGGATTAGCGGATGATCTTGCGTAGCGACGAGACACTGGATGTCGACGTGCCCGGCGGTGGCCCGATGCGGATGCATCTGTTCCGGCCGGCGATAGAGGGGCGCTTCCCTGGTCTGCTCCTGTTTTCGGAAATCTATCAGGTGACGGCGCCGATCCGTCGGTTGGCGGCGATGCTCGCTGGAAACGGCTATGTCGTCGCCGTTCCGGAGGTCTATCACGAGTATGAGCCGGCGGGGGCGGCGCTGAATTACGATCCGACCGGCACGGATCGAGGCAATGCGCTGAAGATCACCAAGTCCGTTGCCGCGTTCGATGCCGATGCGGAGGCCGGCTTGACCGCTCTTCTGGGACACCCTGCCTGCAACGGCAGGCTGGCGACGTTCGGCGTCTGTCTCGGCGGCCACCTTGCCTATCGCGCAGCGCTCGATCCGCGCGTGTCCGCGTCCGCCTGCTTTTATCCGACCGACATCCATTCGGGCACGCTAGGCGAGGGGCGGTCCGACGATAGCCTGAAGCGCATGGCCGAATTGAGGCCGAAATCCTGTTCGTCTGGGGGCGTCAGGATCCGCATGTTCCCTATGCCGGCCGGGAGACGATCCGCGGACGGCTCGAAGAGGTCGGGGCGGCCTATCAGTGGCATGAACTCAATGCACAGCATGCGTTCCTGCGAGACGAGGGGCCGCGATACGATCCCGCGCTGTTCCTACAAGCAATGGGCCTGACTCTGGAATTCTACGGTCGTACCTTGGCACGAAGCGGTGGCTACACCGTTTGGCCCGCATAAGCCTGTCGATTTGGATTGCGGCTGACCGCAGACGATTGCGTCGATCGGAGTAGCGCGCGACAAGCGAGCATTCGACAGGAGAATCTGATGCGTCTTGCCTTTGCCCTATTGCTGTTGCCGGCGCTGCCGATCGTCCAGGCCGCCGCGCCGGTCCCGGTCCAGGATCAGGCAACGGCGGCGCAGGATGCGGCGCTGCTGAAATTCCTCGACGACGCGTATGACCAGCAACTCGATCTCAGCCCTGAGTCTCTGACGCAGCTCGGGCTAAAGACGCACTACGACCGCCTCGACGACTATACCGATGCCGCCGCACTCCGCGCGCAGGCGCTGTCGGAGCGGCAGTTGAAGGCGATGCAGTCGCGCTTCGTCCCGACCAACTCGGCGAAAGCGCCCGCGTCAGCTATCGATTGTTCGAATATGAGGTCGAACGCGGCCGCCAGTCGCTTCAGTTCCGCAAGCTCCGCTTTCCGGTGTCGACCAACGGCAGCCCGGCTGGCGACATCCCGGTGTTGCTGATCAATAATCACAAGGTCGATACGCTGGCGGATGCTCAGGCCTATATCGCCCGCCTGCGGGATACCGAGCGGGTGATGCGAGAGGTCACCGCGACGATGCGCGAACAGGCGGCAGCCGGTATCATTCCAAACAAGGTCAATTTCGCGCCAGCCCGCGCCGATGCCCGCGCCGTGCTGTTCGGTGCGCCGTTCGACAATGGTGCGGACTCGACCCTAATGGCGGATTTCCGCAAGAAGGTTGGCGCGCTGACCGTGCCCGCCGGGACGAAGGCTACGCTGTTGCGCGATGCGGGTGCGGCGCTGACCGGGCCGTTCCGACGTGGCTACGACATGCTGTTCGCGACGCTCGATGCGATCGAGCCGCAATCGAAGGGCAATTTCGGGGCGTGGAGCCTGCCGAACGGCGCTGCCTATTACGCAGACCGGCTGAAGACCTCGACCACGACCGACCTGACCGCCGACCAGATTCACGATCTCGGCCTGAAGCAGGTCGCCGCGATCCGGCAGGAGATGGAGGCGATCAAGCGCGAAGTCGGCTTCCAGGGAACGCTCGAGCAGTTTTTCGCCAAGATCTCGCACCGATCCGCAGTTCAAATATCCCAATACACAGGCCGGTCGCGAACAGTATCTGGGTGACGCCCGCGGCGTGATCGCATCGGTGATGGCGGTTGCGCCCAAATATTTCCGGACCTTGCCCAAGGCGCCGCTGGAGGTCCGCGCGGTCGAGAAATGGCGCGAGGGCACCGCGTCGACCGCGTTCTACAACCCGCCGTCGGCAGACGGATCGCGGCCCGGCATCTATTACGTCAACCTGGTCGACATGAACCAGACGCAGAAGGTGCAGGTCGCCGGTATCGCCGCACATGAAGGCGCTCCGGGCCATCATTTCCAGATTGCGCGCCAACAGGAGCTGACCGGGATCCCGAAGTTCCGCAAGTTCGGCGGCTATGGCGCCTATGTCGAGGGCTGGGGGCTTTATTCGGAGCGGCTGGCGAACGAGATGGGTGTCTACAAGGATCCGTATAGCCGGTTCGGCATGCTGTCTTTGCAGGTATGGCGCGCGATCCGGCTGGTGCTCGATACCGGCATCCACTCCAAGCGCTGGACCCGCGAACAGGCTATCGCGTATTTCAAGGCGAACAGCTCGGTCGCGGACACCGATGTCGCGCGCGAAGTCGACCGGTATTTCAACTGGCCGGGGCAGGCGACGAGCTACATGGTCGGCGAACTGAAGATCGCGGAGCTGCGGGCGCGGGCCGAGCGAGAGCTTGGGCCGCGTTTCGACATTCGCGACTTCCACGAAGCGGTGCTGGATCAGGGCGCGCTACCGCTGGACGTGCTCGACGAGCAGATCGGCCGGTACATCGCCGCGCACCGGCAATAGGACGGCAATCGGCAGTTGCGAGACGATGATATCGCGCTTTTCAGACGCGGCGATCCACTGAGACGATGAGAAGAGCCCGTCGTCCGACCGTTTTCGCTATCAGCCGGCTTGGAACGCCGCATGGGTTTCGAGAAGGCGGCGGGCGCGGTCGACGACGGGTTTGTCGATCAGTTTGCCGTCGACCGCGACGGCCCCGAACGCGCCGTCGATCGCGGCGATGACGCGGGTCGCCCAGTCGATGTCGGCGTCGGAAGGGAGGAAGGCAGCGTTGACGATCCCCACCTGACGCGGGTGGACGCAGAGTTTTCCGGCGAAGCCGAAGCGGCGCGCATGATCGGTGTCGCGGGCCAGCGCCGCGTCGTCGGTGAGGTCGGTCGAGACCCCGTCGACCGGTGCGGCAAGCCCGGCGTTGCGTGAGTGAAGGACGATCTGCGTGCGGACATAGTCGATCTCCGCGCCGTCACCGTCGATGCCGGCATCGGCTTGGAAGTCCACCGTGCCGAACGACAGCCGCGCGAGCCCTCGCGCGGTGACGAGGTCGGCCAAATTCAGGATCGCCGAGACGGTTTCGACCAGCGCATGGAGCGGCTTGCCCGCCGCGGCCTCGTGCATCGCGGCGAAGTCAGACGCGCGCTCGGCTTTGGGCAGCATCAACCCCGCGACACCCGGCAGGCCTGCGAATGCGCGGACGTCGTCGGCATGCCACGCGGTATCCAGGCTGTTCACCCGCACGACGAAGCGCGACTCCGTCAGGCCCGCGAGCGCATCATGGACTGTATCGCGCGCCGCGGCCTTGCGGTCGGGCAGGACCGCGTCTTCGAGATCGATCACCACCATGTCCGCGCCGCTCGCGCGCGCGCTTGTCGAAACGCTCGGCGCGATCGCCGGGGACGAACAGGATGCTGCGGGCGGCAATGGTCATGAAAAATCCTCTACAGTCCGGATACGGGATCGCGGCGGAAGGTCTGGGAATAGGAATAGCGGTCCGCGGGATGGGTATTGATCGCTATCTCGACGACCTCGCCGCGTGCGTTCAGATACTGGCGCGTCAGGCGCAAGCCGGGCGCGCCGGTCGCGGTTTCGAGCAGCCTTGCGATCGGCGCGGGGATCGCCACCGCTTCGATATGCTGGCGGACCTCGGCGACGCGCTCGCCGAACTGTTCCTCGATCCGGTTGAAGATCGGCACGTCGCCGACATCGTCGTCGAGCTTCAGGCTGCGGAACGCGGGGTGGAGGTAGATATCCGAATAGGAGATCGGGCTGGTCCCGGCGGCGCGGCGCAGCGCCATGAGATGCAGCCAGGTCTGGCCCGATGTCGCGCCGACTTGCTCGGCGAGCGGTCCGTCCAGCGCGATCGTTTCACGCGCGATGATCGTGAGGCTGGTTTCGTTGGTGTATTGCTGGAGGTCGGAAAGCCCCTCCATCACCTGTCGGTAAGCGGCCGGGCGCGACAGCCCAAGGACGCGCGTGCCGACTCCGGCCTGACGCGAGACCATGCCCGATTGCACGAGCCGCTTGATCGCCTCGCGCACGGTGAAGCGGCTCGCGCCGAACTGATCGCAGAGCTCGAACTCGGTCGGCAGCAGCGTACCGATCGGATAGCGCCCATCGTCGATCTCGTTGATCAGCGTCTGGGCGAGTTGCAGGTAACGCGGTTGCTGACGAAGCTGGGGCATCGAATATCCATCGGTCGCTTTGTCGGGTAATCCGGACAATAGCGCACCGTCCGATGCCTTGGCGTTCGATGCAAGCGCTGGCGTCACCGTACCGCGCCACGGGTCCGCAAGGCCGCGACATCGTCGTCGGTGTAGCCGAGCGTCGCGAGGATGGCGCCGGTGTCCGCGCCGAGCGCAGGGGCGGCCTTGTCCGGATGCTCGACGCCGCCTGCGCGGATCGACGAGGCGATGCCGGGCAGGGGCCGTGCTCGGGATGCTGGAAGTCGATGATCCGCTTCGATTCCGCGAGAAACGGATTGTCGAGCGCCTGCTGGACGTCGAGCACGGGCGCAGCGGGCACCCTGCCTTCGAACAGCTGCATCCAGTCCGCGGTGGTGCGGGTCGACAGCACCGCATCGAGATCGGCATTGAATGCCGGCCTGTTCTCCAGCCGCGCGGCAAAGGTCGCATAGCGCGGATCGGTCGCCCATTCGGGACGCTCGATCAGCCCGCACAGAACCTCGAAGAACTTCTCCTTGTTGCACATCACGAAGATCCAGCCATCGCTGGTCGTGTAGAGCTGGCTGGGGGTGAGCGAGGGATGGCTCGAGCGCGAGGTGCGTTCGACGGTGACGCCGCCGTTGAGATACCATTCGGCGACATAGTTGAGATTACCGAGCGCGACGTCGAACAGGCTGACGTCGAGATCGCGGCCGATACCGCTCCCGCGGGCCGAGACGACGCCGGCAAGGATCGCGAGCGCGGCCGTCGTGCCGGTCATGAAGTCGACGATCGACAACCCGAAGCGCGCCGGCGGGGTGCCGGGTTCGCCGGTCAGCGACAGATAGCCGGCCTCGGCCTGCATAAGGTAATCATAGCCGGGCCACGCCGCGCGGCTGCCGGTGCGGCCATAGGCGGAGAGGTGGACGCAGGCGATCGCCGGGTTGAACCGCGACAGCGCGGCGTAATCGAGCCCGAGCTTTGCCGGCAGGTCGCCGCGCAGGTTGTTGAACACCACGTCCGACTCCGCGACGAGCTTTTCGAGCACCGCACGCCCGTCCGCGCTTTTCAGGTCGAGACCGATGCTGCGCTTGTTGCGGTTGAGCGACTCATAGAAATGGCTGTCGCCCGGCGCGAAGAAATAGGGGCCGACATGACGGCCGATATCGCCGCCGTCCTTGTGGTTCTCGATCTTGATCACCTCGGCGCCGAGATCGGCGAGTTGCTGCGTGCCGAAAGGGCCGGCGCCATATTGTTCGACCGCGATGATGCGCAGCCCTGCGAGTGGCTGGCTCATGCGGGGTTCCGCGCGATGATCTGCTTGGCGATGATGATGCGTTGCAGTTCGTTCGGTGCCCTCGCCGATCGTCAGCAAAGGTGCGTCGCGGTAGAGCCGCTCGACGTTGTATTCCTTCGAATAGCCATAGCCGCCGAAGATCCGCATCGCCTCGATCGCATTCTCCAGCCCCACCTCGGTCGCGAAATACTTCGCCATGCCCGCTTCCATGTCGCAGCGCTCGCCGCGGTCATAAGCTTTGGCGGCGGCTTCGGTGAGCAGCCGCGCGGCATAGGTGCGCGTCGTCATCTCGCCCAGTTTCAGCTGGATCGCCTGATGCTCGCAGATCGGCTTGCCGAACGTCTTGCGTGTCTGCGCATAGGCGACCGCTTCGTCCAGCGCCGCCTGCGCGATCCCGACGCCGCGCGCCGCCACGTTGATGCGGCCGAGTTCGAGCCCGCCCAGCACCTGCTTCAGGCCGACGCCTTCGATCCCACCGATCAGCCGGTCGACCGGGACACGGTAGCCGTCAAACGTCAGCGCGTTGCTGTCGATGCCCTTGTAGCCGAGCTTCTCCAGCTTCTTCGACACGATGAAGCCGTCGCCCTTCTCGGCGATCAGCAGGCTCATGCCCTTGTGGCGTGGCTCGGCGGCCGTGTCGGTCTTGACCAGCAACAGGATGGTGTTGCCGGATCCCGAATTGGTGATCCACATCTTGCTGCCGTTGACGACATAGTCGTCGCCGTCGCGGACCGCGGTGGTGCGGATCGCCTGCAGGTCGGTGCCCGCGTCGGGCTCGGTCAGGCCGATGCCGCCGCGCAGTTCGCCGGTCGCGAACTTGGGCAGGTAATGATCCTTCTGCGCCTCGGTACCGCAGCGTTGCACGGTCATCGCCATGATCATGTGGCTGTTGATGATCCCCGCGACCGACATCCACACGGTCGAGATCTTTTCGATGATCCGCGCATAGGTCAGCGTCGAGATGCCGAACCCACCGAATTCGGGCGCGATCATCAGGCCGAACAGCCCCATCTCCTTCATCGTGTCGACGATCTTCTGCGGGTATTCGTCGTCATGTTCGAGCTGATGGACGAACGGCCGCACATCGGTTTCGAGGAACTTGTCGATCGAATCCAGGATCATGATCTCTTCGTCGGTCATCGCGCCATCGGCGGCGATCGCGTTTGCCAGGGTCATACGGATACTCCTTGAGGGGCAGTGGCGCCGGCGAGGATGTCGCCGAGCGCGGAAGCGGGGTGTCGGTCCATGTCGAGCACTGCGGCGCGGATGTGCGCGGCGCGCGTCTCGTCGACCGTGCGAGCGGCGTTCTCGAAATATTTGGCGTCGATGTCGGCGTTGCTGAGCGGCCGATCTGACGCGCCGCGGTTGATCGCCTCGCGGTGACGCAACATGCGACCGTCGTGGGTTTGAACGATGACTTCGCCGGTGAAATGCTTCGGATAATCGCTGTCCGGGTCGATCGCGTAATCGACGCGCGTCGCCAGACCGAGCACCGCCGGATCGCTGAGCGCCGCCGGATCGAGCGCATCGAGCGTGAACTTGCCGGTCAGCAGCGCGGTCGCGACCGTATAGGGGATCGAGAATTGCGCGTCGTAGCCGGTGCGCGGCGTCCGCTTGGGGGCGATTGGCTCGCAGACGATCGGGATGACCGCCTCGGGCACCAGCACGATGACCTTGGCGATGTCGGCGGCGGTCAGGTCGTATTCCTTGCGCAACGCGATCGCCGCATCGATCGCGGCATGCGTCATGTGGCACGCGGGAAGCGGCTTCACCGAAACCGCCTCGATCTCCCAGGTCTCGCCGAGCGCTTCGGTCGCCTGCGCGAGCAGGGCAGGGCGGCGTCGCGAAGATACAGCGCATACAGGCCGAACCGGCCCTCGTACGCAGCCGGCGGTCCGACGAAGCCGCGCTTGGCGAGCGTTGCCGCGGTCAAAGCCGAACTCGCCGCCCAGCCGGGATGCAGGCGCTTGGTCCACGCACCGTCGGCCAGGAATTCGAGACTCTCGCCGGCCATCGACAGCACGATCCCCTGCGCCATCGCGATCTGCTGTGCGTCCAGCCCAAGCAACCTGCCGGCCGCGAGCGTCGATCCGAACGCGCCGATCAATCCGGTCGGGTGGAAGCCGAAGCCGTGAAACCCGCCCGCGCCGACGGCCGCGACCCGAGTCGAGACCTCCATCGCCGCGATATAGGCGACGAGCAGGTCGGCCCCGAAGCACCCGCCTTGTCCGCCGCGACGAGCGCGGTCGGAAAGGCGCTGACGGTCGCGTGGATGATCCCGCGCGCATGCGTGTCGTCATAGTCGAGGCCGTGCGTGACTAGCCCGTTCATCAGCGCCGCGTCGCGCATCGCCAGCGTGCGGCCATAGCCGAGCACCGGCGCAGTGCCGCTGCCGAGATCGCCGGCGGCAGCGAAGCTGGCCTCCGCCCAGGGGGCGCCGACCGCCGCGAGCCCGGTGCCGACCGAATCCAGGATCAGATGGCGCGCGCGCTCCTGACCCGCTCGGGAATCGCATCGATCGTCAGGCCAGTCGCGAAATCGGCGAAGGTTTGCGAAAGCGTCACTTGGCAGCCCCCCGGTGACCAGCGAGTCATCGGCGACGTCGTCGAGCGACTGGCCGGTGGTCTCGATGTTGAGCAGACCGACCGCGGCGATCATGCAGGCTAGCACGACGCCGACCATGCCGAGCACGCCCTCCAGCCCGAAGCGCTCGAACAGCGCGACGGTGGCATAGGGCGTGACCATCGACGCGGCGCGTCCGCACATGCCCGCGAAACCGGTGCCGCGCAGCCGATAGGCGGTCGGGAACAGCTCGGGGATGTAGGCGAACAGCGCGAGCGTCACGAGCGTGTAGATGCTCGACACGAGCAGGAAGCCCGTCAGCGGCACCATCAGGTCGCCCTGCGCATTCGGATACAGGAAGCCGAAGATCATGATCGCGATAGCGGCCGCTATCAGCGAGGCGCGGCGCGAAATGCGGTCGGCGATACCGATCGCGACGATCGCACCGAACACGCTGCCGAACGACATCAGTGTTGTGTACCAGAGCGAGGTAACGATGCCGGTGCCGTGGCTGACCAGGAAGGTCGGCAACCACGCGACGAAGCCATAGACCGACACGTTGACCGCGATCGCGGCGAGCGTCGCGGCGATCAGGCGGCGGCGCAGCTTGGACCCAAACAGCGCGGAAAGCGGCGCATGGACCTTCGGCACCACGCGAACGGCTGGAACCGGGGCAAGCGGGCCCTTGTGTGCGGTGACTTCGGCTTCGATCTCGCGCAGCGTCGCCTCAGCCTCGTCGTTGCGACCGACCGATTCCAGCCAGCGCGGCGATTCCGGCATCTTCTTGCGCATCACCCAGACGATCAGCGCCAGGATGCCGCCGATCGCGAACATGTAGCGCCAGCCGAGCGTCGGAATGACGATATAGCCGACCGAGGTGGCGACCAGCAGGCCCGAATTGACGACCATGCCCATGATCGACACCCAGCGGCCGCGATACGCGGGCGGGATGAACTCGCCGAGCGTGCCCGCCGCGACCACCAGCTCGGCACCGAGACCGATGCCCATGATGAAGCGGCAGACGATCAGGAAGGTCATGTTCGGGGAGAAAATCGCCGCGATCGAGGCGAGGCCGAACAGCGCGAGGTTGAACTGATAGGATGCGCGACGCCCGAACCGGTCGCCGACATAGCCGGCCATCCCCGCGCCGATCATCATGCCGAGGAAGGTCATCGACATGAACACCGCGGCCTGCGCCAGCGTCGAGAAACCCTCGGTCTTCAGCGCGGCGATGACGCCGCCCGCAAGGTAGACGTCGAACGCGTCGAGGAACGCACCCGCGCTGATCAGCCCCAGGATACGCCAGTGGAATCGGGAGATGGGCAGACGGTCCAGCCTGGCTCCTGCGTTGACGGCGATGGTATCGGCCATGGGGCTACCTCTCTTCGGAATGACGACGGGCCGGGTCTTCTTTGGTCGAAGCTCTCGCAGGCCGCGCGGGGGACGTCCGGTCACCATCAAGGGCGACCGGTTGGTCGATCGATAGGGCTATTTGTCGTCGGGAGATTCGCCGCGTTTGTAGACCAGCGAGTTGCGCGTGAACTCCATGATCTGCTTGGCGTCCTGGTTGAACGCGCGGGTGCGGGTGGTGACGATCCCCTGCGTCGGGCGCGACTTGGACTCGCGGATTTCGAGCACTTCGGTTTCCGCGGTCAGCGTGTCGCCACCGAATACCGGATGGGTCAGCTTGATCTCGGTCCAGCCGAGATTGGCGGGGACTTGCCGCTGACGTCGTTAACGGTCATGCCGAGCACGATCGCGAGCGTCAGCCCGCTATTGACCAGCAGCCGCCCGAATTCGCTCTTCGCGGCATATTGCGCATCGCAGTGCATTGGGTGTGCGTTCATCGTCATCAGCGAGAACTGGATATTGTCCGCGTCGGTGATCGTCCGCCCGGGGCGATGCTCGTAAATGTCGCCGACGACGAAATCCTCGAGATAGCGGCCATAGCTCGCGCGGTAGCGCTGTTCGCCAACCTTGATAGCCGAAAGGCTCATACATCCTCCTTATCGCTTTGTACGGACATTATCGAACTTATGGTACGCTGGCAAGTCTAAGCGAGCAGCGGCTTGGCGTCAGAACGCCACTTCGGCCCTGGCCGCGAACGTGTCGCCACTATCCCGCCCGATGAAACTGCCGGTGCGGTTGTCGGTGCGGAAATGGGTATAGTCCGCCATGAACCGGAAATTGTTGGTCAGCGACCAGTTCAGGCCGAGCGTGCCCGCCGTGCCGGTGCCGCCGAGCGGAAGGCTCGAACTGTCGAGATCCTCGTACCGCACCACCGCCTCCAGCGCGCCCCATCCGCCATCGAGCACCGAGTTCAGCACGTTCGGCGCCACATAGGTGCCGCTGCGCGAGGCATAGGTCGGCGTCTCGCCGGTGATCCAGAATCCGCCATTGACCGACAAGGCCTTGATCTTACCGCTGCGGAAGGTCGAGGTCGGGCCGCCATGCACGGTCCGCTGGCCATATTCGCCGAACGCGTAGAACGGTCCGAGCGTGCCGCCGAGTTCGAGCCCGAACGCCTTCGATCCGTCCGCGCCGGTCAGGGCTGCGGACTCGACACGGACGCTGTTATTGAGCGCCCCCGCCATGCCTTGCGCGAACGTGGTCGGCAGCGTCGTGTCGGGGATGTTCTCGCTATAGGCCCAGCCGCCGATGTGGATCAGGCCATGCTTTGTGAGGATCGGGTTCCAGTGCGCGCGGCCCAGCAGCATGCGGTTGTCGCTGCGCGTGAAATCGCTGTCGATCGCATCGCCGTGCACGCCCAGGCTCGCGTGCCAGTTCTTGCCGCCCGCACGGCCGACCGCGCCCATCAGGAAGACCTTGCCGCCCTGCGTCGCAAGCGCGGTGGTGTTGATGTTGGTGGTGATGAACGGATTGGCGGTCGAGGCGGTGCCGATGTCGATGCCGCGATCTGTGATGAGATTGCCGAACCTCACATCGGCGTCGGTCTTGCCGAACTTCTGGCGATAACCGACGAACGCCTGCACGACCTCGGTCGCGTTGCGCCGGAAATCGGTCTCGAACTGGTAGAACAGGTGATCGCCGATCGTGCCGATCGCGCCGACGCGGAACTGGCGCAATGTCGAGACGGTGATGTTGCGACGGTCGAAATCCGACCCGCTCGTCGAGGAGATATCCGCCAAAAGCCGCCCGCGCATCTTAAAGGTGAACTTTGCGTCACGACTGCTGAACACCGGCGCCCCCCGGCTCCAATCGACCGCGAGATCGGCGGGCAGCGCGACCCCGCCGGCGTTCACCACCTGCGGGTTGCCGACCGGTACCGGAGCGATCTTCGCGCCGGGATCGGCCGTCTGGTCGGCGACCTGCACGCGGGGCGGTGGCGCTGTCCGGGCTGCCAGTGGAGGGGCTGCCGGTGACGGGGCATTCGCGGCGAGCGCACGGCCTGCTTTCGCCTTGGCGTTGGAGATCAGCGTATCGGCACGCTCGCGACTGACCAGCTTGTTCTCGACCATCTCGTCGATCAGCGCCAGCATCGTCTGGTACGACGGATCGGTATCGAGCGGAGACGCCGTCTGCGCCCGGGCTGCCGATGGCAGCACCGCGAGCAACGCACACAGCGATACGGCGTACGAATGACGCATACAGACATCCTCTCGAGATCGGGATCGTCCGTCTTCCGCGGCGCGACATCCTGGAACCAGCATCACTGGCGCAAGATAGTGTTAATGTCCGTACAAATGCGGTGTCAATATGGATTTCCGCGTTGAACCGCGCGGAGGCGGTGAGTCAGGAGCAGGGAATCAGGACCGGGGGAATCAAAACCGGGTGAATCCGAGTCCCGGTGGATCAGGGCATATGCGGGATCGTGGTGCGCGGCGCGAGGTCGGGTCGCATCCGGATCAACCCTTCCTGCGTGACATGCGCGATCGCCCGTCCGTCGCGGCTATGGAACACGCCGCGCGCGATGCCGCGACCATGCCCCGACCACGGGCTTTCGCTGCTATAGAGCAGCCAGCCGTCGAGCGGCACGTCCTCGTGAAACCACATCGCGTGGTCGAGGCTGGCGGTCTGCATGCTGTGCTCGAACATGTTCACGCCGTGCGGGATCAGCGACGCGCTGAGCAGTGCGTAGTCCGACAGATAGGCCAGCACGCCCCGGCGTATCTGGGGATCGGTCGGCACGCTGCCCCGGAACCGGATCCAGACATGGGAAACGGGCATGCCGGGCTCGGTCTGGAGGAACGCGGGCACGCCGCATGGCCGGATATCGAAGGCGGACGGCTGGCTGAGGAACGCGACGGCTTGCGCGGAGATACCCGCATATTCGCCTGCCAGAATGTCGAGCGAGCGCAGCTCCTCCGGCGGCGGGACATCGGGCATCGCGACCGCATGCTCTAGCCCGGCTTCCGGCCGGTGGAACGATGCGGCCAGCGTCAGTATCGTCGCACCGTTCTGGCTCGCGGTGACGCGGCGGTTCGCGAACGACTTGCCGTCGAAGTCGCGCTCTACCCGAAAGAGAATCGGTTGCATCTCGGTGCCGGCGCGCAGGAAATAGGCGTGCATGTTGTGCGCCACGGCGGGGCCGTCGACCGAGCGCTGCGCCGCCATCAGCGCTTGTGCGACGACCTGCCCGCCGAAGACGCGCGCGTTTGCACCGGGCCGCTGTGGTCCGCGGAAGAGGTCGGTATCCAGCGGTTCGAGGTCTAGCAGATTGACGAGTTCGGCGGCGAGGTCGGGCCGTGCTATGGTTTCGGTCATGGCCGCCCGTACCGCGTGCGCGCCGGGCGTCAAAGCCGCGGGGTCAGCTTTGGTCGGCGGCGAGCACCTTGGTCGGTGCGATCTCGTCGACGCGCCCGGCGAGGTCGAGCAGGTCGCGGTGCAGTCTACCCGCGGCGAAGGCGAGCCCGAACACGCGCCCCGATGCGTCGAAATCCAGGGTCGCCGCGGCCTCGCTACGGCGGAACTGATCGAGCGCGGTACCGAACATGCGATAACAGACTTCGACGTCGCCCCGATCGACTTTGCCGCGTGTGCGCAGCGCCTCCGAACACCGGGTCGCCAGCGCGGCGTGCGCGGTCAGCATCGCCGCCGTCGGCTTGGCGAGCGCCGCCATTGCCGCCGGGGGCAGCGGTTCGTCGAGCGCGCGACCGCTCAGCACCAGGTCGTTGCGGATGCGCCACAGTGTGCGCGGGACGGCGGCGGGGATACCGTGATCGGCAAGGCGGGAGGCCCGCTCGCGGTCGGCATCCTTCATGGCCAGCTCGACCGCGGCCAGCGCCTGACGCAGCGCGCCGTGTTCGGGGACGAGGGCAGCGCCACCCCGTTAGTCAGCGCATCGGCCTGCGCGCGCAGCATCCGGTCGATATGGTTCAGCACGGCCAGCGTGCGCGCGATCACCACGCCGTGCGAGCGTGCCGGCAGGATCAGCATCGCCGCCAGCACGCCGATCATGCCGCCAAGCCCGATCTCGATGATGCGATCGCGGACGAATATCTCCACCGAAGAGCCCGGCGGCGCGCTGAGCAGCATGATCGCCGCGGTGACCGGCGCGATCCGCAACCGCGGCCGGATCGACGCGACAAGCGCGGCGATCCCCGTGACGGTGACGAGCACCAGCCCGAGTTCGACCGTATCGGTCCGCCCGAGCGCCGCGCCGACGCCACCGAGCACCGCGCCCAGCAATGTCCCGAGCAACCGATCGGTCGCCGCGCCGAGCGTTCCGCCGATCGATGCCTGCATCACGATCAGCACGGTGAACACTGCCCAATAGCCTTCGTGCAGGCCGAGCGTCTTGTACGCCGCGAACGCCGCCGCGGTCGCGACGATCACGCGGACCGTCTGGCGCAGGCTGTCCGCATTCGCCTTGATCAAAGCGCTGGGCCGGAACTCGAATGTCAGTGCGTTTTCCTCGATCGTCGGCGGATAGTCTGCTTCCGGTAGCGCCTGGGGCGCCAACCGTAAATTCGTCCGCGGCCACAGGAGCGGATCTTCTGCGACGTGGGCGATTTGCCCGGCTTTCAAATGCAACGGCGTCGGATCCATTCTCCCGCGCGACCGCTTTGGTTTGACAAATGAGGATGGGCATCATGAACGACAACGACCTTCGGTATCTGCGGCGGTGCGTGGATCTGGCGAGCGAGGCGGTAGAGGCCGGCGACCAGCCCTTCGGATCGGTCCTGGTGTCTGGTGACGGAACGATCGTGTTCGAGGATCGCAACCGAACCGGCGGCGGCGATCCCACCCGGCACCCCGAGTTCGCGATCGTCCGCTGGGCCGCCGAGAACCTGTCCGCGCAAGAGCGGCGAGCAGCGGTCGTCTACACCTCGGGCGAACATTGCGCGATGTGCGCGGCGGCGCATGGTTTGGCGGGCATGGGGAAGATCGTCTACGCGACATCCTCGATCCAGCTCGGCGAGTGGTTGCGCGACCTCGGCAAGCCGCAACTCGGGATCGCACCGTTGCGGATCACCGATGTGGTGCCGGGGGCGATCGTCGAGGGGCCGGTCATGACGTTCGCCGACGAGGTCCGCGCACTGCACGCGCGTGCTCGACGCTGACGGCGCGCTGGTCAGATGGCGAGCCCGTTTGTCTCCACATGCGCCGCAACGCGGTGTGTCTGCTCCATTGTAGAGGTGTGGAGCGCGATGCCGACGACGACCGGGCGACGATCGTATTCGGACAGCAACCGGGGAACATCGCCGCAAACGCCGCCGCTTCCTGCCATGGGATCATGATCGCCGGGATGTCGTTGCCCCTGCAAGTAAGGCACGCAGTGCGCGGCGCTCCGGCATTTGATCGCCGTCAATGCTGCGTATCCGGTGGCGTGCAAGCTGGCGGCATGGAGATCCGCGATGGCCGAGCGTGACGGATATGGCGAGAGGATGGTGTCGGGGCAGCACTGGCACGTGATCGACGAAATCGACCTCGTGGGGCTGATCGCCGATCATGCCCGGCTTCGCGTGTTGTGCGATCGCCTGGAGGCATGCGCGGACGCGCTACCCGATCGGGTGTCCGAGGCGGAGACCGATGCCCTTGGGCGAAGCTTGTGCGCGATGATGGTCCGTCATCCGCGCCAGGGTACCGCGGCGATCGATGCGCTGTTCGCGCGCGACATCGACGACCCGTTGACCGCGGCGTTGCTCGGACGAACGCGCGGCTGGCATTTGCGCGCTTCGATCCATGCGGACGACATCGCCGCGGCCTTGTCCGGTGACGCGACACCCTGTGCTGAGGCGTTCGGGTACATGTTGCGCGGGTTCTTCGACGGGTGTCGCCGCGAGATAGACTTCACCGAACTCGCGATCCTGGCGCTGGGCGCCGGTCGTCTCAGCCGGAACGCGCGCGCCATTCTGGTCGATGGCCTGTGCGGACGGGACGCGGGTTAGGCGGCTTCGGCGCGACCCTGCAGCGCGTCCGGGTCAGATATCGTGATCGCGCGGCCGCCGGGCAGGGCGATCACGCCGGCCGTCTTGAGCCGGGTCATCTGGCGACTGACGGTTTCGATCGTCAGTCCGAGGACGTCGGCGATCTGTCCGCGGGTGAGAGGAAGGTCGAACGTCATCGGCCCGTCGGGCGTCGCGCGGCCGCCGGTCGCGGTCGCGCGCAAGGCCATGTCCAAGAGGAAACCCGCGATCTTCTCCTGCGCCGATTGGCGCGCCAGTGACAGGATCCGCGTACGCGCGATACCGAGCGCCGCGAGAGTCCGTTGGAGCAGCAGGCGTTCCATCCGCGCATGATCCTCCAGCACGCGTTCGAATGCGTCGAGCGGAAAAATGCACAGCTCGGACTCGGTCAGCGCGGTGATCGTGAAGTCCGCCTGGCCGGCATAGGGCTGTCCGACGAAATCGGCGGGATAGAGCAGCCCGACGATCTGTTCGCGACCGTCGGGCGTGGCAGCGACCAGCTTGAGGACGCCCGACAACAGGTTCGCGCAGATGATGCTGTCGTCGCCCGCCCAGATCAGTGTCTGGCCGCGTGCAATCTTTCGGCGGCGCCCAAGCGTGTTGAGCGCCTGCAGTTCGACATCCGTGAGGCTGCTGCACAGAGCCTGATCGCGGACCGCGCAATCCGCACAGATGTCGTGGTGAGCCATTGATCCAGTATAGTCCGAGGCCGCCGGATATCCGCGCGAATTCTTTACGAGCCCGTTACGAGTTTGCAGAGGCGTCGGCATCGTCCTCAATCGGCAAATGGAACTCGTGCCAGATGCCGTTGAGAATGCCGAAGCCGACGGCGAGACCGAGGCCTAGGACCCAGGTGAAATACCACATGATCAGATATCCTTAGCGTTCGGGATCAATAAAAATCGGGGTTGGTCGCGACGTCCTGCGAGGTCACGCGGCCGAACATCACCTTGTACGCCCAGGCGGTGTAGGCGACGACGATCGGCAACAGCACCACCGTGACGAACAGCATGATGCCGAGCGTCTTGGCGCTCGACGAGGCGTTCCAGACGGTCAGGCTGGAATGCGAGTCGATGCTGGACGGCAGGATGAAGGGGAACATCGACAGGCCGACGGTCGCGATGATGCCGAGCGCGGAAGCCGACGACCCGGCGAACGCAGCGCTTTCCGATCCACGCCGGATGCCGAAGAGCGCGAGCGCCGCGCCGCCGAACCCTAATGCGGGAGCGATCATCATCCATGGATGGAGGGCGTAGTTGGCGAGCCAGCCGCCGCGGGCGAGTTCGCTGGTGGTGTGCAGGGGATTGGACGGACCGGACGAATCGATCGCGCCGACGATCCGGTAGCCGATGTCGCCATACGCGACAAAGCCCCAGCCGATCGCGAACAGCGCGAGCGACGCGACGCCGGCGACCGTGCCGAATTTGCGCGCGCGATCGTGCATCAGGCCGTGTTCGATCTTGATCGCCAGCCACGCGCTGCCGTGGAGCACCAGCATCGCGACCGACAACAGGCCGCACACTAGCGTGAACGGCGTGAACAGCCCGAGGAAGCTGCCGTCGAGGACCGCGCGCAGGTCGCTGTCGAGGCGGAAGGGCGCGCCCGACAGGACATTGCCGACCGCGACGCCGAACACGAGCGCGGGCACGAACCCGCCGACGAACAACGCCCAGTCCCAGCGCGACCGCCAGGCGGGGTCCGGCCGCTTCGACCGGTATTTGAACCCCACCGGCCGCAGGATCAGCGCAGCGAGAACGACGAACATCGCGAGGTAGAAGCCCGAGAAGCTGATCGCATAGACGAACGGCCACGCCGCGAAGATCGCGCCGCCTGCGAGGATAAACCACACCTGGTTGCCCTCCCAGGTCGGGCCGATCGAATTGATCACCATCCGCCGCTCGGCATCGGTGCGCCCCACGAACGGCAGCAGCGCCGCGACGCCGAGATCGAAGCCGTCGGTCAGCGCGAAGCCGATCAGCAGGATTCCCATCAGCGCCCACCAGATCAGACGCAGCGTTTCATAGTCGAACATCGTCGTGTCTCCTGTCAGGCGGCCAAGCGGAGAATGGGAGGCGTCGTGGGAACGAGGCCGACGACGGGCTTCGGATCCTCGTCATGCTCGAACGGACCTTTTCGGATCGTCGCGAGTATCAGCCGCACCTCGATCACCGCCAGCGTGCCGTAGATCGCGGTGAAGCCGATGATCGTCGTCCACAGGACTCCGCGGGTCAGCGACGATGCGGCCAGGAACGTCGGCAAGACCCCTCGATCGCCCAGGGCTGGCGACCGATCTCGGCGAGCATCCATCCGAGCTCGATCGCGATCCACGGCAGCGGGAGGGCGATGACGGCGAGCTTCAGGAGCCAGCGCGTCTGGGTGTGCATCCGGAGCGAGGTCAGGACGAACGCGGCACCGAACAGCGCGATCATGAAGAAGCCGATGAACGCCATGATCCGGAAGCTCCAGAACATCAGCGGGACGTTCGGCACCACGTCCCATGCGGTCGCCGCAATCAACTGCGGGCTCGCCATGCGCGGATCGGCGACGTGGCGTTTCAGCAGCAGCGCGTAACCCAGATCGCGCTTGTGCGCCTCGAACCGTACCCGCTGCGCGACGTCGGTGCGATCGACCTTTAGATGCTCGACTGCGTCATAGGCAATTACGCCTGATGTAATCCGCTCCTGTGCTTTCAGCACCAGTTCGGACATCCCCGTTACCTCCCTGTCGAGGCTGCGCGTTGCGATCAGGCCGAGCAACCACGGGACCTGTACCTCGTAGCGGGTCTCGCGCGCGGCGACGTCGGGCAGGCCGAACAGCGTCAGCCCGGCGGGGGCAGGAGCGGTGTGCCACGCAGCCTCGATCGCCGCGAGCTTCATCTTCTGATTGTCGGTCAGCGCATAGCCGCTCTCGTCGCCGAGCACGACGACCGACAGCGACCCGGCAAGGCCGAACGCGGCGGCGACCGTCATCGAACGGCGGGCGACTGCGGTGTAGCGGCCCTTGAGCAACCAGAAGGCGGAGATGCCGAGCACCACCACCGCGGCGCAGACATAGCCGGCGCTGATGGTGTGGACGAACTTCGCCTGCGCGATCGGATTGAACAGCACCGCGCCGAAATCGCTGACTTCCATCCGCATCGTGTCGGTGTTGAACTCGGCGCCGGTCGGATTTTGCATCCAGCCGTTCGCGACGAGGATCCACAGCGCCGACAAATTGGTCCCGAGCGCGACCATGAAGGTGACGATCAGGTGGCCGAGCTTCGACAGGCGATCCCAGCCGAAGAACATCAGCCCGACGAACGTCGCCTCCAGAAAGAACGCCATCAGTCCCTCGATCGCGAGCGGCGCGCCGAAGATGTCGCCGACATAATGCGAGAAATACGACCAGTTCGTGCCGAACTGGAATTCCATCGTCAGCCCGGTGGCGACGCCCAGGACGGAATTGATCGCGAAGATCCGCCCCCAGAACCGCGTGATGACGCGCCAGATCGGTCGGTTCGTCATCACGTACACGGCTTCCATGATGACCAGCATCATCGACAGCCCGAGCGTCAGCGGCACGAACAGGAAATGGTACAGGGCGGTCAGCGCGAATTGCAGCCGCGACAGATCGATGACCCCAAGGTCCATGATTAAGCTCCCCACAGTGCCGTCGACGGCCCTGTCTGGATGCCGGGCTAGGCCCCGGCGGCGGCGTGAACATTGACCGCGGTCAAAGACGCGCGCGGACGGTCCGCCGATTGCGGTCGACATGAGCAGTATTGCCAAAGACCGCGCCCAGGTTTCCCGCGCCTATCTGAAAGCGGCGGTCGCGGACGGCGGCGGTGTACGAACGTCGACGAGCTTGCTCCTACTCGATACCGGGGCGGCGATCGGGTTCGCGGCGGGGCTGGCGGGCGGCGTCGTCGCAGTCCCGCACGGTGTCGCGGCAATGCTGCCCTGGGCCCTGCTGGCGGGTGTCTCGGCCATTGGGCGCGGTGCTTGCGCGATGCTGGCGGCGCGCGTCGGTGCGGGTGGCGCGTACCGGGCAAAGACGCGGTTGCGGCGGCGGATCGTGGAGGCCGCGCTTCACCGTGCGCCCGGATCGGACGCGACGACGGGCACACTGATGAGCGCGGCGGTGGACGAGGTGGATGCGATCGATGGCTATGTCGCGCGCTTCCTGCCCGCACGGATGGCGGCGTCGATCGCGCCGCTGATCGTGCTTGCCGCGACTGCGGTGGCGAGCCCGATCGCGGCGGGGATCCTGGTGGCGACATTCTTTCCGTTTCTCGCGGCGATGATCCTCGCAGGCGGGGCCGCGGCGGATGCATCGCGGCGCCAGTTCGTCGCGCTTGCTCGGTTGTCGGGGCTGTTCGCGGATCGGATCGGCGCGCTGCCGGTCATACTCGCCTTTCGCGCGGAAGGGCGCGAGGCCGCCGCGCTTGGCGATGCGTCGGAGGATCTTGCGAAGCGAACGATACGCGTGCTGCGCGTCGCGTTCCTGTCGTCGGGGGCGCTGGAGTTCTTTGCCGCGCTGTCGGTCGCGCTCGTCGCGGTATATGCCGGGTTCAATCTGCTGGGCCTGCTTCCGTTTCCGGTTCCCGAGACACTCGATATCGGTCGCGCGTTCTTCGTGCTTGCGCTCGCTCCCGAATTCTACGCGCCGATGCGACGGCTAGCGGCGGCGTATCACGATCGTCAGGCTGCGGAGACGGCGGCAGAGCGGCTGGCGGAGGTGGAGCGCGCCAAGGCAGCACCGCCACCTACTGTTCCCGTCTGGTCCGGCGTCGCGCCGACGATTTGCTTCGACTCGGTTTCGATCCGCTATGATGGCCAGGACCGTGCCGCTGTCTCTGGCGTCTCGTTCGAGGCCAAACCCGGTATGATCGTCGCACTGGTCGGCCCCTCGGGCAGCGGCAAGAGCAGCCTGCTGCATCTGCTGCTTGGTCTCGCCCCTTGTCAGAGGGCCGCATCACGATCGGCACGCCTTCCCCTCCCTGAAAGGGAGGGGCCGGGGTGGGTCGGCTTCCGCATGATCCGTCGTCGGCGGCCAAAATTGGCCAACCCACTCCCAACGGCTCCCTTTTAGGGAGGGGAGCAGACGCGGTGCTCGACCTTGCGCAGATCGGCAGCATAGCACCGATCGCTGCGTGGATGGGGCAATCGCCGCTGATCCTCCCCGGGACGATCGGTTCGAACATCGCGCTCGCCGACCCGACCGCATCGGCCGAGCGGATCGCCGAGGTCGCGCGTGTCGCGGGCCTATCGCCGATGCTGCTGGCGCGTGGCGGGTTGGGGGCGGTGATCGATGCGCGGGGCAGCGGCTTGTCGGGGAGAGCGTCGCCGGATCGGGCTCGCCCGTGCGCTGTTGAAGCCGGCACCCGTCCTCCTGCTCGACGAGCCGACCGCGCATCTCGATGCGGACTCTGAAGCTCGCCTGGTCGAGGCAATCGCGCGCGCCTGTGTCGGGCGCACCACGATCATCGCGACGCACAGCGCGCGGTTGGCCGCGATCGCCGACGTCGTGATCGACCTGGGAGAGCGGACATGACTGCGTTCTATACGCTGATCGCCGAGGAGCGACGGCTGCAACGGCGCGGCCTGTGGCGTGCGGGTGGCTATGCGGCGGTCGTTGCGATCGCATCGGTCGTTCTGCTTGGGCTGTCGGGCTGGTTCATCACGGCCGCAGCGGTCGCCGGGCTGGCGGGAACGATCGCCGCGCAGGGCTTCAACTACATGCTGCCGAGCGCCGGCATCCGCCTGCTCGCGATCCTCCGCACCGCAGGGCGTTATGGCGAGCGGCTCGCTAGCCACGACGCGGCGTTTGGCGCGCTCGCCCGCATCCGGCCTGCGCTGTTCCTCGGTCTGGCGAGGGGCCCTTCGGATCATGCGCTGGCGTTGACGCAAGGCGAAGCGACCGCGCGGATCGTGCAGGACGTGAACGTCGTCGAGGCGCAGTTCGTCCGCCTCCTGCAGCGCCGGGTATGATCGCGGCGCTCGCGAGCGGCTTGGCTCTGTGCGTCGTTGGCGGGTGGCGACCGGCGGTGGCGCTCCTGCTGTGCTTAGCCGGCCTCCTTGCGTTCGCGACCTTGCTCGCTCGACGCCTAGAAGCGCCCGGGCGCGAGGTGCAGCGCGCGACCGGGGCGTTGAAGGAGGCCTTTGCCGGCGTGGCCGATGCCGCTGCGGAACTTCGCTGCTACGGAGTCGAGGTGCAGGCAATGGCCGCGGTCGACGCGAAGAGCCGGCGTCTGGCGGAGGCGCAACGCGCGCAGGCCTCGCGCCGCGGGCTGGTTCGAGTTCATCCAGGCGGTAGCCCTCGGCATGGCAGGTCTTGCAGCGTTGCTGCTCGCCGCATCCTTTGGGGCGCCGATCGCGGCATTAGCGCGCGCTGGCGGCCGTAATGACGATCGACGGCGCGGGCCCGGTGCTGCGCAGCCTTGCCCAACGGAGCGCGGTGCGCGAGGCGACCGCGCGGCTCGACGATCTGCTGCCGGATGCGGTCGAGCAGGGTGACGCGATCGCGTGTATCGGCGACCCGTCGCTCGACCTGCTTGGTACGCATCTGCCCGCCGAAATACGCGCCGCGCTGGTCGGCGCATCGGGGACGGGCAAGACCACGCTTGTAGAAAGCCTGCTCGGTCTGCGGTCGGTCGAGCCGGGTACCGCGTTCATCGACGGCAGGGACGTCGCCCGCATCCCGCTCTCCACCCGTCGTGCGACGTTCGGCTGGGCTCCGCAGGATGCGGCGCTGTTGGCCGGTACCATCCGCGACACCTCGCGCTCTGCGATCCGCTGACCGACGATGCGGCGATGTGGGCGGTCCTCGACGACGTCGCGCTGGCCGACGTCGTCGGAGCGCTTCGGACGGCCTCGACAGCTGGATCGGCGAGCACGGTGTGCGGCTGTCGGGCGGTGAGCGGCGGCGGCTGGCGCTCGCCCGTGCATACCTCGTCCCCGCGCCGTGGCTGCTGCTCGACGAGCCGACCGAAGGACTGGATGCCGCCACCGAGCGGCGCGTCGCTGAACGCTTGTCGGCTCGGTTGGCGAGAACGGGGCAGGGGCTCGTGATGGTCAGCCACCGTCCGGCAATGGTCGCGCTGTGCGATCGGCAACTCGCGATCGCGTCAGAGCTCGTCGCGACCGCCGCGCTACCGATCGATGCCGCGGGACGGGCGCGTTGGTATGGCCGAGAGTGAAAACTCGCTTAAAATCCGCGGGTCGGTGCGACGGTCGCCCTAGTAAGCGGGTCATTAAGTCGCGGTGAGGCGAATGCCTCGGAAACGAGGCACTCGCGGAGGATCGGCCGTCAGAGTCGTATGCCGAGCCCGACGCCGAACACCAGAGGGTCGAGGCTGATCGCGACGCGCTGCGTGCCGGCTGCCGTCGTTCGCAGCCGCGCGGTCGTGTCGATATCGATGTATTTGACGTCGAGGTTCAGGAACACCTTCGGCGCGATGTCGATATCGACGCCGGCCTGTGCCGCCCAGCCGAAGCTGTCCTTCATGTGGACATCGGTCGATGCGACCGCCGCGACGAGGCCGTCGGACGCCTTTTCGTTCCAGAAGATCGTGTAGTTGAGCCCGGCACCGACATAGGGGCGGACCTTGCCGGTCGGGTTCACATGATATTGCGCGGTCAGCGTCGGCGGCAATACCCATGTCGAGGCGAGCTTGCCGATCGAGCCGGTCGTGCCGGTGCGGCCATCGGCGTGATGCTTGGTGGTCGACGCGATCAGTTCGAAGCCGATGTGATCGGTCGCCATGTAGGTGACGTCGACCTCGGGCATGAAACTGTCGTTCACGCCGACACGCTCGCCGGGAAATGCGGGCAGGATGCTGCCGGACTTTTCGTTCGGCGCGACCAGGATCGTCCGTACGCGCACCAGCACGTCGCCTGCGGCGATGCCTCGACGCGGGGCCGGATCGGTCTGCGCAAAAGCAGGTGCGGCCACGATCATGCCCGCGCATGCCGCACCGATGGCGAGGTTCTTGATCGACGATGTCATGGTCCGGCTCCTGTAATCCAAGGCGGCCGGGCTACGCCTGCAGTACCGAGCAGGCGTTGATCGCGGACAAGGGTTGCGTTGACCGGCGGTCAAAGACGCGACGCCCGCCACCGCGCATTTCGCGGCCATGGGCAGTCCTGCTGGCTTACCCGTCGCGTCCCGCGAATTGCTTTGCTAGGGTCATCGCGGGCGAGGATTCGAGGGCGATACGGGTGGGGGAAAGTGGGACTGGTCGATGGCGGTCGCGCTGACGGCGTGCCTTTCGTCGACTGCCGAGGCGCAGACGGCGCTCAGCTTCGACGCGGCGCAGATGCGGTTGGATCGGACGTCGCGCGCACTCAGCGCCGCCGATCACGGTGTCGATGCGGCGAAGGCGGGGGCGGACGCGATGCGGACGCTGCACCGACCGATCGTCACCGCGTCGGTGCAGTATCTCGTCTACGAGAAGACGCTGTCGGTCGATCTCGCGGGGGCCAAGGGCAATGCACTGGGCAACACCCAGGATTTCCTCGCGGCATTTCCCGGTAGCGTGCCTCCGGCGTTTCAGCAGATCGCGAGCGAGATCACCGGGCGGCTGTCGCAGGCGCTGCCGGGGCTGTTCGATGCGATCCCCGACCAGCTCAGCTACCGCTTCCGCGACGAGGTGTTTCGGCCGACCGTACAGGCGGCGATGCCTCTCTATACCGGCGGCGCGATCCCGGCGATCCAGCGCGCGGCGCAAGGCGGCGTCGCGATGGCCGAGGGACGCCGCGCGCAAGTGATCGATCTGGCGCGGATCAACCTGATCCGCGCCTATTTCGGGCAACAGGCCGCCGCTGGGCTGCTCGAAGCCGCCCGCCGCAGCCGCGATGCGCTCGATAAGATCCTGTCGGATCTGCGCAAGCTGGAGGCGGCGGGGGTCATTCCGCGTGCCCGGACGCTGGAGGTGCAGGTCGCCCGCGACACCGCCGAGCGCACCTATCAGCGTGCCGACCTGTCCAGCGCGACCGCGCGCGACGAACTCGCCCGGCTGCTCGAGATCGACGGCAATGTCGTGCCGACGACCGCGTTGTTCGTGCAGACGCGTCCGCTCGCGCCGGTCGAGACCTATCTCGGCAGCGAGGGCACGGCACCGGAGGCACGGACCGCGGATGCCGGGCGGCAGATCGCCGACGCCGGTGTCGCGCTGGCCCGGTCGCGCCGGTTGCCGCAGGCCTATGCATTCGGCGAATATAATTTCAACCGCTCCAACGCGCTGCCGATCGAGCCGGACTGGATCGCGGGCGTCGGCGTTCGCTACACCATCCTCTCGAACATCGACCGCAGGCGGACCGAGGACGCAGCGCGCTCGCAGGCCGCTGCCGCCGCGGATACCGCGGCCGAAGCCCGCCGGATCGCCACCAGCGCGACGATCCGCGCGTATAATCTCGTCGAGGGCGCCCGCCGATCGTTCGTACTGCTCGACAGCAGCATGGTTGCGGCGCGCGAGAACGTCCGCGTACAGGCGGTCGCGTTTCGCGAAGGCGAGGGGACCGCGACGCCGGTGATCGCCGCGCAGGCAGCTCTCGATACGGCCGAAGCCCAACGTATTGCCGTCGCCTATGAATACGACCTCGCGCTCGCCGGGCTGCTCGCTTCGGCCAGCCGGCTCGACGCGTTCGGTGCGCACCTCGCCCAGGCCGACCAGCGCCTCACCTACGGAACCGACCGATGAGCGATCCCACCGCCCCGCCGAGCCGCCGTGCGCGCGTGCTGCTCTATGTCGGCCTGATCGTTGTGGTCGCGATTGTGGGCATCGGCTTGTGGCTCGCGAGCCGTCCGGGACCCGAGCAGATCCAGGGCATGGTTGAGGCGGACAGCGTCAACGTCGCGACCAAGGCGCTGGCCCGCGTGGACCGGTTGCTCGTCGACGAGGGCGCGCGGGTGAAAGCGGGACAGGTGCTCGCGACGCTGTCGAGCCCCGAACTGGGCAATGCCGAACGCCAGGCACAGGGCGCGCTCGATACCGCGCGGGCGCTTGATGCGGTGGCACAGGCCGGCGCGCGCAGCGAGGATGTCGGGTCGCTCCGCGCGATCTGGCAATCGGCGCAGGCCGCGGCGGATCTCGCCGCGACGTCGAGCCGCCGCGCGGACACGCTCTATGCCGAAGGGGTCGTCGCGGCCCAGCGACGCGACGAGGCACATGCCGCGCGCGACAGCAGCCGGATGTCGGCCGAGGCTCGCGCGGCTGCACATGAGAAGGCGCTGGCCGGGCCCCGTCGCGAGGACAAGCAGGCTGCGGCGGCGCAGGTCCGGATCGCGCAGGCGGGGTTGTCGACGGCTCGATCGCTGATGACCGAGACGCGGCTGGTGTCGCCGATCGACGGTGAGATCTCACGCAAATTGCTCCAGCCGGGTGAGATCGTCAGTCCTGTGCTGCCTGCCTATCAGGTGATCGACATCGACCATCCGCACGTCGAGATCACGGTGCGCGAGAGCCAATATGCGGGCGTCCGTCCGGGCGGCATCCTGGTCGGCCACGTCCCGGCGCTCGGTCGCGACGTCCGGTTCCGTATCACGCATATCGCGCCCGAAGGCGCGTTCGCGACGGTCCGCGCGACGCGGCAGTCGAGCGGCTACGACGTCCGCGCGTTTGCGGTCCAGCTGCGGCCGGTAGAACGGGTCGCGGCGCTGCGTCCGGGCATGAGCGTGCTGTTCGACTGGCCGCGATGAGCGCGTTCCGGCGGGCGCTGGCCGAGGAGCTCGCGCATCTCTGGCGCGATCGGTTCGATCTCGCCCTGCTGACGCTGGTGCCGCTGATCTGCCTCGTCGTGATGGGCGGGATGCTGTCGCGGGCTCGCCGCATGGCCTTGGCGTGGTGATCGTCGACCAGGATCGCAGCGTCGCCTCCCGATCGATCGTCCGCGCGATCGGCGCGGTCGATGCGCTGACGATCGTCGATGACGTATCCAGCCTGTCGGAAGGGTTTTCGGCGATCCGGCGCGAACGGGCGATCGCGGTGGCCGTGCTTCCATCCGGTCTGGGCGGCGCGCGGACGGCGGCGACCCCGCGCACGATCGAGATCTTCTACCAGACCGCGTTTCTGTCGACCGGCGCGCTGACCTCTGCGCTGCTCCAGGCGACGATCACGGCGGACCTGGCGAGACAGGCGCCTGCCAACGCCGGCGTTGCAGGTATCGCGCTGCTCAGGGTGCCGCTGCCGGGCGTACAGGTGACGCTCCTCGGCAATCCGTCCGCCAGTCTCGAATGGTATCTCGGCCTGCTGATCGGTCCCGCGATCCTGCATCTGCTGATCGCCGTGACGTGCGCCGCATCGCTGGGGCGCGAGCTGGTCGACGGGTCGATGGGTCCTTGGGCGGTCCGGGTCGGTGTCCCTGCGATGGCGGCGGCGGGTCGCCTGTTGCCGCATGTCGCGATCGGCACGCTCTGGCTATGCCTGTGGTTGCTGTGGCTAACCCTGGGGCAGGGATTCGCCTTTACCGGTGCGATCGGGCTCGTCGCTTTCGGCGGGCTGTTGCTGTTCGTCGCGACCGCGGCGATCTCGACGTTGCTCATCGCATTGACCGGCGAGGTCGCCACCAGCCTGTCCGCGAGCGTGATCTATGCGGGGTCCGCGCTTGCCTATTCGGGTGCGTCGCTGCCCATCACCGGCGGTATCGCGGTTGCGCGGATATGGAGCGCGATCCTGCCGCTCACCCATTTTGTCACGCTCGAGATGGACCAGACGATCGGAGTGGACGGCGCGATCTGGGCGAAGCAAGCGGCGATCCTGATGCTGTCGGCTTTGGTCGCGGGCGGCGGCGCGGCGCTGCTGCTGCGGCGGCGGGCGCGCAACTCGGCATGAGTTTCCGCCAGGCCTTCGAAGGCGCGCTGCTCGAAATCCTGCGGACGCGCGATCTGGTCGCGGTCGCGGTGATCTCGGTGCTGTTCTACGCTTTCTACTATCCGGCGCCCTATGCGCATCAGGTCGTCGAGCGCCTGCCGATCGTCGTCGTCGATGCGGATCGCAGTGCCGTCTCGCGCGCCATCGTCCGCAACCTCGGCGCCGCGCACGAGGTGGAGATCGCCGCCAACGTATCCGACATGGTCGCGGCACGAGCGCTCGTCCGCAACCGGCAAGCCGAGGGCATCCTGCTGATCCCGCACGATCTGGGTTCGGCGGTGATCGAAGGGCGACCCGGCGGCGGCATCGCGGTGTGGCTCAACGGCGCCTACCTGCTTCGCGCGGAGGCGGTGGGGAAGACGGTCGGGGCGGCGATCGGCGCAACACTCGAAGGGCGCCTGTCGGGTCTCGCGGGATCGGTCGCAGTGCCGGTCACACCGGTCGTCACCCGTCCGCTGTTCAACACGACCGAGGGCTATCGCGACTATATCTTCCCTGCGGTTGCCAACATCATCCTGCAGCAGACGCTCTTGTTTTCAGTCGCACGCCTGATCGCCGAGCGCCGCCGCACGGGCCGCTGGCACCGCGGGATGTTCCTCGGCGTGTGGGCTGCGTGCACGACGATCGGCACGCTCGGCGCGCTGTTCTATTTCGGCCTGATCTACTGGCTGCAGGACATTCCGCACGGCGGCAACATCCCCGCGCTGCTCCTGACCGTGCCGCTGTTCGCCGCGACCGTGTCCGCACTCGCGCTGACGATCGGCAGCATGGTGAGGAGCGGCAACGATGCGCTGAAACTGCTCATCCCGACGTCGATCCCGTTCGTGTTCCTGTCGGGGTTCGCGTGGCCGCTGTTCGCGATGCCCGCCTGGGTCCAGGCGATCGCCTGGATGATCCCCGTCACCCCGGCGACGCACATCTTCGTGCCGCTCAACCAGATGGGCGCGTCGCTGGGCGAGGTGGGCGACGCGGTCGCGATCCTGGTCGTGCAACTGGCGGTGTTCGGATCGGTGGCGCGTTACCGTTTGCGATGAACGCGCCGAGCAGGTGCGATCGGCCGATCCGCACCCAAAGCCCGACGCCGTCCCTCGTGTCTCGTATCGTTCCGTCAGGCAGCCTTGGCGGCCATCCGCGCGGCGAGCTTCTCTTCCTCGGTCCACACCTTGCGCTCGCGCGCGGGCTTGGCAGGCTTGATCTGCTTGACCGGACCGCCGCCCAGCACCGGCGCGCGCTTGGTCGAGTGACGCGCGATTTCGCAATGCCATTCGTGGTCGTCCTGCACGGTCAGGGTGCGCCCGATCTCGCGCTCGACATCGTGCAGCCACGCGCGCTGCTCGGCATCGCACAAGGTGATCGCGAAGCCGCTGCGCCCGGCACGGCCGGTACGGCCGATGCGGTGGACATAGCTTTCCGGCAGGCTCGGCAGATCGTGGTTGAACACGTGCGTCACCGTGTCGACGTCGATCCCGCGCGCGGCAATGTCGGTCGCGACGAGCACCTGCACGGTGCCGGCACGGAACGCGTCGAGCGCACGCTCGCGCTGGCCCTGCGACTTGTTGCCGTGCAGCGCCTCTGCGGTGATGCCTGCCTCGCCGATGAACGCACAGACGTCGTTGGCGATGTTCTTCTGCAGCGTGAAGACGACCGCCTGGCCCATATTCGGCGTCTGCAACAATGCCAGCAGCGCCGCCTTCTTGTCGGCCGCGTCGAGGAACATCACCGACTGGTCGATCCGGTCGACCGTGGTCGAGGGCGGTGCGATCTCGACCTTGGCCGGATCGCGCAACAGGCTCTCGGCCAGCGCGGCGATCGACTTCGGCATCGTCGCCGAGAACAGCAGCGTGTGGCGATCCGCCGGCAGCGTCGCAACGATCCGCTCGATCGGCTTGGCGAAGCCCATGTCGAGCATCTGGTCGGCCTCGTCGAGCACCAGCGCCTCGAGCTGCGACAGGTCGCAAAGGCCCTGCTCGACCAGATCGAGCAGGCGGCCCGGCGCGGCGACGATGATGTCGACACCGGCCTCGAGCGCCTTGACCTGGTGGAACTGGCTGACGCCGCCGAAGATGGTCATCACGCTAGGCTTGATGTGCCGGCCGAAGCTCTCGAAGCCGGCGGCGATCTGCGACACCAGTTCGCGCGTCGGTGCGAGGACCAGCACGCGCGCGCCACCCTTCGGCGCCGGGCGAGGGTTGGCGGCAAGGCGGTGGAGCAGCGGCAGCGCGAACGCCGCGGTCTTGCCGGTGCCGGTCTGCGCCATGCCGAGCATGTCGCGGCCGTCCAGCAGCATCGGGATCGACTGCGCCTGGATCGGCGTCGGGTGGGTATAGCCCTCTTCGGCGAGCGCCTGCAGCAAGGTGGGCGCGAGCGAGAGATCGGCAAAAGTCATGGTCATTGTCACGCGGCGCCTCCAGCGCTGAGCTGAAGCTGCGCCTGGTAGGGCTTAGCGTCCTGAGCGCGGGCAGGTAGGTTTTATGCTGCACTGCGTCAATCAGGAAAGCCGGGGAGGGCGGTTTGACGTTCTCTCTTCCGCCTCGCACCGCGGATCGTCTTGCTAGATCGCCTCGGCTTCGTGCGAAGCGTCCTACGCGACCAACAGCGAGGGCGTACCCTGACGCTCCTCCAGCCATTCGGCGAACTGCTCGGCTTCCATCGGCCGCGCGAACCAGAATCCCTGCGCCTCCTCGCACTGCAATTCCGTCAAGATGGCAGCGGCTTCGGCCGTCTCGATCCCCTCCGCGACCACCAGATAGCCAAGCCGGTGGGCAAGGCCGATCATCGTCTCGACGAGCACAAAGTCGGGCCCGCTCGGTTCGGTGAGATTGCGGATAAACGCCTGATCGATCTTGAGGACCCGGGCCGGCAGCTGCTGGAGATAGGCCAGGCTGCTATGGCCCGTCCCGAAATCGTCGATCGCAAGGCGGATGCCTGCCGCATCCAACGCGCGCAGCACAGCCATGGCCTTGTCCGGCTGTTCCATGATCGCGCTCTCGGTAAGCTCGATCTCCAGCTGGTCGGGGCGTAAACCGCGCTTCAGCAGGCCGAGCTGGATACGCTGGACGAAATCGGCCTCGGCGAGATTGGCGGCGGAAATGTTCACCGACAGCGCGACCGTGGCGCCCCAATCGCCGAGTTGCTCCATCGCCGCGTCGAGCACCCATTTCGTAGTCTGTCGCGCCAGCGAGGTCTGTTCGATAAGCGGAATGAACTCGGCCGGGGAGACGTCGCCCAGCTCAGGATGCTGCCACCGCAACAGCGCCTCGGCGCCGACACACCTGCCGGTCTTCAGGTCGATCCGCGGCTGATAGACGAGGCGAAGCTGGTCGGTCATCTCCAGCGCCGTGCCGAAGTCGCGGAGCAGGCTGTATTGCCGCTGGTGCGCGGTATCGCTCGACGACGAATAGAGCGCGATCGCGCCGTCTGCGCCTCGCGCGTCCTGCGCCGCGCTGGCAGCACCGCGCAACACGTCGTCGGCCGGCATCTCGCCGAGGACGAACGGACGTACGCCGATCGCGACGTTGGTGACGAACCGGACCGAGGACGACGCCCGGATCAGCTCGAACTCGGACTGGAGCGCCTGCAGATAGGCGGTCTGCTCGATGCCCGGCGGCGACAGAAACGCCAGCTGCGCAGGGCCGACATGATAGGCCGACCGCGTCGGTTCGAGCACCTTGAGCAGCGACTGGGTCGCCTCGCGGATCATCTCGTCGACGCGAGCACCGCCCAGGACCCGGGTAATCCGGCTGATCTGGTCGTCGCGTGCCAGGTCCACCACCACGGCAAGCCGCCGTTCGCCCGGATGATCGCGGGCAAGGTCGATGAGATCATCGCGGAACTGGGTACGGGTGGGTAGCCCGCTGATCGGATCCAAATGCCCGAACGCGTGCTGCAACTCGATCTGGGCCATCACCATCGCGGCAAGATCGACGAGCGCGGCCAACTCCCCCGGCGTCGCCTGCCTCGGTTCGGTCCCCAGGACGCACAGCGCGCCCAGGCCGTAGCCGCTGCTGGTGATCAGCGGCGCTCCCGCATAAAATCGGGTTCCCGCGCGACCCAGGACGCTTTCGGCGTAACAGGGATCGGCGTGAAGATCTTCGATCACCAGCAATGCGTTCGATTCGGTGACCTGGGCACAGGGCGCTCGGTCGCGGGGAATGCTGGTATGATCCACGCCAACCCGCGATTTGAACCATTGCCGGTCGCGATCGGTCAGGGAAACCGCGGCAACAGGCAGGCCGAAGATCTGGCTCGCCATCCGGGTAATCCGGTCGAAGCTCTCGGTCGGCGAGGTGTCGAGCAGCTTGAGCTGGTACAGAGCGTCGAGCCTGGCTTCTTCCTGATGGTCGCGCACACGGTACTCCTTGCGCCATCATAATAGGATGAAAACCTTAACGGTTTCATCTAATTGCCAAAATAGTTTTTTATTTGTCGGTATTTCGTTTCGACAGGGATCGTTCGCTCGATCGAAGCCCGTCGGCTGTGTCGTCCTTGCACCGATCCAGCAACTAGTTGCGAACCTCGCCGGGCTCAGGCCAGTTTGCTTTGACGCTGTTGCGTTATTTCTCCATCCAGCACGCGCGAGGGAGAGCAGCGTGCGGCCAACTATCAACGACGTGTCGCTGCTTGCCGGCGTTTCGATCAAGACGGTCTCGCGCGTGCTCAACAACGAGCCTCGCGTTTCGGAGGCGACGCGGGCGCGGGTGACGGCGGCGTTTGCGACGCTCAAATACCGGCCGAACATGGCGGCGCGGACGCTGGCGGGGCATCGCAGCTTCCAGATCGCGCTCGCCTGCGACAATCCCAGCCCGTATTACGTCTACGAGATGCAGTCCGGCATCCGCGATCGCTGTCTGCTCGACGGCGTGCGGATGATCGCGCAGCCCTACGACCACGACTCCGACCGGTTGATCGACGATATCGAGAGCCTGATCGACGGGTCGGGTGTCGACGGACTAATCCTGACGCCGCCCGCAACCGACTATCCCGAAATACTGGCGCTGATGGCGCGCCGGAAGATGCGGTTCGTCCGTGTTTCGCCGGGGACCGATCTCGATCTCACCGCATCGGTGTTCATCGACAATGTCGGTGCTGCGACCGTGATGACCCGGCATCTGCTGGCGCTTGGCCACCGGCGGATCGGCTTCATCACGGGGCATGCGAGTTATGCGACCAGCGCGCAGCGACTGGCGGGCTATCGCGCTGCGCTCGACGAGGCTGAAATCGCGTTCGATCCCGTTCTGGTGCGCGGTGGGGACTATGACTTCGCATCCGGTGCGGACGCGACGGAAGCGCTGCTCGCGCTCCGCCTGCCGCCCACCGCGATCTTCGCCTCAAACGACGACATGGCCGCGGGCGTCCTCAGCGTCGCGCACCGCCGCGGGCTGTCGGTACCCACCGACCTGTCGATCGCGGGCTTTGGCGACGACGCGATTTCGCGGTTCGTGTGGCCCGCGCTGACGACGATCCGCCAGCCCACGCGGACGCTCGGCTACACGGCGGCCGACCTCTTGCTCGCCGCGGAGTTCGCGGTGAAGCGGATCGAAGTGCCGTTCGAACTGATCCGCCGCGACTCTACCGGGCCGGTTCGATCCGCGGGATAAGCAGCTGGATGAACCCCAGCGCCAGCAAACAGCTGCACGCACAGATCGCCAGCATCGGCGCATAGCCGAAGCCGTGGCCGAGCGACCAGGCGGACAGCTGGATCATGCCGATCGATCCCATATTGCCGCAGAACGCGGCGATCCCGATCGTCGACCCGACCGACCGCGCCGGCATGACGTCGGTGGTCAGCGCGAAGACGTTGGTCGAGAACCCCTGATGCGCGAACAGCCCGAGCCCGAGCACCAGCGCGGCGGTCCAAGGGCTTTGCAGCGACAGCACGATCGGCACCGGCAGGATCAGCAGCGCGTACAGCAGCAACGTGGATTTTCGCGCACGATCGAGGCTCCAGCCGTGCGCCATCAGCCGGGTCGGCAACCAGCCCCCGGTGAGCGCACCACAGGCCGCGAGCGCATAGACGAGCGCGACGGGAGTCCGACCTGTCCCTGCGGTAGTCCGAACAGCCGGTGGAACAGATCGGGCAGCCACGACAGCATGAAGAACCACACTTGATCCGACAGCACCTTGGCGACCGCGATGGCGAGCGTCCGGCGATCCTTGAACAGGTCGATCCAGCGGATCGGCGCAGGGCCACCGGTCTCGGCGATCGCGGCGGGCATCTTGAACGCGAACCACGCGACGACCCAGACCAGCCCGAGGCCACCAGCGACGAGGAACGCCGCGCGCCAGCCGAACGCGATCGCCAGCGCCGGGATGACGAGCGGGGTTATGACCGCACCGACATTGGGCGCGGTGTTGCCGATCCCCAGCGCGATCGAGCGGTCCTTGGGCCCGAAATAGGTCGCAGCGGATTTGACCGCGGCGGGTGTGCCGATCGACTCCGCCGCACCCAGCACGACGCGCGCGCCGATGAACCCGGTCACGCCCGAGACGAAAGCGTGCGCCATGCCGGCGAGGCTCCACACGAACACGCCTGCCGCGAAGCCGATGCGGAGGCCCACCCGGTCGATGAACCAGCCGGTCCCGAGGAACGCGACCGCGGCGGCGAACTGGAACGCCGACGCCATGTTGCCGTAATCCTGATCCGACCAGGCGAATTCCTTTTCCAGCGTCGGCTTCAGCAGCGCCAGGATTTGCCGGTCGACGTAGTTCAGCATGATCGCGAAGAACACGAGCGCCACGACCACCCAGCGCGCCTTGGAATGGGCGGGCGAGGGGGTCGAGGAGGTCTGTACCGTTTCCGTCAAAAGTTCAGCCTTGCAGTGATGCCGGCGTAGCGATCCGCCTCGCGCGGGATGATGTAGCGATAGGCGCCACCGGGCCCGCCGCTGGTGATTGCCGAGGCAAAGCTGGTGTCGAGCACGTTCTTCACCTGAAGCACGACCCTGAAAGCATCCTTCGCATCGACGATGCCGGCGGAGAGATCGAGCAGGCCGTATGCCTTGATCGTGGTCGCGTCGCGGATCGCGGCGCTCGCGTCGAACTGCGAGATCTGGCTGGACTGGTATGAGCCTTGCGCGCCAACGGTGAAGTCGATGCTGCCGCCGGTGCGGATCTCGGTAGTCGCCGCCGAGCGATCCCTTCCACCGCGGCGCGTAGCCGAGTTGCGTGCCTGCGGGCACGACGCCGGTGGTCGAGCCGTTGGTCGGCATCTTGAACTGGTCGACATGCGCGTCGGTATAGGCGAGCCCGCCCGAGATGTTGAGGTCGCGGACCGGACGGTAGAGCAGGTCGAGTTCGCCGCCACGGGTCGAAATGTCGCCTGCGTTGGTGAAGCGGGTGACAAGCACGCCCGCGACGACATCCGGGTTGTTCGCCTGGAAATTATGGTATTTGGCGTAATAGGCCGCGATGTTGATCACCAGCTTGCCACCGAACAGCGTGTTCTTCAGGCCTATTTCGTAGCTGTCGGCGGTTTCCGGATCGATCACGTTGGTGCCGGTCGCGCCGAGATTGTAGAAGATGTTGAACGCTGGCCCCTTATAGCCTCGCGAATAGGTCGCGTAGGCGGTCGATTGCGGTGCCAGGTCGAATTGCAGCCCGCCCTTGCCCGACCAGTTGGTGTTGGTGGTCTTGCCCGCGAACGGCCCGAAGCTCGGGTTGATGCCCGGCCCCGCAAGCGTCGTGACGCGGCTGTGGAAGACGTCGAGCTGGTCGCTGGTGTAGCGGACGCCGGCGATCGCGCGGAACCGATCGGTGAGGTTGAAGACGCCCTGCCCGGAAAAGGCGAGGTTCTTGAACGTCGAGCCGAACACAGCGGTGCCGGTCGGCCGGGTGACCGTCGTGCCCCCGGTCGAGCAGGGGGTGAGCACGGTCGGCGTCGGCGTGGCGGTGCAGACGACGTCGTCGCGGCGGAACGTCCGCTCGGTTTCCGCGCGCGAGTAGAACGCGCCGACCACGTAGCTGAAGAACTGGTTCGACGGCGACGCGATCCGGACTTCCTGCGTGAAGGTGTTGCTCGTCTGCGGCCCGAAATCGTGAAGCTGGTTGGCGCCGACATACGCGGTCGGCAGCCAGTCGCCGTCGCGGATCTCGGTATTGTCGTATTCGCGGTAGGAGCCGATGTACGTCACCGTCTGCGTGCCGAGCGTCGCGTCGGCCTGCAGCGAGACGCCCCAACTCTTCTCGTCGGTATGCGTGATCAGGTCCTGGTTGACGGTGCGCGACTTGTTGCCGTTGCGATCGGGCAGGACGCTGGCGGTGAGGCCGGTGGTCGGCGTGGTGCCGATGACCTCGGCGCAGCAATCGTCGTTGCTCCGCCGATAGTCGCCGATCAGTGTGAAGGTCAGGTCGGGCGTCGCGTCGGCGACGACCATGCCGCGAAAGCCGTAATGCTCGTACCCGTTCACGCGGCGGTTATCGTGCGCGATGTTGCGGATGTTGCCCGCGTAATTGCCGTAGAAGCCGGTGAAGCGGCTCTTGATCGTCTCGCTCACCGGAATGTCGAGTGCGGCGCGCGTGCGATATTCATTGCCGTTGCCGGTGAAGAACGATCCTTCGACCGAGCCGGCGAGGACGTTGCCGGGACGCTGGGTGACGATGTTGATGACGCCGGCGCTCGTGTTCTTGCCGAACAGCGTGCCCTGCGGTCCGCGCAGGACTTCGATCCGGTCGATGTCGATCAGGTCGCTGAACGCCTCACCCGCGCGGCTGTAGACGACGCCGTCGACGACGGTGGAAATCGATGGCTCGCCCGCGACCGAGAAGGTCGATGTGCCGACCCCGCGTAGGAACAGCGATTGGTTGATCGTCGTGCCCGATTTGCGGAAGTTGAGCGTCGGCACGAGGTACTGCGCGCCTTCGAGGTTCACCGCGCCCTGCGCTGCGATCTGCGCGCCAGAGATTACCGATACCGCGACCGGCACGTCTTGCAGACGCTCCGAGCGTTTCTGCGCGGTGACAACGATTTCGCCCGGCACGGACGCATCGGGCGCGCTCGGGGCTGCGACCTGCGGCTGTGCTGCGTCCTGCGCCCAAGCCGGTGCGCTCAGCCCCACGGCCAAGGCCACCCCCGACAGCAACCAATGCGTTTTCATGCGCGTCCCCTCCACAATTCCTACTTCAACGGTAGGTTAAACAGTGTCCTGCGCTGTCATACACGATTTCGCCTTGGGGCGCGCAAAGTATGGCTTCATTCAGAACCCCAGTTCGGCCATTTCCATGACGCGTTTCGTCCGCGCGCTGATCTCCGCCGCTGTACCGATCGCGACCGCCATAAGCCCGTCACGCGCGCTAACCTCGACGTCGATTTCGCCGCGCACCGCAGCGATGAACTTCTGATGCTGGTAGAAGGTCGAGCCGTGATGGCTGCCCGCGTCGAGTGCGGTCCGGTCGACCTCGATCACCTGCCGCTCGACCTGTTTCGGGTTGAGGAAGCCAGTGCGCGGACTGAACACCAGCGCGCCTTCGGGGATCAGCACGTCGAGCCGGGCTGCATCGCCGACCGCGGTGATCTCCTCCTGGTTCTCGGCACCGTCCGCGAACATCGACAGGTCGAGCATCGCGCGGACGCCGTTGGCGAAGTCCACCGTCGTGTAGCTGTTGTCGATGATGTCGGGCCGTTCGCCGTCATAGCGCTCGTCGACATGGTTCACGTCCATCGCGCCCGAGCAATAGACGCGGACCGGTTCCGACCGGACGATCAGCCGCATCAGGTCGAAGAAATGGCAGCATTTCTCGACCATCGTCCCGCCGGTGTTGCGGCTGAAGCGGTTCCAGTCGCCGACCTTGGGCAGGAACGGAAAGCGATGTTCGCGGATCGACAGCATCCGCAAGCGCCCAATCCGGCCGCCATGCACCTGTTCGATAAACGCGGCGGCGGGCGGCATGTAGCGATATTCCATCGCGGTCCAGAACGGTCGTGTCATCTGCGCGGCACGGTCGACGACCCAGCGGGCATCCTCCAGCGTCGTCGCCAGCGGCTTTCGCAGAGGATCGCGACGTCCGCGTCGAACAGCGGCTCCAGCACGGCGCGGTGCGTGAAGTTCGGGCTTGCGACGATCACCGCATCAACCAGCCCACTGCGGGCAAGCGCCGCCGCATCGGCAAATTCCTGCACCCCATCGCCGCGCGGACCAAGCGCATCGCGCGCCCAGCCGAGCGAAATGCTCACCGGATCGGCGATCGCCGTCACGACCGCGCCCGGGGTGACGGCGAGGTTCTGGAGATGCTCGACCCCCATCATGCCGGTTCCGACCAGCCCATAACGTACTTGCTCGACCAAGCCTATTACCCCTATTCGTGACAGCGATGTCGCAGCTTGATCCTACACCCAAAGCCATTCCACTCGGCAAGAGCGGAATCCTTGTCAGCCCGATAGCCTGGGGCATGTGGCGGTTCGCCGGAGTCGGCGTCGCCGAAGGACGCACGCTGATCGAGGCGGCGTTCGAGGCGGGCGTCACGCTGTTCGACACAGCCGACATCTATGGTTTCGATGGCGCCGGCGGGTTCGGCGATGCGGAAGTGCTGCTCGGCCGCGTCTTCGCAGAATCGCCCGGCCTGCGCGAGCGGATGGTCCTGTCCACCAAGGGCGGCATCCTCCCGCCGCTACCGTATAATTCGGGTCCGGCCTATCTGGCGAAGGCGCTCGATGCCTCGCTGACCCGGCTCGGTGTCGAGCAGGTCGACCTTTACCAGATCCATCGCCCCGATATCCTGACGCACCCGCAGGAAGCGGCGCGTGCGCTCGAGGATATGGTCACGGCGGGCAAGGTGCGCGCGGTCGGCGTGTCGAACTACACGCCCGCGCAGGCACAGGCGCTGGCGTCGTTCCTGACCATTCCGCTCGTCAGCCATCAGCCGGAATTTTCGCCACTCCACCTCGAACCGCTCGAAAACGGGCTGTTCGATCAGGCGATGGAGCGCGACATGGCGGTGCTCGCCTGGTCGCCGCTCGGCGGTGGCCGGCTCGGTGTACCCGCCGACGCGCGCAGCGCAGCGGTGGCGGCGGCGCTCGATCGCAAGGCGGCCGAGACGGGCGCGAGCCGGTCGGCGGCGGCCTATAGCTGGATCATGGCGCATCCGGTGCGCGCGATCCCGATCGTCGGCACGCAGAACCCGGCGCGCATCGCCGAACTCGCGCAGGCCTTCGCGATCACCTGGACCCGGCAGGACTGGTACGATGTCCTGATCGCGGCGCGCGGCGAGGCGCTGCCATGACCAGATCCTGCGAAGTCAGCTGGTTCTCGGCGCTGTGCGACGACGATTACGAGTTTCTCGGCGTGCCCGATCCTCGGCTGCAATCGACTTGGGAGCATTGCCGGGATATCGTCCTCCAGGCGGAGACCGGCGGCTACGACAACATCCTTCTCCCTCGGGCTATTCGCTAGGGCTCGACACGACCGCGTTCGCCGCAGCGATCGCGCCGATGCTCCGCCGGCTGGCGCTGTTGATGGCGGTGCGCGTCGGCGAAAGCTGGCCGCCGCAACTCGCGCGCCAGATCGCGACGATCGACCGGATGCTCGGCGGGCGGCTCAACACCAACATCATTTCGTCCGACCTGCCCGGCGAGACGCTGGCGTCCGGCCCGCGCTATGCCCGCACGGTCGAGCTGATGCGGATCCTCAAGACGCTGCTGAACGGCGAGCCGCTCGATCATGACGGCGAGTTTTGGAAACTGAAGCTCGACCCGCCGCGGATCGGCACCGTGTCGGGTAAGGCGCCGTTGATGTATTTCGGCGGGCTGTCGCCGGACGCGCGCGAGGCGGCAGCGAAGGAATGTGACGTCTATCTGATGTGGCCCGACACGCGCGAGAAGGTCGCCGACATCATCTCCGACATGACCGCACGCGCCGCCCGCCACGGCCGCACGCTGCGCTTCGGCTACCGCGCGCACGTCATCGTCCGCGAGACCGAGGACGAGGCGCGGGTGTACGCCGATCGCCTGCTCTCGAAGCTCGATGTGGAACAGGGTGCCGCGATCCGCGCCAAGTCGCTGGATTCGGGGTCTGCGGGCGTCGCAGCGCAGGCGGCCCTGCGCGAGGGCGCATCGCCCGATGGCTATGCCGAGGACAATCTCTGGACCGGCATCGGCCGCGCGCGCTCGGGTTGCGGCGCGGCGATCGTCGGCGATCCCGATCAAGTGCTCGCCAAGCTCGCCATGTACCAGGATATGGGGATCGAGGCGTTCATCCTGTCGGGCTATCCGCACGCCGCGGAAGCCGACCTGTTCGCGCGCCACGTGCTGCCGCGAATGAACCACGCGCCATTATCGGTCGCGACCGACGCCTGAGCGGCTCGAATCACGTGCTGGGCTTGCGATACGACCCAAAGGTCATATCGCACCGACACTGGCTTGATGGGAAGGACGCGCGCCGGACACCGGCATCAGCCTCATTTCCAGGATAGACCATGACCGATACCAAGCATGACATCGTCGACACCGCGGTTGCCGCAGGGTCGTTCACGACACTGGTCGCCGCCGTCGGCGCGGCGGGCCTCGCCGATACCTTGAAGGGCGAGGGTCCGTTCACCGTCTTCGCGCCGACCGACGCGGCCTTCGCGGCGCTGCCGGCAGGGACGGTCGACGACCTCGTCAAGCCGGAGAACAAGGAGAAGCTGACGGCGATCCTGCTCCTCCACGTCCTGCCGGGCGCGGTCATGGCCGACGACGTGAGCGGCAAGGTGCTCGATCCCGCGACTGCTGGCGGTTCGACCGTGCATGTCGACGGCACCGACGGCGTCACCATCAACGGCGCACGCGTGATCTCCGCCGACATCGCCTGCACCAACGGCGTGATCCACGCGATCGACACGGTCCTGCTACCAACCGGTTGATCGCCCAGCGTAATTGATATGTACTCGATACCGGACCTGATCGTCCCGGTATCGTTGTTTGGAGACATGCGTGAAGGTTGCGATCGTGGGTGCGGGTATCGCGGACTGTCCTGCGCGGTGCGTCTTCAGCAGGATGGCTGTGCGGTGACGCTGTTCGACAAGGGCCGTGGCGCCGGTGGTCGCATGGCGACGCGGCGCTCCGACACCCCCGCAGGCGAGGCAGCCTTCGATCACGGCGCGCAATATCTGACGATGCGCGACCAAGACTTCGTCGCCGCGATGCACGCATGGAAGTCGGCCGGAGTCGTCGCGCCCTGGCCCGCCGCGGGCCCCGATGCATGGGTCGGCACGCCCGGCATGAACGCCATCGTCAAACATCTCGCGGCGCAGACCGATGTGCGCTGGAATTCTCGTATCACCGATGTCCGCCGGACGGCCGCGGGCTGGGTCGTCGAACCCGATACGACGGGCGCGTTGTTCGACGCCGTCGTCATCGCAACGCCCGCGGAACAGGCCGCGCCGTTGCTGGCACCGCACGACCCGGCGATGGCAAGCGAAGCCTTGGGCTGCCGGTCGGCTCCGTGCTGGACCGCGATGTTCGCCTTCGACGCGCCGCTGACGATCCCGCACGACGTGCTCAAGGATGCCGGGATCATCGGCTGGGCCGCGCGGAACAGCGCCAAGCCGGGACGCCAGGGCCCGGAATCCTGGGTCGTCCAGGCAACGCCGGACTGGTCGCACGAACATCTGGAGCAGCCCGTCGATACGGTGGTCGATCGGTTGCAGGCGGCGCTGGCCGAGCACGCCGAGGAAGGACTACCCACACCGATATTTCGTACCGCCCATCGCTGGCGCTACGCAAAGACGGCAGGGCTGGATCTCGGCTCGCTCTGGAACGCCGGCGAGCAGATCGGCGCGGCGGGCGACTGGCTGGTGGCACCGCGGATCGAAAGCGCCTGGCTATCCGGCCGACACCTTGCCGAGCAGATTCTCGCCAGCCCCTGATGCCGGGAAGTGCTGGCGATCGCCCCGCGCCAGCCGTCGCTCGATCCATTTCGAAAATGCCAGATGCGGCACCGCGACGGTCGCGAGCAACTGGAACGCCTGCGCAGTCAGATCCGCGGGCAGGGACCGTCCAAGGCTGTTAGCGAACACGACCCAGCCGCTGATCGCCGCCACCGACAAGGCCGCCCCGTCGCCAGCCACCAGCGCTGCGAAACCCCGCCCAGTGTGATCCGCGCATCGGCCAAATGACGCGGTGGAGTGCAGGAACACGAAGAACAGCGCGAACCCGGCCACCGGCGGCGCGATAATCAGGCTTAAAATCGCAACCGCCGTCGCCGCAGCCCATTCGCGCGCACCGTTCCGCCAGGCGTCGCTGATGCCGATGATCGTGACCAGCAGCGCGACCGGCGCGACCGCGATCAGCGACCGCGCGACCGTTTCGCCACCGGGCCCGCCTACCATCGCGACGAACAACCGCGCGACCTCCGCCGGGTGGCCGATCGCGGGCGCGGCGATGATCGCGGTCCCGGCCGCGACCTTGAGCAAAGGCTCGTCGATCATCGTCCAGTCCTCGCCGAAATGGACCGAGGCGACCGCGACGAACAGGACCAGCGCGATCAGCGGGCTTACTACCCACATCACGGCCATCGCGACGGCGATCCCGACATAGCCACCGACCGCAAGCGCGAGGCCGTGGCGTCCGAGGCGGCCCGTGCGTGCGAGCAACGCGATGTCGTAGGCGCCATGCGGCATGCCCCCGCCGATGAAGACGATCGTGGCGATCAGCGTCGCGATAGGTCCATCGAGCGACAGCCCCGCTGCCAATGCGGTCGCGAGGTACAAGGCAGCCAGCCAGAATCCAGGATGCACGAAGCCGCCGCGCCCCGAGGAACGCGGCGGCCTAGGCTTGTCACGGCAGCCGATGCCGCAACCCGAGCGGAAGCATCGGTATCAATGATTGTGGACGGCGACGCCATGCGCCTCGACCTGCGACTTGCGGACGGAGATCATGTAGATCAGCACGCCGACGCCAGCCTTCGCGACGATGTCCGCGATCGTGTAGCCGAGCTGGATGACGGTCGTCGCGGTCGCGCCGCTGATCCCGGCATAGGGCGCCATGTAGACGATCGGGTAGAAACCCCAAGACGCGAAGGTTAGCAGACGGGCCTTGCGCACAAGGTCACGCGCGACGGCCGGCTGCTGCTCGATCGAGTCGCCGAGCCCGCGGAACAATTCCCATACGATGTAGATGAACGGGATCGCCGACAACGTACCCCAAAGCGCGCGGGTCGGAATGTCGGTCGCGATCTCGCCGGGATAGCCCAGCACGATCATGAGTGCGGCGGCCGAACCCAGCCGCACCGTCTTCGACGAGGTCTGCTCGGGCGACAGGCGCATCACGAGCACGAGTTCGATCAGCAGCAATGGCACGGTCAGCAGCCAGTCGACGTAACGATAGGCGTCGTTGAATGCGAACCCGGTGCCCGTGATGATCCCGTCCTTGAGCGAATAGCTCTCGTTCCAGCTCTCGAAGATCCGCAGGTAGTGATAGGCGGCGATCGCGGTCACCAGCCCCGAGATGGTGACGGCGGTACGGTACGCCGGCGCGACCTGCGATCGGCACAGCCACAGGAAGGCGGTCGTCGCGGCCATCGTCGCGAACGTGAATGAAAACGCGTTATATACCAGCGAGAACTGGAACGGGGTTATGCTGTCCATGAAGGTCTCCATCACCTTGCTGTGCCGCGCCCGCTACGCTGGCGAACCGGCCTTGTTGCGGGAGAGCGAGGGCCGACGGAGTGATCGGTTTCGGTCCACCCGGGGATGGCGCCACAGCGACTTCAAAGGGTAACGGAGGGAATTCCACCCGAGCCGCGGAACCGATGGCTAATACGGTCCGAGACCCAGCCGCTGTGACGACCATGGACCAAATACGCCTGGGTGGGGCGGGGGCGATACGGACCTTGGCCCATATACGGCTTGCGATCTGGCCTAGAGCCCGGCCTCGACCGCGAGCCGGATCAGGTCCGCGGTGGTCGTCAGGCCGAGCCGGTCCATCAGGATCGCGCGGTGCATCTTCACCGTCTTCTCGGCCAACCCCAGTTCGGCAGCGATCTGCTTGTTGAGCAGGCCCTGCGCGACGAACTTGAGCACCTGGCCCTGGCGCGGCGACAGCGCCTTGACCATTTCCGCCGCACGGATGCGTCGCATGCTGGTCGGCGGCGCGGCGTTGGTATCGATCTCGACCTGCGAGCCGAGGAAATACAGCAGCCGGTCTTCCTCGTCGTACAGCGGCGCGACAAGCACGGCGTTGCGCGCTCAATCCCAAGCCGTTGCAGCGGCCGTTCGCGGAGGTCGCCGACGAACTCGCGACGCATGTCCTGCCGCATTTCCCGACGGTCGCCTCTACGATCGCACCACCGCGCGCGACCCCTGATCCGGCTTTCTGAACCCCGTCCTTCCGAAACCCGCTTTCCTGAACATAGCCCCGGCTTCGGCCGTTACCGACACGCGTCCAAGGATCATCCCATGACCAAGATCTCAATCACCGACGACTATGCCGAGCGCGACGCCAGCATCGCGATCAATTCCTACACCACCGTCCTGCGCCGCCCGAGCGTCCCGCACGAGGTGTTCGCGACCTATTGGCGCGACGTCCACGGTCCGCTCTGTTCGCGTATTCCGGGGCTCGGCTGGTACGTCCAGAATCATTTCGACCGTGAGCAGGACGCGCATCTCTGGCCCGCGATCGATGGCATCGCGCCGTTCGACGACTATGTGCTCGATGGTGGCGTGGAGATCGGCTTCGCAACGCAGGCCGACCAGGACGCGTTCGACGACGCATGCCCGATCCTGTTCGCCGACGAACAGAATATGTTCGCGGCGACGATCGCCTACGCCTTGCCGACGGGATCGACCACGTTCGTCGACCGCGTCGCGGACCCGATCCCGAACGAGGATGACGGGCTGGACCGCATCCACGTTCACTTCGGCGCCGGTAAGACCGATCCAGCCAGGTTCGCGACGTTCATGCACAGGTTCGCCGATACGCTCGCCGGCGATCTGGCGGTACTTAAGGTCCGGCTCCACCAGCCCGACCGCTACGACAACGCCAATCCCGCACCGCCAGCGCCCAATGTCGGCCACGAAGTGCCGCCCGAACGCGCGCAGGTCGCGATCCTCGAACTCGCCTTCGAAACGCCGCTGACGCGCCGTCAGTTCTTTGCGTCGGCGCTGTTCCAGAACACTATCGAGGATCAGAAGGCGCATATCGGTTATGTCGCGGCGTTCGCCGTCAGCGGCGTCTACACCTATGTCCGAGACAAGACGCTCACGACCGCCGGCCTGCGCGGCAGCCGTCCGGCGCAGCTGATCGAACGCCTCGGTGCCGCCAATCAGATCGCTGCCGACGCGAAGACCCTGTTGTTCACGGGCGCGCTCTAGGAAGCGTACGGCCGAGCGCCGCGCACCGAACCGAGGTGCGCGGCGCTCGGCCCAGGTCCGTCTATCGGATGGCGCGCGATGATCGCCGCAACGACACGCCATCAGCGCTGGCTTTGTCGCGCCGACCTACCGAACCCCAGTCGCGTCAATTGGTCATCTAGATCAGCTTCAAGATATCGCTACCCCACGGCAATTTGTCTGCCTTACTAGGCTAGCTTGCCAAAAATTGGCCTAACCGAACCGCCTTGACTCGTTGACCAACGATCGTAAGGTACCGCTATCAACGAGCTGCCTAGACAGACGTGATCGGGAGTAGGGTGATCAGGCACTATCCAAATTCAGCTCAGATACCGGATCATGCGCCGCATTCTCCGGATGCCGTCACGTCCGAGCATTTCGATAACCATAAAATACCGCGTCTCGCCGCAACGACGGCGAGGTTCCAGAAGGATCCTGAACCATGACACCCTATAAAACGGTACCTCGTTTGACGCGCGCCGGCCTGTTGTGCGCGACGACGATGGCCGCGCTGTGTGCGACCATCGCGACGGCGCAGACCATACCGCCGACGCAGGATCCGTCGCCGCCCGTGGCGCAGGATGGCACGCCCGCCACAACGGAGCCGGCCACCCCCGCGGCGCCTGCCACAACCACGGCACCGCCCGCCGCGAGCTTGCCCAGTTCCGACCAGGTTCCGGGTACGGTCGACGCGACGGACAGTGCCGACATCGTCGTGACCGGCTACCGCTCCAGTCTTGCCAAGTCGACCAATGCGAAGCGCGCGGCGACCGGGTTCACCGACTCGATCTTCGCAGAGGATATCGGCAAGTTCCCGGACACGAACATTGCCGAATCCTTCAATCGTATTCCCGGCATCACGATCACGCGCGACGTGACGGGTGAGGGCACGAACGTCGCGATCCGCGGGCTCGGCTCCAACTTCACCAACGTGACGCTCAACGGTGCGACGATCGCGGTGGCATCCTCGGGCGCGACCGATGCGCAGGGCACCGATCGCTCGGTCGATCTGAGCTTTTCCCGACCGACCTGTTCACCAAGCTGACCGTCAACAAGAGCTATACCGCGGACCTTCTCGAAGGTGGCGCGGCCGGTAACATCGATCTGCGGTCGGCGCGGCCGTTCGATCGTGCGACCTCGTTCCTCGCCTATAACGTGCAGGGTACCAAGCAGTCGCCCGAAGACCGGATCGGCGCGCGTGGCTCGCTGATCGGCAGCTGGCGCAACGATACGTTCGGCATCCTTGCGGGCGTCTCGGCGCAGCGCCTGTTTACCGACACGCGCGGCTTCGAGACGATCGGCTATACCAATCCGGCGCTGACCGCAGCGCAGTGCGGTGCGGCGACGGGCTGCAACTCGACCGCCGGCGGCAACTGGACGATCCCCGCTACGGTACCTGTCGGCGCGGGCGCGGGTCTGGTCGCCGGCACGCCGATCGACAGCGCGTTCCTGCTCGCCAACAACCCCGGTGCGACGATCCAGCAGATCGACAACGCTCTGTTGCCACGGCTCGGGCGTTCGACCAGCATTCGCGGGCCACGCGATCGTATCAATGCGATCATGAGCGCGGAATGGCAGCCGACCGACACGCTGCATTTCTACATCGACGGCCTGTACGGCTATAAGAAGAACGAACTGATCCGCGAGAACATGGCGTGGATCGTCCGCAACGGCGCGATCATTCCGACGAACCTGACGTTCGACAAGGCGGATTGCACGGTCGGCTGCGTCGTCACCGGCGGCACCTTCGCCAACGCGCAGTTCTTCAACGAATTCCGCCCCTATACCGAGACGACGAAGCTCTTCAGTATCAATCCCGGCGGCGAATGGGAGATTTCGGACACGCTGAAGCTCAACCTCCAGGCCAATTACGCACGTTCGACCTTCCACCGCGAAAGCCCATCGGTCGGCATGACGACCCCGCTGGGTGTCGGCAACACCGTGACCTACACCAATGACGGCGGCATCCCGAGCATCGTCAGCGGGCTCGATCTCAACGATCCGGCCAATTTCGGCTGGAACGCCGGCAGCCGCGTCAACATCTCCGACGAACGCCGGCTCAACAAGAGCAAGGGCGCGCGTGGCGATCTCACCTGGGGGAGCAAGGCGCTCAACCTGAAGGTCGGCGGCGCATTCGACGACGTGTTCCGTCGGATCCGCGGCTACGACAACAGCCAGGCGTGGCAGAATGCGGTCTGCGGCAACAACCCGAGCGCCTTCGTCAGTTCGCCCAACTCGCAGCCGCCCTGCGAAGGCCTGAACGCGCCGGGCACGATACCGGCCGGCTATCCGAGTTACCCGGGCTATGGCACCGGATCGACCGCAGGCATGACCGGGCCGGTGAGCTATGGGGGTCGCTGATCCCGAATTCGGCGGCGCCGACCTATCTGACGCCCGGTCCGGCAGGGTTCGTGACAGTCGACTGGCCGAAGTTCGCGGCCGCCAGCAACTATGATTTCTATCACGACAACGCCCGGAAACCGGTGCTGCCAACACCGGTGCCAGCGGCGGTGCGATCCGCGAAGTCGTCAAATCGGCATTCGCGACGGTGAACGGCGAGCAGGAACTGGGTGGCAACATGCTGCGGTTCAATGTCGGCGTGCGCTATGTGAACACGATCCAGACGATCACCGGGCGCGTATCGCTGCCCGACCCGCGCAACACGACGTCGACCGGGGCCGCATTGCCGGACGGCAGCCGCTACGAAAACATCGTCAGCAACGTCTCGACGCGCAACGTCTATTCGAAGTGGCTGCCAGCGGCGACTTTCGCCTACGACGTCAGCGAGCATGCCGTCGTCCGCGTGGCCGGTTCGCGGACGATGACCCGCCCCGATCCGTCCGCGCAGCTGCCGGGCGTCAATTTCGGTGCACCCTCGGCGGACCAGGCGACGATCGGCAACCCCGCACTGAAGCCCTATCTCTCGACCAACCTCGATCTGGGCTTCGAATATTATACCGGGCGCGAGGGTGTCGTCAGCTTCAACGCCTTCCGCAAGTCGATCGAAGGGTTCACCAACACGTTCATCAGCACGGTGCCGTTCGGCGATCTGGCGCAATATGGCATCACGTACGATACGCTGAACCCCACACAGCAGATCGCCTTGAACTCGCGTGGCGGCCCTAGCGCCGCGCAGGTACAGGTCACGTCGCAGGTCAACGTGCCCAACAAGCTGACGATCAACGGCCTCGAATTCCAGTGGGTCCAGCCGCTCGACTTCATCACCAAGCACATCGGCGTCACCGGCTTCGGCTTCAACGCCAACGCAACGGTCGTCGATCAGCGCAGCGACGGTCCGGCCCAGGCGTTCGGCGTGGCACCGTTCACCTACAACATCACCGGCTATTACGAGAAGAACGGCGTAATGCTGCGCGTGTCGACGACCTCGCGCGAAGGCTCGCAGAACAGCGGCGCGGCACAGAACGGCATTCCTGCGGCGGCGTTGTTCGGCACGGACTATACGACGTACGACTTCTCGTCGTCGTTCGATCTGGACAAGATCTTCGGCCTTGCGGGTGCGCCGCAGCTGACGATCAACGTCGCGAACTTCACGGACGCGACGTTGCGGTCGTACTTCCAGTTCGAGAACGCGACCTTCACGCAGTACAAGCCGGGTCGCCAGTTCCTGATCGGTCTGCGCGGCACGTTCTAGGTGGCACGTGCGGGGCGGCCGTGATGCGGCCGCCCCGTCTGGGTGACGGGTCATATCCGGCTCGTCACGAGATCGCGGAGACGAATTGATGATCACCCGCCGCGACATAATGGGCAACATGATGGGCGGCGCGTTGGCCGCAGGGTTGCTAGCCTCACCCTTGGCCGCCGCAGTGCGGTTCGACCGGCGCAAGCGCGGGTTCGACATCACGCGAAACGACGGCGTGATGCCCGTGTTCGTCGATGCGGACGATTTGCCCGGAGTCCGTCGGGCCGCGGGCGATCTGGCCGAGGATATCGGTCGCGTGACCGGCACTGCGGCACAGGTCGTCGGCGACCGTACGCGTCTACCTACGACCATCATTCTGGTCGGGTCGATCGGCCATAGCCCGCTGATCGACCGGATGATCGCCAGTGGCAAACTCGACGTTGCCGGCATCCGTGGCAAATGGGAGTCGTTCGTCGTGGAGACGATCGCCAACCCGCTGCCGGGTGTCAGCGAAGCGCTGGTGATCGTCGGCAGCGACAAGCGCGGCGCGATCTATGGCGCGTACGACCTGTCACGGATGATCGGCGTGTCGCCCTGGTATTGGTGGGCGGACGTGCCCGTCGTCCGCCAGACGCATCTGAGCGTGGCGCATGGCCGCTATGTCCAGCAATCGCCCGCGGTGAAGTATCGCGGCATATTCCTCAACGACGAAGCACCGTGCCTGTCGGGCTGGACTACCGAGAAGTTCGGCGGGATGAACGCGAAATTCTACGGCAGGCTATTCGAGCTGCTGTTGCGGCTGCGTGCCAATTACCTGTGGCCGGCGATGTGGAACAACGCGTTCGCGATCGATGATCCGGCCAACGCGCCGCTCGCCCAGGACTACGGCATCGTGATGGGCTCGTCGCATCACGAGCCGATGATGCGCGCGCACAAGGAATGGACCGACAACCGCAAGGACTATGGCAACGGCGCGTGGAACTATGCGACCAACGGGCCGGCGGTCGCCAAGTTCTTCCGCGAGGGGATCGTCCGCAACCGCGACAACGAAGTCGTCGTGACGATCGGGATGCGCGGCGACGGCGATGTCGCGCTGGAGAGCACCGGTGGTCTCCAGTCCGACGTCAAACTGCTCGAAGGCATCATCACCGACCAGCGCGCGATCATCGCGGAGGGGATGCGCAAGCCCGCCGAACAGGTGCCGCAGGTGTGGGTGTTGTTCACCGAGGTCTATAAATATTACGACGCCGGGCTGAAGATCCCGGACGACGTGACGCTGATGCTGGCGGACGACAATGTCGGCAATCTGCGCCGCCTGCCGACCCCCGCCGAGCGTGGTCGCAAGGGCGGCTTCGGCGTCTATTTCCACATGGACATGCACGGCGGGCCGTTCGCGTATCAGTGGATCAATTCGAACCCGCTGCCCAAGATCTGGGAGCAGATGAACCTCGCCAACCAATATGGCGCGAACGAGATGTGGATCGCCAATGTCGGCGACCTGAAGCCGCTCGAACTGCCGATCGAGTTCTTCCTGGCGATGGCGTGGAATCCGCCGATGTCGCCAAGGACAAGATTGCCGACTGGACGCGCGCTTGGGCGGAACGCCAGTTCGGGCCGGAACATGCCACCGAGATCGCGTTCCTCGCCGCGCGCTATGCGAAATACAACGGGATGCGCAAACCCGAGCAGCTTCGGCCCGACACGTTCAGCCTCGAGAATTACCGCGAGACGGAGCGGATCTGCGAGGCGTGGAGCGACCTCGTCCGGCGCGCCGATGCGGTGAACTCTGCGCTGCGTCCCGACCAGCGCGATGCGTTCTATCAGCTCGTGCTGTATCCGGTCCGCGCCTGCGCAAACCTGATGCTGATGTATGCCGCCGCCGCGCGCAACGCCCGGTTCGCCGAGCAGGCGCGCGCGAGCACCAGGGCCGAGGCGGACGAGGTCCGGCGGCGTTTCAAATACGACCACGAACTCCGCGACACGTACAACCACGTCATGGCGGGCGGTAAATGGAACCACATGATGGACCAGACGCACATCGGCTATTTCGACTGGTATCCGCCTGAGGCCGACATCATGCCCGCGGTCGCCGATCTCGATCTCGATGGCGTGACCGGCTTCGGCGTCAGCGTCGACGGGGACAGCCGCGGGTGGCCGGGCTATTATCTGCCCCCGGCCCTGCCGACGCTCGACAGCATCACACGGCTGCCGACTTACCTCGACGTGTTCCCGCGCGGGCTGGCCGAAGCGCCGGTCACGGTCACCGCGGACCAGCCCTGGGTGACGATCCGCGAAGGCAAGGCGTTCAGCGCATCGCCGCGTGACAAGCGGTTCTGGATCGATGTCGACTGGGCAAAGGCACCGGTAGGCAAAACAAAGGCGACGATCGCGGTCAAGGGCGACACGACGATCACCGTGCGGCTGGATGCGGTTCGCGCCACGCCGCAGCAGGAGAAGGATGCGCGCGGTGCGTTCGGCGGGCTTGCCGGTGCATTCGGGGTGCCGGTCACCGGCTTTGTGCGATCGGTCCAGGTCGGCGGCGCGCAGTGGGACACGATCCCCGATTTCGGCCGGGTCGAAGGGGCGATGTCGATCTTCCCGGTGGATGCGCCATCCTTTCCGGATCCAACGCGCGCACCGCGTCTGGAATATCCCATCTTCCTGGCAGCAGCGGGCAAGTACCGCGTCGATCTGGTCACCGGCCCGACGCTGGAGGTTATCCCCGGACGGAAGCTGAGCGTGGCGGTATGGCTCGATAATCAGCGGCCCGAGATCGGTACGGTCTTTACGCCGGAAGATGGTGCAGCACAGGATTTCCTGGGCGCCAAGCACGCGATCAACACGGCCGACAACGCGCGGACGATGCAGTTCACGATCACCGCCGAGCAGCCCGGCCGACACACGCTGACCATCGGCATGATCGATCCGACAATGGTCTTACAGACGATCGCGATCTCGAACGAGGAGCCCAAGACATCCTATTACGGACCGCCAATGATCGCCGCGCGCCCGGCCAAGCCCGGCCAGCCCGTTTCCCCCTGGACGGTCGTCCGCTCATGATGCGCGCATGTCTGGCGCTTGTCGGCGTCCTGGTCGCGCTGGCATTGCCCTCGCAGAACGATCGCGCGGCCGGACAGCAGGTCGCGCCCGTTTCCGCCGACGTGATCGTCAATCTAAAGGCGCCCGGTCCGGTCATCGCCAGACACATCTACGGCCAGTTCGCCGAGCATCTCGGGCAGGGCATCTACGAAGGCATCTGGGTCGGCGAGAAGAGCACGATCCCGAACATCCGAGGCTATCGACGCGACGTGGTCGAGGCGTTGCGGCATATCCATGTCCCCGTGATCCGCTGGCCCGGCGGCTGCTTCAGCGAGATCTACGACTGGCGCGATGGGGTCGGCCCGCGCGCGAAGCGGCCGACCCGCGTGACGATGAACTGGCCGAACACGATCGACACCAACCAGTTCGGCACGCACGAGTTTCTCGACTTCGCCGAACTGATCGGCGCGGACGCTTACGTCTCCGGCAATGTCGGATCGATGACGCCGCGCGATATGGCGCAGTGGATCGAATACATGACGTCCGACCAGCCGGAATCAACGCTGGTGCAACAGCGCAAGTCCAACGGCCGCGACAAGGCGTGGCGTGTGCCGTTCTTCGGCATCGGCAACGAGACCTGGGGCTGTGGCGGGGATATGCGGCCCGATTACGCGGCCGACGTCAACGCCCGCTACGCGATCTTTGCGCGCGCGCCGAGCGGCTATCCGATGGTCAAGGTGGCGAGCGGTGCCAGCGTCCAGGGCGGCGGCGACTTCGAGGCGTTTACCACCGCGATGATGGCGCACATGGGCGCGACGCAGGCACTCAGCTTCCATTACTACGCGATGCCCGACGGCGCGAAGGGCCCCGCGGTCGGCTTCGACGAGGACGGCTGGGCGAACGAACTCGCGCTCGCGCTGCGGATGGAGCCGCTCGTATCGCGGACTGAGGCGATCATGGACCGCACCGATCCCGAGCGGAAGATCGCGCTCTTCGTCGACGAGTGGGGCAGTTGGTATCTCCAGCCGCCCGAGGCTCCCGAGGGCGCGCATTACCAGCAGAACTCGTTACGCGATGCGATGGTCGCGGCGCTCACGCTCGACATCTTCCACCGACATACCGCCCGCGTGCGGATGGCCAACATCGCGCAGATGGTGAACGTGCTGCAGGCGATGATCCTGACCGACAAGCAGAAGATGCTGCTGACGCCGACCTATCACGTCTTCGACATGTACCAGCCGTTCATGGACGCGACGCCGTTCCCGGCGCTGGTCGCGGGGCCGGTCTACACGCGGGGCAAGGCGAGTATGCCGACGATCGACGCATCGGCGGCGCGGGGGCGGGACGGCAAGCTGTACCTCGCGCTGGTCAACGTCAGCCCCGATACCACCGTGCGCGTCCGCACCAACCTGACCGGCGCGGCGAGGGCCGGCTACTGACCGCCCCCAGATCGACAGCCACAACCGCTTCGACGCGTCGGACGCGGTCAAGCCGGTGTCGTTCTCGGGCCGCGTCGAGGCAGGGCGGATCGTCTTCGACATGCCCGCAAAGTCGATCGCGGTGGTCGGGATCGAATGATGCCGCGGCATATCGATTATTCAAACGTGACCGTTCCACTCGACCCGGTGGCGTTGTACGATCGCCGTCAGGCATCAGATTGGTAAGTTCAGTGGTAAATCCCGAATCCCACAACGCGTTGTTCGGTGTTGGAAAGTACGAAGCTCCGGCGAAGGATCGTCTCTACCAGCGGTTGGCGCGTCGGCTGTTCGAGGAACTGGCCGCGGGCACCTATGCGATCGGCGATCGGCTTCCGGCGGAGCGCGAACTCGCGATCGACTATGGCGCCAGTCGGCCGGCGGTGCGCGAGGCCCTTATCGCGCTGGAGGTACAGGGTTTCATCGAAGTCCGTGTCGGCTCGGGCGCGTATGTTTGTCGCTTGCCGGGGCAGGGTGAGGAGCCGGGTTTCGCGATCACCGCGTTCGAACTGACCGAAGCGCGCATCATGTTCGAGGGCGAAGCTGCGGCGCTGGCGGCGGTGCAGATCACCGACGCCGAGGTGGATCACCTGGATGCTCTTGTCGAGGCGATGACCACCGAGAATTTGCTCGTCGAGGTCACCGAGGTCGCCGATCGCGATTTTCACATGGCGATCGCGAAGGCGACCCGGAATGCGGGTGTCGTCAGGACGATCGAGGATCTATGGCATCTGCGTTCGACATCGCCCGAATGCGCGCTCCTCCATGCGAAGGCGCGCGATGCCAAGGTTCGTCCGGTCGTGGCCGAACACGCTGCGATCGTCGATGCGTTGCGTGCGCGCGACGCGGCGGGAGCACGTGCGGCGATGCGGGCGCATCTGACGTCGGTGATGGATCATCTCCTTTTCAGGACCGAGGAGATGGCAATGGAGGAGGCTCGGCGTGCCCTTGCGACCACCCGTCAGCGATATGGCGGCAGTGCGCACGCCTGACGCTGCGTCGCGCTGCCGAACTTAAGAAGTTGTCAGACCAATTTGGCGGCTGCTATCGACATTTTTACTGGTTCCGCGTCCAGACGCGGCATTGAACAGGACGAGGACACCGAACAGATGATGATGACCCAGACCATGCGATGGTTTGGCCCGAACGATCCGGTGCCCCTCCATGCGATCCGCCAGGCCGGTGCCACCGGGATCGTCACTGCGCTGCATGAGGTTGCCAATGGCGACGTATGGACCGCCGACCTGATCGCCGCGCGCAAGGCCGTCATCGAAGACGCGGGCCTGGAGTGGAAGGTCGTCGAGAGCCTTCCCGTAGCCGAGGCATTGAAGACGCGCTCGGGCGACTGGGCGCGGCTGATCGAGGCGTATGTCGCCAGCCTGCGAAATCTCGCGGCGCAGGGCATCGATGTGGTGACGTACAATTTCATGCCGCTGCTCGACTGGACGCGGACCGACCTGGCCTGGACCTTGCCCGACGGCGCCCGCGCGCTTCGGTTCGAACTGCACGCACTGGCTGCCTACGACGTCCACATCCTGCGCCGTCCCCATGCCGAACGCGATTATGCGCCGCAGGTCGTTGCGATCGCCGCCGAGCGGTTTGCGGCGATGGACGACGAGGCGCGTACGACGCTGGAGCGGACGATCATCGCAGGCCTGCCGGGCAGCGAAGAAGCTTCAGTTCGCCGCAATTGCTCGAACAGATCGAAACATATGCCGACATCGATGCAGCGCAGTTGCGCGCCAATCATGTCGCCTTCCTCGAGGCGGTCTGTCCCGTTGCCGAGGCCGAGGGTATCCGGCTGGTGGTGCATCCCGACGATCCGCCGTTCCCGATCTTCGGCCTGCCGCGCGTGGTCAGCACCGAAGCCGATGTGCGCGCGCTGTTCGAAGCGGTACCGTCGGCAGCCAATGGCCTGTGCTTCTGCAGCGGCTCGTTCGGTGCTCGCGCCGACAATGACTTGCCCGGCATGGTTCGGCGGCTGGGCGACAGGATCGGCTTCGTGCATCTGCGATCGGTGCAGCGCGAGCCCGACGGCGCGTTTCACGAAGCAGCGCATCTGCAAGGTGATGCGAACATGCCGGCGATCTTGACCGAACTGGCCACCGTGCAGGCGCGGACCGGTCGTTCGCTGCCGATGCGCCCGGATCACGGTCACCAGATGGCCGACGATCTGACGAAGCGCACCAACCCGGGTTATTCGTTGATCGGGCGTCTGCGGGGGCTCGCCGAACTGCGCGGGTTGGAGCTGGGTCTGGCGTATGGGCATGGCCGGGACTGACCGAGCAGTTGGCAAGCTAACGCCGAGACCAAATAGCTGTTCAGTCCTTCTTTAGAATGGTCAGCGCCGCGTCTTGGTGCGCGATATAGCTGTCGAGCGCGCTCGCGGCGTTGAGCATGTGCGCGCGCATACGGCGGGCGGCGGTGTCGCCGTCGCCTTCGGCGATCGCGCGCATCACCGCATCGTGTTCGGCGCGCGAACTGGCGAGGCGCTGGTCCTGGCGGAGTTGCATGCGGCGGAACGCGTTGAGACGCGTGCGGACCGCGATCGCCTGGTCGGCGAGGAAGTCGTTGTGCGCGGCGCGGTAGATCGCCTCGTGGAACTCGCGGTTGAGCGCATCATACGCATCGACGTCGCCCGCCTCGACCGCGGACTCGCTCGCCTCGTGGATGCGGAGCAGCCGGCTGCGTTCGAGCGGCGTGATGCGGTAGGTGGCGAGACGGACGCACACCGCCTCGATCTCGGCCATCGTCTCGAACATGTCCATCACCTCCTCGGCGGTGACGTGGCGGACGATGACGCCGCGGCGCGGGCGGACCTCGACCATGCCGCTGGTGGCCAACTGCCGCAGCGCCTCGCGGACCGGCGTGCGCGAGGCCCCGTACCGATCGGCCAGTTGCTGTTCGTCGAGCATCGTGCCGGGCGCCAGTTCACCCGACGAGATCGCGTCGGTCAGCGCGTTGCGGATCCGATCCGACAACAGCCCGGTGTCTTCGATGTCGATAACGCCCACGGTTCTTCAGCCCCCACGATCGCGCGGACGATCAGGTACAGGATCGACGGCGCCACCAGACAGCCTAGCCCGGTATGGAAGGTCGCGGTCAAGGCGCCATAGGGGACAAGCCGTCGATCGGTGGCGGCGAGCCCGCCCGACACGCCGCTGACCGTGCCCATCAGCCCGCCGAACACCATCGCGCTGCGCGGATTGTTGAGGCCGATCACCCCGGCGACCAGGGGAGTACCGACCATCACCATCACCGCCTTGAACACGCCGGTCGCGATCGACAGCGCGATGACCGGCGAACTCGCGCCGATCGCCGCACCCGTCACGGGCCCGACGATATAGGTGACCGCACCCGCGCCGATCGTGGTCATCGACACCGCGTCGGTATAGCCGAACGACGCCGCCACCAGCGCGCCGACGATGAATGGCAACACCGTGCCGAGCAGCAGCGCGACGACGCCGATCAGCCCGCCTTCTTCGCCTGTTCGACATCGACCTCACAGGCGGTGGCGACGATCGCGAAGTCGCGCAGCATCGCGCCACCCATCAGGCCGATCCCCGCGAGCATCGGCAAATCGGCCAGCCCCTTGTGCCTTCCGGTCGCGATCCCCCAGAAGGCGAGCGCGAGACCGATCAGGATCGCGATCGCCGAACCATGGACTCGGCCCATCGTCAGCTTGGCAGACAGCATGTTCGACAGCCACATGACGATGCCAACGACCGCGAACGCGGTGAGCAGCGCGTTGGCGGTCAGCACCTTGGTGATCATTTCCATGTCGGTGCGCCTCAGTGCTGGGTTGCAGGGGAGGGGCCAGCGCGGCTTCGGCCTCGCGGGCTTCGCGCGCCTCGATCTCGTCCATCGTCTCGGGCGTACCCGACAGGCGGCTGATGAGTGCGACCGCGCTGAAACATACCAGCAGCGCGCCTACGCCGGCGATCAGCACAACCGGCCCGCCCTCGACTGCGGCGACGACGTCCTGTTGGGCCGCCATCGCGACGACGATCGGGATATACAGCGCCCCCAGAAGCCGATCCCGCGCGAGACGCCCTCGACATAACGGCCGCGCGACTTCAGCCACATCCGCGCGGCGATCAGCAGGATCATCGCGATACCGACCCCGCCGACGTTCGCCTTCACGCCGAGCAGCGCGCCGAGGCCTTCGCCGAGCAATTGCCCGATCAACGTGCAGATCGCGAGCAGCGCGACTCCGGCGATCATGCGTCGCGTCCTGGAATGGGAGCGGGGACGGGTAGGGACTGGCTCATGGCGTATCCTCTCACTGTATTCTATCTATCGTCTTATACCTGTTTAAGTATGCACAGGGTTGCGTTTGGAGCAATAGAGAATACAAAGAGCGTAGAATGAGCGTCAGGAGACGATGCGTGCGGCAGTGGAATACGCGAAAGGCTTTGCGCGAGGCGCGGATCGCGGCCGGGGCGAGCTTCGCCACCGGCAAGCTGGTCGATCCCGAAACGCTGGTCGATTTCCTCGAGGCGGTGCTGCGGCCCGGCGACCGCGTCTGTCTGGAGGGCGACAACCAGAAACAGGCGGATGTGCTGGCCAAGGGGCTGGCGGCGATGGATCCGGCGCGGATCCACGACCTGCACATGGTCCAATCGGGCGTGGTGCTGCCCGAGCATCTCGACGTGTTCGACAGCGGCATCGCGAAGCGGCTCGACTTCTCCTATTCGGGCCCGCAATCGGCCCGGATCGCGAAGATGCTGTTCGGCGGCCAGATCGAGTTGGGCGCGATCCACACCTATCTCGAACTGTTCGCGCGGTATTTCGTCGATCTGACGCCACAGGTCGCGCTGATCGCCGCGGTCAGCGCGGATCGCCACGGCAATCTCTATACCGGCCCCAATACCGAGGACACGCCGACCGTAGTCGAGGCGACCAGCTTCGGCAGCGGGCTGGTAATCGCGCAGGTCGGGTCGATCGTCGACACGTTGCCGCGCGTCGACATCCCCGGCGATCAGGTCCATTTCGTGCTCGACGCAGGCAAGCCCTTCTATGTCGAGCCGCTGTTCACGCGCGATCCGGCGGCGATGACCGAGACGCAGATCCTGACCGCGATGATGGCGATCAAGGGCCTGTATCAACCGTATGGCGTGCGCCGGCTGAACCACGGCATCGGCTTCAACACCGCGGCGATCGAGCTGTTGTTGCCGACCTATGGCGAAAAGCTCGGGCTGAAGGGCAAGATCTGCACGCACTGGGCGCTCAACCCGCATCCGACGCTGATCCCGGCGATCGAGGCGGGCTGGGTCGAGCAGGTGCATTGCTTCGGGTCGGAAGTCGGCATGGAGGATTACCTCGCCGCGCGGCCCGACATCTTCTTCACCGGCCCCGACGGATCGCTCCGCTCGAACCGCGCCTTCAGCCAGACCGCGGGGCTGTATGCGTGCGACATGTTCATCGGCTCTACGCTTCAGATCGACCTTGCCGGGCATAGCTCGACGATCACCGCGAACCGGATCGCGGGCTTTGGCGGCGCGCCCAACATGGGGTCGGACGCGCGGGGTCGGCGACATCCGAGCGCGCCTTGGCTCCAGGCAGGGGCGGAGGCCGATCCGGATACCGCGGCACCCTTGAGGCGTGGACGGAAACTCGTGGTGCAGATCGGCGAGACGTTCGGCGAGAGCAATGCGCCGTTGTTCGTCGAGAAGCTCGGCGCGCTCGAGCTCGCGGAAAAGCTCGATCTCGATCTGGCGCCGATCATGGTCTATGCCGACGACACCACGCACATCGTCACCGAGGAGGGCATCGCCAACCTGTTGCTGTGTCGCACCGCCGACGAGCGCGAGCAGGCGATCCGCGGCGTGGCGGGCTTCACCGAGATCGGGCGTGGGCGAGATAAAGCGATGGTAGAGCGCTTGCGTGCGCGAAAGATCATCCAGCGGCCCGAGGATCTCGGCATCGATCCGCTCGACGCGAACCGGAACATGCTCGCCGCACGATCGATCAAGGATCTCATGCTCGCCTCGGGCGGGCTCTACCGGCCGCCGAGCCGGTTCCGGAACTGGTAGGAGACGCGCACATGGAAATTCTCCACTTCGATATCGCCGCGCCGACCCCGGCAGGCGGCACGCGAAAAATGGCGCTGGTCGGCGTCGTCGCGTCGGGCAATCTCGAGGTGCTGGTCGAGCGCGGCGATGCACCCGATCGGTGCGCGATCGAGATCAGCACCGCGGCGCACGGTTTTCGCGATCTGTGGGACGCGGTGGTCGCCGATTTCGTTGGGCGTCGTGCGGCCGGCGGCTTGCGGATCGCGATCAACGACGGCGGCGCGCGACCTGACACCGTGTCGCTGCGGCTCGCCCAGGGCGTCCGCATGATCGAGGAGCCCGAGGCATGAGCAATTTTCGGCAGAGCTGGTACGAGGCCAGCGCACGCGAACGGATCGCGGCGCTGGTCGATACCGGCAGCTTTGCGGAGTTCGTCGGGCCGGAACAGCGCGAGACGAGCCCGCACCTGGGCATCTTCGACCTGCCCGCGCAGTTCGACGACGGGATCGTGGTCGGCAGCGCGACGCTCGACGGCGCGCCGATCCTAGTTGCGGCGCAGGAGGGCCGCTTCATGGGCGGTGCATTCGGCGAGGTGCACGGCGCCAAGCTGACCGGATTGTTGCGCGCGGCCAAGGCGCTCGGGCGCGACGTGGTGATCGCGTTCGACACCGGCGGCGTGCGCTTGCAGGAGGCCAACGCCGGCGAGATCGCGATCGCCGAGATCATGCGCGCGGTCGCCGAAGCGCGGATGGCGGGCGTGCGGGTGGTCGGTCTGATCGGCGGGCGCGCCGGCTGTTACGGCGGCGGCGGGTTGATCGCGGGGTGCTGCTCGACGCTGATCGTGTCCGAACAGGGCCGCATCAGCGTGACCGGGCCCGAGGTGATCGAGACCAACATGGGCGTGGAAGAGTTCGACTCACGCGATCGCGCGCTGGTCTGGCGGACGATGGGTGGCAAGCATCGGACTTTGATCGGCGGCGCGGACGTGTTCGTCGAAGACGACGCGGCGGCATTCCGCGGCGCGGCGCGCGCGTCGCTGGCTGGGTCGGCTCGACCTCTGTCCGATCGGAGCGCCTCGCCCCACCCGTTCGCGCTGAGCGAAGTCGAAGCGCTTGGCTCGATCGACGGTGCTTCGACTTCGCTCGACACGAACGGGTGGGGGGAACGACCCTGTCTCGATCTAGATACTTTGGCGGCCGAGCAGGCACGGCTCGAACGGCGGATCGCGCGGTTTGGGGATGCAGCTGACGCGATCGACATCTGGCGCGCGCTCGGGATCGACGATCCGAAGGCGATCCCCGATATGCCTGCCGCCGCCTTCGCCACCCTTGCCGCCCAGTATCGGGAGAGCGCCGATGACGCCCGCTGAGATCCTCGCCTCGCTGTTTCCCGCCGGTCATTCGGTGGCTGCGGAGGATGATCTGTTGTTCGGCGAAGGGACATTGCCCGGTGGCGCGGTGGTCCACGTCGTCGGCGCCACCGCGCGCGCGCCGATCGGGATCGACCAGGCGATCCGACTGTCCGCTGCGGTGCTGGAGATCGTCCGGAACGACGATGCCGCGCCGATCCTGTTCCTCGTCGACAGCGCGAGCCAGCGGATGAGCCGCCGCGACGAATTGCTCGGGCTCAGCGAATATCTCGCGCACCTCGCCAAGTCGCTGCTGGTGGCGGAAGCGCGTGGCCACCGCACGATCGGGCTGCTCTATGGCGGTAGCGCGGCAGGCGCGTTCATCGCCACCGCGCTCGCCTGCGGGACTCTGGTCGCACTGCCCGGCGCGCATCCCGAGGTGATGGACCTCGCCTCGATGGCGCGCGTGACGAAACTGCCGATCGATGTGCTGGAAGCGAAGGCGAAGACCACGCCGGTCTTCGCACCCGGCCTCGACAATCTCGTCAGCGTTGGTGGCATCGCGGCAGTCTGGGATGCGGACGACAGTCTTGCGAACCAGTTGCAGGCGTTGCTGGCATGTCCGCGCGACGGTGACGATCGCGCCGCGCGGGGAGAAGCGAGGCGGACGACCAAAATCCGCGCGTATCGCCGGTGAAGTCGCGGCGGCGGCGCAGGCGTAATGTTAGAGCGGCACCGGCTGGTCTATCTCGACCCGGCGCGCTGGGGCAAGATACTAGCCACCTATCCGACGCTTCAGGCGATGCCGATCGTGGCAGATTGGGTCGCAGCGAGACGTCCGCTGATCGCGCGTCGCCCGGTATGTGACGATGCAGCGGGACTGGTGCCGCTCGGCCTGCCGCTGCCGCCATCGGTCGGCAAGCAACGTCTGGCCTTTGCCGTACCGCCGGAGGCAATCCTGTCCGACGTGCCGCCGCCCTTGCTCGCGGACACGGTGCGGGGCGCCCCCATCGCGTGGCAGGAAACGATCGCCGCGTTCATCGCGCTGGATCCGAGACGCGGTGCTTCGGCAGCCTGGCGTGGGCGCATCTGACCGGCTTGCCGTATCTGTCTGAAACGTCCGATCTGGATCTCGTCTGGCACGTCTCGACCGCCGACGCCGCTGCGCGGCTGGTTGCTGCACTGGCGCGGATCGACGCGGGGGCGCCGGTGCGGCTGGACGGCGAAATCGTGACGCCCACCGGGCTCGCGGTGCAATGGCGCGAGTTCGCGTCGGATGCGCCCGAGATGCTGGTGAAGGCCGCGGACGGCAACCGCATGATCGCGCGCACCGAGATGTTCGCATGACCGCGCTGGCCCGCCCGGCAACGGCGATCGACTGTGACGGCATCGCCCGGATCGCGACCGACTGCCTCAAGCTGGAAATCGCCACCTACCCCAAGCCCGGCCTCGTCAGCCCGGTCGATACCGGCGCGCATGACGACATGGACGCGGCGATGATGAACCGCAGCGCCGAGACGCTCGAACCGTTCTTCGCAAGGCTGGCCGATGCAGGCGCGGCCGGCGCGGGCATGGATCGGCTCCGCGCGATCGGGGTCGAGGCGGAGGTCGCCATGATGGCGGTGACCGGTGGCGTCAACACGCACCGCGGCGCGATCTTCGGGATGGGATTGCTCTGTGCAGCCGCGGGGTTTCGCGCCGCGTATCGCGCTTCCGGCACGTTGGGGAGATCGTCGCGCACCGCTGGGGCGCCGAGATTTGCCGCGGGCCGGTGGCGCTGCACAGCCACGGCAGCACCGTCGCGCGCCGCCATGCCACCGGCGGCGCGCGCGCCGAGGCGGCGACCGGGTTTGCGTCCCTGTACGATATCGCGTTGCCCGCTCTCGCCGAAGCGCGACTGCTGACCGCGAACGGCGAGGCTCGCCGCGTCCATGCGCTGATGGCGCTGATCGTCGGGGTGGGGGACACCAACCTGCTTTATCGGGGTGGCACGGAAGGGCTGGCGTTCGCGGAGTCCCATGCCCGCGCGTTCCTCGCCTCGGGCAGCGTCGCGATCCCCGACTGGCGTGCGCGGGCGGTGGCGATGCACCAGGCCTTCACGGCACGGCGGCTCAGCCCTGGCGGGTGTGCCGACCTGCTCGCGATGGCACTATTCGTCGAAGCGCGCGGGGCGTGACTCTCGCTCTGCTCTGCTCGGGACAGGGGCGGCAGGATCGGGCGATGCTCGATCTGTTCGCAGACGATCCGCGTGCGGCGTCGATTCTGGCGGAGGCCAGCACGCTGCTGGGTCAGGACATCCGGACCCTGCTAAGCCATGCCCCCGACTCCGCGCTGTTCGCAAACCGGACGAGCCAAATCCTCTGCGTGACCCGCGGCCTCATTGCGGCTGCCTGCGTGGCGCCGACGGCGCCGTTCGTCATCGCTGGGTATAGCGTCGGCGAGATGACCGCATGGGAGTCGCCGGGATCTGGTCTTCCGAGCACACCCTGCGACTGACGGCGGTTCGCGCCGAGGCGATGGATGCGGCGAGCGGGGCGGACGACGGGCTGGGCTTCGTTCGCGGGCTGGCACGCGAGCATGTTCAAGCGCTGGTGACCCGGTTCGACTGTGCGATCGCGATCATCAACCCGGACCTTATGTTCGTCATCGGCGGTGAGCATCGGCAGGTCGAGCGATGTTGTGCAGCCGCACTGGGAGAAGGAGCGGTGGCGGCAAGACCGATCGCCGTGCATGTCGCCTCGCATACCCCGCGCCTCGCGGCGGCCGTCGCGGTGTTTCGCAAGCAGCTCGACGGCGGTGAACCCGCCCGGCCGACCCGCGGACGAACCTTGATCGGCGCGGCTGACGCCTCGATCGTGCGCGGTGCAAGCGGCGTTGCGGGGCTGGCGGAGCAGGTCGCCACGACCATCGACTGGGCCGCGGTACTAGAAGCGCTGGTCGAGCGCGGTGTCGACCAGGTACTCGAACTCGGTCCGGGCACCGCGCTTGCCGACATGATGCGCGCCCGCTATCCGACGGTCGAAGCCCGCTGCGTCGACAACTTCCGTAGCCAGGCCGGCATCACGGACTGGCTCGCGCGCTGACCAAGCCCGAGCGGTACTCGCTGGCGAACCGGCGTTACTGTACCGCCCGAAGCGGCCCCGCCCGGATCGTCCGGGCGGAGTGGGCTTCAGCGTTCGGATCAGAAGCGGACGCCCATCGCATAGGCCACCTGATGCCGGGTCGGCTTCAGGCTGGCGGTCGCACCGTCGAGTGCCGCCGATACGCGACCGTATTTGGTGTAGATATACTCCAGACGTCCATAGACGCCGCCGGTGATCGCCGCCTCGACGCCGCCGCCGACATGGAAACCGTCGAAGTTGCGATGTTCGTTCTGGTCGGCGAGGATCAGTTCATAGTCCCGATAGTCGACCGAAACACGGCCGTTCGAATAGCCACCCTTGCCGTACAGCAGAAACGAATCACCGACGACGGTACCGATGCGGGCACCGGCGGTGATGTTGCGGCCGGCGCGGACGCACAGACGATCTTCACCGTAAAGTTCGCCGCAGGCCTTGGTCGTGGAGCCATCGATGCCCGCATAGGCGCCGATCACCAAATTGCCGTTCGTGCGGGCGTCGTAGCCGATCTCTCCGCCATAGGTCACGCCGCTCTTGCCCGCGCTTCGGCTGATGCTGTCGACGCCATCGGACAAAGTGACGCGAACATCCGGATGATCCCAACCGGCCCGAAGTTCGATCCGGGGGCCGTCGAACGATGGTACGATGTCCTGGGCAAAGGCAGACGTAGAAATACAAGCCACCATAACGGCAGCTGCCGACGCAACGATCTTCATGAAATACTCCCGCAGCCGGCGCGATCGCCGGCTTGCCTCCAAAGAGCGGAATTTCGTTAAGAAGCCTTTATAGTGCGACCAATCTCGATCTATTTCCCGGAGCCGGGAGGTTCCTCAGCGATACCAGGCGTAGGGACCGACCACCGTACCGACGAACCCGCCCGCCGCCTTCGTACTCAGGAACCGGACGTCGACGTTCTCGGCCAGCGTGCTTTTTCCGACGGCAGTCTGGTAGTCGAAGGCCATGCGATCCTTGTCGGCGCGGATCGTCAGCGTGACCGGCCCTTTGGTTGCAGGCGCGGAAGCGATCATCCGCTCCGTCCCCTTGTCGCTGGCGTAGAGTGCCACCACCGGCTTGCCCGCGATCCGCGTCGTGCCGAAGAAGAGGTAGTTCAGGTCGCTTTGCATCGCGACGAGGCCTGCGCGGTCGCCGTCGGTGTCGGGCGAGAATTGCAGCGTCGTGGAGATGGTTGCGACGTGATGCTGCTGGCGCCGCCCCACGAACGCAGGAACACCCTTCAGGTCGCCGATCGAGGTGCCGTGACCGAGCACGAGGTCGCCGCGATCGAGCCGGTAGAACGGCGTCTTCGGCGTTCGTACGCCGACCCACTGCATCCCCAGCGTGCTGCCGTCGAAGTCGTCGACATAACCGAAGTCGCCGCTGGTCGGTATCGGGCCAGGCGCGCTCATGGGCAGCCGCGGCTTCGTCCCGACGAACGGTATCGGTTGTCCCTTGGGCAGGATGATCGGCCATCCGTCTTTCCACGTTACCGGCAGGAGGAACGTCTCGCGGCCGATATTGTAATAGTCGCCCTCGTACGGACGGACGCCCAGGAAGGTCGCATACCAGTCGCCACGCTGCGTCTGCACCAGCGTGGCGTGGCCCGCCGAGGTGATCGGATTCGGGCGGGCAGGGTCGAGATCGCGCTGCGTCAGGATCGGATTGTCGGCGTACGGCACGAACGGCCCGCGCAGGGACTTGGATCGCAGCACGACCTGCGAATGGTTGACGCTGGTGCCGCCCTCCGCCGCGGTCAGGTAATAATAGCCGTCCTTGCGGAAGATGTGCGGGCCCTCGATCCAGACCGGCTTCTTGGAAATGTCGACGCCGCCGTTGATCAGTTGCGTGCTGTCGCCGACCATCTTACCTGCACGCCAGTCATATTCCTGAATCCAGATCGCCCGGTGGCCGTCATAGCGCGGCGGCTCGGCGGGCGCGCGGTTGTTGACGATATAGGCCTTGTCGCCTTCCCAATAGATCGACGGGTCGATGCCTTCGAAGGGTAGCCAGATCGGGTTGGACCACGGCCCCGCCGGGTCCTTCGCCGTGATGACGAAATTGCCTTTGCACTCGACGCAGGTGTTGACGATGTAGAACACCCCGTCGTGATACGAGATGTCGGGTGCGAACACCGCCTGAGACGTCCGCATGCCGGTGAAGTCGAGCTGTTCGGGCCGGTCGATCGCATTGCCGATCTGCGTCCAGTTCACCAGGTCCTTCGACCGGAAGATCGGCAGGCCTGGATAATGCGCGAACGACGACAGGACGAGGTAATAATCGTCGCCGACCCGCGTCACCGAAGGATCGGGATAATAGCCGGACAGGATCGGGTTGCGGTACTGGTTCGGCCCGACGGTCACCTTCTCCTGGGCGTGGCCGTCATAGCTGAAGCGGCTGAACCGCGGCGCATCGCTGGCCGCGGCGGGCGGTGCGAGGGCGGCACCCGAGAGCAACAGGGCAAGCGTGTGAAGTTTCATGATGGTCCTCATCGAACGGCGCCCGCGCGCACGGTTGCGGTCGGCTTTGCGCTGGCGGAGCGATTGGCGAGATCCTGCGCGGCGAGCGCGAGTTCGATCCACATCGCGCCCTCGGGAATGACGTATTCGTTCTCACCCCAGAAGAACGGCCAATCCTCGTGGTTCTCGGGCAGGTCCGGCTTGACGATCAGCACGCCCGGCACGACGCCGCCGGCGATGAACGAGAAGTCCGCGCGGTTGTTGCCGTACGCGACCTCCTTCGACACGGTGCCGACGCCCGATACGAACGATAGGTCGGACGCGGGGTGATGCCCCACCAGGAATTCCAGACCGCGGAACACCGCGTCGGCGGGCATGATCTCCGGAAACGCCGTGTGCAGCGCATAGGCGTTGAGCGCGGTTCCCAGCACGGTGCCGCTGCCCGCCCAGCCGCCGGTGGTGATCGGCACGCCGAACGGGTTGGCCTTCGCCGCCGCAGCCGTTGAAGCCGCATAGGCGCGGACCGCCGGGACCATGCCGTCGCGGTAGGCGGGCGGCATGAACGGGATCGCGGCCACGGCATCCCGCAGCGTGAAGGCGAAGCGCTTCTCCATTGCGGGCCATAGCGACTGGACGGCGGCGGCATAGCGCGGGTCGCGGGTGGACCGCAGCAGTTCGACGGCGGCGGAGAATTGCTCGGCCTCCAGCGGCCCACCGGTCGTGTTGCCGTGCTGGTACAGATCGGGCGCGTGCGACTGTTCCTCGGCCCAGGTCCGCGTCGCGATATCGAGCGCCTTTTTCGACAGGGCAGGGTTGACGTCGGCCAGCGCGCGCGAGGCCGCGGCAAGTCCCGCGATCGATCCATAGTTGAGCGCGGACGCCTTGGTCGTGAACGCCCAGCGATCGTCGGGCGTACCGCTGCGTCCGCCCTTTTCCTCGCCGAGCTTCAGCGTCGGATCGTAGACCAGCCCGTCGGTCTTCGTCGATGCGTCGCCGAGATGGGTATATTGCGCGACGTCGGGCTCGACGATGCCGTGGATCGCATGGCCGACCGCATCGAACTGCGCGATCAGTTGCAGCGTGCCGTGGCGGATCTGCTGGACGAGATCGGGCGTGCCATCGGGAACGTGCATCTCGGTCTTGCGCCGCGTCCAGTCGATCGCGGTGGTGTCGCGCGTCGGATGCCAGCGTTCCCAGCTGTCGACCAGTGACCGGATCACCTGATATTGCGACTGGGTGCGGATGTCGTAGTCGCCCGCGTCGAACCATCCGCCGACCGCTAGGCCCGGTATGTGTTCGCCCGGCTTGAACTTCGTGTCGGTGGTCGGCCCCTGCGCGTAGAGATCGATATGCTCATGGTTCACGGGTGCCTGGCGCGCATCGTCGCGGTGTGCGTCGCCGTGCCAGACCCGGTAGCCTTCGTTGACGAACATGTGGTCCATCGCAACCGGAAAATAGACGTCGAGCGTCGGATGCCACGCGCCCGCATAGGCATCGGCGGCGATCCGGAACGGCGCGGTGCGGGTCGCTCCATATTCGAGCACATAGGTGCCGGGCTGCCGGACCGCGCTGAAATCGAGCTGCAGATAGGTATAGCGCAAATACTCGCCCCAGCGCTTGGCCGGCGCGGTGCGGATCGGCGTCATGCTGCCGTCCGCACCGACGCGGAGCAGGCGCGCGGGCAGCGTTCGACGATCGTTGCGGTCGAGTTCGATCGTCGCGACCTTCCGCGCATCCGGTGCGTAGCCGAGCTGCGAATGCGCGATCACCGGAGGACGCAGCCAGCCGGGAACGCTGTTCGGCTGGATCGTCCATTCGAGGACCGTGCCGGTGCGTCCGGCGGGCAGCAGCGATCGGAGCACGAACCAGCCGTTCTGCGCTTGATTGCGACCGTCGAACAGCTGCACTTCGGCGGTGGACCGGATCGTCACGCGGCGTGCCGGATCCTCGGGCGCGAGCACGAAGCGACTGCCCTTGGCGATCGCGGTCGGCTCGGCGCCGGGCCCTTCGGCACGACCGCTTGCGGCGTTGCGGTCCGGCGTCGGGACCATCGCGTCGGCGGGATAGATCGGGAAAGTGCCGGTCGCGTCGTCCGCCATATAGCTGTGATGGAAATAGGCGCTGGGGAGGAATTCCAGGTTGAATCCGGCCTTGCCGGCAAGCGCGGCTGGTACCGGCTCGTCGAGGATCACCGAGACAGCGATGGCCCCGCCGCGCTTTTCCGATCGCACCCGGTACTGCCATTTATAGTCGGGATATTCGAGCGTCACCGTGATCGCGCCGGTTGCCGCGTCGACCTTGCGGTCTATCAGGCGACCGATCGCATCCCATTGGCCGGGGGTGGCGGAGAGGCGGACATCGCCATTGGTCGCGATCCGTTCGCCCTGCTGGATGATCTCGACGCCGCTGATTTTCGAATCGGCGAACAGGCCATCGTACCAGTTGGAGAAGACGAGCACGTTGGCGGCGGGCGCTTCGTAATAGCCGGCCGCGTTCAGCGTCAGCTCCGGTGCTTTGCTCGCTGGCTTTGTCTGAGCGATCACGGGTGACACGGTGGCGAGCAGTGTCGCCAATACGCAGAATACGGGTCTTGCCGCCATAGTCAGATCCTCTCCCAAGTCTTCGCGCGCCGTCTAACCGCGTCGCATTTGCCAGAACTATAGCGCTAACAGCAGGGCGCGCTAGCCGCTGTCGACAGTGTTCGGGAATAACTTCACGGTCCGGCTAATCACTGGACTCGATAGCGGTATCACCATATCACTCCGACAAGGACGCGAGAGTGGTCCGGCAGCGCCGATCGTCGGCAAGGCCGTACAAGGACCCCGCAGCAGTCCCTGGGAGAAGAGGATGACCGGGCTGATCGTCGATCGTCGTGGTGCGATGCGTGCATCGATCGCTACCGGAGCGGGTCTCATGCTGCCCGCAACCGACGCGGCGTATGCAGCGCCACGGCCCGCCGGATCCTGTTCCACCCCCAGTCAGCGACTGCCCGGACGCAATATGGTCCCGTGCGCGGCTATGTTCAGGACGATGTCTTTACCTTCAAGGGCATCCCGTACGGCGCGGATACCGGCGGGGAAAATCGCTGGTTGCCCGCCAAGCCGCCGGCGCGATGGACCGAACCGCGCAATACGCTGTCCTATGGTGCGAACTGCCCGCAGACGCTCCACGACTTCAGCGCCGTCGAGCACACGTTCCTCCAGCAATGGACCGACGGCTTCGTCGGCGAGGACATGCTGAAGCTGAACGTCTGGACGCCGGCCTTGTCGGGCAAGCGACCGGTAATGGTGTATTTCCACGGCGGCGGGTTCGCGTTCGGATCGTCGTACGAACTTGCTGCACACGATGGCGCGCAGATGGCGCGGCATCACGACGTGGTGCAGGTGTCGATCAACCACCGGCTCAACGTGCTCGGCTTCCTCGACCTGACCGAGATCGGCGGGGCGGCCTACGAGGAGTCGGTCAACGTCAGCATGACCGATTGCGTCGCCGCCTTGTGCTGGGTGCATGAGAATATCGCGCAGTTCGGCGGCGATCCCGACACCGTGATGATCTACGGACAGTCGGGCGGCGGATCCAAGGTGACGACATTGCTCGGCATGGCGAGCGGCAAGGGCCTGATCCACCGTGCGGCCGTACAATCGGGCGGCGGCGGCGCGCTGCCGACCGCAGAGCAGTCGCGCGATTTCTCGCGGCGAGTCCTGCGTGCCCTGAACATCGGTCCGAGGGATATCGGCGCGCTTCAAAGGATCGCATGGAAGCCTTTGTTCGAGGCTGGCAACACGGTCGCGAACGACATCAACGGCCCGCGTGGTCCGATGGGGCCATCGCTCACGCCGCGGGTCGGCTGGAACCCGACGCTCGACGGCAGGGTGATCGACGTGCGTTCGTTCTCGGAGGTCGCGCCGGACGTGTCGCGCGACGTGCCGATGATGATCGGCAACACCAGCGAGGAGGGGATGCGCTGGGGCTATGCGCCGTCCGAAGCGCAGTGGCGCACCGACCTGACCACGCAGATCGGCGCAGCCAAGGCGGCAAACCTGATCGTGGCGATGCAGCAGGCGCACCCTGAAAAAGCGGTGCGTACGCTGGCCTACGGTGTCCAGGGACTGCAGAACCGCAACCGCGTGCAGGACATGGTGCGGCTGAAGCACGCTCAGCGCGCCGCGCCGGTCTATCAATACCTGTTCCAGTGGCAGTCGCCACAGCTCGGCGGCGTCGCGGGGCGTGGCACACGGCCGATCTGGCCTTCTGCTTCGACAATACGCGGCTGTGCGACCAAGGTACCGGCAACACGCCCGACGCGCGACGGCTCGCGCGTACGATGGCGACTGCGTGGGCGAATTTCGCGCGAACCGGCAATCCGAGCCAGTCCGGCCTCGCTTGGACTCCGAGCGATCCGCAGCGCTGCCAGACGATGGTGTTCGATACCAACTCCCGCATGGTCGACGATCCGGAAGGCGCTTCGCGGCGCATCCTGCTCGGCTGATTGCGGGTCTAGAAGGGGAAACGACGATGCGTTGGACGGGACGATTTGGCGTGGTGGCGGCCATGCTCGCACTGGCCGCGCCGGTCATGGCGCAGGACGCGCGGATGACGGCGATGGCGGCGCCGGCCGAGCCGACTGCGATCCCGCTCGGGACCGGCTCGGTCGAGAACCAGACCGCGCCCGAGGCGTGGTTCCGGCAATATGGCGTCGCGATGACCCGCAACGTGACGACCGCGACGCTGACGCCGTTCCTGCCCGATCCCGCCAAGGCGACCGGTGCCGCGGTGATCGTGGCGCCTGGCGGCGGTTTCCTGATGCTGTCGATGGAGAATGAGGGCTGGCGTGTGGCAAAGGCGCTCGCCGACCGGGGCATCGCGGCCTTCGTGCTGAAATACCGGCTGAAGCCGACGCCCGCCGACATGACCGGGTTCGAGAAAGCGGTGACCGCGATGTTCGCGGGCGCCGGTCGACCGCAGGGCAGACTGAAGCCTGCGGATGCGATCGCGGGGCTCGGCGATCAGATCGCCGATGCGCGCGCTGCGGTCGCGCTGGTACGGGCGCGGGCCGATGGCTGGAAGATCGACCCGGCCCGCATCGGCATGATCGGCTTTTCGGCAGGAGCCATGACGACGATGGCGACTGCGCTGGCGGCACCGGACACGCGGCTGGCGTTCGTCGCGCCGATCTATGGATCGATGGAGGCGGTTCCGGTTCCAGCGGGTGCGCCGCCGTTGTTCGCCGTGCTCGCCGCGGACGATCCACTGTTCGCGAACAAGGGCTTCGGGCTCGTCGAGTCCTGGCAGAAGGCGGGGCGGCCGGTCGAGTTCCATCTCTACCAGGGAGGCGGCCACGGTTTCGGGCTCGGCAAGACCGGTACGACCAGCACCGGATGGTTCGAAGATTTCATGCACTGGCTCGATGCCAACCAACTGCTGGTCCGTCGATGACCGCGCGCGGGACGATGGGGGAGGGACACGGGTATGACGATCGCAGGGATAGGCCGAAGGGCATGGCGGAGCGCGCCGTGGCTTGTGCTGGGCATACTGGCGGGGCTGCCATCGGGCGCCGTGGGGCAGGAGGCGGCCACCACCACCACCACCACCACCACAACAGCGCTAGCGCCGCATTTCGCGCGGGTGACGCCCGGCGCGACCACGCCGGACAATGACGGGTTCCTGCGTCGCTGGTTGTTGCTGGAGCCGATCGACAAGCCCAACTGGAGCAATTCGGGCTTCACCGCCACCTATGTCCGGCAGGCGTTGACCACGCAGTATTTTACCGGCCAGTTCGGTGCGGTGCCGCGTGACGGGCAACTGGTGCAGGTCGCCACGCCGTTACGCTGGCACGCGCTCGATTCGACCGCGTTCGACGTGAAGCTGTTCGACTTCGCCAAGGCGCTCGGCAAGCAGACGTACGGCGTGATCTTCTGGGCGGTGACGGTGGTCGACAGCCCGCGCGAGATGCGCGACGTGCGGCTGGCGGTGGGCTCAAACTCGGCATCGATGTGGTGGTTGAACGGGAAAGAGACCGTCGGCCTCTTCAACGATCGCCGCATGGTGATGGACGACGTGCTGTCGGACCGGGTGACGCTCCGCAAGGGCCGCAACGTGATCCGCGGTGCGGTGATCAACGGACCGGGCCTCAGCGATTTCTGCGTCCGTTTCGTCGGCGCCAACGGCCGGCCGATCACCGATCTGAAGATCGATGTCCGATGACGTCGGTCTCGACCTGCTCAGCCGAAAAATGGAGGGCCGTATGAAGCGTCTGGTTACGGTAGCCGTGGTGCTCTGCACGACCCTGGCGGTCGGCATTTTGCCGGCGAGGGCACAGTTGCAGGGTGAGACCTTCATCCACGATCCTTCGACGGTGACCCTGTCGGATGGCAGATACTACACGTTCGGCACGCGCGGCGGCGGCCTGGTATCCGAAGACGGCTGGACATGGCATGGCGGTCCGGAGCGTCCCGGTGGCGGCGTCGCCCCGGACGTCATCAAGATCGGTGACCGTTATTACATGGCCTATGCGGTCGGTGGCGGCGGCATGGGCGGCGGACACGCCAGCCAGGTCAAGATGATGTGGACCTATTCGCTCGACCCGAAATCGCCGAAGTTCAAATTTCACGATATCGGCGTGGTCGCCTCGAGCGACGGCGTCGAGACCGCCGACGCGATCGACCCGGCATTCCTGTACGTCGACGGGCGCCTTTGGCTGACGTACGGAACCTATTTCGGACCGATCCGCATCATCGAGCTCGATCCCAAGACCGGACTGCGTGTGGCGGGTAACCAGCCGGTCGATATCGCGATCGACATGGAGGCCACCGCGATGATGCATCGCGACGGCTATTATTATTTGCTCGGGACGCACGGGACCTGCTGTGACGGTCCCAATTCCACCTATCACATCCGCGTCGGCCGATCGCGTAGCCCGCTCGGTCCGTATGTCGATCACATGGGCACGCCGCTGCTGCGAGGCGGCGGCAAGCTCGTGATCAGCGCGCGCGGGCGAAACATGGGTCCCGGTCATTTCGGCCTGATCGAGCTCGGCAACGGCGTCGAAAAATTCTCAATGCATTACGAGGCGGACATGGATCGCAGCGGGCGCAGCGTCTTGGGAATCGCGCCGCTTCGGTGGACCGACGGCTGGCCGGTCGCCGGCGAGAATATCGCGCCCGGTACGTATGAGATCGCGTCGGAGCGGAGCGGCTACGCGCTGCAACTCGCGACGGATGTCGTCCGCATAGCATTCGACGCGCGCCGCAGCTTCATGGCGAAGCCGAGCGATCCGGTGGCGCCGATCGCGGACCAGACGCTTGCCGAGGAATCAATAGGCTGGCCGCAGGGATCGATCCGCGTCGATCTTGGTGATTACATGAACCGGCCGCGCCAGCGGTGGACGATCGCGCCGGTGCCCGGTGCAGGCGGCTATTTCGGCGCGCCGTTCTACAGTATCGTCATCGCCGGTACCGACCGCGCGCTTGCCGCCAACGCTGCGGGCGAGGTCGAGACCGTGGCGACCTTCACGGGTGCCAGCGAGCAATTGTGGCAGATCGATCAGCTGACCGACGGCACCTATCGGATCGCGCCGAAAGCGGCACCGGGGAGAAAACCGGGCCTCGCGCTCGTGGCGATCGGTGCGAGCACGCCGACGCTCGCGCCGTTCGATCCGGTCAGTCCCGCCGGCAGATGGACGTTTCGGCGACCCTAGCGCCGTCGCCGAGGCTGGCCTCACCTAACGACCGAGACATAGAGTTGCGCGAAGACATAGCCGAAAGCGACAGCATGACCTTGATAAGCCACCGCCCCGCAATGCCGTATCGACCGTCCAGTCGGCACAGTGTCCGCGCGTTGGATCTCCTTCCTGCGATGACGCGGCTTTGTACCCTCGCACGGGGAACAGCCGATCGACCGGCTGGCGCGCCCGAACTGGGCGGACGGACCAATGCCTAGCGATCCTTCACGGCGCGATCTGCTGGAGGGGCAGCGGCGAGCGCCGCGGCTCTGGTCTTGCCTATGCCTGCTTGGGCGGCGGCGGCGGGGAAGGACGCGCGGCTGTGGTATCGCCAACCGGCCGTCGCCTGGACCGAGGCGTTGCCGGTGGGCAATGGCCGGCTCGGGGCGATGGTGTTCGGCGGTACTGCCACCGAGCGGTTGCAGCTCAACGAAGACACGCTGTGGACGGGCGGGCCCTATGATCCGGTCAACCCGGCGGCGCGGGATACGCTTCCCGAAATGCGACGGCTGATCGATGCCGGCAAGTTCGCCGAGGCGCAGGCTCTCGCAAACGCGAAGCTGATGGGTGTGCCCCGGACGCAGATGGCGTACCAACCGGTCGGCGACCTGCTGCTCGACATACCGGGGATCGGCGCGGTCGCGGCGTATCGGCGCGACCTCGATCTCGACACGGCGATCGCCACGACCAGCTTTACCGCAGGCGGCACGCGTTTCCATCGTGAGGTGTTCGCCGCACCGGGCGATCAGGTGATCGTCGTACAGGTCACCGCGGATCGTCCCTTCGATATCCGCATCGGCCTGACGTCGCCGCATCCCGGCGCGGTCGTCTCGGCGAGCGGGGCGGTGTTGACGCTGACCGGGCGTAACGGCGAGCGCGCGGGTATCGCGGGGCGATTGAGGTTCGCGGCCCGCGCGCAGGTGTCGACCACCGCCGGGGCGATCGTCGCCGATCGCGACAGTCTGCGCGTCCGCGGTGCGCGATCGGTTACCGTGTCGATCGCGATGGCAACGAGCTATCGTCGTTTCGATGACGTGAGTGGCGATCCCGAAACTGCGACGCTGGCCACGCTCGATCGCACCCAGGCCCGCGGGATCGACCGTATCCGCGCCGAGACCATCGCCGCGCATCGGGCGCTGTTCCGCCGCGTGACGCTGGATCTCGGGCGGACGGCTATCGCTGACCGCCCGACCGACGAACGGATTCGCGCGAACGATGCCGCCGCCGACCCGGCGCTCGCCGCGCTCTATTTCGATTATGGCCGCTATCTGCTGATCGCGTCGTCGCGGCCCGGCAGCCAGCCCGCCAATCTCCAGGGCATCTGGAACGACCAGATCAAGCCGCCCTGGGAGTCCAAATGCACGGTCAATATCAATACCGAGATGAACTACTGGCCGGCGGAGGTCACCGCGCTCGCCGAATGTACCGAGCCGCTGGTCCGGATGGTGCGCGAACTGGCGGTCACCGGCGAACGTACCGCGCGCAAGATGTACGGCGCGCGTGGCTGGGTGTGCCATCACAACACCGATCTGTGGCGGGCGACCGCGCCGATCGACGGGGCCGAGTGGGGGCTGTGGCCGACCGGCGGCGCGTGGTTGTGCACGCATCTGTGGGATCGCTACGATTACGGGCGCGATCTCGCCTATTTGCGCTCGGTCTATCCGCTGATGCGCGGGGCGGCGTTGTTCTTCCTCGACACGCTCCAGACCGATCCGGCGACCGGCGCGTTGGTAACCAATCCATCGCTGTCGCCCGAGAACATCCATCCGGCGGGCGCGTCGATCTGCGCGGGGCCGGCGATGGACATGCAGATCCTGCGCGACCTGTTCGATCAGGTCGCGCAGGCGGCGGCGTTACTGAAGATCGATGCTCCGTTTGCAGCCCAGGTAGCGGCGGCGCGGGCGCGGCTCGCGCCCGATCATGTCGGTGCGCAGGGTCAGCTTCAGGAATGGCAACGCGACTGGGACGCAGCCGCACCAGAGCCGCACCACCGCCATGTCTCGCATCTCTACGGGCTGTTCCCGAGCGACCAGATCGATCTGGACCGGACGCCGGCCTTGGCGCAGGCGGCGCGGCGTTCGCTCGAACTGCGCGGCGACGAGTCGACCGGCTGGGCGACGGCGTGGCGTGCGAACCTGTGGGCGCGGCTGCGCGACGGCGACCACGCACACCGTATCCTCGCCTTCCTGCTGGGGCCCGAGCGGACCTATCCCAATCTGTTCGACGCGCATCCCCCATTCCAGATCGACGGTAATTTCGGCGGCACGCGTGCGATCGCCGAGATGCTGATGCAGAGCCGCGGTGACGAGATACTTCTGCTGCCGGCACTGCCGCGTGCATGGCCGACTGGATCGGTGACCGGATTGCGCGCGCGCGGCCGGTGTGCGGTCGATTTGGAGTGGCGGGGCGGCGAACTGGTCGAGGCGGTGTTTCGCGGCGAGCTATCGGGACGCCGCGTGATCCGATTGGGTCCGCGGCGGGTCGAGGTCGTGCTGACGCCGGGTAAGGCGGTCAGGCTGCGCGGTAGCGACCTGGCGCGCGCATGAGCAAGCAAAGGGGATGGCCGTGAACAGAGTTCTTGCCACATTCGGTACCGCGTTGGCGGTGCTGTCGATCGATCCGGTATCGGCGCAGGTCAAGACGCCGGCACCGCCGCCCGTCGCCGGTGCACGCCCGGTGACGATCGAGCGGATTACCGTCCACTCGCCCGCGATCGAAGGCAATCTCGAAGGCGAAAGTCCGGACCGGGCCGTGCTGGTGGTCCTGCCGCCGAGCTATCGCGCCAACCCGAAGCGGCGCTATCCGGTGGTCTATGCGCTGCACGGCTATTCGATCGGCGTCGAACAGTGGATCGGCGAGATCCACGTGCCGCAGACGATCGAGGGCGCGTTCGCCAAGGGTGCTCGCGAGATGATCGTCGTGCTGCCCGACAGCAAGACCGCGCATAACGGGTCCTTCTATTCGAGTTCGGTGACGGTTGGCGACTTCGAGACGTTCGTCGCGCGCGATCTGGTCGGCTATATAGACGGCCATTACCGGACGATCGCGGATCGTCGCAGTCGCGGCCTCGCGGGGCATTCGATGGGCGGTTACGGCACCGCGCGGATCGGCATGAAGCATCCCGAAACGTTCGGCGCTCTCTACATGATGAGCCCGTGCTGCCTCTCAACGCGTGCGCTCGGCACGCCGGATGCGGCGACAGAGACCGCGATCCGAGCGCTGCGCTCGCCGGCGGACAGCGCGACCTTGTCATGGGGGCAGCGCGCGCAACTCGCGACGGCGGCGGCGTGGTCGCCCAATCCCAAGGCGCCGCCGTTGTATCTCGATTTGCCGGTCAAGGATGGCGTGCCGCAGCCCGACGTCATGGCGCGTTGGGCGGCCAATGCGCCGCTGGCGATGCTCGATCAGTATGTCGGCAATATGCGACGCTATGCGGCGATCGGGATCGACGTCGGTGATCGCGACGGGTTGAAGGACGATGCCGGCAAGCTCCACACAGCGTTGGACAGCTACGGGATCGCGAACAGCTTCGAGGTGTATCCGGGCGATCATACCAGTGGCGTCGCCGGGCGCGTGCAGGACAAGATGATGCCGTTCTTCTCGCGCGCTTTGGCGTTCGGCAAGTGAGGGTCGGGTTGGCAATCGCGTTGGGGCTGATGGCGACCGCCGCGTCGGCGCAGGTGTGGCGATCGGATCAGGGCGACGGGACGTTCCGCAACCCGGTGCTGTTCGCGGATTATCCTGACCCCGACATCATCCGCGTCGGCAGCGACTATTATTTCGCGACCACGACGTTCGCGAACACGCCCGGGATCACGATCCTGCATAGCCGCGATCTGGTGAACTGGACGCTCGCGTCGCATCTCGTCGATCGGCTGGAGGGCAAGCCCGAATATGATCTGAAGGGCGGCAACGCGTACCGGCACGGGCTCTACGCCTCCTCGTTACGCTACCACGCTGGCACCTATTACCTGGCCAATACGCCGGTCGGGCAGAAGACGCGGATCTGGTACGCGAAGGACGTGCGCGGGCCGTGGCGCTATCACGAACTGGAGCGCGAGGCGTTCGATCCGGGGCTGTTCATCGAGCCGGATGGGCGCGCGTATCTGGCGACCGCGAGTACCGCGGACGGCACGATCACGCTGCTGACGCTGGACAAGGATCTGGCGCACGTCACCGCGTCGCAGAAGGTCCATTACATCAAGGGTGCGGAGGGGTCGAAGATCATCCGGCGCGGTTCGTATTATTACATGTTCAACGCGCTGCCGCCGCGGCTTGCGCTGAGCGTGTCGCGGCCGCGCAGCCTGTTCGGGCCGTGGGAAACGCGCGACCAGATCGACGACAAGACCGGCGGGCATCAGGGTGCGCTGGTCGACCTGCCCGATGGCCGCTGGTTCGGCTTCGTGATGGAGGATAGCGGCGCGATCGGGCGAATGACGAACCTCAGCCCGGTGTTCTGGCAGGACGACTGGCCGGTATGGGGCACGCGCGAGGCACCCGGTCGCGTGCCGCGGCGTGCGGCCAAGCCGATCCCCGGAGGTACTTTTGCGGAACCGGCGACGTCGGATGATTTCGGGAAGCGGACGCTCGGCTTGCAGTGGCAGTGGAACCATAATCCCGAGCCTTCGCGCTGGTCGCTGACCGAGCGGCCGGGCTGGTTGCGGTTGAAGCCGACGGTCGCGGCCGGGTTCTGGAGCGCGCGCAATACGCTGGTGCAGAAGGGGCAGGGGCCTGCGAGCCGAGGCGAGGTGAAGCTGGACATTCGCCATCTGGCGCCGGGGGATCGTTGCGGGTTCGGGACGTTTGGGCAGTTCAGCGGGAATATCACGGTGCAGGGCGCGGCAGTTGGCAAGGCGACGCTGGCGATGGAGGTGACCGAAGATACGGTCGATGGTGCGCGGACCGAGGTTCGCGCCACTGCGCCGTTGCCTCGGGCGGAGGCGCTGTGGTTGCGGACCGATATGGACTTCACGACCGATATTGCGCGGGTGGCGTATAGTGTGGACGGGCGGCGCTGGACTGGTCTGGGCGGCGACTTCCCGCTTGCGTTCGCGTGGCGGACGGGGACGTTCCAGGGCGAGCAACTCGCGCTGTTCTGCTATGCGCCGACGGCTAGTTCGGGGTGGATGGACGTCGACCGGTTCACGCTGTCGGCCTTGCTGCCGGCCAAGCCGGAGCGGGTACGTTAGCGTCGTTTTCAAACCCTTCCGTTCGTGCTGAGCGAAGTCGAAGCACCGCTCTCAACGGGTGTTACACATGTGGAGAGGGGCCCTTCGACTACGCTCAGGGCGAACGGGGGAGGGGCGGCCTCCCCGTCCCTATTTGTAGAGCGCGGCGTCCGCCCATGTTGCAGGTTGCGGCGTGCCGGTATTTACCGTCGCACCACTCCCCCGCGCCACCAACTCCACGATCCGCACGCCCGCCACCTTCGCCTCCAGCGGCACCGCCGCCTCTCCAAATTCCATCGGCCGCGACTTGGCGAGCAGGCGACCGTCGCCCCATACCTCGAACACCGTCGTGCCCGAGCGCGGCTGGCCGGAATCGTTGATGCCGACCTTGGCCGCGAACCGCGCGTAACCCTGGTTGCGGACTTCGAGTCGGGAGTTCGCCAGGACGCCGATCCCCGTGTCGAAGTCGGCGCCTGCTACCCGCATCAGTTTGCCATACGGTGCGCGGTCGGCTTCGGCGCCGCCCCAGCCGCCATATTGCGGGTGTTCGCCGGGACCTCGCGTGCCGGTCCACGGCGTGATCGACTGGTAGATCGTCGGATCGGGCTGTGGCACGACCACTCCGTCGGCGGCCGGATTGACGCGGCCGGTCTGCTCCGAAAGGTACAGCCCGCCCGGCAGGCGCCGCGTGCCGGTCGCGCGGAAGATCAGCGTTTCGTGCGGCGCGAGCGTCACCGCTACCTCCTTCCGAAAGCTCTGGTCCTTCTTGGTCCAGAGGTCCTTCAACCGCACGTCGGCGGTCGGCAGCATCTTGAGTTGCTCAGCGGTCAGCACGGCCTTGGCGGGCGAGGCGGTACGGTTGAACAGCGCGACGCCCTTGCTGCCGTCGGCGAGCGTCTTGACGAAGGTCTGCACCTCGCCGGAATCATAGGCGAGCACCGCCTGGTTGCCGGCCGGATCCTGGTTCAGCGCGACGATGTCCGCATTGCCGAAGATCGCGAGCAGTTCCGGCGTCAGTTTGCGCAGGTCGTAGCCGATGATCAGCGGCGAATTGACCATCGCCCATAGCGAGAAGTGCGACCGCGCCTCGGTCAGATGCGCCGCGTCGAAATCGCCGGTGCCGACGAACAGCATGTCGGGGTCGTTCCACGATCCGGGATGCGCATAGAGCGCGCGGTGCGTGACGGTGTCGAGGTTGGTGAGCATCCGCGGCCAGACCGGCTGGATATCGTCGCTGGTGCGCGAGGTATTGCCGACGTCCTTGCCCCAGGCGCGTACGTCGCCCGCGCCCCAGAGACACAGCGAATAGACGTAGGGGCGGTCGCCAGCGTGCGTGTGCAGCGCGGTGTGGACCTGTTCGTAGAGGCCACGGATGCCCGCCACGTCCGATCCGCCGAGCGACTGCATGTCGACCAGCGGTGTCAGCGCGCGATAGAGACCCGACTTCACCCGCGGTGCATCCGCCGGCAGGCCGCGTGCGCCGCAGCCATCGACCTTGATGAAATCGAAATTCCATTCGGCGAAGAACAACCGAATGTCCTGGTCGACATGGCCGTACAGCCCGACCTCGCGTTCCGCGACGCTGCCTTCGGGCTGGTTCTTGAAATCGGGGTGTAGATCTGGCCGCAGCTGTTGCGGCCGATGTCGGAATAGATGCCGGCCTTCAGCCCCATCGCGTGCAGCCGGTCGGTGAGCGGGCGGAAGCTGGTGTTCGCGCCGGTCGCAGCCGACGGGAAATGGCTGGTGCGGATCAGCAACCTCCCGTCGGGCTGGCGACGCTTGAGCCACCAGCCATCGTCGATGTTGACGTAGCGATAGCCGATGTCGCGCAGCTTGGTATCGACCAGCGCCTGTGCGGAGGCGAGCACCTTCTCCTCGTCGACGTCGCTGTTGAAGGCGTTCCACGAGTTCCAGCCCATCGGCGGCACCGGCGCGGAGCCGTCGGTGTTGGCGCTCCATTTGCCGGTAGGCGTCAGTGGGTCGGCGGCGGCTGTCGCGGCTGCAAGCGGACCGCACAAGGCGGCCAGCGCCACGCCGATCATCATTAAGGGGTGCGCTTCACTTCGGCAATTCCTTCGACGGGCGGGCGGTGAAGCGTGCGGATTGGACCGGCGCGCCGGTTCCCGGCTGGCCCGAGCCCACGGTGACGCGGTAGCTGCCCGCCGCGACCGAACGCGTGCCATCGACGGCCACCGAACTCAGATCGCGCGGCGACAGGTCGAAGGTGACGGTGCGGGCCTCACCGGGACGGAGCGCGGCACGCTGGAAGCCGCGCAGTGCGATCCGCGGCGTGCCCGGCCGATCCGGGAAATTCAGGTAAAGCTGCGCCACCTCTTCGCCCGGCCGATCGCCCTGGTTGGTCAGTCGCGTGGTGACACGGATGCCGGCCTCGGCGCCGCCGCGTGCGGGCGTCACGGTCGGCGTCGTATAGCCGAACCGCGTGTAGCTGAGCCCGTGGCCGAACGAATAGACCGGCGTGCCCGCAAAGTAGCGATAGGTGCGGCCCTTCATCGCGTAGTCGCCGAACGGCGGCAGGTCCGCGACGCTGCGGTAGAAGGTGAGCGGCAGGCGGCCCGACGGGTTGGTGCGGCCGGTGATGATGTTGGCCGCAGCCGTGCCGCCGGTCTCGCCCGGATACCAGGCCTCCAGCACCGCGGCGGCGTTGTCCTTCGCCCAGGCGAGGTTGATCGGGCTGCCGTTCATCGCGACCAGCACGATCGGCTTGCCGCTGGCCTTGGCCTGTTCGAGCATCGCAATCTGGTCCGCGGGCAGATCCAGCGTGGTCTTGTCGCCGCCCGAGAAGCCCGGCACCGTCACGCCGGTCTCCTCCGCTTCGAGGTCCGAGGTGAGACCGACGACCGCGACCAGCACGTCGGCGGCGGCCGCCGCGCGACGAAGTTCGGCCGATGGCGCATCTGACACGCGCTTCCACACCAAGTCGACCCCGCTGCCCTCGGCGCGGATCGCATAACGCCTGCCGCCTTCGAGTTTCAGCGTGGCCATACCGGGGAGGTCGTTCCAGCGTGCCTTGCGCCGGTCGGAGATCATCTTGCCGTCGAGCGTCAGCGTCCCGCCTGAACCCGACAGCCCGACGCGGTAGGTGCCGCTTTCGGGGGCACTAGGAAGCCGGTCCATTCGGTGCGGTGGACGTCGGCCACCCGCGCGAGATCGAGATTGCGGTCGCCGACGTCGGGCTCGATGCGGGTGACCACCGGCTGTGTCTGATACTTGGCCGCGGCGACCAGTTTCTCGCGCGTTCCAGGTGCGTATTGGGCGGGCATCGGCGTCGTCGGATTATAGTAGCGCGCGAGCAGGCCGGGCTTGCCGTCGGGCGTGAGCAGCGCGGACGTTGGCACGCGGTCACCGTCCGTGACGGACTCCCCGAACGGCACGAGCGTGACCTGGCTGGCACCGAGCGCGGTTTTCAGCCCCTCCAGCACCGACACAGGCCGGCCCGACAGCGGCGACGAGTAATTGCCGCGCAGCACGCGCGTGGCATCGCCGAGCGGGCCGATCACGGCGAGCTTCACGCCGGGCTTCAGCGGCAGGATGCCGTCGTTCTTGAGCAGCACCATCGATCGCTCGGCCGCAGCCAGTGCCAGCCGCCGATGCTCGGGAGCACCGACCACGCTGGTCGGTAGCGCTTGGGTGCGCCGGTAAGTCCGGGCAGATCGCCGGTCCGGTAGCGTGCGGCGAACAGGCGGACGAGGCTCCGGTCGACGTCCGCCTCGGTGATCAGATCGCGACTGAGTGCCTCGCGATACCGGGTGTCCAGGCCGGCGGTGTCGCCCAAGGTTTCGCCGTTGCACTCGTTGTCGACGCCCGCACGTATCGCAGCGGCGACCGCGGCGGCGCTGTCGGGCGCATATTTATGGTTGTCGGCGATGTCCTTCACCGCATCGCAGTCGGACACGACATAGCCCTTGAAGCCCCACGCCTCGCGCAGATGCTCCTTCAACAACAGATCGCTGGCGCAGGCGGGCTGACCGTCGATGCGGTTGTAGGCGCACATCACCGATGCCGCGCGTCCGTCGACCAGCGCCGCGCGGAAGGCGGGGAGGTAGGTGTCCTCCAGGTCGTGCGCGGAAACGAAGACGTTAGCGGAATGCCGCGTTCCTCGGGCCCGCTGTGCACCGCGAAGTGCTTCGGCGTGGCGATCACCTGCGGGCGATCGGGGTTGGGGCCCTGCATCCCGCGGACGAAGGCGACGCCCATCGCCGCGGTCAGGAACGGATCCTCGCCATATGTCTCCTGCCCGCGACCCCAGCGCGGATCGCGGAAGATGTTGATGTTGGGCGACCAAGTGTCGAGCCCGGTGCCGATATGCCCGTTCCTGCCGGTCTCGCGGCCGAGCGTGTGCAGCCCGCGTACCTCCTCGCTGATCGCGCCCGCGACGTCGTGGACGATCGGACCGTCGAAGGTCGCGGCAAGGCCGATCGGCTCGGGGAAGTTAGTGGTCGCGAGCGGGCCGAGCGCGCCGTGCAGCGACTCGGTCCACCAGTTGTACGCGGGCACGCCGAGCCGCGGGATGGCGGGCGCGACGTTGAGCAATTGCGGCAGTTTCTCGTCGAGCGTCATCCGCGCGACGATGGCGCGGGCCATCTGCTCGGCGGGGTCGGTTGCCGTCCGCTCGCTCGGTGCAGCGGCCGGCTCGCGTGCGATCGTAGGGGAGATTACGAGCGCGAGCCCGGCCGTCGCCAGGGCTTTCGCCCTCATGGTCATGCGCATCGTCAGTCTGTCCCGTTGCGGCGCGTTTCGGCGGCCGTTCTTGTTGTTCGCGCCCGTTTGAGGCTTATCGCGCCGGCACGACCGGCACTTCGAACGTGCCGACGGGCAGCGGTGCGTCGTCGGCGAGGTTGGTCGCGGGGGCGTCGGCCCAGGCATAGCGGACGCGTGTGACGGGTTGGCCATCGCCGGGGAGCGTGACCTCCGACCTCGCGACCTTGCCCGGAGCGTAGCGGCAGGTGCCGACCGCAGCGCCGCACAGTTCGAAGCCGATCGCCTGCGCGGAACTGCGAGCGTGCAACGCGCCCGTGACGCCGCGGAACCGGACCGTGAAGCTGCCATCCGGCTCACGCCGTGCATCGGCGACCGCCGGGCCGGAGGGCGCGATCTTTTCACCGTACACCGCCGCGCGCATCACGCGGGCGAGCCTTTGGCCAACCTCGTGCTTCTCGCCCGGATGGATGTCGAGCGCATCGCCGAGATCGAGCGCGACGGCGATGCCGGCGTGCGGGTCTGCCGCCGCCACGCGTCGTTGCGCATCGCGGACGTCGCCCCAGCCGCTTTCGTTGGGCGCGATCGCCGGGCTGCCGTAATTGGCGAGCTGGACGATCGCGAAGCCGGTCTCGGGCGTGCCGAAACGGCGCCGCCAGTCGGCGATCAATGCCGTCATCCGGCGATCGTAACCGGGGATGCCGGTGTCGGACTCGCCCTGATACCAGGCCATCCCGGCGAATTTCGTGGCGCCGAGCGGCGCGATCATCGCGTTGTAGAGCGTGCCCGCGCCATTGATGTCGTCCCACGGCACGCGCGGCGCGGCGCCCGCGAGACGCTTGGCGATCGCATAACGCCAGCCGGTACCGAGCGGTACGCTCGTTCCGTCGGCGAACGACAGGCGCATCGCATCCGCGGGGCCGGTCATCCCGCCATAGGCGTAGACGTCGTCGTCGTTGACGGTGATGACGTTGCGCCCGGCTTTCAAACTGCCGGCGGGCAGCGCGTAGACGCGCGATTGCGAGGCGAGGCTGCTGCCGCCGACGCCCACGCCGTTGACCCAGGTGCGGTCCGCGTCGTCGACCATGCCAAGCACCAGGGTCGCAGGGCCGCGCGCCTGTTCGGCGGTCAGCTGGACCTCGTGCTGGTACCAGAGCATGCCGTTGTAGCTGGCGAGTTCTGGCACGCCCCATGTCTCGAAATTGGTCATCGCTGGCACGGGACGCCAGTCGAGCGCGGCATCCGGCTGCCACGGCTCGCGGCCGACGGCGTCGCCCGAGCCCGTGCGCCACCAACTTTCCCAGATCGTCGACGCGCGGCGGTTGGCCGCGGCGGGATCGCGGGCATAAAGCGCGAGCAGGTCGGCGGGGTCGCCGAGCCCGGCCTGACGCAGCGCAGCGTCGCTCATCCACGCGCTGATCCGCGATCCGCCCCAGCTCGAATGCACTGCGCCGATCGGCACGCCCGACGTGCGGCGCAGCGCCTGGACCATGTAGAAGCACGCGGCGGAGAAGCTTGGCGCGGTGGTGGGGCCGGACACGGTCCATGCTGGCTGTTGGGCAAATCGCGCGACCGGTGCAGCGGCGGAGACCTTCTCTACGGTCAGCAGCCGGAGCTTGTCGTCGACCTCCGGATGCGCGTCTGGGAACAGGCTCTGACCCTGGTCGACGCGCAACTCCATGTTGCTCTGCCCCGAACACAGGAACACGTCGCCGACCAGGATATCGCGGAGGACCGCCGCACCGCTCGGCGCGGCGATCGTCAGGTCGTAGGGACCGCCGGCGGGAAGCGCGGGCAGGGTCGCCGAAAACTTGCCGTCGCGCGCGGCCTTGGCCGTGACGCTGCGGCCGGCGAGCGTGATCATCACCGTCTCGCCAGCCGCCGCCTGTCCGGTCAGGACGACGGGCTGGCCGCGCTGGATTACCGCGTGATCGCTCAGGATACCGTCGAGGCGCGGGGCCGCCGACGCGGCGGTCGCGCCGATGGTTAGGATCGCGCCGATGGCCAAGCACGCTGTGACGGTCCGCATAATGTTCCCCTGACGGCTAGATCGACCGAAGGCCGTGCCGCTTGATCTTATCGATGAGATCGCGGTGGCCCGGCAGGCTGCTGACCAGTCGCTGCGTCTGCATCTGGTTGTCGTGTCGCGCACGCCGCGCCAGCGCGAGGTCGTCGTCGATCGTGCCCGGCATCACCGCGGTCCGCGCACCCATGCCGTACAGCACATATTGATAGCTGGCGGACGGGAAGACCTCTTCGGCGCGGTCGAACTCGTCATGCACCCATGGCGACTGGAAGCGCCACAATTCCATCAGTCCCATCAGGCGGTCGGGGATCGTTTCCGGCCGCACATTGTCGCGCCAGAACGCGGTGTCGGTGCGCTTGGTCAGTGCATAATGCAGCTTGAGGAAGTCGATGATGCGGCCCCAGCGGTAGCTGGTGGTGTCGTTGAAGCGGCGCGCGACGACGTCCATCACCTCGCGGCAGGCCGGCATCTGTTCCGCGATCATCTTCGCCGAAAGCTCGATCAAGACGATCGCGGAGGCTTCGAGTGGCTCGAGGAACCCCGCCGCAAGACCGACCGCGACGCAGTTGCGCGCCCAGAACTGCTCGCGGTGACCGGCACGTATGGCTAGCTGCCGCGCGGTCAGGTCGCGCGCGGCAGGGCCGATATAGTCGCGCAGTTCCTGCTCGGCGGCATCCACGCTGATGTGACTGCTGGAGAAGACATGGCCGACCCCGCGCCGCGTCGGCAGGCCGATGTCCCAGATCCAGCCCGCCGACTGCGCGGTCGAGATCGTATGGCTCGCGATCGGATCGTCGGGCAGGTCGTACGGCACCTGCATCGCCAGCGCGGTGTCGCAGAACAGCACGTCGGTGCAGCTGCGGAATGGTACCTTCATCGCGCCGCCGATCAATAGTGCGGCAAAGCCCGTGCAGTCGACGAACAGGTCGCCCGCGATCGATATGCCCTGCTCGGTATCGAGACTGGCGATGTCGCCGCTCTCGTCGAGCCGGACCTCGGTGACGTCCGCCTTGACGTGGCGGACACCCAGCGTGTCGCAGCAATGCCGCTGGAGGAAGTGCGAGAATTTGCCCGCGTCGAGGTGGTAGGCGTAGTTCGCGTGGCCGTCATATTCGGGCGTCGCGATCGTCTTGGGACCGAGCCCTTCGTCGCAGATCCGGCCCTGCGGCGTGACCGTGTCGCAGAACGTCGTGCCGCCCTCTTCCGCCAGCCAGTGCGGCGCGAGGTTCACCTGCCCGAAATGCTGCGGGAGCATAAGCGGATGGTAATAGCCGTCGTCCGGCGCGCCGGTGGCCCAGCGGTTGAACCGTGCGCCCTGCTTGAAGGATGCGTCGCATTGCCGGAACAGTTCGGTCTCCGACACGCCCATCTTCTTGAGCGTGGAGCGCAGCGTCGGCCATGTCCCTTCGCCGACGCCGATGGTCGGCACGTTGGGCGATTCGGCCAGGGTCACGGTGAAGCCGTGCTGGCGACGGGCCTGATGCTTGGCCGCGATGACGCCCGCGGTCAGCCACCCTGCGGTGCCGCCGCCGACGATAACGATGTTCTGAATTTCGTGCATGGTGCAGCGTAATCGAAAGAGGCGGAGCACGAACAAATCGTGCTCCGCCAGGGGGAGAGGGTCAGAAGCGGTAGCGGATACCGGCCGTGTAGCGACGGCCGTAATCGAACACGTCGAGCAGCTGGTTGTCGTATCGACCGTGCGTGCTCTGCTGGTTGTTGTTGATGTTCAGCGCCTCGCCGAACACGCTGAAGTGCTTGTTGATGTCGTAGCTCGTCGTCAGGTCGATCTGGAAGCTCTGGTTGACGAAGGTCGGCTCGGCACCGAACGACCCGGTGTTCTGGTTCTGGCCGAACTGGAGCAGATACTTGTCGCGCCAGTTGAGCGCCGTCCTGAACTGGAACCCGCCCTTGTCGTAGAAGCCGACGAAGTTCGCCGAGTTCGCCAGGCCCGTGACCGCGAAGCCGGTCTGCGAGATGTTCTTGTCGTCATAGGGCCGGTTGGTGTTCACGAACGTCGCATTGGCCTGGAAGCCAAAGCCGGTGTCGCCGAAGACCTGCTGCCAGGCGAGCTCGACGCCGCGTACGGTGGCGTCGGGTCCGTTGACCTGCTGGGTGACCGCGAAGCTGGCGAGCTGTCCGGTGGTCGGATCGACGAGGCCGTTGATCGTCTGCCGCGTCACGCCGCCGACCACGAAGTTGCTGACGTTCTTCAGGAAGAAGCCGACCGACAGGTACGAGTTCCGCTTATAGTACCATTCCGCCCCGATATCGAAATTGTCGGCGAGATAGGGCTTGAGGTCCGGGTTGCCGCCGCTTGCCGACAGGGCGCCGATGCGCTGGCCGTTGCCGACGTTGAGCACCGGGTTCAGCAGCGCGAGCGACGGACGGGTCAGCGTCCGCGAGGCATCGAACCGGAGGATTAGATTGTCCGTCAGTTCCAGCTTCGCATCCATGCTGGGCAGCAGGTACGAGTAGGAGCTGTTGCTCGTGACGCCTTGCACTTCCGTATAGGTCGGGATGCTCAGCAGCGTCCGGTCCGCCGTGCTGGTCACCAGCGACGTCGGCAGGCGACCCTGTCCGGTCGAGACGAGGTTGGTGTTCTCGTTACGCACGCCTGCGTTGAAGGTGAACGGCAGGCTGCCGATCTCGGTCTTGAAGTTGACGCTGAAGTACAGCGACCACGTCCGCTCCCTGACGCGCAATATGCTGCCCGGATCGACCGCTTCGTCGAAGGTCCCGGTGAAGCCGGTCACGTTCGCATAGTTGAAGCCCGGCACGTTCTGCGCCTGCGGGTTGCCCAGGCTGGTCAGATAGTTCTGGTAGGCGACCGGGCTGAACACGAACACCGATGGCGGCAGGCTGCCGTCGAACCCCGGGATGAAGTTGTTGAGGCTGACCGATCCCTGGTACAGGCTGCCCGGCAGGGGCGCGACGCCCGAGGTGCCGGCGGAGGGCGCACCATAACCGGCATAGGCCTGCCAGAAATTGTTCGTGAACGTGCTGGTGTTCCGGAAGTTGAACGTATCCTGATAGAATTGGCCGCCGGCCTTGATCGTCAGGTCGTCCTGCTTCCAGGTGGCATTGCCGCGGAACTGCATCAGTTCGTCGGTGTTGCGCTGCGTCTGGTTGACCGCGACATGCGTGCCGATCAGCGACGTGTCCGCCCAGGCGGCGGTGTTGCCGGCCGGACCGAAGTTGCTAATCGTCGGGAACGCGCCGCTGCTGTTGCCGTCGACCGTGAACTGCAACGTGTTGCCCAGCGCACTGCCATAGCCGATGTCGCCGTTCTGGCTGCCGATGACGTTGCCGGGGTTCCGCCAGCTCTTCGCATAGGACCCGTCGGCCTCGAGCGTCAGATTGTCGGTCACGTCGTATTTAACGTTGAGGCCGGTCTGATTGGTCTGCAGGATCTCGGTGTTGCGCGCCGCCGTGAAGTCGGTCGGCGTACCGGCCTGCGTGAAGTCGACCGCGGTCCCGTTTCCGTCGAGGGTCACGTTGCGCAGATCGCCCTGGTTGAACCAGACGCCGAACGCGTAGTTGTTCTGGACGATTTCCTGGCGCGAGAAGTTATTGTCCAGCGTGATCATCAGGTCGTCGGTCGGATGATATTGGAACGCGACGCGGGCGTCGACGCGCTCGTCCTTCACGCGCTGCTGCTCCGCGCCATATTGCTGCGGGAACCAGCCCGGGATGTTCTGGCGGTTGTTGGGGTTCGCGTACGCCGCCGATGCCGTATCGCTGGTCGGCGAGCACGCCCCGGCACCGGCGTTCCCAGCCAGCTGGCACGGCGCGAAGTTACCGCCCGGCCAACCGGACACGTACACGCGGTTGGTATCGGTATCACGCCGCGTGTAGATGACGTCGGCCAGCACGCCGAACGTCTCGTCCGCGTTGGTATCGCTGATCAGCAGGCCCGCGGTCGGCACGATCCTGCCGGCCCGCTCCTGGATCGAACCCGAGCCGGTCGCGGCAAGGCGGAAGCCGGGATGATCGAACGGCTTCGGGAACTGGATGTCGACCGTCGCACCGATCGAGCTCGACGACAGCGATACGTCCGGGGTCTTGAGCACGCTGAGCTGGCCGATGAAGTCGACGCCGACGGTGCTGAAATCGATCTGGCGACCACCGGTGGCGGTCGAGATGCGACGGCCGTCATACAGAGTGGTGTTGAAATCGCCGCCGAAGCCGCGGACGGTGATGCCCGTAGGCTCGCCACGCGAACCCGAGCGCTGGATCGACACGCCGGGAAGGCGCTGCAAGGCCGCTGCGACGTTCGAATCGGGGAATTTGCCGATATCCTCGGCAGATATGACGTCCACGACGCCCGAGGACGTGCGCTTCAGGTCGAGGTTGCGCTGCAACGAGCCGCGCAGGCCGGTGATGATGATCTCGTCGCCTTCGCCGGCTGCGTTGCCCTGCGATGCGTCGGGCGCGGTCGCCGGATCCTGCGGCTGCCCGGCCTGCGCCGCGGTAGTCGTGTTCGCGGTGGAAGGGACGGCGGGCTGCGGGGCGGCCGGCTGAACGGTCGTGCTGTTCTGCGGCGTACCTTGGTCCTGTGCCAAAGCAGGGATCGACCACATCAACGCCATGACGCTGGTGGCACAAGCAAGTGTGTTCTTTGGCCGCGACAAGCTGTGAAGGCCCAAATCACGAAAATTCGTGGTCATATCCAGTCATCCCCTCATGCAACGTCGCTCCGCTCTTCTTCTGAGAAGCATGCGCGACCAAATCTTGTGATGGGCGAATCAGGTGCTCTACGAACCGTCTCGGCCATCACCGTTAGCGCTCCCACCATACGCACCCTATTTGGAGTTGCAAGCATTTGTATGAGTGATCGCACCGCGCCTTTGCAACCGCGCCGCGCTGTGCGATCTGAGGGGCAAAGACGATAGCGAGATAGGGAGAAGGCGATGCCGGCCTGGGAAATGCTGAACCACGCACAGCATGCGTCGCTTCGCGTATCGCGGGCCTGTGATGGCCAGCGGCATTTTGCGCAGATCGTCGCGGACGAGTTTTTGCAGGCCGCGCCCTATTATCCTATCCTCTTCACCAAGCATCCGGAGACGGGCGCGTTCTACGCCGGGGTCGTGATGGGGCTGGAGCCGGGACAAAATCTGCTGACGAAGGAGGGCGTTCTGGCGGATTATCGTCCTGCCGATCTGGAGCGCCAGGGCTTCTATATCACCGACGGACAGTTGGTCGTGGATCGCGACCATCCGGTGTTCGTCGCGCCCGATGGCCAGCCGGTATTCGAGCTGGATGGAGAGGCAGCGCTACCATTGAAACGGGTTCAGCACGCGTTGCATGTGCTGGAGAGAGGCCTCCCCGAAACCGATGCGTTTATCGGACGCCTGCTGGAGCACCGCCTGCTGGAACCGATCGACATCTCGATGTCGTTCGACGACGGCGAGAGCCTGACGCTCGAAGGGCTGTACACGATCAGCCTCGACGCGTTGCACGCGCTGCCCGACGCGGCCGCGCTCGACCTCTTCCACAGTGGCGATCTGCAGCTTGCCTATGCCCAGACCGGGTCGGTGCGCCATCTGCGGACGCTGGGACGCCGCCGGAACGACCGGCTGGGAGAAATCGGCCGATGATCCACGAGCCGCCCGCTGGCGCGTTGCGCGATCCGGACCATTTCCGGACGATCGTCATGGAACGGGGAGAACCCGCGATCATGCGCGGTGCGGCGCGCGATTGGGCGATGCTGGCCGATCGTACGGCACCGGGCGAAAACCTGGCCGGGGTCATCGACCAATTCCGGCGCTTCGACGCGGGGCGGCTGGCGGAGGTGTTCGTCGGCAAACCGGAGATCGCGGCGCGGTACAATTACGATGCGTCGATGGCTGGCTTCAATTTCGATCGGAGCATGATCCGGTTCGACGACGCGCTCACGCAGATCCTCGCGAGCGCGTCCGAGCCTGATCGACCCAGCATGTATATGGGGTCGCTGGCGGCGGAGACGTATTTCCCCGGCATCGAGGAGACGACCCGGCTGCCGTTCGTGCCGGTCGCCGTCCGTCCGCGGTTCTGGATCGGTCACCCGTCCACCGTCGCCTGCCATTACGATACGATGGACAATGTCGCCTGCGTGGCGGTGGGTCGGCGTCGCTTCACGCTGTTTCCGCCCGATGCGATCGAGGACCTGTACGTCGGGCCGATCGACCACACGCTGGCCGGGCAACCGATAAGCCTCGCGGTCGGCAGCGAACCGGGCGATCCGCGGTACCCGAAGTTCGCGCAGGCGAGGGACCGGGCATTGGTCGTCGAACTCGATCCCGGCGACGCCCTCTATATCCCGAAGCTGTGGTGGCATCAGGTCGAGGCGCTCAGCGAGGTCAACGTGCTCGTCAATTTCTGGTGGGATGGTTTCGCGACAGGGCCCGACCAGCCATACACCGCGATGCTGATGTCCATGCTCGCGATCGCCGAGCGGCCGCCTGCCGAGCGCGAAGCATGGCGCGCATGGTTCGATCATTACGTGTTTCGCCCGGACGGCCACCCGCTGTCGTTCCTGCCCGTCGAGCAGCACGGCGTGCTCGGGGCACAATCGAAGGACAATTACGCGCGCATCCGCACGCTCGTCATGCGCCTATTGCGCGGCGGCTGACGGCGAACCGCGCCGCATCACGCGGCGGTTCGCCGGAAACAGCATGCCTCGTGGTCGTCGACCAGTCCGCATGCCTGCATCCACGCATAGACGATGACCGGCCCGACGAACTTGAACCCGCGCTGCTTGAGCGCCGCGGACAGCGCCGCCGATGCCGGCGACCGGGTCAGCGCCTTCTCGCCATCGCCGACGACCGGGGAGCCGTCGACGAAGCGTCAGACGAAATCGGCGAAATCTTCGCCGGCGTCGCGCATCGCCAGATAGGCGCGGGCGTTGCCGATCGTCGCTTCGATCTTGGCGCGCGAGCGGACGATGCCGGCATTGGCAAGCATCGCCGTGACGTCGTCCTCGCCGAACCCAGCAACGGTCTCGGGGTCGAAGCCCGCGAATGCCGCACGAAACGCATCGCGCTTTCGCAGGATCGTGATCCAGGCCAGCCCGGCCTGAAACCCGTCGAGCATCAACTTTTCCCACAGCGCGCGCGGATCGCGCTCGGGCACGCCCCATTCGGCATCGTGATAGGCGGCAAGCAACGGATCGCTCTGCGCCCAGCGACAGCGCGTGACGTCCGAAATCGTCATGTCGGGCACCGCGAGGTTTGATCGGGAAGTGTCATGTTGCCCGGTACGATGCGCGGTTTGCGCGCCTCTGTCGATCCTGCGCGGCAATGTCGCGCACCGAGAAAGGATCGGAACTTGCCAGCGTCTGGTGCGATAGCGAAGGTGATGAAGGGCACCGAAGACGGTGCGAATTGCCGAGAGAGGATCGCTGGACGCCATGCCGACCGACCTATCGTCCACCAAGCGCGCGGGCACCCCGTTCGGATACCATGATCGACCACGGATGGTCCTCATGAGTGCTGCCCCGACCGCACGGGCGGTGGCGATCGGTGAGCGGGTCGAGCGGTTCGTGCGCGAGGTCGTCATACCCTTCGAGCGCGATCCGCGGCGCGGTCCCCATGGTCCGTCGGACGATCTCGTCCACGAGATGCGGGGGCTGGCACGCGAGGCCGGCGTGCTGACGCCGCACATTCTCGGCGATGGCGAGCACCTGACCCAGGCGGAGACCGCGTATGTGCTGATCCGCTCGGGCCTGTCGCCGCTCGGTCCGCTGGCCTGCAACACGATGGCCCCCGATGAAGGCAATATGTACCTGATCGGCAAGGCCGGTACGACGGCGCAGAAGGCACGTTTCCTGACGCCGATGATCGCCGGCCATGCGCGGTCGGCGTTCTTCATGACCGAGCCGGCGGCAGAAGGGGGCGCGGGCTCCGATCCGTCGATGATGCAGACGACCGCGCGGCTCGACGGCAACCACTGGGTGATCGACGGGCGCAAGGCGTTCATCACCGGGGCCGACGGCGCGAAGGTCGGCATCGTCATGGCGCGTACCGACGCGGGTGACGGAAAGCTCGCGGCGACGATGTTCCTGGTCGATCTGCCCGATCCGGCGATCCGCATCGAACGCGTGCTCGATACGATCGACAGTTCGATGCCGGGCGGTCACGCGGTAATCGCGATCGACGGTCTGCGTGTTTCGTCAGACGCGATCCTCGGCGCGCCGCACGAGGGGTTTCGCTACGCTCAGGTGCGGCTGTCCCCGGCACGATTGTCACACTGCATGCGCTGGCTCGGCGCCTGCGTCCGCGCCAACGATATCGCTGTCGATTATGCCTGTCGCCGTCACGCGTTCGGCAAGCCGCTGATCGATCACGAGGGTGTCGGCTTCATGCTGGCCGAAAATATGATCGACCTCCGCCAGGCCGAATTGATGATCGACTGGTGCGCCGGGGTGCTCGATACCGGATCGCTCGGTACCGCGGAGAGTTCGATGGCGAAGGTCGCGGTGTCGGAGGCGCTGATGCGGATCGCCGACCGCTGCGTTCAGGTGATGGGCGGCACGGGCGTGACTGGCGATACGATCGTCGAGCAGGTATTCCGTGAGGTCCGCGCCTTCCGCATCTACGACGGCCCGACCGAAGTCCATAAATGGAGCCTCGCCAAGAAGATCAAGCGCGACTGGAAGGCGCAGGCCAGCGAGGCTCAGGGTTGAGCGAGGCGCTTTTCAGGACGAGCGCGGGCCAAGTGTCATGGTGAAGCGCAGCCCCCTGCCGCCGGGACCGGTCGCGACGTCGAGAACGCCGTGGTGCGCGCGGGCGACGCGGTCGACGATCGACAGGCCGATCCCCGAGCCTTCGGAGCGGGAGCCGTCGGCGCGCCAGAAGCGGTCCTTCAGCCGTGCGAGTTGGTCGGGCGCGACGCCGTCGCCATCGTCGGTGACGGCGAGGCAGGGCCCGGCCCGATCTGGACGACGATCGCGGTGCCGGGCGGGGTGTGGCGCACGGCGTTGTCGACGAGGTTCTCCAGCGCGAGGACGATGGCGCCCGGATAGCCGGTGCCGCCGATGTCCGACGACTGGTCTTCGAGAGCGATCGTTCGTCCGCCTGCAATGATCCCCGGCGCGCGACCGGCGATCACCGATTCGGCCAGTGCGAGGAGTTCGAGCGGTTCGCCGTCCTCCTCGACCGGCCGTTCGAGATCGGCGAGTGCGAGCAGTTGCGTCACTACGCGGGCGGCGCGGTCGACCGCTGCGAGCAGCGCCGTCTTCACCGCCGCGTCGTCGACCGCATCCGCGCGCAGGCGGATCACGGCGAGCGGCGTGCGCAGTTCGTGGGCGATGTCCGCGGCGAACGCGGCCTGCGTGCGGAAGCCGTCCTCTAGCCGGTCGAGCGCTTCGTTGGTGGCGGCGGCGAGCGGCTCGACCTCGGACGGCAGCGTGCCGCGCGGCAACCGCGTGTCGAGCGTGCGTGGACCGATCGCGGCCGCGGTCGCCGACACCGCCTGCATCCGCCGGGTGAGGCGTCGGGTCAGCAGCGCGCCGATCAGCGGCACCAGCGCGGCGATCGGCAGGACGAGCAGAGCGAACCGTTTCAGGAATGCGCTGACGATGTCGTCGGTGACCACTTCGGGCGCGGCGCTGTCCTGCGATGCGACGATCCAGCGCCCGTCTCGCGTCGGCAGGCTGTACGCCTCGACGGCCCCGCGGCGGAAGAAATGCGCGCCGCGATCCAGCGGTGCAGCGGCGATGACGTGCGGGCGGGCGGGGCCTTTGCCAACAGAACCGCACGGTTCCGGTCGATGACGGCGATCGCCATGCCATCGGTCAGCGCGTCGCTGCGAAGTGCGGCATACGAGGGCAGGGCGCTTGCGACGGTCGCCGCCTGCTGGCGGAGCAGCCGCCGCTGGTAATGATCGGCGGTGCTATGCAGCAGCGCTGCGACGCCGAGCGACAGCGCGATCGTAGCGATCAAGGCGGTGACGATGTGGAGTGCGACGAACTGGCCCAGCAGGGACCGGGGCAGCAGGGACCGGGGCTGCCTCGGCCTCACGGCTTGCACACGATCATGTAGCCGACGCCGCGCACCGTCTCGATCCGCGCGCCGCTATCCGCATCGTCGAGTTTCTTCCGCAGGCGATGGACATAGACCTCGACCGCATTCGAGCCGAGATCGCCGCCCAGTCCGAACAGATGATCCTCGGCGATCCGCTTCGGCACGACGTTGCCGGCGCGCCGCAGCAGCAGTTCGAGCAGCTCGGTCTCGCGCACCGACAGCGCGATCGCCGCGTCCGCGACCCGCACCAGCCGCGTTTCGAGATCGAAGCTGAGGCGGCCGCACGTCAGCGACCGGCCGATATAGCCCCCTGGCGACGCAATACCGCGAGCAGGCGGGCGTGGAGTTCATCGACGTCGAACGGCTTCACCAGGTAATCGTCGGCGCCTTCGTTCAGCCCGCGGATGCGCGCGTCGATCGCGCCGCGCGCGGTGAGGATCAGCACCGGGCGAGTGTCGCCGCGCCCGCGCAACCGGTGCAGCAGCGAAAGCCCGTCCTCGTCCGGCAGTCCCAGATCGAGCAGGATCGCGGCATAGTCGCCGTGCTGGAGATAGGCGTCCGCCTCATCGCCGCTGCGCGCGAGATCGACCGCGAAGCCGCGCGGGGACAGCGCTGCGGTTAGCGCCTGGGCGAGATCGCGGTCGTCCTCGATCAGCAATACCCGCATCGATCTTCGCCTCGTTTGGGTGCAGCGCAGCATCCGTAAGCGCGCTGTAAGCCAGCGACGCTACCGGCTCCAGTCTAATCCCCAAGGGGCTGATTATGCACGCATCGACGACACCCGAAACGCTCCCCCGACCCGCGCGCTCTCTCGATCCGCGCAGATGCGCTGGCTGGGAATCGCGGCCGCCGTGATCGTCGGGCTGGTGCTGATCGTCGCGCTGATCGGCAAGCTCACGCATCACGTGCCGGCGCCCGAACCGGTCGCGCCGGCGGGAACGTTCCGGCCGACCAAGGACCAGATGGCCGGGCTGACGACGATGCGCGTCGGCTATGGCGCGTCCGATGCGCGGACGCTGGCGAGTGGCGCGATCACCGTCGACGGCGATCGCAGCACGCCGGTGCTGATGCCCTATTCTGGGCAGGTGGTGCGCGTGCTCGCTGACGCCGGGCAGCACGTCACGCAGGGCCAGCCGTTGCTGCTCATCAAGACCAGCGATTTCGTCGATGCGCGCAGCGGGCTGTTCGCCGCACGGGCGGCGGCGCAGAACGCGCAGGCGCAACTCGCCACCGCGGAACGGACCGCGGAGCGCCAGCGGCAGATCTACGAGACGGCCGGCGGCGCGCTGAAGGATTATCAGCAGGCCAAGACCGATCTCGCCGCCGCGCAGGCGACGGCGCGTACGGCGCAGGCCGCGCTGGGGGCGGCACGCGACAAGCTGGCGATCCTCGGCAAGTCGCAGGGCGAGATCGCGCGGTTGGAGAGCGTCGGCGACGTGTCCGGCATCCATGACGTGACGACGCTGCACGCGCCGATCTCCGGTCTGATCGCGACGCGCGACGTGTCGGCGGGCCAGTATCTCTCGCAGGGCGGCGACAAGCCGGTGATGACGATTACCGATCCGTCGCGCGTCTGGCTGATCGCGCAGCTTGCCGAGGGCGATGCGAGCGCGGTGCATCTCGGCGACAGCGTCACCGTGACGACGCCCGCGCTGCCGGGGCGCAGTTTCCACGCGACGATCGACCTGGTCGGCGCCGCGCTCGATCCGCAGAGCCACCGCCTGCCGGTGCGCGCGACGATCGCCAATCCGGACGGCGCGCTCAAGCCTCAGATGTTCGCGAGCTTCTCGATCCAACGCCCGCACAGCGGCGACGCGCTGCTGGTCCCCGCCGAGGCGGTGATCCATGAAGGCGACGACGCCCGCGTCTGGGTGGTTCGGCCCGACGGCCTGCTGGTCGCGCGCACCGTGACAGCCGGCGAGGAGCAGGACGGCAAGGTCGCGATCGTCGCCGGCCTCAAGTCGGGCGAGCGCATCGTCACGGCGGGCGCGCTGTTCGTCAACGAAGCCGGTCTCGGCGAATGAACCGGATCGTCGAATTCGCGCTGCGTCAGCGCCTGCTGATCGTCGGCATCTTCGTCGCCATGCTGGTGGCGGGGGGCGTCGGCTTCTACAATCTCAACATCGAGGCGTATCCCGATCCGGTCCCCCCGATGGTCGAGATCATCACGCAGACGCAGGGTCTGTCGGCCGAGGAGATGGAGCGCAACGTCACCATCCCGATCGAGGTCGGCATGGCTGGCATTCCGCATCTGACCGCGATCCGCGCGATCTCGCTGTTCGGGCTGTCGGACATCAAGATCCAGTTCAGCTACGACCTGACCAACGACCAGGCCAAGCAACAGGTCATCAACCGCCTGTCGCAGCTTCCCCGCTCCAGGGCGGCGCGCAGCCCACGTTGTCCCCGACCAGCCCGGTCGGCGAAATCTTCCGCTACAAGATCACCGCGCCGAAGGGCTATTCGGTGATGGACCTCAAGACGTTGCAGGACTGGGTCCTACAGCGCCGGTTCAAGCGCATCCCGGGCGTGATCGACGTTACCGGATGGGGCGGCAAGCTGCGCGCCTATGACGTGGTGATCGACAACGACCGGCTCGCCGCGCACAACGTCACGGTCGCACAGGTGCTGGCGGCGCTCGGCAAGAGCGACGGCAATGTCGGCGGCCAGACGATCAACTTCGGGTCGCAGGCGGCGATCGTCCGCGGTATCGGCCTGATCCAGTCGGTCTCGGGGATCGAGAACGTGCTCGTCGGCACCGGCGGCGGCCAGCCCGTGCTGCTGAAGGACGTCGCGCATGTCCGCATCGGCAACGAACCGCGCCTCGGCATTGCCGGCTACAACGATCAGGACGACATCGTTCAGGGCATCGTCCTGATGCAGCGCGGCGCGCAGTCGATGCCGACGATCCTCGCGGTGCAGAAGGAAGTGTCCGACATCAACGCGTCGGGCATCCTGCCGCCGGGCGTCCATCTCGACCGGGTCTATGATCGCTCCGACCTGATCCACCTGACGATCCACACCGTGCTGGAGAACATGGTGGTCGGCATCCTGCTGATCTTCGCACTCCAGTGGATCTTCCTCGGCAATCTGCGCAGCGCGATCATCGTCTCGGCGACGATCCCGTTCGCACTCGCCTTCGCGATCCTGATCCTGGTGTTGCAGGGCGAGAGCGCGAACCTGCTTTCGGTCGGCGCGCTCGATTTCGGGCTCGTGGTCGATGCCTGCGTGATCATGGTCGAGAACATCTTCCGCCACATGGTCGAGCGGTCCGCGCACGTCGAAAGCGAACAGCTCGAGGGGCGGAGTGCGCATTACACGCTCGCGAGCCGATTCTCCGCGGTGCTCGGGGCCAGCTCCGAAGTCAGTCGCGGGATCTTCTTCGCCGCCGCGATCATCATCGCCAGCTTCCTGCCGCTGTTCACGCTGACCGGCGTCGAGGGTCATATCTTCGGGCCGATGGCGAAGACCTATGCGTATGCGATCTCCGGCGGGCTGATCGCGACCTTCACGGTCGCGCCGGTGCTGGCGACGCTGCTGCTGCCCGACAAATTGTCCGAAGTGGAGACGTGGATCGTCGGCAAGCTGCGCCGCGTCTACGAGCCGGCCGCCGCGTTCGCGCTCGGCAACCGGGTCGTCGCTATCGGTGGCGCGCTGCTGCTGATGCTGCTCGCGGTGGTTGGCGTTCGCTCGCTCGGGATCGAGTTCCTGCCGCATCTCGAAGAGGGCAACATGTATATCCGCGCGACGCTGCCCGCGTCGGTCAGCCTCGAGGCGGGGCAGCCGGTGGTCAACGGCGTCCGCCGGATCCTGATGCAATATCCGGAGGTGCAGGCAGTGTTGTCCGCGCATGGTCGCCCGGACGACGGGACGGACTCGACCGGCTTCTTCAACGCCGAATATTTCGTGCCGCTTAAGCCGTTCGATACCTGGCCGAGCGGCGTCACCAAGGAGACGTTGACCGAGGAACTGTCGAAGCGGCTGTCGGCCAAATATCCCGGCGTCGACTTCTCCTTCTCGCAGATCATCGAGGATAATGTCGAGGAGGCCGCCTCGGGCGTGAAGGGGGCGAACTCGATCAAGCTGTTCGGTCCCGACCTGACGACGCTCGAGAAATACGCCGATCAGATCAAGGCGCAGATGTCCAAGGTCCGCGGGATCGAGGATCTCGGCGTTTTCCAGTCGCTGGGCCAACCGACGGTGCGGATCGACGTCGATCGCGCGCGCGCCTCGCGCTACGGGCTGACCCCGACGACATCAACGCTACCGTCGCCGCGGCGATTGGCGGCAAGTCGAACGTCGACCTGTACGAGAAGGACACCGATCGCTACTTCCCGATCGTCGTCCGGCTGAAACCCGAACAGCGCGACACGATCGACGCGATCCGCCGGATCACGATCGGTGTGCCGTCTCCGGACGGTGTCAGCACGATCCAGGTGCCGCTGTCGGAGGTCGCCGACGCGAAGCTCACCTCGGGCGCGTCGTTCATCTACCGCGAGCATCAGGAGCGCTACATCCCGATCAAGTTCTCGGTCCGCGGTCGCGATCTCGGCGGTGCGGTCGACGAGGCGCATGCGCGGATCGAGCGGACCGTCCACCTGCCACCCGGCTATCATCTCGAATGGGCGGGCGAACTCGACAATCTCAACAACGCGGTCGCGCGATTGGAAGTCGTGGTGCCGATCAGCCTGCTGGTGATCCTGCTGCTGCTCTATGCGAATTTCGGCTCGATCCGCGACAGCCTGCTCGCGTTCTCGGCGATCCCGATGGCGATCATCGGCGGCGTGCTCGCGCTGGCGCTGACCGGAACCGCGTTCAGCATCTCGTCGGCGATCGGCTTCGTCGCGCTGTTCGGGATCGCGGTGATGGACGGGATCCTCGTGGTCACGACCTATAACCACGCGGTCGACGAGGGCGCGCGGCGGGAGAATGCGCTCGCAACTACAGTCCGCCATAGTCTCAGGCCGGTCGTGATGACCTGCCTCGTCGCGGCGATCGGGTTGCTTCCGGCTGCGCTGTCGAGCGGGATCGGCAGCCAGGTGCAGAAGCCGCTCGCGCTGGTCGTGGTCGGCGGGATGACGCTCGCGCCGATCCTGATCCTGCTGGTCCTGCCGGTGCTGATCGATCGCTTCTCGAAGCGGGTGCCGCCCGAAGATCGCGGTGCGCACGGGCGCGATGTCGGCCATCATCCCCATGAAGACGGCCATACGGAGGCCACGGCATGAAGCGTTTCGCCATCCTCCTGCTCGCGGGCGTCACCAGCGCGTGCACGATGGGCCCGCGCGATCTCGACGCGCACGCCAGCCTCCCGCCGGCTCTCGCGGCGCAAACCTTCGCGCCGTCCAGCGGCGCGGCCCAGGCTACGACTCTGACGGCGGTTCCTGCCGAATGGTGGCGCAGCTTGGCAGCGCCCAACTCGACACGCTGGTGGACGAGGCACAGGCGCATTCGACCGACATCGCCGTCGCGGAAGCGACGCTCCGGCAATATCGCGAGCAGGCGGCTGCGACTGCGGGCTCGGCGCTGCCGCAGGCCGATGTGAACTATCAGGCGGAGCGCACGCGCATCTCGAACGCGCTGTCGCCTGCGGTCGCCGACCAGAACCAGCAGCTTTATACGCTCCACACCGCGCAGGTGACGGTCGGCTACGACCCGGATGTGTTCGGCGGCATCCGCTCGAAAATCCGCTCAGCCCGCGCCGCCACCGAAACGCAGCGGCAGCGGCTTGCCGCGGCGCGGACCACGGTGATCGCCAATCTGGTCGAGGCGGTGATCCAGCGCGCATCGCTCGCCGAGCAGATCGCCGCTGCGCAGACGGCCATCGCGGTCAATCGCGATATCCTCCAGACGCTGGTCAAGCGTCAGCAGCTCGGTGCGGTCGGTGCGGCCGACGTCTCGACGCAACAGGCGGCGCTGGCGACCGCGGAAGGCGCGCTGCCGCCGCTGGTGCGCGCCGAAGCGCATCAGCGGGTGGTGATCGCGACGCTGATCGGGCGGTCGGCGGGCTCGGACCTGCCGCCGCTGCCGTCGCTCGCATCGCTCACTTTGCCGCGAGACCTGCCACTGGTCGTTCCGTCCGATCTCGTCGCGCGCCGGCCTGACGTGCTGGCCGCGCGCGCGCAGCTCGAAGGGGCAGGGGCCGATGTCGGCACCGCGATCGCCGCGCGCCTGCCGGCAATCTCGCTCAGCGGATCGGCGGGCGGTACCGCCGAACGGTTCGGCGATATGTTCAAGAGCGGCAACCCGTTCTGGACACTGATCGGCGGGATCACCCAGCCTATCTTCCACGCCGGCGCCCTCCGCCACCAGCAACATGCCGCCGAAGCCGCGCTCGATGCCGCCAAGGCGCAATATCGTGCCGCGGTGTTGCAAGCATTCGGGGACGTTTCCGACGCGCTGACCGGGCTGCGGACCGATGCCGACGCGCTCGACTCGGCCACGAGGGCGACCGATGCGTCGGGGCGTGCGCTCGGGTTCGTCCGGCGTCAGCTTGCGCTCGGCGATGTCGGAACGCCTGCGCTGCTCAACGCCACCGCCACCGACGCGCAGGCCCGCGCGCAGGCGGTGCAGGCGCGCGCCGCGCGGTTGTCGGACACGGTCGCGCTGTTCCAGGCCGCAGGCGGCGGCGTTTCGGGAGGGTAAACGATGGGCGGGATAACCGGCGCGACGAGCGGCAAGTTCGTCCTGATGGCGGCGACCCTGTTGTTTCACGGCAGGGTCGACAACGCACGCACCCTGATCGCGATCATGCCGGGCGCGCCGCATTCGGCGATCGGTGCGACGCTTGCCGATCGGATCGTGCACCGCGACCGGGTCAAGATCGGCATCCGCGCGGAGTATCTCTACGCGCCGATCGCTGCGGTCGAACCCGATCCGGCGGCAGGCGCGGAGCTGCGGATCGGCCAGGATATCCTCGACGCCAACCCGATCGAGATAGACTTCCCGCACCACGAGCTGCGCCTGTTGCTGCCGGGCGAGGCAGCGCGCGCCGAACGCGGGATGACCGCGATCCCAGTCACGCATCAGGCGGACGGCTCGATGACGGTGCCGCTGACGCTCGACGCTGCGCCACCGACCGCTGCGGTGCTCGATCTCGCCCACGCTACCGACGTGACCGCGCCGAACGCCGCGAGCGCCGTCGCGCTCGGGCATGCGGCCCTGAAGAACGCCGTCATGATACGCGGCGCCACCCCGTCGGTCGGGCTCACTGCGTTCAAGGACATGCGGGTGATCTTCGACCTCGGCCACGACCGGATCTGGGTTGCGAGCTGACCCGGCTGCGGCGGTCGGCTGTCACTGCAAGCGGGCAGCCGTTTCCTTCAGGGGGATGGCGGGCGATGCCAGATCGGCGTGGTCGGTCGGTGCAAGCAGGCCGATCAGCGCCCGACCCTGCACATAGTCGCGGGTCGCGTTGACGCAGTCGAGCGCGACGATGCGATCGTCCTTGACATAGATCAGCGAAAACGATCGCGTCGCGGGCTCGCCGCGGATGATCACCGCGTCGTGGCCGGCCGAAAGCCCGACGGTCTGCAGTTTCAGATCATATTGACTGGACCAGAACCAGGGGACGGCGTGGTAGGGTTGCGGGTCGCCGGTGATCGTTCGCGCGACGACGTTCGCTTGGTCGGAGGCGTTCTGGACCGATTCCAGTCGGATGACGGCGCCGCCCGCATACGCATTGGCATGCGCCGCGCAATCGCCGATCGCAAAGACATCGGGCAGGCTGGTGCGGCAGAACGCGTCGACCAGCACGCCGTTGTCACCCTCCGCGCCTGCCGCGAGAAGCGGCCCGACTGCGGGTTCGATACCGATGCCGACGATCACCATCTCGCACGCCAGTATTTCCCCGTCGATGAGACGCACGCCACTGGCTGCGCCGTCGTGTTCCTCGATGCAGGCGACCTTGGCTTCGAGGCGGATATCCACGCCGTACGCCCGATGCTCGGCTTCGAAGAACCGCGACAGGGGCTCGCCGGCGACGCGCGCCAGGACCCGGTCGAGCGCTTCGAGGACAGTGACGTGTTTGCCGAGTTTGTTCAGGACGGCCGCGGCTTCGAGCCCGATATACCCCCGCCGATCACCACGACGCGGGAGACGCCCGGGAGTTCGGCGATCATCCGGTCGACGTCCGCGCGGTTGCGGACCGCGTGGACGCCGCGCAACGCATGCCCGGTACAGGACAGCCGCCGCGGCGATCCGCCCGTCCCCCAGACCAGTGATCCATAGCCGATCGTCGAACCGTCGCCGAGCGTTACGGTCTTTGCGATCGGATCGACATGGGTCGCGCGACGGCCGGGCAGCAGCATTATCGCGCGCTCGTCCCAGAACGCCGGCGGACGGATCAGTATGCGCTCGAACGGCTTGTCGCCCGACAGATACTCCTTCGACAGCGGTGGCCGTTCGTAGGGATGGTCGGGTTCGTCGCCGAGCAGCGCGATGGTGCCCTCATATTTGCGTTGGCGCAGCGCGACCGCGGCCTGGGCACCGGCATGGCCCGCGCCGACGATCAAAACGTCATAGGAAGTCGTGTGCGTCATCCGTACCTCGTCGCCACGCATGGCGTTAATATCTGCCGGAGCCGTCGATCCGTGAGGACAGCCCGCTTCGCCGGCGATGATATCCGCGGCAGCGTCGCGCGTCACGTTCCCGTTCTCGGTCAGGCTAGGCAGAATGCGGGCGAGAACGGGAGGGTGAGGTTAATCGCCACCCACGCTTGCGAAACGCGAGGACACGAACCCCGTTTCCTCGACGGTTTCGAGCGTCCTCGAAGCGACCGCCTCGCCGATCAGCAGCAGCGAGGGATCACGGTCGCTGATCGTCTCGACCAGGAACGCGAGCGCCGACAGCCGGCCGCGAAGGATGCGTTCGGTCGGGAGCGAGACGTTGACCGCGACCATCACCGGCGTGTCGGGTGCGCGGCCTGCGGCGATCAGGTTGCGCGCGACTTCGGCGGCGGCGGCGCGGCCCATGTAGACGGCAAGCGTTGCATCGGGCGCGGCGAGGGCGGTCCAGTCGAGCTCGAGTGCTTCGCCCGCGCGGGCGTGCGCGGTGACGAATGTGAGCTTTCGCGCGAGGCCGCGGAGCGTCAGCGAGGCACCGCCTGAGGCTGCGGCGGCGCTGGCGGCGGTGATACCGGGGCAGATGCGTACCGTGATGCCCTGGGCGGCAAGGTGGTCGATCTCCTCGGTCGAGCGTCCGAAGATCGACGGGTCGCCACCCTTGAAACGGACGACGCGCTTGCCGGCTTTGGCGGCCGTGGCGATCAGGACGTTGATCGAGACCTGATCCTTCGAATGTCGGCCCGATCGCTTGCCGACACTTACCATCTCGGTTCCCGCTGGAACGAGGGCGAGGACGCCCGGACCGACCAGCGCGTCGTAGAATACGATATCGGCAGCCGCGAGCAGGCGTTCGGCCTTGCGCGTGAGAAGGTCGGGATCGCCTGGGCCGGCACCGACCAGCCAGACCGAACCGGGCGGGAAATCATGCGACATGGGCTGATCCTTGCGTGACGAGGAGATTGGCGAGGGCAGGGCGGCACGATCCGCAATTGGTGCCGGCTTTCAAGGCCGCCCCGATCGCGGGAACGTCGGCGAGCTGCTGGTCGGCGATCGCGGCGAGAATGGTCTTCAGCCCGACGTCGAAGCACGCGCAGACGATCGGCCCGCGGTCGATCTGCACGCCCGGTGCGCGGCCGGCGAGCAGGGTCGGGGCGGCAACGTCCTCGCTCAGTTGCGCGACGAGCCAGTCGCGGGGCGGGAGTGTGCCGTCGCTGGTGACGAACAGGACGCCGGCGAGCCTGCCGCCCTGAAGGATCGCAATCCGGCGGCTCCCGCGGGCAGAGTCGATCGCCTCAATCCGCTCGCCTTTGGGCAGCAGCGCGTCGAGCGCGGCGGCGTCGCCATTCCCCGCCATGTCCCATGCCGTTCCGCACGGCACCGCAACGCGTGTTGCCCACAGGCAATCGGGGCGCGTTGCCAGTTCGCCGCGCGTGACGACGAAGCCGCGCCATTCGGTCGCGACGGGCTCGATCCGCACGGGGGTCGATTTGAAGCCCGGCTGGCCCGAGATGGGATCGGCGAGCGGGCGGGGCAGCAGGCCGGTGCGCCCGCCGGTCGCGGTGCGGTCGGTCCAGTGGATCGGCACGAACAGCTCGCCAACCCGCTGGGCCGTGACGACGCTTGCCCGGAACAGGCTGTCGCCCTGCGGCGTCGTCACGCGCGTGAGGCCGCCATCGACGATCCCGAGCCGTTCGGCATCATCGGGGTGAACTTCGACCAGCGGTTCCTCGCGGTGGCGTGCAAGCTTCGGTGACAGGCCGGTGCGGGTCATGGTGTGCCACTGATCGCGGTAGCGGCCGGTATTGAGCGTCATCGGCCATTTGGCGAGCGGTGCGGCGACCGGCTTCTGGACTACAGGCACAAGCCGGGCGCGGCCGTCGGATGTCGGGAAGCGCCCATCCGAAAACGGCGTGCTACCCCAGCGGAACGGCGTCATTGCGTCATATTCGGCGTTGCCCTTGGCCGCATGGCCGGGAAGCGAGAACAGCCGCGTGCCGTTGTTCTCATACGCCGACAACCGGCAATGTTCGCGCCAGATCTCGGCGGGGCGATCGTAGGGGAACGCGGTCTTCCACCCCATCCGCCGCGCGACCTGCGTGACGATCCACCAGTCTGGTTTCGCCTCGCCGGGCGCGGCTATGAACGCGCGCTGGCGGCTGATCGTGCGGTCGGAATTGGTGACGGTGCCGTCCTTCTCGCCCCACGCCGCGGCGGGCAGGCGGACATGCGCGTGGACCGAGGTGTCGGTCGTTTCGATCACGTCCGAGACCACGACGAACGGGCACGCCGCCAGCGCCTCGCGCACGCGGCCTGCGTCGGGCATAGACACTGCGGGGTTGGTCGCCATCACCCACAACGCCTTGATCCGGCCGTTGCCGAGCTCGCGGAACAGGTCGACCGCCTTCAGCCCCGGTTTGGTCGCCATGTTGAGCGCGGCCCAGAACCGGCCCACGCGCGCGACGTTCTCCGGCGCGAAATCCATGTGCGCGGCGAGGCTCGACGCTAGCCCGCCGACTTCGCGCCCGCCCATCGCGTTGGGCTGGCCGGTGATCGAGAAGGGCGCGGCACCGGGCTTGCCGATGCGGCCGGTCGCGAGGTGTAGGTTGGTGATCGCGTTGACCTGATCGGTGCCTGACAATGACTGGTTCACGCCCTGGCTGAACATGGTGACGGTCTTCGGCGTCGCGGCGAACAGTTCGAAGAAGCGCTTCAGGTCTTGCGGCGAAACGTCGCAGGTCCGCGCTACCGACCAGAGGTCGCTGCCCTCGCCGAGCTGGTCCCAGAACGCGTCGGGCGTGGCGACGTGCGCGGCGAGATAGTCGTGATCGATCACGCCTGCGTCGCGGCACCACGCCAGCAACCCGTTCATCAGCGCCACGTCGGTGCCGGGCCGGATCGCGAGGTGTAGGTCGGCCTCGTCCGCGGTCTCGGTCCGGCGCGGGTCGATGACGACGAGTTTCGCGCCGGCATCGCATCGTGCACGGACGCGTTGATAGACGATCGGGTGGCACCAGGCGGTGTTTGATCCGACCAGCACGATCAGGTCGGCGGCGTCGAGATCGTCGTAGCTCGCGGGCACGACGTCCTCGCCGAACGCGCGCATGTGCCCGGCGACTGCGCTTGCCATGCAGAGTCGCGAGTTGGTGTCGATGTTGGCCGAGCCGATGAAGCCCTTCATTAGCTTGTTGGCGACATAATAGTCCTCGGTCAGCAGCTGGCCCGAGACGTAGAAGGCGACGCTGTTGGGGCCGTGCTGCGCGATCGTGTCACGGAAGCGTTTGGCGACGAGGGCGAGCGCCTTGTCCCACGATGCGCGGCGCAGGCCGATGATCGGGGTGAGAAGGCGGCCTTCGAGGCCGATCGTCTCGCCGAGGTGGGTGCCCTTGGAGCAGAGTTTGCCGGCGTTGGCGGGATGGTCGGGGTCGCCTGCGATCGTGACGGAGCGTTCGCCGGTAGGAGTCGCGAGAATGCCGCAGCCGACACCGCAATACGCGCACGTCGTACGAACGGCCGCCATTAGGTCCTCCCCTGCAAGGGGAGGTGGCAGCCGGAGGCTGACGGAGGGGTGTCGCCCTCTCGATAGCGGGTCACCCCTCCACCAGCTTCGCTGGTCCCCCTCCCCTTGCAGGGGAGGATAGCAAGCGCGATCACGCCGCCGCCTTCATCGTGCTCGTCCGGCACAGCAACACCCGCCCACCCGACACCCTCACCGGGATCACCGGCGTACACCCCTTGTCCTCGCCCAGCGCCTCGCCCGTATCCAGCGCGATCCGCCAATTGTGCAGCGGGCACGCCACCGCGCCGCCGTGGACGATCCCCTGCGACAGTCGTCCGCCCTTGTGCGGGCAGCGGTCGGCGAGCGCGAACACCTTGCCGTCGCCGGTGCGGAACACCGCGATGTCGTCGCCGCCGGTGACCTGCACCGTGCGGCTGCCGCGGACCGGGATCTCGTCGACCCAGCCGATATCGAGCCATTCGCCGATCATGCCATTTCCCTCGTTCCGTCGATGGGCGTGAAGCGCGCCATCGGTGCATGCTGTTCGCGGTGCTCGCCCGCCGCGCGTGCCGCCCACGGATCGTCCTGCGTGAACTGCTGCGAGAACAGGAACCGCGCCGCCAGCGCATCGCGACCCTCGGGATCCTCGGCGATCCGTTCGCGGATATACTCGACGCCGATCCGCTCGATCCACGGCGCGGTTCGCTCCAGATAGCGCGCTTCCTCGCGGTACAATTGGATGAACGCGGCGCAATAGTGCATCGCTTCTTCCTCGGTCGCGACCTTGCACAGGAAGTCGGTCGCGCGGACCTTCATCCCGCCATTGCCGCCGACCGACAGCTCGTAGCCGCTGTCGACGCAGACCACGCCGAAATCCTTGATCGTCGCCTCGGCGCAATTCCGCGGGCAGCCGCTGACCGCGATCTTGAACTTGTGCGGCATCCACGAGCCCCAGGTCATCCGCTCGACCTTGACGCCGAGCCCCGTCGAATCCTGCGTCCCGAACCGGCACCAGTCCGACCCGACGCACGTCTTCACGGTCCGCAGCGACTTGCCATACGCATGCCCGCTGACCATCCCGGCGGCGTTGAGATCGGCCCAGACCGCGGGCAGATCCTCCTTCTTGATCCCGAAGATGTCGAGCCGCTGGCCGCCCGTCACCTTGACCATCGGCGCATCGTATTTCTCGACGACATCGGCGATCGCGCGCAGCTCACGCGGGTTGGTGAGCCCGCCCCACATCCGCGGCACGACCGAATAGGTGCCGTCCTTCTGGATGTTGGCGTGCAGCCGTTCGTTGACGAACCGGCTTTGCTGGTCGTCCTTGTAATCGCCCGGCAGCGCGCAGAGCAGGTAGTAATTGAGCGCAGGCCGGCACGACGAACACCCGTCGGGGGTCGACCAGCTCATCTTCTGCATGACTTCGGGGATCGATCGCATGCCCTGCGCGACGATCTCGCGGCGGACGTCGTCGTGGCCGAAGCTGGTGCATTTGCACATCGTCTTGACGTCTCGTTCACCCGAATATTCGTCGCCGAGCGTGACCGCGAGCAGCGTCTCGACCAGCCCGGTGCACGACCCGCACGACGCCGACGCCTTGCAGGTCGCACGGACCGCGTCGAGCGTCGCGTTGCCGGCGCCGATGCATGCCACGACCTTGCCCTTGGTGACGCCGTTGCAGCCGCAGATCTCCGCATCGTCGGAGAGCGCCGCAACGGCCGCCTTAGGGTCCGCAGCGCCTCCTCCCGAGGCGAAGGATTGGCCGAAAATCAGCATGTCGCGGATGGGGGCGATGTCTTCCGCCCGCTTGAGCAGGTCGAAATACCAGCCGCCGTCGGTCGTGTCGCCGTACAGCACCGCGCCGACGATCCGGTCGTCCTTGACCACGACGCGCTTGTAGATGCCGCGCGACGCATCGCGCAGGACGATGTCCTCGCACGCCCCGCCACCCGAGAAATCGCCCGCCGAGAACACGTCGAGCCCGGCGACCTTCAACTTGGTCGAGGTCACGGATCCGCGATAGCCGCTGTGACTGTCGGTTAGCCCGTCGGCCAGCGCGCGGCACATGTCCCACAGCGGCGCGACGAGGCCGTAGACGTTGCCGTCATGCTCGACGCATTCGCCGACCGCGAGGATCGACGGGTCGCTGGTGACCATATGGTCGTCGACCTTGATCCCGCGGCCGATCTCCAGCCCGGCGTCGCGCGCGAGGGCGACGGAGGGGCGAATGCCAACCGCCATGACGACGAGGCTGGCGGGGATCAACGTACCGTCCTTGAGCAGCACGCCCTCGACATGGGTATCACCGACGATCTCGGCGGTGTTCGCCTCGGTGAGGATGACCTGACCGCGGGCTTCGAGCGCCGATTTCAGCAGCCAGCCTGCCGCCTCGTCGAGCTGGCGTTCCATCAGCGTCGGCATCAGGTGGATCACCGTCACCTTCATGCCGCGCAACGCGAGGCCATGCGCCGCCTCCAGCCCGAGCAGCCCGCCGCCGATCACCACCGCCGCGCCCCCTTTTCCGGCGGCCTCCAGCATGTGATCGACGTCGGCCATGTCGCGGAACGAGATGACGCCGGGCAGGTCCTTGCCGGGGACGGGAATGATGAACGGATCGGAGCCGGTCGCGATCAGCAGCCGGTCGTACGACACGGTCAGCCCCGACCGTGCCGTGATGGTCTTGGCCACGCGGTCGATCGCCTGCACCGGATCGCTCGTCACCAGCTCGATCGTGTTGGTCGCATACCAAGCGTGGTCGTTAATGACGATCTGCTCGAACGTCTTCTCGCCCGCCAGCACCGGCGACAACATGATGCGGTTGTAGTTCACGTGCGGCTCGGCGCCGAAGATCGTCACGCGGTAGCGGGTCGGATCACGCGCGATCAGCTCCTCGACCGCGCGACAGCCGGCCATGCCGTTGCCGATCACGACGAGATGCTCGCGGGTATCAGGGGAGGGGTTATGGTCTGGTATTCCATCAGATCGTCCAGTCGGGTTGGAGCCGGGGAAGGGAGGGTCACGCGGGAAGCGCGCCGTTCACGGAGCGGTCGCTGGTGCGGCGTGCGTCGAGCGCCGCGTCGAGCAGCGCGCGCTCGTCCGATTTGTGCTTGGCGGAGAAGCGGACGGCGAGCGCGCAGACCGCGGTGCCTGCGACGACGTAGCCGAGCACGATGAGGCATTGCTGCGGGTGGCGGACGCCTTGTTGAGGAATCCCGCCGCGACCGCGCCGATATTGCCGCCCGCGCCGATCAGGCCGGCGACCCCGCCCAGCGCCTTGCGGTCGATGAACGGCACCAGCGCATAGGTCGCGCCGCACGCCATGTGCGTGAACAGCCCGAAAATCGTCATCGCCAGGATCGCGAGCGTGACGCTGCCGGCGTTGCCGAACAGCACCAGTCCGACGCCTTCGCCGAGCATCAGCGCGAACAGCAGCAACGCGCGGCCGTCGAGGCCTTTGCTGAGCGCGATCCGGTCGCTCGCGATCCCGCCGAGCGCACGGGCAAACAGCGCGAGGCCACCGAAGATCCCGGCCGCCAGCCCTGCGCCCGTCAGCGAAAGCCCGAACCGGTCGACGTAATAACTCGCGGCGATGTTATGGATGAAGATCTCGACGCCGAAGCACGCGCCGTAAGTCGCAGCCAGCATCCAGGTCCGGTAATTGGAGGCGGCGCGGCGGAAGATCGCCATGCCGGTCGCCTTGCCGCCATCGAGTTCGATCCCCGCCGCGCGGAGGTCGACGATGTCGCCCTGCGGCGTGTCCTGCGTGTAGCGCGCATAGACGAAAGCCATCGCGACCATCGCGACGCCCGGCACGAACATCGCCGCGCGCCAACCGAACGCGTGCTCGACGCCGAGACCGACCAGCGCCGCGACGACCAGCGGCATCAGGCTCTGCGCCGCGCCGCCGCCCGCATTACCCCAGCCGCCGACGGTCGCGTTGGCGGTGCCGACGACGTTCGGCGCGAACATCACGCTCGTATGATATTGCGTGATAACGAACGACGCGCCGATCGCGCCGATCGCGAGGCGGAAGAACAGGAACGTTTCGTAGGTCTGCGCGAACGCCAGCCCGAACACCGGGATCGCACCGAGCAGCAGCAGCCATGTATACGCACGTCGCGGCCCGAACCGGTCGCAGAGCGGCCCGACGACCAGCCGCACCAGAATCGTCACCGCGACCGCGGCGATGTTGATGTTGGCGATCTGATCCTTGCTGAGGCCGAACTCGGCCTTGATCAGCGGCATCAACGGCGCGGCGGCGAACCACGCGAAGAAGCACACGAAGAACGCCAGCCACGTGACGTGGAACGCGCGCATCTGCGGCGTGGCGGCGCTGAACAGATCGATCCGTGTGGCCTTCGGTGCGGTGGTATCGATTCCCGGTGATGCGAACAACATGGTCGGTCCTCCATCTGCGATGGACAAAGAAAAAGCCGCCCCGACGGCGACCTTGTGGACGCATCGGAGCGGCTTCGTTGCCTATGGACGATCGGTCGATCGTCCTACGCGGTCAGGTCCCGTCATTGGAACCGGTCTCGCGATGATTTCGTGTCCGACTCCTTGCCGGACGATGTGAAGATGACCGAAGTGGCCTTATCGCGCAAGCGCCATTTCGCACGTGCAGCAGATTTGGGTTTGGTGGGGCGATCGACCCCGGGATCACCCCTCCCTGACAGGGAGGGGCAGGGGTGGGTCGGCTTCCGCATGTTCGTACTGGAGTGGATTAAACCGACCGACCCACCCCAACCCCTCCCTTTCAGGGAGGGGGAAGCCGAGGTTCAGGGCAATCCGGCGAGATATCCCTCGATATCATCCGGATCGAACGCGCGTCGATCGAAGAACGCATCGCGTCCGAGGATCAACCAACCCTGCGTAGACCCCGCACCGATGCTGTCCGCGCCGATCGCCCCCTCCAGTTTCGAGCTCGCATTCGGCAACGGCGCGCCCGAGCCCGCCAGCGCGGCGCGGTAAATGTCCGGCCGGAACACGCCTTGCGCAACCTCCGCCTCCTCCGCCGAGAACGGCGTGCCGTCCCACCGCACCATCTGCGAATACAGCCACGCCGCCTGACTCCGCCACGGGAAGTTCGCCGCCTCGCGGTACTGAAACATGAAGTCCGGAACGTGGATCGGCGCCGCATCCTTCACCAGTCGCACCCGGTCGCCGATCGCGCGCGACACCGCATCGACCGGTGCATCGAGATAGTCCGCGCGAGATAGGATCGCCGCATTCGCCTCAAGCGTATCGGGATCGACGAACTGCGCAGCCGCAGCGTGGAGCGCGCGGATCAGCCGGTGGACCACGTCGCCGCGCTCGACCAAAGTCGCCGCGCGCATCGCCAGCACCTTCTCCACGCCGCGCCGCCAGACCTGCGCCGTCACCAGCGCGATCCGCCCGACCCCGCGATCGACCGCGACGCCGTTCCACGGCTCCCCACACAGATGCCGTCGACCTCACCCGCCGCCAGCGCGTCCGCCGCAAAGGTCGGGCTGGTCGTCACGATCTCGACATCGATATCGGGCCGGATGCCGACCGCCGCGAGCCAGTAGCGCAGCATGTAATTATGGCTCGAATAGCGATGCACCACGCCGAACCGTAGCCGCCGCCCCGTCGCGGCGCGCGCGATCGCCACCGCCTTCAACCGCGCGCCAAGCACCACGGGATCACCCAACGCATCCCCGTCCAGCACCTCCGCGGCCAACGGCAACGACAGCGTGATCGCGTTGCCGTTGAGCCCCAGCACGAACGGCACCGCCATCGGCACCGCTGGCCGCCCACGCCCCAGCGCCGTCGCGATCGCCAGCGGCGCGACCATGTGCGCGGCATCGGTATGGCCGTACAGCAGCCGGTCGCGCACCGTCGCCCAGGTCATGTCGCGGACGAGCTCGATCTCCAGCCCCTCGGCCTCGGCGAACCCGCGTTCGCGCGCGAGGATCGGCAGCGCGGCATCGACCAGCGGCAGGAAGCCGATGCGGACCCGGTCGAGCGCCATCATAAATCTCCCATGAGCGCATCGCTGGTGATGATCGCGTCGGCGATTTCGGCGATCCGGCGGTTGGAGCGCATCGCCTGCGCGCGGAGCAGGCCGTAGGCGGTCGGCTCGTCGATGCCGCGACGTTTCATCAGGATTGCCTTGGCACGGTCGACGGTCGTCCGATCGGCCAGCGCGCTGCGGGCTTCCTGCAACTCCGCCTGCAACCGCGCGAATGCCTGGAACCGGCGGATCGCGAGGTCGATCACCGGCTTGATCCGCTGCTTGGCCAAGCCGTCCACGATATACGCCGACACCCCCGCATCGACCGCGGCGGCGGTGGACTCCGCATCGCTCTGGTCGACGAACATCGCGATCGGCCGCGCCAGCGCCCGTGATACCGCAAAGAATTCCTCGAGCATGTCGCGGCTGGGATTCTCGAGGTTGATCAGCACCACGTCCGGCGCGGCCTTCTCCAGCGCCGCGACCATCTCCAGCGTGCCGTCGATCACCACGATATCGTCGAGCCCAGCCTCGCGCAGGCCGTCCGAGATGATCGCCGCCCGCGTCGTGCTCGTGTCGATGATCGCGATCCGCATGCCGCCATCCTATGCGGCGCCGCACCAAATGGCGAGCGGCGGATGGACGAGTCCAAATGCCACCATCACGCGGTTACCGGCACCAAGCTGGCGACGGAATCTGACGGCGATGGCGCCTGTCCGATCGGCCACGATGTCGAGCGCTGCAAAAAGTCGAGTAGTTCTGGCGCATGTCGCGGCTACCGACTATACCGCTCGGTACTGAAGTGTTTTCCTAGCGGTCGCAACGTTACCGCAGGGTCCGCAGGAGAGTGGCGATGTCGATACTCATCAATGGGTTAGCAGTAGCGCCGCCCGACGATCCTCGTGTTTCGCTGCTCGATCTGCTGCGCGAAGGTCTGCATCTCTCCGGCACCAAGAAGGGCTGCAATCAGGGTGCGTGCGGCGCGTGCACCGTGCTCGTCGATGGCGAGCGGATCGTCTCCTGTCTCGCGCTCGCTGTTCAGTATGACGGGCGCGAGGTCACGACGATCGAGGGGTTGGCCGACGGCGATGCACTGCATCCGTTGCAGCAGGCATTCATCGATCATGATGGGTTCCAGTGCGGCTATTGCACGCCGGGGCAGATCTGTTCGGCGATCGGCATGGCGGCGGAGGCCAAGCGCGGCGTGCCGAGCCATGTCAGCTCGGATCTCGCCGCCGACGTGACGCTGACCCGCGAGGAACTGCAGGAGCGGATGAGCGGCAATCTGTGCCGCTGCGGCGCGCATAACGGCATCATCGATGCGATCCGTGAAACCCTGACGTCCGAGACCGGCCCGGCGGAGATGATGGCATGACCCCGTTTACTTATGCGCGGGCGGAAGACGCCGCCGATGCCTTGCGGCTAGGGCAGGCAAGCGCGACGGCCTATCTCGGCGGCGGCACCAATCTGGTCGACTTGATCCGCGAGACGGTCGCGCGGCCGACCGGGCTGGTCGACGTGACCGGACTGTCCGGCGGTATCGAGGAAACCGAGGGCGGCGGTCTGATGATCGGCGCCGCGGTCCGCAACACCGCGCTTGCCGAGCATATCACGGTTCGGAGGCGCTACCCGGTGCTGTCGCGCGCGATCCTGGCGGGCGCGTCGGCGCAGATCCGCAACATGGCGACCGTCGGCGGCAATCTGCTGCAGCGGACGCGGTGCACCTATTTCTACGACACCGACGGTTCGCGCTGCAACAAGCGCGCGCCGGGATCGGGATGTGACGCGATTGAGGGGTTCACGCGGGGGCACGCTATCCTCGGCGCGTCCACCGACTGCGTGGCGACGCACCCGTCGGACATGTGCGTGGCGCTCGCCGCACTCGACGCGATCGTTCACCTGCACGGGCGGGGCGGCGCGCGGACATTGCCGTTCGTAGAACTGCACCGGTTGCCGGGCGATCGGCCGGAGTTCGATACCGTGCTGGAACCGGGCGAGCTGATCACTGCGATCGAACTGCCTCCGATGAGTTTCGCGGCCAACTCGACCTATCGCAAGGTGCGCGACCGGGCGAGCTATGCCTTTGCGCTGGTCTCGATCGCGGCGGCGCTGGAGATCGAGGGCGGACGCATCACGGAAGTGCGGATCGCGCTGGGTGGGGTCGCGCACAAGCCGTGGCGGGCGTCGAAGGCGGAGGCCGCGTTACGGGGCGGACCCGCGACCGAAGAGGCGTTCCGTGCCGCCGCTGTCGCCGAGATGACGGACGCGGTGCCGCTCCGCGACAACGGCTTCAAGGTCGAACTGACCAAGCGCACTCTCGTCGCCGTCCTTGGCGACCTTGCCGGAGCAGCAGCATGAGCATCGTCGATACGGTCAAGGAAACCGCGCAGGGCTTGGTACAGGGCGCGATGAGCAAGCTGGTGCCGCTCGCACCCGACAGCTGGATTCCGGGCGGCGTGCCCGATCCGCTGATCCGCCAGCAGCATGGGTTGATCGGCACGTCGGTGTCGCGGCTCGACGGTCCGCTCAAGGTGCGCGGCGCGGCACCGTTCGCAGCCGAGTTTCCGCTGGAGGGTATGGTCTATGCCGCGCTCGCCTATGCGACGATCCCGCGCGGGCGGATCGCGGCGATCGACGTGGCGGCGGCCGAGGCGGCGCCGGGCGTCGTGCTCGTGATGACGCATCTCAATGCGCCGCGGATGAACAAGCCAGCGGTGTTTGGGTCTTCACCGACGGCGGCGGGTCCGGCGGACTTGCCGGTGATGCAGGACGACCGTGTTCACTGGAACGGCCAGCCGATCGCGCTGGTGCTCGCCGAGACGCAGGAGCAGGCCGATCACGCGGCATCGCTGATCGTACCGACCTATGCCACCGAACCGTCGACGACGTCGTTCGAGGCAGCAAAGGCGGCGGGCCCGCAGCCGGGGCTGTTCATGGGCCAGCCGTTGCTGAACGAGATCGGCGACGCGGACGCCATGCTGGCGGCGGCTCCGCACAAGGTCGATCACGTCTATCGCACGCCGCCTCACAACCATAACGCGATCGAGCCTCATGCCGCGACGATCGCGTGGGTCGGCGACGACCTGATCGTCCACGACGCGAGCCAACTCGTCACCGCTGCCGCACAGACGATTGCCGACGTGTTCGACCTGAAGGCGGGGCAGGTACGTCTTACCTCCCCGTTCGTGGGTGGAGGGTTCGGTGGCAAATGCCTGTGGGATCACCAGATTCTCGGCGCGGCCGCGGCCAAGCTGGCCGGGCGACCGGTACGGATCACGCTGTCGCGCGAGGGCGTCTACCGCATCGTCGGTGGCCGGACGCTGACCGAACAGCGCGTCGCGATCGGGGCGGACGTCGGTGGCCGCTTCAAGGCATTGATCCACACCGGGGTCGCCGCGATGACCCCGCACAACAACATGCCCGAGCCGTTCATCCTCGGCACGCGTGGCGGCTATGCAGCGGACAGCTTCAAGCTGTCGGTCGAGACCGTGACGATGAACATGCTCGCCAACACGTTCATGCGCGCGCCGGGCGAGTCCGTCGGCACCTTCGCGCTGGAATCCGCGATCGACGAACTGGCGATCGAACTCGACATGGACCTGATCGCGCTCCGCATCCGCAACGAGCCCTACGAGGATCCCACGTCAGGCCTTCCGTTCTCGTCGCGGCATATCGTCGAGGCGTGGCGCAGCGGAGCGGAACGGTTCGGCTGGGGCGAGCGGAGTGCTCAGCCAGGTACGCGTCGGGAAGGCGAGTGGCTGATCGGCATGGGCTGCGCGACCGGGACCTATCCCTATTACCGGATGCCGGGGGCAGCCGCCCGGATCACGCTGCGCCGTGACGGACATGCGCTGGTCGAGGTTGCTGCGCAGGAAATGGGGATGGGCACCGCGACGACCACCGCGATGGTTGCAGCCGATCGGTTGGGGCTGCCGCTAGACCATGTCTCGGTCGACTATGGCGATTCTGATCATTCCCGGCGCGATCCTGGCCGGTGGATCGCAACAGACCGCGGCGATCGGCGCAGCCGTGATCGCCGCGCATCATGCGCTGGTCGCCGAACTGCTGAAGCTGGCGGGCAATGACTCGCCGCTCGCAGGTCTGTCGCCAGATGAGGTCGGAAGCGAGGACGGCGGGCTGACCAAGCTCGACGATCCTCGCGGCGCGAGAGCTATGTCTCGATCCTGGAGCGGGCGCAGCGCGACAGCATCGTCGTGACCGAGGAGGCATCGCAACCGCTCGAATTGATGCACTGGTCGATGCATTCGCATAGTGCGCTGTTCTGCGAGGTGCGCGTCAACGCGGTTACCGGCGAAACGCGTGTCAACCGTTTTCTGGGTGCGTTCGATTGCGGGCGGATCCTCAACCCGAAGACCGCACGCAGCCAGTTCCGCGGCGGGATCATCATGGGGCTTGGCATGGCGTTGATGGAGGAGACGCAGTTCGACGAGCGCAACGGCCGTATCATGAACCCGAGTTTGGCGGAGTATCATATGCCCGTACATCTCGACGTGCCCGAGATCGACGTGATCTGGACCGACATTGCCGACCCCCATACCCCGATGGGCGCGCACGGCGTGGGCGAGATCGGCATCACCGGAGTCGCGGCGGCGGTGGCGAATGCGATCTATAACGCCACGGGAAAACGCGTACGGGACTTGCCGATCACGTTGGACAAGGTGCTGATCTGACAGAACAGCGTCGCCGGTCCGTCCTTCCTGCGTCTGTCTATGGTTTGCCGGCTTGGCGGGGGAAGTTGCGCGATGGCATTGCGGTACGTTTGGACGGTGTGCCTCGTCGGCCTGATGATCCTCGGAACGCCGGGAGCGACTGCCGCAAAGAATGCGCCAGCCAAACGCCTCGTCATAATTGATGACGACGTCGTTGGACTGAACGGTGCGCCCGTGCTGCTGCTCCAGGCGCCCGATGTCGAGGTGCTCGGGATCACGACGACGAGCGGCTCGGTATGGCGCGACACCGCCACGGCGTACGCATTGCGGACGGTCGAAATCCTCGGGCGTACCGACGTGCCGGTTGTGCCGGGCGCGACCTATCCGCTGCTCAACACCCAGGAGTCGACCAAGCGGTGGGAGGGGCTGTACGGACGGCTAGAGTTCAAGGGACCGTGGACCGAGCCCGTGTCCGGCAGTCCGGGCCAGCCGAGCCCGGGCGCGCCCTTGCCTTCGGTCGTGCCCAGCCTGCCGATCGGCGATCCGGTTACCAAGCCCTCCGGCGAGATCGCCGCCGCGTTTCTCGTCCGGATGGTGCGCGCACACCCCGTCAGATCACGCTGTTCGCTACGGGTCCGATGACCAACATCGCGATCGCGCAGAGCCTCGATCCGAGTTTTGCCGCGAACGTGAAGGAACTGGTCTACATGGGCGGCAGCCTCAATCCGCAGCAGATGCTCGACACGCCGGCGGCGGCGGAGTTTGCGCGCGAGTTCGTCAATACGCCGCGGCGCGAATTCAATATCCGCTGGGACCCCGAAGCGGCGCGGATCATGGCGCACGGGGCGTGGCCGAAGGTGACGATGGTGCCGGTCGATCCGTCGACCGGGACCCAGTGGACGCGCAGCTTTCTCGACAGCTTGAAGCCCGCTCGTACCACGCTCACAGAAACGCTCCAGACCGGGCTCGAACCGGGTTTTCCGATGTGGGACGAGATTGCGGCGATGGTCTGGCTGGAGCCGTCGATCGTCACGCGCGGGGAGACGCTCTACATCGATTTCGAAACGAACCAGACCGCTGGCTACGGCGATACGCTGTCATGGCATGACGCGTACCGCCCGCACCTGGGAGAACGCGCGCAGCGCGTCGTGCTCCGTGTCGACCGCGCGAAGCTGGAGGCAGCCATGCGTGCTCTCTACATGCGGCCTTTGCCGCGCTGAACATCGCCGCGTCGACCACGCCGACTGGGGCAAAGATGTCGCGGTGGTCGGCAAAAGCGCATCGGGCCTGATCCGCCCTATTGCCGCACGTTACAGCGGTGTTACCGATCGGTGACGGGTCCGGGGCACACGGATCGACGCAGGAGGATGCTCGAAACCCAAGGGGGACCATCCATGATCTCGCTTGCCCGTTCGTACGTCTGCCATCGCCCGCCTGCTGGCCGCCAGCGCGCCGTTACTCGCTTTCGCCGTACCTGCCGCCGCACAGGACCAGGCCCCGACAGGCCAGGCCGTCGGTGCTCCGGACAGCGATCAGGGTCTAAGCGAGATCGTCGTGACAGCGACCCGCCGGCAGGAATCGTCGAAGGACGTCCCGCTCGCGGTCACCGCGATCAGCGGCGAGAAGCTCGACGTGCTCAACTCGAGCGGCCTCGACATCCGGTTCCTCGCCGGTCGCACGCCGAGCCTCCAGGTGGAGTCGTCGTTCGGCCGTACCTTCCCGCGCTTCTACATCCGCGGTCTCGGGAACACCGATTTTGATCCCAACGCCGCGCAGCCCGTCTCGGTCGTCTATGACGACGTCGCGCTCGAGAACCCGATGCTGAAGTCTTTCCCGGTCTTCGATCTGCAGAGCGTCGAGGTTCTTCGTGGTCCGCAGGGCACGTTGTTTGGGCGCAACACGCCAGCGGGTGTCGTGAAGATCAATTCCGCCAAGCCCAACCCCGACAAGGTGTCGGGCTATGCGACCGGGTCATGGGCGACCTACAACACCATCAACGGCGAGGCGGCGATCAATCTGCCGATCGGCAACGGTTTCGCGTTCCGCGCGTCTGGCTTGATCCAGTCGCGCGACGATTGGGTTACGAACGACTCCGCCACGGGTAACGCCGACCGCAAGCTCGAAGGCTATCGCGACGTCGCCGGCCGCTTCCAGCTCGGCTATACCAGCAGCGATTTCAACGCGTTGCTGAACGTCCACGTCCGCGACCTAACCGGGTCACCGCGCATCTTCCGCGCCGGGTTGTTCAAGCCGGGCACCAACGACTTCAACACCGGCTTCGACCCGAAGCATGCTGCGCTCGACGGCTATACCAGCCAGAGCCTGACGCAGTGGGGCACGAACCTCCGGCTCGACTATCACCTCGACGGCATCGGTACCTTCTACTCGGTCACCGGCTACGAGCAGGCCAAGGTCGAGAGCACCGGCGATGTCGACGGCGGCAACAACTACACGTTCCTCGGCGGGACGATCGGCGCCATCGACGTCGGGCTGTTCCCGTCGAACACCGGCGGCCTCACCAAGCCGAAGGAATTCAGCCAGGAACTGCGCTATGCCAGCGAGGACATGAACGGCATCCGCCTCCAGGGTGGTCTATATTATTTCCACCAGACGCTGCGCTACAACCAGTATGACTATGCGTTCGGCGGCACCGGTTCGCGCGCGACCGACCTGACGCAGGATATCTTCCACGACAATCGCAACGAGAATTACGGCGCCTTCGCGTCGATCGAGGCGAAGCCGACCGAGCTGCTGACGTTGCGCGCGGGTGTCCGTTACTCGCACGATTACCGCAACGACCTCGTCACCGCGCCGATTCCCGGCACCGGGATCAGCGACACTTTGCCAGCGCGCGCGGTCGTTCGCGGCTCGAACGTCACCTGGGATGCGAGTGCGACCTACGAACTGACGCCCGCGATCAACGTCTATTCGCGGCTGGCGACCGGTTATCAGGGCCCGGCGATCCAGGACCGCGTGACCTTCGGCAGCGTCCAGAGCACCGCGCCCAAGCAGACCACTTTCTCGGGCGAGAGCGGGTTCAAGGGCACGCTGCTCGACCGCAAGGTGAACTTCTCGCTCGACGCCTATTGGTACAGCACCAAGGACCTGCAGATCACCGCAGTCGGGGGCAGCAGCAATTCGGCGCGGCTGATCAGCGCGAACAAGGCGATCGGCTACGGGGTCGAGGGCGAGTTCGAGGCACGGCCATTGCCCGACCTGACGCTGACCGCGAGCGGCAGCTACAACTTCACCGAAATTCGCGATCCGAACATCGGCGTGGGGGTGTGCGCGACCTGCACGGTGCTCGATCCGATCGTCAACGGGTTCGCGATTATCGACGGCAACGATCTTCCCCAGGCGCCGCGCTGGATCGCCAACTGGACCGCGCGCTACGGCGTTCCGCTCGGTAACGGCGGGAAGTCTATGCCTATACCGACTGGGTCTATCGCAGCAGCATCAACTTCTTCCTGTACGAAGCCGTCGAGTTCACGGGCAAATCGTCGCTCGAAGGCGGCCTGAAGGTCGGCTACAAATCGCCGCAGGGGTATGAAGTCGGCGCGTTCGTCCGCAACATCACCAACCAGTATCGCAGCATCAGCGCGATCGACTTCAACAATTTGACCGGCATGATCAACGAACCGCGGATCATCGGCGGCCAGTTCAAGGTCGCGTTCTGAACGGTCGCGGCGCCGCCCGTCGATGCGGGCGGTGCCGCGACGAAGTTACTGCGGCAGGCGCCCGCTACGTGCGTCGCGGTCTGATCGATCGTGATCGCCAGCGGGCCCTTGGGTGCTTGCCCGACCATCTTCAGTCGTCCGGTAAATCCGTTGGCGGTGTAGGTGCCGGCGCGCGTGATCTGCATCGGACCGCCCTTTTTCTGCGGGCAGGTGAGCGTCTGCGCGTAACGACCGCCGGCGATCTGCACGGTGTCGACCCGGCATTGCGCCTTCGGGTCGGGGACCAGCAGCGCCGCGACGCCGGTCTCTGCCGATACTGGCGTCACGCACTTGTGCTCCGTCTTGGAGCGGCCCTTCATCATCTTCAGCAGGAAGCCGGGGGCGCCGGGTATGACGAGATCGACCGCGGTGGAGACGATATCCCAACGGCCCGGTGCGATGCTCTGGGCCGGGGCTGCGGCCGGTGTGGCGAGAAGAATAAGACCGAGATATTTACGCATGTTGCCACAGTGACGCAGGTGCGAGTGGGGCGCAACCGGGTTCGGTTGTGCTTGCAGCCAGGGAGGAAAGGGCCGGATCGTCGACACTTACGAGGTCCGCGCCGCGCACGTCATCGTCCGGTCCATCCCCGGGGGCGGCGACGGATGGCGAGGCATCGGCAAGATCTTCGCGCCGAGACCCGCAATGATTTGCGTGAAACGTCCGCCGGCGCTTAGGATGGGTCATGGAAAACACCGCACCCTCGCTCGACCTGTTCACCCTTCTCGAAATCGCGCTGGAGGAGCGCAACGAGGCCGCCGAGGCGTTCGATATCTTCAAGCAGGATGCCGTGATGGCGCATGCGCCGGAGGCCGGACACGAACCGGCCGTCACGAGCGAGGACGCGGCAAAGGCGGCGGCCGAGGAAGTCGACGGCTTCAGCGCGGAAGTCACTGGGTTGCTCCAGGCCGCTTCGGACGAGGACCTGTCCTCTGCCTACCGGCAATCGGGCGGCGAGGTCGGCAATCCGGTTGCCGAGGCGCTGCTCGGCGAACTCAAGCGTCGCAACCTGGGTATCTGAGCCGGCCTGTCCCTGCGGTCACCGTCCGGGACGGTAACGGTGTTCGACATGGCCCTTCAATTCGTCGGGATAGAAATAGACCGGGCGCAGATCGCCGTGTGCGTACCGCGTCACCTGGTCGGCGAAATGGGGTGAGGCGATATCGCCGCTCTGGCCGCCAGCCATGATCGCGGATGCCTTTACGCGCGGGCCGAATTCGACGACCGCGACGAAGCTGTTGCCGCTGGTGCCATAATAGCGCTTCGTACCCGGCCAGGGCTTAGCGCCGAACGATGCCAGGCTGCCCCATTGTGCCGAGGTGAACGGCACCGGGATCGAGGGTCGCGTATCGTCGAAATGCGGTTTGATTGCATCATCGAGCCGCTGGAATCGGTTGATGTCCTGCCACGGCGTCCGCCAATCGCCGAAATCGCGGCGGAGCCGATCGACGGCGGCCGTCAACGCCGCGAGCTTTGCATCGGGACCGACCCGCGTGGCGATAAAGTCCGGGACGTTCAGCCGCTCGGCTTGCGCAAAACTACCGACCTCGCGCCACAATTGATCGCCCCAGAATACCGCCAGGCTGGTCGCGGTGGACTCGTAGCTCCAGCGATAGTCCCATGACCTGAGCAGTGCGATCGGTGCCTCCAGCGCCTTGCGACGCGGGTCGGTGGTCGGGAGGGCGTTCCAGGCCGTCACCAGATCGGGCAGCAACCGGGCGAACGCCGGCAGATACGGATCGAACGCCGCCCCTCGCAGCGTATCGGGCGTCCAGCCGGACTTGCCCGTCAGCAACAGATCGGCATGCACGCCGCGCGCATTGCCTCCGACCTGATCCATGTAGCGGGGATAGTCTGCGGGCTTTGGGCTGTCGGGGCCAGCCGCGCTCCAAGGCCAGTCATTGGTGTTGTGCGCCCAGCCCGTGCGCGGATTGAGCACGCTCGGCAAGCTGGGCAGCGTATGCAGTCCGCGCCAGTCGGTCGCGGGGTCGCTGCCGTCGACGGGTCGGGTGTAATCGAAGCGATCGTCACGCAACGGCATGAACTGCGGCATCAGGAAGGCGATCTCGCCCTTGCTGTCGGCGAACAGCGTGTCGTTCGAAGAGTTGGCCTTGCGCTCGGCGACCGTCAGATAGCTTGCGAGATCGGTCGCCTTGGTCCGCAGGTAACTCTGTTCGAGCGCGGGAACGGGCTTCCACATCAATGCCGTGGCGATCCAGCGTCCCGCCTTGATTGCGACGATCGGTCCGTGATGCGTGCGATAGGTCGTGAAGCTTCGGTCGCCGGTGGTGCCGTCCGGCTTGCTGTACCGTAGCGTCACGATCTTCGTCGCGACCGGTCGGCTGACCTTGCCGTAGCGATAGTCGTAGCCGGCGCCGCGCCGCGTGATCCGTTCCGCGAATTCGTCGACGTTGTCGACCGTCGACGAGGTATGCATCCAGCCGGCCTTCGCGTTGAAGCCCTGGTAGATGAAGAACTGCCCCCACGTGCTCGCGCCATACGCGTTCAGCCCTTCGGCGCTGGTCATCTGCGCCTCGGACCGGAAATAGAAGCTGGTGTGCGGATTGATGAGCAGCAGTGCATTGCCGTTCGCGGTCAGCCGCGGCGCGATCGCGATGCCGTTGGAGCCCGATGGCTCGCGCGGCACCGTCCCGAGTTCCTCGAGGGTCGGCGGGGTCGGGCGGCCGTAGAAGGTCTTCAGGTCGCTCAGCGAGATACGCTCGATATCGCCGCCGATGCTGCCTTCGGTGAAGCTCAATGCCATCCAGGGCTCGAACCGGGTCAACACCTTGGGTCTGACCTGTGGATGCGTCGCGAGATAATAGTTCAGCCCGTCCGCCCAGGACTGCATCAGCGTGCGCAACCATGCCGGGCTTGCCGCATAGTGCGCCTTGAGTTCGACCGGATCGGCGAACAGCCGTTGCCTGAGATCCGCCCAGATCGCGTCCTCGCCCTCCGCTTCGGCGGTACGGCCCAGCGCCGTCAGATAATTCGCCTCGATCCGGGGAAAATCATCCTCAGCCTGCGCATAGATAAGCCCGAACACCGCATCGGCATCCGATCGCCCCTCGATATGCGGAATTCCCCAATCGTCGCGCGTAATCGTGACGCGGGCGGCTTGCGCCTGCCACCGCGTCCGCTCGGTTGGCGGCGTACCACGCTGGGCCGCAAGCGGCGTACCCAACAGGGCCAACAGGATCACCGGAGTGCGCGCGCGTCGAAGAACCGTGGTCATGGGCGCAGCGTAAGGCGGCAAACGGCGAAAGACCATGCGTTGGCACAGCACGGCGGATCCGAGGGACGACGTCTCCATCTCAGGCGTGCGACGTAGTCCGTGACCGTGCGCGCCTCAGCCAGATGAGCAGGAAAGGCTGGTCGGCCACCGAGACGCCGTTGGGAGTCCGGATATCGATCTTTCGTCGATCGAACTGCCAATAGTGCATCACGCTGAGGATGGCGGCGTAGAAGCACCAGACCGAGGCGAACGCGTAGCCCTTGACCAGATGGACGATCGTCAGCCCGATCACGTTGACGACGCCGTAGGTCCTGACGACACGGTGGCTCGACAGCAGCAACGCGCCGCAGGTCGCCAGGATGTAGAAGACCGACACCATCATGTTGCTCGTCATCGCGTTCAGATACGCGATCGAGTGCTGTTCGATGAAAGCCTGGGTTGGAAACAACACGAGCCCGGCGATGTCCCACAGGCAGACCAGCGCGCCGGTGATCGTCAGGCCGACGATTGCAGTGCGACGCCAGCCGGGCGGCTCCATCAATGCCACAGCGGCCGGCATCAGCACCGGCAGGATACCGAGCGCGTAGACCGTGAACAGCAGCACGGCATGATCGAGCGCGACCTTGCCCAGTTCGCCGTGCAACGCCAGCCACACCAATCCTTCGCTGAATTGATGGAGGGCGAACAACAAAGGCACCGATGCGAAGAGCAGCGCGCGTGGCTCGCGGACGTGCCGCAACGTGGCTATGCCGATCGTGGCGAGTACCCCGGAGGCAGCGAAGCTTGCAGTCGCCGAAAAGCACATGCGCGGTCGTCCAGGCTGTTGGCGGTCCGCAGGGCGTGGCGTGTTTCCGGCCACATAGCCAGCGCCGCCTGTGCGTATCGCCGCCGCACACGCTGGCGCGACGGTGGCGATGACGCTTTCCAACGGCCGGTCGAGCGCCTAAGCGACGGAAATCCCCGGGGGCCGCTGATGCGCGGCTGAGAGGTGGGCTGCAGCCCATGACCCGCTGAACCTGATCCGGCTTATACCGGCGTAGGGAGGGTCTGCGGCTGGCCCGTTGTCCCTCCGATTGGAGTGGACGTGACGTTTTTCAGTGTTGGTTCTGTTGTGACTTCCGCCGGGCGCGAGCGCAGGCTCTTGGGGCGGGCGACCCTGCTCATCTCGGCAACGCTCGCGGCCTCGGCGGCCGGGGCGCAGGTATCCGATCCGGTCGAACCCGCCGAGATCCGGGTGGTCGGCAAGCAGGACCCGGCGGGGCTGCTCCCCGACCAGAAGGTGCCGCGCGCGCAGAGTGCGATCTCCGCCGACTTCATCGTCAAGCAGGCGCCGACCCTGAACGCGTTCCAGCTGGTGACTTTGCTGCCCGGCGCGAACGTCGCGTCGAGCGATCCGTACGGTCTGTCGACCAGTTCCAGCCTGACGCTGCGCGGTCTCGGCCAGGACGAGATCGGCGTGCTGATGGAAGGCGCGCCGCAGAACGACATCGGCTATTATTACGCCTATCCGTCGCAGTTCGCCGATCCCGAGAACCTCAAGCGGATCTCGCTCGCCCAAGGCTCGGTCGATATCGACTCCCCGACGCTCGGCGGTGCAGGCGGTTTACTGTCGCTATCGCTCGACGATCCGAAGGCGCGTCCCGGCGCGCTGGTCGACCTGTCGCTCGGCAGCTACGCGGCGCGGCGCGCGTTCGTCCGGATCGATAGCGGGACGATCGGCAACACCGGGCTGAAGGCGTTCCTGTCCTATTCGAACACGCGCGCGGACAATTGGCGGGGTGCCGGTTTCGACACGCGCCAGCACATCGACGCCAAGATCCTGAACGAGTGGGGCGCCGGCAACCGCGCCAGCCTTGCACTCTCGTACAACGACGCGAACTCGTCGAGCTACCCGAGCCCGACGCTCGCCGAGTGGAATGCGCAGGGCCGCGATTTCAATTTCGACGAGCGCTACACGGCAGGGAACACCAACTATTGGCGGCTGTACCGCGCGCCGTTCCGCAACCTCTACGCCTCCGCGCCGGTGCATATCGTGCTGAACGATCGGCTTGCGCTCGACAGCACCACCTATCTCCAGTTCGGTTACGGCAACTCGCCCTACGGGACGCAGCTGACCACCGAAGGCAATTTCCTCGGCACCGAGGCACTCGCCCAGCCGATCGCGCTGCCCGGCGCAGTCGACGGCGTGGCCACGGTGCTCGGCAACTATACCGGCGACCAGATGCGGACCGGCAACGTCAGCAAGCTCACCTTCAAGACAGGCATGCACACGCTGACCGCCGGGCTCTGGTTCGATTATGGCACCGATCGCGTCACCCAGTCGTACACGTCGATTGACGCCGATGGGCAGCCGTTCGACCGCTGGGGCTATCGCGCGAAAGCGATCCGCACCGCCGACGGCCGCCTGCTCGCCTATGAGAACCAGCGCACCGTCACCGTGACGAAGGGCTTCTTCCTCGCCGACAGCATCGCGCTGACGCCGCGGCTGACGATCGACGCCGGGTTCAAGGGCGTCAACGTCCTGCGCAACGGCCGCACCTATTTGCCCGGACCGCAGGACAAGGTGCGCAACGACAGCTTCGCCGCATTGCCGCGCGCCGCGATCCACTACCGGCTCGACGACCGCCAGCAGCTGTTCGCCAACATCACCACCAACTTCCGCACCCCCAACGAGTTCACGCTCTACAACAGCTATTTCGGTGGCGAAGTCGTCGTGCGTGGGACGAACGCGCTCAAGAACGAATATTCGGTCTCGCAGGAGATCGGCTATCGGTTCATCGGCGAACAGCTCTCCGCCTCGTTGACCGGCTTCCACTACAAGTTCCGCAACCGCCAACTCGCCACCGTGCTCGACCAGGGCGGCGCGCAGGTGAACGCCACGATCAACGCCGGTGGCCAGACCTCGTACGGCGTCGATGCGGAGATCGACTACCGCCCGGTCGCGGGTGTCAGCCTGTACCTATCGGGCGAATATCTGCGCGCGCGGATCGACGACGACCTGCCCGTCGGCGCGGACTTCCTGCCGACCAGGGGCAAGCACGCGGTGTCCAGCCCGACCGTCCAGTTCGGCGTCGGCGGGATCTACGACGACGGCCGCTTCTTCGGCAGCGTCGCGTCGAAATATATCGGCCGGCAATATGCGAGCTTCATGAATGACGAGCGCATCAAGGGCTATGCGACGCTCGACCTGTCGGTCGGCATGCACCTCGCCGACTGGCTCGACGGCAAGCGCACCGACCTGCGCGTCAACGCGATCAATGTCACCGATCCGCACGTCCTCGCCGGCGTGCAGTCGGTCAGCACCAACGCGCAGGACACGATCGGCCGCAACGGCACGGTCATCGCCGGCTCGCCGCCCGCCTATTATGTCGGCAGCGGCGCAGCGGTCATGGCGACGATCTCGCGGGCGTTTTGAGGTGGTGACGCAGCCTGCGCATCTGGTCCACGGCATGGGCACCGCGATGGAGGCGCCGACCTGGCCCGCCATCACTGCCGAAGAGGCCGAGGCGGTACTCGTTCGCTTTCCGGGGGTGCTGATGACGGGGCTGCACTGGCATTCTCCCCGGCCGTTTTCCGCTGCGACCTTGGTGCATACGACGCTGGGCGCGTTCCTGTTGAAGCGTCACCATCGCAGCGTCCGCACGGTCGAGGGGCTGGCGGAGGAACACGCGTTCATCGCGCACCTTGCTGGCGCAGGCGTGTCGGTACCCGAGGTGATGGCGACCGCGGAGGGCGCGACGGCGGTGGCGAGCGGCGCTTGGTCGTACGAACTGCACCGCGCGGCGCCCGGCGCGGACCTGTACCGCGACCGCCTGTCGTGGACGCCGTTCGCCTCGTACGCGCATGCCCATGCCGCAGGGGTGACGCTCGCCACGCTGCACGAGGCGGCGCGCAGTTTCACCGCACCGGCACGCCGATCGCAGCCGCTGGTTGCCAGCTTCACCATCCTTCCCGCCGCCGATCCGATCGCTGCGGCCGAAGCCTACGTCGCCGACCGTCCCGCGCTGGCGGCATTCCTCGCTCCCCGGCCTTGGCGGCGTGAACTCGCACGACTGTTCGAAGCCTTGGGGCAGGGGCTTGCTCAACTGCTCGCCGAGCAGGCGCCCCTGTGGACACACAACGACTGGCACCCTTCCAACCTGCTCTGGGCGAACGATGGCAGCGTCCGAACCGCGTTCGACTTCGGACTCGCCGATCGCACCTGCGCCGTCCACGACATCGCCACCGCGATCGAGCGCACCGCCGTTCGCTGGCTCGACCTGGGGCAGGGGGCGGACGACATCGGCGACCCGGAGGCGGCGCTGGCGCTGCTCGCGGGCTACGCCACCACCGCGCCGCTCGGTCGCGCGGCCATCGCCGCGGTCCTGCGCGTGTTGCCGCTGGTCCACCTCGAGTTCGCGCTGTCGGAGATCGATTACTTCACCGCAGTGGTCGAAGACCCGGCATCTGCCGCGCTCACCTGGGACGGGTATCTGATCGGCCACGCGGAGTGGTTTTTGTCTACCCTAGGGCAGGATTTCCTTCGCGCGATCGAAGCCGGAGCTCATTCTCAATGACCCTGTTCGAGATCGTCGCGGTCGCGGTGAGCGTCACGGGCATATGGCTAACCGCGACGCGGCGCATGCTGTGCTGGCCGGTAAACCTCATCGCTTGCGCGCTCTATTTCAAGCTGTTCCTCGACGTCCGGCTCTATGCCGACATGGTCCTGCAAGCGCTGTTCGGGCTCGCGATCCTCTATGGCTGGGTCGCCTGGACCCGTGGCAAGGACGCCACTGGCGACGTCGTCGTGATGCCGCTCCGCCCCGCACACGCGCTCGCCGGCCTGGCCGCGGGCGCGGCCGGCGGGGTCGCGATCGGCTGGTTCCTGAGCCGCTACACCGATGCCGCATTGCCCTGGATGGACGCCGCGCTCAGCAGCTTCAGCCTCGTCGCGCAATATTGGACCGCACGCCGCCACACCGCCAACTGGCTGCTCTGGATAGTCGTCGACGTCCTCTATGTCGGCATGTTTCTCGTCAAAGGCCTGACGCTGACCGCCGGTCTCTACGCGGCGATGATCGCGCTCGCGGTGATCGGCTACCGGCAGTGGCGCATGGCCGAGGCGACAGTCTGACGACCGTACCGGTGGACGCGAGCGCTCCGCCGATCCTGTGCTAGGGAGCATCATCGGACTGCGAAAAACGGAGCGCCACCATCGTCGGGCCAAGTGTCATCCTCGCCATCCTCGGCTATGGCATCCTGCTGTTCGGGATCGCCTGGGTCGTGGACCGGCGGGGCCTGTCGCAGCGGCTGGGGCGGATCGCCTATCCGTTGTCGCTGGCTGTGTATTGCAGCAGCTGGACGTTTTTCGGCGGGGTCGGCACCGCGGCGACGCGCGGCTGGGATTACCTCGCAATCTATCTCGGGCCGGCATTGGTGTTCCTGCTTGCGCCGAAGTTTCTCGCACGGCTGGTGCGGCTGGCGCGCGAGGAAGGGTCGAGTTCGATCTCGGACTTCATTTCGGCGCGCTACGGGCGCAGTCGGGGGACTGCGGCGATCGTCGCGGGGACGGCGTTGCTCGCGTCGGTGCCGTATATCGCGCTTCAGTTGCGATCGGTGACGCTGAGCTTCGGCGCGATCGCGGGAGTCGGGAGTTCGGCGGAGGTCGGCACGTTCGTCGCGTTGCTGCTGGCGGTGTTCGCGATCCTGTTCGGCGCGCGGCGGTACGAGGTCGCGGGGCGCAATCCCGGCGTGGTCGCGGCGATCGCGGCGGAGTCGCTGATCAAGCTGTTGTGTTTCATCGTGCTCGGCGTAGTCACGGTAGCGTTGCTGGTCGATGTTCCGGCGGAGACGCTGGCGGCACCGCTCTCACGGCTCGAGTCGGGCTTTACCTGGCGCGCGCTGACCTCCGACTTCTGGGTGCGCACTGTGTTGTCAGCGCTGGCGATCCTTTGCCTACCGCGGCAATTCTATGTCGGGGTGATCGAGGCGCGCGGCCCCGATGCGGTGGCGCGAGCGCGCTGGCCCTTCATCGCGTACATGGTGGTGATCTCGCTGCTCGTCCTGCCGCTGGCGTTGGCAGGGATGACGCTGTTGCCGAGCGATGCCGAGCCCGATCTGTACGTGCTCGCGGTGCCGTTGCAGCAGGGCGAGAACCTCGTCGCGCTGATCGCGTTCATCGGCGGGTTCTCGGCAGCGACGGCGATGGTGGTGGTCGAGACGATCGCGCTGTCGACGATGGCGACCAACGACCTGCTCGCGCCGCTGCTGCTCCGGCGGCACGGCGAGGCGGGCGAGGGCGAGCTCGGTCGGCGTATGCTGCGCGTCCGGCGGGTGATCATCGCCGCGATCGTCGCGGTCGCGCTGCTGTATGGCCGGAGCCTCGGCGCGGACCTGCCGCTCGCCTCGATCGGGCTGATCGCATTTGCGGGCGTCGCGCAGTTCGCGCCTGCGCTGATCGCAACGGTCGGGTGGAACTTCGCCAATCATACCGCGGCGCGCGCCGGGCTGATCGGTGGGGTGATCGTCTGGATCTACTGCCTGTTGCTGCCGTCGATCGGCGAGAGCATCGGCCCGATGCTGGCGCAGTTCACGCGCGGCTGGCTCGATCCGGATGCGTTGCTCGGCTGGCGGATCGGCTCGCCGCTGGTGAATGGCACGGTGTGGAGCCTGGGTGTCAACGTCGCGCTTATGGCCGGGCTGCACGTGCGCGAGCGGCATCGGGGAACGCCGCGCTCGACCACGTCACGACGCTCGGCGAATTGCGGATGCTGGTTGCGCGGTTCGTCGGCGACGGCGAGGCGGAGGCGATCGGCGTGGCGTCGCCCGACCTGCGTGCGCCGATCGATGGTCCCGCCGCACGCACGGCCGAGCGGCTGATCGCGGGCGTCATCGGTGCTCCGTCGGCGCGGAAGATCGTCGCGTCGAGCATTGCCGGCTCGGCGATCGACGTCAGCGACGTGGTACGCCTCCTCGACCAGCGCGGGCGCTCGCTGCGGTTCTCGCGGACGTTGCTGTCGGCAACGCTGGAGACGATCGATCCGGGGGTTAGCGTGATCGACGCGGACCTGCGGCTGGTCGCGTGGAATCCGCGCTATGTCGAGATGTTCGACTATCCCGAGGGGTATGTCGTGGTCGGTCGCTCGATCGCCGACCTGATCCGCTACAATGCCGAGCGCGAGGGGGTCGGCGATATCGCGGCGCATGTCGGGCGGCGGGTGGCACATCTCGCGCGCGGCACGCCGCATAGTTTCGAGCGGCAGCGGCCGTCTGGGCGCTGGATCAAGATGGTCGGACGACCGATGCCGGGCGGCGGGTACGTGCAGAGTTTCACGGATATTACCGCGGAGAAGGAGGCGCAGGCTGACCTCGAGGCGCGGGTTGCGGCACGGACGCAGGATCTTGCCCAGTCGAACGCGATGCTGGACGAGGCGCGCGCGGTCGCGGAGACCGCGACGCGCGACAAGACGCGGTTCCTCGCGGCGGCGAGCCATGATTTGCTGCAGCCGTTGCACGCGGCGCGGCTGTTCTGCGCTGCACTGGACGAAGGCAAGGCACCGCATCAGGGCGAACTGGTGCGCGCGATCGATGGCGCGATCGGCTCGGCGGACACGTTGCTGCGCGCGCTGCTCGACGTGTCGCGGCTCGATGCGGGGGCGTGGTGCCGAAGGTCGAGCGGTTCGCGCTGGGGGCGCTGATCGAGGAACTGGCGGCGCAGTTCCGCCCGTTGGCGGGCGAGCGGGGGCTGGTACTGGCGTCGCATCCCGGCGCGTTCAGCGTGGCGACCGATCGATCCTTGCTGCGCTCGATCCTGCAGAATTTCCTGTCGAACGCGGTGCGCTATTCGGCGGACGGGCGGATCTGGATCGGCGCGCGGCGGCGGGGTGGCGACGTGCTGATCGAGGTTCGCGACAATGGGCCGGGGATCGCCGCGGCGGACCGCGAGCGGATCTTCGAGGAGTTCGAGCGGCTGGAGAGCAAGGGGAGCGCGGGCGGCGGCGTCGGGCTGGGGCTCGCGATCGTCCGGCGGATCGCGCGTCTGCTCGGGGCGGCGGTGGAGTTACGGTCGGAGCCGGGGCGGGGGACGACGTTTGCGGTGCGCGTGCCGCTTGCGCCCGCAGGGTTCGACGTGCCGCTGCCGACGCCCTCGGCGGCGCGCGCGCTGGTGCCGGGGTTGCGGGTGCTGTGTCTCGATAACGACGCGACGATCCTCGCGGCGCTCGACGCGGCGTTGCGTGCGCGGCGGTGCGTGCCGTTATTGGCCGCGACGATCGCCGAGGCGATGGAATTGGCTGCGGACGAGGAGCCGGATGTGGCACTGGTCGACTTCCACTTGGACGAAGAAGAGGACGGGCTCGACGTGGTCGCGCGGTTGCGGGCGATGACGCCGGCCCCGGCGATCGCGCTGGTGACCGCGGACCGTGCGGCGGTGGAGGATGTGCGGTGTACGGGGCTGGTCGTGCTGACCAAACCAGTTGAACCCGCGGATCTGTGGCGGTTCATCGAGGAGGCTTCGGCGGCCGCGGCGCAGGGAAGTTGAGCGCTTGAATCCTCCCCCGCCAGGGGAGGTGGCTGGCTCTTGCCAGACGGAGGGGAGGAAGGGAAACCTCGGTTGCAAGTTCCTCCCCTCCGTCGCCTTCGGCGCCCCCCTGGCGGGGGAGGATTTAAAGGGCGGGTCGTCCTTACTCCGGGGTGGCGGAGTAGTTCTGGTCTGCCTTAGTCGGCAAAGTGGATGTCCATTGCCCGTGCCGCCAGCACCGCTTGCGTCCGGTTCTGAACCCCCAGTTTCCGCAGGATCGCAGTCATGTGGCCTTTCACCGTGCCTTCCGAGATGCCGAGATCGAAGGCGACCTGCTTGTTGAGGCGGCCGGCGAGCACGCCGAGCAGCACCTTCAGTTCGGTGGGGGTGAGGCTGGCGACGCGGGTGGACATCTCGTCGACCGGCGCGCCTTCAGTTGGCGTGTCGCGTTCGCCCGCCAACGCGCGGGCGACCGCGTTTTCCAGCGTGGCGAGGTCGGCGGTCTTCGAAACGAAGCCAATTGCGCCATAGGCACGCGCGCGGGCGCCGCCTCGGCCTCGTCGGCCGAGGAGATCACCATGATCGGCGTGTCGGGTCGTTCGGCGTGGAGCAGTGCTACGCCGGCAAATCCCTCCGACCCCGGCATCCGCAGGTCGAGCAGGACCAGGTCGAGCCGCTCGGCACCGCGCACCGCGTCGACCGCTTCGCACAGCTGCCCCGCCTCGATCACCACCGCGTCGGGCGCGGCGCGGCTGACCGCCAGTTTGAGCGCCTGGCGGAACAGCGGGTGGTCGTCGGCGATGAGGATCGTGCGCGTCATGCCGGGACTGAAGTGGCCTCCTCGCGTCCTGCGATCAAGGCATCGACCACCGCGGGATCGGCCAGCGTCGAGGTGTCGCCGAGCTGGTCGAGCTGGTTCTCCGCGATTTTCCGCAGGATGCGGCGCATGATCTTCCCCGAACGCGTCTTCGGGAGTGCCGGGGCGAACTGGAGGATGTCAGGCGTCGCGATCGGCCCGATCTCGCGGCGGACCCACTGGACCAGCTCCTTGCGCAAGTCCTCGCTCGGCTCGGCGTTCGCGTTGAGCGTGACGTAGGCGTAAATGCCCTGGCCCTTTACGTCGTGCGGCATGCCGACGACCGCGGCCTCGGCGACCTTCGAATGCGCGACCAGCGCGCTCTCGACCTCGGCGGTGCCCATGCGGTGGCCGCTGACGTTGATGACGTCGTCGACGCGGCCGGTAATCCAGTAATAGCCGTCCCCGTCCCGGCGGCAGCCGTCGCCCGTGAAATACTTGCCCGGATAGGTCGAGAAATAGGTCTGGAAGAAGCGTTCGTGATCGTTCCACACGGTCCGCATCTGGCCGGGCCAGCTGTCGGCGATGACGAGATTGCCCTCGACTGCGCCGTCGAGGACCTTGCCGTCCGCGTCGACCAGTTCGGGGAGAACGCCGAACAGTGGCTTGGTCGCGCTGCCGGGCTTGAGCGCGGTCGCGCCGGGCAGGGGCTGATCATGTGCCCGCCGGTCTCGGTCTGCCACCAGGTGTCGACGATCGGGCAACGGCCTTCGCCGACGACGGTGTGATACCAGTTCCAAGCTTCGGGGTTGATCGGTTCGCCGACCGACCCGAGCAGGCGGAGCGACTTGCGGCTGGTGCGCGTCACCCAGTCGTCGCCCTCGCGCATCAGCGACCTGAGCGCGGTCGGTGCGGTGTAGAGAATGTTGACCTGGTACTTATCGACGATCTGCCAGAACCGGCTGTGATCGGGATAGTTCGGCACGCCCTCGAACATAACCGTGGTCGCGCCGTTCGCGAGCGCGCCGTACAGCGAATAGGTGTGGCCGGTGACCCAGCCGACATCGGCCGCGCACCAGAAGATCTCGCCGGGGCGGTAATTGAAGACGTATTCGTGCGTCATCGACGCCCACACCAGATAGCCGCCGCTGGTGTGCAGCACGCCCTTGGGCTGGCCGGTCGAGCCGCTGGTGTAGAGGATGAACAGCGGGTCTTCGGCGTTCATCGGTTCGGGTGCGCAGTCGGTCGACTGGCCCTCGACGCACTCGTGATACCAATAGTCGCGGCCTTCGGTCATCGTGACCGCGCCACCGGTGCGGCGGACGACGATGACCGCCTCGACCGCGAGATCGCCGTGGTCGAGCGCGGCGTCGACATTGGCCTTCAACGGCACGGTCTTGCCACCGCGCAAACCCTCGTCGGCGGTGATGACGATGCGGCTGTCGCAGTCGTGGATGCGGTTGCACAGGCTCTCGGGCGAGAAGCCGCCGAACACCACCGAATGGATCGCGCCGATCCGCGCGCAGGCGAGCATCGCGAACGCCGCCTCGGGAATCATCGGCAGGTAGATGGTGACGCGGTCGCCCTTCTTCACGCCGCGCGCCTTCAGGCAGTTGGCAAGCTTCGACACCTCGTCGCGCAGTTCGGTGTAGCTGATCTTGCGGGATTCGTCGGGGTCGTCGCCTTCCCACAGGATCGCGGTCGCGTCGGGGCGGGCGTCGGCGTGGCGATCGACGCAGTTGGCGGCGACGTTGAGCTGCCCGTCCTCGAACCAGCGGATGTGGAAGTCGCTCTCGTCGAACGACGTGTCCTTGATCTTGGTCGGGGCGACGATCCAGTCTAGCCGCTTGGCCTCCTTCGCCCAGAACGCGTCGGGATCGGTCGCGGCCTCGGCATACATCCGGTCATAGGCGGCGGCGTCGATCAGGGCGTCCTTTGCCCATTCTGCGGGGACGGGATAGCTGGCCTCGGTCATCTGGCTCTCCTTTGCCGCGCTGTACGCGGTCGCGTTCGGGCGATCATCCCGCACCAAAGTAAGGGATGGCCCAGCGTTCGCAATGCGCCATGATCACGACGCTCATTCCACGCGTAAGACCAGTGGAAGAGCGCGGAGACGGGGATGACACCGATGGCATTCAAGACGAGGCTGGCCTTGACCGCGTTGCTTAGCGGTACCGCGCTGGTACCAGGCACGGCGCAGGCACAGACGGCACGCGAGATCGAGCTCGAGACACGGTTGAAGGCGCTCGAAGCGGCGGTGCAGGATCTGCGCGGCGAGTTGACCGCGGCACGCGCGACGTCTGCGGCACCGATCGCCTCGACCTCAACGAACGCGGCTCCGATGAGCGCGCCTCCCATGACCGCCAATCCCATGACCGCGTCGTCGATGAGCGCGGCACCCGCGTCGCCAGGCCGATCGCCCGGCGCGACCAATGTGGCCGAGGCCAGGCCTGCCGCGACAAAGTCGGCACCGACCGACGGTTTTCGCGTCGGGAACACCACGGTCAAGCTGGGCGGCTTCGTTCGCCTCAACGTCATTGCCAGCCGCTACAGCGATGGCGAGGTCGCGGTCGGCGGGCTGGGCAAGGAGTTCTTCCTGCCGCAGCAGATTCCGGTCGGTGGCGGGTTCTCCAGCCAGGATCTGCTGCTTTCCGCGCGCCAGACCCGCCTGCAGTTCAGCACGGCGACCCCGATGAACGGCACCGAAATCAAGACGCTTGTGGAGTTCGATTTCGCGCTCGCGACGGCACCGGTCGGCGCGCAGCGCGCGACCAATCCCTACACGCCCACCTTCCGCCGCGGCTTCATCGAATATGGCAACCTGCTGGTCGGGCAGGAATGGTCGACCTTCCAGAACATCGCGGTGCTGCCGGAGACGACCGATTTCGTCGGTCCGCTGGATGGCACGGTGTTCAACCGCCAGGCGCTGGTCCGTTATTCCATTCCCTTGCGACCCGGGCTGACGTTGCAGATCGCTGCCGAGAACCCCGAGACGGAGACCGCGCTGCCGGCCAATGCGGCGCTGGTCGACACGGACGACGATCGCCTGCCCGACGTGGTGGCACGCGTGAACTGGAAGCCGACATTCGGCGATTTCGCGCTGGCCGGCATCGCGCGCGAGCTGCGCACCGATACGCTGGGCAGCGGCGACACCGCCTTCGGCTGGGGCGTTTCCGGGTCGGGCAAGATTCCCATCGGCAAGCGTCACGACCTGCGCTTCATGGCGACCTACGGGCAAGGCATTGGCCGGTACCTGGGATTGGGATACGTCCCCGACGCGATCTACGGCGGCACCGCGACCCGGCTCGAGCGGATCGACAATTTCGCGGCCTTCGCGGCGTTCCGTATCGGCTGGACCGATGCGATCCACTCGACGGTCATGGGCAGCTACCAATCGGCCGATTATCCAGCCGGCGTGATCGTCACGGGACTGGCCAATGCCAAGTCCTATGGCGGCGCGGGCAACCTGTTCTGGTCGCCTGGCAAGGGCTTCGACATCGGCGTGGAATATCGCCACGCCGTCCGCGAGCTGGTCTCGGGTGACACCGGCGCGCTCGACCGCCTCGAATTCGCATTCAAATACGGGTTCTGATTGCCCAACGCTCCAGAATCTCCATCGCTCCACCTGAGAGGATACCGCCATGGCAACGACAACCGGGGACGCATCGCCCCTTGGTCACGTGAAGCAGAGCCAGCCGTTGATCATCATCGCATCTTCCTTGGGTGCGGTGTTCGAATGGTATGATTTCTATCTCTACGGCCTGCTCGCGACGATCATCACCGCGCAGTTCTTCTCGGGCGTCAACGAGACTACCGGGTTCATCTTTGCGCTCGCGGCGTTCGCGGCCGGGTTTGCGGTGCGCCCGTTCGGTGCGCTGGTGTTCGGGCGGATCGGCGATGTCGTCGGGCGCAAGAACACCTTCCTCGTGACGATGGCGATCATGGGCCTGTCGACGTTCCTGGTTGGTTTGCTCCCCAGCTACGCCTCGGTCGGCGTCGCCGCACCGATCGCGCTGGTGGTATTACGCCTGTTGCAGGGCCTCGCGCTCGGCGGCGAGTACGGCGGTGCCGCGACCTATGTCGCCGAGCATGCGCCCGATGAGAAACGCGGGCTGTTCACCAGCTTCATCCAGACGACTGCTTCGCTCGGCCTGTTCGCGGCGCTGCTGATCGTCATCGGCGTCCGCACTCTGGTCGGCGAAGAGGCGTTCGCGGCCTGGGGCTGGCGCATCCCGTTCATCGTCTCGATCGCGTTGCTGGCGGTGTCTCTCTGGATCCGCATGCAGCTCGAAGAGAGCCCGGTGTTCCAGAAGATGAAGGACGAGGGCAAGACCTCGAAGGCACCGCTGACAGAAGCGTTCGGGCAGTGGAGCAACCTCAAGGTCGTGCTGATCGCGCTGTTCGGTGCGGTCGTCGGCCAGGGCGTCGTGTTCTACACCAGCCAGTTCTACGCGCTGTTCTTCCTCGAGAAGAACTTGCGCGTCGACGGGCCGACCACCAACATCCTGATCGCGATCGCACTGCTGATCGCCACGCCCGCGTTCATCTTCTTCGGCTGGCTGTCGGACAAGATCGGGCGGAAGTGGATCATCCTGACCGGCTGCGCGCTCGCGGCACTCACGTACATGCCGTTGTTCCATGCGCTGTCGAAGGCCGCCAACCCGGCGCTCTATGCGGCACAGGCCAATTCGCCGGTGACTGTGGTGGCTAACCCCGACGAGTGTTCGGTCCAGTTCGATCCGGTCGGCAAGAACAAGTTCGACAGCAGCTCGTGCGACATCGCCAAGTCGTATCTCGCAAAGGCGGGCATCTCGTACACCAACGTGATCGCACCCGCCGGCACCGTCGCGCAGATCAACATCGGCGGCGCGACCATCCCGGTCGTCAACCCGGCGGTGGTTTCGGGGCCCGAAAGGCGGCGGCTATCAAGACGTTCGGTACCGAAGTGAAGACCGCACTGACCGCGGTGGGCTACCCCGAAAAGGCGGACCCGGCGCAGATCAACAAGCCGATGGTCATCGCGATCCTCGTCCTGCTCGTGCTCTACGTGACGATGGTCTACGGCCCGATCGCAGCGCTGTTGGTCGAGCTGTTCCCGACGCGGATCCGCTACACCTCGATGTCGCTGCCCTATCATATCGGCAATGGCTGGTTCGGTGGGTTCCTCCCCACGGCGGCGTTCGCGATGGTCGCGGCGACCGGGGACATCTACTACGGCCTCTGGTACCCGATCCTCGCCTGCGCTGTGACGGCGCTGGTCGGCCTGGTGTTCCTGCCGGAAACGTTCCGCCGGTCGCTGCACGGCTGATCGTAGCTGAAGACTTGCTCCGAGGGCGGCGTCGATCCGGCAGAACCGGATCGGCGCCGTCCTGCGTTCCAGCTTGCCGTCTGGTCGGGATGTTACGGGGCGGGTGAGGGCGCTTCCTCCACGCCCGCAGCCCCATGTGGCGTCGCGCCGGTCTAGACGAGCCCTTCGTGGCGCATCGCTTCTTGCACGGCCGGGCGCGCCATCATGCGTTCGCGGAAGGCGACGAGTGCCGCCGGTGCATCCAGCTTGTTCTTCGCTGCCCACAGCAGCATCACGAACAGGTAGCAGTCGGCCGCGCTGACCGCCGCACCGAACAGATAGTCGCCCTCCATCGTGTCGGCGAGATAGGTCATCCGCTTGACGATGACCGCGCCGGCCTTGGCCTTTTCCTCGTCGCTGCCACCGGCGAAGAACGGCTTGAAGCTCTTGTGGATCTCGGTGGAAATGAACGCCAGGGCTTCGATCAGATGCGTGTGGCCCATCGGCCCGGTCGGCTTCAGCGCGGTATCCTGGTGTGCGATCCAGTCGAGAATCGCGATGTTCTCGCTGAGCGTCTCGCCCGTGTCGAGCGTGAGCGCAGGGACATAACCCTTCGGGTTGATCGCCGTGTAATCGGCGCCGCTTTCGGTCCGCTTGGTCTTCAGATCGACCTTTTCGTGGTCGAACGACAGCCCTGCCTCATGCAAGGCGATGTGGTCGGCCAGACTGCAGGCGCCGGGCGAGTAATAGAGTTTCATCGCTGGTCTCTCCGTATTGATCCGCCTGAACGCGCAACTCGAGCGATCGGCTGCCCCCAAGGTCCGCGTGACCATGCGCATGGCCGCGTTCGAGATCGCCGGCACGATGCTGGCGATCGCACGCGCGACCATGCGCCATCTAGCGGAACGCGGACGCCTACGCCTGACGGGAGGCGTAGGCGTCCGTCAGTCGCGATAGCCCGGATTGACGCGGTCGAGCTTGCGCAGCAACGCCGGCCAGGCAAGGCCATCGGCAAGCATCCGCATACCGGGACCGCTCGACTGGCCCTCGACCTTTTCGGCGACACCTTGGTTCGGCCTGTTCAGGTTATCCCGGCCTGCGCTCAGCATCAGGACCTGCGCCTCGCACGCTCGCTCCAGGAAATACATGCGAAGAAAGGCCTGCGGAACGGATTCGCCCACGGTCAGCGTGCCGTGATTACGCAGGATCATCGAGTTCTTCGTGCCAAGATCCTCGACCAGCCGTTCGCGCTCCTCCAGTTCGGTCGCGATGCCCTCGAAGTCGTGATACGCGACATCGTGCCCGGCAATCATCGCGGTCTGGGTATGCGGGAGAAGACCTTCCGCCATCGCCGATACCGCCTGGCCGTGGGGGTGTGGAGATGCAGCACTGCGACCGCATCGTCGCGCCCGGCATGGATCGCGGAGTGGATCACGAAGCCGGCGCGGTTGACCGGCGCTGGCGTGTCCATGACCTTGTTACCGTCGACGTCGATCTTCACCAGCGACGACGCGGTGATCTCCTCGAACATGTGCGTGTACGGATTGATCAGGAAATGATGATCGGGCCCCGGCACGCGCGCCGACAGATGCGTGAAGATCAAATCGTCCCAACCGTAGAGCGCGACCAGCCGATAGGCCGCCGCCAGATCGACGCGCAGCGCCCATTCTTCGGGGGATACCTGATCCTGTATCGTTTCCATCGCCTTGAGTGCCGTGGCCATCAACCGTCTCCTTATCGTTGCGCGAAGGATACGGCAGTCGGCGCGATAAGAATGTCGCGATGGTGACAATCTCGCCGAACCGGGTAAAAATGATCCGATGGGCGATTTGGACATCGAAGCGCTGGCAGCCGATCAGTGGTTCGAAACCATGGCTGCGGAGCGTCGCGAGGCGTTGCTGCGTGAGGCCCGGGTCGAACTGCTCGCGGCTGGTGCACGGATCTATGGGCTAGGCGATCCGCCAAACGGTCTGTGGGCGGTGCTGGAGGGTCAGGTGCGGTTGAAGGGACTGTCCGTGAACGGCGCCGAATTGCTGGCGCTAATCGTGCGGCCGGGGACCTGGTTCGGCGAGTTGTCAACGCTCGATGGACTGCCGCGCCCTCATGAGGCGACGGCGTTCGGATCCGCCCGCCTGCTCCACGTGCCGATGCCCGCGTTCGCCCGGGCAGCCGCGTTAAAACCGGAATTGTATCGCGATCTCGGGCTGCTGGTTTGCGCGCATCAGCGCACCGCGCTGCGGTTCATCGCCAACAGCATCGGCCAGAGTATCCGCGTGCGACTGGCCCTAGCGCTCCTGCGCGCCTCGGTCGCCGGCGATGGCAGTGTCATCATCCGGCAGGACGAACTTGCGGCAATTGTCGGTATCGCCCGTCAAACCCTGAACCGCCACCTGAAGACCTTCGAGCGCGAAGGCATTGTGGCGGTCGCTTATGCCCGAATACGGATACTCGATCTGGCAGGGTTGCACGGTATCGCCACGGAATAGTCGATCGCAGCATTCCGCATGTGCTCCCCAGCGACATTCGGCATGACGCCGGGGAGCCTATGATCAGGCCATCTTGCCGATGACCTTGTCGAGCGTCAGCGGATATTCGCGAACGCGGACGCCGCACGCATTGTAGACCGCGTTGGCGATCGCCGCGCCGACCCCACACAGCCGAGTTCGCCGATGCCCTTGGCCTTCATCGGCGAGGACTTTTCGTCGAGTTCGTCCATGAAGAACACGTCCTGCATGGGAATGTCGGCGTGGGCGGGGACGTGATATTCGGCGAGATCGTGGTTGACGAAATAGCCGAAGCGCTTGTCGACGACCGCGTCCTCCATCAGCGCCGCGCCGACGCCCATCGTCATCGCGCCGATCACCTGGCTGCGGGCCGATTTCGGGTTGAGGATACGGCCCGCGGCGAACGCGCCGCTCATGCGACGGACGCGGATCTCGCCGGTCGCCGAGTCGACACCGACCTCGACGAAATGCGCGCCGAACGTGGCTTGCGCATAGGTCTTGGTCAGGTCGCCGAACTCGATCGAGTCCTCCGCGGACAGGCCGGAATCGCCGGCGGCCTCCGACAGCGAGACGCTGCGGTTGCCCGACTTCACCTTGCCGTCCTCGAACACGACGTCGGTCGAGTTGAACCCGAGTTTCCGCGCAACCGAGTCTCGCAGCGCCATGCACGCTGCATAGACGCCAGCGGTCGAGCTGTTGCCGCCCCACTGGCCGCCGGAACCCGACGAGGCCGGGAAGCTGCTGTCGCCGAGCAGGACGATGACCTTGTCCACGGGGACGCCCATCATCTCAGCGGCGGTCTGCGCAATGATCGTGTAGCTGCCGGTGCCGATGTCCGTCATGTCGGTGGCGACGGTCACGACGCCCTTCTTGTCGATGCCGACGCGCGCGCCCGACTTCATCGTGACGTTGTCGCGAAACGCCGATGCCATGCCCATACCGACCAGCCAACGACCGTCGCGGACCTGACCAGGGACGGGATTGCGCTTGTTCCAGCCGAAGCGCTCAGCGCCAGTCTTCAGGCAGCCGACGAGGTCCCGCTGCGAGAACTGGCGCGACGGCTTTCCGGATCGACCTGCGTATCGTTGATGATGCGCAGCTGGACCGGGTCCATCTTCAGCTTCTCGGCAAGCTCGTCCATCGCCGCCTCGAGCGCGAGCAGGCCGACGGCCTCGCCCGGCGCGCGCATCGCGTTACCCTCGGGAAGATCCAGCACGGCAAGACGCGTCGCGGTCATGCGGTTGGCGCCGGCGTAGAGCAGCCGGGTCGCGTTCGGCGCGGTCTCGGGACCGCCACCCGGCAGATCGCCCGACCAGCTTTCATGAGCGATCGCGGTGATCTTGCCGTCCTTCTGCGCGCCGATGCGGAGTCGCTGGATGGTCGCAGGGCGATGCGTGGTGTTGTTCATCACCTGAGGACGCGCGAGCGCCAGCTTCACCGGACGCCCGCCGATCGCGCGCGACCCGAGCGCCGCCATCACCGCATCGCTGCGGATCCAGAGCTTCGAGCCGAAGCCTCCGCCGACATAGGGCGACATCACATGGATGTTTTCCTTCGGCATGCCCAAGGTTTCGCTCATGTCCCGAACCGCCCAGTTGATCATCTGGTTCGACGTCCACAGGGTCAGCTTGTCGCCCTTCCAGGCGGCCGTCGTGGAATGCGGCTCCATCATCGCGTGGCTCTGATCGGGCGTGGTATATTGCTCGTCGACCTTGACGGCCGCCTTGGCGAACGCCCCCGCGAAATTGCCGACGGCGGTATCGGGATTGCCGTCCTTGGGCTTGGCTGCCGATGCCTTGACCGCGTCCAGATCGAAGCTGCCAGCCGTCCGGGCGTAGTTGACGCGCAACAGCTTGGCGGCGGCGCGGGCCTGTTCGAACGTCTCGGCGACGACGACGGCCACGGCCTGATCGTAATGCTGGACGTCGGGGCCGGCGAGCATCCGCGCGGTATGGGCCTTGGCCTTAGCGACAGTGCCGGCGTTCTTGTAGGTGACGATAGCGAGCACGCCGGGCGCAGCTTTCGCGTCGGCGTCGTTGATGCTCTCGATCCGTCCCTTGGCGATCGCCGAACCGACGATGTAGCCATAGGCGGCATCCGGCGCGACGTCGCTGCGTTCATAAGCGTAGTGCGCGGTGCCGGTTGTCTTCAGCTTGCCGTCGATGCGATCGATCGGCTGCCCGAGAACCTTCATGCGGTCGCTCGGGTTCGCCGTGGCGGGGGTGTCGAACTTCATGGGCGTCAGGCCTTCGCTTCTTCGAACACGGCGCCGATGGTGCGTTCGACCAACGGCAGCTTGAACGCGTTCTGTGATGTGGTGCGGGCGCCGGCGAGAACGGCCGACGCGGTTGCCTTGGCGCCGTTCGGCATCTGCGCCTCGGCGGCTTCGACGCGCCAGGGCTTATGGGCGAGGCCCCCGAAGGCGAGACGCCCACGACCACCCGGCTGGATCACGGCCGCAACCGAAATCAGCGCGAACGCATAGGACGCACGGTCGCGCACCTTCTGGTAGATGTGCGTGCCGCCGATCGGCTTGGGCAGGGTGACCGCGGTGATCAACTCGCCGGGCGCAAGCGACGTCTCGACGTTCGGCGTAGCGCCGGGAAGGCGGTGGAACTCGGCGATCGGGATCGTCCGCGTCTCGCCGGAGGCATTCACCGTCTCGACGGTCGCATCGAGCACGCGCATCGCCACGGCCATGTCGCTCGGATGCGTGGCGATGCATGCCTCGCTCGTGCCCATGATAGCCAAGTTGCGATTGAAACCGCCGATCGCCGCGCAGCCGCTGCCGGGCTGACGCTTGTTGCAGGGCTTGGTGGTGTCGTAGAAATACGGGCACCGCGTCCGCTGGAGCAGATTGCCCGCGGTCGTCGCCTTGTTGCGGAGCTGGCCAGACGCGCCGGACACTAGCGCTCGGCTCAACACGCCATAATCCTTCCGCACGCGCGCGTCGGCAGCGAGATCGGTGTTGCGGACCAGCGCGCCGACGCGGAGACCGCCCTCGGAGGTGGGCGTGATCTTGTCGAGGCCCAGGCCGTTGACGTCGATCAGATGCTGCGGCGTCTCGATCTGAAGCTTCATCAGGTCGAGCAGGTTGGTCCCGCCCGCGATGAACTTCGCGCCCGGCGTGCGAACCGCGGCGCTGGCGGCTTCCTTCGCCGACGTCGCCCGCTCGTAGGTGAAGGCCTTCATGCCGTGCGCTCCGTACCGGCGACGTCGTGGATCGCGTCGATGATGTTCGAATAGGCGCCGCAGCGGCAAATGTTGCCGCTCATCCGCTCGCGAAGCTCGTCGGTGGTGACGGTCGGCTGAGCAGCGATATCGCCGGTGACGTGGCTGGGGATGCCGGCCTTGATCTCGCCGAGCGTGGCGACTGCGGAGCAGATCTGGCCGGGCGTGCAGTATCCGCACTGATAGCCGTCATGCTTGACGAACGCCGCCTGCATCGCGTGCAGTTTCTCGGGCGTGCCGAGGCCTTCGATCGTGGTAATCTCCTCGCCTTCGTGCATGACCGCGAGCGTCAGGCAGCTGTTGATCCGGCGACCCTCGACGATCACCGTGCACGCACCGCACTGGCCGTGATCGCAGCCCTTCTTCGTGCCGCTGAGCTTCAAATTCTCACGCAGCGCGTCGAGCAACGTAGTGCGGGTGTCGACGTTCAGCTTCGTCGTACGGCCATTGACCTTGAGCGTGACCGGCATGGTCGGCGGGGCTGGTTGGGTCGTCCCCTGTGCCTCGTCCTGCGTCTGGGCCTGCGCGACGGGTGCGGCTGCCAAGGTGGCCGACGCGACGCCGCCGGCGATCACGCCACGGCGCGACACCGGAAAAGTTTCATCGTGATGCATATAAACCCCTGTATCTGTTACCCGAACGGACGAAGCGCGGCAAAGTTGCGCCGGGCCGTGTCGGTTTTGTTCCGCAAAACTTTTGAGCAAGGTATTGGAATGCGTACGATCTCTTCCAGCGTGTCGGTTCGGCTCTACCACCTCGACGACAGCGGCGAGGGCGGGGCGGCAACGACGCTGTTCTACGGCCCGTTGGAGGAGGCGCTGGTGATCGCCGCGCAACAGGAGGAGGATGTCCAGGCGGGGCTGTATCTGGCCACCGAGAACGACGTCGTAGCGTATCTCGATCTGGAGGAATAGCGCCACCCCTCGATCCTCCCCGCCAGGGAGGTGGCTAGCACTTGCCAGACGGGGTGGGGAGGAAAGGACAACCTCCGTTCCGTGTCCTCCCCCTCCGTCACCTTCGGCGACACCTCCCCTGGCGGGGAGGATTGGATTAGGTCCCCGGAAGAAACCCGTCGTCGCGATCCGGCGGCGTCGGGGCATGCACCTCGCTACAGATCGATCGCAGTGCGCCCTTCATCCCCTCCTCGAACGTCGGGTGATAGAAGGGCAGATCGAGCACCTCGGTCGCGGTCCAGCCGCTCTGGATCGCCCACGCGATCAGGTGCGCGCTGTGCTCGACCGCGGGCCCTGCCATCGTCGCGCCCGTCAGCCGGCCATCGCGACGATCGGCATAAAATCGCACCAGTCCGGCGTTGCATGCCTCGACCTTCGCTCGGCCTTGATCATCGTAAGAGGCCGTACCGATCACGCTGTTCGCGTCGTCGTCCGCGGCGATCTTGCCGATCACCGCAACGTTGGGATGCGTGAAGGTGATCGCGAACGGCACCGTCCGCGTGCCCGGCGTGACCTCGGGATAGCTCGCCGCATTGCGCCCCGCGATCGTCCCCTCGGAAGACGCCTCGTGCAGCACCGCGCGGTCATGATCCGCGTCACCCGCGATGAAGATCGGCGCGGTGCCGCACTGCATCGTCTCGCAGTCATAGTCCGGCATCCCGTGCTCATCGAGCGAGAGGCCGGTCGTTTCGAGCCCGAGTCCCTTGATCTGCGGTGGCCGCCCTGTTGCGACCAGCAGATAGTCGAAGCGCTTCCGTCCCGTGGCCGACCCCGCCCAGGACAGCGCGACGCCATCATCCTCGCGCGCCACTTCGAGTTCGACGCCGAGCAGGATCAGAATCTCGCGCGACAGGATCGCGTGATACGCCTCGGCCACGTGGCGGTCCTTCAGTCCACCGATCGTCTCGCCCGTGTCGAATACCATCGTCTCGACCCCGAGCCGAGCCATCGCCTGCGCCAGTTCGAGCCCGAGCGCGCCGGCGCCGACGACGCCGATCGACTTCGGCAGGTCCGTCAGTTCGAAGATGCTTTCGTTGGTCAGCACGCGGTCGCGCACCGCGTCGAACATTGCGGGGATCATCGGGCTCGATCCCGTCGCGATCACCACCGCCTTGGCGTGAACCTCGCGACCATCGCCGAGCGAAAGGACCGTCGCGCCGGCGAATTGCGCACGCGCCTCGATCTTTACGTCGTCGGGCAGTTTGTCGATCGAAGCCTCGACCCCGGCGACGAACGCGTCGCGTTCCTTTCGAACCCGCGTCATCACCGCGACGCCGTCGACCTTGCCCGATGCCTCGACCCCGAACACCCCAGCGTGCTTCACGGCATGCATCGCGTTTCCAGCCGCAATCAACAGCTTGGACGGCATACACCCCACGCTCGCGCAGGTCGTGCCGCCAAAACCTTCGTCGATCAGCAGCGTCTTCGCACCGTTGCGACGCGCGCTCCGCTCGGCAGCGAGGCCCGCGGTGCCCGCGCCGATGATCGCCACGTCGCAGGTCAGCTTCGTCATACGTCTCTCCGTTGCCGGAGAATTCCGGAGCCACGGTCGACGAAACCTTCGATGCCGCCCGGCCGTTCCGCGGTGCAGCACATTCCTAGTCAAAGGACGCTTATGTTAACGCTCCACCACCTGAACTACTCGCGCTCGATCCGCGTCCTGTGGCTGCTCGAAGAGCTCGGCATCGAATACGACCTCGTCAAATACGAGCGCGACGAGAACTTCCGCGCCCCGCCCGAACTCAAGGCGATCCATCCGCTCGGCAAGGCCCCGTCCTCGTCGACGACACATTGACGTTGGCCGAGAGCGCACCGATCCTGTCGTACATCGACGAGCGCTATGGCAACCGCCGCTTCTCGCCGCCGGTCGATAGCGACGCGGCCGCGATCCACGACGAGTGGCTGCAATATGTCGAAAGTTCGGCATCGCTGCCGATCATGATGACGTCGCTCGGCAAGCGCATGGGCGGACTGCCCGACGGCCTCGCCAAGTTCACCGGGCCCGAGGTGACCAAGACGCTCGACTATATCGGCGCAGGTGTTGGTGACGGCCATTACCTGATGGGCGAGCAGCTGATGCTGGCCGATATCCAGATGTGCTACATTCTCGCGATCGCCGAAAGCGCCGGATTGCTGAAGGAGCACCCCGACGTCGCCGCGTATCTCGATCGCCTGCGCGCCCGTCCGGCGTTCATCGCAGCGACCGAAATCGGCGGCCCGCTGATGCCCGCCCGCCGCTAACCGCAAAGCGAGGGGTAACGGCCGCGTTATCCCCGAAGCTGCGCCCGCCGAAGCCGCCGCCGAAGCCGCCGCGCGAGATCACCGAACTGCGCGACTGGACGCGGGCAGGGGCCCTAGCCGTGGTCGGGGTGAAGGCGTCGGAGCCTACACGCGTCCGGCCCGTCACATAGTCGCGGTTGATCCGTCCCCCGGCACCGCCATAATAATTGCCATTCCGGTCGCGGTACATCGGCGCGCCGCGATTGCCGAAGCCGCCGTTGAGCGCCTGCCCGACCAGGAAGCCGGTGAGCAGCGGCGTGAAGAAGCTGCCGCCATTGCCGTTGTTGCGCGGCTCGCACTGCGCGGCACCAAACTGCTCCTCACAGGTTTGCTTGTCCTCGAACCGGGGCGCGGTCTTGGCGGCATCGGCCTTCGCCTGTTCGAATGCGGTATCGCACTGGACTGCCGACAACGCACCCGCCGCACGGCATTCCGCGACCGACGCATAGCTCTGCGCCTCGACGGGTTTGCCGCCGACATCGCCGTCGCACGCGGTCAGCGAGACACCCGATCCCGCGATCAGGCTGGTCAGGACGATCGTTCTGGAACGCTTCATCGATGCTTCCTCAATTCGTCATGCAGGCGGCGTTGAGGATGCCGACGCACAGCGAGATGCTCCCCATATAGGTCGCGGCGGCAATGTCGCCACGAACGATCCGGTCGTGGATGTCGCGCATCACCAGCCGCCGCACGACGAGCGCGGCGACGATCTGGATTACGCCTGCCAGCAGGGCCCAGACCGCGAATTCGAGCAACGTGACGGTATGCGTGAGCGCCGACGCCAATGGCAGGACATACCCGAGCAGCGCCGCACCCAGCGTGATCGCGGCAGCGGTATTACCTTCGCGGATCAGCGATTTTTCGTGATACGGCGTCGTCGCCTGGAAGATGATCTTGAAGAGAATCGTGAACGCCCCCGCCGCGACGAACGCGATCAGGAAGGCGAGCGCGCTGGCGCCGAAGCTATATTGGTCGATCATGGCATTTCCCCGGAGCCGTTCGTCCGTGATGCTAGGCCCTGAACTCGCCGAGTTCCAGTGCCACGCCCAGCATGATCTCGAACGACACGTCACCGGACTCGGTCTCCATGTCGATCGCGAGCAGCAATTCGCGGCCGTCGTCGCCCGGCAGGTCGCGGCTGAACAGCATGCAGGTCTGGAAGATGCGGCGGTCGACGATCCCGTCGCGGTCGTCGTGGAGTTCCTCCCAGAACGTCACCGGCTCTTGCTCGCTCGTCTCGGGACCGAACCATGCGCGGCTATAGTCGGGCAGCCCTTCGGCGGTGAAGGCGCGCGCCTTGAGGCGGCTCTTCCAGGCCGGGCGCTCGGCGGCGGACGACGGATAGCTGCTGTCCCACGGCGCGAACAGCGTAACATCGGTGACGTCCTGCCCGTCGCGGTCGTTCGACACCGCCTGGAACATGATGTCGTCGTCGGTGTAGAAACGGTGGACGAAGCCGCCTTCGTTGAGGTCGATCAGTCCCTGCGCGACGATCACCAGCGTATCGCGGTCGAACGGGAACAGCAGTTCCGAGCCAAACCGGCGCCATGCCAGCGGATCGACCGTCACCGTGCGCCCGAGCGTCACGTTGCGGACGACGGGGAGGGCGTTGCCGTCAAGCGCTGGCTTGCGGCCGAACAGGCGATCGAACATGCAATCCTCGCGTCTCTGTGGTTGGCGTGCCTCTTAGGCCAAAGCGCGCAGGCTCGCAAAGCGCAACCCCGTCATCCTGACGAAAGTCAGGACCCAGAGCCATAAACGCTGCGGTTGGTTACCCTGGGTCCTGACTTTCGTCAGGATGACGAAAGGAAGAGGACGTGGGGAGGGTGGCAGGCGCTCGCGAAACGCCTATGTGTCACCGCGAGCGACAAGCACGGGAGTTCTTGCATTGACCGACATCTGGACCGTCCGCAGCCTGAAGGCGGCGCTCGACACGTCCGAGCCTGCGAAAGCCGGCGAATTCACCGCGCGGATCCTGGAAGGCACCGACCCCGTCCTGCTGGTAACGATGCACCACCACGGCGACCTCGAGCTGTTCGTCAACGTCAGCGAGGCGCAGATCGCGTGCTCGACCTTGCTGTGGCCATGCGACGAGCAGGAAGACCAATTGGCGTTCAACACCTTCCTGCTGAAATCGCAGAAGCTGGTGCCGCTGTCGAACTTCGGGATCGGCACCGTCGAGGGCCGCGATTATTACGAGCTGTTCGGCGAACTCGCGACGTCGAGCCCGCTCGATACCGTGATCATCGAACTGCGCACGCTTGCCGAAAATGCGATCGATGCGGCCACCGACCTGCGCCACGCGCAGGTTCCTGCCGCCTGAACTGATACAAACGGAGAGACTGGCATGGCCATCTGGAGCAAGCTTTCACCCTCGGTCGTGCCGGCGCGCACGAAGCGGGCGCGGCGGTCGTCGATGCGAACGCGCTGCGTATCCTCGACCAGGAAATTCGCGATGCCGACAAGGCGCAGGGTAAGGCGCGCGACGATCTCGCCGGACTGGTGGCGCGTCGCCGCATCCTCGAGACCGAGGTCGAGAGCTTCCGCGCGCAGGCGACCAAGTACGAGGCTTCGGCGCGGATCGCGGTCGAGAAGGGCAACATGGATCTCGCGCGCCAGGTCGCGCAGCGGATTGCCGATCTCGAACAGGATATCGCGCTGAAGACCCCGCAGGTCGAGGACATGCGGGCCGCCGAGGAGCAGATCCACACCGCGGTCGCGCAGACCGACCGCAAGATCGAACAGCTCCGCCGCGAGGTCGAAGTCGTCAAGGTCAATGAGGTCGGTGCAGAAGGCGCAGGCATCGGTCGCGTCGGGCAGCATGGGCGCGGGCAACAAGCTTGGCTCGGCGGCGGACAGCCTCGCGCGCATTCGCGAGCGTCAGGCGATCCGCGGCGAGCGGATCAAGGCCGCGGGCGAACTGGAGGACCGTCGCACCGGCGCCGATCTCGACGAGAAGCTCCGGCTTGCGGGCATCGGACCAGGGCAGTCGTCGGCGGACGACGTGCTCGCGCGCCTGACGGCACCGAAGACGCCGGAACTCGGCCAGACGTTGCAGATCGAGCAGCGCGAAGACTCCAAGACGTCGGACTCCTGATGCGCCGGATCGCGGTCGACCCGCGCGGCGACTGGCGCGAACGGGCCGACGCGATCGGGTTCGTCTATCACGATACGGATGGCGAACCGTATTGGGACGAGGGCGCGGCGTATGCCTTCACGCTGGCGGAGATCGAGGATGACCTCGAACCCGCCGCGGAACAATTGCACGCGATGTGCCTCGATCTGGTCGACGAGGTGGTCCGCGATCAGCAGTTGATGGAACGCCTCGCGATTCCGCGCGAGCAGTGGAACTATGTCGCGGAAACGTGGCGGACGCGTCAGCCGTCGCTCTACGGGCGGTTCGATTTCGCCTATGACGGCACCGGCCCGGCCAAGCTCTACGAGTATAATGCCGACACGCCGACGTCGGTGTTCGAATGCGCGACGTTCCAGTGGATGTGGCTGGAGGATCTGCTCGCCAGCGGTGCTTTGCCGGCGGGGACGGATCAGTTCAACAGCCTGTTCGACAAGCTGCGCGAACGCTTCCGCGCGCTGTTCCCGAGCGGCGGTTTCGTCCATTTCGCGGCGGATGCGTCGGCGATCGAGGACCGGCAGACGGTGCGGTTCTTCGAGGATCTCGCCTCGCAGGTCGGGATCGAGCCGAAGTTCGTCGAGATGAAGGACATCGGCCTCGCCGCCGACGGCCGCTTTATCGACACCGATGGTTTCGAGGTGCAGGCGGCATTCAAGCTGTACCCGTGGGAGTTCATGCTCCGCGAGCCGTACGCGCCGAACCTGTCGCGCGCCGACGTGCGCTGGATCGAGCCGGCGTGGAAGTCGATCCTGTCGAACAAGGGCATCCTGCCGCTGCTGTGGGAGCGGCATCCCGAGCATCCGAACCTGCTCCCCGCGTTCTTCGACGACGACCCCGCCGCGAAGATCCTCGGGCCGAAATATGTGCGCAAACCGCTGTTCTCGCGCGAGGGTGCGAACGTCGAGGTGATCGGCGAAAGCGGCCACGCGGTCCTTGACCAAGGCTACGGCGCGGAGGGCGCGATCCGCCAGGCCTATGCACCGCCACCGGTGTTCGACGGCCGCCATCCCGTGATCGGTGCGTGGATGGTCGGCAACGAAGCCGCGGGGATCGGCGTTCGGGAAGATGAAACGGCCGTGACGCGCAATCTCGCGCGGTTCGTGCCGCATATCATCGAGGCGAATGATGACTGACGCGCGAGACCTACCCCCGTTGCCGCCGATGGAACGGCTGGTCGAACTGATGTTCGACGCCGCGCGGACGGGGCGGGACGAGATGATCCCGGCGCTGTTGCAGGCGGGCGTCGATATCGAGGTGACCGACGCGAAGGGCTACACACCGCTGGTGATCGCCAGCTACAACGGACAGGCCGAGGCCACCGCGGCTTTGCTCGCGGCGGGCGCGAAGGTCGACGGTGCCGCGGACGCGCGCGGCAATACCGCGCTGATGGGCGTTTGCTTCAAGGGCTATACCGAGATCGCGCAGATCCTGCTCGACGCAGGCGCCGACGTGAACCGGCGGAATGGCGTCGGGCAAACCGCGCTGATGATGGCGGCGCTGGTCAACAAGACGGCGATCATCGACCTGTTGCTGGAGCAAGGCGCGGACCCGGCGATCGCCGATTCGGCAGGAACACCGTACGCTCGCTGGCGGTGTCGCAGGGGAACACGGCGTTAGTGGCGCGATTTTCGGCCTAGCAACCGAGTGCTACCACCCCGGCGAAGGCCGGGGCCCAGTGGAAAGGTCGCAGTAACGGAAGACGGCGCTTCGTTAGCGCCGTTCCCCAGTGGACCCCGGCCTTCGCCGGGAGGAAGCTGGTGAAGGTCCTGCGGATCAATCCGCCCCATGCGCCTTAGGCAACACCGCCCCGACATGCGCCTCACCCCGAGCCTCAGCCAGCCGTACCTGCCGCTCGCGCTCCGCATAGCCCGCCCGTTGCGCCTCGTTCCGCGCATCACTACACGCCGGGCAACTCACCCCCTCGACATACAGCGGCGACGACCGATCCGCGACGCTCACCGGCATCCGGCACGCATGGCACAGAACATGACTTCCCAGCGCGAGTCCATGTCCAACCGCAACCCGCTGATCGAACACGAAACACTCTCCCTCCCAAAGACTCTCTGCCGCGGGCACGGTCTCCAGATATTTCAGGATGCCACCCTTGAGATGATACACCTCATCCAGCCCCTCGGCCTTCAGGAACGCGGTCGACTTCTCGCACCGTATCCCTCCGGTGCAGAACATCGCGATCTTCGGCGGCGGGCCGTCCCCGACCAGTTCGTCACGATGCTCGCGAAACCACGCCGGAAAATCGCGGAACGTCCGCGTCTGCGGATCGACTGCGCCGGCAAACGTCCCGACCGCGACCTCGTAATCGTTGCGCGTATCGATCACGATCGTCCCCGGCTCGGCGATCAACGCGTTCCAGTCCTGCGGCTCGACATAATGCCCGACGCCCTCCAGCGGATCGATCGCAGGCTCGCCCATCGTCACGATCTCGCGCTTCAGCCGCACCTTCATCCGGTGAAACGGCATCGTCTCGGCGCGCGATTCCTTGACGTCGAGATCGGCGCAACCCGGCAGCGCGCGGATATGCGCAAGCACCGCGTCGATGCCCTCTTCGGACCCGGCGATCGTCCCATTGATCCCTTCGGCGGCGAGAAGCAGCGTCCCTTTCACCCCGTTCGAACAGCACACGAGCGCAAGCGGCGGCTGGATCGCGGCGATGTCGGCGAACGGCGTGAAGCGGTACAGCGCCACGACGCGGATGGGCAGGGTTTCGGTCATCGGTTCATCGTGCAGGGGAGGAGGTGCGTCCCCTTAGCGCAAGTCGCCCCCACGTCAGCCTGTGGTGACGATCATCCCGTCGACCACTGCTACCGGCCAGGGTGTCAGCCGCGCGCCGCCGCATGGCCCGCCGACACACGCGCCACTGTCGATTTCGAACAAAGCGGAGTGCCAACTGCATGCGATCAGGTCGCCGCGCGGCGCGAGATAGTCGTCGAGCACCTGCGCGAGCGGCAGACCCATGTGCGGGCACCGATCGACATAACCGAACACCGCATCGTCCTTGCGCACGACGAAACCGTGGAAGCGTCCAGCACGCATCTGGAGCACGAAGTTGCGCGCCTTCCCCTCGACAACCGCATCGAGCGGCGCGAGTTTGATCCCGCCGGGCGTGGCGGTCAGCCGTTCCCCGTCGCTCATGCGCGGTCGGCGTCCGGCTGCCGGTCCGGATGCGCGGCGGCAAAGGCAGGGAGGGCGCGCGCCTTGTCGGCGGCGCTCTTGAGGCGCGGGTACGGCGAGAGATCGACCGCGAACCGCTCGGCCGAATAGACCTGCGGCACCAGATGGCAGTCGGCGATCGTCGGCGTCGCACCGAACGCGAAGCCATCCCCATATTGCGCGATGAGCGTCTCCAGCGCAGCGAACCCGTCGCCGATCCAGCGTGCGATCCAGCGGCTCACCGCCGCCTCATCCGCCCCGAAATCGGTCCGCAGGGCGTTCAGGATACGAAGATTGTTCACCGGATGGATATCGCACGCGATCGTCGCGGCCATCGCGCGGACCATCGTCCGGTCGTTCGCACCGTAGGGAAGCAACGGTGGGTCGGGATACACCTCGTCGATCCATTCTAGGATCGCCGGGCTCTGGGTCAGGACTACATCGTCGGTCTCCAGCGCCGGAACGAGCCCCTGAGGATTGAGCGTCCGATACGCGTCCTCGCGTTGCGCGCCGGTGCGGAGATCGTGCGCAACCTGCTCGTAAGCTACGCCCTTCACGGCCAGCGCGATGCGGACGCGGTACGCGGTGGTGGAGCGCCAATAGCCGTGCAGCGTCAGGCTCACTTCGGGAGGACCGCTTTCGGGAAATCCGACCACACCGCATCGTAATCAAGCTGCGAATGTTCCAGCGCATAGGCGGTCGGCTTGTACGGCCAGCAGCTCTCCAGCATGAACGCCATCGTGCCGTCGATCTTGTGCGGCTTCAACTCCGCCGCACTCGCGCCCTGCCAGCTCGCCAGATCCGGCCCGTGGCCCGACATCAGGTTGTGCAGCGAGATCCCGCCCGGCGCGAACCCTTCGGCCTTCGCATCGTAAGCGCCGGTGATCAGCCCCATCGCCTCGGACATGACGTTGCGGTGGAACCACGGTGGCCGAAACGTACCCTCTGCGACCATCCAGCGCGGCGGGAAGATCACGAAATCGGCATTCGCCCGGCCGGGCACGTCGCTCGGCGAGGTCAGCAGCGTGAAGATCGACGGATCGGGATGGTCGAAACTGACCGTGTTGATCGTGTTGAACCGCGACAGGTCGTAGCGCCAAGGCGCGAGGTTGCCGTGCCACGCGACGACGTCGAGCGGCGAGTGATCGAGCGTGGTGGTCCACAGCGATCCCATGAACTTCTGCACCACCTCGACCGGCTCGTCGCGGTCTTCGAACCACGCGACCGGCGTCTCGAAATCGCGCGGGTTGGCGAGGCCGTTGGCACCGATCGGCCCGAGATCGGGCAGGCGGAACAACGCGCCGTGGTTCTCCGCGACATAGCCGCGCGCTTCGCCATCGGGGAGTTCGGCGCGGAAGCGGACGCCGCGCGGGACCAGCGCGATCTGGCCAGGCGCGATGTCGATGCGGCCGAGTTCGGTCAGCAATCGCACCCGTCCTTTCTGCGGGACGAACAGCAATTCGCCGTCCGCATCCATGAACACTCGGTCGGTCATGTCGGTATTGGCGGCGTAGACGTGGAGCGCGACGCCTTCGAGATCGGCGGGATCGCGGTTGACGAGCATCGTCGTCATACCGTCGATCAGATCTGTGCCGGGGAGGGCGCGGCGATCGGGTCCCAGCGCAGGCGGTTGGGTGCGAGTGGCGCATCGGTGGTGCCGGGCGCGAACCGCTTGGCGCCAGCATAGCGCTCGAACGGAGGATGCTCCGCAGTCGGACGCATCCTGTAGAGCCAGCTGCGGCGGTTCTCGTGCCGGGGTGCGGTGAACGCAGTGCCGGAGAGCTGCTCGGTATAGAGCCCGAACGCGGGACGCTGCGGCGAATTACGGCCAATCGGCAGGGCGCCGGGGATCGCCTCGGTCGATACGTGGTTGCCGAAGCCGGGCTGGTACGCCGCGTGGTCTTCGGTCTGGCCGGCGGTCTCGCCTGCGGCATTGATTGGCTGGTGAATTGTCATGGCTTCCTCTCCGTCACCTGTTCCGATCAACGCCCGAACCGCCGGCCGTTCAAACTCTTATTTGCCCTCTCCCCTTGGGGAGAGGGAGGAGACGCGCGCTTGCGCGGCGGAAGGGTGAGGGCACGTGCTGGCGTTGCGCGTGCCCTCACCCTCGGCGCTGGCGCGCCTTTCCCTCTCCCCGAGGGGGAGAGGGTTTTAAGCACTCACGCGTCGACCGTGATCACTCCACGGCGGATTTGATCCAGCTCAATCGACTCATACAGCGCTTGGAAATTGCCGTTGCCGAAGCCCTCGTTCCCCTTGCGTTGGATGATTTCGAAGAAGATCGGCCCGAACATGTTCTCGGTGAAGATCTGGAGCAGCAACCCCTCCTCGCCGACATTGCCGTCGATCAGGATGCGGTTGCGGCGCAGGCGCTCCAGATCGTGGCCGTGGTTCGGCACGCGCTTGTCGACCAGCTCGTAATAGGTCTCGATCGTGTCCTGAAGCTTGACGCCGCGCGCGCAGCTTCTCGACCGTCTCGAAGATATCGTCGGTGGTCAGCGCCAGATGCTGGATGCCCTCGCCGTTGTAATCCTTGATGAATTCCTCGATCTGGCTCTTGTCGTCCTGGCTCTCGTTGAGCGGGATGCGGATCGCGCGGTCAGGCGCGATCATCGCCTGGCTGAACAGCCCCGTCGCCTTGCCCTTGATGTCGAAATACTTCTGCTCCTCGAAGCCGAAGATCTGGCCGTAGAACTCCGCCCAGGTCCGCATCTGGCCACGCTTCACGTTGTGCGTAAGGTGATCGAGCAGATCGAGACCGACATTGTTCGCGGCCTCGGCTTCGGCCGCGCCCGGAACCTGGTTCCAGTCGTCGTACAGGCTGCCGGCTGCGCCATGCTTGTCGACGAGATACAGCAGCGAACCGCCGATCCCTTCGAGCACATAGCTGCCCTCGCCGAGCGCACCTGTGTTGGCATCCGCCGCCTTCGCGCCACGCGACAGGGCTGCGTCGAATGCCTCCTTGGCGTCGTGAACGCGGAACGCCATCCCGCTGGCCGAGGGACCATGCGCCGCACGGAACGCCGCCGCATGACCGCTTTCCTCGCGGTTGAGCAGCAGGTTGATGCGGCCCTGCTTGTAGCGCGTGACGGCCTTGGTCGGGTGGGTCGAGGCGGCGACGAAGCCGAACTGCTCGAACTGCGCGGCCATCCGGTCGGGATCGGGCGAGGTGAACTCGGCGAACTCGAACCCGTCGAGACCCATCGGGTTTACGTCCATATGATCAGACTGGGGCATATGGTCCATGACTCGATCCTTAGATTGGTATCTGTTGTTACCAATCTGGCGGGTTGATCAACTGGTGTCAATCGTTACGATCTCGCCATGGCTGACCGCGCACTCGTCCTGGACGATTTCATCCCGTATCGCCTGTCGATCACCTCGAACCTCGTCAGCGAGGCGGTGGCGGACACCTACGAAGCGCTGTTCGGCCTGACGATTCCGGAGTGGCGGCTGGTTACCGTGGTGGCCGAGGCCGGCGGGATCACGCAGCAGCAGATCGGCCAGCAGACCCGGATGGACAAGGTCACGGTCAGCCGGGCGGCGATCGCGCTGGTCGAGCGCGGGCTGATGCAGCGGCACGCCAACTCCGAGGATCGTCGCTCGCATTTGCTGAAGCTCACCGACGACGGCCACACGCTCTATGCGTCGGTGGCACCTAAGGCACTTGATCTGGAACGGCGTATATTCGCCGGGTTCTCCGCCAAGGAGGTCGAGCAGTTCGTGGCAATGCTGCGGCGGATCGACGCAGTGACGATCGACCTCGTTCAGGAGTCCCACGGCGGTATCGGCGACCATAGACCGCGCAGGTAATCGAGCAGCGCCATTGTGCCCGACGACACCGCCCCGCGTGCATGCACCGCGTAGATACCGACGTCCGCAGACCCAGCGAGCTCGGGCAAGACGCGGACGAGTCGGCCGTTGGCAAGGTCCGCGCTGACGTCCCAAAGCGAGCGCAACGCAATACCTACGCCCGCCAGCGTGAGTTCGCGGACGACTTCGCTGGAGTTGGTCGCGACGTAGCTCGGGCGGTCGATCGTGACGTCGCCGTCGGGGCCGGCCAGCCGCCACGGCATCTGGCCCTTCGCCGCAAGCAGCCGGTGTTTGGTAAGGTCGGCCGCGTCGCATGGCGGGCTGTAGCTTGGCGCAGCGCAGAGGACACGGCGGCTGTCGGCGAGACGATAACCCGTGAGGCTCGGCGGTACGGCAGGCGCGATCCGGATTGCGAGGTCGAGCCGGTCGCCGATGACGTCGGAGAAGCCATCGGACAGGTCGAGGTCGAGTTCGATCGCTGGGTGTGCATCTAGGAAGGGCTTCAGGTGCGGCGCGATGTGGAGACGGCCGAACGAGGTCGGCGCACTGACTCGGAGCGGCCCCGCCGGTGTGTCGGCGCGGTCCGACACGCGGGCCTCGGCATCGCGGATCGCGGCGAGGATCTCCACCATGTCTCGGTGATACGCCGCGCCGCGAGCGGTCAGCTCTAGCCGTCGCGTCGTCCGGTTGAGCAACCGCACGCCGAGCCGCGCCTCCAGTCGCGCGATCCGCTTCGAGACCATCGCAGGCGAGATGCCGAGCGACCGCCCCGCCGCGCTGAGGCTGGCGGTGCGGACGACCTCGGCGAAGAGGACGATGTCGGGATCCATTCGTTCTCCAGGCGATCAACAGCTTTCGGTTTATAGTGTCTAGTGGCGAAGATGGCGGGCGTCTATCGTGCCGCCAGAGCATAGGAGAGCAGCATGGCCGAGATGATCGACACCTATCAAGAATCGGGCAGGTCTGAAGATCGCCGCATTGCTGGTGGACTTCATCGAGACGCAGGCGCTGCCGGGCACGGGCCTTGAGGCGCCCTCGTTCTGGCAGGGCGTTTCCGACATTTACGCGAGGTTCGCGCCGGAGAACGCCGCACTGCTCGCAGTCCGTGACGACCTCCAGGCGAAGATCGACGCCTGGCACGAAGCCCGCGCAGGCAAGCCGATCGACCAGCCCGAGTACCAGGCGTTCCTCCGCCAGATCGGCTATCTGGTCGCCGAGCCCGCGCCGTTCGCGGTTGCGCCGACCAACGTCGATGCAGAGGTCGCCTCGCTCGCCGGCGCGCAGCTGGTGGTGCCAATCCTCAACGCGCGCTTCCTGCTCAACGCCGCGAACGCGCGGTGGGGAGTTTGTATGACGCGCTCTACGGCACCGACGCGATTCCAGGTGCGACAACCGGCAAGGGCTATGACTCTACCCGAGGCGCGCAGGTGATCGCGTGGGCGAAGACGTTCCTCGACGATGCCGTGCCGCTGGCGAGCGGGTGGTGGACCGACTGGACCGGTGGCACGCCTGAGCTTGCCGATCCGAGCCAGCTGGTCGGGCATGCGGGCGACAACATTCTATTACGTCACAACGGGCTGCACATCGAGCTTGTGATCGATCCTGAGCATCCGATCGGCCGCGACGACCCTGCGAACCTCGCCGACGTCGTGCTGAGATCCGCACTCAGCACGATCGCCGACCTGGAGGATTCGATCGCCGCGGTCGATGCCGCGGACAAGGTCGCCGCCTACGCCAATTGGCTCGGGCTAATGAAGGGCGACCTCACCGCCAGCTTCGACAAGGGCGGCCGCACGGTCACGCGGTCGCTCGAACCCGACCGGAAGTATACCGCCCCGGATGGCAGCGCGTTCACGCTCCCCGGCCGCAGCCTGATGTTCGTGCGCAACGTCGGCCACCTGATGACGACGCCCGCGATCCTGCTCGCCGACGACCAAGAGGCGCCCGAGGGCATCCTCGACGGCATCGTCACGTCGCTGATCGGCTTGCACGACCTGAAGAGCACCGGCCCGATCCGCAACAGCCGCGCGGGCTCGATCTATATCGTCAAGCCGAAGATGCACGGCCCCGACGAAGCCGCCTTCACCAACCGGCTGTTCGACGCGATCGAGGACCTGCTCGGCCTCGCGCGCCACACGATCAAGGTCGGCGTGATGGACGAGGAACGGCGTACCTCCGCCAATCTCGCCGCCTGCATCGCCGCGGTGAAGGACCGCGTGGTGTTCATCAACACCGGCTTCCTCGATCGCACCGGCGACGAGATGCACACGTCGATGCGTGCCGGCCCGATGATCCGGAAGGGCGACATGAAGGCCTCGTCCTGGATCAAGGCGTATGAGGATCGCAACGTTCAGATCGGGCTGGCCTGCGGGCTCAGCGGCAAGGCGCAGATCGGCAAGGGCATGTGGGCCGCGCCGGACCGGATGGCGGACATGCTCGAGCAGAAGATCGCGCATCCGATGACCGGCGCGAACACGGCGTGGGTGCCGTCGCCGACCGCCGCGACGCTGCACGCGACGCACTACCACCGCGTCGACGTGTTCGCGCGACAGGCGGAGCGCAAGGCCGAGCCGATCGCGCCGCTCGATGCGCTGCTGACGATCCCGGTCGCGACCGGGCACAACTGGCAGCCCGACGAGGTTCGCGAGGAACTGGAGAACAACGCGCAGGGTATCCTCGGCTACGTCGTGCGCTGGGTCGACCAAGGCGTCGGCTGTTCGAAGGTGCCCGACATCCACGACATCGGCCTGATGGAGGACCGCGCGACGCTGCGGATCAGTTCGCAGCACATGGCGAATTGGCTGCTCCACGGCATCGCCACGCCCGACGAGGCGGATGCGGCGCTGCGGCGGATGGCGGCCAAGGTCGATGCGCAGAATGCGGGCGATCCGCTGTATCGGCCGATGGCCGCGCATGAGGATGACAGCCTCGCCTTTCAAGCTGCCCGAGCGCTCGTGTTCGATGGCCTGACGCAGCCGAGCGGCTATACCGAACCGCTGCTCCACGCCTTCCGCGCGCGGGCAAAGGAAAGGGACGCCGCCTGATGCCACTCTACGCGATCGAGGGTAAACGACCGACGCTCGCCGACGACGTCTGGGTCGCGCCGTCCGCCGACGTGATCGGCGACGCGCGACTAGGGAGGGCGCGAGCGTCTGGTTCGGGGCGGTGATCCGCGCCGACAACACGCCGATCCTGATCGGCGCGCGGACCAACATCCAGGAGGGCGCGATGCTGCACTCCGACCCCGGCGCGCCTCTGACGATCGGCGAGGGCTGCACGGTGGGCCATCATGCGATCCTTCACGGCTGCACGATCGGCAGCAACGTGCTGGTCGGGATGGGGGCGACGATCCTCAACAATGCTGTGATCGGCGAAAATTGCCTGATCGGCGCGAATGCCCTGGTGACCGAGGGGAAGGTGTTTCCGGCGGGGAGCCTGATCGTCGGTTCGCCGGCCAAGGCCGTGCGGGAATTATCCCCGGAAGCGATCGCCGGGCTGAAGATGTCGGCCGCGGCATATGCGGCCAAGCAGCGCGTCTATGCCGAGGGACTGAGGTTGGTCGAAGTGTAGAAATCCTCCCCGCCAGGGGAGGTGGCTGGCACTTGCCAGTCGGAGGGAGGTAAGGAAACCCCGGTTCCGTATCCTCCCCCTCCGTCACCTTCGGCGCCACCTCCCCTGGCGGGGAGGATCGTGAAGGCGCCTTAGAAGCTCACCCGCCCGCCGAGCGACAGCACCACCGCCGACGCATTACGCAGAGCGCCCGAGGTCAGGATGTTCGTCTGCGCGGCCGTGCCGACATACGCTGCCGTGACGCGGTCGATCGTCGTATTTTCGAAGTCGACATATTGCGCGGCGGCGTCGAGCGCGATGTGCGGCGACAGCTGGTACGAGCCACCGGCGGCATAAGTCCAGCGATCGGCGTCGGGCACGCGCGCGTCGCGCTCGCCGTCCTGCGTCGGCGACTTGGTCCGCTGCAGGCCTGCCCGTACGGTCAGCTTCGGCGTGACGTCATAGTCGAGGCCGCCCGCCAGGCTCCAGCTGTCCATGTAGTTCTCGGGGATCGCGGTGTTCAGCGGTGCGCCGAGATCGATCGTGTCGAACTTGCTCCAGTTGTAGGCGACCACCTGCGCGTTCAGCGTCAGCTTGTCGGTCCCGCGGAACCGCCCTGCGACGATCACCTGGCCCGGCGTGTTGAACGCGGCCTTCGCACCGGACACGGTCATGTTCGACGACGCGAGCGGACCGACGAGACCGCTGACGGTGAGGTCGCCCTTCAGGTTATGCCGGATGCTCGACTTGTAGCTGATGCCGACCGTCGCGAAGTCGTTGTGGAGCTGTACGCCCGCGGTCCAGCCGAAGTCCCAGCCGTCGCCCTTCAGTTCCTGCTGTCCATCGGGCAGCGCCGCGGACAGGTTGGGCAGCGCGTTGCTCAAGCTGGCGTCGGTATATTCGACGTTCAGCGCACCACCCACGCGTAGCCAGTCGGTCACCACGACGCCGATCGACGGCTGGATATCGATCGTCCGCAGCCGCGTCTTGTCGGCGCTGTAGCGTGCCCAGCTGTCCGAGTCGTAATTGGTCGTGAAGCTGAACGGCGACGTCACCGCGAGACCGACGGCGATCCGGTCGGTCAGCGGATAGGCGACCGCACCCGACGGCACGATGCCCTTGTTGACCGGATCGCGCGAGTTCGACTGGCCGCTGATGCCGGTGCAGGCCTGACCCGGGCGGCAGATCTGCGTGCCTGTGTCGACCACGTCGCCCTTGGGCAGGATCGCGGTCGCGCTCAGCGTCGCGCTGCCGTCGCGGATGCCGGCGATCGCGGCCGGGTTCCACCACAGGGATGCGGCACCGGTGTCGGCGGCCTCGCCCGAGAACGCACGGCCCGCGCCGCGTGCGGACTGCGCCTGGAGATAGAAGGCGTCGGCATAGGCGGTGCTGGCGAACCCGAAGGCGGACACGAGTGCGGAAACCGCGAGAAGCGGGGCTTTGGTACGCAGAGTCATGGACAAGATCCTGAAAGCTATACTGATTTAGGCGGGAGTATCGAAGACGAAGCGCGGCGCCTCAGCGCACGCGCGTCCAGGTCTGCGTCTTGCAGAGCGGGAAAACACGCAGCCGCGCAGCTTCAACTGGTTCGCGCCGACGGGCGTGATCTTGCCGCTATAGGTCTTGCCGTCCTCGGCGTTGTAGACCTGACCACTGCTCCAGACGCCGTCCTTGTCGGGCTTGAACCCGCTCAGCATCTGCATGCCCTGGATCGGCCGGTTGCGCAGCGCGGTGTTGGAATTGTTGGCGTCCTTCATCGAAGGATTGGCGCGCAGCGCGTCGGAGGTGAGGATCTTGCCGCAGATCGATGGGCCGCAGCGGGCGATCTCGACGATGGCGTTATGCGTCTCGGTCTTCCAGCGGCCGATGACGGTGTCCGCGGTAGCAGGCGCACCGGCGAGCAGGGCAGTGATTAGCAACAGGGACATCTTCTATCCTCTCCTTGGATGTGGGCACGCCGTATGTGTACGGTCGTTAAAATCTCGTCAGGCCGTCGACGTTATCGAGACCTTGTTGCCGTATACGGCAATCATTGTTTGCGATTAGAATTGTACGAAGACAAGTCAAGTCTTCTTACTGATTCCAGCGAGTAAAAAGTGTTCATGGATGTGTCGTTCCCCGCGCAGGCGGAGGCCCAGGGTAACGAACGCGGCGCTGCTTGATCCTGGCCCCCGCTTTCGCGGGGGAACAGCATCAATTGCGGAGCGGCTTGCCGGTCTGCAGCATGTGGACGACGCGGGCCTGCGTGCGCGGATCCTTGACGCTCGCCATAAACGCCGCGCGTTCCAGGTCGAGCAACTGGTCCTCGGTCACGGTATCGATCAGATCGGCCTCGCCCCCCGTCAGCACTTCCGCGAGACGATCCGCGACGACGAGGTCGTACTCGGTCGCGACGCCCTTCTTGTGGAAGTCGGCGACGGCCATGTTCAGCCCCGTCCGGCCGCTCTCGCCCGCCAGACGGAAGGTCGGCTTCTCGGGCGCGGCATAGCCCTCGACCAGCGACAACGCCTTGGCCTTCGCGTCTGCCAGCAACCGGTCGCGGTTCATGGTGATGCCGTCGTCCTTGCGCAGGATCATCATCTCCTTCGCCTCCGCCGCCGACTTGGCGACGACCGCGGTCGAGATGCTCTGGAACACCTTGGTCAACACCGGCATAGGGCCCTTCGGCACCATGCCCGACTTGGTCCAGCGATCGAGCATCTCGCCATTGCCGCCCCAGCCGGGGACGAGGCCGACGCCGCACTCGACGAGCCCCGCATAGGTCTCGGCATGCGCCTGCACCGCGTCCGAGTGGAGCAGGATCTCGCACCCGCCGCCAAGCGCGAGCCCGGCGGGTGCACTGACGACCGGGAAGGGCGCGTATTTGAGCGCCTTGTACGCCTGCTGACCGCCCGAGACGCTGGCCTCGACCATGTCCCAAAGGCCCGCCCCGACCGCGAACATCGCCGCGCCCAGGTTCGCACCCGCCGAGAAGTTCGACGCTTCGTTATACACTACCAGCGCCTTGAAGCGGTCGCGGACGACCGGGATCGCCTCGTTGATCAACGCCACGACCTGATCGTCGAGCGCGTTCATCTTGGTGTGGAATTCGAGCGCCGCGACGCCGTCACCGACATCCCAGAGCGAGGCCGACAGGTTCTGGAGGATCGGCTGCGAGCGGAGCTTGATGTCCTCCAGCAGTTCGACGCCGTCCGCACGCGACACATCGGCATACTCGCCGCCCGCAGTGAGATACTGACGCTGCCCGTTCTCGACGCGGTAGAACGTACGATCGCCCGCGGTCGTCAGGATCGCCGGAACGTCGCGACCTTCCTCGGCAAGGCGCGCGGCGAGCACGCCGGGACCCATGCGGTCGATCAGTTCGAACGGCCCGTATTTCCAGTTATACCCGAGCTTCATCGCATCATCGATCGCGACGACATCGTCCGCCGCTTCGCCGACGAGCATCGCCGCATAGGACAGCGTGTTGCCGAGGATCGACCACGCATAGGTGCCGATCTTGCCCGGCTCCGCGATCAGCGCGGCGAGGTCCTTGCCGGTCTTGCCGGGGAGGTCCGCGGGCTTCGCCTCGGGCCGATACTCGCCGGTCGCGAGATCGAGCGAGAGCTGGTCCGCGTCGCCTTGTCGAACCGGTAGAAGCCACCTTTGCCCTTGCGGCCGGTGAACCCTTCCGCGATCATCTTGTCGACGAGCGGCAACTCGCGCACCGTATCGAAATACGGATCGCCCGCGGGCAGTGTGGACGACAGGCTCTTCGACAGCAACGGCATCAGGTCGACGCCGACAAGATCGACCAGCCCGAAGATCCCTGTCTTCGGCACGCCCATCGGACGCCCGCCGATCTGGTCGGCTTCCTCGACGGTCAGCCCCTGGTCCATCGCCGCGTTGATCGCGATCGCCAGCCAGTAGGTGCCGATCCGGTTGGCGATGAAGCCCGGCGTATCCTTCGCCCGGACGATCCGCTTGCCCATGAAGCGATCGACGAAATCCTCTACCTTCTCCGCGACCGCGACGTCGGTGTGGTCGCCCCGCACGATCTCGACCAGCCGCATGTAGCGCGGCGGGTTGAAGAAGTGCGTGATGAGGAAGTCGGCCTTGAACTGGTCCGACCGTCCCTCGACGAGGTTGCCGAGCGGGATCGTCGAGGTGTTCGACGACACCGCTGTGCCGGGACGCTTCAGCGCCTCGAGCTTGGCGTACAGCGCCTGCTTGATATCGAGCCGCTCGACGATCGCCTCGACGATCCAATCGCATTCGGCGACGCGGTCGAGATGATCGTCGATGTTGCCCGTCTCGACCAGCTTGGCCGCCCGCTTCGACATGAACGGCGCAGGGTCGGTCTTGAGCATCTTGGCGACCGCGCCCTTCGCCACTGCGTCTCGATCGTCACCCTCGCGAGGAACGATGTCGAGCAGCAGCACCGGGATGCCAGCGTTCGCGACCTGAGCCGCGATACCTGCGCCCATCACACCCGCGCCGATGACGCAGACCTTCTTCACAGCATCGACCATCATGCGCGCTCCAGCACCGTGGCGATGCCCTGACCGCCGCCGATGCACTGCGTGGCGAGCGCATAGCGGCCACCCTCGCGCGACAGCAGCGAAGCCGCCTTCCCGACGATCCGCGCACCTGTCGCGCCGAGCGGATGACCGATTGCGATCGCACCGCCATCGAGGTTGATCGTCTCGTCTTTCAGCCCGAGGTCGCGGATGCAGGCGATCGCCTGGCTCGCGAACGCCTCGTTGATCTCGACCACGTCGAGGTCGGCGACGGTGATGCCCGCACGCTCCAGCGCCTTCTTCGACGCGCCGATCGGGCCAAGCCCCATCGTCTCGGGCGCGCAACCCGACACGCCGATCGACTTGATCCGCGCGAGGATCGTCAGCCCGTGCTTCTTAGCGAACTCCTCCGAGGTCACCAGCACCGCGGACGCACCATCCGTCAGCGGCGAAGACGTGCCCGCGGTCACAGACCCCTCCGCGCTGAACGCGGGCTTCAGGCCGGCGAGCGCTTCGGTCGTCGTGCCGGCGCGGATCGTGCCGTCTTGGCTGACCGGGCCCGCCTTGGTCTGGATCGTCACGATCTCGTCCGACAAGCGGCCATCCGCGCGCGCCGCGGCGGCCTTGTCCTGGCTCTTGACCGCGAACGCATCCTGCTCCGCGCGCGTGATCTGGTACTGCCGCGCGACGTTCTCTGCGGTCTCCCCATGCCCATGTACGCGCCGGCGCTCTTCTTCGCGAGCGCGGGGTTGGGGAGCGGGTTGTAGCCGCCCATCGGCACGCGGCTCATCGATTCGAGGCCCGCGCAGATGAACGCCTCGCCCGCGCCGACCGCGATCTGGCCGTAAGCGATGTGGATCGCGCTCATCGACGAACCGCAGAACCGGTTGACCGTCATCCCGCCGACCGAGATCGGCAGGTCGGCGATCTGTGCGATCAGCTTGGCGACGTTCAGGCCCTGCTCGCCCTCGGGGAAGGCGCAGCCGAGGATGATGTCCTCGATCTCGGCGGGATCGACGCCGGTCTTGTCGAGCAACCCGCGAATCGTCTGCGCGGCGAGATCGTCTGGACGGACGCGGGCGAGTTCGCCCTTGCCGGCGAGGTGGAACGGCGAACGGGCGTACCCGGCGATGACGACGTTGGTCACGATGATCCTCTCATATTGCGGTCGACCCGGTTAACGCTTGCGGGTTACCCTTAAGGTGCGATACCTCACCTTTACGTCAAGGTGAAGCGGCCGACAATATGGCTTACGCACACCATCTTATGGAGAGCGAGATGCAGGATAGTTCCGGGGCAAAGCGATCGGTGTGTCGTTGCAGGGCGAGCCACGGCTGCTGGGCGACATGCTCGACACGTCGGTCCGCCGTTTCGGATCGCGCAACGTGCTCGACTTCATGGGCCGGACGCTGACCTATGCCGAGCTTGGCGAGTCGGTCGATCGGGCCGCCCGCGGGCTCCAGGATCTCGGCGTCGTGAAGGGCACGCGCGTGGCGCTCTGCCTGCCGAACACGCCCTATTACCCGATCCTGTTCTTCGCGATCCTCAAGGCCGGCGGCATCGTCGTCAACGTCAACCCGCTCTATGTCGAACGCGAGCTGGCGCATCTGCTCGAGGATTCTGGGCGCGACGATCATCGCTACCTGCGACATCGCCGAGATCCACGCGCGCGTCCTCAAGGTCGCGGGGCAGATGGGCGTGAAGCACGTCATCACCTGCCCGATCGCCGGTGCGCTGCCGACGCTGAAGTCGATCGCCTACCGCATCTTCAAGCGCGCCGAGATCGGTCGGGCACCGACTGACGCGCGCCATTGCACGTTCGATTCGCTGCTGAAGGCGAAAGGCGCACCGACTCCGTTACCGTGTCCCCCGACGAGGTAGCCGTGCTGCAATATACCGGCGGCACGACCGGCGAGCCCAAGGCGGCGATGCTCAGCCACGCCAATCTCGTCGCCAACGCCGATGCGATGGTGACGTTCGTCGGTGGCGAGCAACCGCATCAGGACCGCGTGCTCGGCGCGTTGCCGCTGTTCCACGTCTTCGCGCTGACCACCGTGCTCACCTATTCGATCCGCACCGGCGCCGAGATGATCCTGCTGCCGCGCTTCGAATTACAGCAATTGCTCAAGACGATCGACCGGACCAAGCCGAGCTACTTCCCGCGGTGCCGACGATCTACGCCGCGATCACCACCGCGGCGGAGACGCAGAAGATCGACCTGTCCTCGATCCACGCCTGCATCTCGGGCGGCGCACCGCTCCCCGCCGAGGTCCGTGTGGCGTTCGAGACGGCGACCGGCGCCAAGCTCGTCGAGGGTTACGGCCTGTCCGAGGCCTCGCCGATCATAACTTGCAATCCGATCGACGGCCTCAACAAGCCGGGCTCGGCGGGTTTGCCGTTCCCCGGCACGACGATCGAGATCCGCGACCGCGAGGACCCGACCCGGCTGCTCCCGGTCGGCGAGAATGGCGAGATCTGCGCGCGCGGTCCGCAGATCACGCAAGGCTATTGGCACAAGCCCGCCGCGACCGCTGAGCTGTTCGCGGATGGCGCGCTGCGCACCGGCGATGTGGGGCACCTCGACGCGGACGGCTATCTGTTCATCGTCGACCGGATCAAGGACCTTATCCTCGCTGGCGGCTACAACGTGTATCCGCGCGTGATCGAGGAAGCGCTGTACGAACACCCCGCCGTATTCGAAGCGGTCGTCATCGGCGTGCCCGACAAATACCGCGGTCAGGCCCCCAAGGCGTTCGTCGTGCTGGCGGAAGGGGCGGTGGCTACCCCGCTAGAACTGCGCGATTTTCTCCGCGACAAGATCAGCAAGATCGAGCTTCCCGCGAGGTCGAAATCCGCGACAGTCTCCCCAAGACGCTGATCGGCAAGCTATCCAAAAGGAACTTGTCGCAGAAGAGGCCGCAAAGGCCGCAGCGGCGGAGGCGAGGGAGTGGATTCGTGAACGACCGACAGGACGATCTGACCGGCATACAGGAGGTCTCGCGCATGCTCGGCGTGAGCGCGCGGACGCTCCGATTCTACGAGGACAAGGGGCTGATCGAGCCCTGCCGGATCGGCACGACACGGGTCTACACGCGGCGCGAAGTCGCGCGGATGCAGTTGATTTTGCGCGGCAAGCGGCTTGGGTTCACGTTGCGCGACATCGAGGAGTTCCTCGACCTCTACGACGCCGACCCGCAACATGTGGAGCAGATGCGCGCGTTGGCCGAGCGCTGTCGCCAGCGGATTGACCTGCTGGATGCGCAACGCGAGGCGATCGTCCAGACTCGGGACGAGCTTGAGAAGATCGAGCAGGAAGCCTTGGCGCGGATCCCCGCGGGCGACTGACGTTCTTGCTTGCCCCCCTCCCTGAAAGGGAGGGGTTGGGGGTGGGTAGGCCTGCTCGAGCCCGAACCGTTGCGCAGCGCGGAGGCCGACCCACCCCCGCCCCCCTTTCAGGGAGGGGGGAAGATCGACCCACTCTCACTCCTCGATTAGCTTAAAGCCCCACCACACCGCCATCGTTCTTCGTGATCACGATCGTCGAAGACCGCGGCCGCGACGGCGTCGCCACCGTGCCGGCCTGGTTGGCCGGCCAGCTGCTCGTGATATTGGTCGGCCCGCCACCTTCGCCCGGATGCTGGATGTTCACGAACAGCGACCGCCCGTCCGGCGTCGAGTAGATGCCGGTGATCTCGCACTCCTTCGGCCCGACCAGGAAGCGGCGCAGGGTCGCGCCCGGCGCCTTCCCGATCCGCGTCGTCACCGAGCCGGTCGCCGCGCCGACGGTGTTGGTCACCGTCCGCGTACCGCCGTCGTTGACCTTGCCCGGCACCGAGGCGAGTAGCATGCAGTTGGTGACGTCGGTATACGCACCGTCGTCGGTCTCGATCCACATCACCGGCGCGATCGTCCCCGACGCATTGCTCGGCAGGCCGAACCACAGGCCGTCCGGCGACGAGAAGTCGTTGGTCGCATCGAGCCCCGACAGGTTGATGTTGGTCGCATCCAGATCGGAACCCGCGCCGAACGCATAGATGTCCCACGCGAACGTCGTCGCCTCGGACGTGTCGCCCGTCTCGCGCAGGCGGATGATGTGCCCGTTGACGTTCCCCGTGCCGTTCGTGCGACCATCGGTCCGAGGATCGACATAGGCGCGCGGGTTTGCCGCATCCGCCGTGGCCACAGTCCGCGACGTATTATTGGTGAGCGTGCAATACATTTCGCCGGTCGCCGGGTTCACCGCGGTCCATTCCGGCCGATCCATCCGCGTAGCCCCCAGTGCATCCGCCGCCAGTCGCGTATTGATCAGCACATCCGCCTGGCTCGCGAACGAATAGGTGGCATTGGCCGAGGTGAGGGGCCCTTGGCCGAACACCAGCGGCAACCACTGACCGCTACCATCCGCCGAGAACTTCGCAACGTAAAGCGTTCCGGTATCGAGATACTTGTCGCCAATCGCCAACCGGTTGGCGGCCGTGGCATCGGCCGCGGACCAAGGCGTGGCCGACACGAACTTGTAGATATATTCGTTCTGCGCATCGTCCCCCATGTAGAACGCAGGCTTCACGCCAGGGATCGTCCGGCCGATCTCGCAGCCCTCGTGGTTCATGCGGCCCAGCGCGGTCCGCTTGCGCGGCGTCGAGGCCGGATCGAACGGGTCGATCTCCACCACCCAGCCATATTGGAAGATCTCGTTGCGGAAATCGCCCGTACCGTCGGCGGGGGCGCCCGCCTGCGCCGTGATGTTCCAGCGCGCATAGGCGGTGCTGGTCGTGTCGGCCGGCCTGACCGTCGACCACCCATAATTGCCGCCGGTGTTGCTCTCGCCCTTGCCATAGCGCGCCAGCGACGTGTTCGCCTTGACGCCGGCTGCACCGGTCGCTGCACGCCGCGCGCCATCGCCGACCTCGCGGCGGAAATACCCGACCCAGTTCTCTTCGTTCGTCAGGTACGTATTCCAAGGCATTGTACCATTGGCACAATTGTTGATCGTGCCACGCCCGGTCGTCGCGTCCGGCGAATAGCGCGTCTTGAGGCTGTCATTGCCGCGCACCGGCCCCGAAAAGCTCATCGGCGTCAGCGGGGTGATGCGCCGGTTGAACGACGAGGTCGGAACATAGGCCCAGTTCGCGGAGCGGCTGACCTCGATCACCGACACGCCGTGGCACTCCATTTCCTTCAGCGCCTCGGCTTCGGGACGAACGCCGCCCGGATTGGTCGCGCCGTTCGGATGCAGATAGGGCTGCGAGATATTCTCGTGGTTGAGCACCAACAGCCCGCGCGTGTTGCCGTTGGCATCGGGCGTAGCGCTCGCCGACAGCCCGAAATAGCTCATGCCGTCATGATGATCGCCCGCACGCTTCGAGAAATTCGTGTCGGTGCCGTCGTTCGCATAGGCCGCGACGCCGCCCGCGATCGGATCGCCGAGCCGGTACAGCACCGTCACCGCATATCCGCTAGGAACCGAAACGACGTCCGCGAGGCTCTTGGCAACCGCAGTGAACCCGAGCGAGGCCGCGCCCACCGTCACGCTGGTCGTCGCGCTCACCGATCCGCTCGCCGAGACGGCGGTGAACTGGAAGCTCAGCACCGTGCCCGCCGTCGCCCCCGGCACGACGAAGGTCGCAGTCGACGTGGTCGTGCCGGCCAGCGTCACCGTAGGGCCTGCCGTCTGCGTCCAGCTCACGCTGTCGACCTGGCCGATCGCCGCGCCGGTCAGCGTCGCTACCCGCCCGGCGGACGAGCTGCCGCCCGCGGTCGCGGTGACGGTGACCGGGCTGCTGCCGTTGCCGTCGTTGTCATCGTCGCACCCGGTCAGCAGCATCCCGCCGAACACCGCGGCGGCGGTTGCCGACATGCCGCCCATCAACGTCTGGCGCCGCGAATAGCGCGTATCGATCAGTTCGTTCAGATGCGGATTGGCGGTCGGATTGGTGTCGATATCGCCGTCGGTATAGGTGGTGTCGATGGTCATGCGTGGTCCCCCCGGGGATGGTTGCTCGGTACGATAGCGATGCGTGAAGTTAGAATTTCGCGCCCAGCTCGACGCCGTAGAAGCGTGGCTCGCCGGCGATGTAGGTCGGGATGCCGAAGCCGCCGCCGGTGTTGCCCGCATCGATCAGATAGCGCTTGTTGGTCGCGTTCCGGACGAAGCCGCCGACGCTGTACTTGCCTGCTGCGAATTCAAGCCCGGCCCGCAGGTTGACCAGCGTATAGCCCGGCGTGCTGATCGCCGGATTGTTCGGCAATTCGAAGAACACCTTCGATTTGTAGGTGACGGTCGGCGTCGCATAGACCGTCGCACTACCCACCGGCACGCGCAGCATCGCGCCGCCGGATGCCGTCACATCTGGCTGGAGGCGGAAGCGGTTGCCCGCGAACACACCGTTGGCCGCCTCGTCGCCGATGCCGCCATCGATATAGGCGAAGGTCCCGAATACAGAGAGATACGAGGCGAGCTTCAGATTGCCTTCAAGCTCGATGCCGAGATTCTGGCTGAGCCGGCGCTCTGCGTCGTTACGACGCCGTTATTGCTGACCGACACCTGGAAGCCGTCATAGGTCTGGTAGAACACCGATGCCGCGCCGCTGAACGGCCCGACGCGACCCTTGACGCCGCCCTCGTAGTTCCAGACATTTTCCTGCGGCACGATCTGCAGGTTCGGGCCGACACCGAACGCGGTGCGCTGTGTGGCGAGCTGGACCACCGGCGAGCGGCGGCCCTTGCTGATCGTCGCGTACAGATTGACGTCGTCGTTGAGCTTGAGCAGCGCGTTGAAGCGCGGGAGGATCGCGGTGAAACTCCGCTCCGCGACAAACTTGTTGCCGTTGGTGCTGGCCGTTCCGAGCAGGCTCGACTGGATGCCCAGCCCGGCGAGGATCACCGAGTTCGGCTGCACCGACGAATAGCCCGACTGGCGATCCTCGATCATGATCCGCGCGCCGGCGGTCAGTTCGAGCGCGGGCACCGGAATGTACGTCGCGTCGGCGAACACCGAATAGGTGTTGTTCCTCCCATAGTTCGTGAACTCGGCGGCGTAAGGTATTGCACTTGCACGTCCGCCGGTCAGGATCGACGTGGCGCGGGTTGCCGGGATCGTGCCGTTCGCCGCGACGCAGCCGGTCCCGGTCGGGATCCCCTGGCCGTTCAAAGCCGTGCGGATCGGCGCGTAAGCCGTGGCGACGGAGCAGGCGAGATACGTGCCCTCTTCGGTCGCGAACGGGACGCGCTGGAAGCCGTTCTCGAAGAACGCGTTCCAGCCAACCGACGCACGGTATTTCGGGCCTTCGAACGCGAACCGGCTCTCATGGCTCCACTGGTCGCCCTTGGCATCCTCGGCGAACTCCAGATACGCAGCGGGGCCACCGTCCGCGTCGAAGATCTCGAGCGCGTCGAAGCGGCGATACCCGTTGACCGTGGTGAAGGTGATCCCCGGCGACAGGTCTGCGGTGATCGTCAGGTTCGCGTCATAGACGTTGCGGTCGAGGCCAAGCTTGCGCGCGCCGAGAACCTCCGCGCTGTACGGCGACCCCGACAGTTCGGCGTTGCCATAGTCTCCGGTCTGTCCGCCGGTGGGGGCATGTGCGCGGCTCTTGAACGCGGTGCCCGGATTGCGCTGGCCGTCATAGGTCAGGACGAGATCGGCGGTGATGCTGTCGTTCGGCGTGAAGCGGAGCGAGCCGCGGACGCCGCGCTGATCCTGCCCGTTCAGATCGTCCTGGTCGACGCCGCCCTGATTCTGGTTTGGCACGTTCGCGTCGCCGGCGATGTTGCGGACATAGCCCTCGCGATACTTGTAGGCGAAGGCGATCCGACCCGACAGGATGTCGTTGCCCGCGTTGAGGAAGCCCGACACCTGCGTGCGGTCGAAATTGCCATAGGAGGCGTCGAGCCCGCCCGAGAAGCCCGGCTGCGGCTTGTTCGAGATCAGGCTGATCGCGCCGACCGCGGCTGCGGTGCCGAACAGCGTCGCCTGCGGGCCCTTCACGACCTCGATGCGCTCCAGGTCGTACAGGTCCTGCCACGCGCCGCGCGACCGGCTGATGTCGATGCCGTTGTAATACAGCGTGACGCGCGCGCCCTGCTGCGACGATCCGTTGTCCGAGGTGATGCCGCGGATCACGAAGCCGGGGTTGTTCGCGCTCTGCTCCTGCACCTGGAGACCGGGGATGAAGGCGGCGACCTCGTCGAGTTCGGAGACACCGATCGACGCCATCCGGGCGCCGGTCAGCGCGGTGACGGTGATCGGCACGTCGGCGATCCGCTGTTCGCGCTTCTGCGCGGTGACGACGATCTCGTCGCTGGACGTCGCGGCCTGAAGTTCGGCCTGCGTGGTCGCTTGCGCGAGTGCCGCGGTAGAGCAGGTCGTGGCGAGCGCCGTCATCGCAAGCCGCGTGAACAAGTGTGTCATGAAGTCCCCCGTATCGTTGCGGAGGCACTACGGACGGCACGTGACGTTTCGACGTCGTGATGATGAAACGAAGATGACGGTTCCGTAACGACGGTGTCACATCGTTGCCACCGCGCTGTCTTGATCGCCGCTAGCAGCCGGACGACACCGCTACGAAAGCCTCAGCCGATGACGATCAACCGCCGCGACGCCCTGAAGAACGCCCTGAAACTCGCCGGATCGGGCGCGACCCTGGCGCTGCCCGCGGTCGCAACGCAGGCCGCGGGTGCGGTCAAGAGCCGCTTCGATCATGGCGTCGCGAGCGGCGATCCCGCGGTCGACGGCGCGATCCTGTGGACCCGCGCGACGCCCGCCGACGACGCCCAGGCCGGCGATATCGCGCTCACTTGGCATATCGCCGAGACGGAGGGCGGCAAGCCTATCCGGTCGGGCAGCGTCAAGGCCCGCGCGGCACGCGACTTCACCGCCAAGGTCGAGGCCACCGGGCTCCAGCCGGGCCGCGAATATCGCTATTGGTTCGACGCTGCGGACGGCACGCGCTCGCCGGTCGGCCGGTTCCGGACCTTGCCCAAGGGCAAGATCGCCGACGTCGTCATGGCCGTCGTCTCCTGCCAGCTCTACGCGGGCGGATTGTTCAACGCGTATGACGCGATCGCCAAGCTCGACCGGCTCGACGCGGTGCTGCATCTTGGCGATTACATCTACGAGTACGGCGTCGACGGCTATGGCGCGGACATCGCGAAGAAGATCGGCCGCCTCGTCGAGCCGCGCCATGAGATCGTCAGCCTCGCCGACTACCGCATGCGCCACGCGCAGGTGAAGCGCGACGCCGACATGCAGGCCGCGCACGCCCGCGCTGCGTTCATCTGCGTGTGGGACGATCACGAGGTCGCCAACGACGACTGGATGCACGGCGCCGAAAATCATGATCCCAAGACCGAAGGCGACTGGGACGCGCGCAAGGCGGCCGCGATGCAGGCCTATTTCGAATGGATGCCGATCCGCGATCCCAAGCCCGGCCAGCCCTGGGCGGCGATCAACCGCAGCTTCGATTTCGGCGATCTCGCGACGCTCGTGATGGTCGAGACGCGGCTGCTCGCACGCAGTCATCAGGTCGTGTCGAAGGGCGAGGAGATCACGCCCGCCGAATATGCGGCGATGCTGGCGGAGCGCGCGCGGACGGACCGCGAACTGCTCGGCCCGGCGCAGCTCGCCTGGGTCGAGAAGACGATGGCGACCTCGGTCGCGGCGGGCAAGCCGTGGCAGGTGCTCGGCAATCAGGTGGTGATGGCCAAGGTCGCCGGCCCCGACATGGAGCGCCAGCTCGGCCCGGTGAAGTTCGCCGTGACGATGGCGAAGCTCCCGGCCATGTGGCGCGAGCGACTGATGGCGAGTATCGCCTCGTACCGCGCCGGCCTGCCGTTCGGGTTCGACAGCTGGGACGGCTATCCGCCAGCCCGCGAGCGCCTGTACGCGGCGTTCCAACGCGCTAAGTCGCGGCCGATCGTGCTGTCCGGCGACAGCCACGCGGCCTGGGCGAACGACCTACACGATGCGTCGGGCAAGCTGGTCGCGGCAGAGTTCGGCTGCACCGCGATCACCAGCCCGTCCTATGGTTCGTTGCTGCCCGGCATCGGCAGCCTGATCGCCGACGCGAACAAGGGCGAAGTCCGCTTCTGCGACCAGGACGGCAAGGGCTTCACGCTGCTGACGCTGACGCCCGAACACGCGACCGCGGACTCGATCACGGTCTCGACGGTGATGGCCAAACCCTACACCCAGGCCACCGCAGCCCGCTTCCGCACGCACGCCGATCGTCCGGATCAGCCGCTCGAAAAGATCGCCTGAGCCTCAGGTCCGTTCGGAGGCGTCGGTCGACGCAGCCGAACGGATCCGCTCCGCCTCGGGTTGGCGGGTGGCGTTCGATCGACGCCGACGCCAATACCGGATCGTGATCATCACCAGCGCGACCAGCGCGATGATCGCGACGATGGCGAGCAGCTTGTGCCGCGGCATTACCGCATCGATCGCCTCGATCAGGCTATGGCCGAACAGATAGCCGATGCCGGTGAACAACACGCCCCACACCGCCGCGGAGATCGCGTTGAGCACGACGAAGGTCCGCGCGGGTACGTGCGACGTGCCGATCGCGATCGGGCTGATCGTGCGCAATCCGTACAGAAAGCGGAAGCTGAGGATGAAGACCGTGGGGTGCCGGTCCAGCGTATCCAGCGCCTTGGCGAAGGCCGGTTTCGCGGCGATCCTGCGGACCCGGGCTGTGTCGCGGTAACGCCGGCCCGCGAAGAAGAAGAGCTGGTCCGCGGCGAACGATCCGACCACGGCCGCCAGCGCGGTGCCGCCCAGCGACAATAGGCCCTCGTGCGCGAGCAACCCGCCGGTCACGACCGAGGTCTCGCCCTCCAGTCCCGCTCCAACGAAGATCGCGGCAAGACCATATTGGGCGATGAGCGTTTCGATCGACATCCACCGCCCTTGCCGCAGCGCGTCAAACTTCGCCAGTCTTGTAAAGTGCAAGCGCCGGTCCCGCGCCGGCGGCCAACCTAGTCGCGCGACTCCGGCCGGTCGGACAAGAACGCCGCGAGCCGATCCCACGCCGGCTGCTTAGCCGCCACTCCGACCGTGTGAAGCGGACTGCTTGACGGCAACGCGACGATCGCCGGACCAGCGGCGCCCGCACGCCCGGCATCCCGCCCGAGCAGTTTCAGCCCCTGCTTCAACGCGGTACCACCATTGAACGCGATCGCGCGCAACCGGGGCAGTCGCCCGGCCAGCCCGGCAATGTCGTTCCCCGCGATATCGACGATCGCCGCATCGCTGCTGCCCGCCCGGCGCGCGGAGCCCACCACGTCCCACAATGCGACCCCGCGCGTCCGCAGCGCCGCGAGCCGATCGTCATAGGCGAGCGCGACGAGGTCATGGCCGACGACCGGCGACATCAGCCGCCAGAACTGGTTCTGCGGATGCGCGTAATAGCGCTGCGCGGCGAGCGAGCGGTCGCCCGGCAGGCTCCCCAGGACCAGTACGCGCGCATCGTCGTCGGCGACCGGTGGAAACGAGTGCTTGAGTGGCATTAGGGCCTCGATCGTGACGATGGCGCGCTGTGTCACGGTTCACCGCGCCGCCGCAAGGTCGCCGGCGAAGCCTTCATGCGCAAGGCTATGCGCTGGGTGGCTTATCCCCTAAGACGCAGATAACAAATCGTATCCCGCGGGGTGCGCTCGATCGACGAGAGGACGGCCGCGTTGGCAAAAGACGGACAATTGCCGGCGCTCGCCCGGACTGGAATCGCGGGTCTCGACAATATCCTCAACGGCGGACTGACGCCGGACCGGATGTATCTGATCGAAGGCACGCCAGGCACCGGCAAGACCACGCTGGGGCTCGGCTTCCTGCTGGCCGGTGCGGCGGTCGGCGAGGCTGGGCTGTACATCACGCTCGCGGAGACCGAGGTCGAGCTGCGCGCGGTGGCGGAGACGCATGGCTGGTCGCTGGATTCTGCTCAGCCTGTTCGAGATGGTCCCCGCCGACGGCTTTGGCGAGGATCACGAACAGACGCTGCTCCACCCGAGCGAGGTCGAGCTAGGCGAGACGATCTCGCTCGGTGATGGCCAAGGTGGACGAGCTTCGGCCCAAGCGCGTAGTCATCGACAGCCTGTCCGAACTTCGTCTGCTTGCGCAGAGCCCGATCCGCTATCGTCGCCAGATCCTCGCGCTCAAGCACTTCTTCTCGACGCGCGCCTGCACGGTGCTGTTCCTCGACGACAAGAGTGGCTCGGGCAACGATCTCCAACTGCACAGCATCGCGCACGGCGTCGTTTCGCTCGAACAGACCTTGTCCGGGTTCGGCGCGCAACGCCGCCGCCTCCACGTCGTGAAGATGCGCGGCGTCCGATATCGCGGCGGCTATCATGACTTTGAAATCGAGCGCGGCGGGCTGTGCGTCTATCCGCGCCTGATCGCGTCCGAACACGTCATGAAATATTCGGACGACGCCGTCTCGACGGGCTCGGTCGAACTCGACACGTTGCTCGGCGGCGGCCTGATCCCCGGCACCGCGACGTTGCTGACCGGCCCTGCCGGCGTCGGCAAGACGACGGCGTCGGTCCAGTCGATGCTTGCGGCCCTGAAGCGCGGCGAGCGCGCGGCGTATTTCCTGTTCGACGAACGTCTCCCCACGCTGCTGAAGCGGAGCGCGTCACTCGGCATGGATCTGATGCCGTATGTCGACAACGGACAGCTCGAACTGCGCGCGATCGATCCCGCCGAGATGTCGCCGGGGAGTTTTCGGGCGCAGTACGCGCCGCGGTCGAGGAACATGGTGCCAAGGTCGTCGTGATCGACAGCCTCAACGCCTATCTCCAGGCGATGCCCAACGAGCAGTTCCTGATCCTGCAGATGCACGAGATGCTGACGTACCTCGGCCAGAAGGGCATCGTCAGCCTGCTGATCCTCGGCCTGCACGGCATCACAGGCGACGTCCGGTCCGATGTCGACCTGAGCTATCTGTCGGATACCATCGTCCAGCTCCGCTATTTCGAGGCGCATGGTGAGGTGCGACAGGCGATTTCGGTGATCAAGACGCGCACCGCACGGCACGAACGGACGATCCGGGAGTTTCAGATCGGTAGCAACGGATTGCTGGTCGGCGAGCCCCTTCGCGAATTCCAGGGCGTATTGACCGGCGTCCCGACATTCTCCGGCGAAGGAAAGACGTTGATGGCCAGCCGGATGGGAATACGGGACATTCGCGGCTGACATGGACGACCGCGTCCTGATCCTGGCGCCGCGCGGGCGCGATTCGGCGATCGCGGCGGATCTGCTCGGCAGGAACGACATCGTCGCATTCGTCTGCCACGATCAGGCGGAGTTGCTCGTCGAACTCACCAAGGGCGCCGCAGCAGTGATGCTCACCGAAGAAGCGCTGGTGACCGAAGAGGTCGCGCCGCTCGCCGAATGGGTCTCGGCGCAACCCAATTGGGCGGATATCCAGTTCGTGGTGCTGGCGAACGGGACACGGACGCCGCGTACCGCGCGTGCCACGCAACGGCTCGCCGATCTGGGGAACGTCCTGCTGCTCGAACGGCCGCTGCACGCCGAGGCGATGCTGGGCGCGATCCGGTCGGCGCTGACGGCGCGGCGACGGCAGTACGAGTTGCGCGACGTGGCGGTGACGCTCGAACGCGCCGTGCTGGATCGGACAAGCGAACTACGGACCGCACGCGAAAGCCTGGAGATCGCGCTCGAGGCCGCTGGCATGGGCAGTTGGGACATCGACCTGACGACCGGCGAGTCCCGGCGCACGCTGCGACACGATGCCATTTATGGATATCCCGAGGGCAAGGCGGACTGGAACCTGGAAACGTTCCTCAGTCATATCGACGTCAAGCAACGCGGCATCGTCACGCGCGCGATGACCGAAGCCACGAAAACCGGCGTGATCGACGTCGAATACCGCATCGACGCGGCCGACGGCCACTCGCGCTGGCTCGTCGCCAAGGGGCGCGTGCAATATGACGACGCCGGCAAGGCGGCGCGGATGACCGGCGTGGTCTCCGACGTCACCGATCGCAAGGAAGCCGATGCGCAACTGGCGCAGGCACAGAAGATGGATGCGATTGGACAGCTCACCGGCGGCGTCGCGCATGATTTCAACAATTTGCTGACGCCGATCGTCGGCAGCCTGGATCTGTTGCGGCGCCGTCACAAGGACGACGAACGCACGCAGCGGATGATCGGCGGCGCATTGCAGGCGGCCGAGCGCGCGGCGACGTTGACTCAGCGGCTGCTTGCGTTCGCACGGCGGCAGGCCTTGCAACCGCGCGCGGTCGATATCGGTGCGCTGATCGACGGACTGGTCGACCTGATGCGGCGGTCACTCGGTCCGTCGATCGCGGTAACGATCGAGATTCCACGGCATTTGTCGTCGGCGCGGGTCGATCCCAATCAGCTCGAACTCGCCCTGCTCAACTTGGCGATCAACGCGCGCGATGCGATGCCGGGCGGCGGCAAGCTGACGTTGACGGTCAGCGAGGTCGTCGTCGACGAGCGCAACGTCGTCGGCCTCGCACCCGACCATTATGTCCGGATCGCGGCGATCGACACCGGCGTCGGCATGGACCGCGCGACGCTGGCCCGCGCCACCGAGCCGTTCTTCTCCACCAAGGGCGTCGGCAAGGGCACCGGGCTCGGCCTGTCGATGGTTCACGGCCTCGCTGCGCAATCGGGCGGCACGCTGCGCCTGACCAGCGAACCGGGTTCAGGCACGACGGTCGAACTGTGGCTGCCGGCCACCGATGAAGTCGCGACCGATACCGTCGAGAACACCGCCGAGCCCGTCCCGCGCAGCGTGCCGCCAAGGTGTTGCTGGTCGACGACGAGGATCTCGTGCGTGCGGCGACCGCCGATATGCTGCGCGATATCGGCTATGTCGTGGTCGAGGTGTCGTCCGCCAGCCAGGCCTTGTCGGCGATCCGCTCAGGCGTCGATGCGGACATTCTGGTCAGCGACTATCTGATGCCGGGCATGACCGGCGGACAGCTCATCACCGAATTATGGTCGTCGGGCAACCGTATCCCGGCGTTGCTCGTGACCGGTTATGCCGCGGCGGGCGAGGACGTGCCCGAGGGTGTCATCCGTCTATCGAAGCCGTTTCGCCAGACCGACCTTGCCGCGCGGGTCGACGAGCTTCTGCGTCAGTCGCCACCCGGCCGGCCGAGGCTACGCGCCGTCGAGTGATATCGGACCGGGCGATCGCATCCCGGTCCGATACCCATTCGGACGTCAGAAGCCCTTCTTCAACGACACGAAGAACTGCCGCGGTGCCCCGGCGAGCAGCGTCTGGTTGTCGCCGCTCGCGGTGAAGCCGTTCGAGCCGATCGTCGCGATATACTTCCTGTCGGTCAGGTTGGTGACGCTGCCCTCGATCGCGACGCCGTGCAGCGGGCCGTCACCCTCGAAACGATAGCCGATGCTCGCGTCGACGAGAACGCGGCCCGGCACCGACTGGTCGTTGAGATAGGTGAAGTAGCGCTTGCTCATATAGTCCGCGCCGACCCGGCCGGTGAAGCCCGACTGCTCCAGCACGATCTCGCCCTTGATCATGTGCTTGGGCGTGTCGACGACGGTATCGCCTTTGCGGACCTGGACCGATCCGGAGGCGTCGGTGACGGTGTCCTGATATTCCGCGTTGGTGTAGGAATAGCTCGCGAACAGCGAGAGCGGGCGGAACACGCGGTAGTTCGCCGAGACCTCGGCGCCGTAGGTGCGCACGCTGCCCGCGTTGTTGAGTGTCGGCGCATTGCCGAGGATGCCGACTCCGTTCGCGAACGCCAGCAGCCGGTTCGAGAAGTCGACGTAATAGCCGACCGCCGAGGCCTGGAACGGCCCGCTGTGCAGGCGGACGCCGCCCTCCGCGGTCTTCGAGCGCTCGGGCTTGAGGCGCCCGCGGACGTCGTTGAAGCCCGCCTGCGTCGCCGCGAACGGTCCGGTCGTCGCCGACGAGACGAACGCGCGCATGTTCTCGGTATAATCCGCGAAGATCTCCGCCGCCGGGGTCAGCTTGAACAGGATGCCGGCCTGTGGCTGGAACCAGTCCTTCGCCGAGATACGGCCGACCGCCAGCGGAGAGGTCGTATCGGGCAGCATCGTCGCACTGTTGACGACATAGGCGCCCTTCCACCCGGCGTTGACGATCAGCCGATCGCCCGCCAGCTTCAGTGTATCCTCGACATGATACTGCATCGTGTCGGTGCCGTACTTGCCGTCCCACTGCGTCGCATAGGGGTTCTTCTGGAACTCGAGCACGTCGCGGTTCGGCGTTGCGCTGTCCGTCATCCCGTAGAAGCGCCGCGCCTGCGTGAAGGTGTTGGTTTCCAGCCAGCCACCGACCTCTAAGGTGTTCGCACCCGTCTCATAGGCAATGTTGCTAAGCGCCCCACCACGCTTGATGCTGTACTCGGTCGTCCGGAAGCCGAGCGGGCTCGGCGCGGTGATCACGCTGCCGTCCTGGTTCAGCGTGCCCGCGGCAGTAGGCGAATAGGGCGTGATCCACGATCCTTGCCCCTTGTTGTCGTGATAATAGCCGGTCGTGACCATCGTCAGTTCGGGCGTCAGGTTCGCATTGAGCGTCACGCCGCCCAGGTAATCGCGCCGCACGCCGCCGGCATCGAAATAGGCGTCGTCGACCGTACCGAACCCGCTCGGGAAGGTCGTGCCGACCCCCGCCCACGGTGCGACGAAGCCGACCGACGAGCCGTTGTTCGCCTTGGTATAGCTCGCGAGCGCCGCCTGGTTCTGGTAGGTTTTCCCGATCTGCAGCGCGAGCGGGTAGTTGCCGGCGATGTTGTCGTTGCGCAGGCCACGGCGGCGGATGATGTCGTAGCTCAGATCCTGGTAATCCTGTTCGCGACGATCGGAGAAGTTCAGAAACGCCGACAGGCTGCCGAACGCGCCCAGATCCTTGACGATCTTGCCGTTCGCCTGATGCTGGCGCTGGACGCCGTCGCCCTTCCACTTGTCGGTGGTGAGGTAGCCATAGCTCAGATACCCCTTCAATCCGCCGCCGAGATCGCCGCTGTCGAGCCGGGCATAGCCGCGATAGGTATTATCCGAACCGTACGTGCCACCACCGGTGACGTTGGCGGTATCGCGCGGCTTGTCGCTGAAGAACTGGATCGTGCCGCCGAGGTTGCTGGTCGAGGCGGTGCCGAGCGCACCCGCGCCCTGCGCGACTTCGGTGCGCGCGACGTTCTCGGAGATGATCGCGCGGCTGATGTGCAGGCCGTTGACGTTGCCGTAGCTCATGTCGCCGAGCGGTACGCCGTCGAGCGTGAAGCCGAGCTGGTTCTGGTTGAACCCGCGCAACGAAATGCGGACCGCCCACTCATACGCGCCGAACGGATCGGACGCCTGGAAATTGACGCCGGGAAGCTTCTGTATCGCCTTCAAAGGGCTCGATCCCGGGGTGAGCCGCGCGAGGTCGACCGCGCTGACGCTCTGTACCTGGCGGCTCTGGCCGAAGCCGAGCACGACGATGTCCGCGGGAGCCGAAGCGCTGGGGCTGGCATCCGTCTCGGCCGTGGTCCCCGGGTCGGTCTGACCCGCCACCGTTGGAGCCGCCGCGGAGGTTTCCGGCAGGTTCTGGGCAAAAGCGGCGGGCGTGGCGAACGCGGCAAGTGCAACGCCGGCGAGAAGCGACGATATGGTCTGCATGGGATTCCCTGATACGCGGTGACGCTCAGCGGCCCATTGCCGATCCGCGTGACGCGTCGGCGACAGATCCAAGACGATTGCGAGACGATCGACGAAATTGTTACGGTAGCGACCTAATCTCCCTCTCCCCTCGGGGAGAGGGAAGGGGCCCGCGGCTACTTAGCCGTGGGAAGGGTGAGGGCACGCGCGGCGATCACGCACACAATCATCCCCGCATCATCCGCGCGATCGTCTTCGCCGCAGCAGCCCCATAAGGCGGCTTCAACCCGGCAAGCTTGGCGACGTCGAGCTTCGATTGCTTGAAGACGGCGCGCGCGTGGCTGAACGTCCGGAACCCGTCGATCCCATGATACGCGCCCATCCCCGACGGGCCGCTGCCACCAAAGGGTAGATCCTCCATCGAGACGTGAAAGACCACGTCGTCGAGCGTCACCCCGCCCGAGATCGTCCGGTCGAGCACGCGGCGCCGCTCCGCCTCGTCGCTACCGAAATAATACAGCCCGAGCGGCCGGTCGCGGCGGTTCACCTGCGCGATCGCGTCGTCGATCCCGTCATAGCGGCGGATCGGCAACACGGGTCCGAAGATCTCCTCCTGCATCACGATCATGTCGTCGGTCGCGTCGCGGACGATATGCAGCGGCATCTTCCGCGAGTTCGCGCTGGCGAAATCCTCGTTGGCGGGGTTCACCACCTCGACCGTCGCACCCTTCGCGCGGGCGTCGGCGATCCAGTCGGTGAGGCGCCGGTGATGGCGGTCGTTGACCACCGAGGTGTAGTCGGCGTTGGCGAGCAACGTAGGGTACATCGCGCTCGCCGCCGCCTTGATGCCGTCGACCACCTTCGCCTCGTTGGCGGACGGCACGAGCATGTAGTCGGGGGCAAGACAGATCTGGCCCGCATTCATCATCTTGCCGAGCGTGACTCGTTCGGTCGCCCTGGCGATGTCCGCCGATGCGCCGAGGATGACGGGCGACTTGCCGCCGAGTTCGAGCGTGACGGGGGTCAGGTTGTCGGCGGCGGCGTGGAGGATGTGGCGGCCGATCGCGGTCGCGCCGGTGAAGATCAGGTGATCGAACGGGAGGGCGGAAAAGGCCTTGCCGACCTCCGCGCCGCCGGAGACGATTGCGAGTTCGTCCTGCGCGAAATATTTGGGGGCGATCTCTTCGAATAGCGCGGCGGTGGCAGGCGTATATTCGCTCGTCTTGGCCATCGCGCGATTGCCCGCCGCGAACACGCCGGCGAGCGGCGCGATCAGCAGGTTCACGGGGAAATTCCACGGCGCGATAATGCCGATCACACCCTTGGGCTGATATTCGACCCACGCCTTCGCCCCCAGCAGGCCGAGCGGGAACTGCACCGGACGGCGGTCGCGTTTCATCCAGCGATCGAGATGCTTGGCGGCATGCGCGATCGGCGCGAGCGACGCGCCGATATCGGTCATCATCGTCTGCTCGCGACTCCGATGCCCGAAATCCTCCGACATCACATCGCAGAACCGCGCCGTGTTATCCCTCACCATCGCTGCCGTGCGCTTGAGCCGGTCGAGGCGTACCGCTTTGGTGACGGGCAACTCCGCCATGAACGCGTCGCGCTGGGAGGTGAGGATGGTGTGCATGTCGGTCATCAGGACATCCTCGATGGTGGAGGTAAAATGGGGAATGCGTTCAGCAGGCTAAGTAGGGGCTGGCTGCTTTTAGCAAGCTAGCTGTTTCTCACCCTTGGTCGCCTCAAGGCGTTCATCGTTTGCTACGATCCGGTTTTCCATCCGCTCGAACAGCGCTGGCCAAACCTCGTTGTACTCGTGATGGAAGGTTTCCATGCATAGCGACATACTTTCAAGATGCTGACCTCCACGTAGTTCCATCCAGCGGTTTGAAAATACCGCCTCATGTTCATCGTGGTCTATCTTCGAGTATCCACAGCATAGCCCCTCATGGCTTGGGTGAGCGGTTTCTGAAAGGTCAGCATAAAGATCTATGACGCCAGCGTACTGCTTGTCGCACTTTTCTAAGACTGTCACGATGTTTATCGATTTAAGCATCGCGTCATTGTTGCGCGACCCGAGAAGCAGCGCGGTTGTCTTTTGTCCGAAAACATGAAAATCAAGCGCCTTATCGATTACTTGCTGCATCAAAATGTTTAAGTAGGTTAAGGTTGCTAACGTCTCAACGCCGCCACGAAGCAAAATTCGTGCGCTCAGGACGTGCCCTAAGCCAAATAAACGTGCGACTGGTTCATCAAATCATGATCGCGCCAGAAGGTTGCTTCACGCAACATCACGCACCGGAAAGGCGTCTTCCATTTATGGGCAATGCTGCTGCGCGCGATCAACCCACCGACGGAAATCTTGGGGAATAAACTGCTGTGCCAGTTATCGATGTTTTTCGTGACGGCATCTGAATAATCAACCGTCATCGTCCATCTCTTTAATCACGTGAAAGAACCGACTGAGCCCGGTATTAATAGAAACCGGCCTACTCCGATTTGCAACGCACCGGAAAAATATTTGCTCACGCCCCACCGGCAAATCCCGGAACGCCTGGTCCTTGTCGACGCGGATTTCGCCGGGAAGACCAAGCACGCGTTCGGCGATGATGTTCTTGAGGATTTCGTCGGTGCCGCCGGCGATGCGCAGGCCGGGCGCCCACATCGTCGCGGCGTGGAACGCGCCCTTTAGCGGGGTCAGCGCGGGGTCGGATATGATGCCGTATTGATCGCCGGCCTCGATCGCGGTGTTGCCGATCGCCTGCAACTGGTTGGCGGCGACGATCTTGCCGATCGAGCTTTCGGGGCCGGGCACCTGGCCCTTCGACAGCGCGGTGATCGTCCGCATGCGGGTGTTGCGCAGGCCCTCCGATTGCACCCACCAGTCGGCGAGCGTCTGGCGGAACGCGGCGTCCTTCAATAGCGGACCGTCGGCGCCGTTGGCCTGGGCGGCGAAGGCGAGGATATCCTCGGGGCCGACGCCGCCGCTCGTCCCTATCGCGAGACGTTCGTTCATCAGCGTGAACAGCGCGACCTTCCAGCCGCCGTCGACCGGGCCGAGGCGTTGTGCGTCAGATATCCGGACGTCCTCGAACCAGACTTCGTTGAAGCTCGACCCGCCCGACATCTGGTGGATCGGCCGGATCTCGATTCCGGAGCCTTCAGGTCGAGCCAGAACATCGTCAGGCCCTGGTGCTTGGGCACGTCGGGGTTGGTGCGGACCAGGACGATGCCATAGTCGCTGTAATGCGCGCCCGAGGTCCACACCTTTTGGCCGTTGATCACCCAGTCGTCGCCGTCTCGCACCGCGCGCGTGCGGATCGCGGCAACGTCGGAGCCGCCGGCGGGTTCGGAGAAGAGCTGCGACCAGATCTCGTCGCCGCGGACCGCGGGGCCGACGAACCGCCGCTTGGTCGCGTCGTCGGCATAGGCCATCACGGTCGGCACGCACATGCCGAGCCCGATCGTGAAATAGCTGCCGTCGACCGCGTGTTTCGCCTCTTCCTGGCCGAAGATCACGCTCTCGATCGGTGTGCCGCCACCGCCGCCCCATTCCTGCGGCCAGGTGATGCACGCGTAGCCGCCCGCTGCCTTGCGCGCCTGCCACGCCTTCGCCTTGGTCATGTCGTCGGGGTAATGGCCGGCGTCATGCTCGGCGATGTTCGTGTCGAGCCAGCGCCGGGCGGCGGCGCGGTAGGTGGCTTCGGCGTCGCTGTCGTTGAAGTCCATGCTCGTCCTTTCAGGCGGCCCAACTAGGCGGCATTGCGCATTTCGAGTTGGCCGACGAGGCGTTCGCGCCACGCGGCGGGGGCGCCGACGACGAGCGCGAGCTGGCGCGAGCGGCGGTAATAGAGGTGGCAGTCGGACTCCCAGGTGAAGCCCATCCCGCCATGCGTCTGGATATTCTCCTTCGACGCGAACCAATAGGCGTCGGAGGCGGCGACGCGCGCGGTGGCGGCGGCGAGCGGGAGTTCGGCGGCGCCCGCGTTCAGCGCCCACGCCCCGTAATAGGCGTTCGAGCGCGCGAGTTCGTTCTTCACATACATGTCCGCGAGCTTGTGCTTGATCGCCTGATACCCGCCGATCTGCCGGCCGAACGCGTAGCGATCGAGCGCATAGCCCTTCGCCATGTCGAGACAGCGATCCGCGCCGCCAAGCTGCTCGAACGCGAGGAGCACGGCCGCGCGGTCGAATACGGCCTGCATCGCGGCGATGCCGTCGTCGCTGCCAAGCCTTTCGCAGGGCGCGGCAGTGAACGTGAGGCGGGCGGCGCTGCGCGTGGGGTCGAGGGTTTCGAGCACGTCCGCGGTGACGCCCGCGCCCTTCTCGACGAGGTAGAGCCCGTCGCGCGCGAGGACGACGATCAGGTCGGCGACGTCGCCGTCGGTGACTGGGATCTTCTCGCCGGTCAGCCTGCCACCGGAGACGGTGGTGCGGATCGAGCGTGCGGTGACCGGGCCGGCGCCTTCGGAGGTGGCGAACGCGCCGATGACGTCGCCCGCCGCGATCCTCGGCAGCCATCGGACTTTCTGGGTGTCACTTCCGTAGAGCATCAAGGCCTCGGCGACGAAATAGACGGTCGAGGCGAACGGGATCGGCGCGCAGGCGCGGCCGAGTTCCTCGGCGATCGCGCAGAGTTCGATATGGCCGAGGCCTAGTCCGCCGAACTCTTCGGGGATCGCCGCGCCGAGCCAGCCTTGCGCGCCGACGGCTTTCCACAGGTCCGCATCATACGCTTTGGCGGGATCGTCGAGCACCGCGCGGACACGGTCGCTGCCGCAGTGCGCGGACAGAAACTTGCGCGCTTCGTCCTTAAGGAATTTCTGGTCGTCGGAATAATCGAAGTTCATGCGGACTCCTTCGAATGCGCCCAATATTCGTCGCGGAGCAGGCGCTTGTAGAGCTTGCCCGTCTCGTGCCGCGGCAATGTCTCCCGGAAGTCGATCCGGCGCGGTGCCTTGACGTGGCTGAGGTTGGCGCGAGCGAAGGCGCTGAGCTCGGCTGCGAGTTGGTCGCGGTCCTCGGATGGATCGGCGGGGCAGATTATCGCCACCACCTGTTCGCCCATCTCGTCGTCGGGCGCGCCGATCACCGCGACGTCGGCGACCTTGGGGTGGGTGACGAGGAGGTTCTCAATCTCGGCGGGGTAGATGTTCACGCCGCCCGAGATGATCATGAAGCTCTTGCGATCGGTGAGGTAGAGATAGCCCTCCTCGTCGAGCCAGCCGACATCGCCGAGCGTCGTCCAGCCGTGTGCGTTGGCGGCTTCCGCGGTCTTGGCGGGATCGTTGTGATATTCGAACGCCCCGCCGCCCGCGAAATACACGTCGCCTTCCGCGCGCGGGGGCAGCGCGTTGCCGTCCTCGTCGCAGATCATCGTCTGCGCGGTGAGGTTGCGGCCGACCGAGCCCTTGTGCGTCAGCCATTCCGCGCTGGAGATCGCGCAGAACCCGTTGCCCTCGGTGCCGGCGTAATATTCGCCGATGATCGGGCCCCACCAGTCGATCATCGCCTGCTTGACCGGAAGCGGGCAGGGGCGGCGGCATGCCACACCGCTTGCAGCGACGACACGTCGTAACGCGCGCGGACCTCGGGCGGCAGTTTGAGCAGGCGGATGAAGTGCGTCGGCACCCATTGCGCATGCGTGACATGGAACCGTTCGATCGCGGCGAGCGCAGCTTCGGGATCGAAATGCTCCATCACGACGACAGTGCCGCCGACCTGATGCACCGCCATCGACCAGCGCAGCGGTGCCGCGTGATAGAGCGGCGCGGGCGAAAGATAGACCATCTCGGGCGTGAAGCCGTACAGCCCCTTGCCGAGCATCACGAGCGGCGAGACGTTGGTGCCGAATGGCTCGTCGGACAGCGCGTGCTTGACGCCCTTCGGCTTGCCGGTGGTGCCCGACGAATAGAGCAGAATGCCGCCGGGTGAGGGGTCTGCGATCGGGTGCGAAGGCATCGTATCGCGCGCTGCTTCGTAGGATTCGTATCCGTCGATCGTGCCGTCGACCACGTAGCGCCGCACGTCGTCGAGCATCGGCACCAGCGCGGCGGCAACCTCGGCGCATCCTTTGCTCACGATCAGCACGCGGCAATCGCCGTCGCGGATGATGTACGCCGCCTCAGCCGCGGTCAGTTTCGACGAAAGGCAGGTGCAATAGACGCCGGTGCGCTCTGCCGCCCACATCACCTCCAGATAGCGCGGCGAATTGTCCATCAGCACCGCGATGCCGTCGCCGCGCTTCAGCCCGAGCGAGCGGAGCAGGTGCGCGCCCTGGTTCGCCCGTGTGTCCAACTCGCGATACGTCACCGTCTCGCCCGTCGCCGCCATGATATAGGCGGGCTTGTCGGGCGTGGTGAGCGCATGCGCGACGGGATGCATCAGACGCGCTCGATGATGATCGCCGGGGCCATCCCGCCGCCCGCGCACATCGTCACGAGCCCCGCTTCAAGTCGCGGCGTTCGAGTTCGTCCAATATCGTGCCGATCAGGATCGCGCCGGTCGCGCCGATCGGATGGCCCAGCGCGATCGATCCGCCGTTGACGTTCACCTTGTCGCGATCGAGTTTCAGGTCGCGGATGAACTTCTCGGCGACCACCGCGAAGGCCTCGTTGATCTCCCACAGGTCGATGTCGTCGACCGTTAGCCCGGCCTTCGCCAGCACCTTCCGCGCAGCGGGGACGAGGGCGTTGAGCATCAGCGTTGGGTCGTCGCCCATGTTCGCCATCGCGACGATCCGCGCGCGCGGTTTCAGCCCGTGCTTGGCGGCATAGTCGGCGCTGGCGAGCAGCACGGCGGCGGCGCCATCGACCACACCGGAGGAATTGCCGGCGTGATGAACGTGCTTGATATCGACGTCGGGATAGCGGCGGTTGATCTGCTTGCGATACGTCGTGCCCTTTTCGTCGAGCGGCACGTCGGCGATCCCGGCGAACGAGGGGCGCAGCGCGGCGAGACCCTCGGCGGTGGTATCGGGACGCGGATATTCGTCCTTTTCGAGCACCAGCGCGCCGGTCGCGTCGGTGACGGGCACGAGGCTGCGATCGAACCGCCCTTCGGCGATCGCCACCGCGGCACGGCGCTGGCTCTCGAGCCCCAGCGCTTCGAGCGGCTCACGGTCGATCCCCTCGATGCTGGCGATTGCGTCGGCACAGATGCCCTGGTTCGATTGCGGGTGGCGCTCATCGAGCCGCGCATTGCCCGACCCGATCCCGAGCGGCCGCTTGCCCGCCGCCATGTCGTCCTGCATCATCGTCGTGGTGAGCGACATCATCTCGGTCCCGCCGGCGATGACGAGGTCTTCCATCCCGCTCATGATCTGCGCCGCCGCGAAGTTCACCGCGGTGATCCCGCCGCCGCAGAACCGGTCGAGCGTCGTCCCGCTAGCCTTGACGTCATAACCCGCATCGAGCGCGGCCATCCGCCCGAGATCGCCGCTTTGCTCGCCACGCTGCGTCGAGGTCGACCAGATGATGTCGTCGACATCGGCGGTATCGAGCTTGTTTCGCTCGGCAATTGCCTTGAGAACGGTCGCGGCGAGATGTTGGGGGTGCATGTGCGCAAGCGCGCCCTTGCCCGTCTTGCCGATCCCGCGCGGGGTACGAACGGCGTCGATGATCAAAGCCTCGGCCACACTCTCTCTCCTGTTACACCCGCCACTATGGTGCGGTCGTGGTGCCTGATGCCGGATTGCGTCCGGCTTCGTTCCGACGTAACATTCGTTATGGAGAGTGGCTTGTCAAGCACGGTATCGGTTGAAAACGACGTTGCACCCCGCGCGGATCTGGCGCCGCGCGACTGGCTGGAGATCGGGCAGGCGTTGCTGAAGAGCGGCGGCTTGCGCGCACTGAAACTTCGCAGCCTCGCGCAGGCCGCGGGCGCGTCGACCGGCAGTTTCTATCACCACTTCAAGGATTTCGACGGCTATCATGCGGCGCTCGCATCGTATTTCGCCGAGGCGCAGATCGATCCGTTGCTGGCGTCGCTGGCTGCGTCGGAGCTCGCCCCTGTCGAGCGGATCCGCGCGTTCGCCGAGCATGTCCGCGATCACGACATGTCGCAATTGGCACTGGCGATGCGCGCCTGGGCGAAGAGCGACGCGCGCGCGCGGCGGCGATCCGCGAGCATGACGACAAGGTGATGGCGTTCCTGGTGGAGCAACTGACCGCGCACGGGTTCGATTCCGTCGAAGCGGGGATTCGCGGCTATGCGCTGCTCGCGGTGGGCTTGAGCGAGGTGCATCCGGTCGAGGGGCTCGATCGCGGCGTGCTGCGCAACGGGTTGCTTACGCTGCTGTGCGAGCGCTAGCGTATCGCGGTGATGCGACTCCGTAAAAAGCGGAGCGTTATGAGGAGGATGCGGGCATGCAGACGTATGACTACGTAATTATCGGCGCGGGCTCGGCCGGCTGCGTGCTGGCCGCGCGACTGACCGAGGACCCCGACGTGTCGGTGCTGTTGCTCGAGGCGGGCGGGCGCAACGACGGCGTGCTGGTGCGGATGCCCGCTGGGGTCGGCGAACTCATCAAGAGCAAGAACCCGAGCAACTGGGGCTTCTCGACCGAGCCCGAGCCGCATCTCGACAACCGCCGCCTGCGGTGGCCGCGCGGCAAGGGACTGGGCGGGAGTTCGTCGATCAACGGCATGATCTACACGCGGGGGCACCCGCAGGATTACGACGAGTGGCGCCAGATGGGTTTGCCCGGCTGGTCGTTCGACGACGTGCTGCCGTATTTCAAGCGGCTCGAAGGGCATCATCGCGGCGAGTGCGATCTGCATGGCGGCGGGGGGCCGCTGACGATCTCTGGCGGCGAGTCTGACAGTCCCTTCTACGACGCGCTGGTCGAGGCGGGGCGGCAGGCGGGGTACCCGGTAACCGAGGATTTCAACGGTGCGAGCCAGGAGGGATTCGGGCGGTATGACCTGACCGTCGCGGACGGCAAGCGCTGGAGCACTGCGGCAGCGTATCTTCGGCCGGTGTTGGCGCGGCGTAATCTGACCTGCGTGACGGGAGCGCGGACGACGCGGATCCGGATCGACAAGGGGCGTGCAACCGGTGTCGATTACGTGCTCGACAAGGGGGCACGGGCGGAGTCGGTAACGGCTGCGCGCGAAGTACTATTGTGCGCGGGCGCGGTGCAGTCGCCGCAGATCCTCCAGTTGTCGGGGATCGGCGATCCGGATCGACTGACCGCGGCGGGCGTGGGCGTCGTCCATGCGCTGCCCGGCGTCGGCGAGAACCTCCAGGATCATCTCGACGTCGTGATGAACTGGAAATCGCGCGGGCTGAGGACCGGATATGCGATGACCAAGGGCGTCGGCATGATCGGCGTCGGGCTGAATTACCTGTTGCGCGGCAAGGGGGCAGGGCGGCAGCAATTCCTCGAGGCGGGCGCGTTCGTGTCGTCGCGCCAAGGTCTGTCGCGACCCGATGTCCAGATCCACGCGGTGCTCGCGATCATGCAGGATCACGGCAAGGTGAAGGCGACCGAGGACGGCTTCACGCTGCATCTGTGCCAGTTGCGGCCGGAGAGTCGCGGGCGGATCGGGTTGCGCTCGGCCGATCCGTTTGCCGATCCGGTGATCGTGGCGAACTACCTCGCGACCGCGGAGGATCGCCGCGTGATGCGCGCCTGCGTCGGCATCGGCCGCGACGTCGCGCGGCAGGCTGCGCTCGATCCGTACCGCGCTGGGGAATTGTCGCCCGGCGAGGACGTGCGGACCGACGACGAGATCGACGCCTGGGTGCGGCGGACGGCGGAGACGATCTACCACCCGGTCGGCACCTGCAAGATGGGCACGGCTGACGACACGATGGCGGTGGTCGACGCGACGCTCGCGGTACGCGGGTTGGAGGGCCTGCGGGTGGTGGACGCATCGGTGATGCCGACGCTGATCGGCTCGAACACCAACGCGCCGACAATCATGATAGCGGAGAAGGCGGCGGATATGATCAAGGGCCGGCAGTTGGCGCGGGCGGCTCGAGCAGCCTGATCAAATCCGTCATCCTGACGAAAGTCAGGACCCAGAGCCACGGACGACACCGCTTGTAATCCTGGGTCCTGACTTTCGTCAGGATGACGAGAGGAGGGGTTAGCGCTTAGGCTCGCGTTACCGAGGCGCCATCCGGATCGCGCCGTCCAGCCGCACGTCCTCGCCATTGAAATACCCGCACTCGATCATCGTCAGCGCCAGCGCCGCAAACTCCTCCGGCCGCCCCAAGCGCTTGGGAAACGGCACCGACGCGGCCAGCGCATCGCGGACCGGCTGTGGCGCCGCAGCCAGCAACGGCGTATCGAAGATCCCCGGCAGGATCGTGTTCACCCGGATCCCCTCACTCATCAAATCCCGCGCGATCGGCAGGGTCATGCCGACCACGCCGGCCTTCGACGCGGAATAGGCGGCCTGGCCCATCTGGCCATCCTCCGCCGCGGCGCTCGCGGTGTTGACGATCGCCCCCGCTCGCCGTCCTCGCCCGGCTCCAGCGTCAACATCCCCGCCGCCGATTTGGCGAGACAGCGGAACGTGCCGACGAGGTTGATCTGGATGATCCGGTCGAACGCATCGAGCGGGAAATGCTTGATCGAGCCGTCCTGCTTCGATCGCCCCGCTGTCTTGGCGGCATTACCGGTGCCTGCGCAATTGACCAGGATCCGCTCTTGGCCGTGCGCCGCGCGTGCCACCGCAAACCCCGCATCGACGCTGTCGTCGGAAGTAACGTCGACCTTGCAGAACACCCCGCCGATCTCCGCCGCGAGCCCTTCGCCCTTGTCCGCCTGAAGGTCGAAGATCGCCACCTTTACCCCTTGGCGGCCAGCGCGCGCGCAGTCGCCGCGCCCAATCCCGACGCGCCGCCGGTCACCACGGCAGCACTGTTTGCGAGGTCCATGCATCTCTCCTGTCAAAGCCCGGGATCCGCGCCCCGGTTGCAGAACATTAGTTATGCCGGTATTCGAGGCTTGCCAAGCCGGCATGTCGCTGAGGATCCGCCGATGAGCCACGCCATGTTGCAGAACGCCAGCGCGCACTGGCTCCCGCGTCAGCATAAAGGCGCGCTCGATCATATCCCGGGCAATTACGGCCTGCCGTTCTTCGGCAACACCTTCAAACTGCTCGCCGATCCGATCGCGTTCTCCGAGACCATGGCGGCGCGGTACGGCCCGGTGTATCGCAATCGCGCGCTCGGCGGCACCGGCGTCAACCTGCTCGGCCCCGACGCGAACGAACTGGTGCTGTTCGACCGCGACAAGATCTTCTCGTCCGAACAGGGCTGGGGACCGGTGCTCAACCTGCTGTTCCCGCGTGGCCTGATGCTGATGGACTTCGACAAGCATCGCGCCGACCGGAAAACGCTGTCGGTCGCCTTCAAGCCCGAGCCGATGCGGCATTACGCGACCGAACTCGATGCGGGAATCGAGGCGGCGATCGGTGGCTGGGCCGGGCAGACATTGCGCTTCTACGATGTGGTGAAAAAGCTAACACTCGATCTCGCTGCGACCAGTTTCCTGGGCGTGCCGCTCGGCGCGGAAGCGGACAAGATCAACCAGGCGTTCGTCGACGAGGTACAGGCAAGCGTCTCGCCGATCCGCAAGCCCTGGCCTGGCACGCAGATGCGTAAGGGCGTCAAGGCGCGCGCGTATCTGATCGACTTCTTTGAGCGCGAGATCCCCGCGCGACGCACCGGCAACGGCCAGGATTTCTTCTCGCAATTCTGCCGCGCGACCGATGACGACGGCGCGCCGCTCACCGCGCTGGCGATCGCCGACCACATGAACTTCCTGATGATGGCCGCGCACGACACGATCACCTCGTCCGCGACGAGCCTTGTCATGCTGCTCGCGCGGAACCCCGAGTGGCAGGATCGGTTGCGCGAGGAAGTCGCCGCTCTCGACCCCGCCGTGCCGCTGACCGAGCAGCTCGATCGCCTGATCCTCACCGAATATGCGTTCAAGGAATCGCTGCGGATGATGCCACCCGTCCCGTCGATCCCGCGCCGCGCACTGAAGGCTTTCAGTTTCGGCGGGTATGATATTCCGGCGGGGACCAGCGTCGGCGTCGGCATCACCTACACGCACCGCATGGCCGAATATTGGCCCGATCCCGACCGCTTCGACCCGCTCCGCTTCACGCCAGAAGCATCGAAGGGCCGCCACCGGTTCGCGTGGGTGCCGTTCGGCGGCGGCGCACACATGTGCATTGGGCTGCACTTCGCGACGATGCAGATGCGGCTGCTGATCGCACACCTGCTCACGCGCTACCGGATCGAGGCGGCGGCAGGCAGCGGCGATGCGTGGCAGGTCTTCCCGATCCCGCGCCCGAAGGACGGTTTGCCGGTGACGTTCGTACCGCTTGCCTCCACGTAATAATGTGTCATCGTAACGCGGTTCATTCGAAGGAGCCGCCCGTTGCGCTTGACCCTAGCTATACTCCTGCTCGCGGCGACGCCGGCCTTTGCCCAGCAACAGCCGGCCGCGCCGACACCCGCGCCGATGCCCGATGGCCCGACGCGCAACTTCACCGGGAGTGACCTGTTCGGGCTGACGATCGCGGCCGATCCGCAGATCAGCCCGGACGGCAAGACGATCGTCTATGTCCGCCGGACCGGCGACGTGATGACCGACAGGATGCAGTCGTCGCTATGGCTGATCGACGTCGCGAGCGGTCGCCAGACGCCATTCGCCACCGACGGCAGCAGCCCGCGCTGGTCGCCTGATGGTATGCGCATCGCGTATGCCGCACGCGACGGAGAGGGATCGCAGCTGTTCGTCCGCTGGATCGACGGTGCGCAGAGCGCGCGCGTGACGAGTTTTCCCGGCGATCCGCAGGCGCTCGCCTGGTCGCCCGACGGCACCAAGCTCGCCTATATCGCGACGGTAGCAGGCGAGGGGACCAAGCTCGGCACGCAGCCGCCCAAGCCCGAGGGCGCGAAATGGGCCGAGCCGCTGACGATCATCGACCGGGTCAACTACCGCAACGACGGGCCGGGCTATGTGAAGCCGGGCTACGACCATCTGTTCGTGGTCGGCGCCGACGGGGCGCGGCACGGCAGCTCACCTACGGCAAGTTCGACGACGGGGGCCCGCTCTCGTGGACGCCCGATGGCCGCAGCATCGTCTTCGCGGCGATCCGTGGGCCCGCCGCCGATCGCCAGGTTATGAACTCCGACGTGATCGCGGTCGATGCGATGAGCGGCATGATGCGGACGTTGACGACGCGCGACGGTCCCGACGCGCAGCCGCGCGTGTCGCCAGATGGCTCGAAGATCGCGTGGCTCGGCTTCGACGACAAGCGCCGCAGCTACGAGAACACGCAGCTCTATGTCGGTGATCGCGACGCCGCCTCGCCGCGCTCGCTCACCGCCACGCTCGACCGTGCGATCGAGGATGCGGTGTGGGCCGCCGATGGTCGCAGCCTGTATGCGAGCTACGACGATCACGGCCGGCGCCGCGTTGCGCGCGTCGGTGTGGATGGCCGCGTCACGCCGCTGATCGACAACGTCGCGGGCGGCGGGCTCGACCGGCCCTATACCGGCGGCGAGTTCTCGGTCTCGAAGGGCGGGACGATCGCCTATACCGGCGGCGATGCGAGCGCCCCCGCCGATGTCTGGGTGCTGGCGGGCGGCAAGCCGCGGCGCCTGACGACGCTCAACGCGGTGCTGACCGGATCGAAGGCGCTCGCGTCGGTGCGGAAGATCGCGGTGACCGCGCCCGATGGTCGGCCGATCGACGCATGGCTCGCCACCCCGCCGGGACGCGTCGCGGGGCAGCGCGTGCCGCTGATTCTCGAGATCCACGGTGGTCCGAACGCCGCCTACGGCCCCGGCTTCGCGACCGACATGCAGCTCTACGCCGCGGCCGGCTACGCAGTCCTCTGGACCAACCCGCGCGGCTCGACCTCCTATGGCGCCGAGTTCGCGAACCTGATCGACAAGACCTATCCGGCGGCCGATTACGACGACCTGATCGCCTCGGTCGATGCAGCGATCGCGGACGGCACCGCCGACCCCGACAATCTGTTCGTGACCGGCGGCTCGGGCGGCGGGCTGCTGACCGCGTGGATCGTCGGCAAGACCGACCGGTTCAAGGCAGCCGCGACGCAGAAGCCGGTGATCAACTGGATCAGCGAGGCGCTGACGATGGACAACACGCTGTTCACCTCGCGCTACTGGTTCACCAAGCTGCCGTGGGAGGATCCGATGAGCTACTGGAACCGCTCGCCGCTGAGCCTCGTCGGCAACGTCAAGACGCCCACCCTGGTGGTGGTAGGCGGCGACGATTACCGGACGCCGGTCAGCGAGTCCGAGCAATATTACGCAGCGCTCCAGATCTCGCGGCGTGCCGACCGCGCTGGTGAAGGTGCCGGGCGCGAGCCACGGTGGCCTCGCCGCACGCCCGTCGCAATCCGCGGCCAAGGCCTCGGCGATCATCGCCTGGTTCGATCGATACCGGAAGCCGGCGGTAGCGACGGCGCAGGGAGCAGCACAATGATGACACGGCACATGATGCTGGCTGGCGTGGCGCTGGTCTCGACGGCGGCGGTCGCACAGGTCCAGCCGCCGCGCGTGGCGAAGAAGCCGTTCCAGGTGACGTCGCCCAACGGCGCGCGCGAGGACGATTATTACTGGCTGCGCGACGACACGCGGAAGAACCCGGAGATGCTCGCCTATCTCGCCGCGGAGAACGCCTATGCGGATGCGCAGCTCGCGTCGTTGAAGCCGCTCCAGGCCAAGCTCTACGAAGAGACCGTCTCGCATATCAAGCAGGACGACAGCTCGGTTCCCTACGCGAAGAACGGCTATTATTACGGCTCGCGGTTCCAGACCGGCGCGGACTATCCGATCCTCGAACGCCGCAAGGGTAGCCGCACCGCGCCCGCCGAAACGCTGTTCGACGAGCCGGCGATGGCGAAGGGCCACAGCTTCTTCGCGCTCAGCGACTGGGCGGTAAGCCCCGACAACGCCCGCGTCGCCTGGGCCGAGGACACCGTCGGGCGGCGCCAATATGTGCTCAAGGTGAAGGACCTCACGACCGGCGCGTCGATTGCCGACACCGTGTCGAACATCGAGCCCAACGTCGTCTGGGCCGACGACAACAAGACGTTGCTCTACGTCGAGAAGGACCCGGTCACGCTGCGTGGCTACCGCGTGAAGGCGCATGTCCTCGGCACGCCCGCCGTCAGCGATCGGCTGCTGTACGAGGAGAAGGACGACACCTATTCGATGGGCGTCTCCCGCACCGCCGATGACAAGTTCGTCTGCATCGGCGTGAGCAGCACGGTCAGCGACGAGCAACGCTGCGCCCCCGCCGCTGCACCGACCAACTTCACGATCGTCGCACCGCGCGCACGCGAGTTCCGCTATAGCGCGGATCACATCGGCAACCGCTGGATCATCCGCACCAACCGGAACGCGAAGAACTACAAGCTCGTCACCGTCGCCGACGCCGATCTGGCCAAGGGCACGGCCGCATGGCGCGACCTGACGCCCGCCAGCGACACCGTCTTCATCGAGGGGTTCAAACCGTTCGACGGGTTCGTCGCGATCGACCAGCGCGAGGGCGGCAACCGCATGATCCGCGTGCTGAACGATGCCGGCAAGTCGACCGCGGTGACTGCCGACGAACCCGCCTATCGCATGTCGCTCGACGTCAACGAGGAAACGTCGACGCCGTGGGTCCGCTACACCTACGGATCGCTCGTGACGCCTACCACCACGTATGAGGTCAACGCGAAAACCGGCGAGCGCCGCGTCCTCAAGGTCGCCCCGGTGCCGGGATACGACCCCGCAAAATACGTCACCGAACGCGTCTGGGCGCCCGCGCGAGACGGCACGCGGATCCCTGTCTCGCTGGTCTACGCCAAGGGCACCAAGCGCGACGGCACCGCGCCGCTCTTCCAATACGCCTATGGCAGCTACGGCATCTCGAGCGACCCGGCCGTCGATCCGGGCCGGATCGGCCTGCTCGATCGCGGCGTGGTCTACGCGATCGCGCATATCCGTGGCGGGCAGGAGATGGGCCGCGGCTGGTATGACGATGGGCACCTGCTCAACAAGAAGAACAGCTTCACCGACTTCATCGACGTCACCCGCTATCTCGTCGCGCAGAAATACGCCGCGAAGGATCGCGTCGCGGCGATGGGCGGCAGCGCAGGCGGGCTGCTGATGGGCGGCGTCGCGAACATGGCGCCGCAGGATTACAAGCTGATCATCGCGCAGGTGCCGTTCGTCGATGTCGTCACGACGATGCTCGACGCGTCGATCCCGCTGACCACGTTCGAGTACGACGAGTGGGGCAACCCCGCGCAGAAGGCGTCGTACGACTATATGCTGAGCTATTCGCCGTACGACAACGTCAAGGCGAAGGCGTATCCGGCGCTGTATGTCGGCACCGGACTATGGGACAGCCAGGTGCAATATTACGAGCCGACCAAATGGGTCGCCAAGCTCCGCGAACTGAAGACCGACACCACTTCGCTGCTGTTCCGGGTGAACATGGAGGCGGGGCATGGCGGCAAGTCCGGCCGGTTCGAGCGTTATCGCCAGAATTCGGAGTGGCAGGCGTTCATGCTGCAACAGCTCGGCGTCGCGAAATAGCACGCCCGTTGGCACGCCCGTTGGCACGCGACTGAAAGCAGGGTACCGATCGCGCGGGATGCGGCTTCCAGCCGTTTCCCGTGATCGCGTCGGTGCCCGGAAGGGCTTGATTGGGAATGCGGTGCGGACGGTTCGCCGTCCTATGCCGCGGCTGTCCCTGCAACTGTAAGCGGCGAGCGAGACGCACGAGCCCTCTCCGCGAGGGCAGCCACTGGGCCGCAAAGCCTGGGAAGGCGTGCATCGAGCAACGACCCGCGAGCCAGGAGACCTGCCGGCGTCTGGTCGCTCTTGTCCCGGTCCAGGGGTGGCCGAGGCACGGTGAACGCCGCCTGCGTGACACTGGCTGAGCGACGACCATGTGGCGGGGGCCGCATCGGCGTCGTGCGTCGGCCGCTCATGGCGTCCGGTCGTCGTATGTCCCGGCCGTTCGCGGCAGGCCCCGGTCCTCGTCGGACGCTGCGGGGTTTGTGCATGACGACTTCAACATTCGAAAGACCGGCGCGGGTTTCGACTCGCAAGCGCATCGGCTGGCTGTTCGCAGGCCTGATCGCGGCCAATATCGCCGCCTGGGGCTGGGCATTCTCGCTGTTCCACGCGCAACCCTCATGCTCGGCACGGCGTTGCTAGCCTGGGGATTGGGCCTGCGCCACGCAGTGGACGCGGACCACATCGCCGCGATCGACAACGTGACCCGCAAGCTGATGCAGGACGGCCAGCGCCCGATCGCCGTCGGCTTCTGGTTCGCGATCGGCCACTCCGGGATCGTGCTGATCGCCGCCGTCGCGATCGCGCTCACCGCCAGCGCGCTGTCGCAGTTCGAGGCGTTCAAGCAGGTCGGCGGCGTGGTCGCGACGATGATCTCTGCGCTGTTCCTTTTCACGATCGCCGCGATGAACCTCATCATCCTGCGCTCGGTCTGGCGCACCTTCGGCCACGTCCGCGGCGGCGGCACCTATGTCGAGGAGGATCTCGACCTGCTGCTCGGCAGTCGCGGCCTGCTCGCGCGGCTGTTCCGCCCGATGTTCCGGCTGGTGACCCGAAGCTGGCACATGGCCCCACTCGGCTTCCTGTTCGGCCTCGGCTTCGATACTGCCACCGAAGTCGCGATCCTCGGCCTTTCCGCGAGCCAGGCCGCCGACGGTCTCTCGATCGGCACGGTGCTCGTCCTCCCGGTGCTGTTCGCGACCGGCATGGCACTAATCGATACCGCGGACGGCGTCGTCATGCTCGGCGCGTACGAATGGGCGTTCGTGAAGCCGATCCGCAAACTCTATTACAACATCACCATCACGCTGATCTCCGCCATCGTCGCGATCGCGATCGGCGGCATCGAGACGCTCGCGCTGCTCGGGGCAAAGCTCGGCCTGACCGGTGGCATCTGGGATCTGGCAGCCGCACTCGGCGAGAACTTCAACGGCCTCGGCTTCGCGATCATCGGCCTGTTCGTGCTGTGCTGGGTCCTGAGCTTCGCCATCTACCGCTGGAAACGCTTCGACGAAATCGAAGTCGTGCACGGGTAGCTCGCTCCGTCCTCTCGATCCTCCCCCGCCAGGGGAGGTGGCTGGCACTCGCCAGACGGAGGGGGAGGACGGCGACCCCGTAGGTTCCGTGTCCTCCCCTCCGTCACCTGCGGTGCCACCTCCCCTGGCGGGGGAGGATGTCGGAAAAGCGATATGCGAATTGGCACGCCCCCGGAATTCCTCTAACCCCATCCGCGAGGCTCGGTTTCACCGAACCTCACAGATCGCGCCGGTGCCCGGAAGGGCTTGAATGGGAATGCGGTGCGGGAGGATGTCCTCCCAATGCCGCGGCTGTCCCTGCAACTGTAAGCGGTGAGCGAGACGCACATGCCCTTCGTTTCGGAGGGCAGCCACTGGGGAAACCTGGGAAGGCGTACGTCGAGCCTCGACCCGCGAGCCAGGAGACCTGCCAGCGCAATGGTCGCTCTTGCTACGATCCAGGGGATGGTCGCGGCACGGTACCTCCGTCTGAGCGACGAACGCGTGCGGCCGTCCGGTCGTGCGCGCGTATGCTTGCAGGAGAATACCAATGCCCGATCTTTCCCCCAATCTGGCCAAGGTCCCCGTCACTATCGTCACCGGCTTTCTCGGTGCCGGCAAGACGACGCTCATCAGCCACCTGATCCGCAACGCGAACGGCCGTCGCCTCGCGGTCGTGGTCAACGAATTCGGCACGCTCGGCATCGACGGCGACATTCTCAAGGGCTGCGCGATCCCCGATTGCCCGGCCGAAAACGTCGTCGAGCTGGCCAATGGCTGCATCTGCTGCACCGTCGCGGACGACTTCATCCCGACCGTCGAAACGCTGCTCGCACTCGACCCGCGCCCCGATCACATCCTGATCGAGACGTCCGGCCTCGCACTGCCCAAGCCGCTGCTGAAGGCATTCGACTGGCCCGCGATCCGCTCGCGCATCACCGTCGACGGCGTCATCGCGCTAGCAGATGCCGAAGCGGTCGCCGCCGGTCGCTTCGCCCCCGACGTGGCCGCGCTCGATGCCCAGCGCGCCGCAGACCCCAGCGTCGACCACGAGACGCCATTATCGGAAGTGTTCGAGGATCAGCTCGCCTGCGCCGATCTCGTACTCCTGACCAAGGTCGACCTCGCCGGCCCCGAAGGCGTCGCCAAGGCGCGCGCGGTGATCGCCGCCGAGTCCGCACGGCCGCTCCCGGTCATCGACCTGACCGACGGTGTCATCGACTCCCGCGTAATCCTCGGCCTCAACGCCGCGGCCGAGGACGATATCGCCAGCCGCCCCTCGCATCACGACGGCGAGGACGATCACGAGCATGACGATTTCGACAGCGTCGTCGTCGAGCTGGGCGAGATCGCCGACCCCGCCGACCTGACCGCGAAGATCGAGGCACTCGCCCGCAGTGCCGACATCCTCCGCGTGAAGGGCTACGCGGCGGTCACCGGCAAGCCGATGCGCCTGCTCGTCCAGGCGGTCGGCGCCCGCGTCCGCACGCAGTACGACCGCCCATGGCGCGCAGGCGAACCACGCCGTACGCAACTGGTGGTGATCGCCGAGCACGACCGCATCGACGAGGCCCGCATCAAGGCCGCGCTGGACGCCTGAGCCCCGATGCACGTCGTCTTCCGCGAGACCCACGGGCTGGAGGAAAGCGCGGTCCCGCAGGACCTCTCCCAATCCCCCGCGGATATCGTCGTTCTCTCCTTCTCCGACGGTGACCTCGGCGCATTCGCCGCGGGCTGGAGACGTGCGGACGCCGTCGGAAGCCGATTGCCGTCGCTACGCCTCGCGAACCTGAGCGCACTACAGCACCCGCTCTCGGTCGACACCTATGTCGAGCAGACGCTGGCCGGCGCCAAGGGCATCCTGATCCGGCTGATCGGCGGCCGCTCCTACTGGAGCTACGGCCTGCAACAGGTCGAAAACCTCGCGCGGGGGAACAACATCGCGCTCGCCGTCCTTGCCGCAGACGGCCGCGTCGACACGCGCCTCGACGCCGCCTCGACGATCCCGCTGTCGACGCTCCGCCGCCTGGCTCATCTCTGCGACACCGGCGGCGCGGTTGCGGCGCAGGCGGCACTCGCGCAGTTCGCGCTAGCCGCCGGTTGCTATGCCGGCCCGGTCACCGGAGTCCGTGCGATCGCCGATGTAGGCGGCTGGCAACCGCACGACGGCGCGACGTGCCCGGCCGCGTTCGCGATCAACGCGCACCGCCCTCGCGTGCTGATCGTGTTCTACCGCTCCTACCTGACCGCCGCAGACCTCCACCCGATCGAAGCGCTCCACGCCGAACTGACGGCGCGAGGCTTCGACGTCATCGGCCTCTTCGCGCCCTCGCTCAAGGCACCGGATGCGGCCGGCTGGATGGGCCACTGGGTCCGAGCTTTGAAGCCCGCCGCGATCGTCAACGCCACCGCCTTCTCCGCACGCGGCGCGAGTGAGACGACCCCACTCGACGCCGCCGATGTCCCCGTCTTCCAGGTCGCGCTGGCCACCTCCGACCGCGCCGCCTGGGCCGGCGCCACCCGCGGCCTGTCGCCTGCCGACCTCGCCATGCACGTGGTCCTTCCCGAAGTGGACGGCCGCCTCTTCGCCGGCGTCGCCAGCTTCAAGGAAGCCGCGGCGAGGGACGGCGACCTCGAATACACCCGCCGCGAACACCGCGCCGACCCCGCGCGCATCACCGCGATCGCTGCGCGGATCGAAGCCTGGACGAACCTCGCCAGCAAACCCATCGCCGACCACCGCATCGCGATCGTCCTCTCGACCTACCCCGGCAAGACGTACCAGATGGCGCACGCCGTCGGCCTCGACGCACTCGCCTCCACGCAGGCGATCCTCGCCGACCTCACCGAAGCCGGCTACGCGATCACGCCCGACGCAACCGATCTGGCTACCTCGCGCATTCACTGGCCGCTCGCCGAGTACCGCAAAGCCCTCGCGCACCTCCCCGAAGCTCTGCAAAAGGACCTTCAGGAAACCTGGGGCGATCCAACCGAAGACTTCGCTTTCACCGCGATCGACCAGGGCGGGGCACTCGTCGCCCTCCAGCCCGAACGCGGCCGAACCGAGCAACGTGCGGAGGAGTATCATGACCTCTCGCGCTGCCCCTGCCACGCCTATGTCGCCTTCTACCTCTGGCTCCGCACGCGCGGCACCGACGCGCTGGTCCATGTCGGCGCGCACGGCACGCTCGAATGGCTGCCTGGCAAGTCGGTCGCGCTGTCCGAGGCCTGCTGGCCCGAAGCGCTCACCGGCGCGATGCCCGTCATTTACCCGTTCATCGTCAACGACCCCGGCGAAGCAGCCCAAGCCAAGCGCCGCATCGGCGCGGTCACGCTCGGCCACGTCCCGCCACCGCTGGAGCGCACGCGCACCGGCGCCGGCCTCGGCCGCCTCGAAGCGCTGCTCGACGAATTTTCCAACGCGGACGGCCTCGATCCAGCCCGCCGCGACCGCCTGCAACGCGACATCCGCGACGAGGCCACCGCCACCGGCCTCGCCGCCACTCTAGGCCTCGACGACGCGCAGTCCCAAGCCGACGCGATCACCCGCATCGACACCTTCGTCTGCGACGTGAAGGAAAGCCAATATGGCGACGGCCTCCATATCTACGGCCGCGGCGACCAAGGCGAAGCCGAACGCGCCGGGCTCCTGTCCGCGCTCCAGGGCAAACGCATCGCGTCCGGCCCCTCCGGCTCCCCTTGGCGAGGCCGCGCAGACGTCCTCCCCACCGGCCGCAATCTCTACACCACCGATCCCCGAGCAGTCCCGTCGCGCGCCGCGCATACCCAAGGCGTCAAACTCGCCGATGAACTCGTCCGCCGTCACCTACAGGACCACGGCGACTACCCCCGCAACCTCGTGGTAGATCTCTGGGCTTCCGCGACGATGCGGACAGCCGGCGAGGAGTTCGCGATGGCGCTCCACCTGCTCGGCGCGGAACCGGTGTGGGACATGCAGTCCGACCGCGTCACGGGCGTCGAGATCCTGCCGCTCGCCAATTTCGACCGCCCCCGCATCGACGTCACCCTGCGCGTATCCGGCCTGTTCCGCGACGCCTTCCCGACGCTTTGCACGATGTTCGGCCAAGCCGTTCGCGCGCTCGCCGCACGCGACGAACCGCAAGACTGGAACCCGTTCGTCGGGAAACCCTCCACCGCCCGTGTCTACGGTCCCGAACCCGGCCGCTACGGCCTGAGCATGGGCGACGCCGCCGAAACCTACACGCCGGAAGCGCGCCTCGCCGCGGGTCAGGCGTGGCTGTCGGCGTCGAGCCACGCGCTCGACACTGATGGGGAGGGCGCCAAGGCAACTTCGATCCCACCGGCATCCGCGACCGTGTCGCCGCCGCCGACGCCTTCGTCCACGTCCAGGATTTGCCCGAAACCGACCTGCTCCTCGCCGCAGACTATGCCGCGCACGAGGCCGGCTTCGCTGCCGCGCAATCGGTCGCCGGGGGTAACGCCACCCTCTACCATCTCGACGCGAGAGACCTGACCCAGGCCAAGGCCCGCCCGCTCAAGGAGGAAATAGCCCGCGTCGTCCACGCCCGTGCCGCGAACCCCGCCTGGGTCGACGGCATGATACGCCACGGCTTCCGCGGCGGTGCGGAGATCGCCGCCACGCTCGATCATCTTGGCGCCTTCGCCCACCTCGCCAGTGCGGTCCGCCCCGAACTGATCGACCTCTATTACGACGCCACGCTCGGCCGCGACGACGTCCACGCTTTCCTCGCCGAAGCGAACCCCGGTGCGCTGGCGGCAATGCAGGCGCGGTTCGCAGCGCTCCACGCCGCGGACCTGTGGCCGACCCGCCGCAACTCGATCCTCGCAGCGCTGGACCTGCCGGCATGACCGGGTTCGTCGTCAAGGGCTGGTGCCCCGACGCGTGGCGCCCGATGATGGCCGGCGACGGCCTGCTCGTTCGCGTCCGCCCGCAGCTCGGTCGCCTGACCCGCGCGCAGGTTCTGGGCCTTGCCGAAGCCACGACGCGGCACGGCAACGGCCAGATCGACGCCACCACCCGCGCGAACCTCCAGATCCGCGGCGTCCGCGAGGAAAGCTGGCGCCCGCTGATCGACGCGCTTCTCGATCTCGGCCTGATCGACCGGGACCAGACCCGAGAGGCGCGCGCTAACATCCTCGTCGCACCCGACTGGCGCACAGGCGACGACACCCACCGCATCGCCGAAGCGCTGCGCGCGCGCCTGTCCGAACTGCCCGACCTCCCCGGCAAGGTCGGCTTCGCGATCGACGCCGGCGCCACGCCGACGCTGCAGGACGCCCCCGCCGACTTCCGCATCGAACGCGCCGCATCCGGTCAATTGCTCCTCTGTGCCGACGGCCGCAAACTCGGCACCCCGCTGTCGCCCGGCACCGAAGTCGACCACCTGATCGCATTAGCCCGATGGTTCGTGGACAGCGGCGGCACCGCGAGCGGTCGCATGGCACGACACGACGCGCCCCTTCCGGACTGGGCTGCCGGCATCACGTCACCCGCGCCATCGGCGTACAGGCTCCAACCCGGCAGGCACCCCTCCGGCATCGCGCTCGGCCTGCCATTCGGTCGGGTCTCGGCGTCGGCACTGACCCGCTTCCCCGAAGCCGAAACCGCCGTCGAGGCGATCCGCCTGACACCCTGGCACATCGCGATCTGCGAAACGGATGCCAAGCTCCGCGTGCAGCCGGACCCAGCCGACTTCATCACCGACCCATCCTCGCCGATTCTTCGCGCGGATGCCTGCGTCGGCGCACCGGCCTGTCCGCAAGCTACCGTCGAAACCCGCAGCCTCGCACACCGCCTAGCCCCCCACGTCACCGGCCGGCTCCACGTCTCCGGATGCGCCAAGGGATGCGCGCGCGCCGCCCCGCCGACGTGACGCTGACCGGTCGCGAAGGCCGCTACGACCTCGCCTTCGACGCACGTGTCGGTGCGTCACCCTCCGTGCAGGCCTCGACGCCGCGCAGATCCTCGCTCAGTTCGGAGCCGCCTGAATGCCGTACGCCTATGAAACCGACGGCGCGGCGATCTACCGCCAGTCCTTCGCGATGATCCGCGCCGAGGCCGACCTCGCCCGGTTCTCGCCCGACGAAGAGCCGGTCGCCGTCCGCATGATCCACGCGGCCGGGCTCGTCGGCCTCGCCCAGCACCTCCGCTTCTCGCCCAACTTCGCCGTCGAAGCACGCCGCGCGCTGCAGGCCGGCGCGCCGATCCTGTGCGACGCCCGCATGGTCACCGAAGGCATTACCCGCGCCAGATTGCCCGCCGACAACCGCATCGTCTGCACGCTGCACGCGCCCGAAACGCCGGAGCTCGCCCGGACGATGGGCAACACGCGATCCGCCGCCGCACTCGAACTCTGGCGTCCGCATCTCGCCGGCGCAGTCGTTGCGATCGGCAATGCGCCAACCGCGCTGTTCCACCTGCTCAACATGCTCGAAGACCCCGCTTGTCCGCGCCCGGCGGCGATCATCGGCTGCCCCGTAGGCTTTGTCGGCGCGGTCGAATCGAAGGCGGCGCTCTGGACCGACCAGCCCGTCCCCTGCGTCGTCGTCGAAGGCCGAATGGGCGGCAGCGCGATCACCGTCGCCGCAATCAACGCGCTGGCGAGCGGCACCGAATGACACCCTCGCGAACCGGCGGCACGATCCACGGCGTAGGCTTGGGCCCGGGCGCGCAGGACCTCATGAGCGTCCGCTCGATCGCCTCGTCCGCGGCGCGCGCCACGTCGCGTATTTCCGCAAGGCCGGCCGCGCCGGTCAGGCCCGGAAGATCGTCGACGGCATGCTCCGCGCCGACGTGATCGAATTCCCGATGGAATACCCCGTCACCACCGAAATCCCCGTCTCGGACCCGCGCTACAACGACTGCCTGTCGGCGTTCTACGAAACCTGCATCGATCACCTCGCGGCGCTAGCCAACGCCGGTGAAGACGTCGTCGTGCTCTGCGAAGGCGACCCGTTCTTCTACGGCTCGTTCATGCATCTCTACACGCGCCTCCAGACGATTGCACCGGTCCGGGTCGTCCCCGGCATCACCGGCATGTCCGGCGCCTGGACCGCGAGCGGCGCGCCGATCACCTGGGGCGACGACGTGCTCACGGTGCTGATGGGCACGCTCCCCGAGGAGGATCTGGTCCGCCGCATCCGCGACACCGATGCGCTGGTGGTGATGAAGATCGGCCGTCACCTCGCCAAGCTCCGCCGCGCCGTCGCCGCCGCCGGACGCGAGAGCGAGGCATGGCTGGTCGAATACGCCGCGATGGCCGATCAGCGCGTCACGCGGCTCTGCGAGGCGGACGCCATCACGCCCTATTTCTCGATCCTGCTGATCCACGGGCAAGGACGCCGTCCATGACCGGCTGGCTCGCGATCGCAGGGCTCGGCCCGGGCGATCCAAACCTCGTGACGCCCGAAGTCACCGCCGCGCTCGCCGAAGCGACCGACGTCATCGGCTACATCCCCTATGTCGCGCGCGTCGCCCCCCGCGACGGCCTTACGCTCCACCCGACCGACAACCGCGTCGAACTGGACCGGGCCACGCACGCCCTCCAGCTCGCGGCCCAAGGCCAGCGGGTGGTGGTCGTGTCCTCGGGCGATCCCGGCGTGTTCGCGATGGCCGCCGCGGTGTTCGAAGCGCTCGAAGCCGGCCCGCAGGAATGGCGCGATCTCGACATCCGCGTACTTCCCGGCATCACCGCGATGCTCGCCGCGAGCGCCCGCGCCGGCGCCCTGCTCGGCCATGATTTCTGCGCGATCAACCTCTCGGACAATCTCAAGCCCTGGCCGCTGATCGAACGCCGCGTGCGCCTCGCGGCCGAAGCCGATTTCGCGATCGCCTTCTACAACCCCCGATCGAAGGCGCGCCCCGACGCCCTGATCCGCGTCTTCGAGATCCTCCGCGAGACCTGCCGCGACGATCGCCCGGTGCTGTTCGCCCGCGCCGTCTCCACGCCCGAGGAAACCCTCCGCATCTTGCCCCTCACCGAAGCCCGAGCCGAGATGGCCGACATGCGGACGATGATCATCATCGGCTCCAGCCTGACCCGGATCATCGACCGCCCGGCTGGCCCGATTCTCTACACGCCCCGGTCGGCACCATGATCGATCCAGCGCAGCACGTCCTCCGCCGCATGCACCTCCAACCGAGCGGGCAGGGCCGGCCGATCGATCATGATCACGCGCAGCCCGAGCGTACGCGCCGCGCCCAGCTTCGCCTGCGCGCCCGTGCCGCCAGCGTTCTTGCAGACCACAAGCTCGATCCCGTGCGCCGCCATCAACCGCCGATCGCCGTCGACGTCGAACGGCCCGCGATCGACCATCAGATGATGCCGCGGCAACCCGGGCGTCTGCTCTGGCGCGTCGACGAACCGCAACAGATACTCGTGCTGAGGCTGCACCGCGAACGCATCGACGTGCATCCGCCCCAGCGCGAGCATCACGCGCCGCGCGGGGCCAGCCAACGCCGCGACCGCACCCTCGATATCGCTCACGCGGGTCCAGCTATCACCCGGACCGGGCACCCAGGCGGGGCGCGTCAAGGCGATGTGCGCCACCCCCGCATGCGCTGCCGCCACGACGGCATTCGCGCTCATTCGCGCCGCGAACGGATGCGTCGCATCGACCAGATGCGTCACGCCTTGCGCTCGCAGATACGCGACCAGCCCCTCGACGCCGCCAAAGCCGCCCACCCGCACCGGGATCGGCTGCACCTTGGGGTTCGCCACGCGCCCTGCGTAGCTCAACACGGCCGCATCGCCTCGCTCGGCCAGCATCGCAGCCAGCGCACTGGCCTCGGTCGTGCCGCCCAGCACCAGGATGTTCGACATGGCTGACACTCCCTGGCTGGCGATCATCGGATTGGGCGAAGACGGCGCGGCCGGCCTGTCCGTAGCGGCAAAGGCAGCACTCGCCGAGGCCGACCTGGTGACCGGCGCAGCCCGTCACCTCGCCCTCCTTCCGGACCTTAAGAGCGAGGTCATGCCCTGGCCAGTCCCGTTCGACGCGGGCATTCCCCGCCTGCTGGAACACCGCGGCCGGCGAGTGGCGATGCTCGTGTCCGGCGATCCGTTCTGGTTCGGCGCAGGCACCTCCGTAACGCGCCACCTCGCACCGACCGAGTGGGTCGCTTACCTCGCGCCTTCCACGTTCAGCCTTGCCGCCGCGCGCTCTCGGTTGGCCGCTCGAGGATACCGCCTGTATCGGTCTCCACGCCGCGCCCCTGTCACGCCTTCGCAGGCACATCGCACCAGACCGCCGCGCGCTGGTCCTGCTCCGCGACGGCGAGGCCTTGGCGAAACTCGCTTGCTATCTGGACGATCTCGGCTTCGGCGCATCGCATCTCCACGTCCTTGAGGCCCTTGGCGGCCCCCGCGAACGCATCCGCGAAGCGACCGCCGCCACGCTGACGTTTGACGACATCGTTCATCCCGTCGCGATCGGCATCGCGTTTGCCGGCGACGGCACGGTGCTACCGCGCACCTCCGGCCTGCCCGACGCGTGGTTCGAGCATGATGGCCAGATCACCAAGCGCCCGGTCCGCGCACTGACGCTGTCCGCGCTCGCGCCGAAACCCGGTGAGACGCTGTGGGATATCGGCGCAGGCTCGGGCTCGATCGGGATCGAATGGCTGCTCTCCCATCCATCCACCAACGCCATCGCATTCGAAGCCGACCCCGTCCGCGCCGACCGCATCCGCAACAACGCCGCCGCCCTCGGGGTCGACCGGCTGCAAGTCGTCGAAGGCCGCGCACCCGATGCCCTCGCAGACCAGGCCATACCCAACGCCGTCTTCATCGGCGGGGGCTTTCGAACGCGATGCTGGACGCACTCTGGAAGGCGCTTCCGGCCGGCACCCGCCTCGTCGCCAACGCCGTCACGCTGGAGTCCGAAGCGCTCTTGGCCGGCTGGCACGCAGCGAAGGGCGGCACGCTCATGCGGATCGAACTGTCCGACGCCGCTCCGCTCGGCACGCGCCGGGGTTGGCGGGCGAGCTATCCCGTGGTCCAGTGGAGCGTCGTGTCGTGATCGTCGCCGGCTTCGGATTTCGTACCGGCGCTGACGTTGCTGCGCTACGTACCGCGCTCGCCGCGGCGCAGCACGGATGCGCGCCCGTGAAGGCTCTGGCGGCACCCCTCGACAAGCTGACGCTCGTTTCGGAACTGGCGGAGGCGCTGGGTCTACCCGTGATCGCCGTACCACCCAACGCGTTGCAGGTGCCGAAAACGCACACGCAGTCGATCGCCAGCCTCGAAGCCCGCCAAACCGGCAGCGTCGCCGAAGCCTCGGCCCTCGCGGCCGCCGGACCCGGCGCGCACCTTCTCGCCACCCGCCATATCTCGCCCGACCGGATGGCCACCTGCGCCATTGCCCGATCGGGTGTCGAAGGACCCGCTGCATGACCGTCCACTTCATCGGCGCAGGCCCCGGCGCGCCGGACCTGCTGACCTTGCGCGGCCGCGACCGGATCGCCGGTTCGCCCGTCTGCCTCTATGCCGGATCGCTAATCCCGACGGCGATGCTCGATCACTGTCCTCCCGGCGCGCGCATCGTCAACACCGCGCCGCTGTCGCTCGACCAGATCATCGCCGAGATCCAGACCGCACACGACGCCGGGCAGGACGTCGCGCGGCTCCATTCCGGCGACCTGTCGATCTGGTCGGCGATGGGCGAGCAACTCCGCCGCCTTCGCGCGCTCGATATCCTGTTCACGATCACGCCTGGCGTACCCGCCTTCGCCGCCGCCGCCGCCGCGCTGGAGGTCGAATTGACGCTGCCCGAACTCGTGCAGTCGGTGGTGCTGACCCGCACGCCCGGTCGAGCAAGCACGATGCCCGCCGCCGAGACCCTGACCGCGTTCGCGGCAACCGGCGCGACGCTCGCGATCCATCTCTCGGTCCACAATCTGGCGCAGGTCGTCGCGGACCTCACGCCGTCCTACGGCCCGGAATGCCCGGTGGCGATCGTCTGGCGCGCGAGCTGGCCCGACCAGCAGATCGAGCGCGCCACGCTCGCGACGATCGCGCAGGCTATCGAAGGCAAACCCGATCGCACCGCGCTGATCCTCGTCGGCAAAGCGCTGGCCGCGGAGAATTTCGTCGAAAGCAGCCTCTACGCAACGGGCTATGATCGCCGCTTCCGTCCCCAATCCGCGGACTCGAAGTTCGCCGGAGACCTCGCATGACCCCCGGCCTGCTCATCGCCGCGCCCGCCTCGGGCACCGGCAAGACCACCGTCATGCTCGGCCTCCTTCGCGCGCTCCGCGACGACGGCCTCGCGGTCCAGCCGTTCAAGAGCGGCCCCGACTATATCGACCCCGCCTTCCACCGCGCCGCCAGCGGCCGCGCGTCGTTCAACCTCGACAGTTGGTCGATGCCCGCCGCGATGCTCGACACGCTCGCGGCCAATGCTGAAGACGCGGACTTTGCGCTCGCGGAAGGCTCGATGGGGCTCTTCGACGGGGTCGCGAAGCCGGGCGCAACCGGCAATGGCGCCAGTGCCGACATCGCCCGCAGGATGGGCTGGCCGGTCGTGCTCGTGATCGACGTGTCGGGCCAGGCACAGTCCGCCGCCGCCACCGCGCTCGGCTTCAGCCGCTACGATGCCAGCGTCCCGATCGCCGGCGTCATCCTCAACCGCGTCGCCAGCCCCCGCCACGAACGTCTGGCGCGCAGCGGCATGGACGCGGTCGGCATCCGCGTGTTCGGATCGCTGCCAAGGCGCGGCGACCTGAAACTGCCCGAGCGCCACCTCGGGCTGGTGCAGGCCGCCGAGCACCCGGACCTCGACGCCCGCATCGACGACTATGCGACGTTCCTCCGCGCGCACGTCGACATTCCCGCACTCCGCAACGCCGCTTCAGCCGGCGCCCGGGCGGCAGGCACGCAAAGCTGGATCCGGCCCCCGCCCAGCGCATCGCGCTCGCCCAGGACGCAGCCTTCTCGTTCACCTACGCGCACGTGCTCGAAGGCTGGCGGCGCGCGGGCGCCGAGATCCTGCCGTTCTCGCCCCTCGCCGACGAAGCCCCGGCCGCGCACGCCGATCTGGTCTGGCTGCCCGGCGGCTATCCCGAACTCCACGCGGGCAAGCTCGCGGAAGCGCGCAACTTCCATACATCTCTTGCCGAGCATGCACGCACGCGTCCCGTCCACGGCGAGTGCGGCGGCTATATGGCACTCGGTGAAGGGCTGATCGACGCCGACGGCACGCGTCACCGGATGGCCGGACTGCTCGGCCTCGTCACCAGCTACGCCCAGCGGAAAATGCACCTTGGCTACCGCAATGCGACGCTCCACGCGCCGATGGGCGGCTTCGCGGCGGGCGCCGCGCTCACCGGCCACGAGTTCCATTACTCGACGATCATCGACCAGCCGGATGCGCCGCTCGCGCACGTCACCGATGCCGAGGGCAGTCCGGTCCCCGAAACCGGCTCGCATCGCGGCCACGTCACCGGTAGCTTCTTCCACATGATCGCGCGCCCATCATGACTGGTTTCGTCTCGTTCGTGGGCTCGGGCCCCGGCGATCCCGAACTGCTGACGCTGAAAGCCGTCGCGCGGTTGCAATCCGCCGATGCCGTGCTGTTCGACGACCTGTCCTCCGCGGTCCTCGGCCACGCCCGCCCGGGCGCCGATCTCGTCGCGGTCGGCAAGCGCGCCGGTCGCCCGTCGCCGACCCAGGCGCACGTCTCGCAACTGCTGGTCGAGTATGCCCGCACCGGCATCCGCGTGGTCCGCCTCAAGTCCGGCGACGCAGGAATGTTCGGCCGCCTCGAGGAAGAGATCGTCGCGTTGAGGACCGCCGGCATCCCGTTCGAGATCATCCCCGGCATCAGCGCCGCCAGCGCCGCCGCCGCTGCCGCGCAGATCCCGCTCACCCGCCGGCTCAGCGCCCGCCGCGTCCAGTTCGTCACCGGCCACGACGTCACCGGCGACCTCCCCGAACAGCGCAACATGGCCGCTTTGGCCGATCCCGAGGCGACGACGGTGGTCTTCATGCCCAAGCGCACCTTCCCGGCGCTGGCCGCCTCGCTGATCGAGCACGGCCTGTCCCCGGACACGCCCGCGCTGATCGCCGAGAATATCGGCCACCCCGACCAGTCCCTGACCCGCTCGACGATCGCAGAACTGGCCGCGCAGTTGCAGGCAGGCTTTTCCAGCAAGCCCGCGCTGATCCTCTACGGACCGCTCATGGACGCCGAATGATCGACCTCCACCTGATCGGCATCGGCACCGGCAACCCCGACCACCTCACGCGCGCCGCCATCACCGCGATGAACGCCGCCGACCTGATCCTGCTCCCCCGCAAGGGCGACGCGAAGTCCGACCTTCTCGATCTGCGCCGCACGATCTGCGCCGACGTCCTGACCGGCTCGACCCGCGTGGTCGAGTTCGACCTCCCCAAACGCGACGCCCGCGCGCCGTATCTGGAAGCCGTCGACGACTGGCACGACGCGATCGCCGCAGCCTGGGCCACTCAGATCGCAACCCATCTGCCCGACGGCGGGCGTCTCGCGCTACTCGTCTGGGGCGATCCGTCGCTGTACGACAGCACGCTGCGCATCGCGGACCGGCTGCGCGCCGACGGGATCGCGCTACGGGTTCATGTCGAGCCCGGTATCACCAGCCTGCAAGTGCTGACCGCGGCGCATGCGATCCCCCTGAATACGCTGGGCGCGCCGGTCCTGATCACCACCGGGCGCCGCCTGAGGGAAGGGGGTGGCCGACCGGCGCCGATACCGTCGCGGTGATGCTCGATGGCGGCGGCGCGTTCGAAGCCCTGGTTCCGGAAGGGATCGACATCTGGTGGGGCGCCTATCTCGGCATGCCGCATCAAGCGCTGCTGGCGGGTCCGCTCGACCGCATCGGGCCGCAGATCGTGCGGACGCGCGCTGCGCTGCGCGACCGGCACGGTTGGATCATGGACATCTACGTCCTGCGCCGCCGCCCGGCGACAAAAGCGACCTGAGCGCGACGCTATCACGCAGGTGCGACCGGGAAACTCAGGTTAACCTGAACCTCGGATTGCTATCCCGTTCAGCAGATATCCGTCTTGGCGGTCGTAATCGCCAGCCATCGAAACCGAATTATTGAAACAACGTCGGAGTCCGACCATGGTGAAATTCGTCATTATCGCCATCGCGGCGATATGGGGGCGTCAATGCTGTTCGGCGTGACCTTACTCGTAGGCAGCCGCTACTCGACCCGTATCAGACGGTTCGTGACCGGCGACTGAACTCTGCAGGTCGGTCCACCTGCCGTTCCAACGACCAGTGCGCAGGGAGAGCGACGGATGGCAAAGGCCCTTCCGTCGCTCTCCCGGTTCTGCGTATTCCAGACTATTCCAGATCGTCTTCGTCGACGACGATCGTCGTCGCGTTCGGCTTGCGCTCGATCGCTGCGAGGCAGGCGTCGACGATATCGTCGTTGAAGCGATTGAACAGCTCGATGCCGTCGTCCTCGGGCTCGTCGCCGCTGAGTTCCTTCAGAACCGCGTACTTGACCGCGAACTCATACTCGTCGCCGTCGAACTCGCCGGAAAATTCGATCTGCTTCTGGATGTCGTTGTCGACGACGCTCGCCTGATCGATTTCAAGGGTATTTGCCATGTTCGAACTCCTGGGGTTTGACCGCCTACTGCCTGCGCACGCGCGGCAGCGCAAGCGCTCAACCCGGCGGTTTGCACATGGATTGTCACGAGGGACCGGCGAGGGCATTTATAGGGACATCACTCCTGTCATTGTGAGTCTCCCATGCCGCGTTCCAGCCTGCTTCGTTCCGCCGCGTTCCTCTTCGTCCTCGCAACCTCCAACACCGCGCAGGCGGCGCCGAATACCGGCCGCGTCAATCCGCTGACCGTCCCCAGCACGCTGCCGTTCCAGGCGCCGCGTTTCGACCAGATCACCGACGCCGATTACCAGCCCGCGCTGGAACAGGGCATGGCGGAACAGATCGCCGAGATGAAGGCGATCGCGAACAACCCCGCGGCACCGACCTTCGCCAACACGATCGAGGCGATGGAGCGCTCCGGCAGGACGCTCGACCGCGCCAGCCAGGCGTTCTTCGGCGTGTCGCAGGCGAACACCAACGATGCGCTCGACAAGGTCCGCAGCATCGAGGCACCAAAGCTCGCCCAGCACAGCGACGCGATCTACCTCGACCCGAAGCTCTTCGCGCGCGTCCAGGCGCTGTACGCGAAGAAGGATTCGCTCGGTCTCGACGCCGAACAGAAGCAGGTGCTGGAAATCTACCACAGTGATTTCCTCCACGCCGGCGCGCAGTTGAACGATGCCGACAAGGCCAAGCTGCGGTTGCTCAACACGCAGATCTCGACCGCGACCACCGACTTCCAGCAGAAGCTGCTCGCCGGGACCAAGGCAGGCGCGCTGGTGGTCGACGACAAGGCCAAGCTCGCCGGTCTCAGCGACGCCGAGATCGCCGCGGCGGCGCAAGGCGCGAAGGAGCGGGGATGCCCGGCAAATACGTCCTGTCGCTCCAGAACACGACGCAGCAGCCCGCGCTCGCCTCGCTCTCAGATCGCGCAACCCGCGCGGCGCTGTTCGAGAAGAGCTGGAACCGGTCGCAGCGCGGCGACGCCAACGATACGCGCGCGCTGATCCAGAAGATCGCGCAGTTGCGCGCGCAGAAGGCGCAGTTGCTCGGCTATCCCAACTATGCCGCTTATTCGCTATACGACCAGATGGCGAAAACCCCGGCAGCGGCAAAGGGCTTCATGACGCAGCTTGTCCCCGCGACGGCGGCCGAACAGCGTCGCGAAGCCGCCGAGTTGCAGAAGACGATAAACGCGACCGGCGCCTCGTTCCCGCTCGCACCGTCCGACTGGGATTTCTATTCGGACAAGGTGCGGAAAGCCAAGTACAACCTCGACCAGAACGAGCTGAAGCCGTATTTCGAGATCAGTCGCGTGTTGACCGACGGCGTATTCTTCGCCGCCAACCAGCTCTACGGCGTCACCTTCAAGGAACGCCGCGACATCCCGACCTACCAGCCGGACATCCGCGTGTTCACGGTGTTCGACAAGGACGGCTCCGAGCTCGGCCTGATGTATTTCGATTACTGGAAGCGCGACAACAAGGCGGGCGGCGCATGGATGTCGAACTTCGTCGGCCAGTCGAAGCTGCTGAAGACCAAGCCGGTCGTCTACAATGTCGCCAACTTCACCAAGCCCGCGCCGGGCCAGCCCGCGCTGATCACGTTCGACGACGTGACGACGATGTTCCACGAGTTCGGCCATGCGCTGCACGGGCTGTTCGCGAACCAGACCTATCCGCTGGTCTCGGGCACCAACACCGCGCGCGACTGGGTCGAGTTCCCCTCGCAGTTCAACGAGCATTGGGCGCTCGATCCGAAGGTTTTCGCGAACTATGCCAAGGATTACCGCACCGGTTCGGTGATGCCGCAGGCGCTCGTCACGAAGATCAAGAACGCGGCGAAGTTCAACCAGGGCTATGAACTGGGCGAACTGGTCGCGGCGGCGACGCTCGATCAGGACTGGCATTCGCTGCCGGCCTCGGCGGGGCCGCAGGATGTCGACGCGTTCGAGACCAAGTCGCTCAACTCGATGGGGCTCGACACGAAGGACGTCCGCCGCGCTATCGCACCAGCTATTTTGCGCACATCTGGGCGGGCGGCTATGCCGCGGGATACTATGCGTATCTGTGGACGCAGATGCTCGATAACGATGCCTATGCGTGGTTCATGGCGCATGGCGGCCTGACGCGCGCGAACGGCCAGCGCTTCCGCGACATGATCCTGTCGAAGGGCCATACCCAAGACTATGCGCCGATGTTCAAGGCGTTCTACGGCAAGGACCCCGACATCGGTCCGATGCTCGAAGATCGCGGCCTGACGGCGACCGCGAAGTAGCGCTGGCGGCGGTGCGGCGGCCCTTTCGGTCGCTGCACCGCACCATATTAATTCTGTAGCGCAACGGTCATCCGACTGTCTCGCAGGCGTAATAGGCGCAGCCCCGGGAGTGACGATCGAACGATCTCGCTAGGGGTTTTCAAGAATGACGATGTTTTCTCGTACCGCCGCACGGCTGTTGTGCGGCGCGGTCGGCCTGGTCGCGGTCGGCGCACCAGTCGCTGCGACGGCGCAGTCGCTGCTAGCTAAGGATGCCGAGCCCGGCTCGCCTGCGCCGGTATCCGAACCCGATCCGGCAACGGCACCCGCCGGTCAGGACGATGCAATCGTCGTCACCGGCACCGCCACGCGCTCGGTCGCGCAGATCAGCGGCGTCGACATGCAGAAGATTCTGCCCGGCGTCAGCCCGCTGAAGGCGCTCCAGACGCTGCCGGGCGTCACCTTCCTGACCGCCGATCCCTGGGGCAATAACGAACAGAACATCTCGCTGTTCGTCCATGGCTTCAACGCGCAACAGCTCGGCTACACGCTCGACGGTCTGCCGCTCGGCGACCAGAATTACGGCAACTACAACGGCCTGTCGCCGCAACGTGCGATCATCTCGGAAAACGTCTCGCGGGTCACGCTGGCCAGTGGCGCCGGCGATCTCGGCACCGCGTCAACCAGCAACCTCGGTGGCACGATCGACACCTTCTCGAGCGATCCGCGCAAGTATCTCGGCGTCCAGGTCGACCAGACGCTCGGCAGCAACTCGACCTCGCGCCTGTTCGCGCGGATCGACAGCGGCACATTCGGCAACGGCAACAGCTTCTACATCTCGGGCTCGCGCCAGAAGGCGAAGGCGTGGGATTTCAACGGAATCCAGGGCGGCTATCAGGCCAATGCCAAGTTCGTCCACGATGACTCGAACGGCAAGCTGACGCTCTACGCGGCCTATTCGGACAAGACCGAGCCGAACGAGGATTCGACCGTCATCACAACCGCGACGCAAGCGACCGCGCCGTACGTCCGCCCGTTGGTCTACCCCAATTTCAACGAGATGCTGACCTATCTGAACTCCGGCGCCTACAAGGCGGACGGGTCGAACTACCGCAACTACTACGGCGTCGCGGCGCGCACCGATTATCTCGGCTACGTCAAATACGACTGGAACGTCAGCGACACGGTCACCTTCTCGAACCAGGCCTATTACCACCATAACGACGGCGTCGGCGTCATTGGCGGCCCGATCGACGTCGCCGGCCTCCCCAAGCTGTTCTCGTTCTATTATCCCGGTCAGAACCTGACGCAGGTGTTCGGCGGCTCAGGCCTCGCCACGCGCACCACCGAATACCGGATCGATCGCGGCGGCTTGGTCTCGAGCGTCGGCATCGATCTCGGCGCGCATCACATCGAATTCGGCGCCTGGTACGAGCATCAGAGCTCGTCCGCCTATCGTCGCTGGTATCCGTTCCCGGTCAACAACCCGACCACGCCCTACCAGCGCCCGAACGACAATCTGACCCCGCTGATCACGCAGTATCACAGCGAAGTGCGCGTCGACGAATACCAGGCGCATATCCAGGACAGCTGGAAGCTGCTGCCGACGCTGACGATCCAGGGCGGCGTCAAGAGCACGTTCCAGAACGCGTCGCAGCGCGTGCCCGTGCAGCCGATCCCGGGCTCGTTCACCGGGTCGGTCGCGCTGCCGGTCGGCAAGATCGACACGCACAAATACTTCCTGCCCCAGCTCGGTGCGCTGTGGGATGCCACCGACACCGAGCAGCTGTTCGTCAACGTCCAGAAGAACATCCGCCAGTTCCAGACCAGCGCCGCTGCCGGCCTGTCGCCGTTCGCGCTCGGCAGCCAGGCGGCGTTCGACCTGTTCAAACAGGACGTGGAGCCCGAGACGAGCTGGACCTACGAAGCCGGACTGCGCTCGCACCATGCGGTGAACCTCGGCCCGATCACCGGGTTCGAGGGGCAGATCAGCGTCTATCACGTCGATTTCAGCAACCGCCTGCTCGGCATCAGCCCGACGCCGGTGGTCACCGCGGTCGTCAGCGGCGCGGCGATCCTCCAGAATGTCGGCGCGGTGAAGACCGACGGGTTCGACGTCGCCGGCACGGTCCGGTTCGGCCCGCACTTCTCGTTCTACGACGCGCTGTCGTACAACAACTCGCGCTACGAGGAGGATTACATCAGCGGGACGTCCACGGTCGCGACCGCCGGCAAGAAGGTACCGGGCAGCCCCGACTGGCTCAACAAGTTCGTCGCCTCGGCCAATTGCGGGATCTTCGACGCACAGCTGGTCGGCGACTATATCGGCAAGCGGTTCGCAACCTATACCAACGACCTGTCGGTACCGGCCTACTTCACTCTGTCGGGCCGCATCGCCGCGCGCGTGCCGCTGTCGGAAGGGGAGATCGTCAAGACCGCGACGGTCAGCCTCAACCTCACCAACATCACCAACAAGCGCGCCGCCTCGACGCTTAGCATCGGCGCGGCGAGCGGCACCTTCAACCAGTTCCCGTTGGCACCTCGCCAGGTGTTCGGGACGATCAGCGTAGGGTTCTGAGGAGGGCAGGGGGGCCGCGGGTTGACCGTGGTCCTTACTCCGTGTCGGTCGCCGGAAACAGGATCGGGGGATCGTCCGGCTGCCAGGGCACCGGGCGTATCATGATCCGGGCAAACAGCGCGGATGCCAGGTGCCTCGCCAGCCAGGCGTGAAGCCGCTCGAACGGCAGTCCGTCGAAATAGGGGCGGTCGGTTTGCGCAAACTGTCGGACGAACGGCATGATCGCGAGATCGGTCATCGACTGCCGACCGGCGCGCGGATGCTCCCCAGACTGCCGGTATCTCGCAACCGCTCTTCCAGCGCGCGCAGCAGGACCGTCGCGGCGTCCGGTGCTCGACCGGATCGACGCCGTGGCGATCGGCATATTTGTACCGGTCGAGATGGTGTTTGAAGGCGCCGTCATTGGTCGCGATCAGCGCCGCGTCGGCGTCGGTCGGCCACCCGTCGTCCGTGTCCGCTCCGGCCCAGCGCATGATATCGAGGCTCTCGTCGATCACCGAGCCGTCCGGCATCACCAGCACCGGCACCGTCCCCTTGGGCGAAACCTGGAGCATCGCCGCCGGCTTGGCGCGCAGGACGATCTCGCGCAGTTCGACCGAGCGGCCGTTCGCCACGATCGCAAGCCGCGCCCGCATCGCATAGGGGCAGCGACGGAAGCTGTAGAGGATAGGCGCCATGCACCCGCCTATAGCGAAACGCCGCGTTCGGGTCGCCTCGCTCGGGAATATCGAACTACCGGCCAATATCGGACCAACCGAGCCGCTGGCGTGATGGGTGGTGCTTTTCTCAGGGCGATCACCTGCTAGCTTGTCATCAGCGATGCGCGGCTCGACAGTTGCAGCATCCTCGGCGCCCCGCCCGGATACGAGTGTCGCACGGACGGGCGGGGTGCCTCGTTAACACCAAATTTACCTTGGACAGTGCAGAGCGGCCGCAGGGCATCGCCACAGTAACGCGTACCTTTAGCGCCCCGCCGGTTTCAGTCACACGGACAAGCGGGGCGCTTTTCCCGCATCGCGCCCCCGCGAATTTACGCAGATCCACTTCAGATGACCCCCGCCCCGCGCATCAGCGCCCTTTCAGTCATACGCAGCGACGAACTACGTCCATGGTTGTATCATTGGGGCGGCGATGGCGGCTGACACCGCAAAATCGTCATGGGCACGGAAGGTCGCGGCCTTGGGCGGACGATAGAGGGGCTTTCGCAAGCGTATCCGTCGTGGCACGCCCCTCAATCCCCGCCCTGGGCGGCCCCTTTCCCCATGCCGGGGAGGATCAGATGAAGGGACGATATGGCTAAGTTTCTGGCGTTCGGCGAAATCATGCTGCGGCTGTCGCCACCGGGGCGCGAGTTGCTGTTGCAGACGCCGAGGCTCGACGTGTGGGTCGCCGGCGCCGAGGCGAACGTCGTCACGCAGCTTGCCCGGCTCGGTCACGACGTCGGCATGGCAACGATGGTGCCTGACAATGATCTCGGTCGCGCGGCGATCACGACATTGCGGGGACACGGCGTCGACATGGCAGCGACCTCGCTCGGCGGGGAACGGATGGGACTGTACTTCGTCACGTCGGGCGCCGGTTTGCGTGCGACGGAAGTCATCTACGACCGCGCCTGGTCGTCGTTCGCCGAGGCGGCGGTCGACGCGTGGGACTGGGATACGCTGCTCGCCGGCGTCGACCGCTTCCATCTCTCGGGCATCACGCCAGCGCTCGGTCCGGTCCCGGCGGATAGCGCGCTCGCTGCCGTCCGCGCCGCCACGGACCGCGGTATCCCTGTGTCGTTCGACGGCAACTGGCGCGGCAAATTGTGGGAGCGGTGGGATTCGGATCCACAGGCGATTCTCACACAAATTGTCGCGCACGCCGATCTGATGTTCGGCAACCACCGCGACATCGCGCTGCTGCTCGGCCGCGACTTTTCGGGGATGCGGAGGATCGGCGGCGCGAGGCGGCCGAGGCGGCGTTCGCGGCGTTTCCGCGGTTGCAGACGATCGCCTCGACCGCGCGGCACGTCGAGCATGTCGATCTCCACCGCCTGTCCGCGCGGATCGATACGCGCGCGACGCATGTCCAGACCGACGAGGTCGTGCTCGCCGGGATCGTCGACCGGATCGGCGGCGGTGACGCGTTCGCGGCGGGCGTGCTCCACGGGCTGCGCTCGGGCGAGGACCTCGGCGACGTCGCGCGCATCGGCCTCGCGCTCGCCGCCCTCAAGCACTCGCTGCCCGGCGATGCGAGCCTGTTCCGCCAAGCCGATATCGATGCGTATCTGGCAGGCGGGCTCGACGTCCGCCGCTGACGGCCGAACGCGAAGCGGGCTACGTATCCGTTCGAGTCAGATTTCGCCCGGACTGAAACCCAGCGCCGCGACCAGCGCCGCGCGCGCTGCGGTGCAACGCTCCCACAGCCGCGGATCGCCGAGATCGTCGGGCGCGATCGCCTCGGGCCATGCGCGCGCGATCACCGCCTCGATCCGCGCGCAGGCTGCCTCGTCGAGCAGGAAGCGGGGATCGATCGCGGCGAGCGCCTCGGGGCCGACTTGCACCCGCAGTCTCAGGCACGCGGGGCCACCACCGTTGCGCATCGATTCGCGGACGTCGACGACCTCCAGCCGCCGGATCGGACCGCCGCTCGCGACGAGGTCGCCGAGCCACGTCCAGACCGCATCATTGTCGCGGGCTTCGGCGGGCAGGATAAGGGCCATGTCTCCGTCCGGTAGCGTCACCAGCTGCGAATTGAACAGGTATGTGCAGATCGCGGTGTCCAGGCTGACGCGGTCCGCGGGGACTTCGATCACGAGGGCGTCGGGCAGCAGCGTGCGCAACGCCGAGCGGAGTGCGGCGGGATCGGCGAAGGCGTGCTCGTGCGCGAACAGGACATGGCCGTTGGCGACCGCGACCACGTCGTTGTGGAACGCGCCGGCGGCGATCGCGGCGTCGCTCTGGCGCACCATGAGCGTGCGCGCTGGATCGAGACCGTGGCGACGCGCGACGGCTCCGCTGGCGGCGCGGCGCTGGCGCGAGGGGAAGCCGCCTGCATTGCCCTCGCCATAGACGAACATCTCGACCGCGCCGTGCCCGGCGGGCGAGGCGAGGCGCATGAAGTTCGCCGCCCCTCGTCGCCGAAGGCCGCCGGAACAGGAGGATGTACCCGGAAGAAGCGCGGATCGGCGAAGGCGAGGCGGAGCTGGCGTTCGGTCTGCGCGGCTTCGCTGGCGCGGTGCGGCATCGTCGACAGGTTCGCGACCGAGATGTGGCACAGGCCGTCCGCGGTATCGCTGCCCGGCGACACGGTGCCGGCGTTCGCGGTCCACATCGCCGAGGCGGACATCGCGTTGGCGACGAGCGCGCGGTCCGCGGCCCATGCCGAGGCGAGGACTTCGGCATCGGCACCGACGAACCCCAGCGTCCTGAGCCAGTCGATATTGGGGCGGACATGCGGGAGAAAAACGCCTTGGCGCAGCCCGAGCGCCATCGCACGGCGCATCTTAGCGATGCCCTGGAGTGCGGCGAGGCGCGGTGCGGAAACGTTGCCGGCGTTGTTCGCCGAGGCGAGATTGCCGATCGAAGGCCCGCATAATTGTGCGTAGGCCCGATAATCCCGTCGAAATTGACCTCGATCACCAGAATCGCTCCTATCCCTGATGACCAGCCGCCGTCACGCCGTGTAAAACGGCGCGCATGACGTTCGATATCGGGGATAGGGCATCCGCCCAGGAAAATCGGCAATGGTCGGGGCGATAGGATTCGAACCTACGACCCCTGGACCCCGAGACCAGTGCGCTACCAGACTGCGCCACGCCCCGACAACATTGCCGGTGAGCGCCCTAGCCGCGACTGCGAGTCCCGGCAAGACAAATATCTGCTGCGTCCGCGATCTATCGCGGGCGGGGCGGCACTGCTAGGAGCGCGGCATGACTCCGCTCGACCGCATCCGCAATTTCTCCATCATCGCCCATATCGACCATGGCAAGTCGACGCTCGCCGACCGGCTGATCCAGGAAACTGGCGGCCTCACCGCGCGCGAAATGTCCGAGCAGGTGCTCGACAACATGGACATCGAGAAGGAACGCGGGATCACGATCAAGGCGCAGACCGTGCGCCTCGCGTATCACGCGAAGGACGGCCTCGATTACGTCCTCAACCTGATGGACACGCCGGGCCATGTCGACTTCGCCTACGAAGTCAGCCGCAGCCTCGCCGCGTGCGAAGGGGCGCTGCTGGTGGTCGATGCGGCGCAGGGCGTCGAGGCGCAGACGCTCGCCAACGTCTACCAGTCGATCGAGCACGACCACGAGATCGTGCCGGTCATCAACAAGATCGATCTGCCCGCCGCCGAGCCCGAGAAGGTCCGCAAGGAAATCGAGGACGTGATCGGCATCGACGCGTCCGAGGCGGTGCTCGCGTCGGCCAAGTCCGGAATTGGGATCGTCGAGATCCTCGAGGCGATCGTCACCAAGATCCCGCCCCCAGCGGCGACCCGGAGGCGCCGCTGAAGGCGATGCTGGTCGACAGCTGGTACGACCCGTATCTCGGCGTCGTCATCCTCGTGCGCGTGATCGACGGCGTCCTGAAGAAGGGCCAGCAGATCAAGTTCATGCAGACCGGCACGATGCATCTGGTCGACCGGGTCGGCTGTTTCCGGCCGAAGATCGAGCAGCTGACCGAGCTCGGCACGGGCGAGATGGGCTTCATCACCGCACAGATCAAAGAGGTCGCGCAGACCCGCGTCGGCGACACGATCACCGACGCCAAGCGGCCTGCGCTGGAAGCGCTGGCGGGCTTCAAGGAAGTCCAGCCGGTCGTGTTCTGCGGGATGTTCCCGGTCGATGCCGCCGAGTTCGAGAAGCTGCGCGAGAGCATCTCGAAGCTGCGGCTGAACGATGCGAGCTTCTCGTTCGAGATGGAGACGTCGGCGGCCCTCGGCTTCGGCTTCCGCTGCGGGTTCCTCGGGCTGCTGCATCTGGAGATCATCCAGGAGCGGCTGACGCGCGAATATGATCTGGACCTGATCACCACCGCGCCTTCCGTCGTATACGAGATCGAGCTGACCCACCCCGATCCGTCCGGCACGACGCATATCGAGCTGCACAACCCCGCCGACATGCCCGAGCCGAACAAGATCGCGACGATCAGCGAGCCGTGGATTGAGGCGACGATCTACGTCCCCGACGAGTATCTCGGTAGCGTCCTCAAGCTCTGCCAGGACCGCCGCGGCATCCAGAAGAACCTCACCTATGTCGGCGGCCGCGCTCAGGCGACGTACGAACTGCCGCTCAACGAAGTCGTGTTCGACTTCTACGATCGTCTCAAATCGATGTCGAAGGGATATGCGAGCTTCGATTATCACCAGATCGGCTACCGCGAGGGCGACCTCGTCAAGATGGGCATCCTCGTCAACGAGGAGCCGGTCGACGCACTGAGCATGATCGTCCACCGCGGCACCGCCGAAGTGCGCGGCCGCGGGATGGTCGAGCGGCTCAAGGAACTGATCCCGCGTCATCTGTTCAAGATCCCGATCCAGGCGGCGATCGGCGGCAAGGTGATCGCGCGCGAGACGATCAGTGCGATGCGCAAGGACGTGACCGCGAAATGTTACGGCGGCGACGCAAGCCGGAAGAAGAAGCTTCTGGAAAAGCAGAAGAAGGGCAAGCTGAAGATGCGCGAATACGGCTCGGTCAGCATCCCGCAGGAGGCGTTTATCGCAGCGCTGCGGATGGGCGACGACGCGTAGGCGCTCAAGGCTAAGCGCGTAGCCGCTTAGCCGAGGAAAGCGCCAAGCCGGACGGCGACCGGCCGAGCTCGTCCTCGGTCGTGTCGTTCGACGACGCGGCTTTGCCGCGGCGCGGCTACATTGCTTTCGGCAGTAACAGGCCTAAGCTCGCCTAATGCCGCAAATCGCACCCAAACCCTCGGAGTCCGAGTCCTCGATCTCAGCGGAAGCCTATGATCATTGGCTACGCGAAAAGGTTGCGCGGTCGTTGGCCGACCCCCGTCCGTCGATCCAGCACGATGATGCCGTTGCCGCGATGAGGTTGGTTTTGGACTCTGCCGATCGATCAGGCGGAGATCGCTGAAGCTGATCTGGCGCCCTGAAGCGATTGAGGATGCCTCCACAATTCTGGGTTACATCGCCGAACGAAATATGAGCGCAGCACTGCGCCTTTCGACATCGATCGAGGCATGCGCACCCGTCTCGTCGATCATCCGTTCCTGTACCGACCGGGCAGGGCCGACGGCACCCGCGAAGCTGTCATTCATCCCAACTATCTGCTGATCTATCGCCTCGTCTTGGACACGGTCGAGATCGTCAACGTCGTGCATGCGCGTCGGGATTACCCGTAATCTCCATCACCAACTGTCATCATACCAACACAATCCCCGACTAACCGCCGGCTCGGGGAGTGAGCGTCGCGAGGCGTCGTCGGGCCGTCCGGGGAGGGCGGTCGATGGCGCGTAGCGGCGTTGCATATTGGGATGTGCGGCCGGTCGTCAGGGACGCCGGCGCACGATTGGGGAATAAAAACTTTGAAGATTTCGGTCGTTAAGTCGGCGCTGATGCTTGGCGTCGCGTTTGGTTCTGTCGTGGGTGGCTCGGCTGCATTTGCGCAGACCGCGCCCGTTCAGGAGCAGGCTGCACCAGAGGAAGGCCTCGGCGACATCGTCGTCACCGCCGAGCGTCGTTCGGAAAACCTCCAGAAGGTGCCGCTGTCGGTCGGCGTCGCGTCGGGCGATGCGCTGCGCACCTACACCTCGGGCGGCGACGACACGTTGCTCGCGCTGTCGGGCCGGGTGCCCGGCCTGTACGTCGAATCGACCACCGGCCGCATCTTCCCGCGCTTCTACATCCGCGGGCTCGGCAACATCGATTTCTACCTCGGCGCCTCGCAGCCGGTCACGATCATCCAGGACGACGTGATCCTCGAGCATGTCGTGCTGAAGTCGAACCCGGTCTATGACGTCCGCCAGGTCGAAGTGCTGCGCGGCCCGCAAGGCTCGCTGTTCGGGCGCAACACCACCGCGGGCATCATCAAGTTCGACACGATCAAGCCGAGCAACGATTTCGAGAGCCGCGCGTCCGCATCGGTCGGCTCGTATAACAGCGTCAACCTGGACGCCGGCGTCGGTGGCCCGCTGATCAAGGACCTGTTGTCGATCCGCCTCTCGACGCTGATTCAGCACCGTGAGAATTACGTCGACAACCGGTTCGCGGGCGTCAGCGCCGACAACACCGCGACGCCGCGCAAGGACGCGATGGGCGGCTTCGACGACCGCAACGTCCGCGTGCAACTGGCGCTGACCCCCGGCGAGCGCTTCACGCTCGACCTGTCGGGCCATGCGCGCTGGTATGATGGCACCTCGACGCTGTTCCACCGCGGTGCGCTGAAGAAGGGTTCGAACGACGTGTCGGCCGAGCCGCGCAACGTCGTCTCGTACGACGAAGCGAACGACAACCCGCAGAGCTACAACACCTATGGCGGCTCGGTCCGTGCGACCTACGACTTCGGTCCGGCCGCGCTGACCTCGATCACCGCGTACGAGACGACCTCGGGCTTCAGCCGCGGCGATACCGATGGCGGTGCGGCCGCGAACTTCCCGGTCGGCGGTCAGCCAAACGGCTTCGGCCAGTCGCAGGGCCAGATCCGCGATCTCGATCAATGGTCGCAGGAAGTCCGGCTTGCAGGCACCCCCGGCGGTCGTTTCAACTGGCAGGTCGGCGGCCTGTATTTCGACACGCGCGACATCACCGACTTCTACCAGCGCGGCTATTTCCTGACGACCGCGCGCACGCAACCCCAACAACTGGGTCCGGCTGCACAACGTCAACACGTCCTGGGCCGGCTTCGGGCAGGTCGGCTATGAGCTGGTCGACAAGCTGACGTTGACCGTCGGCGGTCGCATCACCGAGGACAAGAAGCGTACGCAGCTTCTCAAGACCGCGGACACGGCGGCAGGCGTCGTCACGTATCGCGGCCGCACCGACGTGACGCTGAAGGCGACCAAGCCGAGCTGGGACGCGAGCCTGTTGTACCAGGCGAGCCCCGACGTCAGCTTCTACACGCGCGCTTGCCGAAGGCTTCCGCGGGCCGACGATCCAGGGCCGGTCGGCGGTGTTCAATTCGGACTTCACGACCGCCAAGTCGGAAACGATCCTGTCGTGGGAGGGTGGCGTCAAGAGCCGCCTGCTGGATAACACGCTGAGCCTGAACGCGACGGTCTTCGCCTACCGCGTCAAGGACATCCAGCTCAACGGCAGACGACGTGAACGGCAATGGCGTGCTGTTCAATGCCGACAAGGCGGATGCGTACGGCATGGAGGCCGAGGCGAACTGGAAGCCGGTGCCGAACCTGACGCTGGGTGCGGGGCTGAGCCTGTTGCACAGCAAGATCCGCGACAAGAACGTCTACGCGCAGGTCTGCATCCTGAACGGCGTCGTGGTCTGCACGGTCGAGGATCCGACGATCAAGGTGGGCGCCAACACGTTCGCGCAGATCGACGGCAACCCGCTGCCGAACGCGCCAGAGTATAACGTCGACTTCACCGCGCGGTACGACCAGCCGCTCGGCAATGGCGGTCGCGCGTTCATTGCGGGCGACTTCAACATCCAGGGCTATACGCAGTTCGTGCTGTACAAGACCAAGGAGTTCACCGCGAACGGCAACTTCGAGGGTGGTCTGAAGATCGGTTACGCCGCGCCGGACGATGCGTATGAATTCGCGGTATTCGCGCGCAACATCACGGGTGAGAAGAACCTCAAGGGTGTGATCGAGAACTACATGGCGGCGGTGTTCAACGAACCGCGGATCATCGGCGTATCGCTCAGCGGCAAGTTCCGCTGAGCGGGTAGGGTGCCATCGATCCTCCCCCGCAAGGGAGAGGTGTCTGGCGACTTGCCAGACGGAGGGGAGGTAAGCGGCAACCGCCGTTCCGTGTCCTCCCCTCCGTCACCTTCGGCGACACCTCCCCTTGCGGGGAGGATCGCTTCGAGCCAATATTCAAGCCTGCCCGGTTCGGCTTGCCGCGGTACGATCCAGCCTATTCCTAACGCCAGCGTGACGCATTTGTCAGAAGCGTCCGCGTGTCACGCGCTGTAGCGGCCTGAAATCGCAATTTGCCGTTTTCCCTCCGCCGGTTGATACTCGTCCCATGTCGCTCAATCCCGTCTTCTACGATGCAAGTGGCCGCCGGCGTCGGCGCTTTACCTTTGGCGTTGCAGCGTTCGTCGCGTTGCTGCTGCTGTCGATCGCGGTATTCGCGGTGTCGATCGGCGCGGTGCCCACCGCGCCGCTGCTGCCGATCGAGCCGGAGCACCCCGCGCTCCACAAGCTGCCCGCACCGCGTGGTGGGATCCTTCGCGAGACCCGGCGCGACATCAACTACTACGCCCGGCAACTGTTCGGGACGAGCGCGGCCAAGCCCGGTGTCGGCAACGGCGCCAACCCGTCGCTCGCGATCGCCTTTCACGTGCCGTGGGACGAGGCGAGCACCGCGAGCCTCGCGCGGCACGTCGAACAGCTCGACTGGCTGATCCCCGGCTGGGTCTCGATCACCGGCAAGGATCACAAGATCACCGTGTTCCGCGATCAGGCGGGGCGCGATATCCTCAACAAGGCGGTGCATCGCCCGGTGATCCTGCCGATGGTGCAGAACGCGGTCGAAGGAAATTGGGACGGCGCCGGCAGCGCAGCGCTGTTCGCCGATCCGAAGGCACGCGCGGCGTTCCTCGACAAGCTCGTACCGTTCCTCAGCGCGAACCATGCCGGCGGCGTGTTCTACGATTTCGAGGATTTGCCCGCGTCGGCGCAGCCCAACTATCGCGCGTTCCTCGCCGAGACCCGCGCCCGCTTCGCGCCGCGTGGCTGGGTGGTCGCGATCGCAGCGCCGGTCGCGAACCCCGATTGAGCCTGCCCGCCTACGCCAAGGTAACCGACAAGATCTTCCTGATGGCGTATGACGAGCACGAGACGAGCGGGGCGCCGGGCCCGATCGCGTCGCAACGCTGGTTCGCGCGGATGGTCGCCGATGCGGCGCGCGGCATCCGCCGTCGAAGCTGGTCGTCGCGATCGGCTCCTACGCTTACGACTGGCATGCCGGGGCCGAGAGCGGCAACGGCGACGCGCTCGACGTCGAGGAAGCGTGGCAGAACGCCGCGGATTCGGGGACGGTGCCGACCTTCGACAAGGCTAGCGGCAACAGCAGCTTCGCCTATTCCGAGGGCGGCGTGCAGCATCAGGTCTGGCTGCTCGATGCGGCGTCGGCGTACAACCAGATCGCATTCCTGCAAAAGGCGGGGCTGGGCAGCGTAGCTCTGTGGCGTCTCGGGTCGGAGGATCCCGGGCTCTGGTCGATCTGGGGTCGCGATCATCGGAAACTGCCGGTGCCCGATTCGATCGACGCCATGCCGGCGGGCACCAACGTCGATATCGAGGGCAATGGCGAGATCCTGAAGATCGCCGCCGAGCCCGTCACCGGCATCCGCGACGCGGTGCCGGCCAAGGACGGTACGATCGCTGACGTCAACTTCACCCGGATGCCGTCGCCCTATGTCGTGATGCGGACCGGCTATCGTCCGAAACAGCTCGCGCTGACCTTCGACGATGGTCCCGATCCCGAATGGACGCCGCAGATCCTCGACATCCTCAAGCGCGAGCATGCGCCGGCGACGTTCTTCGTGATCGGCGAGAATGCGCTGACGCGGCGGTCGCTGCTCGAACGGATGGTCGCCGAGGGGCATGAGATCGGCAGCCACACCTATACGCATCCCAACCTCGCCAACGTCTCGACGCGCCAGGTGAAGTACGAACTCAACGCGACGCAGCGGCTGTTCCAGGCGTTCACCGGACGCTCGCTGCGGCTGTTCCGAGCACCCTATTTCGGCGATGCCGAGCCGAGCACCGCGGACGAAATCCTGCCCGCGCTCGAGGCGCAGCAGCGTGGCTATATCTCGGTCGGCCTGCACGTCGATCCCGACGACTGGAAGCGGCCGGGCGTGCAGGCGATCATCGACCGGACGATCGCCGGCGTCGAGGCGGGCAATCCGGAGCGCAGCGGCAACATCATCCTGCTCCACGATGCCGGCGGCAATCGCGCGGAGACCGTCGCCGCGCTGCCGATCATCATCGATCGGTTACGCGCGATGGGCTACAGCTTCGTGCCCGTCTCGACGCTGGCAGGCCTGTCGCGCGATGCGGCGATGCCGGTGATCTCGTCGAGCGACCGCGTCGCCGCCGTCGCCGATCTCGCGCTGTTCAGCACGCTCGGCGGGATCGTCGTCGCACTCCGCTGGATCTTCGGCATCGCGATCACGATCGGCATCCTGCGCGCCTTGGCCCTCTCCGCGCTCGCGCTGATCCAGGCGCGACGAGGAGTTGAAGACCGTGTTCCCGGCGATCGATCCGTCGCGGTTCGTCACTGTGATGATCCCGGCGTTCAACGAGGAGCGCGTGATCGTCCGTGCGGTGCAGGGCGTGCTCGCCTCCGCCGACGTCGCGATCGAGGTGATCGTGATCGACGACGGTTCCAGCGACGGCACCAGCCGCGTCGTTTCCAGAATCATTCTCGGGCGATGACCGCGTCCGGTTGCTGACACTGGAGAATGGCGGCAAGGCACGCGCGCTCAACCGCGGGCTCGAACTTGCGCGCGGCGAGATCGTGATCGCGCTCGATGCGGATACGCAGTTCGAGCCGATGACCATCGCGCGCCTCGCCCGGTGGTTCGACGATCCGAAGCTCGGCGCGGTCGCCGGCAACGCGAAGGTCGGCAACCGCGTCAATCTGATCACCAAGTGGCAGGCGCTGGAATACATCACCGCGCAGAGATCTCGAACGGCGTGCGCTCGCGCGGCTGAACGCGATGACCGTGGTGCCGGGTGCGGTCGGTGCGTGGCGGCTCGAGGCGATCCGCAGCGTCGGCGGCTATCCCGACGATACGCTCGCCGAGGACCAGGACCTGACGATCGCGATCCAACGACACGGCTGGGCGGTGAAGCACGACCAGTTCGCGATCGCCTGGACCGAGGCCCCGGAGACGATGCGGGCGCTGGCGAAGCAGCGGTTCCGCTGGGCGTTCGGGACGCTGCAATGCCTGTACAAGCACCGCTCGGCGATCGGCAGCTCGCATCCGCGGGGGCTCGGCTGGTCCGGCTTGCCGCAGGCGATCGTGTTCCAGATCGTGCTGGCGTCGATCTCGCCGATCATCGATCTCGCGCTGCTGGTCAGCTTCGCCTCGACCTATCTGTCCGTGCAGGCACATGGTTGGGAGCAGACCAGCCACGACGTCTATACGATGCTTGCCTATTGGCTGATCTTCACGGCGATCGACCTGCTCGCCGCGACGATCGCGTTTGCGCTGGAGCGGAAGGAGCGCTGGCGGCTGCTCTGGCTGCTGATCCCGCAGCGGATCGGGTATCGCCAGGTTATGTATTACGTCGTGTTGAAGGCGATCGCGCAGGCGTTGCGCGGGCCGCTGGTCGGCTGGGGCAAGCTGGCGCGGACGGGGCGGGTGACGGCGAACTAGGCCGGATCGACATTCAATTTGGCTCGCAAGATTTGACCCCGTCACCCCGGACTGGTTCCGGGGTCCACGGTTCCGCAAACCAAATTCTATCGATTTTGCGGCACGGTGGACGCCGGAACCAGTCCGGCATGACGAAGAAACGAGCTGATTGGGCGGGGCAAACTGAATGTCGACGAGCCCTGAGGCGAAGGGCCATGCCTAGAGGCTGTCGGTGGCCTCGGCGTACGCGTAGCGCGTGTCACCCGTTGCGGGAACGTTCGGCGCGCGACGGAACGAGTTCGAGGGCAGGATCGTACGTCCGTTTCGCGGTAGCGCGGGGCGATCGCTGCGCCCTATAGCGGTGGTGACGGGTTCGAGGAGTCCACACAGGTGAAACATTCGCTGCGGCTGGTTCTGGCCGCTTCGCTGATCGGTGCGCCGGTGGCGGCGCAGGCGCAGCGGCGCCCACCGCTCGTGCTGGCGGCGGCCTCGTTGCAGGAATCGCTCACCGCTGCGGCCGATGCGTGGGCGAAACAGGGCCATGCGAAGCCGACGATCTCGTTTGCGGCGTCGTCGGCATTGGCGCGACAGGTCGAGGCCGGCGCGCCCGCCGACCTGTTCGTGTCGGCCGACGAGGACTGGATGAACGCACTGGCGAAGAAGAACCTGATCGTCGCCTCGACGCGCGTGACGTTCCTCGGCAACCGGCTGGTCGTCGCGGCACCGGCGGGCAGCATTGTCCGCATCCCGGTCCGTCCGCCTGCCGCGCTCGTTCGCGTACTGACCGCCGGACCGCTCGCGATGGCGGATACCGCGGTGCCGGCGGGGAAATACGGGCAGGCGTCGCTGGAGAAGCTCGGCGTCTGGAAGCAGGTTTCGCCGAAAGTGGTGCGCGCGGAGAATGTTCGCGCGACGCTGGCGTTGATCGAGCGCGGCGCGGCGCCGCTCGGGATCGTCTACGCGACCGATGCAAAGGCGTCCGCCAAGGTCCGGATCGCAGGCGTTTTCCCGAGAACACGCACCCGGCGATCACCTATCCGGTCGCACGGCTGAAGACATCGACCAACCCCGAGGCCGAGGCATTCCGGCGCTTCCTCGTCTCACGCGCGGGCAAGGCGATCTTCGTGCGCTACGGATTCTCCGCGCGCTAGATGCTCGATGCGGCCGAATGGGAGATCGTCGCACTGTCGCTGAAGGTCGGCGGGGTAGCGATGCTGGTGACCCTGCCGGTCGCCTTCACGCTGGCCTGGCTGCTCGCGCGCCTCCGGTTTCCGGGCAAGGTGATCGTCGATGCTGCGATCCATCTGCCGCTGGTGGTGCCGCCGGTGGTGACCGGATGGCTGCTGCTGCTCGCGTTCGGGCCCAATGGGCCGATCGGCGGCTGGTTGCAGGATTGGTTCGGGATCACCGTGCTGTTCCGCTGGACCGGCGCAGCGATCGCGGCGGGGGTGATGGCGTTGCCGCTGATGGTGCGGGCGATGCGGATCTCGATCGAGGCGGTCGACCGGCGGCTGGAGAACGCCGCGCGGACGCTGGGGGCGGGGCCGTGGCGCGTATTCTGGACGCTGACGCTGCCGCTCAGCATTCCCGGCGTGCTGGCGGGCGCGGTGCTCGGCTTCGCGCGGTCGATCGGTGAGTTCGGCGCGACGATCACGTTCGTCTCCAACGTGCCGGGTGAGACGCAGACCTTGCCGCTGGCGATCTACTCGGCCTTGCAACAGCCGGGGGCGGACGCGCTGGTCTGGCGATTGTCGTGCGTATCCGTTGGCTTGTCGCTCATTGCTCTGATCGCGTCGGAACTACTTACGCGGCGCGCGGGACGGGGGCTCCATGTCCTTTGAGATCGCTATCGAGAAGCGGCTCGGCGACGCGCTGATATCGCTGACGCTCGATGCAGGCGAGGGCGCGACCGTGCTGTTCGGTCCATCGGGGGTGGGCAAGTCGAGCGTCCTAAATCATGGTCGCCGGGCTGCTGCGGCCCGATCGCGGGCGGATCGCGATCGACGGCGAGACGCTGTTCGGCGACGGGATCGACGTCCTCCCGAACGTCGCCGCGCGGGTTATGTGTTTCAGGAGGCGCGGTTGTTCCCGCACATGCGCGTCCGCGCGAACCTGCTCTACGGCGTCCGCGGCGGGGCGGAACGGTTCGAGGACATCATCGGCTTTCTCGGCATCGGCCATCTGCTCGATCGCTGGCCGCGTACGCTGTCGGGTGGTGAGGCGCAGCGGGTGGCGATCGGCCGTGCACTGCTCAGCCGGCCGCGCTTCCTGCTGCTCGACGAGCCGTTGTCGTCGCTCGATCGGGCGCGGCGCGAAGAGATCATGCTGGCGATCGAGCATGTCCGCGACGTCATGCGCCTGCCGATTCTGATGGTCACGCACGACCCGGAGGAGGCCGAGCGGATCGGAAACCGGGTCGTGCGGATGTAGCGGTGTTGGCTGGCCAAGACGGGACCCATACTGGGTTCCCGCCTTCGCGGCAGAACAGGCATCAAACGAGTTCGAAGCTTTGTTTCTCGCCGTCGATCGAACTGGTCGCGACCCAGAGATCGAACATCCCCGGCTCTACGACCCAATCGCCATCGCCCCAGAAGCGGAGGTCTTCGCGCTTCAGGGTCAACGTCACGCGCTTCGATGCGCCGGGCGCCAGCGAGACGCGCGCAAAGCCCTTCAGTTCGCGGACCGGGCGGGTCCGGCTGGCGACGCGGTCGTGGATGTAGAGTTGGACCACTTCGTCGCCGGCTCGCGCACCGGTGTTGGTGACGGTGGCGGTGACGGCGAGCGTGTCGGTCATCCGCGCCGGTACGACGACGTTGGAAACCGCGAACCTGGTATAGCTCAGGCCGTGACCGAACGGGTAGAGCGCCTCGTTCTTGGTCTCGCGGTAGCGCGACTTGTATTCCTGGCTGCCCGTATCCGGTGCCGGGCGGCCGGTGTTCTTGTGGTTGAAGAAATAGGGTTCCTGGCCGCTTTCGTTGGGAAACTGGCGGACAGCTTGGCGGACGGATTGACGTCGCCGAACAGGACGTCGGCGATCGCGTTGCCACTCTCGGACCCGAGGAACCACGTCGCGACGATCGCAGGCGCATCCTTGACCGCGCCGTGGAGCGCCAGCGCACGGCCGTGGCGGAGCAGGACGACGACCGGTTTGCCCGTCGCCACGACGGCCTCGGCGAGAGCCATCTGCGGGGCAGGGATGGTGATCTCGCTACGGGACTGCGCCTCGCCCGACATGAGTTGCGATTCGCCGACCGCGAGCAGGACGATGTCCGCGCTTTGCGCAGCGGCGACGGCGGCAGCGATCCCGCCGGGCAGGGGGCTTCGATCTCCGACCCCGGCGCCGTCGTGACGGTCAGCCCACGCGCGCGCAGGCCTTGCGCGACCGAGACATTGAGCTTCTCGTCGGCCATGAACGCCCAGGTGCCGACGACGTTCTTGCGGTCCTCCGCGAACGGCCCGATCAGCGCGATCCGGCCGGGGTTCTTCTTCAACGGCAACAGGTTGCCGTCGTTCTTCAGCAGCACGATCGAACGCGCGCCGGCCTCGCGGCTGAGCTTCAGCATCGCGGGTGTCGAGACGCTGGTGCGTTCCGCCTTCTGGCTGATCGAGCGATAGGGGTTGTCGAACAGCCCGATCGCGTCCTTTAGATGCAGCACGCGGCGGACGCCTTCGTCCAGTCGCGCGAGCGGGACCTCGCCCTTCTCGACGAGGTCGGGCAGCCACAGATTGAACAGGTTCGACTGCATGGCCATGTCCATGCCGGCCATGAACGCCTTCTTCGCGGCGTCGCGACCGTCCTTGGCATAGCCATGCGCGATCAGTTCCTCGTCCGCGGTGTAGTCGCCGACGACCATCCCGCGGAACCGCCATTCGCCGCGCAGGAGATCGGTCATCAGCCAGTGATTCCCGCTGGAAGGAACGCCGTCGATGTCGTTGAACGCGCTCATCAAAGTCGCAACACCTGCGTCGACCGCGGCCTTGAACGGTGCGAGATGGACCTCGTGCAGCGTGGCGGGCGAAATCTCGGTGAAATTGTAATCCTGCCCGCCCGAGACTGCGCCATAGGCCGCGAAATGCTTGGCGCACGCGGCCATGCGCGTCGGATCGCGCAGGTCGTCGCCCTGGAAACCGCGAACGCGCGCTTTCGCCAACTGAATGCCGAGATACGGATCTTCCCCCGATCCTTCGGCGACGCGGCCCCAGCGCTGGTCGCGCGCGACGTCGACCATCGGCGCGAAGGTCCAGTGGATACCGAGCGCGGTGGTTTCCAACGCCGCGGCGCGCGCGGTGCGCATCGCAAGGTCGGGATCGAACGCACAGGCTTCGGCGATCGGCAGCGGGTATGCCGTGCGCAGGCCGTGGATGACGTCGCCCGCGAAGATCAGCGGGATCTTGAGCCGGGTGGCCATCGCCGCATCCTGCGCGGCCTTGGCGCCTGCGTAGCCGACGCCGTTGAACAGCATGCCGATCTGCCCGGTCTTGATCCGCGCGATCTGCTCGGCCGCACCGCCGGTCGCGAGGCCGGGATTGAACGGCACGCCGATCGGCCGGATCTGGTCGGAGAAACAGCTGAGCTGGCCGGCTTTCTCGGCCGGCGTCATCTTCGCAATCAGGCTTTCGATCCGGTCGTTCTGCGCGAACGCCGCGGTCGAGCCGAGCGACAGGCCTGCGATGGCCGCGCCGCCGGTCAGCATCTGGCGGCGGTCTAGAATGGGCGACATATCCTGCTCCTGAGTCTTTGGAGCGGACTAGTCGCTGGACCACGGTTCCGCAAATCCGCGAAACCGTGGTCGACGACGCTTACCCCAACGCGCGGGTGAACAGGCGCGAGAGGCGGGCGGAGAAGGCGCGGGCGTCGAGCGGGCGCTCGCCGTCGGCGATCTGTGCCTCGTCGAATAGCAGGTGCGCGGCATCCTCGCGCAGTGCCGTCTCGTCCTCGCCGAGCGCGGCGAGCTTGGCGATCAGGGCCGAGCGCGGGTTGATCTCCAGCACCGGCTTGGCGGCGGGCATGGCCTGGCCGCTCATGGCGAGGATGCGTTCGAGCTGCCGGTCCATGCCGCTATCCGCCGCGACTAGGCAGACCGCGCTGTCGGTGAGGCGCTCCGACGCGCGCACCTCGGACACGGCGTCGGCCAGCGTGGTCTTCACGAACGCGATGAAGTCCGCGACTTCGGGGGTGGTGTCGGTAGTCGGTACTTCGGCACCGTCGACCAGCGGGATCAGGCTCAGATCGGCGGCGCCCTGCGTGACCGATTTGAACGGCTTGCCATCGCAATCGATGCCCGCCGTCACCCAGAACCCGTCGACCGAGTCCGGCAGCAGCAACACCTCGATCCCGCGGGCGCGGAACCCTTCGAGCTGCGGCGAGGCTTCGAGGCGGTCGAGATCGGTGCCGACCGCATAGTAGATCGCGGTCTGGTTGTCCTTCATCGCCGCGACATAGTCCGCCACCGAGCGCCACGCGCCGCCCGAGGTCGTGGTCTTGAAGCGCGCGAGCTTGAGCAGCGCGTCGCGCCGTTCGAAATCCTCGTACAATCCCTCTTTCAGGACCGCGCCGAAATTCTCCCAGATCTTGGCGTACGCATCGGCATCGCGCGTCGCGAGCTTGTCGAGTTCGGCCAGCACGCGGCCGGTCACGCCCTTGCGGATCGCGGCGAGCATCGGGCTCTCCTGGATCATCTCGCGCGAGACGTTCAGCGGCAAGTCGGACGAATCGACCAACCCGCGCATGAAGCGGAGATAGCGCGGCAGGACTTCGGCGTCGTCGGTGATGAAGACCCGCTTCACGTACAGCTTCATGCGGCCGTTGCGGTCGGGATCGAACAGGTCGAACGGCTTGGCGCCCGGCACATAGGCGAGCACCGAATATTCGTGCAGTCCCTCCGCGCGGTAGTGGAGCGTCATTGCGGGCTCGTCGAACTGGCCGGAGACGCTGCGGTAGAAATCGGCATAGTCCTCGGTGCTGATCTCGGACTTGGGCTTGGTCCAGAGCGCGGCGCCGTCGGCGATGTCGACCGGCTCGGCATCGGGCTTTTCGCGCAGCGTGATCGGGACGGGGACGTGACCCGACTGGTCCTTGATCAGCCGCTCGACCGTGAAGCGGTCGGTAAACGACGTTGCGTCCTCGAGTAGGTGCAAGACGACGCGGGTGCCGCGCGGCGGCGCTTCGGCGGTGTCGACGGGCGCGATCGTGTAGGTACCGAGGCCGTCCGACGACCAGACCGACGCGGTGTCTGCCCCGGCACGCCGCGAGATCACATCCACCTTCTCGGCGACCATGAACGCGGAATAGAAACCGACGCCGAACTGGCCGATCAACTGCGCACCCTCCGAGCCGGACGAGGCGGCGATGCGGTCCATGAACGCCTTGGTGCCCGACCGCGCGATCGTGCCGAGTGCTTCGCCCATGTCGTCGGCGGTCATGCCAATGCCATTGTCCTCGATCGTCAGCGTTTTGGCGTCGGGATCGAGCGTTATGGCGATCTGCGTGCGGGTTTCGTCCCCGAGCAGTTCGGGGCGCTCAGCGCCTCGTAGCGCAGCTTTTCGCAGGCATCGGCCGCATTCGAAATCAACTCGCGCAGGAACACGGTCTTATCCGAATAGACCGAGTGCACCATCATGTGCAGCAGCCGCGCGACGTCCGCCTCGAACGCGTGGGTTGCGGGCGCGGACGTTTCGGTGACGGGAGCGGCGGGTTCGGCGGCGGGGGTGGTTTCGGTGGTCATAAGATGTGGCAGGTCTCTTGCTGAAACGACTGCCGCGAGAGTTGGCTGGAGGTCAGTTCAAATTCAAGGGCCGGGCTTTCCTGCAAGCGCGGAGGCGGAACGGCGCGACGCGGTTCAGCCACTGTCAACGAAGATTTCATTTGCGTTACAGCGCGAAGCAATGTTCAATCCGAATCAGCCAGTCAAAAGATGCAACGTGTCGAGATGACGCGTGGAAAGGAACTATCCGTTCTTTTCCGCACCTTATCCTGCGTCCATCGTGACTGACTAGGGGATGATGATCCTGCGAGGCCGCTGACCGGTTCGACCCGGCGGTGTTTCTGACGTTCGGCAAACCTTTGGGGAGGTTTGCCGCATTCGAGGGCCTCGATGATTACACGCGATACAGCAATTACGCGCCGGACTATTCTTGGAAGACTTGGCCTGATCGGCGGGCTGGGTGCCACGCTCGGCGCCATGCAGGCGTTGGGACTGACGGGGATTGATCGGAACGTCGCATGCCGAAGCGCTTGCGACACTCACGCCGACACTCGGTAAGGGCGTCCATGTCGTCGTTCTCGGCGCGGGGATCGCCGGACTGACCGCCGCCTACGAACTCGAACAGGCAGGGTTTCAGGTGACCGTGCTGGAGGCGCGCGACCGGGTCGGCGGACGTGCCTGGACGGTGCGCGACGGCGACAAGATCGAGATGATCGGCGAGGCGACGCAGACCGCCAAATTCTCCGACGGCATCTATTTCAACGCCGGGCCGGCGCGCATCCCGAGTTTCCACCAGGGACTGATCGGCTACGCCAAGAAATTCGACGTGCCGCTGGAGGTCGAGGTCAATTCGAGCCGTTCGGCCTATGTGATGGGCGAGAACGGCAGCAAGATCCGGATGCGCACCGCGATCAACGACATGCGCGGTCATATCGCCGAGTTGTTGGCCAAGGCGCTCAACCAGGGTGCGCTCGATCAGGCGGTGACCGCCGCGGACAAGCAGAAGCTGATGCCGTTCCTGAAGGCATATGGCGATCTCGGCACCGACTATAGTTTCGCCGGCACCGAGCGATCGGGGTTCGGCACAGCGCCGGGGCTGGCGTCACCTTCTCGTCGGCAGGCAGCGCGGTGGCGCTCGACCAGTTGCTCGCCAACGAACGGCTGCCGATGACGCTGTTCGAAGACAATCTCTACATGCAGGCGACGATGTTCGAGCCGGTCGGCGGGATGGACCGGATCCATGCGGGGTTCGATCGCAACCTGCGCCGTCCTGCGATCCGCGGTGCCGAGGTGACGAAGATCCGCCACACGCCGCGCGGCGTCGAGGTGGTGTACCGCGACAAGGCGAGCGAGGTCGTCGATACGGTGAAGGCGGATTACATCATCTGCACGATCCCGTTCCCGGTGCTCGCGGCGATCGACACCGATTTTTCGCCCGCGCTGAAGAAGACGATCGCCGGCGTGGTGTACGATCATTCGAACAAGGTGGCGTTCGAAAGCCCGCGGTTTTGGGAGCGCGAGCAAATCTATGGCGGCATCTCGTTCGTGGGCGGCCCTACCACGCTGATCTGGTACCCCTCGGCCGGGTTGCATTCGGAGCGGGGCATGTTGCTCGGCTGCTATTCGTCGGGCCCGACCGCTGCGGAGTTCGCGAAGCGACCGATTGCCGAGCAGATCGCGTTCGCACGCGGCGTCGTCGACCGGCTGCATCCCGGGCATGGCGCCGATCTGGTCAATGGGCTCGCGGTCAACTGGCACAAGATCCCGTACAGCCTGGGGCCCTGGCCGGACTGGAATGCGGGCAGCGCGAACGGCCGGCAGGAAGGGCATATCGACACGCCCGAGTTCCGCCTGCTGCAAAAGCCCGATGGGCGCGTCTATTTCGCCTCCGCCGCGCTCAGCCAGACGCCGGGCTGGCAGGAGGGCGGTATTCAGTCCGCGCAGGGCCAGGTGATGGCACTGGCCCAACGCGTGGCGGCACAGGCGAGCATCGAACGTCGAAGCCGCGCAGCATGACCGTCGAAACCAAGTCGCAATCGTTGCTTTGAAGTAACGATACCCGGAATTGCGACAATATGGTTTCAGATTGAGGTCGAATCGGTTGCATCTGATCCGTTTCCTCGCAATCCTGTGAATATCGAACACCAACAATATCGGAGGCTATAGTTCGCAATCATGGATTGCGGGAATGATCGATCACGCAACGATGACTGAGATCATCGTGCGATTGGGAGAGATGCATGAACGGCGATCATCAATAAGGGGGAGTCCTTATGAAGACCGTTACCAGCATTTCACGTGGCGCACTTGCCGTAGCACTCGCAAGCCTGTCGACCGTCGCCGCGCATGCCCAAGCAGTCGAAGTTGCCGCCCAGGCCAGCGCGCCGGGCGACGACATCATCGTCACCGGCACCCGCGCCACCGGGATCACCGCCGCCGAAAGCGCCGCACCGATCAAGGTGCTCGACGCCGACCTGATGAGCCATGTCGGCCAGCCGAACCTGAACCAGGTCCTGACACAACTCGTGCCGTCGTTTACCGCGCAGGCCTTTGGTGGCGATACCGCCAACCTCACGCTGTCGGCACGGTTGCGCGGGCTGAGCCCGAATCACGCGCTGGTGCTGATCAACGGCAAGCGACGGCATGGCACCTCGAACCTCGCCGTCCTCGGCGGACCGTACCAGGGCGCGGCGACCGCCGATCTCGATCTGATCTCGCCCTCCTCGATCAAGCGGATCGAAGTGCTCGAGGACGGCGCGGCGGCACAATATGGTTCGGACGCGATCGCCGGCGTCATCAACATCATCCTCAAGGACGACAAGGAGGGCGGCGACGGTTACATCACCGCTGGCGAGAATTACGACACCGGCGGGCGTACCTATGCGGGCACGCTGCACCTCGCGACCAGGCTCGGCGATGCCGGCTTCATCAACGTCACCGGCTTCTACCGCTATCACGACTTCACGCAGGTCGGCGGGCTCGATCGCCGTGTCACCGACATCAACGGCAATCTGCTGACCAGCACGTCCTCGCCGTCGATCACCGCGGTCCAGCAGAGTCTGTATCCGGGGATGGCGGGCTTCCTTACGTCAACAAGATCAGCGGCGATGCGCAGTCGCGGCTGACCAACCTCCAATACAACTCGGCATATGATTTCGGCGGGGTCGAGGCCTATAGTTTCGGCACCTATTCGCGCCGGGTCGCCAGCGCTTACGAGAATGTCCGCGTGCCGACCCGCGTGTCGCGTACCGTCGGCGGCGTGACGACCTATTTCGATCCCGACGGCGACAGCCCGGTCAACGGCTTCTCGCCACGCGAGAAGATCCGCGAGGAGGACATGGCGTTTACCGGCGGTCTGCGCGGCGATGTCAGCGGCTTCCATTACGACCTGTCGACGACGTTCGGGCAGGACAAGAACGAGATCTACACGATCGATTCCGCCAACGCGTCGCTCTACGCGGATACCGGTTTCACCCCGACGACGTTCTACAACGGGTTCTTCAAATCGAGCGAATTCACCGCCAACGCCGACTTCACGCATGAGGTCGAGGCGGGGATGGCCGCTCCGATCAACCTCGCCTTCGGCGGCGAATATCGCAAGAACGTGTACGAGATCGGCTCAGGCGATGCCGCCTCGATCTACAAGGAGGGCGGGCAATCCTATCCCGGTTTCCGGCCTTCGGATGCGGGCGTCAACGGGCGTGAATCCCAGGCGGCCTATGTCGATGTCGCGCTGATGCCGATCGAGGGGCTGAAGGTTGACGTCGCCGGGCGCTACGAGCATTATTCCGATTTCGGCAGCAAGTTCATCTACAAGGGTACGACGCGCTACGACTTCTCGGATGCGTTCGCGCTGCGTGGCACCTTCTCGACCGGCTTCCGCGCACCCACGCTGGCGGAGTCGTTCTACTCGGCGACCAACGTCTCGCCAACCGCGGCCTTCGTCCAGCTGCCGGCCAATTCCGCCGCGGCGAAGCTGATCGGTTTCGACAATCTGAAGCCTGAAAAGTCGACCAACTACAGCCTCGGCACGGTCATCCGGCCGGTTCCGCGGCTGACGATCACGATCGATGCCTATCAGGTGAAGATCGAGGATCGCATTCTCGGCACGGGCTCGATCTTCGGGCAGGGTGGGGCGAGCAATTTCCCGATCGTCACGGCGGCGATCCTGGCCAATGGCAACGTCCTCGATCCGACCGTCAGCCAGACCGGCATCAACATCTTCACCAACGGCGCCGATACCCGGACGCGCGGCATCGACCTCGTCGCGAGCTACGCCAGCGATTTCGGCGATTACGGCAAGGCGACCTGGACGCTGTCGGGCAATTACAACAAGACCAAGATCACCAAGCTCGCCACGGCCCCCGCAGCGCTGGGCAACATCTCGCTGTTCGACGCCGGTGCGCGTGCCAATATCGAGACCGCATCGCCGCGGGTGAAGGTGATCGGGTCGACCTTCTACTCGATCGACAAATTCTCGATGACGCTGCGGGGTACGGTCTACGGAAAGAGTTCGTCCAAATACAGCCCGGACGGCGGGACGTTCTATACGCAGAAGATCGGCACCGCGTTCATCGGCGACGTCGAATTGAACTTCAAGGCGACCGACGAGCTCGAACTGTCGATCGGGGCGAACAACGTCTTCAACAAGCGGCCGCCGACGCTCGGCCTGGTGCCGGGGACGACCAACAACACGCTGGTCGGCGGCGGCAACCAGCTCGACGCGCCGCTGACGTTCAGCCCGTACGGGATCAACGGCGGCTATTATTATGCACGCATGAACGTCAGTTTCTGATCATCTGCCGGGCGCCGGATCCCTTCGGCGCCCGGTCTTCACGAGAGGATATCCATGTCGAAGACCTTCGTTACATCGCTCGCCCTGTTCACCGTCTCGACCGGGTTCACGGCCCTGGTAGGTGCATCGGTCGCGAGCGCGCAGACGCCTGGAAACCGCGATCGTCCGCCACGCCAACACGCCCCGGGGCTGATCCTCCAGGGGGTCACCGTCCCGGCGGGCGCCAAGATGCTGTATCTGAGCGGGCAGCTGGCCGCACCGATCGACCCGGCCAGCAAGACTCCTCGGCGCAGCTAACGATCGCCGATTTCGGCGACACCAAGACGCAGACGATCAGCGTGTTCACCAAGATCAAGACGATCCTGGCGGCGCAGGGCTATGCGATGCGCGACATCATCAAGCTGACCGTGTTCGTCGCGGGCGATCCCAAGCTCGGCGGCAAGATGGACTTTGCCGGCATGAACGATGCCTTCAGGATGTTCTTCGGCACGGCGGAGAACCCGAACACGGTCGCACGCTCAACCGTACAAGTAGCCGCCCTGGCCGGACCAGCGTTCCTCGTCGAGATCGAGGCGACCGCGGCCAAATAGCGCAACCGAACGGCGCGGACGCCGTCGACGTCCGTCGGGGACTGCGTTTCGGAGCCAGATCGGGCGCGTAACGGTTTGACGGCGATGGCGGTGCGTGGGACGATCATGGCCATAACGGATCGGAGACTGCCATGCTCGTTCCACCGCTCGTCCACGACCTCCTCACCCTGGTGATCGGTATCGTCGCGGGTTTACGCGCGAGGATAGCAGCGGCGTTCTGTAACGATCGTCCGGCGGCGCTGGTCGAGGATGCGGTCGCGATCCTCGGTGCGGTGCTGATGGTCTCGTCGTTCTGATGCGCCGGTTCGATGCGATCATCGTCGGCGCAGGGCAGGCCGGACCACCGCTCGCCGGGCGGCTGACCGCGGCCGGAATGAACGTCGCGCTGATCGAGCGGAAGCTGGTTGGCGGCACCTGCGTCAATACCGGTTGCATGCCGACCAAGACGCTCGTCGCCAGCGCGTACGCCGCGCATCTGGCGCGCCGGGCTGCGGAGTTCGGCGTGCGGATCGGAGAAGTCGAGATCGACATGCAGGCGGTAGCGGCGCGGGCGCGGAAAGTCGTGATGGACGCGCGGACCGGGAACGAGACGTGGCTGGAGGGGATGGCGGGGCTTACCCTGCTGCGGGGTCATGCGCGGTTTACCCGCCCAGGGACGATCGCGGTCGACGGCGAGGAACTGTCCGCACCGCGCATCTTCCTCAACGTCGGTGGCCGGGCGAGCGTGCCCGACATGCCCGGGGTCGGCGACGTTCCGCATCTCGACAATACCGACATGGTCGCGCTGGAGACGGTGCCCGAGCATCTCGTTGTCGTCGGCGGGAGCTATATCGGGCTAGAATTTGCGCAGATGTATCGCCGGTTCGGCGCGGCGGTGACGGTGGTCGAGCGCGGCGAGCGGCTGATCGCGCACGAGGATGCCGACGTGTCCGATGCGGTGCACGGGGTCCTGGAGGACGAGGGCGTAACGGTGCGTACCGGGGCGAACTGCATCGCCTTCGCGGCGCACGACGCCGGCGTCGCGGTATCGGTCGATTGCTCGGCGGGCGAGCCGGTCGTGGTCGGCAGTCACGTGCTGCTCGCGGTCGGTCGGCGGCCGAATACCGACGATCTCGGGCTCGACCGCGCCGGGATCGCGACCGATGCGAAGGGCTATGTCGTCGTCGACGAATTCCTACAGACCAACGTGCCGGGCATATGGGCGCTGGGCGACTGCAACGGGCGCGGCGCGTTCACGCATACCGCGTATAACGACTTCGAGATCGTCGCTGCGAACCTGCTCGACGGTGACGATCGGACGCTGAGCCAGCGGCTGGTCGGCTATGCGCTCTATATCGATCCTCCGCTCGGCCGGGTCGGGATGACCCAGGCGCAGGCGGAGAAGAGCGGGCGACCGATCCTGGTCTCGACGCGGCCGATGACGCGGGTCGGGCGCGCGATCGAGAAGGGCGAGACCAAGGGTTTCATGAAGATCGTCGCGGATGCGGAGACACAGCGGATCCTCGGCGCGGCGATCCTCGGGACGGGCGGCGACGAAGCGATCCACGGCATCCTGGACATGATGAACGCGGACCAGCCGGTGTCGGCGCTGCGCTGGGCGGTGCCGATCCACCCGACCGTGTCCGAACTGATCCCGACGCTGTTGCTCGGTCTCGAACCGGTGGTGCCGCGATGATTCCGAACGACAGCGTCGCCTCGCGCGAGCACCAGATGTTTCCGGTGCTCGACGCCGAGCAGATCGAAACGGCAAAGCGGTTCGCGAGCGGTCCCGCGCGAACCTTCGCGGCGGGGGCAGGTTTACGCGATCGGCGAACTGGGGGCGCCGGCTTGGCTGGTGCTGGCGGGATCGATCGACGTCGTCCGGCGTGACGGGCTGAGCCACGAGGCGGCGATCACCACGCATGGCGCGGGGCAGCTGACCGGCGAGGTCAACCAGCTCGCCGGACGCCCGTCTCTCGCTGGCGGGCGCGCCGGCCCCGATGGCTGCACCGCGCTGCCGTTCGATCCGGCGCATCTGCGGGCGTTGATGGTCGGTTCGGCGGACGTCGGCGAGATCGTGATGCGCGCATTGATCCTCCGCCGCGTCGGGCTGATCGAGCAGGGCAGCGGCGGCACGGTGATCGTCGGCGTGCCCGGCAGTCCGGACATCGTCCGGTTGCAGGGGTTCCTCACGCGGTCGGGCTATCCGAACATCGTGCTCGACGCGGCGTCGGACGAGGAAGGCCGCGCGCTGGTCGACCGGATCGGCGTGCTGCGCGGCGATCTGCCGCTAGTGGTCTGTCCGAACGGGACGGTGCTCAAGCGACCGACGGACGTCGAGGTCGCGGCGTGCCTGGGGATCACGCCCGATCTGGATCCGGACATCGTGTACGACGTCGCGATCGTCGGGGCGGGGCCGGCGGGGCTGGCGGCGGCGGTGTATGCGGCGTCCGAGGGACTTTCGGTGGTCGTGCTCGACGAGCGCGCGATCGGCGGGCAGGCGGGGGCGTCCGCGCGGATCGAGAATTATCTCGGGTTTCCGACCGGTATCTCCGGGCAGGCGCTGGCGGGTCGCGCGTTCAACCAGGCGCTGAAGTTCGGCGCGGAGATCGCGGTGCCGCTGGAGGTTGCGCGGCTCGCCTGCGATGAGGCGCGGCCGGCGGACGATCCGCTGGTGCTGGCGCTGCCGGATGACAAGCGAGTCCGGTCGCGGACCGTGATCGTCGCGTCGGGCGCGCGCTATCGCCGACCCGACATCCCCGATCTGGCGATGTTCGAGGGCGCAGGCGTGTCCTGTTGGGCATCGCCGATCGAGGCGCGGCTGTGCGAGGGCGAGGAGGTCGCGCTGGTCGGCGGCGGCAACTCGGCGGGGCAGGCCGTGGTCTTCCTCGCCCCTCGCGTGAAACATCTTCATCTGATCGTGCGACAGGCACTGGCGGCGACGATGTCGAAGTACCTGATCGACCGGATCGCGGCGCTGCCCAACGTCACCCTGCATGTCGGCACGGAGATCGTAGGCCTTGAAGGCGACCGCGCGACCGGGCTGACCGGAGCTGTGTTCCGCCAGCCAGATGGCTCGACCAAGCCCTGCGCGATGCGTCACCTGTTCCTGTTCATCGGCGCCGATCCCAATGCCGGCTGGCTACAAGGCTGCGTCGATACCGACGACAAGGGGTTCATCGTCACGGGCAAAGCGGCGCTCGCGTTGCAGACGAGCCGGGCGCGCGTGTTCGCGATCGGCGACGTACGCGCTGGCTCGACCAAGCGAGTCGCGGCGGCGGTCGGCGAGGGGGCGGCGGTGGTCGCGCAGGTCCATGTCGCGCTCGCCGACATGGCCGAACGGGAGGCGTCATGAGTTACGGCTGCACGCATAGGGATACTATCCGGTCGGTCACACCGAGCGCCAAAGGATGTGAGGACTGCCTGCGGATCGGGAGCGAATGGGTGCATCTGCGGCTGTGCCGGGCATGCGGGCATGTCGGATGCTGCGACGATTCCCCGCATCGCCACGCGACCGCGCACTTTCATGCGACGCGGCATCCGATCATCGAGGGCTATGATCCGCCCGAGGGATGGGGTTGGTGTTTCGTCGACGAGACGATGGTCGACCTGCCCGACCAGACGCCGCAATGGGGGCCTATTCCGCGGTATGTTTAACGAGGGGTAGGCTTTGTTTGCGTCGGTTTATCCGCGTGTACCACCACCCCGGCGGAGGCCGGGGCCCAATCGGCAAGGCCGCAGTAATGGCGGGCGATACTTTGTTATTGCCGTCCCCATTGGGCCCCGGCCTGCGCCGGGGTGGTGTTGCTCAACGCGGCAACGACCGTCGATCCAACCTCACACCCGATCACCCTCGCTTGCTTCACCCGACCCCGACCGCTAGCCGACCCTCATCGGTAAAGGCGTGAGTAAGCGAACATGCGGCGTGTGATGATGGGGCTGATGGCCGTTGCGGCGCTCGCCACGGCGGGATCCGCGCAGCAGGCGAACCGAGCAGGACCGAAACCCGGCATCGTCCGTGTCCGCTTCGTGACGTCGGAGGGGCCGATACTGCTGGCACTCGACACCCGCCATGCGCCGAAGACGACCGCGAATTTTCTGGCCTATGTCGATGACGGGCGGTTCGACGGGACCGACTTCTACCGCGCGAGCCGTCAGAAATCGTCGCCGAAGCTTGGCTTCATCCAGGGGGATCCGCACCGACGCCCGCCGCATCCTGCCGCCGTTCCCGCTCGAGACGACCGCGATGACCGGAATCAAGCATCTCAACGCGACGATCTCGATGGCGCGCGGGATGACCCCGGCGTCGGCGGGCGGCAATTTCTTCATAACGGTCGGCCCGGCGCCGGCGATGGACGCGCGCGCGGGCTATCCGGGCTATGCGGCGTTCGGGCACGTCGTCGGGGGATGGACGTGGTGAAACGTATCCTTGCAAAGCCGACCGGCGGTGGAATGGACGCGTTCAAGGACCAGATGATCCTGAAGCGCGTCACGCTGGTCAGCGCGCGACGGCTGGACGGGGTGGCGAAGCCGACGGGGTTGCCGCGGGCCTGGCTGATCAAGACGAGGCCTGACCAGAAGAAGTGACTTGTTCGTCTTCGCGGACGGTTCTTTGGCGATCGCGATCAACCACGATAACCACCCGGCAAAGGCCGGGGCCCAGATGGAGAGGTTGCAGTAACGGAGTGCAGCCGTCGCCAACGACTTTCCCCACTTGAGCCCCGGCTTTCGCCGGGGCCGTAATCTGAAAGTTGATCCTGGCAATCAGGCCATCAAGCTCAACGCGACCGCTTCCGCGACCTTGATGCCGTCGACCGCTGCCGAGAGTATCCCGCCTGCATAGCCAGCGCCTTCGCCCGCCGGGAACAGGCCGGCGGTGTTGAGGCTGACGAAATCGTCGCCGCGTGTGATTCTCACTGGGGAGGAGGTGCGCGTCTCCACCCCGGTCAGAACGGCGTCAGGATGATCGTAACCGGGGATCTCGCGGCCGAACGCCGGTAGCGCCTCGCGCAATGCGGTGATGGCGAACTCGGGCAGGCATTCGGCGAGGTCGGTCATGTGCACGCCCGGCTTGTACGACGGGATCACCGAGCCGAGCGCCGTTGACGTGCGCCCAGCGAGCAGGTCGCCGATGCGTTGCGCGGGCGCCTTGTAGTTCGAGCCGCCGGCGACATAGGCGCGTAGATTCCCAGTGGCGTTGCAACTCGATCCCCGCCAGCGGATGGCCGGGATAATCGCGCTCGGGGTCGATGCCGATGACAATCCCCGAGTTCGCGTTGCGTTCGTTGCGCGAATACTGGCTCATGCCATTGGTAGCGACGCGGCCCTCTTCGGAGGTCGCGGCGACGACCGTGCCGCCCAGGCACATGCAGAAGCTGTAGACCGTCCGCCCGTTCTTGCAGTGGTGCGACAGGCTGTACGCGGCCGCGCCGAGATCGGGATGGCCCGCGCACGGGCCGAAGCGCGCTTCGTCGATCCACGATTGCGGGTGCTCGATGCGCACGCCGATCGAGAAGGGTTTCGCCTCGACGTGGACGCCCTTCGCGTGGAGCATCTCGAACGTGTCGCGAGCGCTGTGGCCGACCGCGAAGACGACGTGGTTGGCTTCGAGATAGTCGCCGTTGCTCAGGTGGACGCCGCGTAATTGCCGAGTGCCGGCCTCCTCGACGATGTCGAGACCGTCGACGCGGGTCGAGAAACGGTATTCGCCGCCGAGCGCCTCGATCGTCTCGCGCATGCTCTCGACCATCGTTACGAGGCGGAATGTGCCGATATGCGGGTGCGCTTCGGTGAGGATCTCGGGTGGCGCGCCGGCCTTGACGAACTCGGTCAGGACTTTCCGGCCGAGATGGCGCGGGTCCTTGATCTGGCTCCAGAGCTTGCCGTCGGAGAAGGTGCCGGCGCCGCCCTCGCCGAACTGGACGTTGGATTCGGGGTTGAGGACGCTCTTGCGCCAGAGGCCCCAGGTGTCCTTGGTCCGCTCGCGGACGACCTTGCCGCTGGTCGAGAATGATCGGGCGGAAGCCCATCTGCGCGAGGATCAGGCCGCCGAACAGGCCGCACGGTCCGGCGCCGACGACCACCGGGCGGGGGCCGGTGTAGCTCGGGCCGCCCTTGGTGACGAAGCGGTACCCTGTATCCGGCGTACGCTGGACGTGGCGATCTTTCCGGAAGCGGGTGAGGACGGTGTCTTCGTTCTTCAGCGTGACGTCGACCGAATAGACGAGCTGGATGTCCATCTTGTCGCGGGCATCGTGCGCCCGCCTCGCGATGGTGTAGCGGATCAGGTCGCGCGGCGTGACGCGCAGCCGGTCGCGGATCGCGGCGGGGAGCGCTTCGTCGGCGTGGTTGAGCGGGAGCTTGAGATCGGTGATGCGGAGCATGCCCGCTCCTCTAGCGCCGCGCGGCGCGATCCGCCATCGGCAGTACTGGGCGCGAGCGCGAGAGGACATGATCATGCGGACCGACGACGAGCAGAATGCGAAGAGCGCGAAGCGCAAGGAGGTCCACGATAAGATCGTCGCGAGCAAGACGATCGAGAAGGGGCTGATCATCGTCCACACCGGCAAGGGCAAGGGCAAGTCGACCGCCGCGTTCGGCATGGCGGTGCGGATGATCGGGCACGGGCGGAAAGTCGGCGTGGTGCAGTTCGTCAAGGGTGCGATGGCGACCGGCGAGAAGGCGATCTTCGATGCGTTCCCGGACCTGTGCGAATTCAAGCCGATGGGCGAGGGGTTCACCTGGGATACGCAGGATCGTGCGCGCGATATCGCGGTGGCGCGCGAGGCGTGGGACGAGGTCAAGCGGATGATCGCGGATCCGACTTATGCGATGGTCGTGGCGGACGAGCTGAACATCGTGTTGCGGTATGAGTATCTGCCGGTCGACGAGGTGCTGGCGGTGCTGTCGGCCAAGCCCGAGATGACGCATGTCGTGGTGACGGGGCGGAACGCGCCGGATGCACTGATCGAGCGGGCGGATCTGGTAACCGAGATGACGCAGGTGAAGCATCCGTTCCGGTCCGGGATTAAGGCGCAGGCCGGCGTGGAGTTCTGACGCTTCGGCACGGCACCCATTCCGTCACCCCGAACCTGTTCCGGGGGCCACCGTCCCGCGCAATCCAACCTGTCGAGCCTGGGAAACGGTGGATGCCGGAACGAGCCCGGCATGACGGAGGGTTTGGTGAGATGGCGTGTATTGCACGCGACGCACCGCCCGCGTATCGCTCGATCTGCGACAGGTTTTCCCGATGCGGCAACGCGTAGGGAAATGAAAATGGGAACGGAAACACCCGGCTGCCCCTGCAACTGTACGCGGCGAGCCATCGTGCCTCATGCCGATTGGGATACTCCCGAGAAGGCGGCGCGGACGGCGTTGACCCGCGAGCCAGGAGACCTGCCCGTCGCGGTCGTCTTTCGTCCGGCCAGGGTGCGCCGAACGGACGGGTAACACCCCGAGCGACGACATCGCTTCGCGTCGCGCGGAGGCTGGAGGCGTGCGCCTTTTGCCCCTCGCGCGATGCGGGATCGACTGTCCGAAGGGGTAACTATGCCAAGTTCACATCATGTTACTACCGTCCGGGAACGGACATGCTGAAGCCGGTCGAAGACGGCGTCGCGGTGGTCGCGTGCAACACATGCCGCCATTCCGTCGACGCGCGAGATGACGAGCAGGGCCAGCGCGGCGGCGCGCGGCTCGCGCAGGCGCTGAAGACGGTGCAGGCAAGCGATCCGGCCTATGCCGACGTCGCGGTGCAGGAGATGCCGTGCCTGTTCGCGTGCCAGGATTTCTGCACGATCCACCTGCGCGCACCCGCCAAGGTCGGCTATGTGCTCGGCCGGTTCGAACCGACCGAGGATTCCGCGCGCGCGATCCTCGATTACGCGCGGCTCTACGGCGAGAGCGCGTTCGGGCAGGTGCCGTTCAAGCAATGGCCGCAAGGCGTGAAAGGCCATTTCATCACCCGCACGCCGCCCGCCGGGTTTGTCGTCGAATGACCGCATTCGCGACGCCCGCCGCGTTTCTGGCGGCCTTGCGCGGCTTGCCGCAGGCGGACGCGACGGCGCGATCCGCGGCGATCGCCCGGCAGGGGGAACTGACCAAGCCGCCGGGCTCGCTCGGACGGCTGGAGGATATCGCGGTCTTCATGGCCGGATGGCAAGGCAACCCGCTGCCGCGGCTCGATCGCAGTAGCGCGGTTGTGTTCGCGGGCAACCACGGCATCGTGGCGCGGGGTGTCAGCGCGTTCCCCGGGTCGGTGACCGCGCAGATGGTCGCCAATTTCGAGCATGGCGGCGCGGCTATCAACGCTCTGTCGCGGGCGGCGGGCCTTGAGCTGAAGATCGTATCGCTCGATCTCGACCGGCCGACCGCAGACTTCACCGAAGCCCCGGCGATGTCGGAGGAGGAGTGCCTCGGCGCGATCAACGCTGGCGCGGCAGCGGTCGCGGATGCGCCGGACTTGGTGGTGCTCGGCGAGATGGGGATCGGCAATTCGACGACCGCCGCGGCGCTGTGTCTGGCGAGCTTCGGCGGGTCGGCGAGCGACTGGGTAGGGCCGGGTACCGGCGTCGATGGCGAGGGCATCGCACGGAAGATCGCCGTCGTCGAAGCTGGGGTCGCGCTGCACCGGGACGCGCTGACCACACCGTTCGAGATCTTGCGGCGGCTCGGCGGACGCGAACTGGCAGCGATTGCAGGTGCGGTGGTTGCCGCGCGACTGGCGGGCCTGCCGGTGATGCTCGATGGGTTTATCTGCTGTGCGGCCATGGCGCCGTTGGCGGCGGCGTGCCCCGACATTCTCGCGCATTGCCTTGCCGGGCACGTGTCGGCCGAGCCGGGGCATCGTCTTCTGCTTGAGCGAATGGGCATCGAACCATTGCTGTCGCTCGGGATGCGGCTGGGCGAGGGCAGCGGCGCTGCGACCGCGACATTGCTGGTTCGAGCCGCGCTGGCCGTGCATGCCGAGATGGCGACGTTCGCCGAGGCGGGCGTTTCGGCGGCGTGAGCGCGTACATGCTGCACCTGATGCGGCACGGGGCGCCCGAAGTGGCGGGGCGAATGCTCGGACGGACCGACGACCCGGCGACCGAGGCGGGGATCGCCGCCTGCGTCGCACGCGCGGAGGGCATCGCGGCGGAACGGATCGCAGCGTCCGATCTGGTTCGCGCGCGTGTCTGTGCGGCGGCGATCGGTGAGCCGCGCGGCGTTTCGGTCGAGGTCGATCCACGCTGGCGGGAACTCGACTTCGGCACCTGGGACGGTTTGAGCCCAGCCGAGATATACCCCGCCGAGTTGGCCGCATTCTACGACGATCCCGATGCGTCACCACCGCCGGATGGCGAACGCTGGTCCGCGTTGCAGGACCGGGTCGCGAAGGCGTTGACCGCGATGCCGCCGGTTTCGACATTGGTGGTGACGCATGGCGGCGCGATCCGGGCGGCGCTCGCGGAATTGTGCGGGTTCGATCGACGGCAGATCTGGGCGTTCGACCTGCCCTATGCCGCGCTGGCCTCGCTGCGCATCTGGCCGGGCCCGACGCGGACCGTGCAGATCGTCGGGCTGGCTACGTGAAAGGGCTGATCATCGCGTTCGGCTTTCTGACCCGCCTGCCGATGCCGCGGGTCGAAATGGGGCCAGCGGATTTCGCCGCGGCGATCCGGTTCTACCCTATCGTCGGTCTCGTGATCGGCCTGATCGTCGCTGCGGCCGGATGGCTGGGTGCGCTGGTCGATCCGTGGATGGGGGCCTGTGCTGCCCTGCTGACCTGGATCGCGGTGACGGGGGCGCTGCATCTCGACGGGCTTGCCGACCTCGCCGACGGGCTGGGCGCAGCGCATGGCGATCGGACGCGCCTGCTTGCTGTCATGGCCGATCCGCATATCGGGAGCTTCGGCGTCGTCGCGATCGCCGGTCAGATGCTCGCCAAGCTCGTGCTGCTGCATGCCGTAGGGGTGGATTGGGGCTGGTCCTTGTGCCGTTCGCGGCGAGGATGGGGCCGCTGGCATGGGCGAGACTGTTGCCGCCACTGCGGCCCAGCGGGCTCGGCGCTGCGGTTGTCGGCGCGGTACGCGCGCGCGATCTGCTGGGATGGGGCCTGCTGCTCGCGCTCACCGCAGTTGGGGAGCCGGCGCTCATCGCCTTCCCGCTGCTCGTGCTCGGCGTCGCGGCATGGTTCCGGCAGACGCTCGGCGGCGTGACCGGCGACGCGCATGGCGCGGGAATCGAAATCGTCGAGATCGGGCTGCTAGTCGCGTTGGCGATGGCCGGCGCGCTCGCTTAGCGCAAGTAGCGCATCGAGATCGACATGCCGCTCGAGCGTTGCGGCGATCGCATCGAGCGCGGCATCGATCGACGCGCTATGATCGGGTCCGCTGGACGCGACGCCGAGCCGCGCAAGCCACGCCGCGCGTTGCTCCGCGAGCGCGAGCAGGCCGTGGACGTAGCTGCCCGACACCAGCCCGTCTGCACTCGTCGCGCCTTCGGGGCTGCCATCGGCGCGGTGGCCGGCCGGGCGTGCGGTCGCGGGGCCGGTGGTAGCACCCATGTGCATCTCATAGCCCTCGAACGCCGCGCCCTGCGTCCGGCCGCGCACCCTTTCCAGCGTCTTGCGGCCGGTGAGGACCGTGTCGATGTCGAGCAACCCGAGCCCGTCGACGCGCCCCGCCGGCCCTCGATCCCGTCAGGGTCGGCGATGCTGCGACCGAGCATCTGATAGCCGCCGCAGAGCCCGAGCACCGGTTTGCCACGGCGGTGATGCGCGCGGATATCGATGTCCCAGCCTTGCGCGCGAACGAAGGCGAGGTCGGGGATCGTCGCCTTCGATCCCGCGAGCACGATCATGTCGACCTCCGGGATCGGTGTGCCCGGCGGCACCATCACCAACGCGACACCGGGCTCGAGCCGAAGCGGATCGAGGTCGTCGAAATTGGCGATCCGCGGCGTGATCGGGCAGGCGATCGTGACGCGGCGTTGGGCACTGGCGGCGGGGCGTTCGAGGATCACTGCGTCCTCGCTCGGCAACCGTACCGCGTCGGCCAGCCACGGCACGACGCCGTAGCCGCGCCATCCGCTCCGCGCTTCGATCGCGCGATAGCCGTCGTCGAACAGCGCCGGGTCGCCGCGGAACTTGTTGATCAGGAAGCCGTGGATCATCGCCGCATCTGCCGGATCGATCACCGCGCGCGTGCCGACGATCGCCGCGATCACGCCGCCGCGGTCGATGTCGCCGACCAGCACCACGGGGACGTCGGCAGCCCGCGCGAACCCCATGTTGGCGATGTCGCCGGCGCGCAGGTTGATCTCCGCCGGGCTGCCCGCGCCTTCGACGACGACGAGATCGCAGCCTGCCGACAGCCTCTCAAAGCTGTCGAGCACGTCGACCAGTAATCCCTCGCGTCCCTCGCGCCAGCGCGCTGCGGCGAAGCGTGCCGCGCACCTGCCCGCGGACGATCAGTTGCGAGGTGCGGTCGCCCTGAGGCTTGAGCAGCACCGGGTTCATGTCGACGCTGGGTTCGACCCGGCAGGCGATCGCCTGCGTCGCCTGCGCGCGGCCGATCTCGCCGCCATCGGCGGTGACGGCGGCGTTGTTCGACATATTCTGTGGCTTGAACGGGCGAACCGACAGCCCGCGATTGGCGAACGCGCGGCATAGCCCCGCGACCAGCACCGACTTGCCGACGTCCGAGCCGGTCCCCTGAAGCATCAGAGCGCCCATGCGATCCCTCCGACGATGACGAACAGCAGCGCGCACGCCCGGCGACAGATGCCGAGCGCGGCGCGAAGATCGACGGCGGTCGCGTCGGCACGGCCGTCACCGATATACGGCTTGGCGACGCTGACCCCGTCATAGGCGATCGGCCCGGCCAGCCGCAGGCCGAGCGCGCCGGCCATCGCCGCTTCGGGCCAGCCGAGCGTTGGGCGACGCGTGATTCCCCGCGTCGCGCCACATCGTCCGCCATCCGCCGAGCCCGGCAAGGCACAGCAGCACGCCGCTGAGCCGCGCGGGGATCAGGTTCGCGACATCATCGATCCGCGCTGCCGCCCAGCCGAACGCGCGCCAACGTTCCTCGCGATGCCCGATCAGACTATCGGCCGTGTTGATCGCCTTGTAGGCCCACAGTCCCGGCAGCCCCGCGACGAGCAGCCAGAACAGCGGTGCGACGACGCCGTCACACACGCTCGGCAAGGCTCTCGATCGCTGCGCGTGCGACGCCGGCTTCGTCGAGCGAGGCGACGTCACGGCCCACGATCATCGCGACGCGCGCGCGGCCAGTCTCGAGATCGCTCGCGGCCAGCGCACGTGCCACCGGAACGACATGATCGTACAGGCTGCGGATCGCTAGCCCCGGCGCGGCCATGAGGCCGATCGCGATCCATGCCGCCGAGCCCAGCGCGTGACGGGCGAGCAGCGTCGTCGCCCACGCCACTCCAATCGCGATGGCGACGACCAAGGCCAATGTCGCGATTCCTGCGGCGCGACGATGGGCGCTCGATGCGGCGGGGATATTCCAGCGCGTCTCCGCCCAGCCGATCACGCGCGCGAACCCGCCGACCGGATGACCGATCCGGGCATAAAGCGCCGGCGGCCAGCCGATCACCACGTCCACCAGGATCGCCAGCGCTGCGATCGGCTCAGCCATCGGCAAGAGCCCGGTCGAGGCGGTCGAATGCGGCGTCGTCCCCCGGCACGCCGAAGCGGAGCCAGCGCGGCGCATGATCGAACGGACGCGTGAGGATACCCGATCGCGCGAGGCGTTCGAAAACCGCTGGGGCATCGTCGCTTTCCACCAGCCGGAACAACGGGCACGCGCCGAGGCTTTGCAGACCGTGCCGGCCGAGCAGCGTGTCAAGCCGGCCGGCGCGCGCGACGATTGATCGCCGAGCCTCCGCGATCCACGCGGTATCCCGGTAGGCCGCCGTGCCGTAGGCGACCGCGAGCGCGGAGACGGGCCAACTGCCCAAACGACGCCGCATCGCTTCCGCCTGCACGGGCGGCGCGATCATGAAGCCCAGTCGCACGCCCGCGAGCCCGAAGAACTTGCCGAACGAACGGAATATGATCGCCCGGTCGTCGGGATCGAGACGCGGGACGAGGCTGAACGCCGGTGCGATATCGGCAAAGGCTTCGTCGACGACCAGCCACGTGCCGCACCGGGCGATCCGCAACAGTCGATCGGGCGTATCGAGGGCACCGTCGGGATTGTTCGGGTTGGCCAACAGGAGCGTGCCGTCGCGGATCGGTGTCGATCGCGTCGCGCGGGATCGGTGTCGCACCCCCGATCGCATCCTCATGCGTGGAGTAGCTGGGCGTGACGAAGCGGACCGGCGACGGCAGGTCGAGGCTATCGAGCGCGCGAAGGCCGATCTCGCTGCCCGGCAAGGCGACGACCCGATCCACGCTGGCGCCGAACATCGCCGCCGCGGCCGCTTCGAGATCGCGGATGGCGGCCGGGGAGGGTAGTTGTTGCAGATCGACCGGTGGCGCGCGGTCGGCGGGCCAGGGGCATGGATTAATGCCGGTCGACAGATCGAGCCACGGCTGAGGCGCACCCGGATAGCAGGTGGCGGCGATGTCGATCCGTCCACCATGGATGCGCAGGGCCTTCATTCCGTCGTCAGTCCCATGGGCTTTTGCTTGATCTTCGCGGCGTCATCGTCATTCCGGGTGGCGGCCGCAAGCACGAAGGACATGACATGGTGCAATCAGTTGGAGCGGCGTTCGGTAAGAGCCTGTTCGTGCTCGGTGGCGCGCGCTCGGGCAAGAGCCGTCATGCGCAGCAAACCGCCGAGGCGATCGCGACGGCCCAGCAACTCAAGCTCGTCTATGTCGCGACCGCACAGGCGTTCGATGGCGAGATGACCGATCGGATCGCGCGCCACCGCGCCGATCGCGACGACCGGTGGGAGACCATCGAGGCACCGCTGGCGCTGCCCGACGCCCTGCTTGCCGCCGACGCGATCGATACCGTCCTGCTCGTCGATTGCCTGACCTTGTGGGTATCCAACCTGCTGCTCGACGATGCGCCGATCGCGGCGCGGACCGATGCGCTGCTGGATGCGATCGGTCGGCTCGAAGGGCGGATCATCGTGGTGTCGAACGAGGTCGGGCTCGGGATCGTGCCGGACAACGCATTGGCCCGCCGGTTCCGGGATGCCGCGGGGTTTCTCCATCAGCGCATCGCCGCTGAGATGGATTCGGTCGATCTGGTGATGGCAGGCCTCGTCCAGCGCTGGAAAGGACCGCCGCGTCCGTAGCGGCATGCAATCGAAGACGCCGAACCTTCCTCGATTGCAATTGGCTTTTCGCTCTAATCGCGAGCATAGGTAGATGACGCAATATTGGGGGGTTCTATGCATAGCAAGGTGCAAACGATCGCGCGGCTGAAATCGATGGTTTTTCTTATCGAAGAAGCGCTTCGAATCGCCGACGAGGGGATAATGCGTTGCTCGGCGCAAAACTCAGTGACTGTATCGATAACCTTCAGACCGCGCTCGTCAAAATCGGATCGCAGGTCGAAGTCGGTCGTCGAATCATCAAGGATTCCCTGCCGATGGCGCCTGCATCACTCGCGATCTGACAACGAATGCTTGATTTATACGTTGGTTAGGTGATCCGGATGACCGCGTGCTCGATATCGGGCACGTCTGAACTGAAATTTACACTTAAATCCTGATCCATGTTTGCGGTTCAGTGCTGACATATATCTAAACGCCTTTGTTCGGACTATGTTATTGCCGTTCATCGTTAGCCGTTTTTTGGGCCCTGACGACCGAGAGATGCATGTGCTCCCGCCCCGATATTTGCGGGAATACGCTATGATCTCGACATCCAGTCCCTTGGCCCTGATGGTGCGCAAGCTCGAAACCCATGCGACGCTGAACGCAGACGACCGTGCGGCATTGCTCGCGCTGCCCTATACGCTCCGCACCTACGAGCCGTCCTCGTATCTGGTTCGCGAGGGCGACGCGCCGGAGCAATGTGCGGTGCTGTTGTCCGGGTTCGCCTATCGCCAGAAGCTGACGGGTTCGGGGATGCGCCAGATCGTCTCGCTGCATATCCCGGGCGATGCGCTCGATTTCCAGCATTTGTTCCTCGACGTCGCCGACCACAACGTCCAGACGCTGACCCGCGCGGAGGTCGCAACGATCCCCAGGACGGCGTTGCGTGACCTGGCCCGCAAACGTGCTTCGATCGGCAATGCGATCTTCGTCAACACATTGGTGGAGGGGTCGATCTTTCGCGAATGGATCCTGAACATCGGGCGCCGCGATGCGCGGTCGCGACTGGCGCATTTCCTATGCGAATTCGCCATCCGTCTCGACATGCAGGGGCTGACCGGAGCGGGCGATTACGAATTGCCGATGAGCCAGGAACAGCTTGGCGATGCACTGGGCCTGACCGCGGTACATGTGAACCGAACGATCAAGTCGCTCGAAGCCGATGGCCTGATCAGCCGTAACCGGCGCAGGATCAGCTTTCCCCAATGGGACGCGTTGCGCGAACTCGCCGATTTTTCCAGCCGGTACCTGCATCTCGCCCAGCAGAAGATCTAGCGCCCGAACTCAATCGTCGCGGGTATGGGAAACCGAATCGATGATCCGGCCGCCCGCCATGAAAACGGCGATCGGGCACGCCGCGAACAGGAGCCAGCCGCCATATCCGGGGTATTGCTGGAGATAGTGCATCCCACGCTCCACTGCGCCGAGGCCGAGGCCGTAGATCACGAGGAAAGCCTCGAACTTGGTCTTGATGACGAACAGGCGAGTAAAGCGGGTCCACATGGCGGGCATCTCAGCAAGATACGTACCAGTGGCGGTTCTGCGCGGTTTCGGTCGGTGCCGGCGTGGTTAACTGTAAATTAACCCGACGATCGAGTGCGGATTTCTGGCTGTCAGAGACGCGGCACATGGGTGACGCGGTCGGCTTCGCGGACGTCCAGGGCGCGCGCGCAAGCCTCGGCTAGCACGACGCCGTCGTCGGTCTCGCGAACCTTGCCGAACGCCGCGCGGAAGTCGGCGAGATGGCCTGCCGCAACCAAGGCGTCTTTGCCGTCGTCACCGTCGATCGCCACCACGCTGCTGGTCCGCGCGTCGGCGATAGACCGGACCTGATCGGTGCGTGCGGTCATGGTCGGGCCGCCGTCGAAGATGTCGACGTAATTCTCGAACGCGAAGCCTTCGTTCTCCAGCATCCGCATGGCTGCGCGACCCGAAGGATGCGGCAGGCCGATCGCCGCGCGTGCGCTCTCGGTCAGCATCGCGGTGTAGATCGGATGTTTCGGCATCAGGTCGGCGATGAACTGGTGGCCGTTGATCGCATTGAACTGGTCCGCGTCCTGGAAATTCATCCCGAAGAAGCGGCCCGCGAGGCCGTCCCAGAACGGTGAGCCGCCGGCCTCGTCGATCACGCCGCGCAGTTCGGCGAGGATCCGGTCCGCGAAGCGCGCGCGGTGCATCTTGATGAAGAGGTAGCGGCTTCGTGCGAGCAGCAGCCCGAGGCCACCGGCGCGTTCGCCGGGATGGAGGAACAGCCCCCGACTTCGCTCGCGCCTTCGAGGTCGGTGGCGAGGGTCAGCATGTCCGCGCGGAAAGTGCGGTTCAGTTCGCGGCTATGCTGGGTGAGCTGGCCGATCCGGTAGCTGTAGAACGGGTAGCTCTGTCCCACCTGCGTGAAGATCTGGCAGGTGCCGCGCACCTCCTGCGTCTCGATGTTTTCGAGGATGAGGACGAACAGCTCGTCCTGGACCGGGCCATCGGTGCGCGCGAAGGCGGCGTGGCTGCGTTCGAGCTTGGCGGTCAGCGCGCGTCGGTCGGGCGGCAGGTTAGTGAAGCCGCCACCGGTGAGCTTGGCCATTTCGTAGAGATGCTGGAGATCGGCATCGACCGCGGCTCGAATCCTGAAGCTCACAAGCGGCCCTCCGCGATACGCAAAATGGTGACGGCCGACAGCGCCCCGCGCTCGGCCAGGCTGTCGGGGATCATGAATTCGTCGGTCGAATGGATCGCGCCACCGCGAACGCCCATCGTGTCGACGACCGGCACGCCGGCGGCGGCGATGTTGTTGCCGTCGCAAACGCCGCCGGTCGCCTTCCAGGCGATGTCGAGGCCGAGGTCCGCACCCGATGCCTTGACCAGATCGAACAGCCGCGCGGCGCCCGGGTCGATCGGCTTCGGGGGCGATTGAAGCTGCCATGGACCTCGATGCGGACGTCATGCTCGGCAGTGACCATCGCGACGGCGGAGTCGATATGCGACTGTGCGCGCGTGATCTCGTCGAGCGTCGCGGGGCGGAAGTTGATGCGCAGGATGGCGAGGTCGGGCACGACGTTGTTCGGGCCGCCGCCCTCGATCCGTGCCGGGTTCACGGCGAGGCGGGGCCCGCGCACCTTCGACAGGCGCACCGCGATGTCGGCCGCTGCGACCAGCGCGTTGCGGCCGTCCTCCGGGTTGCGACCAGCATGCGCGCTGCGGCCATGGACGATGATCGAGAAGTTTCCGTGCCGCCACGCGCACCGGCGAGCGTACCGTCGGCAAGCGCCGGTTCGTAGGTCAGCGCGGCGACCTTGCCGTGCGCGGCGCGGGCCAGCAGCGCGGCCGAGGAGAAGGAGCCGGTCTCTTCGTCCGAGTTGATGACCACGTCATAGCCGATCCGGGCGGCGAGGGGCTGGCTTCGACCGCCCGGAGCGCCGCCAGCATGACGGCGAGGCCACCCTTCATGTCGGCGACGCCGGGGCCATTCAGCCGGCCGTCTTCGAGCCACTGGAGCGATTGGAACGCGTGATCGACCGGGTAGACCGTATCCATGTGCCCGGTGAACAGCATGCGGACCGGCGCGTCGGGACGCACGACGAGATGCAGGTGCTTGCCGTGCTCGATCGCCGAGACCACGCCTTGCGCACCAACGCTGTCGACCGGGGTCGGCTCGACCATCGTGATCTCGCCCGGCAGGCTCGCGAACGCATCGCCGAGCAATCCCGCCATCGTCGCGAGCCCCGTCAGATTGCGCGTGCCGCTGTTGATAGCGGCCCACGTCTCGACCTGGGCCAACATGGGTGCAGCGCTCGCCGTGTCGACGGCATCGCGCTCTATCGTTGAAAGTCCCCTCATCGCCTAACCCTAGCGAGGCCGGGCGCGCGTGGGAACAGCGTCAGAAGCTGTAGACCAGCGATGCGCGGCTGGTGGTGTCGGTCGAAACCGAGCCGACCGGCGGTTCGCTTTCATACTGGACGCTGTATGACAGCGCGGCGGATAGCGGCCCGATCAGCTTTGCGTTGAGCGACGTCGTACCGCTGAGCGTGCTGTTGTAGCGCTGCACATAGGCGGACGCGACCTGGCTGACCGACAGTCCGCTGAGAATGCGGATGCTGAAGTTCGCGGTGCCACGTGCCGCGATGCTGCTTTGCACGGTATTGTCGGTGAACTCGGTATCGCGATACGCAGGCCCCAATTCGAGATCGAGTTTAGTGCCCGCGGTCTTGATTACGCTGTAGCCGGCACCGACCGACGTCGAGTAACGGTTGAAATAGCCCAGGAAGCGGTCGCTTTCATACTGGGCGACGCCGTAGATATACGCGCGATCGTCGACCTTGTAATTGGGTTCGTACGAAGCGAGGTAATGCTCGCGCGTGGTGATGTTGAGGTTCGACTGATAGTCGGCCTGCGCATGGAACTTATGCCGCCAGCGAAGACCTTCGCGGTTCAGGTCCAGCACCGCCGTCCCGCCCGCGGTGTCGGAATTGCCCGTCGTCAGATAGCCGCCGACCTCCGCCTTACCGCTCCACAAGTCGAGAAAGCTCGCCTGGCGGATAACCTGTGTGCGCTGCGCTGCGCGGTCGGCCTTCCACTTCTCGGCGATCGCCAACACCGCGTCGCCGCTGAGCGGATCGGCGGCGCGAGCGTATTTTGCGACCGTGTTGACGTCCGCCTCGTTCCCCGACTCCAGCGCCGCATCGAGCATCGCGCGGATCGTTTCTGGGATCATCACCGATTGCGGATCGGGCGCGTTCGCCAGCAGCAGCGGGGCGAGAAGGAGAAGGGATAAGCGAAGCACAGCCGTTCCGTAGCGGCAGTGCAGCATATTGGGAACTGCTCAGCGCTGGCCGGTTGCGCCGAGATGTGGCGCGAAGGCGGCGAGTACCTGTTCGTAGAGCGCCTTCTTGAACGGCACGATCAGCCGCGGCAGGTCGGCGGGATCGCTCCAGCGCCATGCACGGAATTCCTCGTGCTCGGTGGCGATGTTCACGTCGGCGTCGGTGCCGAGGAAGCGGTACAGGAACCAGCGCTGCGTCTGGCCGCGCCATTTGCCCTTCCAGACCTTGCCGAGCAGTTCTGGGGGAGGTCGTAGACGAACTCGCCGGCGGCCTCCGCAATCAGTTCGACCTTGTCGGGCGTGACTCCGGTTTCCTCGCCGAGTTCGCGCAGCGCGGCGGCTTCGGCGTCCTCGCCGGGATCGATCCCGCCCTGCGGCATCTGCCATGCCTCCAGCGGCGAATCATTGCGCTGGCCGACGAAGACCTTGCCCTCGGCGTTGATCAGCATGATGCCGGCGCAGGGACGGTAGGGGAGGGTCGAAACGTCGGTCAAAATAGTCTCCGCAACGCAGGTACTTGGGGCTCGGGCAGCTTGGGTCTCGGGCATCGCGCTCCTACCTACGGAGCATGATCCATGTCGTCCACCATCCCGACTATGTCACGCCAGCGCCTGCGCGTTCGACCTACCGTTGGAACAAGAACGGGCTGATCCGCGACCTGCTGCTCGACAAAGGCGATGCCGTCGCATGGCATCGCGCCGAGACGACGCCGACTGCGTGGCTAGAGGCGGTGCATGACGAGGATTATGTCGCCGAGGTGCTTCGCGCGGACGTGCCGAAGGAGAAGGAGCGGCGGATCGGGTTCCCGGTGACGGAGGCGGTGGCATCGCGCGCGGCGATCGTGCCGCACGGGACGTGGCTCGCGGCCTGCCTCGCGCTGGAGCACGGGTTTGCAGCGAATACGGCGGGCGGGAGCCATCATGCACTGTCGAATACCGGCGCCGGGTTCTGCGTGTTCAACGATCTCGCGGTGGCGGCGGCGCGGTTGATCGACGAGCGCCGCGTGGCGCGCGTGCTAGTGGTCGATTGCGACGTGCATCAGGGCGACGGGACCGCGGCGCTGCTGGCGGGACGGCCGGAGATCGCGACCTATTCGATCCACGCGGAGAAAAATTTCCCGGTGCGGAAAGCGCGATCAACGGTCGACGTGCCGCTGCCCGACAAGGTCGGCGACGAGGTTTATCTGGCGACGCTGGAGTCGACGCTGGTGCCGTTGCTCGACGAGTTTCGGCCGGAGCTGATCCTGTATCAGGCGGGGGTGGATCCGTTTGATGGCGATCGGCTTGGGCGGTTGTCTTTGACCTTGGACGGTCTGGCACAGCGCGAGCGGCTGGTCGGCAGCCTCGCGATCGCGCGGGGCTTGCCGCTCGCGAGTACGGTCGGCGGGGGATACGGCGAGGATGCGCTGGCGATCGCGGAACGGCACGTCGCCGCGATCATGACGCTCGGCGAAACTTTTGCGGCTGCGCGTGACGCCGGACTGCGGGTTGGTGCATTGAACGCGCGATGACGACACCTTCTTTGCTCTGGCTGCGCCAGGACCTCCGCCTTCACGATCAACCCGCGCTCATCGCAACCGCGCATGCGGGACCGGTGATCCCGGTCTATGTGCTCGACGACGATGCGCCGGGGAAATGGAAGATGGGCGGGGCGCAGCGCTGGTGGCTGCATCATACGCTCGACGCGTTCAGCAAGGCGTTGGCCGACAAGGGATCGAAGCTGATCTTGCGGCGCGGGGACGCGGTCGAGGTTCTGACGGCGCTGATGGAGGAAACCGGCGCCGGGCAGGTGCATGCGATCCGGCATTACGAGCCGTGGTGGCGCAAGGCCGAGGCCGCGCTTGGCGATCGATTGTGCCTGCATGACGGCAATCATCTGGCGCGCGTCGAGGACGTGAAGACGGGGTCGGGCGGGCAGTTCAAGGTGTATTCGTCGTTCTGGAAGGCGCTCAACCAGATGATGCCGCCGGGCGAGCCCGAGCCTGTACCGCGGACCATCCCGGCGCCGTCGAAGTGGCCGAAGAGCGAGAAGCTCGAGGACTGGGACCTGCTGCCGACCAAGCCGGACTGGTCGACGGGGTTCAAGGACTGGACGCCGGGCGAGGCGCAGGCGTTGAAGAATGCGAAGGCGATGGCGCCGATCGTCGAGGCGTATGACGTCGATCGCAACATGCCGTCGATCGAGGGCACGTCGCGGCTGTCGCCGCATCTGCATTTCGGGGAGATATCGCCGCGTACCGTGTGGCATGCGGTCGACGGGCACGGCGACGCGACGACGTTCCGCAAGGAACTCGCATGGCGGGATTTCACCGATGGCGTGGTACTGACGATGCCGGATTACGGCGATACGAACGGGCGGCCGAAGTTCGACAAGCTCCCTTGGCGGTCGGGCAAGGCCGCCGATGCGGACCTCAAGGCGTGGCGGGAGGGCAGGACCGGCTATCCGATCGTCGACGCCGGGATGCGCCAGCTCTGGGCGACCGGGTGGATGCATAACCGCGTGCGGATGATCACAGCGAGCTTCCTCGTGAAGCATTTGCTGATCGACTGGCGCGAGGGAGAACGGTGGTTCTGGGACTGCCTGGTCGATGCGGATTACGGGAATAATGCGGTGAACTGGCAGTGGGTGGCCGGGACCGGGGTGGATCTCGAATATGTTCGGGCGGATCATGGCGCCGTTGTCGCAGTCGGAGAAGTTCGACGCGGGGGACTATATCCGGGAGTGGGTGCCGGAACTGGCGAAGGTCTCCGGGGCGGCGATACACGATCCGGAGGAATCCGGGTGTCGGCCGGGTGACTATCCGGCGAAGATCATCGGGCATCGTGAAGGGCGAGAGAGAGCGCTCGAGGCGGGGCGGCACGCGCGGTAGGGCCACGTCTACTCCCCTCCTGGAAGGGAGGGGCTGGGGGTGGGTTGGGTTCCGCATGATGGACCACCAGTGGCACGAACCGGCCTACCCATCCCCAACCCCTCCCTTCCAGGGAGGGGAGCGTGTTGTGGTCCTGACGTAACGCAGGCATCGCCTTCCAGCCGTTTCCAGACCGCCGCCTCTTTCCTAGCCGCGGCCCCTGTTGCATGGAGCGCCGCGATGACTGCCGTTCCCGCTTTCGATGATGCGCCCTCCACGCAGGTTTCCCCGGTTGCGCGCGTCGTCGCGCCGGTGTTCCACCGATTGCTCGACCGGATCGACGCGGGGCTCGAGAGCGGCGGGATCGACGCGCGATTGCCCGATGGCACGCGACGGCTGATCGGCGGATGCGCGCCTGGGCCTTTGCCTGTCGTCACCGTCCATCGTTGGCGCGCGCTGGTCCGGCTCGCGACGGCGGGGTCGGTCGGCTGGTATGAGGGCTGGGCGGCAGGCGACTGGTCGAGCCCCGATCCGGTCCCGCTGTTCGATCTGTTCATGCGCAACCGGCGGTCGTTGGGGGGCTCGGCGCGGTCAGGGGCGTGGTGCGGTTGGCGGCGCGGGCGTGGCACAGGATGCGGCGGAACGACCTGACCGGCTCGCGCCGGAACATCGCGGCGCATTACGACCTTGGCAACGATTTCTACGAGACGTGGCTCGATCCGAGCCTGACCTATTCGAGCGCGATCTTCGCCGAGCCGTTCGACGATGCCGAACCGCATGAGGCGGCGCAGGGTAGAAAGCTGCGTGCGATCCTCGATCGGACCGGGGCGCGGGCGGGCGATACGATCCTGGAGATCGGTTGTGGCTGGGGGTCTTTCGCCGAGATGGCGGCGCGGGCGGGGGTCGGCGTGCATGCGCTCACCCTGTCGGTCGAGCAGAAGCGACAGATCGACGACCGGATCGCGGCGGCTGGGCTCGACGGCGTGCGCGTGGCGCTGACCGATTACCGTGACGTCACCGGCACCTATGACGCGGTGGCGAGCATCGAGATGGTCGAGGCGGTCGGCGAGGAATATTGGCCGGTGTATCTCGACGCGATCGCGCGCGCGCTGAAGCCCGGCGGGCGTGCGGCGTTGCAGTATATCTCGATCGACGATGCGATCTTCGACTCCTACTCGCGGAGTGTCGATTTCATCCAGCGTTATGTGTTTCCGGGCGGGATGCTGTTGTCCGAGCCGCGGTTTCGCGCGCTGGCGGAGGCGCGTGGGTTGGTTTGGGAGGATCGGCGCGGGTTCGGGTTGCACTATGCTGAGACGTTGCGGCGGTGGCGCGTGGCGTTCGATGCGGCAGTCGCGGAGGGGCGCTTGCCGGCGCGGTTCGATGCGCGGTTCGTGGCGTTGTGGCGCTACTATCTGATGTATTGCGAGGGCGGGTTTCTCGGCGGCGGGATCGATGTCGCGCAGGTTACTTTGGTGAAGCACTAAAATCCTCCCCGCCAGGGGAGGTGGCGCAAAGGCGACGGAGGGGAGGACACGGAGCCTACGTGGTCGCTTACCTCCCCTCCGTCTGGCAAGCGCCAGCCACCTCCCCTGGCGGGGGAGGATCCCGTTAGTTCACCCGCTCGAAATGGCCGGGTTCGAAGCCTTCGATCGCCAGCGCCACGATCCGGTCCGCTACCACCGTCGGCTCTTTGACTGAGTTCGGATCCTCGCCCGGATAGGCGCGCGCGCGCATCTTGGTCCGGGTCGCGCCGGGATCGACGATCGCGGTACGGATCGCGCTGATCTCCGCCATCTCGTCGCCATACGCGCCGAGCAGCGTTTCGAACGCGGCCTTCGACGCGCCGTAGAGGCCCCAATACGCGCGGGGCTTGCGGCCGACGCTGGAGGTTACGCCGATCACCCGGGCCGACTTCGCCTTCTTCAGCATCGGATCGAACGCCGCGATCAGGGCGGCCTGCGCGCTGACGTTGAGTGTCAGGACCTGCGCCATTTCCTTCGGATCGATCGCCGGGACCGACGACAGCGAGCCGAGCATGCCAGCATTGAGGACCAGAATGTCGAGCGCATCCCAGCGATCGCCGATCGCGGTCGCCAAGCGCCCGATGGCTTCACTCTCCGCCAGATCCAGCGGGGCGATCGTCGCCGAACCGCCAGCCGCGTGGATCGTCGCCTCGACCTCTTCGAGACCGCCGGGCGTGCGCGCCGTCAGGACGACGTGTGCGCCCTTGGCCGCCAGCGCGATCGCGGTCGCCGCGCCGATGCCGCGGCTCGCACCGGTGACCAGGGCTAGCCGGCCGTCGAGAGGCTTGTCCGTCATAATCGCTCCGGGGATATCAGATGACGCGTTCGGCGAGCATCGCGAACTGGTCGACTTCCGAACCTTCGTCATGGTCGGTCAGCGTGGTCGGGTAGTCGCCGGTGAAGCACGCGTCGCAGTATTTCGGGCGGACATCCGCGCGCTTCGCCTCGCCGAGCGCCTTGTAGAGGCCGTCGATCGAGATGAAGTTCAGGCTGTCGGCGTGAATGAAGCCCGTCATGCCACCGAGATCCAGCTTAGCCGCGAGCAGCTTTGCGCGCTCGGGCGTATCGACGCCGTAGAAGCACGAATGCCGCGTCGGCGGGCTGGCGATCCGCATGTGCACTTCGGCGGCGCCCGCCTCGCGCATCATCTGGACGATCTTCAGCGAAGTCGTGCCGCGGACGATCGAATCGTCGACCAGGATGACCCGCTTGCCCTTGATCAGCGCACGGTTGGCGTTGTGCTTGAGCTTCACGCCGAGATGGCGGACCTTGTCGCCGGGCGAGATGAACGTGCGGCCGACATAATGCGAGCGGATGATGCCGAGTTCGAACGGAATGCCCGACTGCTGCGCATAGCCGATTGCCGCCGGCGTCCCCGAATCGGGCACCGGAATGACGAGATCCGCATCGACCGGCGATCTCGATCGCGAGCTGCGCGCCGATCGCCTTCCGCACCGAATAGACCGAGTGATCGTCGACGATCGAATCGGGCCGCGAGAAATACACCCATTCGAAGATGCACGGCCGCGCCGCCATCGGCGCGAACGGCCGGATCGAGCGTATCTCGGCCCCCTGGACGATGACCAGTTCGCCCGGCTCGACCGCGCGGACGAAGGTGGCGCCGACGACGTCGAGCGCGACCGTCTCGGAGGCAAAGATCACCGCGTCGCCGAGCTTGCCCATCACGAGCGGACGGATGCCGAGCGGATCGCGACAGGCGATCATGCCCTCCGGCGTCATCACGATCAGCGAATAGGCGCCCTCGATCTGCTTCAGCGCATCGATGAAGCGATCGAGCAGCGTCCGGTAGTTGGACGTCGCGACGAGATGGATGATCGTCTCGGTATCGCTGGTCGACTGGAAGATCGAACCGCGCCGGACGAGCTCGCGCCGCAGCCGCATCGCATTGGAAATATTGCCGTTATGCGCGATCGCGAAGCCGCCGGTCGACAGCTCGGCGTAGAGTGGCTGGACATTGCGCAAGGCCGTCTCGCCGGTCGTAGAATAGCGGACATGGCCGCAGGCGACGGTGCCGGGGAGGGCGCGGATCACGTCGTCGCGATCGAAATTCCCTGCGACGTGGCCCATCGCGCGGTGGGTGTGGAAATTGGCGCCGTCGAAGGTCGTGATGCCGGCGGCTTCCTGCCCGCGGTGCTGCAGCGCGTGCAGCCCCAGGGCTACGAGCGCGGCCGCGCCATCGGTGGCGGAGACGCCGAACACCCCGCATTCTTCGCGGAGTTTGTCGTCATCGAAAGGATTGGTCGTCTGCATGCCGGATCTCACGTCGTGCGGAAGCTGCCCTATACGAGCGGTTGGCGGGCTTGTCGCCTGTTTGTAATAACATTGCGTGCCGCTGGTCGCATCGCGCCGGGTTTCGGGTATATCCGGGGCATGACACACAGCCGCGACACGGGCCTGACGCTCGATCCGAAATTCGATTCCGCCGGGCTTCTGACCGCGGTCGTCACCGACCGCGTGTCGGGCGACGTGCTGATGGTCGCGCATATGAATGCGGAGGCGCTGGCGCAGACGCAGGCAACCGGCGAGGCGCATTTCTGGTCGCGGAGTCGCGAGAAGCTGTGGAAGAAGGGCGAGACGTCTGGGAACGTGTTGCGCGTCGCCGAGCTGCGGATCGATTGCGATCAGGATGCGGTGTGGGTGATCGCCGATGCCGCGGGCCCGGCGTGCCATACCGGTGAACGCACCTGTTTCTTCCGGCGGATCGATGGAGATAAGCTGGTGCCAGCTGGATGAGGCGGGCGCTGCTGCTCGCTTTAGTGTTGGGCGGATGTGGGCGAGAGCCGTCCAATGTCGTGGCGGACAGCGCGGGGGCTCGGCTGGAGGCGGCGGCCGAGACGGCGGGGATCGTGCCGGATCCGAACGCGCCGCTGCAAGGATCCTGGGCGCGCGATACCGACCGGGTCTGCGTCGTCGGGACGGACAAGATTGCCCGGACCGGGGTCAGCGTCGATTATGGCGAGGCACAGGGCTGTACCGCGTCGGGCACGGTCGAGCGCTCGGGCGACGCACTCAAGGTCGTGTTCGGCACGTGCAAATTCGACGCGAAGTTTGACGGAGACCGAATCGTCTTCCCAGCCGAAATGCCCGAGGCCTGCGAGTCGCTCTGCACCGGCCGTGCCTCGCTCGCTGCGCTGACCGTCGATCGGATCAGCGAATCGCGCTCGGAGGCTTCGACGTTGCGCTCAACGGGTGGGCAATCATCTGCCGGGAAGTTGCTTTGCGCTAATTGACGTTGACGTAAACGAGAGTTACTTGTTCGGGGATGGCGACACGAGCATCTCCTTCCCCGGTTTCTCCCGAGTCCTACGCGGTAATCGAACCGCGGCACGACCGTGAGAGCTTCACGATCTCCGACCTGTCGGCCGAGTTCGACGTGACTGCGCGCGCGCTGCGCTTCTACGAGGACGAGGGGCTGATCGCGCCCGAGCGTCGCGGCACGCAGCGCATCTATTCGCACCGCGACCGCGCGCGTCTCGCGTGGATCCTGCGCGGCAAGCGCGTCGGGTTCAGCCTCGGCGAGATCTGCGAGATGATCGATCTCTACGATCTCGGGGACGGTCGCCGTGCGCAGCGCCAGGTCGTGATCGAGCGCAGCCAAGCCCGGATCGCGCTGCTGACCGCGCAGAAGCGCGACATCGATCTCGCCATCGATGAACTCACCAGTTTCGTGGCCCTTCTCGAAGCCAGCCGCGCCCAAGACACCCCGCAAGGATAAACCATGCCCCAGTATACGCCCCCCGTCCGCGACACGCGTTTCGTCCTCGAGCATGTCGTTGGCCTGCCACGCTATTCCAATCTCCCCGGCTTCGATGCGGCCTCGCCTGACGTCGTCGACGCGGTGCTCGAAGAGGGCGGCAAGTTCGTCGCCGAAGTCCTGTTCCCGCTGAACCTGTCGGGCGATCAGCAGGGTTGCACGCGGCATGAGGACGGCTCGGTAACGACGCCGGACGGCTTCAAGGAGGCGTACAAGCAGTATGTCGAGAGCGGCTGGGCGACGCTCGGCAACCAGCCGGAGTATGGCGGGCAGGGGATGCCGCACGTCGTGTCGACCGCGTTCCAGGAATACATGATCTCGTCGAACATGGCGTTCGCGATGTATCCAGGGCTCACGCACGGCGCGATCGCCGCGCTGATCGCCAAGGGTTCAGACGCGCAGAAGGCGATGTACGTGCCCAAGATGGTGTCCGGCGAATGGGGCGGGACGATGAACCTGACCGAGCCGCAGTGCGGCACCGATCTCGGCCTGATCCGCACCAAAGCCGAGCCGCAGGCTGATGGCTCGTACGCGATCACCGGCACCAAGATTTTCATCTCTTCGGGCGAGCATGATCTGACCGAGAACATCATCCACCTCGTGCTGGCCAAGACGCCGGGCGCGCCGGACAGCTCGAAGGGCATTTCGCTGTTCGTAGTGCCGAAGGTCATGGTGAACGAGGATGGGTCGCTCGGCGCGCGCAACGGCGTCACCTGCGGCTCGATCGAGCACAAGATGGGCATCCACGCAAATTCGACCTGCGTGATGAACTATGATCTCGGCGACCGGCTGGCTGGTCGGCGAGGAGATGAAGGGCCTCGCGGCGATGTTCATCATGATGAACGCCGCGCGCCTCGGCGTCGGGCTTCAGGGGCTGGGCGTGGCCGAGGTCGCGTACCAGAACGCGGTTCAGTATGCGCAGGATCGTCGCCAGGGTCGTGCCCTGACCGGGCCGAAGGAGCCGCAGGAGAAGGCGGACACGCTGTTTGTGCACCCCGACATCCGCCGCATGCTGATGGAGGGCAAGTCGCTGACTGAGGGTCTGCGCGCGCTGATCCTGTGGACCGCGCTCCAAGCCGATCTCGAGCACAACGCCGAGAGCGAGGAAGAGCGTCAGCTCGCCGGCGACCTGATCTCGCTGCTGACCCCGGTCATCAAGGGTTACGGCACCGACATGGGCTATGCGATCGCGACCAACGCGCAGCAGGTCTATGGCGGCCACGGCTACATCGCCGAATGGGGCATGGAGCAGTATGTCCGCGATGCGCGGATCGCGATGATCTACGAGGGCACCAACGGTGTGCAGGCGATGGATCTGGTCGGGCGCAAGCTCGCGCAGAATGGCGGTCGCGGGATCCAGGCGTTCTTCAAGCTGGTGGCGGACGACGTCGCGGCGGCGAAGGGCGATCCGGCGACGGCGGCGTTCGCCGAGGCGCTGGAGAAGGCAAACGGCCAGCTTCAGGCGGCGACGATGTGGTTCATGGCGAACGGCATGAAGAACCCTGAGAACGTCGGTGCCGGCGCGGTCAGCTACATGCACCTGATGGGGATCGTAGCGGTCGGCGTCATGTGGCTGCGGATGGCGGTCGCGGCGACCAAGCTGAAGGCGGCGGGCGAGGGCGAGGCTGCGTTTCTCGACGCCAAGCTGGTCACCGCACGCTTCTATGCCGAGCGGATCCTGCCGGATGCCGGCGCGCTGCGTCGGAAGATCGAGGGGGCGCGGAGTCGCTGATGGCGCTTCCGCCCGAGATGTTCATGGCGGCTTGATCGGGGCCCTTGCTCCCCTCCCTGAAAGGGAGGGGCAGGGGTGGGTTGGTTTCCGCAAGCTCCAGACGGTAGTGACTCAGCTGGCCGACCCACTCTCAACCCCTCCCTTCCAGGGAGGGGAGCCTGATCGGACTACTTGGTGATCGGCGCGGCCGACGCTGGGGTTGCCGTTACCGGCGGCGCGGCGGGGTTCGGTTTCCGCCGAACGCCGTTCAGTTCGATGGCCGCGGCAGGCGCGTTCGGCGCAACGGCGGGTGGCGGTGGTACGGCAGTCATCGCCGCCCGCGCCACCATGCACTGGGTCGGATCCGCGCGCTTGAACTGACGGCAGTTCCACAGCGATCGCTCGTAGTTGCTCGCCCGATCGCGCAAATAGCTGAAACTCAATGCGGCCGTCTGCGCGGGCTCCAGCGGGATCGCGGTCGCCATCTTCGTGCCGTCGGTCCACGCCATGTAGCGGCAGAAGGGTTTGTCGCCGCACGCCTGGGCCGCAAGCAGGGTCAAGCCGTCGGCACTCTGGTTGCGCGGCAACGTCACGAAGATCGTATCGCCATCGAGCGGCGTCACGGACGCAGACGCCCCTCGGCAGCCGTGCCAAACCCCGCCGTGCCAAACCCCATAGCGATCGACGCTTCCGCCAGTGCGGCATCCGCCTCGGCCAGCGCAGCGCCCGTCTTGTGCGCGTCGGACAGGTCGGCAAGCTGTGTGATCACCGGCTCGACCGTTTCCGGGTGACGGCCGAACGCCGCGGGTGTGCCCCACCAGCCGGACCAGCGGAAGAACAAATGCGTGTTCACTGCGGCGATCTTGTCGAGGCTCGACTGCCAGTACGGCACGACCCAGTCGGTATGGTAATGCGTGGCATAGCCGACCTGTTTGAACACCGCCCCGGACAACGACGCAGTGGCCACGTCTCGCGCCCGACGCCAGGCATCGTCGGTCGGGTGCCAGCGCGTGATCGCACCGTCGCAGCTGAAGCTGAACTGGCAACCGGTGGCGCGGTCCTGCCCCTCGAACACGACGCCGCACACGGTCTTCGGGAAGGCCGGATGGCGCAGGCGATTGAGCACGACCTGCGCGACCGCACGTTCGCCGAGCGTGTCGTCGCCGGCCTCGTACAGTATACCCGCCGCCATACAATCGGTGGCGCGCGCCAAATCTTCAGGTCCGCCGGCAAAGCGGAACGGGCGTGCGGCCGGGTTGGGGGCCGTCGAAAACGGCACCGTCGCATTGAACGCGCGCGCGTCCTCGGACTGAGGTCGACGAACTTGACGGGCTCGACTTCAGGCACCTCGGCTTGCGGCACGACCTGACCGGGCGGGAGCTTCACCCGCTTTGAGACGTGAACGATCGTGGGCGCGTTGGCGACGACCAGCGCAGGCCCGATGATCGCCAGCGCGGAAATGCCGACGAGAGTGGCGCGCAGCACCCGAGTGCCGCGCGCGGAAAGATCGGTCTTCACTGTTCTGGCAGGAAGTCCGGAACCGACAGATAGCGCTCGCCGGTGTCGTAGTTGAACCCGAGAACACGAACGTTGTCCGGCAGATCGGGCAGCTCTGGAGGATCGCCGCGAGCGTCGCGCCCGAGCTGATGCCGACCAGCATGCCTTCTTCGGTAGCCGAGCGACGCGCCATGTCCTTCGCCACCGCGGCATCGACCTCGATCACGCCGTCGAGCGCCTGGGTATGCAGGTTCACCGGGATGAACCCCGCGCCGATCCCCTGGATCGGGTGAGGCCCCGGCTGGCCGCCAGCGATCACCGGCGAAGCAGCCGGCTCCACCGCGTAGACCTTGAGCGACGGCCATTCCTTCTTCAGCGCCTCGGCGACGCCGGTGATATGGCCGCCGGTGCCGACACCGGTGATGATGACGTCGATCGGCGTATCACGGAAGTCGGCGAGAATTTCCTGCGCCGTCGTTGCCACATGCACGGCGATGTTCGCAGGGTTCTCGAACTGCTGCGGCATCCACGAGCCGGGGGTCTGCTCGACCAGTTCCTTGGCGCGCTCGATCGCGCCCTTCATGCCCTTCTCGCGCGGAGTCAGGTCAAAGGTCGCACCGTATGCGAGCATCAGACGACGGCGTTCGATCGACATGCTCTCGGGCATGACGAGGACGATCTTGTAGCCCTTCACCGCGGCGACCAGCGCCAGGCCGATACCTGTGTTGCCACTGGTCGGCTCGATGATCGTACCGCCGGGCTTGAGGTGGCCGTCCTTCTCCGCGGCCTCGACCATCGCGAGCGCGATGCGGTCCTTGATCGACCCGCCGGGGTTCGACCGCTCGGACTTCACCCAGACTTCGGAATCGGGGAACAGCTTCGACAGGCGGACGTGCGGCGTGTTGCCGATCGTGTCGAGGATCGAGTTGGCCTTCATGGCTTGGCTTCTCCGTGCTGAGGTTCGGTCTCTAGGATCTCTGGGGATCAAAGGTTTTCGCGCGGCCTAGTTCCGGGAACAATCGCGCCCAGCCGATCGTGATCGCAATAGCACCGACGCCGCCGAACACCACCGCGCCGACCGGGCCGAGCAGCGACGCCATCACCCCGCTCTCGAATTCGCCGAGCTCGTTCGAGGCCGAGATGGTAAGCTGAGACACCGCGCTCACGCGGCCGCGCATCGCATCCGGCGTATGGAGCTGGATCAGCGACTGGCGGACATAGACCGAGATCATGTCCGCGCCGCCCGCGACGATGAGCGCGATCAGACTGAGGACGAAGGCCGGGTGGATGGGGAAGCCCGCGATCGTGCCGGGCGCGATGCCGAGCAGGTCGACGATCGGGGTGGCGACGCCGAAGGTGAGGATCGCGAGGCCGAATACGACGACGGCGATCAGCATCTTCACGCCGACATTGGTGCTCATCGGGCGCACCGAGAACCACACGGCCGTGATCGCCGCGCCGATGCCCATGCCGGCCGCGAGCACGCCCAGCCCCTGGGATCCGACGTGGAGGATGTCGCGCGAGTACACCGGCAGCAGCGAGGTCGCGCCAGCGAGCAGTACCGCGAACAGGTCCAGCGTGATGGTCGCGAGGACGAGGCGGTTGCGGCGGACATAGGTGAAGCCCTCGATGATCCGGGCAAGCGGGCGGTGATCGGTCTGCGTCGCGGGCTGCGGTACCGGGCTGATCATGAACATGAAGACGAGCGCCACGAGGAATAGCAGCGTGGCGACGCCGTACGCGACCTCGGGGTGGATCGCGTAGAGCAGCCCGCCGACGCTGGGACCGGCGATCGTGCCGACCTGCCACGCGATCGAGCTGATCGCGATCGCGGTCGGGAGCACGGCGCGGGGGACGAGGTTCGGGGCCAATGCGGAATACGCCGGGCCGGAGAAGGCGCGCGCCACGCCGAACGCGACCGCGGCGACGAACAGCACGCCGAGCGTCAGGTGGCCGGTCCACGTCAGCAACCACAATGTCGCGGCCGTGAGCACCAGCAGCGTCGTCGTGCCCCGGACGATCCAGCGGCGGTCGAAGCTGTCCGCGATGAGGCCGGTGATCGGGGTGAGCAGGAACAGCGGCACGAACTGCGCGAACCCGATCATGCCGAGCATGAAGGCCGCCTGGCGGATGTCCATCGTCTCGCGGGCGATATTGTAGACCTGCCACCCGATCACGATCGACATCGCGCTGACCGCGATCGTGCCGGTGAAGCGGGACAGCCAATAGGCGCGGAAATTGGCGATCCGTAAGGGATGCTGGTTGGGGTCTGTCGTGGGAGCCATTGCGATGGGCTTTAGGCTCGGGCGCGAGGGGAGGGCAACCGGAGCTTTGCTTGGGGTGGGGATAGTGGCTCGCTCGTCCCCCTGTCCTCCCGCTTTCGCGGGAGAACAGGGAAACGGCAGCTGTCTTGCCAAACACACTCCGTCACCCCGGACTTGTTCCGGGGCCCACCGTTCCGCACACTCATCGGCCTAAGAGAACGCGGAACCGTGGATGCCGGCACAAGTCCGGCATGACGGAGAAGCCTCCATCCCAAGCCCCCAAAACCAACATACCCCAGACGGGAATTGATGTTCCGCCCCGTCCGCGCCTATAGGCTCCCTCAACTCCCCTACGGAAAACGAGGTTTCCCACATCGTGGCCAAGACCCCCACCAGCACGCGCAATCGCCGAACCGCCGATTACGAACCGCGAACGACCGGCCGAACCCAAGCCGTACGAGGCGTCGAAAGACGAACTGCTCGAAATGTATCGGCAGATGCTGCTGATCCGCCGTTTCGAGGAAAAGCGGGCCAGCTCTATGGCTTGGGCCTGATCGGTGGCTTCTGCCATCTCTACATCGGCCAGGAAGCCGTCGCTGTCGGCCTTCAGTCCGCGCTCAACGGCGAGACCGATCTCGGTGATCACCGGCTACCGCGATCACGGCCACATGCTCGCCTACGGGATCGACCCGAAGGTGATCATGGCCGAGCTGACCGGGCGCAATTCGGGGATCTCGAAGGGCAAGGGCGGGTCGATGCACATGTTCTCGACCGAGCATAAATTCTACGGCGGCCACGGCATCGTCGGTGCGCAGGTGTCGCTCGGCACCGGCCTCGCGTTCAAGCACAAATATTCGAACGACGGCGGCATCTGCATGGCCTATTTCGGCGACGGCGCCGCGAACCAGGGCCAGGTGTACGAGAGCTTCAACATGGCCGAGCTCTGAAGCTCCCGATCATCTTCGTGATCGAGAACAACCAGTACGCGATGGGCACCAGCGTCAACCGCGCCTCGGCCGAGGACCAGCTGTATCGCCGCGGCGAGAGCTTCCGCATTCCCGGTATCCAGGTCGACGGCATGGACGTGCTCGCCTGCCGCGGTGCTGCCGAGGAAGCGCTGGCGTGGGTCCGCGCGGGCAAGGGCCCGGTCATCCTCGAGATGAAGACCTATCGCTATCGTGGCCACTCGATGTCCGATCCCGCCAAGTACCGCACGCGCGACGAGGTCCAGGCAGTTCGCGACAAGTCGGATCCGATCGATCACATGAAGAAGCTGCTCAACGCGCAGGGCGTGACCGAGGCGGATCTCAAATCCCTTGAACAGGAAATCAGGAAAATCGTGAACGAAGCCGCGGATTTCGCCGAGCAGACCCCGGAGCCGGATGCTGCCGAGCTCTACACCGACGTTCTGGTGGAGAAGTACTGATGGCGATCGAGATCAAGATGCCCGCGCTCTCCCCGACGATGGAAGAGGGCACGCTGGCCAAATGGCTCGTCAAGGAAGGCGACAGCGTCAAGTCGGGCGACATCCTCGCCGAGATCGAGACCGACAAGGCGACGATGGAGTTCGAGGCGATCGACGAAGGCACGATCGGCTCGATCGCCGTGCCCGAGGGCACCGACAACGTGAAGGTCGGCACCGTCATCGCGACGATCCTCGAAGAGGGTGAGAGCGCCAGTGACGCCAAGGCTGCGAAGCCGGCCGAGGCGCGCTCCGGCGACGCAGCCAACGCCGCGCCGAAGGAAACGCCGTCAGACGACAAGGCACCGCCAGTTCCGGAAGGGTCTTCGCCCGCCAAGGCCGAGAGCGGCACGCAAGCGCTCGTCGCGTCGGCCGAGAAGGTCGGTATCTCCGACCCGGCGATCCCCGAGGGCACCGAGATGGTCAAGACGACCGTCCGCGAGGCGCTGCGCGACGCGATGGCCGAGGAAATGCGCGAGGACGACCGCGTCTTCGTGATGGGCGAGGAAGTCGCGCAGTATCAGGGCGCTTACAAGGTCACGCAGGGGTTGCTCGACGAGTTCGGCGACCGTCGCGTGATCGATACGCCGATCACCGAATACGGCTTTGCCGGCATCGGCGCGGGCGCGGCGATGGGTGGCCTTCGCCCGATCGTCGAGTTCATGACCTTCAACTTCGCGTTGCAGGCGATCGACCACATCATCAACTCGGCCGCCAAGACCAACTACATGTCGGGCGGCCAGATGCGCTGCCCGATCGTGTTCCGCGGTCCCAACGGCGCTGCGTCGCGCGTGGGTGCGCAGCATTCGCACAATTTCGCGGCGTGGTATGCGAGCGTCCCCGGCCTGATCGTGATCGCGCCCTATGACGCGGCGGATGCGAAGGGCCTGCTCAAGGCCGCGATCCGCACCGAGGATCCGGTCGTGTTCCTCGAGAACGAGCTGATGTACGGCCGCAGCTTCGACGTCCCCAAGCTCGACAACCACGTCCTGCCGATCGGCAAGGCGCGGATCGTCCGCGAGGGCAAGGACGTCACGATCGTCAGCTACTCGATCGGCGTCGGCATCAGCCTCGAAGCCGCCGAGAAGCTGGCCGAGGAGGGCATCGACGCGGAGGTGATCGACCTGCGCAACGCTGCGCCCGCTCGACACCGAGACAGTCCTGAAGAGCCTCGCCAAGACCAACCGCATGATCATCGTCGAGGAGAATTGGGCGACCTGCTCGATCGCCTCGGAGATCGTGTCGGTAGTGATGGAGCACGGCTTCGACGACCTCGACGCCCCGGTGCTCCGCGTGACCAACGAAGACGTCCCGATGCCCTATGCGGCAAACCTCGAAAAGCTGATGCTGGTCGACGTCGCGAAGGTCGTGACGGCGGTGAAGAAGGTTACCTGCAAGTAATCCCGACGCACCGGCCGGAACATCCGGCCGGTGCGTTCACGCTGCGTAGGTCGTGCAAACGCTCGCTGTGGTACCGGGTACCGTCGCCAGGACCTGCGTATTGCGCTCGCGAACGTTGTACACGGACTCGGAACGCAGGGTCGGCGTACCGAAGAAGCGTGACGAGACCAGCGGCTGATACCGGTACGTCACCTCGACGAAGATCAGCGCGGAGCCGGGACCGGCGACGATCTTGCGCGTGCTGCTACCCATATAGGGCAGCGTGTTGTCGTTCTGGCCCTTGCCTTCCGTACCGTATTTCGGTTGCGAGTCAGCAATGTTCAGCGCGCCGGTGCAGCGTTGCCAGCGGATATACTGGCCGGCCTTCGGTGCTTCCTCGCCGTTCGGCTCGACGCTGGAGACCACCACGCGCCCGTTGGCGTTGAAATCGATACCGCCACCGATGAATTTCGCGCTGAGCAATGCCTCGTTGACGTCGGATTCGTCGATCAAGTCTCGGACGCGTGCGACGTTGTCGGAGATGGCCGTGGAGATCTGGTTCACGCGCATCACCGCGACCGCCATGTGTGGATCTCTGCGCCGGCTAGTCCGAGCGTGAGCAGGACCGGTGCCACGATCGCGAACTCGATCATCGCAAGGCCGCGAACGTCTGCTCGAAACCGGCGGGCGAGGGTTTGGAGACGGCTCATGTCACCTTGGTGCATATGTTCGTCGGCTCTGCGCGCGAGGTGAAAGGCTGGTTACGGATTACCGTCGTGGCGGCAACGCTGCGGGTCGCTCCCCAGGACAGCAGTGCGCCGACCGGGGTCAGGTTCGGATAAGCAACGTTGACCGTGTAATAAACTACGTCGTCAGCACTGCCGACGCCGGTGTCGCCCGGCGTTGCGTCATAAACACCGTTGTTGTTCGCGTCTTCGAAACAGTCGCCAAGATTGAACACGCCTTTGGGATCGGTGTCCGACGTGATCTTTTCCGGCTTGCCGACGTTCGAGAAGTTGTAATAGCGCCGGGTCGAAACCGTCACATATTGCGCGGGGACAATCGCCTGAACTTCGGATTTGATGGTCGTCACTACGTCGGCGGCCGTCTTGTTGCCGACCGTAACCTGCCGCGATGCCTTCGACAGCGCACCTTGGACGACAGCGGTGACATACCCCTGATACCCGATTTCGAGAATCGAGAGCAGCAGTCCGATAAGCACCGGTACGATCAGCGCGAACTCGACGATCGTCGCACCGCGCTTGTCGTGCCTGAGCGCGTGGAGCCTCGACGACGTCGCGATCACTGGTTTATCCTCAACGACCCGATCTTGCTGCCGATCTCCTGGAACTTCGCGATCAGTGCGGGCGCGGTCGTGATGCCGGACGCCATCGCCGGCGTGGTAGCACAGTTCTGCATGTCGGAGGTCAGCGTGGTCGAGAATGCGATGACGTAGAGCTGAATGCCCTGACTCTTGGCCGCATTGCAGGCCATGCGGAAGCGTTGGAGGTGCCGCTGCAACTGCTCAGCCGCGAGCTGCGTAGCATTGCCAGCTGACGTTCCAAGCACACGCTTGTCGCGCTCTTCGGCGCCATAGGTCGTGTATACGTTGAGGTACGGCGAAAGATCGCCGTCGGTCATGAAGATCATGTATTTGCGGAACGCTGAACCCACGCAATTTCTTGGGATTGTCGGGGTCGTTTTGATCGTTTGTTTCAGGTGTCGCGGATGCGAATATGCCATCGGGCGATATAAATCTCGCGCCCCATATAACGCCGATATCGTGATAGGTGCCGCCCAAAGGCTTCAGATTGTTGATATAGGACATGAACGAAGTTTTGTCGTTATAGTATTCCCTCAGCCGACTTGCGGCACTCGCACAATATTTTTCGTCGGTGTACTGACCTGCCGGATTTGAACTTGGATTAAACTCTGCTTCGGGCCACCACGGTGCCCAGCGACTGGCATCTGAGGTCGGCAGCATGTTGATGTCGAGGTCCCAAGCGCTGGCAGGCGCGGTCGTTGCGGATCCTCCATCGATCGTGACATTATCGGTCTGGCGCTCCTCGATACAGCCAGCCCACCGGGATTTGGTTGTCGGATATGTGCCAGGCGTATTGACCAGCGCGCCCGTCTTGAACAACGAGGTGTCGAGCGTCATCTGCCCGTAGGTCGCGTAAGCGCCAAACCAGCCCGTTGTGATCGTTCGCGATTGATACGGAGCGCTGCTGCGAATGTAGTTCGGATTCTCCGCGTAGACGAGCTTTCCGACGTTCACGGTCGCATTATAGGGCACGAACCCGTAACGGAGCCGGAGGTTGTTGGCATGCAGCTGATCCTGAGCCGACTGGAGCGTGTCGTAGAGTGATTCCGACGCATCGCGCAGGGCCTGCATCTTCGAATTATATTGTTCAATCTCGCCGCATGCGTCGTTTGGCCGGTTTGTCGGACAGTTCATCGAACCCGACATGTCGAGCACCAGCATGATGTCGGTCCCGACGAAATCCTGTGTCGCGGAGCAGCTCGTCGACAGGTTCAAGTTGGAGAAGCCGAATAGCTTCATCACCGTCGTCGGAATCGTCGTCGCAGCGGTGATCTTCACCGTGCCGATCGACGGTACGGTAACGACCGGCATGAACGCAGCCGTGCCGAACGATGCCTGAGGGAAGTTGAAGTTGAAGTAATTCGTGGCTTCGGTTTCGACGGCGGGCGTCAGGGTGGTACCCGACAGCAAGCGCCGCGCCGCCAGCGATCCCGCGTCGCACGCCTGCTGGAGGCGGTCGCGCGCGACGTAAGCGCGTGCCATGTCCAGGCCCGACCCGACCATTGCGATCAACGGCATCATCGCGAACGCGACGATCATCAAGGTATTGCCGCGGACATCGGTACGCAGCCGCCCAAGAAAGGTCGTCGGCCGTTGTCGTTTTAGGCCGTGCTTGGCGCTCATGCTGTCCTGACTCGATGCGGGTAGTAAGGTGCGGTGGGGTTCAGACGGTATCGGTGTCGCCTCTCCTTGCGCCACGACCCGGTAAGCGCTGCTCAAGGAACATGGTTATCCGGCTATTAACCGTGCCAACCGCTGATCGGTGGGGGTGCGGATCGGCTGGCCGTGCGCTATCGAGCCAGGCATGACCCGACCCGACCTAGATCACCATTTGGCGCTCAGCTATGCCGACGCCGCGGTGCGCCCCGCGCTCGACGCCCTGTTCGCGCTCGACGATACACTCGGCGCGATCCTGCGGACGACGCGGGAGCCGTTGGTTGGCCAGATGCGATTGACGTGGTGGTACGAGGCGCTGGAGCGACTGGATGGTGCGCCAGCGCCGGCCGAGCCCGTGCTGACCGCGCTCCAGGCGTGCGTGCTGCCCGCTGGGGTATCGGGGACGATGCTGGCGGCGATGACCGATGGGTGGGAGGCTCTGCTGGAGCCGGTGCTCGATGCCGCGGCCGTCGAACGGTTCGCGCGCGATCGGGGGCGCAGAGTGTTCGAACTGGCCGGCACATTGCTGTCGGTGACGGATGCGCGCGTTGGGCTCGCAGGCGAGGGCTGGGCGATGGCCGATCTGTCGCAGCGGCTGACCGACGCGCCTAGCCGCCAGTTGGCACGTGCGAGGGCGGAGCTGGCGCTCGACGCGGCATTGCGGGGTCGCTGGCCGGGCAGGGCACGGGCGCTCGGGGCGATGGCGCTATCGGCGCGGTTCGACGTGTCGGATCCACCGCCGCCACCCGGCAGCCCGAAGCGGGTCGGGCGGTTGGCGTGGCACAGACTGACCGGATACTGACCAATCGGATGGGGATCGTCGCCTCCGGGGCCTAGCGTGCAGGCTTGGGCAATGGGGGCGGCAGCGATGTGGCGATATCTGGCAGGCGGGGCGGCGGTCATCGCGTTGATCGTCGCAGGGTTCATGCTGTTCAGCGGGAGCGCGCGGCCCAGGCCGCTGCTGCCTACACAACCGATATCGAAAGCGGGCAGCGCGGCGGTCCCAACCGATCCGCTACCCGATGCCGCGCCCGAGGCGACCGCCAAGACGCGCGAGCAGAAGCGGTTCGATCGCTACGACAAGGATCGCGACGCGCAGATCACGCGCGAGGAATATCTCGTTCAGCGGCGCAAGGCTTATGCGCGGCTGGACGTGGACGGCGACGGCAAGCTCTCGTTCGACGAGTGGGCGGTGAAGGCGACGACCAAGTTCGCCGACGCGGACCGTAACAAATCCGGGGCGATGACCGCGCCCGAATTTGCCACCACGGCGGTCAAGCGGAAGGGGCCAGCTCGGGTGAATTGTCCACCGGTTCAGGCTGTTGGGGAGGAGACTTGAGCCACTCTGCGAGCGCCGCACGGCCCCGGTCGGTGTACATCTTCTTGCGGTCGGTCTTCTTGGTCCGGCCGGGGATCGGTGGGAACAGGCCGAAGTTCACGTTCATCGGCTGATACGTCTCGGCCTCCGCGCCGCCGGTGATGTGCCCGAGCAACGCGCCGAGCGCGGTCGCGTAGGGCGGTGGCGTCAATGTCTTGCCGGTGAGTTCGGCCGCCGCGAACATCCCCGCGAGCATGCCGATCCCACAGCTTTCGATATACCCCTCGCACCCGGTGATCTGGCCGGCAAAGCGGATGTTCGGGCGTGATTTCAGCCGCAGCGTCTCGTCGAGCAGTTCGGGCGAGCGGATGAACGTGTTGCGGTGCAGCCCGCCGAGCCGCGCGAACTCGGCGTTCTCCAGACCGGGAATCGTGCGGAACAGGCGGACCTGGTCGGCGTGCTTGAGCTTGGTCTGGAAGCCGACGATGTTCCACAGCGTGCCCTGCGCGTTGTCCTGCCGAAGCTGGACGACCGCGTGCGGCCAACGCCCGGTCTTCGGGTTGTCGAGCCCGACGGGCTTCATCGGACCATAGCGCAGCGTGTCGATGCCGCGTTCCGCCATCACCTCGATCGGCATGCAGCCGTCGAAATAGGGCGTGTCCTTCTCCCACTCCTTGAATGGGGTCTTCTCGCCGTCGACCAGCCCCTGGTGGAAGGCCAGATACTGGTCCTTGTTCATCGGGCAGTTGATGTAATCCTTGCCCTCGCCCTTGTCCCAGCGCGACGCGAACCAGGCGGTGTCCATGTCGATCGAATCGCGGTGGACGATCGGGGCGAGCGCGTCGAAGAACGCAAGCGCCTCGCGGCCGGTCTCCGCGCCGATCCCGGCGGCGAGCGAGGCGGCCGTCAGCGGACCGGTGGCGATGATCGTCGGGCCGTCGGGCAGTGCGTCGACGCGTTCGCGGACCAGCGTGATGTTCGGATGCCGGTCGATCGCCTCCGTCACGCTGTTCGAGAAATTGTCGCGATCGACCGCGAGCGCCGAGCCGGCGGGGACGCGGTGGATGTCCGCCTGCCGCATGATCAGCGAGCCGAGCGTGCGCAGTTCCTGGTGAAGCAACCCGACGGCGTTGCTCTCGGCATCGTCCGAGCGGAAGCTGTTCGAGCAGACGAGTTCGGCGAGGCCGTCGGTCTGGTGCGCGGGCGTGCCTTCGCCGCTGCCGCGCATTTCGGACAGACGGACCTTGAGGCCGGCTTCGGCGAGTTGCCAGGCGGCTTCGGAACCGGCGAGGCCGCCGCCGATGACGTGAATATCGTGGGTCATTCCGGTCAGATAGCGCGGGACGCCTGGTCTGTCAGCGGTTGTCGTGCCAGCGGTGCAATACCACTTCGCCTTCATGACCCATCCCACGAAGATCTTCACGATCGGCTATGAAGCCACGACGATGGCCGATTTCCTCGGCGCGCTGAAGGCGGCGGGGGTGGAGCGGGTGATCGACGTCCGCGCGCTGCCGTTGTCGCGGCGGCCGGGGTTTTCGAAGACCTCGCTGGCCGCGTCGTTGCGCGAAGCCGAGATCGATTACGTGCATCTGAAGGCGCTCGGCACGCCGAAGCGGGGACGCGATGCGGCGAAGAAGGGCGATGTGGCGACCTTGACCGCGGTGTATGACGAGCAACTCGAACTCCCCGAGGCTCAGGCACAAGCCGCGATCATGCTGGGGTTGGCGGCGGAGAAGCCGAGCGCGCTACTCTGCTACGAGCGCGACCCGTGTCATTGTCACCGGACGCTTTTGTTGCGGGCGGTGGGCGAGGGGGCCGAGGTGGTGGATCTGTTTACGTAGAGGCTACTTTAGGAGGGCTTAGGTGAAGACGACCGGAGCGCACCGTCACCCCGGACTTGTTCCGGGGACCACGGTTCCGCGAACTTCACACCGCTGGCTACCTGGAACGGTGGATGCCGGAACAAGCCCGGCATGACGGAGGTATGTGGGTGGCGAGTCTCTCCACCTAGCATGTTGCATTGCAGCACTCCCTACGCTAACGCACCTCCACTCGCTTGGACCCGGTGCAATTCCGGGTGGCTATTCCGGCCGCCGATCCGCCGGACAACGCACCGACGCCTTCATTAAAGAACCGCCCGCGCAATCGCCGCGGTTCTCGCGTCCTTTGCGGATTTACACATGACATCACTTTCTCGTTACCGGGCCGAATGGTTCAGCGGCCCCACGGCTGCGCGCCGTGACGTCCTAGCCGGTATGGTCGGCACCTTCGCGCTGATCCCCGAGGTCATCGCCTTCTCGTTCGTCGCCGGCATCGATCCCGAAGTTGGCCTGTTCGCCTCATTCGTGATCGGCATCGTCATCGCGTTTGCAGGCGGCCGCCCCGCGATGATCTCCGGCGCGGCGGGGTCCGTCGCACTCGTCGCCGCTGCGCTCGTCCACGCCTATGGCCTGCAATATCTGCTCGTCGCCACGATCCTCGCCGGCGCACTCCAGATCGCGTTCGGGCTCGCCAAGCTCGACATACTGATGCGGTTCGTGTCGAAGTCGGTCCATGCTGGCTTCGTCAACGCGCTCGCGATCCTGATCTTCTCGGCGCAAGTGCCGCAGATGGTCGGCGTCAGCTGGCAGGCCTATGCGATGATCGCCGGCGGCCTCGCAATCATCTACCTAGTCCCGCGCATCTCCAGCGCGATCCCGTCGCCGCTGATCTGCATCGTCGTGCTCACCGCGATCGCGATGTGGGTCCCGATGCCGCTCAAGACCGTCGGCGATCTCGGCCGCCTGCCGGATCTCGCTCCCTCGTTCGGGCTGCCTGACGTGCCCCTGACCTGGGACACGTTGCGGATCGTAGCGCCCTATGCGTTTGCGATGGCCGCGGTCGGCTTGCTCGAATCGATGATGACCGCCAGCGTCGTCGACGAACTCACCGAGACCACCAGCTCGAAGGCGCGCGAATGCACCGGGCTCGGCCTCGCCAACATCGCGGCGGGCGCGTTCGGCGGCATCGCCGGGTGCGGGATGATCGGTCAGACCGTCGGCAATGTCCGCTACGGCGGCACCGGGCGGCTCTCGACGATGGTCGCGGGTGTGTTCCTTGATCGTCATGGTCCCGCTGCGGCCGTGGGTCGCGCAGGTGCCGGTTGCGGCGCTGGTCGCGATCATGATCATGGTGTCGATCAGCACCTTCTCCTGGGGCTCGCTCCGCGACCTCGCGCGCCATCCCAAGATGTCGAGCGTGGTGATGGTCGCCACCGTCGTCGTCACCGTGGCGACTCACGATTTGTCGCTCGGCGTCGGGGTCGGCGTGCTGCTCAGCGGCGTGTTCTTCGCGTGGAAGGTCACTCGGCTGATGGACGTCGCGATCGATCACGACGCGGCAAGCGACACGCGCATCTACCGGGTAAGCGGGCAGATCTTCTTCGCCAGCGCCGACATCTTCGCCGACCGCTTCGACCTCCGCGAGACAGCCCGCGCCGTCCGCATCGATCTGACCAACGCGCATCTCTGGGACGTCACGGCAGTCGCCGCGCTTGAAGATGTCGTCGGCAAGCTACGCCGCCACGGCCGCGAGGTCGAGGTCATCGGCCTCAACACGGCGAGTGCCACGCTGGTGGATCGCCACGCCCCGCTGATGATGGATCCGATCGGGGGCTAATGCTCGATCTTTGGGGCGGGCGAGAAATACGATGCTGTGCGCGCCCCCGACGCCCTACGTCGAGGGGGATGACGAACCTTCCAGATACCGGCCCCGTGTCGCTCACGCATCTCCAGCGGCTCGAGGCGGAGAGCATCCATATCTTGCGCGAGGTGGTCGCCGAGTGCGAGCGCCCGGTGATGCTCTACAGCGTCGGCAAGGACTCCGCGGTGATGCTGCATCTCGCGCGGAAGGCCTTCTATCCGTCGCCGCCGCCATTCCCGCTGCTGCATGTCGATACGACGTGGAAGTTCAAGGCGATGTACGATCTGCGCGACCGGATGGCGGCGGAGAGCGGCATGGAACTGCTCGTCTACAAGAACCCCGAGGCCGAGGCGCGCGGGATCAACCCGTTCGACCACGGCGCGCTCCACACCGATATGTGGAAGACGGAGGGGCTCAAGCAGGCGCTCGATCTCCACGGCTTCGATGCGGCGTTCGGCGGCGCACGGCGCGACGAGGAGAAGAGCCGCGCGAAGGAACGCGTCTTCTCGTTCCGTGCGGCGCATCATCGCTGGGATCCGAAGAAGCAGCGTCCCGAGCTGTGGAACCTCTATAATGCGCGGAAAGCCAAGGGCGAGAGCATCCGCGTCTTCCCGATCTCGAACTGGACGGAACTCGACGTCTGGCAATACATCCAGCTCGAGGACATCCCGATCGTCCCGCTCTATTTCGCCGCACCGCGCCCGACGGTCGAGCGCGACGGCATGCTGCTGATGGTCGACGACGATCGCTTCCGCCTGGAACCCGGCGAGGTGCCGGTCGAGCGCTCGATCCGCTTCCGCACGCTCGGCTGCTACCCGCTGACGGGCGCGGTCGAGAGCGAGGCCGGCACTCTGTCCGCAGTGATCCAGGAAATGCTGCTGACCACCACCAGCGAACGCCAGGGCCGCGCGATCGACCGCGACGCGGGCTCGGCGAGCATGGAGAAGAAGAAGCAGGAGGGCTATTTCTGATGGCTACGCGCGCCCAAGAGTCCGCCTATCAGGTGCAGGACATCATCGCCGAGGACATCGACGCCTATCTGCTCCAGCATCAGCATAAGAGCCTGCTCCGCTTCATCACCTGCGGGTCGGTGGACGACGGAAAATCCACGCTTATCGGACGCTTGCTGTACGACTCTAAGATGATCTTCGAGGATCAGCTTGCGGCGTTGGAGAGCGATTCGAAGAAGGTCGGCACGCAAGGCCAGGAGATCGACTTCGCGTTGCTGGTCGACGGGCTCGCCGCCGAGCGCGAGCAGGGCATCACGATCGATGTCGCCTATCGCTATTTCTCGACCGAGAAGCGCAAGTTCATCGTCGCCGATACGCCGGGGCACGAGCAATATACGCGCAACATGATCACCGGCGCGTCGACCGCCGATCTCGCGGTGATTCTGGTCGACGCGCGCAAGGGTATCCTCACGCAGACCAAGCGGCACAGCTATCTGGCGCATCTGATCGGCATCCGGCATCTCGTGCTGGCGGTGAACAAGATGGACCTCGTGGGGTACGACCGGGCGACCTACGACCGGATCGTCGCGGACTATGCGACGTTTGCGGAGTCGATCGGGATCGCTGCCTTCACGCCGATGCCGATCTCCGGCTTCAAGGGCGACAACATCACGACCTCGAGCGCGAACACGCCCTGGTACGAGGGGCCGACGCTGATCGACCATCTCGACACGGTGACGCTCGACGTTAGCGAGGATCAGGCGGGCGCGTTCCGCATGCCGGTTCAGTGGGTCAACCGTCCGAACCTCGATTTCCGCGGCTTTTCCGGGCTGGTCGCGAGCGGCTCGATCGCGCCGGGCGACCCTGTGCGCATCTTGCCGGGCGGGCGAACCTCGACGATCGCGCGCGTGGTGGCGTTCGGCGGCGACCTGGAGAAAGCCGTTGCCGGGCAATCGGTGACGCTGACGCTCGCGGATGAGATCGATTGCTCGCGCGGCGACGTGATCGTTGCCGCGGATTCGCCCCCGAGGCCGCCGATCAGTTCGAGGCGACGGTGGTCTGGATGGCCGACGAGGAGATGCTGCCGGGACGTCCTTACTGGCTGAAGCTCGCGACGCAGACGGTGACGGCGACCATTCAACAGCCGAAATACCAGATCAATGTCAACACGATGGAGCGGCTTGCTGCCAAGACGCTGGAACTGAATGCGATCGGTATCGCCAACCTGTCGACCGATCGGCCACTGGTGTTCGAGCCCTATGCGGACAATCGACAGTTCGGCGGGTTCATCCTGGTCGACAAGATCACCAATGCGACGGTCGCGGCGGGGATGCTGCACTTCTCGCTCCGTCGTGCGCAGAACGTGCATTGGCAGGCGACCGATATCGGCCGCGAGGCGCATGCCAGCTTAAAGAACCAGAAGGCGGCGGTGCTGTGGTTCACCGGTCTGTCGGGCGCGGGCAAGTCGACGATCGCCAATCTCGTCGAGATGAAGCTCGCGCGGATGAACCGGCACACCTTCCTGCTCGACGGCGACAATGTCCGCCACGGGCTGAACCGCGATCTCGGCTTCACTGATGCGGACCGGGTCGAGAATATCCGTCGCGTCGGCGAGGTGGCCAAGCTGATGACCGATGCCGGGCTGATCGTGATCACCGCGTTCATCTCGCCGTTCCGTGCCGAGCGCGAGATGGTGCGGCAGATGATGGCGCCAGGCGAGTTCATCGAGGTGCACATCGATACGCCGCTCGCGGAAGCCGAACGGCGCGACGTGAAGGGGCTGTATGCAAAGGCGCGGGCGGGCAAGCTTGCCAACTTCACCGGGATCGATTCGCCATACGAACCGCCGGCCAACCCGGAAATCCGGATCGATACCACAGGCATGATTCCCGGCGAGGCGGCCGATGCGATCGTCGCGATGCTGATCCCATGAGCAGCGCGATGACCGATGGCGAACTCGCTGCGCATCTGGCGGAGACGGCGGGGCGGTTGCTGCTCGAGGTGCGGCGGTCGGGCGTGTTCTCGCCTGGCGCGCTCGGCAAGGCAGGCGACGAAACCGCGAACGCGTTCCTCGTCCATGCGTTGCAGGATGCGCGGCCCGACGACGGGCTGTTGTCCGAGGAGCGCAAATGCGACGGCACACGAACGGCAATGTCGCGCGTGTGGATCGTAGACCCGGTCGACGGCACGCGCGAATATGGCGAGGCTCGCGACGATTGGGCGGTGCACGTGGCACTCGCGATCGATGGCGTCGCGACGGTTGGCGCGGTGGCGCTGCCGGGACTGGGCCTCGTGCTGCGCTCGGACCGGCCCGCCCCGGTGCCGCTACCAGGCGACCCCTTGCGCATGGTCGTCAGCCGCACGCGACCCGCGCCCGAGGCGGTGAAGGTTGCGGAGGTGCTAGGCGCGACGCTGATCCCGATGGGGTCGGCGGGCGCAAAGGCGATGGCGGTAGTCCGCGGCGAGGCGGACATCTACCTTCATTCGGGCGGTCAGTATGAATGGGATTCCGCCGCACCGGTCGCAGTGGCGGCGGCGTTCGGGCTTCACTGCAGCCGGATCGACGGCTCGCCGCTCGTGTATAATTGTCGGGATGTCTACATGCCCGACCTGCTGATCTGCCCCGTCGCGCTGCGCGATCGGGTGATGGCGGCGAGGGCAGCGTAATCTTCCGTGCGATCCTCCCCAGCCAGGGGAGGTGGCGCGAAGCGACGGAGGGGGCGGTGAAGGAAACCGCTGTTGCGTGTCCTCCCCCTCCGTCAGGCTGCGCCTGCCACCTCCCCTTGCGGGGAGGATCGTAAGCCCGCCCCTTACTGCTGCGGTTCGGCGTCGTTCTCCACCGGCGCCTCATCACGCGTCACGCGGGCCGTCATCCCCGTGGCATCCGCATCGTCGAGCATCTGCTCGTCCGGCGCGATCGGCTTTTCGCGGGGCGGTTCGACTACCGCCGGCGCAGGCGGGGCCGCTTCGACCGGCGCAGCCTCGACCGGGGCAGGCGCCGCCTCGGACTCGGTCACGCCGGTATCCTCGACCATGTTGGTATCCGTCGCCGGCTGCTCGGGCTCGGAACTCGAACAGCCGGCCATCGCCATCGCGGCGAGCAGGCCTCCGGCGATGGCGGTACGGGTGCGGGTGGACATCGTCATGGCGTTTCTCTCAGCGAGCGGCGATCGTCTGGCGTGCGGTGCGCGCCTCGACCTTGGAAGCGAGGATGCCGTCCCAGTCATAGGGATCGGCGCGGAAGTTCATCTGGCCGTTGCCGCTGGCAAACGCGGTCCAGTAGAGCAGATAAACCGATACCGGCTTGACCAGGGATGCACGGACCGTGTCGCCCTTGGCGACCGCAGCGGCAACCATTTCGGGCGTCCAGCTCGGGTCGCCCTTCAACAACAGGTTGGCAAGTTCGGCAGGTTTTTCAAGGCGTACGCAGCCATGGCTCGAAAGCCGACTGAAGCTGGCGAACTTGGCTCGGCTCGGTGTGTCGTGGAGATACACCGAATAGTCATTGGGAAAATCGAACTTGAACCGGCCGAGCGCGCTCTGGTCGCCGGCCTGTTGCTGCAACCGGGTCCCGCCGATCACCTTGAAGCCGTTACGCTTGAAATACCCCGGGTTGGCCTTCTCCTTCGGCCACAACTCCTTCGTCGCGATCGAGGTCGGCACGTTCCAGGGCGGGTTGATGACGATGCTGTGGATCGTCGAGGAGAGCATCGGCGTCTCGTCGCCCGGCCGACCCGTCACCGCGCGCATCGACTGCACCGGCGTATCACCGTCGAACACGGTGAGCACGGCTGCCGCAATGTTAACCTGGATACGATCGCGCGGCAGGTCCTGCGGCAGCCAGCGCCAGCGCTCCATGTTCGCCATGATCTGGCGCACGCGATCGGTCGCCGACACGTTCAGCGCGGCGAGCGTCTGCGTGGAGACGATGCCACTGGGGTTGAGCCCGTAGCGGCGCTGTGCACGACGGACTGCATCGAGCAGGCCGGCGTCGAATGTGTCGCCGCTGGTCGAGACGTCCTTGTCCTCGGCCGCAAGCCGCTTGCGGAGCGCGATCACCCGCGGGCCGGTCGCGCCGAGCGTGAAGTCCGGCCCCGAAGCGAGCGGCGACCAGCCCCCGGCAGCAGCGATCGAACGGTAGTTCTGGAGCCCCTTGCGAAGGCCGTCATAGCCCGCATAGGGCGGGGGCAACGACGCGAACCACGCCGCGATCCGGTCTTGCCGCACGGCATCGGCGAACGCAGGCGTCGGATCGTACGCGGGCGGGCGCAGGCCCCAGTCCCGCTGGAAATCAGCCTCGCTGAGACGACCGGCATGGACCGCGCGCGCATGGTCGAGCGCGGCGCGGACGAGTTCGTCCTTGGTCGGCGCAGTGGTCGACGCGGTCGCGGCGGACTTGAGGCCCTGCGCGACGATGTCGCTGTTGAGCAGCTTGTCGAGCAACGTCGCCTGCGCATCGCTCAGTGGCGGCACGGTGATGACTGGCGGGGCCAGCATCGGCGCAGCCATCGGGCTGGCCGGGGCGACCGTCGGCGTCACCGGGGGCGTAACCTGTTGTGCGGCCAGCGGCGTTGCCATGAGCAGCGGCATCGCGGTCGCTGTCGCGGCAACCGCGATCGCCGACCGGATCATACCGGCCTTCACTCGTCCATCATCCAAACCGCGCGCCATACTCATCCTGTCTAACCGTATCTCGTCGACGCTTTCGCACGACGTAGCTCTCCCTTAGCTGAACCGGAGTCGCTAAGCATCGCCAATCGGGCCGATTTCGTCGGTTGGGGCCTACGCCGCGGATTTTTCCTGCCGGGCGAGCACCTCATACGCCATCACCGCGGTCGCGACTGCCGCGTTGAGGCTGTCCGCCTTGCCGAGCATCGGGATTTTCACGAGCGCGTCGCAGGCTTGGGCCATCTCGGGCGGCATGCCCTGCGCTTCGTTGCCCGTGAGCAGGAAGGTCGGGCCGGTATAGGTGGCGGAGCGGTAGTCGGTATCCGTATCGAGGCTGAGCCCGACCAGTTGGCCGGGCCCCGTCCGCAGCCACGCGTGAAACGGCTCCCACTCGGTCTTGACGACGGGGATGGTGAACAGCGCACCCATGCTCGCGCGCACCGCCTCCACGGAGAAGGGGTCGACCGACTCGCCGATCAGGATCAGCCCGCCAGCGCCGACCGCGTCGCCGGTGCGCAGGATCGTGCCCAGATTGCCGGGATCGCGCAGCCGCTCCGCGACCAGCCAGATGCCGGCGCTGTTGCGGTCGAGGTCTTCGAGCCTGGCGTCGAACTCGTCGAACACGCCGACCACGGCTTGCGGGTTGTCCTTGCCCGACAGCTTCGAAAGAATGTCCGGCGTGGTCTGGATCGACTCGCCGCCAGCTTCCTCAACGTCCATCGACAAAGCGTGGACCAGCGGATGGTTGGCGCTGGCCGCCGCATAGAACAAGGTGCGGGGCAGGCGGCCTGTCTCGCGCGCTTCGGTGAGGATGCGCAGGCCCTCGGCGAGGAACTGTTCTGGCCGCACGCCGATGGCGCTTGTCGCGCAGGTCGCGGACATACTTGATCAGCGGGTTGGAAAAGGCGGTTATCTCGCGGGGCATCTAGCGCCCCTTCCGCTTGTGGGAGGGGTTGGGGGAGGGGTTTGTAAACACGCCGCTGCTCATGCCTCCCTCGACCCCTCCCGCAAGCGGAAGGGGGAGAACGTCAATCCTCGCCGAACTTCGCCTCGACCAGCTCGGCAAGTGCGGCCACCGTATGCTCGGCGCCATCGCCTCTCGCGCTGATCGTGATCGCGTCGCCCATCGCCGCGCCGAGCATCATCAGCCCCATGATCGAGGTGCCGGTGACGTGATCCGACCCGTCTTTGTCACGCGCACCTCGACACTATGCGTCGAAGCGAGCGTCACGAATTTGGCGCTGGCCCGCGCGTGGAGCCCGCGGCGGTTGGTGATCTGGACGGTGCGCGAAACCTCGCTCACGCCGCAGCCTCGCCGAGAACCTCGGAGGCTACCGAAATATATTTGCGACCCGCCTCACGGGCAGCCGCGACAGCAGCGACGACGGTCATCGACTTGCGCGCCGACCCGAGCCGGATCAGCATCGGCAGGTTCATCCCCGCGATCACCTCGATCCGGCCGCGCTCCATCAGCGAGATTGCGAGGTTGGAGGGGTGCCGCCGAACAGGTCGGTCAGCACGATCACGCCGCGCCCGACATCGACCGCCTGGATCGCGGCGGCGATATCCGCGCGCCGCTCCTCCATGTCGTCGTCGGGACCGATCGCGATCGGCGCGACGCGCTCCTGCGGGCCGACGACGTGGATCATCGCGCGAACGAATTCTTCGGCCAATCGACCGTGCGTTACCAGAACAAGGCCGATCATGTCAGCGTTTCATACTCATAAGACGACCGGTGATCCCTCGAGCGCATCCTGCGGTGCGGCCCCTAGGTCGCGGTGGTCAACACTGGGGGAAAACCCGCTTCGCGCAACCGTCGGCCGATCCGTTCGGCAACATGAACCGACCGGTGTCTCCCTCCGGTACACCCAATCGCGACCGTCACGTACGACTTGCCTTCCGCCCTGTAGCGCGGGAGCAACAGCATGAGCAGTTCCTCGATCCGACTCACCGCCGCCTCGTACGCGGGATCGGCCATGATGTAGGCGGACACGTCGCCGTCGAGCCCGGTACCGGGACGCAGCGTGGCGTCCCAGTGCGGGTTGCGCAGGAACCGCATGTCGAACACAAGATCGGCATTGCGCGGCAGGCCGCGGGCGAGATCCGAACGACCGGATCGACAGCGTCGGCTCGCCGAGACGTTCGCCAGAGAAATTGGCGCGGATCTGTTGCGCGAGTTCGTTAGCCGACATCTCGGTCGTGTCGATCAGCCGGTTCGCCCAGTCGCGCAGCGGCGCGAGCAGATCGCGCTCGCGGCCGATGCCGTCTATCGCGGGCCGGTCCAGCGCGAGCGGATGGCGCCGCCGCGTCTCGGAATAGCGCCGCTCGAGTTCGGCGGCCGAGCAATCGAGGAACAGCGTGCCAATCTCGAGACCGTGGCGATCGCGGAATTCGCGAATCCGGCGAACGATCCGCTCGGGGTCGAAATCGCGGGTACGCGCGCCGATGCCGATCGCGAGCGGCTGCGAATCGTCGGGCGAACCCTCGGGGAGGGGCGCATCGAGCAATCGGTCGAGCAACAGCAGAGGCAGGTTGTCGACGACCTCCCAGCCAAGATCCTCCAGCGTCTTGAGAACGGTCGACTTGCCCGCCCCGGACATGCCGGTCACGAGCAGGATATCCTTCGGCCGTGTCATTCTACAGTCTCCGGATTGCGCAATGCGAGTTCGACCTTGATCGGGGCGGAGGCGTGAAACGGATCGACCGCGAACTGGCGGACCTCGATTCCGGCGATCTTCCGCAAACGGCGTTCGGGCATCCGCTCGACCGCGCCGTCGACCCGGACGAGCAGGCCCACCGGAACGTCGTCGACATGGGGCATGGCGAGGATGCCGATCCCGCGGACTTCGATCCGACCGGCGATCATCGTCGGTGCGCGTGCGAGCAGGGTTTTGCCCGAGCGTACCACGAGCGTCTGGTCGTCGCTGACGAGGATCGCGCCACGGTCGATCAGGCGCAGCGCGAGGTCGGACTTGCCCGACCCGGACGCGCCCTCGATCAGCACGGCAAGCCCGTCGATCGCGACCGTGGTGGCGTGGAGCCGATCTGAGGAGGGGACACCCACGTGCGGTCCTTACAACGGCGTGTCGGCGAGCGGTAGTCGCACGACGAAGCGCGCGCCACCTATCCGGTCCTCTCGCGATTCGACGAAGATCGCGCCCTGGTGCCCGTCGACGATGGTCCGTGCGATCGCGAGGCCCAGGCCCGAATGCTGGCCGAACGTCTCGCTGTCCGGGCGGACCGAGTGGAACCGCTTGAACACGTCCTCGCGCGCATCCTCGGGAACGCCGGGCCCTTCGTCCTCGACACGGATGACGAGTTCGTCGCGGTCGGGGATCGCCGAGATCGCGATCAGGCCGCCATCGGGCGAGAAGGACAGCGCGTTGTCGATCAAATTCTCGAACACGCGTTCAAGCCGCGCGCCTTCGCCCAGCACGATCGTGCGGTCGTCGGCATTCCGGTCGAATCGAAGCCGGATACCGCGCTCGACCCCGCGCGTGTCGCGTTGCGCGACCAGCCCGTCGATCATCGCCGCGATATCGACCGGCTCGAACTTGGCGCGGCTTAGCTGGGCGTCGAGTCGCGAAGCCTCGGAGATATCGGACAACAACCGGTCCAGCCGCTGGACATCGTCGCGGACGATCGCGAGCAACTGCGCCTGGAGCGCCGGGTCCTTCACGCGCGACAGGCCCTCGACTGCGGACCGGAGCGAGGCGAGCGGGTTCTTCATCTCGTGCGTCACGTCCGCAGCGAACGCCTCGGTCGCGTCGATCCGCGCCCTCAGCGCAAGGCTCATGTCCGACAGCGCCCGCGCGAGCATGCCGAGTTCGTCGCGGCGGGAGGAGGCGGGGCACCACCACTTCGCGTGCGCGTCCGAGCCTGACCCGAACCGCCGCGCGCGCAAGGCGGCGGAGCGGCCGGACGATCGTCCGCGCCAAGAACAGCGACAGCAGGATCGACACGATCGACACGCCGAGCAGCACCATGCTGAGCCGGAACCGCTCGATCCGCACCGTCCGGGTAATGTCGCGTGCGTTGACCGTCGTCATCACGACCCCGCCGGCACGGAGTGGCGCTGCGGCGGTGATGACCGGCGTGCGATCAGGCGCGCGCCAGACCGTCGTCGCAACCCGGCGTCGCGCCTGGGCTGTGGCGACGTCGGGCCAGCGCTGGCCCTCGTTGCGCTCGCGGTAGAGCGGCGGTCGCGGCGCCATCACGACGATATCGATCGCCGCGTCCAGGAACCGCGCGATGACCTGATCGCGATCCTCCTTGTCGGGGTCCTGCAGGACGAAATTGCGCAGTCCGAGCGTCCGGCTGTCGACGATCGTCGTGCCACCGCCATCGAACAGGCGGATCCGCGATCCGGTGTCCGAGGCCAACCTCAACACCAGCGGGTTGCGCTGCGCAGGGTCGACCGACGAGATCGCCTCGCCGATCAGCCTCGCTTCGCGCGCGGTCTGTGCGACGCGGCTGTCGACGATCCGGCTGCGGTAGGAATCGAGGTAGAAGAATCCGCCTGCGAGCAACAGCAACGCGAAGATGTTGACCGCCAGGATGCGCCGCGTGAGCGAGATCTGTCCCGACCAGCGCAGCGTGAGATCGCGGCCGTCGTCGCCGAGCTCATTCCTCAGAAAATCGATACCCGGCACCATATAATGTCTCGATTGCGTCGAACGCGGGATCGACCTGCCTGAACTTGCGGCGAAGTCGCTTTATGTGGCTGTCGATCGTCCGGTCGTCGACATAGATGTCGTCCTGATAGGCCGCATCCATCAACTGGTTGCGCGTCTTGACGATGCCGGGTCGTTGCGCAAGCGTTTCGAGGATCATGAACTCGGTGACCGTCAGCGTGACGGGCTCGCCGCCCCACAAAGTCCGATGCCGCGCCGGATCCATGCTGAGCCGGCCGCGCGCGAGTGGTCCGGCGGCTTCCGCTTCGGTCTCGGTACCCGGCGATTGCGCGAGTTCGGTCCGGCGCAGGATCGCGCGGATGCGGGCGATCAACAGCCGCTGCGAGAACGGCTTGGCGATATAGTCGTCGGCCCCCATCGCGAGCCCCAGCGCCTCGTCGAGCTCGTCGTCCTTGCTGGTCAGGAAAATCACCGGAATCTGGCTCTTCTCGCGCAGCCGGCGGAGCAGTTCGAGCCCGTCCATCCGCGGCATCTTGATATCGAAGATCGCCAAGTCGGGCGGATTGTCGGTCAGCGCCTTGAGCGCGGTCTCACCGTCCGAATAGACGCGCGTGACGAAGCCCTCGGTCTGCAGCGCGATCGACACGGAGGTCAGGATGTTGCGGTCGTCGTCGACCAGCGCGATCGTTGCGGTCATTTTTGGGCCGTCATCTCTGGCTTGCTCGCCTCGGTCGTTGGCGTATCGGCGTAGGCCAAACCGTGCCGGCACTCAACTAAGACCGTATCGGGACCGCGTCATCGATTGGCGCATTTGACCCGTGGAAAGGCGCCCCGTACAGCCGCGCGCAACGACATACATACGTATGCGAACACTATCTGGAGAGATGCCTTGCCCAACAAACGTATTCCGGCCGGCGGCCTAGCCGCGCAGGGGATAGAAACCCGCGCTACCCTGCATTGGAACCTCGTCACCGCGCAGCTTGTCGAAGCCGCGCTCGAACGCGGCGAGGGTACGCTGTCCGCCGACGGTCCGCTGGTCGTCGAAACCGCGCCGCATACCGGCCGCTCGGCGCAGGACAAATTCATCGTCCGCGATGCCGAGACCGACGCGACCGTCTGGTGGGGCAAGAGCAACAAGGCGATGGAGCCCGCGCATTTTGCCGCGCTGAAGGAGGATTTCTTCGCTGCGCTGGCCGCCAAGGACGAACTGTTCGTTCAGGATCTGTACGGCGGCTCGCAGGTCGACCACCGCGTCAACGTCCGCGTCGTGACGGAACTCGCCTGGCACAATCTGTTCATCCGGACGATGCTGGTGCGGCCCGAGCAGGCGGCGCTGAAGGATTTCGTCGCGGACTACACGATCGTCGACCTGCCGAGCTTCCGCGCCGATCCCGCGCGCCACGGCTGTCGCAGCGAGACGGTGATCGCGGTGAACTTCACCGACAAGCTGATCCTGATCGGCGGCACCAAATATGCCGGCGAGATGAAGAAGTCGGTGTTCGGTCTGCTCAACTATCTCCTCCCGCCAACCGGCGTGATGCCGATGCATTGCTCGGCCAACATGGGCGCGAACGGCGACACCGCGGTGTTCTTCGGGCTGTCGGGTACCGGCAAGACAACGCTCTCGGCGGACGCGAGCCGGACGCTGATCGGCGACGACGAGCATGGCTGGTCGGATACGGCCGTCTTCAATTTCGAAGGCGGGTGCTACGCCAAGATGATCCGCTTGTCCGCCGACGCCGAGCCGGAGATCTTCGCGACCACCAAGCGGTTCGGGACGGTGCTGGAGAACGTCGTGATGGATCCGGCGACGCGGTTGCTCGATCTCGACGATCACACGCTGGCCGAGAACAGCCGCGGCGCGTACCCGATCGACTTCATCCCGAATGCGTCCGCCGAGAACATGGGGCCGGTGCCGCGCAACATCGTGATGCTGACCGCGGATGCGTACGGTGTACTCCCGCCGATCGCGAAGCTGACGCCCGACCAGGCGATGTACCACTTCCTCTCGGGCTACACCGCGCGCGTCGCCGGGACCGAGATCGGCGTCACCGAGCCGGACGCGACCTTCTCGACCTGTTTCGGCGCACCGTTCATGCCGCGGCATCCGTCGGTGTACGGCAATCTGCTCAAGGAGCGTATCGCCAAGGGCGGCGTCGATTGCTGGCTGGTCAACACCGGCTGGACCGGCGGCAAATACGGCGTCGGCAACCGCATGCCGATCAAGGCCACCCGGGCGTTGCTGAACGCGGCGCTCGACGGGAGCCTCAACGATGCCGAATTCCGGACGGACCCGAACTTCGGCTTCCAGGTCCCGGTAAGCGTCCCCGGCGTCGACAGCGCCATCCTCGACCCGCGCACGACCTGGGCGGACAAGGACGCCTACGACGCGACTGCGGCCAAGCTGGTAGACCTATTCGTGGAAAACTTCGCCCAGTTCGCCGAACATGTCGACGAAGGCGTCCGCCGAGCCGCGCCGAAAGTGAGAGAAACGGCCTAAAACTCCTCTCCCTTCAGGGGAGAGGAAGGGGCCCGCACGACGAAGTCGGGTGGGAAGGTGAGGGCACGTGATACGGGGTGCCCTCACCCTCGACGCCACGCGTCTCCCCCACCCCGAGCTGCTTCCCCTCCCTGAAAGGGAGGGGCCGGGGTGGGTAGGCCCGCTTGAGCCACAACGGTTCGGGCATGCGGAACCCGACCCACCCCCAACCCCTCCCTTCCAGGGAGGGGAGCAGCGAGCTCAGCCCTCCGAGAGCGGGGTAGGACTAAAGCAGCTCCACCACCACCTCACCGTCAACAACCGCCGCAACCCGAACCCGCGCACCAACGCCCGCATCCTTACCACGAGCTGGCCAGCTTCCATCGCCCACCAGCACGCGCCCGCGGCCGCCGACGATCGCCGTTTCGACAACGACGACTTGCCCCACCAGTCTCGCGGACCGATCGTTCAACATCGGATCGCCACCCTCGACCGGGTAATCGCGGTACCAGCGCTTCCCGATCAGCACCGTCACCGCGCTCCAAACCGCAAACGCGCCCAACTGAACGGCCACCGGCAAATCCGGCAACACGAACACCGCCACCCCGGTCACCGCCGCGGCGATGGCGAGAAACACCAGGAACACCCCCGGCACCGCCAGTTCCGCGATCCCGAGCACCAGCGCCGCGATCAGCCACGCGCCCGCGGCACCACCGACCACGTCCATCAGCTTTTCGGAACCTCGGTCGACTTCGACAACTCGAACGGCCCACGAGCGGCAGGCTTGGCCGGCGGTGACGCGACCGCATCGCGCAGCGCATCCTTCGCCAGTTCGCCGATTCCCCCAAGCGTCCCCATCAGCTGCGTAGCCTCGACCGGAAACAGGATCGTCTTCGCATTGGGCGAGGTCGCGAATTTGCCGATCGCCTCGACATATTTCTGCGCGATGAAATAGTTGATCGCCTGCGCGCCACCCTCCTCGATCGCCTGAGACACCGCCCGCGTCGCCGAAGCCTCGGCAACCGCCGCCCGCTCACGCGCCTCCGCGTCACGGAACGCCGACTCCTTCCGCCCCTCGGACTCGAGGATCCGCGCCTGCTTTTGCCCCTCGGCGCGAAGGATCTCCGAAGCACGCGAACCTTCTGCATCGAGAATGTTCGCCCGCTTCTCACGCTCGGCCTTCATCTGCCGCCCCATCGCATTCACGATGTCGGCCGGCGGACGGATGTCCTTGATCTCGACCCGCGTGATCTTCACCCCCAAGGCGTCGTCGCATGATCGACGACGTTGAGCAGACGCGCGTTGATCTCGTCGCGCTTCGACAGCGTCTCGTCGAGGTCCATCGATCCCATCACCGTCCGCAGGTTCGTCGTCGTGAGCTGCAACAGCGCCTGGTACAGGTCCGACACCTCGTACGCCGCCTTGGCCGAGTCGAGCACCTGGAAGAACACGACCCCGTCGGTCGAGATCATCGCATTGTCCTTGGTGATGATCTCCTGGCCGGGATATCGATCACCTGCTCCATCATGTTCACCTTCCGCCCGACGCGGTAGAAGAACGCGGGGTAGAAATTGAAGCCGGGCCGCGCGACCGTGGTGAAGCGGCCGAAATGCTCGATCGTGTATTGATAGCCCTGGCGGACGATCTTGATGCTGGTGAAGAGGTACAGCAGCACCAGCGCCAGCAGGAGCGCGGCAACGATCAGGCCCATCGAACAATCCCCCATCCGTGTATCGCACCGCTATAGCACGTCGCGCGCTACAGGGCCTAGCCGTGCGCGCGCGCTTTGGTTACATGGCGCGCCACCTCACACCCAGGAACGGCAGCTCTCATGGATATCCGCCTCGGCCTCACATTCGACGACGTCCTCCTGTATCCGGGGAATCGGACGTGCTGCCAAGCCAGGCCGATACCCGGACGCAGGTGACGCGCGGCATCGCGCTCAACATCCCGATCCTGTCCTCCGCGATGGACACCGTCACCGAAGCCGACATGGCGATCGTCATGGCGCAGCTCGGCGGCATCGGTGTGCTCCACCGCAATCTGACGATCGAGGAGCAGGTGGTGGCCGTGCGCCAGGTCAAGCGCTTCGAATCGGGCATGGTGGTCAACCCGATCACGATCAGGCCGACCGCGACTCTCGGCGAGGCGCAGGCGCTGATGTCGGGCCACCGGATCAGCGGCATCCCGGTGGTCGAGGCGGACGGCAAGCTCGTCGGTATCCTCACCAACCGCGACGTGCGTTTTGCGGGCGATCCGAAACAGCCGGTCAGCGAGCTGATGACGCATGAGAACCTCGCCACCGTCTCGACCGAAGTCGGCAAGGAAGAGGCGCGCCGCCTGCTCCATGCCCGCCGGATCGAGAAGCTGCTGGTGGTCGACGCGCAGTATCGCTGCGTCGGGCTGATCACCGTCAAGGACATCGAGAAGGCGGTGATGTTCCCGGATGCGACCAAGGACGAGGCAGGCCGGCTGCGCGTCGCGGCGGCGACGACTGTCGGCGACAAGGGCTTCGACCGGACCGAACAGCTGGTCGACGCCGGCTGCGACCTGATCGTGATCGACACCGCTCACGGCCACAACCGCGACGTCGGCCGCGCGGTCGAGCGCGTGAAGAAGCTCTCAACTCGGTCCAGGTCGTCGCGGGCAACGTCGCCACCGGCGAAGCCACGCGCGCGCTGATCGATGCGGGCGCGGACGGGATCAAGGTCGGCATCGGCCCCGGCTCGATCTGCACGACGCGGGTGGTAGCTGGCGTCGGCGTGCCGCAGCTGACCGCGGTGATGGATTGCGCGGAGGCTGGCCGCAAGGCTGGCGTGCCGGTTATCGCCGACGGCGGGATCCGTACCTCGGGCGACATGGCGAAAGCGCTGGCGGCGGGCGCATCGACGGTGATGATCGGCTCGCTGCTCGCGGGCACCGACGAGGCGCCTGGCGAGACGTTCCTGTACCAGGGCCGTGCGTACAAGTCGTACCGCGGCATGGGCTCGGTCGGCGCGATGGGCCGCGGCTCGGCGGACCGTTACTTCCAGGGCGACATCAAGGACCAGTTGAAGCTCGTGCCCGAGGGCATCGAGGGGCAGGTCGCGTACAAGGGCCCGGCACGCGACGTCGTTCACCAGCTCGTCGGCGGCATCAAGGCGGCGATGGGGTATACGGGTTCCGCGACGATTCCCGATCTCCAGGCGCGCGCGGAGTTCGTCCAGATCACCGGAGCCGGGCTGATGGAGAGCCATGTCCACGACGTGACAATCACGCGCGAAGCGCCGAACTACCCGACGCGGTAAGACGCGGGTGGTTGGCGAGGGCTCGGCTAGGCGCCTCGCTGCTCTCCCGCGAAGGCGGGAGCCCAGTCTGGATCCCCGCCTTCGCGGGGAAACACGCTTTTCCTGGAGATTGCAAAGGATCGCTACCACCCTTCTCCGTCATCCCGGCGAACGCCGGGACCCACGGACACGGCGGACCCAGCGATAGCGCGCAACCACTTCCCGGTCCGCAACCATGGGTCCCGGCGTCCGCCGGGATGACGGGATTGGGAAGAGAGGCACCGTGATCCTCACCGAGCCCCGAAGTTATTCCTCCCGCTCGCGGGAGGGGCTAGGAGGGGATGATGACGAACACCCCGTACCAAACCTCCCCCGAACCCTCGCGACGTCGGGAGCCAACACGTGACTCCCAGCACGCACCCAGGCCGCGATCGAACTGCTCGACCAGATCATCGCCGCCGCCCGCGAGTCCGGCGCCGCCGCCGACACGTTGATCGCCCGCTATTTCGCGACCCGCCGCTACGCCGGCTCCAAGGACCGCCGCGCCGTCCGCGAGCTCGTCTACGCCGCAATCCGCAAGGCTGGCGATCGGCCCGAGACCGGGCGTGCCGCGATGCTGCTCGTTGCCGACGCGGACTCCGAAGTCGCCGCGACGTTCGATGGCTCGACCCACGCGCCGGCGCCGATCGCCAAGGACGAGCCGCGCGCGCGTGCCGGTGTCGCGCCGCAGTGGCTGACCAAGGCTTTGCGGGCTTCCGGGCTCGACGGCGCCGCGCTGACCGATCTTGCCGGCCGCGCGACGCTCGACCTGCGCGTCAACACGCTGGTTGCCGATCGCGCGACCGTGCTGGCCGCGCTGCCCGAGGCCGAAGCCACCCCGCATGCGCTGGACGGTATCCGCTTGCCGACCGGCACCAATGTCGAATCGCTCCCGCTGTTCAACGAAGGCGCGCTCGAGGTGCAGGACGAGGGCAGCCAGATCGTCGGCCTTGCGATGCAGGCGAAACCGGGCGAGCGGATCGTCGATCTGTGCGCGGGTGCGGGCGGCAAGACGCTCGCGCTCGCCGCGACGATGGCGAACGAGGGGTGATCCTCGCGTGCGACACCGACCGCAACCGGCTTGCACGGCTGACCCGCGCGCGACCCGGGCCGGCGCGACGATCGTCGAGAGCCGCCTGCTCAACCCGACGCGTGAGATCGAGGCGCTCAGCGAATGGGCCGGTCGCGCCGATGGCGTGCTGGTCGATGCACCCTGCTCGGGCACCGGCACATGGCGGCGCAATCCCGAGGCGCGCTGGCGGCTTACCCCCGACCGCGTCTCGCGGCTGCAATCGACGCAGCAGCAGGTGCTCTCGGTCGCCGCCACGCTGGTCAAGCCCGGCGGAGCACTCGTCTACATCGTCTGCTCGCTGCTCGACGCCGAGGGCACCGACCAGGTCACCTGGTTCCTGAACGCGCATCCCGGCTGGACCACCGAGCCCCTGACACTCCCGGCCGGCGCAAAACACGGCCACGGCGTCCGCCTCGAACCCGGCCGCGACGGCACCGACGGCTTTTTTGTCGCGCGCCTCCGGGCTGCGTGCTAGCCAGCCGGTTAATGACCCGCCTGGAGACGATCATGCGTTTTCGTCCGTTGCCTTTGCCGCCACGCTGACACTCGTGTGCGTATCGACGTCGCTCAGCGGGCAGCGCCCCGACGCGCAGATCGACGCGCGCTCGATGCAACTTCTCGCCCAGGGGCGCTCGCTGGTCGCCGCAGGCAATCTCGACGGCGCGACCGACGTGCTGGAGACCTCCGTCGCGGTCGACCCACGCAACCGTGCCGCGTTCCTGCTGCTCGCCAAGGTCGCCGAAACGCGCGATCTGCCGGGCAAGGCGATCCGCCTATACCGCGAGGCCTTGTTGCTAGAACCGAACGACGTCGCGGCGTTGAAGGGGCAGGGCGAGGCGCTTGTCGCCAAGGGCGCCGTGGTCCGCGCGAAGGACAATCTCGTGAAGATCCGCACGCTCTGCAAGGGCGCGTGCCCGGAAGCGACGCAGCTGTCCGCGGTGATCGCGAAAGGCCCGCCGATCGCGACGGCGCAGGTCGACAAGACGCCGGTAGCCGCCAAGGACTGACGCACTCCCCTCCCTGGAAGGGAGGGGCAGGGGTGGGTCGCCCTCCGGACCAGCGCAACGCCCGCCAAGCAGCCAACCCACTCTCAACCCCTCCCTTCCAGGGAGGGGAAGATCAGCGGGTCTCGCGCGCCAGCGCCGTGAAATCCGCCACCGACAGCGTTTCCGCCCGCCGCGTAGCCTCGACCCCGATCCGCTCGAGCGCATCCAGCGCGCCCGGCACGCCCTTCAAACTCTGCCGCAACATCTTCCGCCGCTGCCCGAACGCCGCGCCCGTCAGTCGCTCCAGCACCGCGAAGTTCACCCCTCGGGCGCCTCCACCGGCACCAGATGCACCACTGCCGACATGACCTTAGGCGGCGGCGTGAACGCCGACCGGTGCACCGGCATCGCGATCCGCGCGGTCGAGCGCCACTGCGCCAGCACCGCAAGCCGCCCATAATGATCGTCGTTGGTCTTCGCCACGATCCGCTCGGCGACTTCCTTCTGGAACATCAGCGTGCACGACCGCCACCACGGCAACCATGACGCCGACAGCCAGCCGACGAGCAACGCCGTGCCGATATTGTACGGCAGGTTCGACACGATATGCGGCTTGCCCTCGAACAGCGTCGGCGCGTCGATCTCCATCGCATCGCCCTCGATCACGCGCAGCATCCCCGGATATGCCTCGCCGAGTTCGGCCAGCGCCGGGATACACCGCCGGTCACGCTCGATCGCCGTCACCCGCGCGCCCGCCGCAAGCAACGCGCGCGTCAGGCCACCCGGCCCAGGCCCCACTTCGAGCACCTCGGCATCGCGCAGATCGCCCGGAACCGCGGCGATCCGCTTGAGCAACTGCATATCGAACAGGAAATTCTGCCCCAGCGCCTTGCTCGCGTTCAATCCGTACCGCGCGATCACCTCGCGCAGCGGGGCAGCGCCGTTACCGCATCGCTCACGACTTGCAGGCTGCGGTCTGCGCGCGCCGGTCAGCCGCTTCGCCCGCCATCGCGATCGCCGCGATCATCGCACCCGGCTCGGCGAGGTCCTTACCCGCGATCGCAAACGCGGTGCCGTGATCGGGCGAGGTCCGCACGATCGGCAACCCCAGCGTCATGTTGACGCCCTCGTCGAAATGGATCGTCTTGAGCGGCACCAGCGCCTGGTCGTGATAGCAGCACATCACGACGTCATACGTGGCACGCGCCCGCGGGTGGAACATCGTGTCCGCGGCGAATGGCCCGGTCGCATCGATACCTTCCTCGCGGAGGATCGCGATCGCCGGCGCGATGATCTCGATCTCCTCGCGCCCGAGCGCACCCTGTTCGCCGGCATGCGGATTGAAGCCCGCAAAGGCGAGCCGCGGGTTCTCGATCCCGAAATTCCGCAGCAACCCGCGTGCAGTCGCGCGGCCCTTGGCGACGATCAGGTCGATCGTCAGCAGCGCCGACACGTCCTTCAACGGCACGTGGGTCGTGATCGGCACTACCTTCAGCGATGGCCCGGCCAGCATCATCACCGCATTGTCACCAGCCACGCCATAGCGTTCCGTGACGAACTCGGTCTGCCCCGGATGACTGAAGCCGATCGCATACAGCTGCGACTTCGACACCGGCCCCGTCACCAGCGCGCGCGCCGCCCCGGTACGGACAAGCCCCACGGCCAGCTCCAGCGAATGCAGCGCACATCGCGCGCCATCGGCGTCCGGGTGCCCGGGAACGATCGTCCCGGCGTCGCCCACCGTCAGTACCGGCAGCGCGTCCGCGAACACCGCCCCGGCTTCGTTCATATCCGCGACCCGCGCGATCTGCCCGGTCCAGACCCGCTCGATCGCGCGGGCGTCGCCGACCGCGACGAACGGCGGCAAGCGGTGCGTCTCACGCGCGTCCCAGGCCTTGGCGATGATCTCCGGACCGATCCCCGCAGGATCGCCCATCGATACCGCGAGCGGGTGTACGCGCGTCACGCGCCGATCATCCCATCGCGGTCACCGGTCGCGGTCACCGATAATCGACCACGGCATCGCGCCGCAGATCGCGCAGCTTCTGCTGGGCGCGCAGGTTGACGCGCTGCTGTTCGAGCTGGCCCTGGATCTGCTCCGAATTCGGCACCGATCCGGCCTGCGCATCGTCGCGTCCGCACAGCACCAGCGCGCGCACGCCCTGTTCCGCGGAGCCGAACGGCGGCGTCGACTGACCGACCTGAAGCTTCAGCATGATCTCCTGAAGCTGTGGCGGCAGGTCGCGGATGCGAACCGTGTCGTTGTCGACCACGTCCGCACCGATTCCGGCGGCGACCTTCTCCACGGTGCCGCACCCGCGCAGATCCTGCGTCGCCTTGGCGAATGCCTGGGCACGCGCCGCGGCCTGCGCCTGGTTGGTGTTCGGCGGGAACTTGAGCGTCAGCTGCTTGAGGCTGAGCTTCGCATCGCGGGGATCGGCCGTCAGCACCTGACGCTTGTCGGTCAGGTACAGGATCGAATAGCCGCCCGAGACCTCGATCGGCCCCGCGACTTGGCCAACCTGCATCGTCGTCGCGGCTTCGGCCAGTGGCGCCGGCAGCGTCGCCGCACGGATCCAGCCGAGATCACCGCCGACCGCCCGGGTCGACGCTTCGGAGAATTGGCGCGCATAATATTCGAACGGCTGCGCGCCCTTCTGGATTTCCTGAAGGATCTGCTTGGCGTTCGTATAGACCTGCTGGCTGTTCGCCGGCGTCGCCGCGAGATAGATTTCCTTGAGGTTGAACTCGTCGGTGCCCTTGGCCGCCTGGAGACGGTCGATGATCGACTTCACTTCCTCGTCGCCGACGTTGACGAACGGCTCGACGCGGCGGCGCAGATAGCGCTGCCAGGCGAGCTCGCCCTCGATCTGCCGCTTGAGCGACCGCTCGGACGACCCGGACTCGCGCAGGAATGCGCGCATCGCCTCCGGAGTCCTGTTGAACCGCTTGGACACCGCATTGTAGCTCTGCGTCAACTCGGCCGGCGTGATCGCGATGTCGGCGGTCTTCGCCTCCTGGATTTGCAGCGTCTCGTCGATCAGCTGGCGCAGCACCTGGAGCTTCAGCCGCTCGCGATCTTCGGGCGACAGCTTCGCCTCGTTCGCCATCGCCACCAGCGCCACGCGCTGGTCGACGTCGGTACCGGTGATGACCGTGTCGTTGACGATCGCGGTCGGCTTGCGGACGTTGGGGTCGAGCTTGCCGAAGATCTGCAGGTTGGTCGGGATATCGAGACCGGTGTTGTCCGGCACGCTCTGGTCCTGGACCGTCCGACCGGCACCTTCCTGGCTCGCGGCACCCTGCGGAGGAGCGCTCTGTGCGATCGCACTTGCCGCCAGCGCGGCCAGAACCACCGCCCCGATCACACGGCTGCTACGCGCCGCCAGTCGAACATCATGCTTCAAGTGTCGGTATCCCATCATCGCGCGCCGTACATCGCACCGTCATTGCCATGACGGCACATATCCGGCGTTGCCCCAAAGTAGCTGAACGCGGGCTTAGCGGCCGAGGTTGGTGAAGGCCAGCGTCAACAGGAAGCTGTTGCCCTTACGCGCGTCGCCGGTGTCGTTGTAGGTTCGCCGCCACGTCCCGCCGAGACGCAGGCAGTCGTCCTCATATTGGATGCCGATCCGGTGCCGGATCGGGGTGAAGCCGTCGCTGCGGGACAGCGGGTCCTCCGACGCGTTGGTGAGATCGACCACGCCCGAGCCGAACGCCGACCAGAATCGCGCGAACTGAACGCGGCCGGCGACGCGGACCTCCTCGCGGTCGCGCAGATCCTCGATCGACGCGTCGATGTTGCGGTTCAGCTTCAGATAGCCGACCAGCACATAGGTCGCCCGCGAACCGATCGTAGCGTCGAGCTCGTTGCGGCGGATCGCAAAGCCGTCCTTGTCGAGTCGATAGCGGTGGACGATCGAGACGAAGTCGCGGAACCGCAGTTCGCTGCGCCCGACGATGTCGGAGAACCGATCGCTGAGGCCGGTGCCGTCCGGCAGGATGGTGGGGCGCAGGTCCAGGCGATAGCTCTGGCCGACATTGGTGGTGAAGCTGATGCCGGGCAGGTCGAGCGCCCATTCGCCACCATAGGTGACGCGCGACGAATCCTCGAACCGGTCATAGCCAGCGAACCGGTTCAGCGAGAACAGGTTGGTGTCGTCGAGATCGACCGCGCGAGAATCCTCGTTCGGCAGGGTGATGTTCGCGACCTTGGGGGCCGCGACGAACTGAACCCGCGGGGTGAACCTGCTGCGTGCCGCCAAGGAACGTCCCGATGAACGGCCACTTCACGTCGACCGCGACCGCACCGATCGCGCGCTGGTGGAAGCCCTCCAGCCCACGGTAGCTGAGGTTGGTCGTCGCGTCGGTATTGTCGGTGTTATACAGGTCGCCGCGTGCAAACGCCGTGAACGTGACCTCCTGGCCCCAGTTGGTGAAGCGGCGCAGGTCCCATTGCAGGCTAGCGAACGCGCGCTGCGTGTCCTGGCCATCGGTGCGGGTCAGCGCGAGCGTGTTCAGCTGGAGCTGGAACCGGCCGCCGACCAGCCCGTCGTCGAACCGCTTGCGATAGTCGATCTCGGGCAGCGCGATCGGCTGATCCCCCTGCCTGTCGGCGACGCGCAACGTCTGCGCATACCAGCCGCTCAGCGAGAAATAGCTGCTGTCGTCGATCCGCTCCAGGCTGGCGGTGGTGCGCAGCCGATCATCGCGCGAGATGTCGTAGCGGCGCAGGAACGTCCGATCCGTCGTCAGGCGCAGCGAACCGCTCGCGGTCCAGTTCGGCGACAGCTGATAGCGCCCCACGCCGTCGATATAGCCCCGGAACGCCATGCTCGTGTCGGTCGGGTCCGCGGTCGCCAGATCGTCGCTACGCCGGCTTTCGGTCGCATAGGCGCGCACTTTGAACGCACCCTTCGAATTGAGCGCGGAATAATCGACCTGCGCCATCGGCAGCACGCTGCTGTAGATGTGCGGGGTGATGACCAGCCCCTGGTTGGGGGCAAGCTTCCAGTAATAGGGAACGCTGACTTCGACGCCGTTGACGCGGCTGTATCCGCCGTTCGGCGAGAGCAGCCCGCTATCGCTCCCGCCACCGACCGGATTGGAGAATTCGGGGAGCGGCAGACTCGGCAGGCCGAACAGGTGCAGCCGCGCGCCCTTATAGAAGATGCGTTTACGCTCGGGTCGATAAGTGACGCGGACTGCGGTGATCTTCCACGTCGGTTCCTTCGGGCAACCGGCGGAATTGGTGACGCCGCACGGCGTGTAGGCCGCGGTTTTCAAATTGACCGTGCCGTCGGCGTCGCGCGTGCCCTGCTCGGCGGCGAGGCGCCCGCCCTGTTCGAGCACGACGAGCATGTTGTCGACCACGCCGTCCTTCAGCAGATCGGTCAGGTTGATCTCGTCGCCGTACGCGATGTCGCCTTCGGGATTGGTGACCGCGATATTGCCGGTCGCGACGACCTTGCCGGTCTTGCGGTTCCAAACGACCTTGTCGGCACGCAGGCGGCTGCCCTGGCGGAACATCCGGACTTCACCGGTCGCGGTGACGATATCGGTGTTGGTGTTGTATTCCAGCGCCGTGGAGCTGAACTGCACCTGGTCCTCGGCCGGTGTCGCCGTCGACGCATTGGCGACCGGCGGGTCCTGCACCGGTGGCGCGACCGGGCGGTTCTGGAAATCCTGGGCCTGCACGGGCGAACTAGCCAGTCCGCACGCCAGCGCGAGCGAAACGGCACAACCCGTCAAAAGGTCGATACGCAACACGATCCGAACCAACCCCTTTGGCACTGGGCAGCCGTTTGCCGCCATATCGCCCGCCTATCGCACCACCGGCCCTTCGCTGCAATCGCATCCCGCACTCGCTTGCAGGCGCGTCGCTGCAATCATCGGGCGTTGAGGGGCTCCACCTTGCTTTGCCGGACCAGCGGCATCAACTTATGGGGTACGCACATCCGTTCAAAAGCTTCCCGAGGTTTCTTCATGCAGATCGTCTTCGCCCCGACCGTTCCCGCCAACGCCCCGATCCTGGCCGTCCCCGTCGCAAAGGACAGCGTGGCGCAGACCAAGTGGAGCGCGATCGGCGGCGATGTCGAGGCGGTGGCGACCAGCGCGGCGAGCGCGGCACGGTTCGCAGGCGAGGCGGGTTCGGTCGTCGAGCTGTTCGTGCCCGTCGACGGCGCAGTCCGCCAGGTCCTGCTCGTCGGCGTCGGCACGGGCGAAAACGCCGATTGGGAGAAGGCCGGCGGCGCGATCACCGCACGCCTGCTGACCTCCGGCGCGACCTCGGTCGCCGCCGATCTCTCCGCCGGCGCCACGCCGACTCCCAAGGCCGCCGCGCACTTCGCCGCCGCCGCCGCGCAGCGCGCATGGCGCTACGACACGTACCGCACCAAGCTGGCCGAGAAGTCGAAGCCGACGCTGACCGAGATCACCATTGCCGGCGCGCCCGAGGGCACCGATGCGGCGTGGGCCGAGCAGTTGGCGGTCACCGGCGGTCTCGACCTGACGCGCTGGCTGGTCACGTCGCCGCCGAACGTCGTCTATCCCGAGAGCTTCGTCGAGAAGGTGACCAAGGACGTCGAGGGCCTCGGCCTGGAGATCACCGTGCTCGACGAAGCGCAGATGACCGAACTCGGCATGGGCTCGCTGCTCGGCGTCAGCCAGGGCTCGCGTCGTGAAGCGCGCATCCTCGCGCTGAAATGGAACGGGGCAGGGGCCGATGCACCTACCCTCGCGCTCGTCGGCAAGGGCGTGACGTTCGATCTGGGCGGCATCTCGATCAAGCCCGGCGCGGGCATGGAAGACATGAAGTGGGACATGGGCGGGGCAGGCGCCGTCGCCGGCGCGATGAAGGCACTGGCCAGCCGCAAGGCGAAGGCGAACGTCGTCGGCGTGATGGGCCTGGTCGAGAACATGCCCGATGGCGCCGCACTACGCCCGAGCGACGTCATCACCTCGATGTCCGGCCAGACGATCGAAGTGCTCAACACCGACGCCGAGGGACGCCTCGTGCTCTGCGATTGCGTCACGTGGGTGCAGCAGGCGCACAAGCCGACCACGATCGTCGATCTCGCCACGCTGACGGGGGCGATGATCGTCGCGCTCGGCACCGAGAATGGCGGCATCTTCGCCAATGACGACGCGCTCGCCGACCAGTTGATTGCGGCCGGCAAGACCACCGGCGACACGCTGTGGCGCTTCCCGCTGTCGCCCGCCTACGACAAGCTGATCGACTCGCCGATCGCCGACATGAAGAACGTCGGCCCCGCGGCGCGGGCTCGATCACCGCGGCGCAGTTCATCAAGCGCTTCGTCGACGAGGGCGTGAAGTGGGCGCATCTCGACATCGCCGGCATGGTCTGGTCCGACAAGCCCGGCACCAACCACGACAAGGGCGCAACCGGCTACGGCGTGCGGTTGCTCGACCAATTCGTCGCGGACAATTTCGAGGGCTGAACGCAAGAATTCTCCTTCCGCTTGCGGGAGGGGTTAGGAAGGGGCCAACCGCGAGCGGTGTCGAGCGAGGCGAACCCCTCTCGACCCCTCCCGCAAGCGGAAGGGAGTAAGCATGCAGGTCGATTTCTACCACCTAACCAGCCCCTCGACCGCGTCCTCCCGCGCATCGCCGAGCGCGTCGTCGCAACCGGCGGCCGCCTCCTGATCGTCGCCGAACCCCAGGAACAACGCACCGCCCTCGACCGCCTGCTCTGGTCCTACGCCCCCGAGAGCTTTCTCCCCACGCCCAGGCCGGCGGCAACGACGATGCAGCGCAACCCATTCTGATCGCGGACGACATACTCGAAACCGCCCCAGGCAATGCGGCGCGCAACGTCGCGGTCGTCGATGGTCGCTGGCGGGACCTGACCCTGACCTTCGACCGCGCCTTCCACATCTTCGACGACGAAGCGATCCGCGAAGCCCGCCTCGCTTGGAAGGCGCTCGCCGACCGCGACGGCGTCGAACGCCGCTACTGGAAACAGAACGACGCCGGACGCTGGGAACAGGCCGCCTAGTTGCATTCGGACCGCCCCGGCTCTAGGGCGGCGCCACTCTTCCAAAGCTTTATTACAGGAGCCCGTGACCATCATGGCCGCGAACCGTACCTTTTCGATCATCAAGCCCGACGCAACCCGCCGCAACCTGACCGGTGCGGTCACCAAGATGCTCGAGGAAGCCGGCCTGCGCGTCGTCGCTTCGAAGCGCATCCAGATGACCCGCGAGCAGGCCGAGGGCTTCTACGCGGTCCACAAGGAGCGTCCGTTCTTCGGCGAGCTCGTCTCGTTCATGATCTCGGGCCCGGTCGTCGTCCAGGTTCTCGAAGGCGAGAACGCGATGCAGCGCAACCGCGACATCATGGGCGCCACCAACCCGGCGAACGCAGAGCCCGGCACGATCCGCAAGGAACTCGCCGAGTCGATCGAAGCCAACACCGTGCACGGTTCGGATTCGGACGAGAACGCCGCAATCGAGATCGCGTACTTCTTCAAGCCCGAAGAAATCGTCGGCTGATGATCTGGCGGTTGCGACGGGCAGGGCCGGGCGACGCGCCCACGCTGTCGTTCGTCGCATCCGCCACGTTCCTCGATACCTATGCGACCGTGCTGACGAGGGCGGATATCGTCGCCCACTGCACGATCAAGAACAGCATCGCCACGTTCGAGACGTGGCTGGCCGACCCCGCGACGATCGTGACGCTCGCCGAGCACGAACCCGGCCACGCACCGATCGGCTACACGGTGCTCACGGCACCCGATTTCCGATCGAACCCGGCCCCGCGGACATCGAACTCCGCCGCATCTACCTGATGAAGCACGCGCAAGGCACCGGCCTCGGCGCCGCCCTGATGACCCGCGCCCTCGAAGATGCCGCCGCGGCGGCCCACACTCGCGTCCTGCTAGGCGTATGGGACCAGAACATTCGCGCCCGGGCTTTCTACGAACGCCACGGCTTCGAGGTCATCGGCGCCCGCCAGTTCACGGTCGGCACCACTCTCCACGAAGACCCGGTCTACGTCCGGACGGTGTGAGGTTCCGGGGTCGGGGCGCCCCATTGCACCGCAGAGCTACCACCCCGGCGAAGGCCGGGGCCCAAGTGGCAAGGCCATGGTAATTACGCGCTGCACTCCGTTGGCAACGTCCCCAACTGGGCCCGGCCTCCGCCGGGGTGGTGGTTAAGCCGCAGGCTTCTCTTTCGCCCAGATCGCATCGAGCCGCGTCTGGTCCCCGCCACGCTGCCGAACCCGCAAGCCCTCGAGCTTCAGCGCTCGACCCCGCAGCATCCGCCCCTCGGTCTTCCAGATTACATCGTAGATCCCAACTGCCGAGCGCGTCCGGTCGCCATCGAAATACTGCACGCTCACCAGCACCGGCAGCCGACCCGCACGATCGTCCGACCCGCCATCGGTCAGCTTCAACAACGGCTCCGAGAACCACGACGCATCGATGATCGGTTCGGCCGGCGGCCGCTGCGGCGATACGCCGAGCGCCTTGGGAAACGTGATCGTCACGTCCTGAAGATCATGCCGCGCATCCTTCAGCAACAGCGTATCGCCGCCATCCTGCACGATCGCCGACAGGTCGATCTTGGTCCGCTCACGCGCGGCACTCGACTGCGCGGCGAGCTTGTCCGCCTCGTTCGCCCGGTGATCCGACCAGTTGGTCCACAACGTCAGCGCGGCGATCAGCACGCCTGCAACTGCCACGACTTCCGCCAGCGTGACCCAGCGCCGCCGCGTCGCCGCAGCCTCGCGCCGTTCGGTCGGAGTCTCGCCGCTCATCGACCGCCAGCTTCCAGCAGGCGGGCAGGGGCCGCCAGTTCCCAACTCCGCGCGATCCGGTCCTCGACCAGCGCCCAGTCCGGATCGCCCGCAAGGTTCACGCCGACCCACCCGGTCGCACCAAGATACGCCGGCCGCGAATACACGCCCGGGTTCGCCTCGATCAGCATCGCCTGCTCGTCGGCTCCGCCCGTCTTTACGCACACCACGGTCAGCCCATCTTCATGATGGTCCGCCCGAAACTGCGCAAACTGCTTGCCCGCGACGAAGAACGTCGGCTGGCCATGCGACACCGTCTCTTCGGTCTCCGGGAGCGCCAACGCCGCCGCGCGAATGCGGTCGAGAGGGGACAGATCGGTCATCGCGTCACGAACTCCGCCAAGGTCTTGGGATACAGCGCATGTTCGGCCGCAAGCACGCGCTCCGCAAGCGCATCCGCATCGTCAACCGCAAGGATCGGCACCTCGGCCTGCCCCAGCACCACGCCGCCATCAAGCTCTTCGGTCACGACATGCACCGAGCACCCACCGACCGCATCGCCCGCCGCAATCGCCCGCGCATGCGTGTCGAGCCCTTGTATTTGGGGAGCAGCGACGGATGGATATTGACGATCCGATCCCGCCACGCCGCCACGAACCCGTCCGACAGCAACCGCATATACCCGGCCAGCGCAACGATCTCGACACCCGCCTCGCGCAACGCCGCGTCGATCGCCGCCTCGTACGCCGGCTTCCCCAGACCCTTGGGCGAGAGCGCGAAGGTCGCCACACCCTGCGACCGCGCCCATGCGAGCCCAGCCGCATCCGGCTTGTCCGACGCCACCAACGCGATCTCATACGGACACTCGGCCGCGCGCGACGCGCCCACCAGCGCTATCATGTTCGATCCGCGCCCCGAGATCAGCACGCCGACCCGCGTCTTCTCAGCCATGCGTCGCGGTCCAGTCCTCGCGCGCGCTCCAAGTGCCCGCCGACCCGCGCACAGTGCAGCCATGCGTCCCGGTCTCGATCCGCCCGATCGTGAACACCGTCTCGTCCGCCGCCTGAAGCGCCGCAGTGACCGCCTCGGCCTCGTCGGCACTCACGATCACGACCATGCCGATCCCGCAGTTGAACGTCCGCGCCATTTCCTCCGGCTCGATCGCGCCCTGCGCCTGCAGGAACGCCATCAACCGCGACTGCTCCCACGCGTCCGCGTCGACTACCGCATGCACACCGTCCGGCAGGACGCGCGGAATGTTCTCGAGCAGCCCGCCGCCGGTGATATGTGCCAGCCCCTTGATCCGCCGCTCGCGCAGCAGCGGCAGCAGGCTCGCCACATAAATGCGAGTCGGCGCCATCAGATGATCGATCAGCAACTTGTCCTGGTCGAACAGCGCAGGCCGATCGAGCTTCCACCCGCGATCCGTCGCCAGCCGACGAACCAGCGAGAACCCGTTCGAATGCACACCCGACGACGCCAGGCCGAGCATCACGTCGCCCGCCGCGATCTCGCGTCCGGTCAGCACGTTGGTCCGCTCGACCGCACCGACGCAGAAGCCGGCCAGGTCGTAGTCGCCATCTGCATACATGCCCGGCATCTCGGCGGTCTCGCCGCCGATCAGCGCACACCCCGCGGTCTTGCACCCTTCCGCGATCGAAGCGACGACACGCTCGGCGACCGCCGCATCGAGCTTCCCGCTCGCATAATAATCGAGGAAGAACAGCGGCTCGGCGCCCTGTACGATCAGGTCGTTGACGCACATCGCGACGAGGTCGACGCCGACACCCTCATGCCGATCCCATTCGATCGCGAGCTTCAGCTTCGTCCCGACGCCGTCGTTCGCCGCGACCAGCAGGGGATCGACGAACCCCGCCGCCTTCAAGTCGAACATCCCGCCGAACCCGCCAAGATCCGCGTCCGCGCCCGGCCGTCGCGTCGAGCGCGCGAGCGGGGCGATCGCGCGCACCAGTGCGTTGCCTGCGGCGATCGAAACGCCCGCTTGAGCGTAGGTATAGGAGCCCGTGGCGGGAGCGGCGGAGTTTGGCGTATCGGTCATGATCGGTGCTGCTAGCCACATCGCGCTTGGATTTCCACGTCTGCTTCGCCAAAAGGCCCGCTTGATGCGTATCCGTACCCTTCCCACCGCGCTTGCCGGCGCCATTGCCGCAGGGACCCTGCTGCTCAGCGGCGGAGCCGTGCTCGCGCAGATCGAGGGCGGCAGCCGAGGCTCAGCCCCGGTCGACAGCGGCAGCGCGTACGAGGTCAGCGGCGTCACCGTCGACGTCGCGGGCAAGACCGCCGACGCAGCGCGCTACAGCGGCTGGCGGCTCGCCCAGCGCAAAGCCTGGGTGCAATTGTCGAACCGGCTTGGCGGCGGTGGTGGCCTCGTTTCCGACGGTACGCTCGATTCTGCTGGTTTCCGGGATCGTCGTCGAGAACGAACAGATCGGCCCGCAGCGCTATATCGCCAAGCTCGGCGTGCTGTTCAACCGCACTCGCGCGGGCTCCGTCCTCGGCATATCCACCTACGCCGATCGCTCGCAGCCGATGCTAACCATCCCGATCCAATATTCGGGCGGTGTCGGCCAATCCTTTGAACAGAGCACGCAGTGGCAGCAGGCCTGGGCGCGCTATCGTACCGGCAACAGCAGCATCGATTATGTTCGCCCGTCCGGCTCCGGCCCCGACGCGCTCCTGCTCAACGTTGGCCAGACGCAGCGCCCCGGTCGTGGCTGGTGGCGGACGATCCTCGACCAATATGGCGCGAGCGACGTGCTGTCCCCGGTCGTGAAGATCTATCGCCAATGGCCCGGTGGCCCGGTGATCGGCGTGTTCGAAGCGCGCCACGGTCCCGACAACGACCTGATCGGCCGCTTCACGCTCCGTGTCGGAACGTCCGACGGCCTGCCGCAACTGCTGGATACCGGCGTCAAGCGGATCGACGACCTGTATCAGCAGGCGCGCCGCAACGGTTCGCTCCGTGTCGACTATAGCCTGTCGCCGCCGCCAACGCCCGAAGCCGCGGTAACCGACGACCTGCCGAGCGACGAGACCGCCGACGCCAATATCGCGGTGCTGACCGGTGGCGAGGGCATCTCGATCACCGTTCAGTTCGACACGCCCGCAGCCACGACCGTATCGTCGACCGAAGCTGCACTCCGCGCGATCCCCGGTGTCCGCTCGGCCGCGACCACCAGTCTCGCGCTCGGCGGAGTCTCGCTGATGCGTGTCGCCTATGACGGCGACCCCACCGCGCTGAAGACCGCCCTCGAAGCGCGCGGCTATCAGGTCTTCGGCTCGGGCCAGACGATCCGGATCCGCCGGGTTTCCCAACTTCTTCCGCCGGACCTTCCCGCGGATACCGTGACGACAGGGTGAGCGCGACCAAGATGACTCAAATCGCGCTGCCACTCGGGTGGCCGGCGGACCCTCGCGACGACGCCTTCCTGGTTACCCCATCCAACTCGCGGGCCGTCCATACGCTGGAGCATTGGGCGACCTGGCCCGTCATGACCGCCATCCTCACCGGCCCGCGCAAATCGGGCCGCAGCCTGCTCGCGCGGATCTTCGCGGCGAAAAGCGGCGGCACGATCATCGACGATGCCGAGCGCGTGCCCGAGGCGCAGCTGTTCCACGCCTGGAACCGCGCGCAGGAGGAGCACAGGCCGCTGCTCATCGTCGCCGACGCCGCCCCGCCCGAATGGAAGGTGAAGCTTCCCGACCTGCGCTCGCGGCTCGCAGCCAGCCCGATCGCGGCGATCGGTGCGCCCGATGACGAACTCATGCGGCTGCTCCTGGCGCATCTGTTCGAGCGCCGCAGCCTCGACGCGCGGCCCGATCTGATCGACTGGCTGGCCACGAGAATCGAGCGCAGTCATATTACCGTAACGCGAACCGTCGATGCGCTCGATCAGGAGGCGATGGAACGTCGCAAGCGCTTGTCCATTCCTCTGGCACGAACCACACTCACCGAGGCCGGGCTGATCCTCCGTCCACAGCTTGCCCTGGATCTGCCGCTCTTCACGTCACCATAAGACCCCAAGAGGACCGATGAACCGTCCAGCGCATATCGTCCGCCAAGCGGAAGACGACGACGATCCCATCGGCGCAGAGCCGAACGACCGGTTCTTCAACCGCGAACTCTCCTGGCTGGCGTTCAACCGCCGCGTTCTGGAGGAGGCGTGCAATCCCGCGCACCCGCTGCTGGAGCGGCTCCGCTTCCTGTCGATCTCGGGTTCGAATCTCGACGAGTTCTTCATGGTCCGCGTTGCCGGCCTGAAGGGGCAGCAGACGCAGGACGTCGATCGGCGCTCGGCGGACGGGCTCACCGCGGGCCAGCAGCTGACGGCGATCGTCCGCGAGGCGGACGAACTGATGGCGAGCCAGCAGGCGGTGTGGGGCGACCTGCGCGTGCTGCTCGACGAGGCTGGCTTGTTCGTCCTGCGGCGCGATGCGGTCGAAGGCGAAGCCGACGAGTGGCTCGAAACGCATTTCCGCGATCAGATCTTCCCGATCCTGACCCCGCAGGCACTCGATCCCGCGCACCCGTTCCCGTTCATCCCGAACCGCGGCCTGTCGGTGATCTTCGACCTCGTACGCCGTTCGGATAACGAACCGGTCCGCGAACTTGTCATGCTCCCGCACACGATGACGCGCTTCGTCCGCCTGCCTGGCGAGCCCGCGCGCTACATCTCGATCGAATCGATCCTCAAGCGGTTCGCGCCGGTCCTGTTCCCCGGCTACGAAGTCCTCGCCGCCGCCAGCTTCCGCGTCCTGCGCGACAGCGACATGGAGATCGAGGAGGAGGCCGAGGACCTCGTCCGCTACTTCGCCAACGCGATCAAGCGTCGCCGCCGCGGCCGCGTGATCCGTCTCGAACTCGAAACCGGTATCCCCGACGTGCTCGCCGCGGTCCTCAAGGACGAACTCGGTGGCGCCGACGCGATCATCACCGAGAGTGGCAACCTGCTCGGCATCGTCGACCTCGACGGGCTGGTCGACGAGGATCGCCCCGACCTGAAGTTCCCGCCGTTCACGCCGCGCTTCCCCGAACGCATCCGCGAATTCGGCGGCGATTGCTTTGCCGCGATCAAGGCGAAGGACATCGTCGTCCACCATCCGTACGAGACGTTCGAGGTCGTGCTCGCCTTCCTCAAACAGGCAGCGAACGATCCGGATGTGGTGGCGATCAAGCAAACGCTCTACCGCGCCGGCAAGCAGCCCGCAGTCATCAACGCGCTGATCGCCGCGGCCGAAGCGGGCAAGTCCGTCACCGCGGTGGTCGAGCTGAAGGCGCGATTCGACGAAGAGCAGAACATGGTCTGGGCCTCCGCACTGGAGCGCGCGGGCGTGCAGGTCGTCTACGGCTTCATCGACTGGAAGACCCACGCGAAGGTCTCGCTGGTCGTCCGCCGCGAAGGCCAGGCATTCCGCACCTACTGCCATTTCGGCACCGGCAATTACCACCCGGTCACCGCCAAGATCTACACCGACCTCAGCTTCTTCACCGCCGACGCCGCGGTCGGGCGCGACGCGGCGCAGATGTTCAACTACATCACCGGCTATGTCGAGCCGACCGACATGGCGAAGGTCAGTCTCAGCCCGCGCGATCTGCGCCAGAATTTGATGAACCTGATCGACGTCGAGATCGCCAACGCGCGCGCCGGCAAACAGGCGGGCGTCTGGGCGAAGATGAACTCGCTGGTCGACCCCGCGGTGATCGAGAAGCTCTACGAGGCGAGCGGGGCAGGGGTCGAGATCGACCTCATCATCCGCGGCATCTGCTGCCTGCGACCCGGTGTACCCGGCCTGTCCGAGACGATCCGCGTAAAATCGGTGATCGGCCGGTTCCTGGAACACAGCAGGATCTGGGCGTTCGGCAACGGCAAGGCGCTCCCCAACGACGGCGCGAAACTCTTCATATCGTCCGCCGACTGGATGCCGCGCAATTTCGACCGCCGCGTCGAGTATATGCTGCCGATCCTCAACCCCACCGTCCACGACCAGATCCTCGACCAGGTGATGGTCGCGAACCTGATCGACAACGAGCAGAGTTGGGAGCTAGGCCCCGACGGCGAATATACCCGCGTCGATCCTGGCGACCGCCCGTTCAACCTGCATCGGTATTTCATGACCAACCCGTCCCTCTCCGGCCGCGGCGCCTCGCTCGCGACCAGCAACGCCGTGCCGACTCTGTCGCTTCGGCGAAAACGATGAGCGTCACGAATATCCTGTTCGGTAATTCCACGCCCAAGGCCGAGACCGACGATCATCCGCGTACGGGGATCATCGATATCGGCTCGAACTCGATCCGTCTGGTCGTGTATCAGGGCCCGCCGCGCCTGCCCGCGATCCGGTTCAACGAGAAGGTCCTGGCCGGGCTAGGGCGCGGACTTGCCGCAACCGGTGCGATCGAGAAGTCCGCGCTGAAGACGGCACGCGTCGCCCTCGCGCGGTTCGCTGCGGTGGCCAAGGAAATGGAGTGCTCGACGTTGCGCACGGTCGCCACGGCGGCGGTACGCGATGCGAAGAACGGCGGCGAACTCATTGAAGCGGCTGAACAACTCGGCCTCAAGGTCGAGACTCTGTCCGGCGAGCAGGAGGCCAGCGCAGCCGGCTATGGCGTCCTCTCCGCGATTCCCGACGCGGACGGCATCGTCGGCGATCTTGGAGGCGGCAGTCTCGAACTCGTCCGCGTCCGCCGCGGCAAGATCGAAGACCGCGTCTCGTTCCCGCTCGGCGTACTCCGCATCGGCTCGCTTCGCGCGAAACGTGGCAAGGTGCTCGAACGCTACGTCGCAAGGTTGGTACGCGAGGCGGGCTGGACTGCGAAGGGGCAGGGGTTGCCGCTGTATCTCGTCGGTGGATCGTGGCGTGCGCTCGCCCGGCTCGACATGGAGCTGTCGGACTATCCGCTACCGATCATTCACCAATACCCGATGACCGCCGCGACGATCACACGTCTCAGCCGCACGATCCCGCAACTCTCGAAGCCGCGCCTGAAAGCAATCCCCGGTCTTTCGTCCGGTCGTACGTCCACGCTGGCCGACGCCGCCGCGCTGCTCGGCGTGCTGATGCGCCAGCTCGGCAGCAAGACGACAGTGGTATCGGCATACGGCCTGCGCGAAGGGCTGCTCTATGGCGACCTGGAGCCCAAGACCCGCGCGCTCGATCCGCTGATCGTCGCGGCCCGTGAAGAGGGGCGCCTGCTCGGTCGCTTCCCGGAGCATGGCGACCTGCTCGATCGCTGGATCGCCCCGCTGTTCGTCACCGAGGCGCCTGCGCTGGCGCGCATCCGCCACACGGCCTGCCTCCTTGCCGACGTAGGCTGGCGCGCCAACCCCGAATTCCGCGCTGAACGCGGTGTCGAGATCGCCCTGCACGGCAACTGGGTAGCGATCGACGCGCCCGGTCGCGGGATGCTGGCGCAGGCCCTCTACACGAGCCTTGGCGGAGATTTGGCAGCGGCGGACCCGGTCGGGCGACTCGCAACGCCGACAGCGGTAAAAAGCGCAACGGCCTGGGGCCTCGCGATGAGGCTCGGCCAGCGTATGAGCGGAGGCTTGGCCGGTCCGCTCAAGCGTTCGAAGCTATCGGACGACGGGATAACGCTGACGCTAACGCTACGCCCGGATGATCGCGGTCTCTATGGTGAGGCGGTAGAACGTCGCCACACCGCTCTGGCTACCGCATTAGGTCGCAAACCCCTGTTGGCTCTCGCGTAGATCTTCCCCTGCAAGGGGAGGTGGCAGCCCAAAGGGCTAACGGAGGGGTGACCCGCTATCGAGAGGGTGTCACCCTCCGTCTGGCGAGCCAGCCACCTCCCCTTGCAGGGGAGGATCAAAGAGATCAGGCGCAGGTAAAGCGTTCGATCCGACCCTTCGCATCGACGTACACATTCAGCCGGTCAGGCCGGAAATCCATCGTCATCGCCGTATTCGGTGCGATCCAGCGCAGCGTCCGAGCGCCCGACCGCGTCTGCATCACGTCAGCCCGGGCATCGCTCGCACGCTTGCCGACCAGATCACCCAGCGATTCGGCATTGCAGGCGGCTGTGACCGGCGGAGCAGCAGGCGTCTCGCCGCGCATCTCGACCGGCGTACACGCCGCCGAAGCCAGCAAGACTGCAATCAGAACGGCTCTCATGCGGCATCCTCCGTACGCGTCATCTTCAGCTTGCCGCCAATGACCGCGAAAGCCAGTCGTCCCTCGACGAGATCCAGCGCATCGCGCCCGAACTGATCGAACCGCCAGCCCTCCAGCATCGGCAGCCCGGTGCGAACGCCCGCCGCGAGGGCTTCGAGTTCATCCGTCCGCGCCAACAATTTCGACGCGACATCAATGTCTCGCGAGCGGATCTTGAGCAGCAGCTTGAGGAGGTCCGCGACCAGCGAGCCCTCCTTGCCGAGCCCGGGCTTGCGATCGTCGCGCGGCGGCAGTTCGTCCTCGCCAAGCGGTTGCGCCCCTCGATCGCGGCCATCAGGCGGCCACCGATATCGTTGCCGGCCCATGTCGCGGACAACCCACGCACCCGCGCGAGGTCGGCCTGCTTGCGCGGCGGATGCCCCGCCATGTCTCCGAGCGTCTCGTCCTTGACGATCCGCCCGCGCGGCAAATCCTTCGCCTGCGCCTCCAGTTCCCGCCACCGCGCCAGCGCCTTCAGCCGCCCCAGCACCTCGGGCTTGCGCCCCGAAATCCGCACGCGCTTCCAGGCGAGATCGGGATCGTTCGCGTAATTGGCGATATCGCCAAGTCGCTCCATCTCCTGGTCGAGCCACACGCCGCGTCCGGTCTTGCGCAACCGCTCGAGCATCTTCGGAAAGATCTTAGACAGATGCGTGACGTCGCCGATCGCATATTCGATCTGCCGCTCGTCCAGCGGCCGTCGCGCCCAGTCGGTAAACCGCGCGCCCTTGTCGACCGCAATTCCGAGCCAGCTGTCGACCAAGTTCGAATAGCCGATCTGCTCGCCTTGCCCCAGCGCCATGGCCGCGACCTGCGTATCGAACAGCGGGAAGGGCGTCTTGCCGGTCAGGTTGTAGACGATCTCGATGTCCTGCCCGCCGGCATGGACGACCTTCAGCACGTCGTGATTCTCGACGAGCAGGTCGAGCAACGGCTTCAGGTCGATCTCGGCGCCATCGGATCTATCGCCGCGGCTTCCTTGTCGTCGGCGATCTGGATCAGGCAGAGCTCCGGGTAATAGGTGCTCTCGCGCATGAATTCGGTGTCGACGCACACATAGTCGGCGTCGGCCATGCGCGCGCACAGATTGGCGAGCGTGGCACTGTCGGAGATAAGCGGGTGGATATGCATGGACCGTCCATAGCGAGGCGTGTCCGCCTTGACAAAGGCGGGTGAGGAAGGGAAGCGCGAGGCATCCAATTCCCGTCATCCCAGCGAAAGCTGGGATCTCCCGTCGCAGGGCGCACCCTTGCCGCACGAGATCCCGGCTTTCGCTGGGACGACGCATGAGAGACGAGACACATGCACGCCTATCGCACCCACAATTGCGCCGCCCTCCGCCCCGAACAGGTTGGCGAAGAGGTCCGTGTCTCCGGCTGGGTCCACAAGAAGCGCGATCACGGCGACCTCGTCTTCATCGATCTGCGCGATCACTACGGCATCTCGCAGATCGTCACCGACGTCAGCGGCCCGGTCTTCAAGGTCATCGAAGGCCTGAAGAGCGAGAGCGTCGTCACGATCACCGGCAAGGTCACCGCAAGGGCACCCGAAGCGGTCAACCCGAACCTGCCGACCGGCGGGATCGAGATCCGCGCGACCGCCGCGACCGTTCAGTCGATGGCCGGCGAGCTGCCGATGCCGGTCGCGGGCGAGGCCGAATATCCCGAGGATATCCGCCTGCGCTATCGTTACCTCGATCTGCGTCGGGAGCGGCTTCACGCGAACATCATGCTGCGTTCGAAGGTCATCACCTCGCTGCGCAACCGCATGAACGATCAGGGCTTCACCGAATTCCAGACGCCGATCCTGACCGCGTCGTCGCCCGAGGGCGCACGCGATTATCTCGTGCCGAGCCGCGTCCATCCGGGCAAGTTCTATGCGCTCCCGCAGGCGCCGCAGATGTTCAAGCAACTGCTGATGGTCGCGGGCTTCGACCGTTATTTCCAGATCGCACCCTGCTTCCGCGACGAGGACGCCCGCGCCGATCGTTCGCCCGGTGAGTTCTACCAGCTCGATTTCGAGATGAGCTTCGTTACGCAGGACGACGTGTTCGCGGCGATCGAGCCGGTCCTCCACGGCGTCTTCGAGGAATTCGCCGACTGGCAGGGCAAGGGGCGTCAGGTTTCCGCCCTCCCGTTCAAGCGCATCCCCTACCGCAGATCGATGCTGAAATACGGCAGCGACAAGCCCGACCTGCGCAACCCGATCCTCATCCACGACGTCGGTCATCACTTCGTCGATCTGGGCTTCGGCCTGTTCGCCGGGATCGTCGCCGGCGGTGACGTGGTCCGCGCGATCCCGGCGCCGAACACCGCCGACAAGAGCCGCAAGTTCTTCACCGACATGAACGACTGGGCACGCGCCGAAGGTCATGCCGGGCTCGGCTACATCACGCAGAAGAACGGCGAACTCGGCGGCCCGATCGCCAAGAACCACGGCGAGGAAGCGACGCGGAAGCTGATCGCCGAGATGGGCCTTGGCCCGAACGACGGCATCTTCTTCGCCGCCGGCAAGGAACTTCCCGCCTCGAAGCTCGCCGGTGCTGCCCGGGCGCGGATCGGTGCCGATCTCGGCCTTATCGACGAGAACCGGTTCGAGTTCTGCTGGATCGTCGACTTCCCGATGTTCGAATATGACGAGGACGCCAAGAAGGTCGATTTCAGCCACAACCCGTTCTCGATGCCGCAGGGCGAAATGGAGGCGCTGGAGACCAAGGATCCGCTCGATATCCTGGCGTATCAGTACGATATCGTCTGCAACGGAGTCGAGCTGTCGTCGGGCGCGATCCGGAACCACCGGCCCGAGATCATGTACAAGGCGTTCGAGATCGCCGGCTACACGCAGGCCGATGTCGACACGAACTTCGCCGGCATGATCAACGCGTTCAAGGTCGGCGCACCGCCGCATGGTGGCTCGGCACCGGGGATCGACCGCATGGTGATGCTGCTCGCGGGCGAGCCGAATATCCGCGAGGTCGTGCTGTTCCCGATGAACCAGAAGGCCGAGGATCTGATGATGGGCGCGCCGAGCCCGGTCAGTGCCAAGCAGCTGAAGGAACTCAACATCCGCCTGACCGTCGATGGTCCGAAGGACGTGACGAAGGCGGTCGCGCCGAACGCAGGCTGATCGAAACCGGTGATGGAGCGCAGCGCATGACGATACACCTGGCCGACTACGAAGCCGGCGACGCGTATGACGGCAAGTACAAGCATGACCTCGCTGCGCTCCAGAAGCGGCTAGAGCATATCCAGGTCGCGCATATCGTCGGCGGTACGCGCGCGATCGTCATGTTCGAGGGCTGGGACGCGGCGGGCAAGGGCGGCATCATCCAGAGGCTCTCCGCCGAATGGGACCCGCGCAACTACAAGGTCTGGCCGATCGCCGCGCCGACCGCGGACGAGAAGGCACATCATTTCCTCTGGCGCTTCTGGCACCGACTGCCCGCAGACGGCCACATCGCGATATTCGATCGCAGCTGGTATGGTCGGGTCCTCGTCGAGCGCGTCGAGGGGTTCGCCAGCGAGACCGAATGGCGCCACGGCTATGACGAGATCAACGCGTTCGAAGCGCAGCAGGTCGAGAGCGGCACGACGCTGGTCAAGCTGTTCATCCATACCACGCAGAAGGAACAGGACCGTCGCCTGAAAGCACGGCTCGACGATCCCTGGAAGCATTGGAAGACCGGCCTCGACGATTATCACAACCGCTCGCGCCGGAAGGACTATCTGGAGGCGATGAATGAGATGTTCGCGCGCACCGATACCGCAACCGCGCCGTGGACGGTGATCGACGGCAACGACAAGAAGGCGGCCCGCATCGCAGCGCTGACGCTGATCGCGGACCGCCTCGAAGCCGGCGTATCGATGGTCCCGCCACCGCTAGACCCGAAGGTCAAGAAGGTGGCGGAAAAGGCGTTAGGCCTTCGCTGACTTCGCTTCTGCTGCGCCGGCCTGGATGAACTCGTCATCCTCGTTGAGCACCAGCATCTGGCCCTGGTCGATGCCGAAATAGGCACCGCGAAGCGCCAGCGTCCCAGCCGCTTCGGCTTCGGTCACGAACGGGAACGTGCGTAGGTTGGCGATCGAGGTGCGGACGGACTCGAGCTCCATCTCGCGACCGGCTTCGGCGCCTTCGCCATACTTAGCGATGACCTTCTCACGCGCGCCGTCGAGCAGGCTGACCCAATCCGAAACGAAGCCGCCGGCACCATGGTCGGCATCGGCGAATGCCTGGGTCAGAGCGGCCTTACAGCCACCGCATTTCTCGTGGCCCATCACGACGATCTCTTCGACCTTAAGCTGAGTGACGGCGAACTCGATCGCGGCGGAGACACCGTGATAGCCACCACCGGTTTCGAACGGCGGCACGAGGTTGGCGACGTTGCGAACGACGAACACTTCGCCCGGCAGCGTGTCGAAAATCTGGGCCGGCTCGACGCGGCTGTCGGAGCAGGCGATGATCATCACCTTCGGGCTCTGGCCGTCCCGCAGTTCCTTCCAGCGCTCGCGCTGCTCCTCCCAGGGGCCGTCCTTAAAGCGATGATAGCCTTCGATCATTTCCGGAAAGTGAGTTGGCACGGTTAGCCTTTCATGGACATTTGCACTGCAACATGACAAACCTGTCATGTTCGAACTGGTTCCCTCATTTTATCCCGTTTTTCCAGCCGTTCCAACCGGTCGACCTGATCCGCCGCCATTGTCTCGACGGCAGGGCGGGGCTATCTGGCACGACATGAACGAGATGACCCCGATCGCCGTCCCGCGTGCCCGCAAGCCCGATTGGATCCGCGTCAAGGCGCCGACCTCCGCTGGGTTCGCGAAAACCCGCGAGCTCATGCGCTCGAAAAGCCTCACGACGGTGTGCGAAGAGGCCGCGTGCCCGAATATCGGCGAATGCTGGTCGAAGAAGCATGCGACGGTCATGATCCTCGGCGACACCTGCACGCGCGCCTGTGCGTTCTGCAACGTGAAGACCGGCATGCCCCGCGCCGTCGACCGGATGGAGCCGCAGAACGTCGCCGACGCCGCCGCGCAGATGGGTCTCAACCACATCGTCATCACCTCGGTCGATCGCGACGACCTGCCGGATGGCGGCGCGTCGCAGTTCGTGAAGGTGATCCAGGCGATACGCGCATCCAACCCGACGACGACGATCGAGATCCTGACTCCTGACTTCCGCAACAAGGCGCAGGCCGCGATCGAGTCGATCGTCGAGGCGCGTCCCGACGTTTACAACCACAATCTCGAGACGGTGCCGCGGCTCTATCCGACGATCCGCCCGGGCGCGCGCTACTATGCGTCGCTGCGTCTGCTGGAGAGCGTCAAGAAGCACGATCCGTCGATCTTCACAAAGTCCGGCGTGATGCTCGGGCTCGGCGAGGAGCGTCTGGAGATCCATCAGGTGATGGACGATATGCGCTGCGCGGATATCGATTTCCTGACGATGGGCCAATATCTCCAGCCCACCCCGCGCCATGCGAAGGTCGCCGAGTTCGTGCCGCCCAAGGCATTCGACGCCTATGCCTCGATCGCGCGCGCAAGGGGTTCCTGCTGGTTGCATCGTCGCCGCTGACCCGGTCGAGCTATCACGCCGGCGACGATTTCGAGCGGTTGCGTGCAAATCGCGACGCGAAGCTGGGCGTCGCGCGCATCTGATGCCGAAGCATTCCGAAACGCGTCATTTGCCCTACACCCCTGAGCAGATGTTCGACCTGGTGGCCGATGTCGGTCGCTATGCCGAGTTCCTGCCCTGGGTCAGTGCGATGCGGGTGCGCTCCAACAGCGAGACCGAGACGCTTGCCGACATGATCGTCGGGTTCAAGGGCCTCCGCGAGACGTTCACCTCGCGCGTGCAGAAGGTCCGCCCAAGCGAACTGAACGTCGATTATGTCGACGGGCCGCTGAAGTATCTGCGCAACGAATGGCATTTCCGGCCCGAGCCGCAAGGCTGCGCGGTCGATTTCACCGTCGACTTCGCGTTCAAGAACCGCATGTTCGAGATGATCGCCGGCCAGGTGTTCGGCGCTGCACTGCGCAAGATGATCGGTGCGTTCGAGACACGCGCCGCCGAGCTTTACGGCGCCGAATCTTCCGCGGCCGAGTCTTCCGCGGCCGGCGCGTCCGGCAGCAAGAGTTCGAGCGCGCACAACGCGGCCTGAAGCCGGATCCCGCCACGACCGAGATCGCCGAAATCCTTGCGATCGGCATGAACGTCGGACGGATCGCGACCCTTTTCCGCACGACCGAACACGACCGTCCCGACCGGCTTCTTGAGCGATCCGCCACCGGGGCCCGCCACGCCCGTGATCGCCACGGCGATATCCGCGCCCGACTGGCTTCAACGCGGCCTGTGCCATGCTCCACGCGACCGCGATCGAGACCGCGCCGAACGTTTCGAGCACGTCCGAGCTGATCTTCAGCACGCCGAGTTTGGCCTCGTTCGAATAGGTGACGAAGCCGACCTCGAACACGTCGGACGATCCGGGAATTTCCGTCAGCGCGGCCGCGACTAGGCCACCGGTGCAGCTCTCGGCGACCGCGACCCGGCGCCCGATCGCACGGTTCTGCTCGATGACCTTACGCGCGGCGTCGACCAGTTCGGCGGGAAGGATGGTATCCATCAGCGAGTCTCCACCGGGCACAGCAGCATCGCCACCGCGGCGATATCACCGCCGCGCGGCTTCTGGGATTTCAGGTACCGCAACGTTTCCACGACGATGGCCGCGGTGTTGCGGGGCGGCAAGGGTTGCAGCAGCGTCAGCATCCGATCGATCGTCCCGCAATCGCGCGTCGCGATCCGACCGACGATCTGCGGCACCAGCAACGTCGTCAGCAATGGCCGCGCAAATTCCGAATCGAGCATCGCGTCGACCGCAGGATCGCTCAGCTTGACGATCGCCGCGCGAGCGGACGGCCAGGCGCGGTCGGACTCGATCTGATAGCGATCGATCAACGCACTCGACTGCCGCCGGATCAGGCTGGCGGCCGGGAGTTGCGCCGCGCAGACGCGACCGGTTTCGCGGAGGATGTCGGGCATCGCGACGAGCGTCAGCGATTCGGCCTCGGGCCCGGTTATGCAGCGGGGTTGCGCAGCCGCCGGGCTGGCGAGAAGCGCGACGGCGGCCAGCGCGGCGCCAATCTTCATGCGGGCCTTCATGCCGGCGCTCCGGGCACGCGAACGGTCGCGACGGCCTGTGCGGCGATCCCTTCGCCACGGCCGGTGAAGCCGAGTCGCTCGGTCGTGGTCGCCTTGACGCTGACCCGGTCGAGCGTGAGCCCGAGCAGGTCGGCGATCCGCGCGGTCATCGCCGCGCGGTGCGGGCCGATCTTCGGCGCCTCGCACATGATCGTCAGGTCGACGAAATCGATCCGGCCGCGCTTGTCGGCGATCAGCTTGGCCGCATGCTGGAGGAACTGCGCGGAGTCGGCGCCCTTCCATTGCGCGTCGCTCGGCGGGAAATGGGTGCCGATATCGCCGGCTGCGATCGTGCCTAGCAGCGCGTCGGTCAGCGCGTGGAGCGCGACGTCGGCGTCGCTGTGCCCCGACAGGCCCTTGTCGTGCGGGACCAGGACGCCGCCCAGCCAGAGTTCCTCGCCGACTTCGAGACGGTGGACGTCGAAGCCCATCGCGGTGCGGGTCTCGTATGCGACACGCGCCTCGGCGGCCGCGAAATCTTCGGGGTGGGTGACTTTCTCGAGCATTGCCGAGCCCTGCACCAACGCGACGCCGACGCCAAGCCGCCGCACCATCTGCGCGTCGTCGGTGGCTTCCTCGTCTTCGGGCCAGACGGCGTGCGCGGCGCGTAAAGCTTCCACGGAAAACGCCTGCGGAGTCTGCACGCGGTTGAGGTCCGCGCGGGGCACGATGTCCCCAAGCAGCACGGTGCCGCGCGCGAGCGTATCGGTCACCGGGAGGACCGGAATGGCCGCGTCCCGGGTCTTCAAGGCTGAGACGAGCGAGATCGATGACGTCGGCGGAGAGGAACGGGCGGGCCGCGTCGTGAATCATCACGTGCGTCGCGTCGTCGATCGCCGCGAGTCCGTTCGCGACCGACTCGCGCCGGGTGATTCCGCCGATGATCGTTCTGACGCTGCTGCCGAGCGTCTCGGCGGCCAGAGCCTGCTGTCCTTCACCGATGATGACGATCGTCTCGGTAATCGCCGGATGCGCGGAAAACGCGTCGTAGGAATAGGCGACCATCGGACGCCCGGCGATCGGCGCGAACTGCTTGGGTACCGATCCCCCGGCGCGCACGCCAGTTCCGGCGGCGACGATGATCGCAACGATACGGTGTGCCTGTGTCATCGTCGCGACCTAGCGGTTCGTCCGGAGGCTCGCCAGTCTTGCGACTGAGCGCGGAGTAGGGTAGGGCGATGCCTCTTTTCAGGCACATCAATGCGTAATCTATCTTCCATCCAGATCGGTCCCGTCCGGATCGAAAGCCCTGTTGTGCTCGCGCCGATGACCGGCGTCACCGACATGCCGTTCCGCACCCTGGTGCGACGCTATGGTTCGGGCCTCAACGTGACCGAGATGGTCGCGAGCCAGGCGGCGATCCGCGAAACGCGCCAGTCGTTGCAGAAGGCTGCGTGGGACAGACTGGAAGAGCCGGTGTCGATGCAGCTGATCGGTTGCACCCCGTACGAGATGGGCGAGGCTGCCAAGCTCAGCCAGGATCGCGGTGCGGCGATCATCGACATCAACATGGGCTGCCCGGTGCGGAAGGTCGTCAATGGCGATGCGGGCTCCGCGCTGATGCGCGATACCAAGCTCGCCAGCGCGATCATCGAGGCCACCGTGAAGGCGGTCGACGTCCCCGTGACGCTGAAAATGCGGATGGGCTGGTGCCATGACAGCCTCAACGCGCCCGACCTCGCGCGGATCGCCGAGGATCTCGGCATCAAGCTGATCACCGTCCACGGCCGCACGCGCAACCAGATGTACAAGGGCAACGCCGACTGGGGCTTCGTCCGCAAGGTCAAGGATGCAGTGAGCGTGCCGGTGATCGTCAACGGCGATATCTGCACGATCGAGGACGCCGAAGCAGCGATGGACCAGTCGGGCGCGGATGGCCTGATGATTGGCCGCGGCAGCTATGGTCGCCCATGGGTGCTCGGCCAGGTGATGGAGTGGTTCGCCACCGGCCGGCGCATCGAAGATCCGTCGATCACCGAGCAATATGATGCGATCGCAGGGCATTACGAGGCGATGCTCGAACATTACGGGATCGAGACCGGCGTTAACATGGCCCGGAAACATATCGGCTGGTATACCAAGGGGCTGCCCGGTTCGGCCGAGTTCCGCAACAAGGTGAACCAGGTTCCCGATCCCAAGCAGGTCAAGGCGATGCTCGCCGAGTTCTACGCTCCCTGGCGCGACCTTGCAGCGGCCTGACACGCACTCTCGGGTACGGCCGGGTTTTGCGGAGTTGTTCGCGGCGCTCCCGGTCGCCGTCGTCGTGGTCGATCCGAATCAGCGCGTCGCGCATGCCAACGCGCTCGCCGAGCAACTGCTGAACCTGTCGGAGCGGCTGATGATCGGCCAGCCGCTCGACGCGATCATTCCGCCGCCCGACGATCCGCGCAATCGCGACGGGCACGGGCTCGCGGTCTACGATACCGAGATGTCGACCGCGCGGGGTGGCAAGATCCGCGTCGACTTCGCCGAGACGCAGATTGCCGACTACCCCGGCTGGCGCGCAATCACGCTGCATTCCGCGGCAACTTCGCGGCGGCTCGGCCATTCCGCCGACCGCGCGGCCGGCGCGCGTGCGGCCGTCGGTGCGGCGGCGATGCTGGCGCACGAGATCAAGAACCCGCTCTCCGGCATCCGCGGGGCAGCGCAGCTGCTCGGCGCCGGCGAACTGACGACGCTGATCGTTACCGAAGTCGACCGGATCGCGGCGTTGATCGACCGGATGCAGGATTTCAGCGACACGCGTCCGCTGCCGCTCGCCAGCGAGAACATCTATCCGTTGCTCGGCCATGCGCGTCGGCTGGCGCTCGCCGGGTTCGCGCGCGGTATCTCGATCGAGGAACGCTTCGATCCGTCGCTCCCGCCCGCGCAGATCAATCGCGACGCATTGCTCCAGATCGTCATAAACCTGCTCAAGAATGCACGCGAAGCCGTTCGAAACGAACGCGAACCTCGGCTCGTGATGACGACCGCCTACCGCCACGGCATCACCGTCAGTTCGGCCCCGGGCAAGCCACGCCTGCCGCTCCCGATCGAGATCTGCGTGTTCGATAATGGTCCCGGTGCGCCCGCCGATATTGCCGACCATCTGTTCGATCCCTTCGTCTCCGGGCGTCGCGAAGGGCAGGGGCTCGGCCTCGCGCTGGTCGACAAGCTCACGCGCGACATGGGCGGGATCGTCCAATATGCCCGCGAAGGAAATCCCGAGATGACCGTCCTCCGCCTGCTACTGCCGAGAGCAGCATCGTGAGCACCGTTCTGGTCGTCGACGACGACGCCGCGATCCGGACCGTCGTTGCGCAGGCACTCCGCCGTGCCGGGCATGAGGTGTCGGTGGCCGACTGCCTCGCGCAACTCGAACGTGCGCTCGCCGCATCGCTCCCCGATGTCCTCGTCACCGACGTCATTCTTCCCGATGGCGACGGCATCGATCATGTCCGCAGCGTTGCCGCGCGCTTTCCCCTTCTGCCGATCATCGTCCTCTCGGCCCAGAACACGCTGACCACCGCGGTCCGCGCGGCCGAGGTCGGCGCGTACGAGTATCTGCCCAAGCCGTTCGATCTCGACGTGCTGGCCCGCGCGGTCGCCGGTGCGCTCGCGCGGGGCGGGATGGTGTCGGAGGACGCGCTCCACGACGAGGACCGCGCACTGCCGCTGATCGGGCGCTCGGCGGCGATGCAGGACGTCTATCGGGTCATCGCGCGGGTCGTCTCGAACGACCTGACGGTGCTGATCTCGGGCAGATCGGGCACCGGCAAGGAACTCGTCGCGCGCGCGATCCATGATCTCGGCCCACGCAACGCGGCGCCGTTCGTGGCGATCAACATGGCCGCGATCCCGCGCGAGCTGATCGAGGCTGAGCTGTTCGGGCATGAGCGCGGCGCGTTCACCGGCGCGGCGACGCGCAACGCCGGGCGGTTCGAACAGGCGTCGGGCGGCACGCTGTTCCTCGACGAGATCGGCGACATGCCGATGGAGGCGCAGACTCGCCTGTTGCGCGTGCTCCAGTCGGGCGAGTTCACCAGCGTCGGCGGCGCGCGGACGATCCGCGTCGACGTCCGGATCGTCGCCGCCACCAACCGCGATCTCAACGCGCAGGTCGCCGCGGGGCATTTCCGCGAGGACCTGTTCTACCGCCTCAACGTCGTCCCGATCACGCTGCCGCCACTCCGCGAGCGTCGCCAGGACATCGCCTTGCTCGCCCGCCATTTCCTCGACCATGCCGCCATGCAGGGCCTGCCCCGTCGCCAGCTCGGCAGCGATGCGCTCACCGAACTCGGCGCGCACGACTGGCCGGGCAACGTCCGCGAACTCGAAAACCTGATGCGCAGGCTGGCCGTGCTGGCGCGCGACGAAGTGATCGGCGCCGACGCGATCCGCACGATGATCGGCACACCCCAGTAATCGGCGAACCCACCGACATCGAGATCGGCCACGCCGTCCGCGCGATGATCGAGCGGATCGCGCGCGAGATCCAGCCGCGCTCGACGACGGTACGCTGTACGATCGCGTGATCGGCGAAGTCGAACGCCCGTTGATCGAAGCGATGCTGGCGCGCCACGGCCAGAACCAGCTCCGCGCCGCCCGCGCGATGGGGATCAACCGCAATACGCTGCGCAAACGCCTCGACACGCTCGGCATCGATATCGGCCATGGCGGGAGCGAGACGCAGCGAGCCGAAGAGACGGAACGTCGCTGAAACTGTCATTATGTGGTTTCCCGGCAACGGTTGACGTTGTATCGAGGCAACGATGATCGCTTCCGCGACGCTACCGATGGATGATGACGGGCCCGCACACCGGTTCGCGGTGACGCCTGCAGTCGAGGCGCTGGTCCTGGCGGTCGCCGTCGCGATCGGCGTCGCGAGCTATTTCATCATCACCGGCACCGACGCACCGCAGCGCCTGATCCCGCCACCGCTGGTCGCGCTGCTGCTCGTCGCCAACCTCGTTCCCGGCATCGCGTTGCTGATGCTGCTCGGCCGGCGCGTGGCGATGCGCCGCGCCGCCCGGTCGCCTGTAGGCGGTGGCGGGCGCCTTCACGTCCGCCTCGTCGCGCTGTTCTCCATCGTCGCCGCGGTGCCGATGCTGCTGGTGACGATCTTCGCCTCGTTGCTGTTCCAGTACGGCGTCCAGTTCTGGTATTCCGACCAAGCGCGCGGGATGCTTGAGAACGCCACCGCGCTCGCGCAATCCTCCTATGCGCGCCAGCTCAGCCGCTGGGAGGAGGCGACCGTGACGATGGCCGCCGACATGTCGGGCTATCTCGAGGCGAAATCGCTCCAGAGCCCCGACTTCTCCGGCTATTTCCTCCAGCAAGTCTATTACCGCAGCCTGTCCGAGGCGGCGCTCTTCAAGGTCACGCCGGACAACGAGATCCAGACCTTCGCGGTCGTCGACCCCTACAAGATCGATTTCGCGCGCCAGGTGACCCCGCAGTCGATCGCCCAGCTCCGCGCTGGCAAGTCCGCGGTCGTCGCGGTCACAGGCGACCGGATCCAGACGATCACGCTGCTGCCCGGTTCCGACGAGCTCTTTCTCTACGCCGGACGCGTCGAGGATACCAAGCTGCTCTCCGGGCAGACCGTCCGTGCGAATGAGGTGCTGACGAGCTATAGGTCGCTGCTGGCGCGCTCGCGGAGCCTCCAGTTGCGGTTCAACGCTGCGTTGCTTTTCATCTCGCTGCTGATCGTTGGGGTCGCCGTCTGGATCGCGCTCGCGGTGGCCGATCGCCTTGTCCGTCCCGTCGGCGAACTCGTCGATGCCGCGCGGCGCGTCGCGGGCGGCGACTTGACCGCGCGCGTGCCGGACCCGCGCAGCCGCGACGAAGTCGGGACGCTAGCCAACGCCTTCAACCAGATGACCGGCCAGCTCGAGGAACAGAATACAGAGCTCGTCACCGCCAACGGCCAGCTCGAAAACCGACGCGCGTTGATCGAGGCAGTGATGGCCGGCGTCTCGGCAGGCGTCGTCGCGACCGGACGCGAGCGCACGATAACGATCGCCAATGATTCCGCGGTCACGCTGCTCGGGACCGATGCGGGCGGTCTCGTCGGACGCAAGCTGGTCGATGTCGCTCCCGAACTCGACGCGATGCTCGACAGGGGCGACCGGGAGGCGATCGTCGAGGTCGGGCAGGGCGGTGACGTCCGCACGCTGGCGGTCCGCATAGCCCGCCCGGCGACTGGTCCGATCCTCACCTTCGACGACATCACGCAGCAACTGCTCGATCAGCGCCGCGCGGCTTGGTCCGACGTTGCCCGACGGATCGCGCACGAGATCAAGAACCCACTGACACCGATCCAGCTCGCCGCCGAACGCCTGCAACGACGCTATGGCGCTAAGGCCGAGATGCAGGACGGCACGTTCTCGCGGCTCACCGACACGATCATCCGCCAGGTCGGCGACCTGCGCCGGATGGTCGACGAATTCTCGTCATTTGCGCGTATGCCCAAGCCCGTCTTCCGTGAGGAGTCGCTGGTCGATGCCGCCCGCCAGGCGCTTTTCCTGCACGAGGTGGCGCATCCCACGATCGGCTTCCACCTCGTCAACGACGATACGGGCTTGGCGCTGGTCTGCGATCGTCGCCAGATAGGCCAGGCGCTCACCAATATCGTGAAGAACGCGGTAGAAGCCATTGAAACACGAGGCGAACCCGGTGGATCTGTGACGATGACGCTCAGCCAGGAGGCGGGTCGGAGCGTGACGATCGCGGTCGCCGATACCGGCATCGGCCTGCCCGCCGACCGCGACCGGATCATGGAGCCCTATGTCACGACGCGGGCGCGCGGCACGGGCCTCGGGCTTGCCATCGTCAAGAAGATCATTGAGGAGCATTGTGGAACGATCGCCTTCTCCGATCGGCCGGGTGGCGGCACGCTCGTCACCATGACCTTCGACACCAGAGCTCTGGCAGCACTGGACCAGGGGGCCTGAACCAAGTGGGCCTCGACGCAGGGGGCCGCTACCCGAGGGGGCAGGGGATGGCCAACTCGCCACCATGACTCGCAACCGGACATGATTTGATGGCGCTCGATATTCTCGTCGTGGACGACGAACGTGACATTCGCGAACTGGTCGCCGGCGTCCTCGAAGACGAAGGCTATGACACGCGCGACGCCGGCGACAGCGATTCCGCGCTGGAAGCGATCGCCGCACGGCGTCCGTCGCTGGTGCTGCTCGACGTCTGGCTGCAAGGCTCGCGGCTCGACGGGCTCGAACTGCTCGACGAAATCAAGCGTCGCGACCCGTCGATCCCCGTGCTCGTCATCTCGGGGCACGGCAATTTGGATACCGCGGTCGCCGCGATCCGGCGTGGCGCGTCCGACTTCATCGAAAAGCCGTTCGAGGCCGAGCGCCTGCTGCTCATGGTGGCGCGTGCGACCGAGACCGAACGGCTGCGGCGCGAAGTCGCCACCCTGCGCGCGACGGTCGGCCGCGAGACCGATCTCACCGGCAGTTCTGGCGCGATCAACGGCGTCCGCGCGACGTTAAAGCGGGTTGCGGCAACCGGTAGCCGTGTGCTCGTGATGGGCGGCGCAGGCGTCGGTAAGGAAGTCGCCGCGCGGCTGCTGCATGGCTGGAGCCAGCGCACCGACGCCCCGTTCATCGTCGTGAGCGCCGCACGGATGACGCCCGAGCGGGTCGACGAGGAACTGTTCGGGGTCGAGGAGGCGGGCGATCTCGTCCGTCCCGGCCTGTTCGAACAGGCACATGGCGGCACGTTGTTCCTCGACGAGATCGCCGACATGCCGATCACGACGCAGGCCCGGATCCTGCGCGCGCTGACCGACCAGAGTTTCACGCGAGTTGGTGGCACGCGGGTCGTCAAGGTCGACGTTCGGGTCGTCTCGGCGACGGCGCGCGACCTGGTGTTCGAGATCGCCGAGGGCGCTTTCGCGAAGATCTCTACTACCGCCTCAACGTCGTCCCCGTGACGATCCCGCCGCTCTCCGATCGCCGCGAGGATATCCCGGCGCTGGTCCAGCATTTCATCGCGCATTACGCGTCCGAACGCCGCGTGCCGACGCCCGAGATCGCTCCCGATGCGATGGTCGCGCTGCAATCCTATGACTGGCCTGGCAACGTCCGGCAGCTTCGCAACGTCGTCGAGCGGACGATCATCCTCGCGCCTGGCGATCGCATCGGCCGGATCGACATCGACCTGTTGCCCGCCGAAGTGCTCGGCGATCAGGGCGACATGGGGGCGGCGGGGGCACCGCGATCATGGGATCGCCGCTGCGGGAGGCGCGCGAGACTTTCGAACGTGAGTATCTGCGCGTCCAGATCCGTCGCTTTTCGGGCAACATCTCGCGCACGGCCAGCTTCATCGGCATGGAGCGGTCGGCACTCCACCGCAAACTCAAGCTGCTCGGCATCACCGAAACACGCGACGAATAAGGCGCCGCAATTTCGCCGCCCTCTGGAACTATGGGGGTGTCGATCATAGATCACATACGGTGCCCGGTAACCGGGTGCATCTCCGACGCTGGGAAACAGCGCCTTGCGGGCAAAGTCCCGCCAAAAACAAAGGGTTATCCCATTGGCCGATAAACCAGGCTCGCTTCAGGACCTCTTCCTGAACGCACTCCGGCGCTCCAAGACGCCGGTCACGATGTTTCTCGTCAAGGGCGTGAAGCTCCAGGGCATCGTCACATGGTTCGATAATTTTTCGGTGCTGCTCCGCCGCGATGGCCAGTCGCAGTTGATCTACAAGCACGCCATTTCGACGATCATGCCAGCAGGCCCGATGGACGTGTCGGCAATCGTCGACGCCGTCGGAGAGAACCAGAAGAAGCACCCGTTGTTGCAGGACATTTTCCTCAACGCGGTGCGGAAATCCGAAGACAGCGTGACGATGTTCCTGATCAACGGCGTCATGCTGCAGGGTCAGATCGCCGGCTTCGACCTGTTCTGCATGCTGCTCCAGCGCGAGGGCATGGCGCAGCTCGTTTATAAGCACGCGGTCTCGACCATCCAGCCGGCGCGCCCGCTGAACCTCGCCGAGGAACCCACCGATACGGATGATGCGGATGACGCAGCTGATACGGACCACGGCGATTGAGTAGCGGTTTCGAACGCGACCGGGACGAGTTCGCGCGCGGTGCGCGTGCGATCGTCGTCCTTCCCGATCAGGGCGACGCTTCGCGCGACGTCGATGCACGCTTGGAGGAAACCGCGGGCCTTGCGGCCGCAATTGGCGTCGAGGTCGTCGAACGGATCGCCTACCGCGTCCGCCAGCCCAAGCCGGCCACGCTGATCGGCAGCGGCCAAGTGGAGATGCTTGCGGCGCAGGTTCGGATGGAAGAGGCGGGGCTCGTCGTGTTCGACGCGAGCCTCAGCCCGATCCAGCAGCGCAATCTCGAAAAGGCGCTCGAAACTAAGGTCATCGATCGCACCGGCCTGATCCTCGAGATCTTCGGCGAGCGTGCGGCGACCGCCGAGGGGCGCTTGCAGGTCGAACTGGCGCATCTCGATTATCAGGCGGGCCGACTGGTTCGCAGCTGGACCCATCTCGAACGTCAGCGCGGTGGCTTCGGCTTCCTCGGCGGTCCGGGTGAGACCCAGATCGAAGCGGATCGCCGCCTGATCCGCGACCGGATGGCTCGGCTCAAGCGCGAGCTCGAGCAGGTCAGCCGTACGCGAGGGCTTCACCGCGAGCGGCGCCAGCGTGCGCCGTGGCCGGTGATCGCGCTGGTCGGCTACACCAATGCTGGCAAGTCGACGCTGTTCAACCGGCTCACCGGCGCAGACGTGATGGCGGAGGATCTGCTGTTCGCGACGCTCGACCCGACGTTGCGGCAGATCCAGTTGCCCGGCATCGACAAGGCGATCCTGTCCGACACGGTCGGGTTCGTCTCGGACCTGCCGACCCAGCTGGTCGCCGCGTTCAAGGCGACCCTTGAAGAGGTCGTTTCCGCCGACCTGCTCGTCCATATCCGTGACATCGCGCATCCAGATACCGAGGCGCAGCGGACCGACGTCGAGACCGTGCTGGCCGAGATCGGCGTCGACGAGAACACGCCCCGGTTCGAGGTCTGGAACAAGCTCGACCTGCTCGATGCCGATACGCATGAGGAGATCGCAGCGCAGGCTGCGCACCGCGACGACGTCGTCGCAATCTCGGCGCTGAGCGGGGAAGGGGTGGATGAGCTGATCCACCAGGTCGCCGCCAAGCTGACCGGCGCGCATCGTCGGTACAGCATCACGCTCGACGCGACCGACGGCGCGGGCGCGGCGTGGCTGCATGCGCACGGCGAGGTGCTGGGCAGCTTGGACGACGAACTCGAGACGACCTACGATGTGCGACTTTCGGAAAGCGATTACGACCGGTTCATCCGCCGCGACGCTTGACCGCCTGCCACAGGGCTTCCTTCTGATCGAGTGTCATGGCGGCGAAGGCGTCGCCGCCATCGGCCTCGATCGCCCGAAAGCGCGCATCGAACTTGGCATTGCCCGCGCGTAACGCGGCTTCGGGATCGACACCGAGATGGCGGGCCCAGTTCGTCACCGCGAACAGCAGGTCGCCGATCTCTTCTGCCACGGTGTCCGAGCCGGCTTCGCGAACCTCTTCGATTTCCTCGAAAACCTTCGCAAGCGGCCCCGCGGCATCGGGCCAGTCGAACCCCACGCGCGCTGCACGCTTCTGCAGTTTCTCGGCACGCGACAACGCGGGCAGGCCGATCGCGACGCCGGCCAACGCGCTGGGATCGGACTTCTCTGCACGTTCGCCGGCCTTGATCGTTTCCCATCCGGGCGACGTCACCGCATCACCGAAAATATGCGGGTGGCGGCGCTCCATCTTGTCGCTGATCGCGGCGACGACGTCGGCCAGCGTGAACGCACCCGACTCCTCGGCGATACGGCTGTGGAACACGACCTGGAGCAACAGGTCGCCAAGTTCGTCCTTGAGATCGGCGGGGTCGTCGCGGGCGATCGCGTCGGCAACCTCATACGCTTCCTCGATCGTGTACGGCGCGATCGTCGACCAGGTCTGCACCCGATCCCATTCGCATCCGTCGACCGGATCGCGCAGCCGCGCCATGATGGAGGTGAGGCGTTCGATCATAGGGAGCACCTGTAAATTGGCATCGATCCGCTGCCTATCGCAAGATCGATAATATACATTATGTAAAACCTATTCCTGGATCGGGGTCAGGATAAGCGTGGCGTTCTCGACCCGCCACGATCCCAGCTTCGACAGAAAGTTCATGCCGATGACGTCGGTGTCCCCGAAAGATGGCGCTGTGACGATGCCAAGATCGGTCGCGGTGATGGAGCCGATCGTGATGCGCTTGGCCGTCGCGGTTCGGGCCGACACGTCGCCGTTCGCGGTCGAGATGATCACCGGGAACGGGCTTTCGTCGCTATCGAGTCGCGCAGCCTTCGCAGTGGCCGTCGACAGCGCGGTCGTCGTCGCACCGCTGTCGATCAGCATGCGCCGCCGTACGCCGTCGATATCGACATCGGCCCAGAAATGCCCGTCCTCGGCCATGCGTATCCGCGTTTCGGTACCGCTGACCTGCTGGTCTGCGAACAGAGTCTTCAGTCCCGACAGCCGGTCGCGCTGGCTCGCGATCAGCAAAGCCACGACAAAGATCGCAACCCAGGCCAAGGCCATTTTTAGCACGGGTTTCAGCGGCAACCGGCGCGCTACCAGCGCGGACAGCGGCAGGATCAGCATGACAGCGTACAGCGCGAACTGGGCTGCGCGGTCGCCGGTCATGCGGTGAGGACTAATCCGTCATAGCCGGGCTCGACCCCGGCCGGGAGTTCATGCCGCAGCGTCGCGTAGTCCATGGTGTTATCCATGTGGATCAACGCAGTCCGCTTCGGCGTCAGGCGCTCCACCCAGTTCAGGACGGCCGGCAATTCCATGTGTGTCGGATGCGGACGTCGGCGGAGCGCGTCGACGACCCAGATGTCCAGATCCTGATACAGGCTGGCCATGTCATCGGTCATCACGTTGAAGTCGGTTGCATATCCGATGGATACGCCGTCGGCTTCAAACCGCAGCCCAGCGGCGTGGATGCTGCCATGGGGCTGATCGGTGACGCGGATGTCGATCCCGCCGATCGACAGCCGGTCCGGCAATATCTCGCCCGCGATCGTCGGCGGATAGCCGGGGCGACCGTGAAAGGCATAGGTAAACCGCGCGTCCAGCGCCGCCAGCGTGAACGGCCTCGCATAGCCAAGGACCGGCGTTCCCATCGCGTGGAAGAGTTGCCGCACGTCGTCGATGCCGTGGCAGTGATCGGCGTGGTCGTGCGTCCAGAGTATCGCATCGACCCGGTCGATATCGGCCGCCAGCAACTGCTCGCGCATGTCGGGGCTGGTGTCGATCAGGATCCGGGTGCCGTCATGCTCGACCAGAGCGGACGCGCGCGTGCGCCGGTTGCGCGGCTCGGTCGGGTCGCAGTCGCCCCAGTCGTTGCCGATCCGCGGCACGCCGGAGGATGTGCCGGAGCCGAGGATCGTGATCTTCATGCGACCGCCCCGGACACCCGCGTCTTGGCGAACAGCGCGTGGAAGTTCTCCGCGGTGCGACGCGACAATTCCTCGACACTTTCGCCACGCAGGTCGGCGAGGAACTGCGCGGTGTCGGCGACGAAGCCAGGTTCGCCGGTTTTGCCCCGGTGCGGCACCGGCGCGAGGAACGGCGCATCGGTTTCGATCAGCAATCGCTCGATCGGCAGGCGCGCAGCCGTCTCTTGCAGATCACGCGCGTTCTTGAACGTCACGATCCCCGAGATCGAAATATAAAGGCCCATATCCAATGCCTTGTCGGCGAAAGCTCCGCTCGCCGTGAAGCAATGGATGACGCCGGGATAGGCCCCCTTCCCCATTTCTTCCGCCATGATCGCGGCGGTATCGTCCTCGGCATCGCGGGTGTGGACGACGATCGGCAGGCCCGTCTCGCGCGACGCGGCGATGTGTGCGCGGAAACTCGCCTGCTGGCGCGCGCGGTCGGAGGTGTCGCGGAAATAGTCGAGGCCGCTTTCGCCGAGACCGACGACCCGAGGATGCCGTGCCCGCTCGATCAGCTTGGCCGCGTCGACGTCGGGATAGGTATCCGCCTCGTTCGGATGAATGCCGATCGTCGCCCAGACGTCCGGCTCGCGCTCGGCGGTGGCGACGATATCGTCCCATTCGCTCTCGCGCGTCGAGATGTTGAGCATCGCCGTCACCCTCGCCCGTGCCCGCGCGAGGACCGCCTGCTGGTCCTCGGCGAGGCCCTTGTAGTTCAGATGGCAATGGCTGTCGGCGAGCATCAGGCCTCCGCTGGCAGTTCGAGACGCGGGAAGACCGGCGCAGGCGGTGCGATCCGGAAGTCGGAGGCGGCGATCCGGTCGTACCAGCCATCGTCGTCGATCGCGGCATGATCGCGCTCGGTGGCGCCGATCTGGTCGAGAACCTTCCCCGCGGACTCGGGTACGACCGGCAGGATCGCGATCGCCAGCATGCGGATCGCGCGGACCAGCGTTCGCAACACCGCGTTCATCCGCTCGGGATCGGTCTTGCGCAATGCCCAGGGCGCCTGCGCGTCGATATACTGGTTGCACGCGAACACGCCGCGCATCCACGCCTCGATGCCTTGCGACAAAGCGAGATCGGTAAAGCCCGACTTGAACCCGGCGCAGGCGACGACGACCTCCTCGATCAGCATCCCGTCGGCGTCCTGGACCGTACCCGCGGTGGGAAACTCGCCACCCAAGTTCTTGGCGATGAACGACAAGGTTCGCTGTGCGAGGTTGCCGAAGCTGTTCGCCAGCTCGGCATTCACGCGCATCACGATCGCCTCGGGCGAGTAGCTACCGTCCTGCCCGAAGCTGACCTCGCGGAGGAAGAAATAGCGTAGCGCATCGACGCCGAACGCATCCGCCAGCGCCATCGGATCGACGACATTGCCGACCGACTTCGACATCTTCTCGCCGCGGGTGAGGAGGAAGCCGTGGCCGAACACGCTTTTGGGCAGCGGAATGCCCGCCGACAGCAGGAACGCCGGCCAATAGACCGCGTGGAAGCGGACGATGTCCTTGCCGATCAGGTGGATATCCGCCGGCCAGTATTTCGCCTTGTCACCGGTCATGTCGGGATAGCCGATCCCGGTCAGGTAATTGGTGAGCGCATCGACCCACACATACATGACGTGCCCCGGGCTGCCCGGCACCGGCACGCCCCAGTCGAAGCTGGTGCGCGAGACCGACAGATCCTTCAGCCCACCCTCGACGAAGCGCATCACCTCGTTGCGGCGGCTTTCGGGGCGGATGAAATCGGGGTTGGCGGCAAAGAGATCGAGCAGCGGCTGCTGATATTTGGACAGGCGGAAGAACCACGTCTCCTCGGCGGTCCATTCGACCGGCGTACCCTGCGGCGAGCGACGATCATCGCCCTCCCCGGTCAGCTCGGACTCGTCGTAGAACGCCTCGTCGCGGACCGAATACCAGCCCTCGTAGCGATCGAGATACAGATCGCCCGCGTCCGCCATCGCCTGCCAGATCGCGGCACTCGCGGCGTAATGATCCTCGTCCACCGTCCGGATGAAGCGGTCATACAAGATGCCAAGACGATCCGCCATCTCGTGGAAATACGACGACATTTCGTTGGACAGGTCACGCACGGGCATGTCGCGGTCGCGCGCGGCCTGGACCATCTTAAGGCCATGCTCGTCGGTCCCGGTCTGGAACAGCACATCGCGGCCCGCCTGGCGCTGGAAGCGCGCGATCGCGTCGGCGGCGATCATCTCGTACGCATGGCCGATATGCGGACGGCCATTGGGATAGTGGATCGCGGTGGTGATATAGAAAGGGTCGGCCATGCCGCGCTCCTAGAGCATCACCCCGATCAGGTGAAGCCTGCGCGGGCCGATCACCGGCGTAATGTCGCGACGATCCCCGCCATCTCGAACACCGTGGCCTGCGCATCGAGCGACAGCCCGATCGCCGCGCCCGCGAGGTCGCGTGCCGCGGCGTGCGCGTCGAGTGCGGACCGGAGCGCTGGACCCGATCGGGTCCGGGCAGCGTCGGCGATAAACGCGGGCGCACGGTCGAGAAATGCCTCGTACCGCGGTTGCGCCGCCTTGAGGCCAAGCGCCTTGGCGAGCTTCAACCGACGCCCATTATCCCGGTCGCCATCCTGCGCGATCGCGGCGATGGCATCGTCGATTGCGGCGATGTCGAGCCCGGCATAGCGCAGCGCGCGGCCAGGCGCGCCGTCGCTGGCACGGACCAGCGCGGCGACCTCGCCCTCGTCGGCATCAGGTTGCAACGTCCGGATCGCCGTCGCGACCTCGTCGTCCGAGAGTGCCTCGAACCGCAGCAACCGGCACCGTGAGCGGATCGTCGGCAGCAACCGGCCCGGTGCATGGCTGACGAGCAGGAAGATCGTCCCCGCCGGCGGTTCCTCGAGGTTCTTGAGCAACGCATTCGCCCCGCCCCGCTCCAGATCGTCGATCGCGTCGATTACCACGACGCGCCGCGGGCTCATCGATGGCGTGGTCGCAAACAGCGGTTGCAGCGTCCGCACCTGCGCGATCGTGATGCTGCGGGCGAGATCCTGGTCGGGCTTGTCGGGATCCTTCGGCAACCGTGCGAGCACGCGAAAATCGGGGTGCGACCCCGCCTCCATCAGCGACCGCGTCCGGTTCCCCTCGGGAACCTCCAACCCGGTCGATCCGGCATCGGGCTCAGCCGCGTCCGCTAGCATCCGCATGGCTGCGGCGCGCGCGAAGCTCGCCTTACCGACGCCCTGCGGCCCGGCGATCAACCATGCGTGATGCAACGAACCGCCGCGCATTGCCGCCATGAAGGCAGACTGCGCGGCGGTATTGCCGATGATCGGCATCATGCCTGCAACGCCGTCGGCGCCGAAATCATCAGCCGAAGAAGCCGGTCAGTCCTGCCCATGCGCGACCGAAGAAACCGGCCTCGGCAACGTCCTTCTCGGCGACCAGCGGCATGGTCTGCTGGAGTCCGTCGGACGTGGTGACGACGAGATCGGCGATATGCTGGCCGGCCTTGATCGGCGCCTTGATCGGGCCGTCGTAAACGACCTTCGCGGTCAGATTGGGCGAGGTGCCCGCGGGCAGTGTCACGGTCAGAGCCTTGGGCGCTACCAGCCCGACCGACGACGAATCGCCGAGCTGGACCGAAGCGGTCTCGACCTTCTTGCCCTTCGCGACGATCGGCTTCGATTGCCACGCGCGAAAACCCCATTCCATGAAGCGCACCGATTCCTCGGCGCGCTGGCCCGAACTCGTCAGGCCGGCGACCACCATCACCAGGCGACGGCCATTCTGCACGGCGGACCCGGTGAAGCCGTAGCCGGCCTCCTCGGTGTGACCGGTCTTGAGCCCGTCGGCACCAGCGACGCGGCCGAGGATAGGATCGCGGTTCGCCTGGGTGATGGCGCTGCCGCCCATCGTCTTGCCCCAGGTGAAATCGCGCTTCGAATAGAATTGCTTGTAGAGATCGGGATAGTTGGTGATCGTCGCCGCCGCGAGCTTGGCCAGATCATGCGCGGTGACATAGGTGACGCCGTTGTCGGGCCAGCCGTTCGCGGTACCGAAATGGCTGTCCTTGAGGCCGAGTTCGGCGGCCTTGCGGTTCATCCGCTCGGTGAACGCCTGCTCCGAACCCGAAATTCCCTCGGCAAGCACGATGCACGCGTCGTTGCCCGACAGCGTGACGATCCCGTACAGGAGATTGGCGACACTGACATTCTCACCCGATGACAGGAACATCGTCGAACCCGCTGCCGGACCATGCCATTTCGCCCAGGTCTCGGGGCGTACGGTCATCATCTGGTCGAGCTTCAACTCGCCCTTCTTGACCATGTCGAACGCGACATAGACCGTCATCATCTTGGCGAGCGAGGCTGGCGGCATGCGGCGATCGGCATCGCGCGCGAACAACACCGCGCCCGACGACAGGTCCTCCATATAGGCGATCGGCGCCGCGGTCTGGAACTGCGGTGCGGCGGCGATGGAGGGATGCGCCAGCGCGAGGGCGACGAGCGGTGCGACGATCAGCTTCTTCATGGGGTATTCCGTGAGCAAAAGGGCGGTCCGTGGGCAGGATGTGATGCAGGTCATAGCCGCGCCCGGCGACCGCGTCACGTATCCGTTGCGCGCAAATTCCTAGCGTTCGACCGCGTCGGCGAGCAGTCCGACCGACAACGCGTAGAAATTCGAGCAGTTGTAATCGAGGATCACGCGGTAGTTGCTGGTCAGCAAATACGCGGTCGCCCCTGCCCGTCCGGCTCGAGCAACGTCGCCATCACGCTGTCCGCGGGCAGGCTGCGACCCTGGGGCGAGATCCCGAGCGCACGCCATTCGGCGATCGTCCGCCAGCCGCTATGCCGTTCGAACACGCGCGGGCAGCGCGGCGAGACGAGCCGGTTGCGCACCTGCGACCGGTCGAACCCGGCCGGCACGTTGACCGCGACACCCCAGGGCTGACCGGCACGCCAGCCCGCATCGACGAAATAATTGCCGATCGACGCTAGCGTATCCGCCGGGCTGTTCCAGATGTCCGCGCGCCCGTCGCCATCGCCGTCGCGCGCGAGCCGCAGATAGATCGACGGCAGGAACTGCGGATTGCCGGTCGCGCCTGCCCAGCTACCCTTCAACTGGTCGCGCGTTACACCACGATCGAGCATCTTGAGCCCGGCGATGAACTCGCCCGCGAACAGCGACCGCCGCCGGCCCTCATACGCGAGGCTGGCGAGCGACCGCAGCAAGTCGAAATTGCCTGTATAGCTGCCGTAATTTGTCTCATGGCCCCAGATCGCGACCATGATCGATTCTGGAACGCCGGTGGTCTGTTCGATCCGCTGCAACCGCGAACGTTGCGCCAAATAGGTCTGACGCCCGCGCGCGATCCGCGCTGCGTCGACATGCTGTGCACGGTAGGGTGCGAACGCCGGGATCGCACTGCTGCTGGTCGCACCGGGCTGTTGCCGGTCGAGATCGATGACCCGCTGGTTGAGCGTCAGTCCCGGAAACACCGCGTCGGCCGTCCGCCTGCTCACTCCGTCCGCCAGCGCCTGCTGGCGAAGAGTCGTCATATAAGCCTGAAAGCCCGCGTCGTCCTGCGCCAGCGCCGGGCTCGCCCCAGCCAGCACGGCGCCGAAGCCGATCAAGGTCCTGCGCAGTCGCGCTATTGCTGTAGATGTCCCGCCCATTGGCAGGCTCTGCCACAGACCCGCCGTGATCGGAACCTCGCATCGTCGCGCCCACCGCACGTGCGGCCGTACGCCCCACTCCACCATACGCTCGACCGACAAGCGGCGGGTGCCGAGGCCGCGTCCCTTTTGCCGCACGGAACACGATGCCGCTTGCCATCCTGCAAAAGCAGCGGCTAAGGGCCGTCGCAGTCGGGGAGTGGCGCAGGCTGGTAGCGCACCTGGTTTGGGACCAGGGGGTCGCAGGTTCGAATCCTGTCTCCCCGACCATCGAGTGACGACTGCGAGGCTGATCTCGCCTTCGTCGCCCTTACCTCTTCATCGCCATCATACGTATGTTCGTCAGAAGAACCGCTTGAGCAGACCGGCATTGGTCTTGCCCAGCTCGATCACCTCGTCACCTCGACCGCTGATGATCGCCTTCGCCATGTAGAGCGTGAAGCCCTTCATCTGCTCCAGCGTGATCTTGGGCGGCATCGAGAGTTCGGTGCGCGCCGTGACCGCATCGAGCAGCGCTGGCCCCGGATGCGCCAGCACCTCGCGGACGCCAGCTTCGACCTCACCCGGATCGGTGACCCGAACGCCGTGCAGTCCGATCGCCCGCGCCATGGCCGCGAAGTCGGGATTGTCGAGCGTGACGCCGGTTTCTATCAGGCCAGCCGCCTTCATCTCCATCTCGACAAAGCCGAGCGTGCCGTTGTTGAAGACGATGATCTTCACCGGCAAACCCAGCTGGCGCACCGTCAGCAACTCGCCCATCAGCATCGCGAGGCCGCCGTCTCCCGACAGCGTCACCACCTGTCGCGCCGGATACGCCGCCTGCACGCCGATCGCCTGGGGCAGAGCGTTCGCCATCGAGCCGTGGTTGAACGAGCCGATCAACCGGCGGCGGCCGTTCATCTTGAGGTAGCGCGCGGCCCATACCGTCGGCGTGCCGACATCACAGGCGAAGACCGCATCGTCCGCCGCCCACTCGCTGAGGACGCGGGCGACATGCTGCGGATGGATCACGCCGCTGCCGGGCGTACCGTCGGCGAGATCGTCGAGGCCCTTGCGCGCCTCCGCATAATTCTCACGCGCGGATTGCAGGAAGCTACCGTCTTGCGCACCGGCCAGCTTCGGAAGCAATGCGGTGATCGTAGCGCCGACATCGCCGACCAAGCCGATATCGATCGACGTTCGCCGCCCGAGATTTTCCGGCAGCAGGTCGATCTGCGCGACCTTCGCTTTCTCGGGATAGAATTGGCGGTAGGGAAAATCGGTGCCGAGCATTAGCAGCACGTCGCAGGCCATCATCGCGTCGTAGCCGCTCGAAAAGCCGATCAGCCCAGTCATGCCGACGTCATAGGGGTTGTCGTATTCGACGAATTCCTTGCCACCGAGCGCATGGACGACCGGCGCCTGCAACGTCTCGGCAAGCTTGACCAGTTCGGCATGTGCAGTCCGGCACCCCCGCCCCGCCAGGATCGTCACCTTGCGCGCATCGTTGAGCAACGCGGCAAGCTCGGCGATCTGCGCCTCACCCGGCACGGTCACCGACCGCGACGGCAGCAGCGCCCCGGCCGAGCGTGCGAGCGTGCCGGTGGTCGAACGCAGCGCGACGTCGCCGGGCATCGCGACGACCGAGACGCCGCGGTGGCCGACCGCCGCGCGGATCGCGGTTTCGAGCGTCCGCGGCATCTGGTCGGCGTCGGAGATCGTCTCACAATACACGCTGCATTCGCGGAACAGAGCCTCGGGCCGCGTCTCCTGGAAATAGTTCGACCCCACCTCCCCGCTCGGAACCTGCGCGGCGATGGCCAGCACCGGCACGCGCGTGCGGTGGCAGTCGTACAGGCCGTTGATGAGGTGCATGTTGCCCGGTCCGCACGAGCCGGCGCACACCGCGAGCTTGCCGGTCAGTTGTGCCTCGGCGCCTGCAGCGAACGCAGCGGCTTCCTCGTTGCGGACGTGGATCCATTCGATCTTGCCCTGGCGGCGCAAGCTGTCGGTCAGGCCGTTGAGACTGTCGCCGACGACGCCGTAGATCCGTTCGACGCCCGCGAGATGCAGCGTTTCGGCGAACAGGTCGGCGATGATGGTCTTGGACATGGAACGGCTCCGCACGTGAAGGATGGCCCCCGACCAGCGAGGTGGACGAAGGGCAAACGCATTGCGGTGCGATCGGGATGCACCAAACGTACGAGCCCGCGCGACCCCGCTCCTGTGTCCAAAGTCACAAAACTGCATCCGTTCCGTCACGAAGACGCATCACCCGGCGACTAGCGGCTGCGGTGCGAACCGACGGATCCATTTCGGCAAACCCCAGGGGCGTTATGAAACTCATCACCGGCAGCGCGTTGATCGCGCTGATCGCCAGTTCGTCGGCTTTCGCGCAGACGATCCCGATCCCGACCCCGCCGCCACAGGCTTCAGCCGATGCCTCGACCGACACCATCGCGGAGGACGGCCAGATCGTCGTGACCGGCACGCGCGATCGGTCGCGAACCCAGTTCGACACGCTCGCCCCCGTCGACGTCCTGTCGGGCGACGCGGTGCGATCGAGCGTCTCGGGCGACCTGTCGGATACGCTCGCGCAGTTGCTGCCCTCGTTCAACGTCCAGCGCCTGCCCGCCGCCGACGGCCAGGCGTTCGTCCGCCCGGCGACGCTGCGCGGGCTGTCCGCCGATCAGACGCTCGTGCTGGTCAACGGCAAGCGCTATCACCGGTCGGCGCTGCTCGGTACGCGCGGCGCGCAGGCACCCGATCTCGCCGGCATACCCTCGCTGGCGATCAAGCGGATCGAAGTGCTGCGCGACGGCGCGTCGGCACAATATGGGTCTGATGCGATCGCGGGCGTCGTCAACATCATCCTCGACGACGCCCCAGGCATGGAGGCATTCGGCCAGGTCTCGCAATATTACAAAGGCGACGGCAACGAATACCAGACCGGCGCGCGTGGCGGCATCGCGCTCGGCGACCGCGGTGCGATCGTCGTCACCGGCGAATACGATCATTCGGAAGCGACCTCGCGGACCCGTCAGCGGCCCGACGCCATCGCCTTCCAGGCGGCCAACCCGACCCTGGTCGTGCCAAACCCGGTGCAGCGCTGGGGCCAGCCCGACGAGGAGCGTATCCGCGGCGCGATCGACGCGCATTACGCGCTCGCCGATGCCGCAACGCTCTATGTGTTCGGCACCGCACAGCAGGGCGAAGGCGTCACCGACTTCAACTGGCGCAATCCCGCCGGCACCGGCAGCGTCTACAATGCCAGCAGCGCGTTTCCCGGCTTCTCGTTCCGCAGCATCTACCCGGTCGGCTTCACCCCGCGGTTCGGCACCACGTTCAGCGATTATCAGGCCGATGGCGGACTACGCGGCGAGCTGAGCGATCGGTTCAGTTACGATCTCTCCGCCGCGGTCGGCCGCAGCCGGATCGCCTACACGCTAAACGAGAGCCTGAACGCATCGCTCGGGCCGGCGAGCCCGACCAGCTTCTATCTTGGCCAGCTCGAACAGCGCGAGTTCAACCTCAACGCCGACTTCGTCTATCGCCTGCCGGTCGGCACCGCACATCCTGTCAACGTCGCGTTCGGCGCGGAGCGGCGGCGCGAAACGTATCAAGTTTCGGCTGGCGACCCGGCGTCCTACGCCATCGGCGCGGGCGCAGCGACGGGCCTCGCGCCCAATTCCAACGGCTTTCCCGGTTTCAGCCCGAGCCTCGCGGGTACGTTCGATCAGACCAGCTATGCCGGCTATGTCGACCTCGAATGGCAGCCGGTCGAGATGGTGACGCTCGGCGCCGCGGGTCGCTACGAGGATTTCTCAGCGTTCGGCGACACCTTCAACTACAAATTGTCCGCACGGTTCGAACCGATCAAGGGCATCGCCGCACGCGGAACCTATTCGACCGGGTTCCGCGCACCGACTCCGGCACAGCTCAACACGGCGCAGACCACGCAAGGGCTCGACACCACCACGCTCCAGGTGTTCAACCAGGGTCGCCTGTCGCCCAGCGATCCGCTGGCGATCGCGCTCGGCGCCAAGCCGCTGACCCCGAAACCTCGAAGACCGCGACCGCCGGGCTCACCTTCCAGAGTCGGTTCGGGCTGACCGGCTCGATCGATATCTACCAGATCGACGTCGACAACCGCTTCAGCCAGTCGCAGACGTTCGCGGTGCCGGCGAGTTTCGCCAACCCGCAGCGCTTCACCGCGGTCTCGTACTTCACCAACGACTTCGACACGCGCACCCGCGGGATCGATGCGGTGCTGTCCTATGCGCATCGCGTCGGACCCGGCCGCGCCAGCCTGAGCCTCGCCTACAACTACAACCAGACCAAGGTTCGCAGCGGCGTCAGCGCAGCGATCCCGAACGAAACGCAACGCCGCATTTTCGAGGAGCGCCTCCCCCAGCATAACGGCACCGCGACGGTCGGCTACGACATTGGCGCGGTCTCGTTCCTGGCACGCGGCCGCTATTACGGCGCGTGGACCGACGTCACCGGCAACGCGACCGGCGAGTTGTTCCAGCGGTTCGGCTCGATCGCGCTGTTCGACGTATCGGCCAGCTATCGGTTCGACGAGCATTTCACGCTACGGATCGGGGCCGAGAACGTCGCCAACACCTATCCCGCAGAAGCGACCAACCAGGCGGTCCGCGGGCTGATCTATTCGCGCAACGCCCCCTACGACACCGATGGCGGACAATATTACGCGCGGGTCGGGATGAAGTTCTGATGGCGCAGATCGTCGACCGCCGCCTCTTTCTCGCGGGCGCCGCCGCCCTGCCGATCGCGCAGGCCGGTGCGTTTCCGACCAAGGCGGTCGGCGAGGATGCCTTTGGAAGAGCATCGCCGCGCACTACGATCTCGACGCGCGAGGTCATCCATCTCGAGAACGGGAATTGGGGCATGATGGCCCGCCCCGTTCTCGACGCGTACGAGCGAAACGTCGAACGCGTGAACCGCGACACTAGCTATTACACGCGGCGGGGCATGATCGCGGACTGGACCGCGTCGCGCGATCAGCTCGCTGCCGCCTTGAACGTCCACCCCGACGAGATCGCGTTCACACGCAACGCCACCGAAGCGCTCAAGGCATTGATCCTGGGCTATAACCGTCTGACCCCAGGCGATGCCGTCCTCTATGCCGATCTCGATTACGACAGCATGCAGGCGTGCATGGACAGCCTCGCGGTACGCCGCGGCGTATCGGTGGTGCGGATCGCGCTGCCCCAGCCGGCCACGCGCCAGTCGCTGATCGACGCCTATGCGGCAGCGATGGCAGCGAACCCGCGTCTCAAACTCATCCTGCTCACGCATCTCAGTCATCGTACCGGTCTCGTCCTTCCGGTGCGCGAGATCGCCGCCGTGGCGCGCGCACGCGGGATCGCGACGATCGTCGATGCCGCGCACAGCTGGTGCCAGATCGACATGACGCTGGCCGATCTCGACTGCGATTATGTCGGCATCAACTGCCACAAATGGCTGGGCGCGCCGCTCGGCGTCGGTGCGATCCATATCCGCCGTGGCGCGCTGTCCGCGGTCGACCGCGATCCTGCCAACCCGGCGTCCGACCGCGACACGATTCAGGCGCGGGTCCATACCGGCACGGTCGATTTCGCCGCACCGCTGACCGTCCCCGCCGCGCTCGCCTTCCAGGCGACGATCGGCAACGCACGCCGCGCCGATCGTCTTGCCGCACTCCGCAACCGCTGGGTCGATCAGGTGAAGCGGATGCCCGGCATCGAGATCTCGACGCCCGACGATCCCGCGCTGCACGGCGGTATCACGTCGTTCCGAATCGCAGGTAAAACCAGCAGCGCGGACAATGTGGCGCTGGCGAAGACACTGCTCGACCGGTTCCGCATTTTTACGGTGCACCGCGACGGCCCTGCCGCCGGATCGTGCGTCCGCGTGACGCCGGCCTTGTTCAATTCCATGGCGGACATGGACGCCCTCGCGCATGCCCTGAAATCGCTCTGAACCGCAGTCTTTTCGGCCGCTCACGATACATCTAGCCGCCGTCGCGGAGTTGCGCTAGCAATCGCACATGACCGTACCCACTATTCTAAAAACCTGCGACTGCCCGTCATCGGGTCGCCGCTCTTCATCATCTCGGGTCCCGAACTGGTGATCGCGCAGTGCAAGGCGGGGATCGTCGGGTCGTTCCCCGCGCTCAACGCCCGGCCCCAGGCGATGCTCGACGAATGGCTGCACCGGATCACCGAGGAACTGAGCGCACACAACCGCGCTAACCCTGATCGCCCGGCCGCACCGTTCGCGGTGAACCAGATCGTCCACAAGTCCAACGATCGCCTCGAAAGCGATCTGGAGACCTGCGCGAAGTGGCAGGTGCCGATCGTCATTACCTCGCTAGGCGCGCGCGAGGACCTGAACACCGCGGTGCACGGCTGGGGCGGTATCACGATGCACGACGTGATCGACGATCGCTTTGCGCGCAAGGCGATCGAGAAAGGTGCCGACGGCCTGATCGCGGTCGCGGCGGGCGCGGGTGGCCATGCCGGTCGCCTGTCACCGTTCGCGATCGTCCAGGAGATCCGGCAGTGGTTCGACGGTCCGCTCGCGCTCTCCGGGTCGATCGCGACCGGCGACGCGGTATTGGCGGCGCAGGCGATGGGCGCGGACTTCGGCTATATCGGATCGCCCTTCATCGCGACGACCGAGGCGAACGCGGATCAGGCGTACAAGGACGGTATCGTCGCGGGCCGCGCCTCGGACATCGTCTATTCGAACCTGTTCACCGGCGTGCACGGAATTACCTGCGCGCCTCGATCGTCGCCGCCGGGATGGACCCCGATGCACTGCCCGAGGGCGATCTGAAAACGATGGATTTCGGTGGCGGCAACGGATCGAAACCCAAGGCGTGGCGCGATATCTGGGGCTCCGGCCAAGGCATCGGCGCGGTCACCGAGATCGAGACGGTAGCGCTCCGCGTCGACCGGCTCGAACGCGAATACCGCGCGGCAAGGGCGCGTCTGGCGCTGTAGGGACGAGACGGCGCGCCGCAGCGCTGTCGATGGGCGGCGTTACGTCCGCCTAGAATGCGGTGGCGAGGCGGTTCTGCATCGTCAGCGCGGGACTGACGACAGTTCCGGGCGTGTCCTGCGCGAGATCCAGCCGCGCCACTCGCCGATGCAGGTCGATACTCGCCTCAACCAACCGGCGCGCCGGGCTCGGCAGGACGTCGATTACGGCCTGATCGGTCGACGGCGCATCGCCCAACCGCCGTCGCGGATCCAGCGCGTCGCTTGCACGCAACTCCCCGCCCGCACCGCGCGCTGCGTCAGGAACCATGCGATCACGTGCATCAGCCGGGTCGTCACCTTGAGCGACTCGCAACTGAAGCTCACCCGAACCGGGGATCCAGTGCTTCGCGATCCACCCGGCCGGCCTCGTCGAAATAGTCCCGCGCTTCGTCCGCCAGCAACATCGCTTCGTTGTAAAGCGCATCGATCAGGCGGTGCTGCATGAGCAGTTCATGGCTGGTCTGGGTCATCGTCATCGGCGATGCCACACGGACTCGAGGTTCGACAGCGAGGTTAATGCACCGGTAACCGCGCAGTGTCCCGGAATGCGTCAATTTGGCCGCGCGTCGGCGACGTCGTGTCAGGCGATGATATCGGGAATCATCTGGTCTTCGATCATGGCGATCTCATCGCGAAGACGCAGCTTGCGCTTTTCAAGCGCGCCATCTGCAATTGATCGGGAACGGCGGTCATCGCCAGTGCGGCGATCGCATCGTCGAGGTCGCGGTGCTCGGTCCGCATTGCGTCAAGTCGTATCCTGGCCTGTGCGTCGTCCACCTTGTCCCCCGGTTGATGCCGCTAACCTGACGCCGTCCTTAGCAAATGCGGCGGGGCGCGCGAGTGCTAAACCGTCACGGGTCCATTCAAATCGCCGCAATCGAGATCGGCACGGGTCGTCGCTGGAAAAGGCTCGATCATCGATATGATCCATTTCCGATGAAGACATTTCCGTGACTCGGTGGTTTACTCGGTCTCCCAACCCGAATGCAGGAGGTATCCCACCGTGCAGACGACACATCAGACAGCTTTGGAAACCAAGCACGCCGTGCTGGATCGGCGGATCGCCGAAGAGATCCATCGCCCCTTGCCTGACACGGCATTGCTGGCGGGACTCAAAAACAGAAACTGCGTCTGAAGGAAGAGATCGTCAGCCTCTAACGGTAATGTCCACCGCTCCCCGGCCAAGCTCCGGGGGGCGATTTCCGTGCAATTCCGCGACCAACACTGCTCGGGCTTCGGAAAAAGCCTGCCCCGCCCTAAGTCTGATTGGTCGGTGATTACCTCGATCCGGACGGCCTCGGCACCTTGTCAGGGTCGATCAGCGAATCGAGCGCGATCCCCATACGGCCTTCGGTGCACCACGCTATCTTGCCGTCGACCTCGCCGATGCCCTGCAATTTTATCATGACCGGTGTTCCGACGTCGGCGTCTTCGTCGAGTTCGACCATCAGCCCACCAGCGGACAGATTGCGAACCCGCACTTCCCGAAGACCTGTTTCACGATCAAGGCGAATTTGCGCCGTCAGGACCAAACTGTCGCGTGAACGCTGTCGTTTACCGCCATCGATATCGGCACCGCTTAAGACGTCGCTTTGCCGAGTCATAGCCGACCATGTCCCGGACCGACCGACGCCCCATCACGAACGCCCCTGCACTGGTCGACGCTGGGGTAGAAGCTGGCCATTCGCATCCTGTACCTCGTCCGTTCGTCGTACTGACAAGCCGTAAAGGCTGATCGGAGACATACAAGTCCGCGCCGGCCAAGTCCGCGCCGGCAAGTCCGCGCCAAGCCGAGGACCGGGCTATCAGTCCTCGCGAGACACCTTCTCGTTCCGCTCGTGACGTTCCTGCGCCTCGACCGTCATCGTCGCGATCGGCCTGGCTTCGAGCCGTGCGAGGCTGATCGGCTCGCCCGTCACTTCGCAATAACCATATTCGCCCTCGTCGATCCGGCGGATCGCCGCCTCGATCTTCGACACGAGCTTGCGTTGCCGGTCACGCGTACGCAGTTCGATGGACCAGTCGGTCTCGCTCGAGGCGCGGTCGGTAAGATCGGCCTCCCGCAGCGAATCGACCTGGAGTTGCGAGAGCGTTTCCTGCGATTCGCGTAGGATGGCGTCCTTCCAGTCCTGTAGCTTCCGGCGAAAATACGCCTGCTGCTTCAGGCTCATGAACGGCTCGTCGGGTTCGGGTCGATACCCGTCGGCCCCGCCGTCGTTCGCCGGGTCGCGATTGAAATTTCCGGTATCGTCCATACGATTCATCACGGTCGCCATACCACTCTCCCTCTGGCCCCGTCGGATCGACCTCGCCGATCTCCAAAGGCCGCCCCCAAATGGTGAAAGCGCCTATAGTCGTACGCCATCGGGACCACAAGCGACCGGACTTGCGCATCTGCCGCCGTTTCCGACATTTTATAACATTACTACTCACGAAGGTGTCACACCCCCGCAATATCCCACGATTCCGTGGTAGCCGGCGACATGGTTCACATTCGTTCGACTTGTGTCCCAGCCCGGCACGTTAAGCTTGGCTTGGGCATCGACCGTCGCATAAATGGTTCATTTACCGTTTCGGATATGGTTAATCCGCTTGCGCTTAACGGTTTGTTTTGCAGTTAGTCGGATAGCAGTAAACCAAGGCTGCAGGCGGGGATCCGGCAACACGAGGGTGCCGGCAACGAAAGAGTGACGATATGTCGGTGCGGATGGCTTTGGCCAAATTATGCGCGTGCGCGTGTGGAGGTGCCCTGATCGGCGGTGGTGCCGTGCACGTTGCCGAGCGCCCGACGCGAACCGCCAACGCCAAGCGCGTGCTGGTCAAGCGGGTCGCCCGTCCTCAGGTCGCAGCAGCGCGACCCCGCGTTCGCCGCGTCACCACCACGACGCGTACAACCTGCGCGCCCACGATCGTCACCGTGGCGGAGCAACGCCGGTTCCCGCGCCGGTCGGCGAAGGGTTCATCGGTGGCGGCGGTGCCGGCGGCGCGCCGGTCGTAGTCGGCGGCAGCGGCGGCTTTTTCGGCGGTGGACTGGGTGGTGGTTTCGGCGGCGGATTCGGCGGCAGTGGTGGATCGGGTGGCAGCATCGTGATCTCATCCACGTCGAGCGGTGGGTCGACCTCGACCGGCGGTTCCAGCGGCAATGTTTCGTCGGCCTCGGGCGGCTCCAGTGGTAATGTCTCGTCCGCCTCAGGCGGCTCTAGTGGCGACGTGTCGTCCTCTGGCAGCAGCGCGTCATCGGCCTCCTCCGCGTCTTCGGCGTCGTCCGCCAGCAGCGCGAGTTCCTCGGGCTATGGGTCGAGCAGCAAGGGGTGGGGATCGAACGGCGGTTGGAATTCCAACGGTGGCTGGAGCTCCAACGGATCGTCCGGCAGTTCCGCTTCATCGGGCAGCAGCGCCTCGTCAGCCAGTTCGAGCGGATCGAGCGCAAGCAGTGCGAGTAGTGCCAGCAGCGCGAGCAGCGCCAGTTCGAGCGGCAGCACGGGTTCGAGCGGAGGTCCGCCTGCGCCTGTTCCTGCACCCCCAATGATATTGTTGTTCGGTGCGGCGGCAGCAGCTCTGGTGGCGCGCAAGCGTTTTGCTAAGCCAAAGGCGATTGCCGCTTAAGCACCGGAATACCGCGTAGAAATAAGGCCCCGCCGGATATGCTCCGACGGGGTCTTTTCTGTTTCCGTGGTCAGGCGTTCTGGAGCGCCTTCTCGATGTCCTTGATCGGATGCCCGGTCAGGTCCTTGTCGAGTTCGCCCTTGAGGCGGCTGGTGACTTCCTTGTGATAATGCTTGCGCAGCTCGCCGAGCGTTTTCGGCGGCGCGACGACGATCAGCGAGTCGTACGTGTTTTTGAGCGCACCGGTCTTCAGGAAGTCGGCGGCGTCCGCCGCGAAGCGATCTTCCTCGATCTGGTGGAAATCGGTCGGCTCGACCGAACTCTGTACGCCACCCTGCGGAGACGAGGCGCGGCCGGCGGAATCGGTCGCCTGATCGCGCGTCGCCGGATTGTCCTGTTCCTGCGCCTTCTCGACCACGAAATTGGGATAGTCGTTGTCGCCCTCGTTGCGCAGGAACAGCATTTTCCGGCCGTCCGCGACGAGCACGACGGAGTTGTGGGGAAGATGCATGCGTGTCTCTCCTTTTCGCTATGCGTACATGTGGTGAACGCGTCGAGAACGCGAGAGGTTGCGCTCCCTCGGTCCTCCCCCGCCAGGGGAGGTGGCTGGCTCTGCCAGACGGAGGGGAGGCAAAGGCAACGTCGGCTCCGTGTCCTCCCCTCCGTCAGCTCAAGAGAGCTGCCTCCTGGCGGGGAGGATCGTGAAGGTGCCCCGCCTTGCGCGTGCCCCGCCGCCTCGGCATAGCCCGATCATGCACGACATACGCCTGATCCGCGACGATCCCGCCGCCTTCGACGCCGCCCTCGCCAAGCGAGGCTTTGCACCGCAATCCGCTTCGCTGGTGATACTCGACGAACAGCGCCGCGCGACGATCGCGGACTCGCAGACCGCACAGACCCGCCGCAACGAATTGTCGAAGGCGATCGGCCAGGCCAAGGCGCAGAAGGACGAGGCCAAGGCGTCGGCGCTGATGGCCGAAGTCGCGAGCCTGAAGGAAGCACTGCCGGCACTAGAGGCCGACGAGGCACGGCTGAGCGCCGAACTCGGCGACATGCTGGCCGCGCTCCCCAACCTGCCAGCGGCGGACGTGCCGCAAGGTGGCGGCGAGGACGATAACGCGCTCGTCCACACCCGCGGTACGCCGACGACGTTCGCCTTCACCGCCCGCGAACACGATGCGATCGGCCCAGCGATCGGCCTAGATTTCGAGACCGGCGCGGCGATGGCGGGCGCACGCTTCACGCTGGTCCGCGGCCCCGCGGCCAAGCTGCAACGCGCGCTTGGCCAGTTCATGTTGGATCACGTCGCCGAGGCCGGTTTCGAGCAGGTGTCGCCACCGTTGCTCGTCCGCGACGAAGCCGTGTTCGGCACCGGCCAGCTGCCGAAATTCTCGGAAGACCTGTTCCGCACCACCGATGGTCGCTGGCTGATCCCGACTGCCGAGGTGAGCCTCACCAACATCGTCCGCGAACAGATCCTGACCGAGGCCGAACTGCCGCTGCGCTTCACCGCGCTGACGCCGTGCTTCCGCTCCGAGGCAGGCGCGGCGGGGCGCGACACGCGCGGCTATATCCGCCAGCATCAGTTCGACAAGGTCGAGATGGTCTCGATCGTCACGCCCGACATGTCGGAGGCCGAGCACGAGCGGATGACGGCGTGCGCGGAAGGCGTGCTCGACGCGTTGCAGCTACCGTTCAGGCGGATGCTCCTATGCACCGGCGATATGGGCTTCACCGCGGCACGCACCTATGATCTTGAAGTTTGGCTGCCGGGCCAGGCGCGCTACCGCGAGATCAGCAGCGTCTCGACGTGCACCGATTTCCAGGCGCGCCGGATGAACGCGCGCTATCGGCCCGAGGGCGAGAAGGGCACGCGGTTCGTCCACACGCTCAACGGCTCGGCGCTCGCGGTCGGCCGTGCGCTCGTCGCGGTGCTGGAGAATTACCAGCAGGAGGACGGCTCGGTCGCGGTCCCGGCGGTGCTCCAGCCGTATCTCGGTGGGCTGACGGTATTGGAGCCGAAGCGCTGATGCGGATCCTGCTGACCAACGACGACGGCTATCACGCGCCCGGCCTCAAGGTGCTGGAGACGATCGCCCGGACATTGTCCGACGATGTCTGGGTGGTGGCGCCAGCCGAGGAACAGTCGGGCGCCGGCCATTCGCTGACGCTGTCGCGGCCGATCCGCGTGCGGAAGCATGGCGAGAAGCGGTACGCGGTCGCAGGCACCCCGACCGATGCGGTGATGATGGCGCTCGCCAAGATCATGAAGGATTGCCCGCCCGACCTGATCCTGTCGGGCGTCAACCGCGGCGCCAACCTGGCCGAGGACGTGACCTATTCGGGCACGGTCTCGGCGGCGATGGAGGGTGCGCTCGGCGGCATCCGGTCGATCGCGCTGAGCCAGATCTACAGCCGCGAGGGCATGGGCGACAGCGTGCCGTTCGAGGCCGCGGCGGCGTGGGGCGAGCGCGTGCTGCGACCACTGGTCGACGCGCCGCTCGCCCCGCGGACGCTGGTCAACATCAACTTCCCCGCCGGCCCCGCCGATGCGGTGAAGGGCGTGCGCGTCGTCGGCCAGGGTTTCCGCGACTATGGCCGGTTGCAGATCGTCAGCAACACCGATCCACGCGGCTATGAATATCACTGGTTCGCGCTCGGCCGGACCGTCGAGACGCCGGCGCACGCGACCGATCTCGAAGCGACCGCGGACGGGTATGTGTCGGTGACGCCGCTGCATCTCGACCTGACGCATTTCGAGTCCATGGATATGCTCGCCCGGGCCTATCGCTGATGCGGCGCGGCGGTGCCCTGATCGCGGCAGCGACGCTGCCGTTGCTCGGGCTCGCCGCGTGCATTCCGCAGGTCGAACGCCCCGCCGGCTATGGTCGGCCTGCTCCGGAGAGTCGTCCTCCGCGCCCGTACCGAAACCCGCCTGCCCAGCGCGATACGCCGCCGCCGCGACGGGACGAGCCGATACCGCGGGACAGGTCCGATGATCGCCCCGGCCGCGATACCGGCGAAGTAACCACCCTGCCCGCGCCGCGACCCGCGTGGGAGGCGCGCCAAGTCCGCGCTGACGCGAAGACGATCCCCGACACGACCTACGTGGTGCAGCCCGGCGATACGCTGAGCCGGGTTGCCGATCGCAGCGGGGCGAGCCTCGAAGCCATCGCGCGCGCCAACGATCTCGGTTCGCCATACACGATCGAGACCGGTGAGCGGCTGAGGATCCCGGGCGGACGCTATCACCAGGTCCGACGCGGCGAGACCGGTATCGCGATCGCCCGCGCCTACGGCGTCGAATGGTCGCGGATCGTCACGGCGAATGCATTGGTCGAACCCTATGTGCTGCGCGCCGACCAGCGCGTCCTGATCCCCGATGCGCCCGGCGGCGGCAGGCCCAGCGCCGCGGAGCGCGCGCAAGCCTTCACGCTCGACATCGACGACATCCTGACCGGCGGCGAGCCCGCGCTGGCGAGCAACCAGGCGCCGGCCAAACCGATCGCGACGCCGCGCCGCGTGCTGCCGTCGAACGCTGTGGTAACCGGGCCGGCGCGGTTGGCGAGCGGCGGGTTCCTGTGGCCGGTCGACGGCAAGGTCGTGAAGCGCTTCGGCCCCGGCGCGAGCGGCGAGCGCAACGACGGCATCAAGATCGCGGTGCCGATGTCGACACCGATCCATGCGGCGGCGGACGGCGTCGTCGCCTATGTCGGCGACGGCATCGCCGCACTGGGTGGGCTGGTGATCATCAAGCACGGCGGCGGCTGGACGAGCGTCTACGGCCACGCCTCGAAACTGCTCGTGCAACGCGGGCAGAGCGTGAAGCGCGGGCAGACGGTCGCGTTGACGGGGGACACTGGGTTTGCGGACCGTCCCGAACTGCACTTCGAACTGCGCAAGGGACGGACGCCGGTGGACCCGACGTCGCAGTTGCCGCGAAGCTGATTCTCCTCCCGCTTGCGGGAGGGGTCGAGGAGGGCATGGGGGCGAGCAAGCCCCTCCCTAACCCCTCCCGCAAGCGGAAGGGGAACGAGACGCACCATGACCTACCAGTCCGACCTGCTCACCACGCTGACCTCGCGCGGCTATGTCCACCAGATGACCGACGCGGCCGCGCTCGATGCGCTCGCCGGCAAGCAGGTCGTGCCCGGCTATATCGGCTTCGATCCGACCGCACCGTCGCTCCACGTCGGCAGCCTCGTGCAGATCATGCTGCTCCGTCGCCTCCAGCAGACCGGGCACAAGCCGATCGTCCTGATGGGTGGCGGCACCGGCAAGATCGGCGACCCCAGCTTCAAGGACGAGGCGCGCAAACTCCTAGGCGAGGACGGCATAAAGGCCAATGTCGCCTCGATCCGCCGCATTTTCGAACGCTTCCTGACCTTCGGGGACGGCCCGACCGACGCGATCATGCTCGACAACGCCGAGTGGCTCGACGCGCTCGAATACATCCCGTTCCTGCGCGACGTCGGCCAGCATTTCTCGGTCAATCGGATGCTCGCGTTCGATCTCGGTCAAGCTCCGCCTCGACCGCGAACAGTCGCTGAGCTTCCTCGAGTTCAACTACATGATCCTGCAGGCGTACGACTTCCTCGAGCTGTCACGCCGCGCCGAATGCCGGTTGCAGATGGGCGGGTCGGACCAATGGGGCAACATCGTGAACGGCATCGAACTCTCGCGCCGGATGGACGGCACCGAGGTGTACGGCATCACCACGCCGCTGATCACGACCGCCGACGGCGGCAAGATGGGCAAGACGATGTCCGGCGCGGTCTGGCTGCACGAGGACCAGTTGCCGCACTTCGATTACTGGCAGTTCTGGCGCAACACCGACGACCGCGACGTCGGCCGGTTCCTGCGGTTGTTTACCGACCTCCCGCTCGACGAGATCGCCCGGCTGGAGGCGCTGGAAGGCGCCGAAATCAACGCCGCCAAGATCGTTCTTGCCAACGAAGCGACAGCGATGTGCCGCGGCCGCGCCGCCGCCGAACAGGCCGCGGAAACGGCGCGCAAAACCTTCGAGGAGGGCGCTTCGGGCGACTCGCTACCGAGCTACCCGGTTGCGGGCGGCTCGATCGGTATCGTCGAAGCGCTGGTCGGGCTGGGGTTCGTTGCCTCCAACGGCGAAGCACGACGGAAAATCGCCGAGGGTGCCGTGCGCGTCGATGGCGAGGCCATCAAGGAGCCGACCGCCACGATCGACGTCGCGACACCGGTCCGCCTGAGCCTCGGGAAAAAGCGGCACGGAATGCTAACCCCTCGTAACGGGCGCATTTTGGTTATGGCAAACACGGTGTTAGGGATCTCCGTTCGCCCGAGGTTCACCGCGAAGCCGTTAAGCCATTAGCCCTAGAACACCGGGGAACATCCGATGCGAAACTATGCCACGGCTGTTCGAGACCATCGCGGTGAGCCACGCGACGAAGTGATGCACCGCACGCATGCGATCGACGGCGACGGTCGGCGCATGAAACTGGTGCTGGTCAACATGTCCGCAAACGGCCTGATGGCCCGGTGCGAGGGTTCGCCCGAGGCTGGCGATCGGCTGCGGATTACCCTGCCAATTCTCGGCGGCGTCGATGCGATCGTACGCTGGTCGCTCGGTGGACGGATCGGCTGCGAACTCGAACAGACGATCCCGCTGTCCGACTATTACGGCATGCTGTCGGTGATGGTCCGCAACAGCTGACCTTAACCAGCGCGGACCAGCAATACGCCGCCGATCACCAGCAGCACGCCGGCGATTCTGCATGAGGCTGATCGGCTGGGCGCTGAGCCCGAGCAGACCAAACCGGTCGAGCACCAACGCGGTCACGAGTTGGCTAGCGACCGCGATCGTCAAGGCGGATGCTAGCCCAAGGCGCGGCGATGCATAGGCCAGCGCGGCAACGAAGCATGCGCCGTACAGCCCGCCGAGCCAAGCCCAGCCCGGTGCGCCTTTCAACGTCGCCGGCATCGTCCGATCGGCCGCCGCCCAGATCGCGAACAGAATAGCAGTCCCCATCGCGAACGAAACGAGCGACGCGAGCCAGACCGAACCGGAAGCCTTGGCCAACGCAGCGTTGGTCGGCGGCTGGACAGCCAGGCCGATGCCGGCGAGCAGGACGATGATGATCGGGAAAAACGCAGCCATGGGCTCCCCGTGTCTTCCTGCGCGCACTAAAGCAACAGGCCTTACCCCGATCGCAACAACGCGACACCGGCATCGCGGTCGAACAGATAGAGGGCTGTTCTCGCCGCCTGTCCCCGCTGCCCCTCCAGCCCGCCATCGCGGTCGATCAATAGACGCGCGTCATCATGCGCACATTGCAGCAGGTCGGCCATCATCTCCGGCGTTGCCAGACGGAACGCCATCTCGCCCGATTGCTTGGTGCCGAGCAGTTCGCCGGCACCCCTGAGGCGCAAATCTTCCTCAGCGATGCGGAAGCCGTCGTTTGTCTCGCGCATCAGGGCGAGGCGCGCACGCGACGTCTCGCTGAGCGACGACCCGCGCATCAGCAGGCAGATCGACCGGCCTGTGCCGCGCCCCACCCGCCCGCGGAGCTGATGGAGCTGGGCGAGGCCGAAGCGATCCGCGTGCTCGATAACGATCAGCGTCGCGTTGGGGACGTCGACGCCGACCTCGATCACGGTAGTGGCGACGAGGACGGACGTGCGCGCGGCGGAGAACTCGGCCATCACCGCGTCCTTTTCCGCGGGTTTCATGCGGCCGTGGACGAGCGCCACCTTGTCGCCGAACCGGGCGCGTAGCACTTCCGCGCGCATTTCGGCGGCGGCGAGGTCGCTCTTCTCGCTCTCCTCGACCAGCGGGCATACCCAATAGGCCTGCCCGCCATCCGCCAGATGCCGGCCGAGCGCGTTGACCACGTCGTCGAGCCGGTCTTCGGAGATCACGCGCGTCTCGATCGGCTGGCGACCGGGCGGCATCTCGTCGAGGCGGCTGACGTCCATTTCACCGTACTGGGCGAGCGTCAGCGTGCGCGGGATCGGCGTGGCGGTCATCGCAAGCAGATGCGGCGGCGCGACGCCCTTCGCCTGCAACGTCATGCGCTGCGCGACGCCGAAGCGGTGCTGCTCGTCGACCACCACGAGCGCGAGGTCCTTGTAACCGACCGCGTCCTGGAAGATCGCGTGCGTGCCGACGAGGATGTCGATCTCGCCACTCGCCAGCGCCATCAGCGTGGCTTCCCGCACGCGCCCCTTGTCGCGACCGGTGAGCACGCCGACGTTGATCGGCAGCCCGGCGAGAGCCTTGCGCAGCGTCTCATAATGCTGCCGCGCGAGGATTTCGGTAGGGGCGAGCATCGCGGCCTGTGCGCCGGCCTCGACCGCGATCAGCATCGCCATCGCCGCGACCAAAGTCTTGCCCGAGCCGACATCGCCTTGCAGCAGCCGCAGCATCGGTGCGGTCTGTGCGAGATCGCCCTCGATCTCGCCGACCGTCCGCGATTGCGCGCCGGTCAACGTGTAGGGGAGTTTCAGCAGATCGCGCAGGCGGCCGTCCCCGTGGAGCGCCCGCCCCGTCGCTTGCGCGTATCGGCACGGACCAGCGTCATGGCGAGCTGGTTCGCGAAGACCTCGTCATACGCCAGCCGCTCTCGCGCCTTCGCATCCGAAGGGTCCGCGTGGATGCGCGTCAGCGACTCGTGCCAGCCGGGCCATTCGCGTTTCGCCTTCAGCCCCGGCTCGATCCATTCGGGCAGGTCCGGTGCACGGGCGACCGCCTGCGCGGTCAGCGCCGCCAGCCGCCGCGATGTGAGGCCTTCCGACAGCGGATAGATCGGCTCACGCTCGCGCAGTTCCTCGTCCGGCTCGACGATGTCGGGATGGACGATCTGCAACTCCTGGCCATATTCGTCAAGCCGGCCAGATATCCGCTTAGCCTCGCCGATCGGGAGCAGCTTCTTCGCCCAGCCCGAACTGCCGCCGAAGAAGACGAGGCTGACGTAATTGCCGTGCTCGTCGGTTGCCTGCACGCGCGTCGGGCCGCGGCCGGCGCTGATCCTGTAGTCGCGCGGGGTCAGCGTGATCGTGATGATCCGGCCTGCATCGCTCGACATCAGCTCGGTGCGCGGCAAGCGATCGACGTAGCCGGTCGGCAGATGGAAGGCGACGTCGACGACGCGCGCGAGCCCGAGCCGGTCGAGCGGCTTGGCGAGCGCTGGCCCCACCCTTTCAGGACGAGGGTTTCGGCGAACAGCGGATTGAGGATTTCGGGTCGCATGACTATCTGCCTCATATAGCCAAGCCGACGGCCGCTGCCAGAGCGGTCGCCGGCTGTTCGTGTTTGGAGATACGATGGACCACGAGACCCGCCTCAAGCGCCTGGGCTTCCGCAGCTCGCACCGCGGCACGCGCGAAGCCGACATGATGATCGGCGGCTTCTTCGAAACCTATGGCCGGACATGGACGCCCGAGCAGCTCGACTGGTTCGAGGCGCTGCTGGAGGAACAGGACGTCGACATCATGGGCTGGGCGATCGGCTCGATCCCGTGCCCGTCCGAATGGGACGGCCCGATGATGCAGGCGATGCGCGATATCAACTACGTGACGGTCGTGAAATAGGCCTTCTGTGCCCCTCCCTGGAAGGGAGGGGTTGAAGTGGGTCGGCCGCTTGGCGGTCGTGACACGCGCCTCATACCAACCCACTCCCAGCCCCTCCCTTCCAGGGAGGGGGAGTTCGAATGCCAGACCTCAAGACGATCCTCTCCGCGACGACCCCGCTGATCCTCTCAGGCGTGCCGTCCGGCTTCCAGCCGTCGCTGCTCGCCGACCTCGCGCGCGCCGCGAAAACCCGCGCGGTGTTCATCGCGCCGGACGATGCGGCGATGCGCGCGATCGCCTCGACCGCCGCGTATTTTGCGCCGGATCTCGAAGTGCTGAGCTTCCCGGCCTGGGACTGCCTCCCCTACGACCGCGCCTCGCCGACGCTGCGCATCATGGCCGAGCGTGTCGCCGCGCTCCAACGCCTGCAAGGCAAGCCGAAGGGCCCGCAGCTCCTCCTTACCACCGCGAACGCCGCGACTCAGCGCGTCCTCACCCCGTTCCGCATCCGCCAGCTCGTCGCGCGGCTCGCGCCCGGCGAACGGATCGGCCGCGACAAGCTCGCCATGCTGCTCCAGGCGAACGGCTATGTCCGCACCGACACGGTCCACGACCAGGGCGAATATGCGGTGCGCGGCGGGATCGTCGATCTCTACCCGTCAGGCGAGGATCATGCGCTGCGCCTCGATTTCTTCGGCGACGAGATCGAGAGCGTCCGCACGTTCGACGCAGTCGACCAGCGCACCACTGGCCGGGTCGACGGCTTCGTGCTGCTGCCGGCGTCCGAAGCTTTGCTCGACGAGGAGTCGATCAAGCGCTTCCGCACCCGCTACCGCGATCTCGTTCGGTGCGACCGCGACCGGCGATCCGATGTACCAGGCGATCTCCGAAGGCCGGCGGATCGCGGGCATGGAGCATTGGCTGCCGCTGTTCGAAGAGAAGATGGCAACGCTGTTCGACCATCTCGGCGCCGACGACGTCGTGGTCCGCGACAATGGCGTCGCTGCGGCGGTGGAGAGCCGGCTCGAATCGATCGCCGACTATTACGAGAACCGCAAGCGCGCCGAGGCGGCCCAGCCCGGCAGCTACCGCCCGATGCCCGCCAAGGCGCTGTATCTCGACGCGCAGGAATGGTCCGGCGGCGTCGAGGCGTTCGCCGCGCATATCACCTCGCCGTTCCATGAACCGCCGAGCGATACCGTGCTCGACTTCGACGTCGACGGCCCGCGCGACTTCGGTCCCGAGCGCGCCGCACAGGCGAACATCTACGAAGCAGTAGCGGATCACGTCGAGAAGCTCCGGAAGCAGGGGCGGAAACCGATCCTCGCGAGCTACTCGATCGGCGCGCGTGAACGCCTGGGGAGCCTGCTCGCCGACCATGGCATGAAGGGCGGCAAGCACGCCGAGACCTGGCAGGAGGCGCTCGGCATTGCCGACACTGCTAAGAGCTTCGGCGTCGCGCTAATCGTCCTGCCGCTCGATCACGGCTTCACCGCGCCGGGGATCGCGGTCCTCACCGAGCAGGACATGCTCGGCGACCGCCTGGTCCACCGCAAGAAGCGCAAGAAATCCGCCGACGCGTTCCTCGCCGAACTGGCCACGCTGACGCCGGGCGATCTCGTCGTCCACACCGAGCACGGCATCGGGCGGTACGAGGGCCTGACCTCGATCCCCGTCGGCCAGAGCCCGCATGATTGCGTCGCGCTGAGCTATGCCGGCGGCGACAAGCTGTACGTGCCGGTCGAGAATATCGACGTCCTCTCGCGCTACGGCTCGTCCGAGGAAGGCGCGACGCTCGACCGTCTCGGCGGCGAAGGCTGGCAGCGTCGCAAGTCGAAGATGAAGGAGCGGATCCGCGAGATCGCCGGCGAACTCATCGCGACCGCCGCCGAACGCGCGCTGCATCCGGGCGACGTGCTCGAACCCGATCTCGAGCGGCTATCCGAGCTTCGTCGACCGCTTTCCGTACGAGGAAACCGAGGACCAGGACCGCGCGATCGAGGACGTGCTCGGCGATCTCGCCGCGGGCAAACCGATGGACCGGCTCGTGGTCGGCGACGTCGGCTTCGGCAAGACCGAGGTCGCGTTGCGCGCGGCGTTCGTCGCTGCGATGGGCGGCAAGCAAGTCGCGATCGTATGCCCGACGACATTGCTCGCGCGCCAGCACTACAACAACTTCGTCGCCCGCTTCGAAGGCTTCCCGATGAACATGGGCCGCCTGTCGCGCCTCGTCACCGCGAGCGAGGCGAAGGCGACCAAGGAGGGTCTTGCGAACGGCACGATCGACGTCGTCATCGGCACCCACGCGCTGCTGGCGAAGAACATCGACTTCAAGCGACTGGGCCTCGTGGTGGTCGACGAGGAACAGCGGTTCGGCGTGACGCACAAGGAGCGGCTGAAGGCGCTGCGGGCTGACGTCCACATGCTGACGCTGACCGCGACGCCCATCCCGCGCACGCTGCAGATGGCGATGTCGGGCATCCGCGAGTTGTCGGTGATCCAGACCCCGCCGGTCGATCGCCTCGCGGTGCGGACCTACATCATGCCGTTCGATCCGGTCGTGCTCCGCGAGGCGTTGCTGCGCGAGCATTACCGCGGCGGGCAGAGCTTCGTCGTCACGCCGCGCGTTGCGGACTTGCCGGAGATCGAGGACTTCCTGCGCGAACAGGTCCCCGAGATCCGCTTCGTCGTCGCGCACGGCCAGATGTCGCCGACCGAGGTCGAGGAGCGCATGTCGGCGTTCTACGACAAGAAGTTCGAGGTGCTGGTCTCGACCACCATCATCGAGAGCGGGATCGACATCGCGTCCGCCAACACGATGATCGTCCACCGCGCCGACCGTTTCGGTCTTGCTCAGCTGTATCAGCTGCGCGGGCGCGTAGGCCGCTCGAAGACGCGCGCGTACGCGTATCTCGTGACGCCACCCGAACGACAGATGACGGTGACGGCCGAGAAGCGCCTGAAGGTGCTGTCCGATCTCGATCTGCTCGGCGCCGGGTTCCAGCTCGCGAGCCACGATCTCGATATCCGCGGCGCGGGCAACATGCTCGGCGACGAGCAGACAGGGCACATCAAGGAGGTCGGTTTCGAACTCTACCAGGCGATGCTGGAGGAGGCGATCATGGACGCCAAGGCCGGCGGCATGACTTCGTCACGGCCGCGCGACTTCTCGCCGCAGATCACGGTGGATGCGCCGATCCTCATTCCGAGGATTACGTGCCCGATCTCGACCTGCGGATGGGGCTGTATCGTCGTCTCAACGATCTCGACGAGGGCCAGGAGATCGAGGCGTTCGCCGCCGAGATGATCGACCGTTTCGGCCCGCTGCCGGATGCGACCGAGAATTTGATCAAGGTCATCGAGATTAAGCTGAACGCAAAGCGCGCCTGCGTGTCGAAGATCGACGTCGGGCCGAAGGGCGTGCTCGTCTCGTTCCACGACGACAAGCCGCCGAACATCGACAAGCTGTTGGCGTATGTCGAGCGCCTGAACGGCGTCGCGCGGTTGCGGCCGGACAGCAAGCTGGTGCTGCAACGGGCCTGGGGTGATCCGAAGGCGCGGCTGCACGGGGTGCTGCAATTGTCGAAGGGCTTGGCCAAGGCGGCTTCTTAAGCCCTCTCCCTTTGGGGAGAGGGTTGGGTGAGGGCGCCGCGAGCGCGGCCCTTCCCAACTGCCCCTCACCCCGGCCCTCTCCCCAAAGGGAGAGGAAGCAACGCAACGAAAAGGCCGGACTACCCTGGGGTAGCCCGGCCTTTTTATCGTCTCGAAAGCCGTCGCTTACTTCGGCAACACGACGCTCGGCCCGATGCTGTCGACTACCTTGCGGGCATCGAACGCGCGGATGTTGTCGCGCGGGATCGGACCCTTGCGCATCACGATCTCCGCGGTCGCTTCGTAACGATCGATCGTGCGGATATCGAAGTCGTTGCCCCAGGGCCCGCCACCGAAGCCGCCGTAACCGAAGCCGCCGCCAAAGCCGGGGCTCCAGTTACGCCAGCCGAAGCCGCGCCCATAATAGCGCCACGACGGACCCCAATAGCCGCCGAAGCCGCCATACCCGAACCCGCCGCCGAGCCCCGGCGTCGAGTAGGTACGCGACTGGAGGTTGGTGTCGCGGTCGGCCATCAGGTAATAGTCATAGCCGTTCTGCAACGTCAGTTCGGCGGCGCGGAAGAACAGATAGCGTTCGACCGTGTCACGCGACGTGACGCTGTTGCCAGCGAAGCTGACGAGGAAGCGACCCGGCTCGATCATACGGTCGCTATAGCCGGTGCGGCTGAACCCCTGACCCGTCGCGGGTCGATACGTGGTCTCGGTCGCGCATCCGGCCAGCAGCAGCGCGCCCGTTGCGAGCGCTGCGAGTGCGACCTTGCGACCCGGTGTTTTGAACATGGTGTCGTCTCCGTTCGCGGCGAATGCGGCGAAACGCCGCTTATTAGCCGTCAGTGGTGGAACGGTTGATGAACGACATCGCTCCAATGCGCCACCAAACTGACTCATTTTTCACGATTTACCTAAACGCCGATCAAATGCAGCGCCAAGGTGCGGCGGTGTGGACGGCGGCGATGTTCGAACAGGTAGACTCCTGCCACGTCCCTAGCGCGAGTCGCCCATCGATCAGTGGGATCGAAAGCTGGACCTGGGTCAGCGCGGTGCGGAGATGCGCGGGCATATCGTCCGGGCCTTCGTCGTCATGTTCGTACTCACGCGATTCGGGGGCGATGCGGGCGAAGTACGCTTCGAGGTCGGTGCGGACTTCGGGAGCCGCGTTTTCCTGGATCAGCAGGGACGCGGAGGTGTGGCGGCAGAAGATTGTCAGTAGGCCTTCGGACATGCGCTGGTCGCTGGTCCAGCGGGCGATCTGGTCGGTGACGTCGACGAGGCCTTGGCGGGTGGTGTCGATGGTTAGGATCGTGGAGGCTTGGCGCATGGGATTGATTCTAACGATTGGTCGACGGGGTTGCTCCACGCTACCGTCTCCCCGCCAACAGCCTGCACTCATGTCTCCTCGGGAGAATGGAGGGCCCATATCATCCTGCACCACCCCGGCGGAGGCCGGGCCCAGTTGGGGGACGTTGCTAACTGCGGATGCGCTCCGTTACTCCAACCTTTCCAACTGGGCCCCGGCCTTCGCCGGGTGGTCCCAGTTAGAGAGCGCAACGTCCCTCAAACAGCGCCGTGGCACTGCTTATACTTACGCCCCGACCCGCAAGGGCACGGCGCGTTGCGGCTGACCACACTCTCCCAGTTCGCCGGATCCTCGCCGATATCAGCCTCCTGCGGCTGAGGGATCTGCAACGGCGGCATCGTCGAGGTGATATGCCCCCGCGTACCCGCATCGAAGTCGTTCGAGTTATCGTCCCCCGTGAACGGATCGAAATGCGTCGTGATGAAGTCCGGCAGCTCGGGCAGCCCGACCGGCTCCTGCATCTGGAACTGCGCGTGCGCGATCGTCTTGGTCACGTCCTCGCGGATCGTCTCGAGCATCCGCTGGAACAGCGAGAACGCCTCCTGCTTATACTCGTTGATCGGCGTCTTCTGCGCATAGGCGCGCAAATGGACGACCTGCCGCAGCGCATCGAGCGTCGCCAGATGCTCCTTCCAGTGATGGTCGAGGTTCTGCAACAGGATCGACTTCTCGACCGACGTCCACGTCTCCGGATCAAGTTCGGCCGCCTTCTGCGCAATCGCATCGTCGGCCATCGCCCGGATCCGCTCCTCGAGCACTTCCGGATCGACCGACTCTTCCAGCAGCCACGCGTCGATCTGCGGCTCGAGGTTCAGCACCTCGGCGAGCCGCGTCTTCATCCCCTCGATGTCCCACTGTTCGGGATAGGAGTTGGGCGGGCACGCGTCGCCGACGATCACGTTGACCGTCTCCGCGCGCATGTCGGTCACCACGTCGCCGACCGTGTCGGCATCCATGATGTCGGCACGCTGCTCGTAGATGACTTTGCGCTGCTCGTTCATCACGTCATCATATTCGACGACCTGCTTGCGGATGTCGTAGTTGCGCGCCTCGACCTTCTTCTGCGCGGTCTCGATCGCCTTCGACAACCACTTGCTGCCGATCGCCTCGCCATCCTCGATATTGTTGCGCATCATCTTGGCGAACAGCGTGTCCGGCCCGAAGATGCGCAGCAGATCGTCGTCGAGGCTGAGGTAGAAGCGCGACAGGCCCGGATCGCCCTGACGACCCGAGCGCCCGCGCAGCTGGTTGTCGATACGCCGGCTCTCGTGACGCTCGGTGCCGAGCACGAACAGACCGCCCGCGGCGAGCACCGCCTGCTTCTCCGCCTCGATCTCGATCGTGATCCGCGCCGCCGCCTCGTCATATTCGGGCGTACCCTCGACCAGCTCGGGATGCTCGTCGAGCATGCGGAATTCGAGGTTGCCGCCGAGTTTGATGTCGGTGCCGCGGCCCGCCATGTTGGTCGCGATCGTCACCGCGGACTTGCGCCCGGCCTGCGCGACGATGTGCGCCTCCATCTCGTGATAGCGCGCGTTCAGGACCTTGTGGTCGACGTTCTCGGCCTTGAGGAACTCGCTCAGCATCTCGGACTTCTCGATCGACACCGTGCCGACCAGCACCGGCTGGCCCAAGTCGGCGTGGTGCTTGATCTTCTTGGCGATCGCCGCGAACTTGTCCTTGGTGTCCTTGTAGAACTCGTCTTCCTCGTCGACGCGCTTGACCTCGACGTTGGTCGGGATGCTGACGACGTTGATCTTGTAGATGTCGTAGAACTCGGCCGCCTCGGTCGCCGCGGTGCCGGTCATGCCGCCGATCTTGGGGTACATGCGGAAGTAATTCTGGAAGGTGATCGAGGCCATCGTCTGGTTCTCGGGCTCGATCTGGACGCCCTCCTTCGCCTCGACCGCCTGGTGAAGGCCGTCCGACCAGCGCCGGCCGTCCATCATGCGACCGGTGAACTCGTCGATGATGATGACCTTGCCGTCCTTGACGATGTAGTCGATGTCCGACTTGAACATCACGATCGCGCGCAGCGCCTGGTTGAGGTGATGCACGACCTGCGTGTTCTCGAAATCGTACAGGTTCTGCCCCTCGAGCAGTCCCGCTGCCTCAAGCATCCGCTCGACCTTCTCGGTGCCGTCCTCGGTGAGGATGATCGTCTTCTGCTTCTCGTCCTTGTCGTAGTCGCCGGGGACGAGCTGCTTCACGACCGCATCGACCTGGATATACAGCTCGGACTTGTCGTCGGTCGGACCGGAGATGATCAGCGGCGTGCGCGCCTCGTCGATCAGTACCGAATCGACCTCGTCGACCACCGCGAAGTTGAACGGCCGCTGCGTCATCGCACTGCGCTCGTACTTCATGTTGTCGCGGAGATAGTCGAAGCCGAACTCGTTGTTGGTGCCGTAAGTGATGTCGGCGGCATAGGCGGCGCGGCGTTCCTCGTCGGACAGGTTCGGGATGATGACGCCGATCGTCATGCCGAGGAAGGTGTAGACCTGCCCCATCCACTCGGCGTCGCGGGCGGCGAGATAGTCGTTGACGGTGACGACGTGGACGCCGTCGCCCGGCAGCGCGTTGAGGTAGGTCGCGAGCGTGGCGACGAGCGTCTTGCCCTCGCCAGTCCGCATCTCGGCGATCTCGCCGCGGTGGAGCACAATGCCGCCGACCATCTGCACGTCGTAATGGCGCTGGCCGAGCACCCGGTGCGCGGCTTCGCGGACCGTCGCGAATGCCTCGGGGAGCAGGTCGTCGAGCTTTTCGCCGTTCGCGAGACGCGCGCGGAACTTGACGGTCTGCGACGAAAGCTCTTCGTCCGACATCGCCTGAAGCGACGGCTCGAACGAGGCGATCTTCGCGAGGATCGGGTTGAGCGACTTGACGTAGCGGTCGTTGGACGAACCGAACAAGGATTTGGCGAGGCCACCGAACATGGGCTGATTTCCTGAATTTATGACGCGGCTGCACGCTAAGGGCACGCACGCGGGGAGAGATAGGGCGGCCCGTAAGCCGAGAGGTCAGACGCCCGACGCTATTCGCGCCGGCGGTCCGCCCAGATCGGAGCCTTGCTCAAGGCGATGACTCGCAACGCCGCGGAGACGGAAACGTCTTCCAACGACGCCAGAACGGCGGCCGGCCGTATCGCAACCTTGACCGGCGCTGCCGCCACCGACTGCGAGCAAACGCTACCCTGCGCGACAGCCTGTGCCGACTGGCCACGCACGCCCGGCACCGCGCCGGTCAGCGCGGACAGGAGGGCGGAAAGGAGCAGCAGCAGGTTCATGCAGCACCGGCTGTATGCGAGCCGGCGCGATAAATCTACCGTTCGTCTCGTGGCAGCGCCCATCGAACGCGGCGAAGCTCGAAGCGCGACGCGATCGCTGCGCCACGTGCATCGCGCGCCGGCCGGAAACGACCGTGCCGGACCGCCGCGCGGCATGTCCCGCGATCGAGCCTCCTGATACCGCTTCCGGCGAGGATCTCGCAGGCCTCGACGCGTCCATCGACGCCGACGAGTAGCGCGACCCGGACCGCACCCTCCTGCTCGGCGCGGATTGCTGCCGGGGATAGTCATCGGGACCGAACCATTCCGCATAGCTGCCGATCGGGCGCGCCGGGGTGACCCCAACGGGAAGATCACGAGGGAGAATCGTCGGGTACGGGGACCGCCAGGAGCGATAACCGTCCTTGGCGATGAGCAGGATGCAGGCGGCCAAGCAAGGCTGCAAGCGGCGATCAGCGCGAGGACGGCGACCATCACCGTCCGGCCGCTGCCATCGAACCGGGCATCCAAGCGGCTGGAATAGGGTTCGCTTGCGTTCGCGTCCGTCATCGTCGAGCCCCCTCGCGCCATCTTGGACACCGACGGACCGTCGATGGTCAAGCGCGATCGGCGATCTTGCCGCCCGGATTGCAGCGACTATGAAGGCGGGATGCAGACCTCGCCGCTCGCCTTGCCCTTCCCCGCCGCCCCTCCGATCGACGGAGTCGCGCTCCATGTCGCGCGCGCGGCGTACAAGAATTGGGACCGGTGCGACCTGACGTTCGTGACGCTGGAGCCGAGGACCGTGGTCGCCGGTGTGCTGACGCAGAGTAAATGTCCTTCGCCTGAGGTGGAATGGTGCCGTGCGGCGCTGACGCTGGGTCAGGCGCGGGCGTTGGTGGTGAATGCGGGCAATTCGAATGCGTTTACAGGGTCCCGCGGACGCGCGGCGGTCGAGGCGATCGCGGCGAGGACGGCGGCGCATCTCGGATGCCAGCCTTCGGACGTGTTCGTCGCGTCGACCGGGGTGATCGGGGTTCCGCTGCCGATCGACAAGGCCGAAGCGGGCCTCGATGCCGCCTTCGCCGCCGCACCGTGCGGTTGGGAGGACGCCGCCGCGACGATCATGACGACCGACACCTTCACCAAGGGCGCGGTGACGACGGCGGTGATCGGCGATCGCACCGTGACGCTGGTGGGGATCATCAAGGGTTCGGGGATGATCGCGCCGGACATGGCGACGATGCTCGGGTTCATCTTCACCGATGCCGCGGTCGAGCCCGAGTTCCTGCAGGCCGCGCTGTCGAAGGCGAACGCGCCGAGCTTCTCGTGCATCACCGTCGACAGCGATACCTCGACCAGCGACACGGTGCTGGCGTTCGCGACCGGCAAGGCGGGCAACGCGACGCTTGCGGACGACGACAGTGTAGGCGCGGATGCGTTTCGCGCGGCACTATCGGATCTGTGCCACCAGCTCGCGATGCTCGTCGTTCGCGACGGCGAAGGCGCGCAGAAGTTGATCGAAGTCCAGGTGACCGGTGCGGAGAGTGACCGCAGCGCACGCCGCATCGCGATGAGCATCGCCAACTCGCCGCTCGTGAAGACTGCAATCGCCGGCGAGGACGCAAACTGGGGGCGGGTTGTCATGGCGGTCGGCAAGGCCGGCGAACCCGCGGACCGAGATACGCTGTCGATCCGCTTTGGGAACACGCAGGTTGCCGAGGGGGCTTGGCGCTGAGCGGATATGACGAAGCGCCGGTGGCGGCGCATCTTAAAGGTCAGGAAATCGAGATCGGCGTCGATCTGGGGCTAGGCGAAGGTCGGGCCACGGTTTGGACCTGCGACCTTACGCATGGCTATATCTCGATCAACGCGGATTATCGGAGCTGATACCCCTAACGCCGTCATCCCAGCTTTTGCCGAGATGACGGAGGGAGGGTCAGGTTACGCCAGCTCGCCCTCGAGCCAGGCCTTCAAGCGGCCCTTGGGCTCCGCGCCGACCTTGGTTGCCGCGGGTGCGCCGCCCTTGAACAGGATCATCGTCGGGATGCCGCGGACGCCGTACTTGCCCGGCGCGTCGGGGTTCTCGTCGATGTTGAGCTTGGCGATCGTCACCTTCTCGCCGAGTTCCTCCGAGATTTCCTCCAGCGAGGGCCCGATCATCTTGCACGGGCCGCACCATTCCGCCCAGAAATCGACGAGCACGGGGCCGTCGGCGTTCAGTACGTCCGCATCGAAGCTGGCATCGGTGATCTGCTTGGTCGCCATCGTGAATTCTCCTTGGTTGCACGTAATCTAGGGGTGCGGTGACGCAGGCTCAACCACCGGGACGCTAGCTTTGCTCCGCGGGCCGATAGTGCGGCTTGTTCGCGGCCAGCGTCTCGGCGCCGAGTACGATCAGGCGTGGTCCTGCCGTGTACAGCAAGGCTGCCTGGACCGAGCGGCCCGGGAAGATCACGGCTAAGGCTTCGGCATAGGCGGACATCTGTTTCAGATGATAGTTGGGCACGTCGTCGAGGCCGCTCGGCGCGCGGCGGCCGGTCTTGAAGTCGACGACCCGGACCCGGTCCGCCTCGATCAGCAGGCGATCGACCGTTCCCGACACGACGAGACCGTTCGCGAGAGTGGCCGCGATCGGGGCTTCGGCGAGCGTGTCCGCGCCGAACAGCTCGGTGAAGCGCGGATCGTCGAGCACGGCAACGACGCTCCGAACGATCTCGGCGCGCGCTGCGGCATCGTCGACGCCGCCGGCCTTTGCCAGCCAGCGATCCGCTGCCGTCGCGCGGTCGGTGGCAGCAACCGCCGGTAAACGCTCGAACAACGCATGGATCAGCCGGCCGCGTTCCGCAGCGATGCGCATTGCCGGCGTCGGTGGCGGATCGGACACCGCGTCGTCGCCCAGGGCCGAGGGCGACAGCGGACGAGGCGGACGGGCTTCTTGCGGTGCCGGCTCATGCGCCCAGGCCGGCAGGTGCGCGTTCTCCACCTCGCGGATCGAGGCCGCAGGTTTGGCGATTACCGCAGGCTGCGGCTCGGCCCCGGCGAAGGTCCGCGCGCCCTCGCCTACCGGCACCTGCAGAGCGGTCAGCGCACGATCGGACGCCGCGTACCAGCTGTTTTCGGGCGGCACGCCTTTCGCGCGCGGCCCGAGCGCACCGGCGATCACCAGCCGTTCCTCCGCGCGGGTCGCCGCGACGTAGAACAGCCGCCAATGCTCCTCCAGTTCGCGCTGCTCGGCCGCCGACACGACTGCATCGAGTGGCCCGCCGCGTTCGCTCGACCGCGGACGAAACACCGGGATCGGCGCAGCGCCGGGTTCGGGCGCCCATTTCAGGATCGAGCGCGGTGCCGCCGACGGGTCCGCGGTCGCATCCGCCAGGATGACGAGCGGCGCCTGCAACCCCTTTGCCCCGTGCGCGGTCATCACGCGGACCGCATCGAGGGGGCGGATGGGTCGCGTACGATCTCGACATCGCCACGGTCGAACCAGTCGAGGAAGCGCTGCAACGACGGCGTTGTCGTGCTCTCGAACGTCAGCGCGGCGTTGAGCAGTTCCTCGATCGGGTCGCGTGCTTCGGTGCCGAGGCGGCGGATCAGCTTCCGCCGGCCGTCGAGCAGGCCGGACAACAGTTCCTCGAGGAACTGGTAGGGCGTGGCGATGTCCGCGCGCGCGAGCATCGCCAGCAACGGGGCCAGTCTTGTCGCGGGTTGCGTGCGTTGCAGATGGCGCCACAATGGGCCGGCCTCGCGCGGCGCCGCCGCCATAAGCTCGTCCTGCGTCCAGCCGATCAGCGGCGACACGAGCAGCGCGGCGACGCTCAGGTCGTCTTCCGGCTGCAACACGAAGCGGATCGTGGCCAGCAGATCCTGCACCGCGAGCGGCGCGTTCAGCCGCAGGCGATCGACGCCCGCCACCGGGATGCCCTCCGCATAGAGCCGCGCGACGATCAGCGAGGCGAGGTCGCCGCGCCGCTTGACCAGGATCATTACGTCCTCTGGCCGCAACCGCCGCCCCTTGCTCTCCAGCATCAAGCCGGTCTCGGGCGCGAGCCAGCCCTTCACCGCACGCGCGATGTCGCCGGCGAGCTTGCGCACCGCGTCGTCGACCCAGCCTTCCTCGTCATCCTCGCTGCCGCCTGCCGATACCGGCGGCCATAGGGTCACCGTGCCCGGACCGGCGACCTCGCTCGCATGACGCTCGACCTCGCCGGCGATCCCGAGCCCCGGTTCGCCGATCGCGTCGATCGCGGCATCGACGAACTCCAGCACGGTCCGCGTCGACCGGAATGAGTGGCGGAGCGACAGTCGTGCCAAGGGAGCCCGCGCTCTTCCTCAGGCCAGTCGTCGTCGCCCTCGGCCTCGCTCGCACGGCCACCGAAATACTGTTCGGCCGCCTGAAAATTGAGAGGGTCGGTTCCCTGGAAGCCGAAGATCGCCTGCTTGTAATCGCCGACCGTGAACAGCGTGCGCGTCGACGGCGCATAGATGCCGCGGCCGACGAAGAACTCGTCCGCCAGCGCGCGCACGATCCGCCATTGGTGCCCGTTGGTGTCCTGCGCCTCGTCGATCAGCAGATGCTCGGTCGCTTGGTCGAGCTTGTAGCGGACCCATTCGCCGATCCCCGGCTGGTCGAGCAGCGCCACCGTCGTCGCGATCAGGTCGTCGAAATCGACCGAGCCTGCCCGCCGCTTGGCGAGGGCGTAGGCACGGGCATAATCGCGCCCAACCTCCAGCCCGTCGGCGAGCAGATCGCAATAGGTCGCGCGCTGGACCATCGACAGCACGTCGGTGCACGCTTCGCCCAGATCGCGTGCCAGCACTTCGTAGTCGGGCTCGGCATCGATCAGCTTCTTCGACGCTTTACGCTGCGTGCCGGTGCCGGTCAGCACGACGCTGGCGAGCTCATCCAAGGTCGCCGCGCGATCCTCGGAGTCGAGCCAGCGCTGCACGGTCGCCGCTGCGGCCAACCCCGTTGCCGCCCCCAGGCCCGATTGGCGGCAGCGATCCGCGCGATCGCGTCGAGGTCTAGCGCGTCGCACCATTCCGCGATCGCCTCGTCGATATCGCCGGAAGGCAACCCGAGTTCGCGCCGGAGCCAGGGCTGGATACCGACCGGCAGCGCCTCCAGCGCGGGCAGCGCGCGGGCGCACGCTGGGAGGAACGCCTCCGCCCCGCCCTCGCCCATCCGCAGCGAAAGCCGCCCGACGATCTCGACTGGGCGCTCGCGGCCCTCGCGTTCGGCGTCCGACAGCATCGTTGCCAGCGCTTCCCGCGCGAGCCCCGCCTCTTCGCGCGCCTCCAGCGGCCGGAACCCCGGCGTCAGCCCGGCCTCGACCGGGAACGCCGCGAGCAACCCCTGGCAGAAGCCGTGAATCGTCTGGATACGCAGGCCACCGCCGGGCGCATCGAGTACCTTGGCGAAGAGGGTGCGCGCGCGATCCTGCAACGCCTGGACCGGGCTTTCGCCTAGCGCGATCAGGTCCGCCGCCAATGCTGGCGCGGGCATCCGCACCCACGCGGCGAGGCGCCCGTTGATGCGCTGCGCCATCTCCGCCGCGCCTGCCTTGGTGAAGGTCAGGCAGAGGATCGCGCCGGGATCGACACCACGAAGCAGCAGCCGGAACACGCGCGCCGCCAGCACCTGCGTCTTGCCCGTACCCGCCGACGCGGACAGCCAGACGTGCGAGGCCGGGTTGCTTGCATCGGCCTGCGCGCCCCTTAAGCGGGGCAGCGTGGCGAGCGCATCACCGCTCACGGCCATACCATTCGTCGCGTCGCATCAGCTGGTCATACTCGGCATAGGGGGCGTATTCGGGGACGAGTTTCGCCGTGAACGCGGCGTCGCCGGTGAGCCATTCGCCGACGACTTCGGTGAAATTGTGGGCAGCGATGGCGGTGAACTCGGCGGTCGGGATCTTGTCGCGCTTGCCCTCGGGATCGACCGGGCTCTCGATATAGCCGAACGCGTCGCGCTTCTTGCCGAGCGACCAATATTCGAACGCGCCTGCTGTGCCGCGAACGTCTTCGAACCCGCCGCGCTCAGCGATGAGCCCGAGCAGGCCGAGTTGCAGGCTGTACCCGGCACGCACCGCAGTCGGCGAAGGCGGCTTGCCGGTCTTGTAGTCGATCACGGCAAGGCGCCCGTCGGGGAGCTTGTCGATTCGGTCGTAGCGACCCGAGAGGGTAACACCGGCGATCTCGATCTTGCCCTTGCCCTCGGCGCTGGCGACCGTCCGCCCATCCTGCCCTTGCGCGACGATAGCGCCCGCGATCCAATCGATCGCCTCCAGCAACCGCGGCTGCCACAGCGCACGCATCATCGGGTGGGTGCGCTCGTCGTCGAGCATCGCCTTCGCGCGTTGCCGGAGTGTGTCGACGGTGCAATTGTCCTGCTTCCACCACTGCTCGAGGATGTCGTGCACCGCAGTCCCGCGCCATGCTGCGCTCGGGTCGGCATCGACCGGATCGAGCGGCATCAGCCCGAGCACCCGGCGCGCGTAGAAAGCGTAGGGGTCGGCCTTTAGGCGATCGACCTCGGTGACGGAGATCGCCTTCGGACGTAGCGAAGCGGGTGGCGACGGCGCGGGACGATCGGCGGGTAGATGTTCGCCAGGATCGTCGAGCGCGCGAGTCCAGCCTTCCAGTGCCGACGCGCGTTCGAACCGATCGCCAGCCAGCGCCTGCAACCTTAGCCACAAGCGCGACGCCAACGCGGGAGACTTCGCATCCCGACGCGCCCGCGTGACGACCGCGCGAGGTGCGCCGAGCGCCTGTGCGAAGTCATGCGCGGCGGTGCCGACGCGCCGCTCCAGACCAGGTAGCCCGAGTTCCATGCGGATACGTGGTGCCAGCCAAGGATCAGGTGCGGGACGCCCCGGCCACACGCCTTCGTTCAGCCCGCCGAGCACCATGACGTCGGCTGTCTGCAACCGCGCCTCGATCAAACCGTAGATGGCCAACCGCGGGTGCCCGCCCGGCGCCGGCCGCACCGCGACCTCATCTAGCAACGTCCGCAGCAATTGCGGGAGTTCGCGCGGATCTATCCTCGGCGGACCTGCGGGTGCCTCGGCTTCAAGGTCGGCGAGAAACTCCGCCGCCGCGCGCCCTGCGAGACCCGACCAGAGGTTGTCACCGCACAAGGTCTGCGCCGTCTCGCGCAGGCAGGCGAGCACCGACGCCAACGGCTGCGGTCCCTGATCGAACGCGCCAGCCAGCGGCGTCAGCAACGGCTGGACATCCGCCCACCATGTTGCAGCCGTACCCTTGCGCTCCTCCAGATGGCCGGCGATCCCGTCGAGCCCCGCCGCCGGTCGTGGTCCGCGCAACCGCCGGTCCAGCGCGCGCGCGCCGTCGAGCCACAGCAAGCGATCGTCGCCCGCGCGCACCAGCGGATGCTTCAGCAACGCTAGCAACGCGAGCGGGGAGAAGCGCTGTGCCGCTGCTTCGGCCAGTGCGAGCAGCAATGTACCCGGCGGCAGGATAGACAAGGGTCGCCCGGCGCTGTCGTCGATGCCGATATTCCAGCGCCCAAGATGCGCCGCCACCCGCCGCGCAAGCGCACGATCGGGCGTGACGAGTGCGGCGGTCCGCTCCGGCACTTCCAGAGCCTCGCGCAGGACCAGCGCAATCGCCTGCGCTTCTTCCGCAGGCGTCGCGAGTTCGGCGGCGGTCACGCCCTTCAGGCGACGATCCTCCGCCGCGATCTGCGTCCACTTGCCGGTGAAATCCGCGGGCGCCAGCGCGTTGGCGATCGCCCGGCCGCGCGCGGCGTCGGCGTCGTGCCCGCCGCCCTCGCGCCAAATCTGTACCTCGCCGCGGGCGACGCCCATGCGCAGGAGCATCAGCTTCGCATCGAACTGCGGATGCGTCTCGATCGAGCGGCGCTTGAGCCCGGTCACCGGATGCGGATCGTGCGGGCCGAGTGCGTCCCATTCCTCGTCCGGCAGCGCGAGGTCGAGGCCGGCGAACACCACCATCCCCTGCGGCATGTCGGCGATGCAGCGGAGCAGCCGCGCCACCGCCGGCGCGGAATCGGTCACGCCCGCTGCACAGACGATCCCGGCGGGCGGCGCGTTCCGCCAGCGCTGCGCGAGCCGGTCGAGCAGCGCCGAGCGCCGCGTCGCCGCGTCGATCCGCTCCAGCCGCGCGAGTTCGCCTGGCCAGCGTTGCAGCACGATCTCGAACGTCGCCAGCGCACGCCGCCAGTGCTCGGTCAGCTCCGGCCCAAGCTCGATATCGCGCAACTTGGTTGGCGGAACCTCCTCGACCAGCAGTTGATCGAGCGTCCGCGCCAGTTCTCCCGCCAGTCGTACCGCCTCCGCCGCATCGACCGGATGGCCTTCGCGCGCCCGCTCTTCCGACACCAGCCGCGCCAGAATCATCCGTCGCTGATACGGCGGCACCGCGGGTAGCGGCGGATCGATGTCGTCCGCCGGATCGAGTGCCGCACCGACCGCCTCGCCCATCTCCGGATTGCCCAGCGCCACCAGCCGCGGCAACACCAGCCCGCCGCCGCTCGCGCGCACGAACGCCTCGGTCACCGCCTTCACCGCGCGGTTGTTCGGCAGCACGACGAGCGCGCGGGCGAGCGCCAGCGGATCGCGGCCCGCCTGCCGCATCAGCCCGGCGACGAGCAGATCCGCAAACGCCCGATGCGCCGGGATCGTGTACAGCGTCGGACGACCCGCCGTGGCGACATCAGCCATCCGCGAGGATCGCCTCGGTCCGCGGGATCGCGGCGGGCGTGCCTACGTCGAACCACAGGCCCTGGTGGACCTGACCGTAAGCGCGGCCCGCCTCGATCGCGCGGTCCCAGAAGATGTTGGTCGAAAACGGCCCCTCCGGCCAGTCCGCGATCAGCCGCGGATGCAGGATCTGAATGCCCGTATAGGCGAACGGCGCGAGCCGGCCGGACTTGCGCCGCCCGCTGATCCGGCCATCGGCGGCGAGGTAGAAATCGCCCGGCCCGCGGTGATTATGCGCACGCGCGAGCGGCACCATCAGCAACAGCGCATCCATCTTCGCGTCGTCCCAGCGCGACGCGAGCAGCTTGATCGCATCGACCGGCCCGTCGATCCAGAGGTTGTCGCTGTTGACCACCAGCACCGGCGCATCCCCGAGCAGATGCCGCGCCTGGACGAGCCCGCCGCCCGTCTCCATGAGCATTTTCCGCTCGTCGGAGATCACTACGTCGATCCCCGCGAACCGGTCGGTGACATGCGCCTCCAGCGTGTCCGCGAGATAATGCACATTGACGACCGCGCGCTTGATTCCGGCCGCCTGCAACCGCTCGAAGACGTGATCGATCAACGGCTTGCCAGCGACCTGCACCAGCGGTTTGGGTCGCGTCGCGGTCAGTGGGCGCATTCGCTTGCCGAGCCCGGCGGCCATCACCATTGCCGTCTCGGGCACCGTGCCGCGCGGGATGGGGCGGATCGTCTGCTGGCGGGTCATGCGCGCAACGCCAACGGGTCGCCGCGCAGATCGGCGGGGACGTTCGCGTCGAACCACGCCGCGACCGGCGCCATCACCGGTTGTGCGAGGTCGCGCTCCAGATACGTCCAGACGCGCGGGCACATCGTCGGATAATACGGCTTGCCATCGCGCTGCCACAGCCGCGTGAAGATGCCTAGGATCTTGGCATTCCGCTGCGCGCCGAGCACGTGATACGCGTTCATGAAGGCCTCGTCCGCGTCTGCCGCTGCGCGATATCGTTCCAGCATCGCGGCCTCGACTGTCGGATCGACCGTCCGCCGCGCGTCCTGCAACAGCGAGACGAGGTCATAGGCCGGGTGCCCCGCGAGCGCGTCCTGAAAATCGAGCAGGCCGAGCGAGCGCGTAGGTCCCACCAGCATCAGATTCTCGGCATGATAATCGCGCAGCACCGTGACCGGCGTTTCGGCGATGGCGTGATCGAACACCGCCTCCCACGCCGCGTCCCAGCCGGGCAAATCGGGCCCGATCCCGACCGCCGGGCAGTACCATTCGACGAACAACGCCGACTCGCGCCTCAGCACCGCGCGGTCGTACGGCGCAACAGGCGCTGCGGGATGGCCGCGCAACCGCACGAGCAGGTCGATCGCCGGCGCATAGAGCGACAGTTCGTCGGCGGGCGCTGCGTCGACCGCCTCGCGCAACCGGTCGTCGCCGAAATCCTCGATCAGCACGAGCCCCTGGTCGAGATCGCACGCGAGGATCGCCGGTGCCGCGAAGTCGCGCTCGACCAGCCATTCGGCGATGGCGATGAACGGCCGCGGGTCCTCGTGCGGCGGCGGTGCATCCATGAGGATGGCTTGGCGCTCCCCTCTTCGGCCCCGGCAATCGCCCGGAAATAGCGCCGGAACGACGCATCGCCGGCGACCGGGAGGATCTGCGCGCCCCCAACCATGAGCGTCGAGGAAAGCGGCGGCGCCGGGCGGCAGGGTCATGTCGGCCATCGCGACCTCCAAGCTTTCGGGACCTCGACTGTCAAGCTGCGCGTGCCGTCCGGCTCGATCGTCAGGCTCAAGCGAAGCGCATCTGGCCAGTGATCGGGGCCGGCGCGCTCGGGCCATTCGACCAGCAGCAGCAGATCATAGCGCGCGTCGTCGAGCGCGAGTTCCTCGATCTCGGCGGGGTCGTCGATGCGGTAGAGATCGACGTGCAGGACCGGGAAACGCACTTCGGGCGGCTCGTAGGGCTGGACGATCGCGAAGCTCGGCGACGGCGCCTCGCCTGCGAGCCCGAGTGCGGCGAGGAGGCCGCGTGCGACGCTGGTCTTGCCGGCCCCGAGCGTGCCTTCGAGGGTGATCACGTCGCCGGGCTGGACGCGGGTGGCAAGCATAGCGCCGAACGCCTCGGTAGCTTGCGGATCGGGTAAGCTGATCACGCGCATAAGCCCTCTCCCCTCGGGGAGAGGGTTGAGTGAGAGGCTGTTCCAGGCGCCGTACTGCTTGGCAGCCCTTCACCCCAGCCCTCTCCCCAGAGGGGAGAGGAGTAGATTCAAAACCCTCATCGCCGCGGCAATTCCACCGTGATCAACGTGCCCGCGCCGGGCTCGGAGACCAGCTCGATAGTCCCGCCGTGAGCTTCGACGAACTGCTTGGCCAGCGGCAACCCCAACCCCAAAGCGCGATCCCCCATAGCCTTCGATTCCCCAAACCGGTCGAATGCATGCGCGACTGCCTCGGCATCCATTCCCGGCCCGTCATCCGACACCACGATCCGCGCGGACGTCGCATTGCCATCGGTATGCAACAACACCCGCCCGCCATCCGGCGTCGCCGCGACCGCGTGGCGCAGGAGATGCTCGACGACCTCCTTCAACCGCTTCGGATTGCCGTTGACCCGCCCGGTCGACCGCGCCACCTCGACCGCGAAATCGAGTTTGCGCCGCTTGGCCGACGGCAGGATCGTCTCCGCCGCCGCGCGCACCGTGGTCGGCAGATCGACATCGGTCCGATCCGTCTCCGCACGATCGCTCTCCGCCCGCGTCAGGTCGAGCACGTCGTCGACCAGCAACCCCAGCCGCTCGACCGACTCCAGGATCGCCCCGACATAGCCCTCGGCCTGCTTCGTCATCTTGCCCGCGTATCCGCCGTGCAGCATCTCCGCGAACCCGCTGATCGACGTCAGCGGCGTGCGGAGTTCGTAGCTCATGTTTGCCACGAACGCGGTCTTCACCTTGTCCGCCGCCTCCAGCGCGTTGGCGCGATCCCGCAGAGCCTGTTCCGCACGGCGACTGTCGGTGATGTCGAGCATCGTGAACAGCGCATTCCCGTCGGGCAGCGGTACGCCGGCAAACTCGAAATGCCGTCCGTCCGCAAACGCCACGCGCCCGCCGCGCTGCTGCCGCTCGACCGTCGCCGACCGCACCAGATCGGGGATCAGCGCCGAACGGTTGGGTGTCAGCAGCTTACCCCCGCCGCCTCGGCGAACGCATCGACGCGCGGATGCGAGGCGAGGAACTCCTCCTCCAGGCCCCACAGCAGCCGGAACCGGTTGTTCCACAACTGCAACCGCCCATCCGCCGCGAACACGCCGAGCGCCTCGAACAGATTGTCGAACGTCGCGGTCCGCACGCGCAGCAGCGTATCGCGCGCGCTGGCGAGCTGGACCTGCTCGGTACGATCCTCGAAAATCAGCAGCAGTCCGCCATCGGGCAATGGCTGCGCGACGACGCGGAGGTGCGTGCCGCCGCGGAGATGCCAGTTCTCTTCCATGGCGCCGCCACTCTGCGACGAGCCGGTCTGCATGAACCAGTCGCGCCGCTCGGCCTTCCAGCTCGGGAAGTCGCGGACCTCGGGAAGGCGGTTGGCCTCGCGCATCCGCTCCAGTACCCGGTCGAACTCGGGCCGATCGGCCAGCCATTCGCTGCGCATCGCGAACATCCGCCGGAACGGCTGGTTGCAGAACACGAGCGAGCGATCCCCGCCGAACTGCGCGACTCCCGCCGACAGCCGGTCGAGCATCGCGCGCTGCGCCTCGGCGAACCGCTTCGCCCCCGACCGCGCCTGCTCGAGTTCCTCAATATCGATCGCGAACCCGGCGACGCCACCGCTCGGCAGCGGCACGTCGTAGATCTGCAACGACCGCCGCGCGCCGTCGATCGTCGCCGGCAGGACCTGCTGGTGTGGGCGCCCCTGCTCGCGCGCGACCGCGGCGCCGGCGAGAGGCCCGCCGCGCCCCGACCCCTCGACCAGTTCGAGCCCACGCGCCACCACATCGGCGGCATCGCGCCCTCTACCGCATCGACATAGGCCGTATTCACCATCGCCAGCCGGAGGTCGGTCGCGCGGTACCACATCGGCATCGGCGCCGCCTCGATCAGCCCGGTCAGCGATTCATAGGCCTCGCCCAGCCGCGCGGTCTCCGCGCCGAGCCGGGCGATCTCCGCCTCGCTGTCGGTCGCATCGAACGCCCAGAGCAGCACCGCCCCCGTGGCGCCCATCTCGCCCGGCGCACGCCCCCACGAAACGTGATCGCCCGCGTCGAGCCCTGCAGCCGCACCGACCGCACGAACGCCCGCCCCGCTCGCTGTGCCGCCGTGATGTCCGCGATCAGCTGTGCCGCATCGTCCGCCGACAGCCCTGCCCCGCCGATCGCAAGTTCCGCCAGCGACCGCGGCGGCGCGTCCAGCCCGAGCCAGTCCGCCATCCGCTGCGTCATCTCGATCCGCCCGCCGGACCGGATCACCGTCACGATCGCCGGCGATCCGTCGAGCACCGTCCGCAACTGCGCATTCGTCTCGACGACGTCGGCCGCCGCAGCGCGCATGCGCAGGCTGGTATAGAGCAGCCCCAAGCCAGCGAGGACCGCCACGAGCAGCAATGCCCCTACCGTCACGGCAGCACCGGTCCCCAAGACCATTATCGGGCAGCCCGTAGCGACATCATCCGACCATGTAGGCCAAACCGTCCCCCCGGGGAAAGCCACGACACACGGAAAAGGGCGGGCCCGACCTGCGGACCCGCCCTTCGCGATCTACCGGCGAGGGTAGAATTTTCATACGATCAGAGCTTCACCGACGCCCCGATATACATGGCGCGACCGATATTGTCGTAGATCGCGTCGCCATCGCCATTGCCGAGCAGGCCGTAAGGCGGCTTCTTGTCGGTCACATTGTCGACGCCACCGTAGAGGGTGAAGCGCCTGTCGACGTCGACCGAGGCGCGGATCGCGTGATAGATCACCTTCGGGTAATAGACGACGTCGGCATAGTTCGGGTTGAGCGCAGGCACGCCGTTGGTATCGTGCTGTGCTTCCCAATCTGTGATCGACTGGCGGCCGATATAGCGGACCTGATACCCGAGCGTGAAGTTCTTGTGGGTCAGGTCGACCGAGGCGTTGACGTTCCAGATCGGATCGCCCAGCTCGCCCTTCACACGATCCGGCCGGCTCGGCTCATCGAGATACGGGAAATCGGTCCGGTCACGCACCCACGTACCGACCACGCAGATCGCCGCCTTGGTATCGGCCCCGAAGCGGTGGTTGTAGCTCGCGTCGAAATCGATGCCCTTGGCCTTCAGCGCGGCGAAGTTGACGACGCTCTGCAGCAGCGCGGGCCGTGCGAACAGGCCGTTCGCCTGGCGCGGGTTGATCAGGCTGCAGAACTGGTTGTCGAGCGTCGGTGCGTCATAGCAGGCATCGAGAATCGTCTGTGCGTCAACGGCATTGATGACCTTGTTGATCTTGATGTCGTAATAATCGACCGTCAGCGCAAAGCCGGGAAGGAAGCTTGGCTGGAAGATCGCACCATAGGTCCAGCTCCGCGACTTTTCAGCCTGTAGATCAGGGTTGCCGCCCGACAGGAATTCGGTGCTGCCCGCCCGCGCCACGCTGTTCACGAAATTGGCCGGAACCCCCGCCGCCGCACAGTTCGCTGCCCGCGTGGAACGTCCCGTGTTGATGAAGTTCACATCGCACGGATCATCGAGCAGATCGAAATTCTGGCTATTCGATGCATACAAGTCACCGAGTGTCGGCGCCCGGACCGACCGCGAATAATTCACGCGGAACTTGATATCGTTGATCGGTGCGTAGATGCCACCGAAATTATAGGCGTAGACCGTTCCCGTCGAACCCTTGTAGTCGGCAACGCGACCGGCCGCATTGATCGTCAGCTCCTTGGCGAAGCTGATGTCCTTCAACAGCGGAAGCTCGATCTCGCCATACGCTTCCTTCACGGCGAATGCCGGCGGACGGAAGTCGGGGATGACGTTGAAGAATGTATCGCCGGCCTTGATCGTATCGTCATACGCGTTTCGTGCGGTTTCACGACGATACTCGCCGCCAACAGCAAACCTGACCGGGCCGCCGGGCAGTTCGAAGAGTTGCGAACTATCACCCACCACGTTGGCAGTGACGTCGAACTCCGTCGCCTTGCCAACACTGCTCGACGTCGTGTTGATGTAGTTCAACGCAGCCTGGCTTGCGCGGCCCTCACCCAAAATATCCAGGGGGCGCATGATGCGTCGGTTACCGCAGCCTGGTTGATACGGCATACGATCTGGCCTGCGCCGTTCCGAACCGCATCGATGGCGTTGTAGAAGCGGGACTGGAACTGGTTGTTATAGAATTTCGATTTCGTACGGAATTCACCGTAGTTCACCGAGAAATCATACTTCCAGTCATCGTTGAACGTGCCTTCGGCACCGACGACGATGCGGTAGGTATCGCGACGGTCTGCTTCGTCGCGCGTGCCGAGATCGACGTTATTGCGATTGAGCCGGAAATACTCCGATCCGGCTGGCAGCAACGAGCGGATGGTCGTCGCGGCCTGAGGATTCAGGAACGCATTGTCGAACGCAATCAGGATGCCGCCGCCGAGGTATGTTTCACCCGCTGCGCCGGTGCCCTGCGACCCGCCCTGATTGAACGTACCGCTCGACTGCGCAAAGCTCTCGACGCGAACGAACTTCGCCTCGAAGAACGGCTTGAACGCATCCGACACGTCGTAATGGCCGATCAGGTTTGCGACATAACGCTTGAGCGCCGGGTTCAGCGTACCCGTGTCATTCAGCGTAGCTCCGTTGCCATTCTGGTTGTTGTTGGAGCCGACAGGTCGAAAATCATTGCCGTAATTATATTCGGAAAGCTGCCCGTCCGACCCGAAACCGAACACCCGGGGGCGCCGTTCGCGCGGCAGGCCGCAGTCACGCCATTGCCGCAGCCCAGCACGTCGTCGCCATTATATGCAATGAAATTGCCGCCATTGTCATAGCCGAAGCTACGAACACCCGTCAGGAAAGTCCGCTGTGGCTGGCCGGATGCGTTCGTCGCAACACGCTGGAACTGGTTCCGGCCAGCATAGGCCCCAGTCAACGCCGGACGGTCGGTGTACGTCAGCAGATCAGCTTGGTTGTATTCGAGACCCAAGGCGATGTTACCGCGCCCCTCGGCGAAGTTCGTGCCGAACGTGCCCGACAGTCGATACGTGCCGCGGTTGCCGCGATCGGAAATCCCGCTCTGCGCGTTGAGCGATACACCGTCGAAATTGCGCTTCAGCACGAAGTTGACGACGCCCGCCATCGCGTCCGACCCATATACCGCCGAGCTGCCGCCGGTGACGATGTCGACGCGGTCGATCAGGTCGGTCGGGATGGTGTTCGTATCGACGAGGAACTCGCCGGTCGAGCCCGTGATGTGGCGACGACCGTTGACGAGAACCAGCGTACGCGACGGCCCGAGGCCGCGCAGATCGAGCAGGTTGATGCCGGCGGTGCCGATGAACTGGGTCGAGTTCGCCTGGCTGTAGGTCGAGCGCAGCGACGGCAGGTCGTTGAGCACGTCGCCGATGACGACCGCACCGGTCCGCGTCAGGTCCGCCTGCGTCACCGTCGTCACGGGAATGGGCGAGTTGAGCGTCGGGCGCGCAATGCGCGAACCGGTCACGACGATATCGCTACCGACATTGGCTTCGGGCGCCGCCGTCTGCGCCACCGCGCCCGTCGTGGTATCGGAACCGACCGGGGCGGCCGGATCGGTGCCGGGAGCCTGGGTCTGGGCATCGACCGGCGTTGCGGTCTGCGCCGCTGCGGGGATGGCCGAGGCCAGGACGAATGCGACCGTGGACGCGGTTACGAACAATCCGGACTTCCGGACCGATAAGCCAATCATACTAACAACCCTCTGAACCTAAGCATGTACTCGGGGGCGGAAGGACACCTTTCCTGTCTATTTATCAATCCGTGCGACGAAACATTACGAAAGTGTGACATCGCCGCAACACGGTTGCGCAACGAAAAAGCCGCGCCCGCCTGATGGCGGACGCGGCTTTCGAAAACCCTACGGAATCCTGAAGATCAGTAGCGGTAATGGTCCGGCTTGAACGGGCCTTCGACCGGCACGCCGATGTAGCCGGCCTGCTTGTCCGAGAGCTTCGACAGCTTCACGCCGAGCTTTTCGAGATGGAGCATCGCGACCTTCTCGTCGAGGTGCTTCGGCAGGACATAGACTTCGTTCTTGTAGTTCTCGCCCTTGGTCCAGAGCTCGATCTGCGCGAGCGTCTGGTTGGTGAACGAGGCCGACATCACGAACGACGGGTGGCCGGTCGCGCAACCCAGGTTCACCAGGCGACCCTTCGCCAGGATGATGATCTGCTTGCCGTCCGGGAACTTCACCAGGTCGGTGCCGGGCTTCACTTCGGTCCAGTCGTAGTTCGACAGCGCGGCGATCTGGATCTCCGAGTCAAAGTGGCCGATGTTGCAGACGATCGACATAGGCTTCATCGCCTTCATGTGATCGGCGGTGATAACGTCGGCATTGCCGGTCGCGGTGCAGAAGATGTCGGCGCGGGTCACGGCCTCTTCCATCGTCACGACCTCGAAGCCCTCCATCGCCGCCTGCAGCGCGCAGATCGGATCGACTTCGGTGACCATCACGCGCGCGCCGCCGTTGCGGAGCGACTGGGCCGAACCCTTGCCGACGTCACCGAAACCGGCGACGCAGGCGACCTTGCCGGCGAGCATGACGTCGGTCGCGCGACGGATCGCGTCGACCAGCGATTCCTTGCAGCCATAGAGGTTGTCGAACTTCGACTTGGTGACCGAGTCGTTGACGTTGATCGCGGGGAACGGCAGTTCGCCCTTCTTGGCGATCTCGTACAGGCGGTGGACGCCGGTGGTGGTCTCTTCCGAAACGCCCTTCAGGTTCTTGACGGTCTCGGTGAGGTAGCCGGGGTTCTTTGCGACATACGCTTTCAGCGCACGCTGCATCTCGACCTCTTCCTCGTTCTCGGGCTCGGGCATCGTGTGGCCGGCTTCGAGCTTGGCGCCCCAGAGCGCGAACATCGTCGCGTCGCCGCCGTCATCGAGGATGATGTTGGCGGTCTGGCCTTCGACGTCGCGATCCCACGAGAAAATGTCGCCGACATAGTTCCAATAGTCCGCGAGGCTCTCGCCCTTGATCGCGAACACCGGCACGCCCGATGCGGCGATCGCGGCGGCGGCATGGTCCTGCGTCGAGAAGATGTTGCAGGTCGCCCAGCGGACGTCGGCGCCGAGCGCGGTCAGCGTCTCGATCAGCACCGCGGTCTGGATCGTCATGTGCAGCGAACCGGTGATGCGCGCGCCCTTGAGCGGCTGCGACGCGCCGAATTCGGTGCGCAGCGACATCAGGCCGGGCATTTCGGTCTCGGCGATGTTGATCTCGGCGCGGCCGAAATCGGCGAGGCTGATGTCGGCGACGACATAGTCGGCCTTGGCGTCGGTCTTCGTAGGCGCAAGCGTGGTGGCCACGAGGAGTCTCCTGAGAATATCGTGATCGGCGAGCCTCATGCCCGTGCCGGATACTGCATCATAGGAGAGTGGAGGCCCCAAATCAAATATAAAGATATCTTTATATGATGGTTGGGGATGCACACTGTGTAAGCTGCGTTGCCCTTCTTCGACTCCCCTCCCTGGAAGGGAAGGGGTTGGGAGTGGGTCGGTTTGAGGCGCGTGCAGAGCCAGCCCACCGGCCGACCCACCCCCGGCCCTCCCTTCCAGGGAGGAGCAGAAGTCAGGCCCGGCCCGTCTCCGCGACGAGCAGCCGCGGGTCGACGCCGGCCTGCGCGAACGCATAGGTCCAGCGATCCTCCACCGCGGTATCGAACAGCAGGTCGGTGTCGCCGAACACGTTGAACCACCCCGGCCGCGACAGCTCGCCCTCCAGCTGCCCGCCGTCCCAGCCGGCATAGCCCAGCGCCACGACCCATTGCGACGGGCCCTTCCCTTCGGCGATCGCGCGCAGCACGTCGACCGTGCTCGACAGCTTCCACCGCCCGGCGACGTCGACACTGTCCTGCCCGCCCCAGTCGGAAGAATGCACCACGAAGCCGCGCCTGGGCTCGACCGGTCCGCCGAAATGCACCGGCGCGTTGGGGGCATCGCCGGGCTTGATCCCGAACTGTTCGAGCAGGTCGTGGAAGCCCAGCCCGTCGATCGTCGCGCCCAGCCCGATGCCGATCGCGCCATTCTCGTCATGGCTGCACATCGCGATCACCGCGCGGGCGAAGCGCGGGTCGCTCATGCCCGGCATCGCGAGCAGGAATTGTCCGGAGAGAAAGGCCGTCTTGTCCATGCCGTGCAACATAGCGCCGCACGCCCGCGGTCGCCACGCTTGAAATCCCCGCCCGGCGTCCAAGGTACGGCTCGCCCGCGACCAACGCGCGGCGACAGGAGATTTTCAGATGACGATCAGCGTCGGCGACCGGCTTCCACCACCACCCTCGTCAAGGCTACGGCCGATGGCCCCGATCAGGTCGATACCGACAGCTTCTTCAAGGGCCGCAAGGTCGCGCTGTTCGCGGTCCCCGGCGCGTTCACGCCGACCTGCTCGGCCAAGCACCTCCCCGGCTTCGTCGAGAAGGAAGCCGAGCTTAAGGCCAAGGGCGTCGACGAGATCGCCTGCGTCTCGGTCAACGACGCGTTCGTGATGGACGCATGGGGCAAGTCGGCGGGTGCCGGTGACATCACGATGCTCGCCGACGGCAATGGCGAGTTCGCCACTGCGATCGGGCTGACGATGGACGGCGCAGCCTACGGCATGGGCACGCGCAGCCGGCGTTACTCGATGCTGGTGAACGACGGCGTCGTCGAGCAGCTGAACGTCGAGGCACCCGGCGAGTTCAAGGTGAGCTCGGCCGAACACCTGCTCAGCGAGATCTGATGTGAGAGGGGCGGGAGCAATACCCGCCCCTCCTTACCACCCCGGCGAAGGCCGGGGCCCAGTTGGTAAGGCCGAGGTAATTTCAGACCGGCCTCCGTTACATCCGTCCCCCAATTGGGCCCCGGCCTCCGCCGAGGTGGTGCATCGCCGGGGTGGTGCGTAAGCCCCGAGCGCGCATTGACCGTGCCCCGCCGCCTCGGTCTTGCCACCGCAACATCGCCCACGTAACACTGTGCAATGACAATCGCATCCGACCTCGTCGCCGACCTCGACCGCCTCTACCGCGCCTCCGTCGAGCGCCTCCAAGCCGCCATGAGCGCCTATATCGCCGACGGCACGACCCCCGATCCGGCCAGCCGCACCGACGGCTCGTTCGCCTATCCCGAAATCCGCCTCATCTATAAGGGCGGCGTCGATCGCCCCACTCCCCTCCGCTCGTTCGGCCGGATGGTAACGCCCGGCGAATACAAGATCAGCGTCACCAAACCCGCGATCTTCGCCGAATATCTGGTCGAACAGCTGACGCTGCTGATCGAGGATTACGACGTCACCGTCGAAGCCGTCGAGGGTCGCCAGGAAATCCCGTTCCCTTACGTGATCGAACCCGGCCATGCGCTGAGCCTCGACGAGGTCTCCGCGACCGAATTGTCGCGCCACTTCCCCGCCACCGAACTCGCGCACATCGGCGACGAGATCGCCGACGGCCTCTGGATCGCGCACGACGAGACGCGCCCGCTCGCGCTGTTCGACGGCCTGCGCACCGATTTCAGCCTTGCCCGCCTGCGCCATTACATGGGCACGCCCGCCGAGCACGCGCAGCGCTTCGTGCTGTTCACCAACTATCACCGCTACGTCGACGAGTTCGTGCGCTGGGCCGGCACGCAGCTGGGTGAAGGCAGTCGCTTCACCAGTCTTTCGGGCGCGGGCGGGATCACGATCTCGTCCGGCGACGACATCGACAAGATCATCTCCGACAGCGCGTGGCGGCGGCACCAGATGCCCGCCTATCACCTGATGGCGGACGACCGCACCGGCATCACGCTGGTAAACATCGGCGTCGGCCCGTCGAACGCGAAGACGATCTGCGACCATCTCGCCGTGCTGCGGCCCGAGGCGTGGCTGATGATCGGCCATTGCGGCGGGTTGCGGCCGAGCCAGCGGATCGGCGACTATGTCCTTGCGCACGCCTATCTGCGCGACGACCATGTCCTCGACGACGTCCTGCCGCCCGAGATCCCCATTCCCGCGATCGCCGAAGTCCAGCTGGCGATGGCCAAGGCGGCCGAGATCGTCTCGGGCCAATCGGGCGAGGAACTCAAGCGCCGCCTGCGCACGGGGACGATCGTCACCACCGACGACCGCAACTGGGAACTCCGCTATTCGAAGTCCGCGCTGCGCTTCTCGCTGTCGCGCGCGGTCGGCATCGACATGGAGTCCGCCACGATCGCCGCGCAGGGATACCGCTTCCGCGTCCCCTACGGCACATTGCTGTGCGTCTCGGACAAGCCGCTCCACGGCGAGCTGAAGCTGCCCGGCCAGGCCAACCGCTTCTACGAGCGCGCGATCAGCGAGCATCTGCGGATCGGCATCGAGACCTGCGAACAGCTTCGACTGGAGGGCGCCAAGCTCCACAGCCGCAAGCTCCGCGCGTTCGACGAGCCGCCGTTCCGGTAACGGTGGACGGGTAAAAACCGGAGCGGATCGCTTGGGAATGCGTTACGGTTCCGGAATCATTGCTGAGGAAGATAGCCGTGGCTGACACCGACACGCCCGATACTGAAGCGAAGAAGCCCGCCGCCCGCCGGAGGGCACCGCGTAAGGCCAGTGCGCCGAAAGCGGCGCCGGCTGCGTCATCGGTGAAGCCGGTCGCAGCCAAGCCCGTGCCGGTCGCGAAACCGGCTGCGGATAAGCCGGTGCCCGCTGCGCCGCCCAAACCCGTTGCTAAACCGGCGCCCAAGCCGCGCTCGACCAAGCGCAGCACCCCGCGCCCCGTGTCTGCGCGCAAGGCGGTCACGCCGGTTGCAGTCGCCACTTTGCCGGAAAATATCCGTGGTAAATGGGGTGCTGCGGCGATCTTCAGTGGTGTCGCGGTCGCTGGTGCCGCCGTCGGCGCGCTACTGACGCTGCGGGGGAGCACGCCTAAGGCTCCGGCACCGCTTAAGTCGAAGGGCAGGCAGGCGCATCAGGCCGACGGGGCGGATTCGTCGAAGTCTTTCGAGGCTGGCATTGCTGATCCGGGGACGGTTCCGGAGTGAGCGGGTCACGCCGAACGGCTCACCACCCCGGATAGCACGCCACCCCGGCGAAGGCCGGGGCCCAGTTGAGGGGCGCTGCTAACCGAGCGATGCGTCTAGTTACTCTGGACGTTCCAACTGGGCCCCGGCCTTCGCCGGGGTGGTGCATATCGTCTGGCAGTAACGCAGATTATCTCGCCCCGCACTTTCCCCGTTCCCCCGCGGAGGCGGGGCCCAGCTAAAACCGCAGTAGCGTTCGTGGCCCTGGACCCCCGCCTCCGCGGGAGAACTAGGAGTTAGCGGGCGAACGTCAGTTGGCGATAAGCCAACGCTTCCCCTCACCACCCAGTCGGCTTCCCCTTGTTCTGCACGTCGAGCCATTTCTTCAACGGTGCGAAGTACTCCACCAGTGCCGCGCCCGACATCTCGCGGCTGCCGGTGAATACCTGCAGCGCATCCGGCCACGGCTTGGACTGCCCCATGCTCAGCATCGCGTTCAGCTTCGTGCCGACCGCCTTGTTGCCGTAGAACGAGCAGCGATGCAGCGGTCCCTTCCAGCCGGACTGGTCGCACGCCGCCTTGTAGAACTGGAACTGCAACACCCGTGCCAGGAAGTAGCGCGTGTATGGCACCGCCGCCGGGATATGGTATTTGCCGCCAGCATCGAACTTGGTCTCGTCGCGCGAGACCGGCGGTTTGATCCCCTGATACTGGAGCCGCAGCTTGTCCCACGCCGCTTGATAGCCGGTCGCCGGGATCTCGCCCGAGAACACGCCCCAGCGCCATTTGTCGATCAGCAGCCCGAACGGCAGGAACGCGACCTTGTCCATCGCCTGACGCAGCAGCAGCCCGATGTCCTTGTCCGCGCTCGGCACCTTCGCCTGATCGAGCAGGCCGATCTTCACCAGGTAATCCGGCGTGATCGACAGCGCGACGGTATCGCCGATCGCCTCGTGGAAGCCGTCGTTCGCACCGTTCTTGTAGAGCATCGGCTGCGCCTTGTACGCGCGCTGATAGTAATTGTGGCCGAGCTCATGGTGGATCGTGACGAAGTCGTCCGCGTTCACCTTCGTGCACATCTTGATCCGGATATCGTCCTGGTTGTCGAGATCCCAAGCCGATGCGTGACAGATCACGTCGCGGTCGGCGGGCTTGGTGATCTGCGACCGCTTCCAGAACGTCTCCGGCAGCGGTGCGAAGCCGAGCGACGAGTAGAACCCCTCGCCCTGCTTCACCATTTTCAGCGGGTCATAGCCCTTGACCTTCAGCAAATCGCCGGTGTCGTAACCGACGTCGCCTGCCCCCTTCGGCGCGACGATATCGTAGATATTGCCCCACTCCTGCGCCCACATGTTGCCGAGCAGGTCGCTGCGGATCGGCCCGGTCTTGGCCTGCACCGCGTCGCCGTATTTCTCGTTGAGCTTCCACCGCGTGTAGGTGTGGAGCGCCATGTAGAGCGGCTCGACCTCTTTCCAGATCTTGTCGGTGAGCGCCGCGAACTGCTCGGGCGTCATGTCGTAGCCGGAGCGCCACAGCGCGCCGACGTCCTTGTAGCCGAGCTCGCGCGCGCCTTCGTTGGAGATCGCGGTCATCTTGGCATAGTCGCCGCGCATCGGCGCGCCGACCTTGTCGTTCCAGCTCGTCCACATCTCCTGCAGCTTCACCGGATCGCGGCTCTCGCCCATCGCCGCCTCGATATCCGAGCCGTTGATCGGCTTGCCGTCGAGCGTGCCCATACCCTTGCCGTAGAAGGACGACATCTTGGTGGTCAGCGTCGACAGCTCCTCGGACGCGCCCGCGCGCGTCGGGGCCGGCAGCGTCAGGCCGCCGCGCAACAGATCGAGCTTGCGCTTGGTGTCGAACGAAAGACCCGGGAGGGACGCATAGCGGGCCGCGCCGAGCGCGTACTTCACGCCGAGATCCGTCATCTCCGCGCCCGACTTCGCGGCCAGCGCATCGGTGTCGTCGGTGATGTAGGTGGCGTTGACCCATGCGACGCGCGCCGCATCGACCGACTTCGCGGCGAATACCCGCTCCGCCTCGGCGACGAAGGCATCCGCCTGCGCAACGGTCGGCTTGCCGGTGGCGGCGGGTTGTGCAGTTTGAGCCTGCGCGGCGACGGGTACGGCGATCGCGCACGCCAGCGCGATCAGAGAAACGGTACGGATCATGGATTTCCCCTGGATTATGCGGCCAGAGTGATGGCCAGCCGCCGCCCGGTCAACCCGGCTGGCATCTGATCCGTGCGATCCTCCCCCGTCAGGGGGGGCGCCGAAGGTGATGGAGGAAGAGGAAAGCGATCACATCCGTTGCGTGTCCTCCCCCTCCGTCTGGCAAGTGCCAGCCACCTCCCCCTTGCGGGGGAGGATTGAAGAACGAGTCGGGTCAGGCGGCGAGGAAGTCCGCTATGGCCTGGCCGAGTTCTGGCTTCACCACCGCGCTCATGTGGCCGCCGGGGTCTCCACATAGGTCCCCTGCGGCAGGATCGCCGCGAGGTCGGGTGCCGAGCCATTGTCCTGGTCCTCGCTGCCGCACACGACCAAAGTCGGCTGCTGAATTGCCTCCACCGACTCCAGCGGCGTGTCGGCGAACGTCTCGAGAATGCCGAGCAGTGCGACCGGATCGCCGCCGGTGGTCTTCAGGAATGCCTCGGCCAGCCATTCCGGAGTGCCCTGAACATGCTGCCCAAGCCGGGTGAGGATGTTGCGGAAATGCCCGGCGCGACGCGATGTCTGGGTCAGCCCTTCGAGGCCCATGCCGGAGAAGATCACGCGGCGCGGCGTCGCGCCGGTCGCGAGCATCCGCGACGTCGTTCGCGCGCCGAGCGAATAGCCGCCAAGGTCGTAATCGGTCAGCCCGAGGTGCGCGACCAGGGCATGCCCGTCCTGCGTCAACGCATCCGCCGGATAGGCTTCGAGCCCATGTGGCTTGTCGCTGTCGCCGTGCGCGCGCAGGTCCGGCATGATCACCCGGAACCCTTTCGCGGCGATCTTCGCGGCATGGCCGTAACGGATCCAGTTGGTCTTCGCGTCGGAGAAATAGCCATGGATCAGCACCACCGGCCTCGCATCTTTTGTGTCGGGGCCAACCTCCCGCCACGCGATCCGCGTGCCGTCGAAGCTCTCGAAATACCGGACTTCGGAAGTTTGGGTCTCGCTCGGGGTGATGGCCACGGTCTCATCCTGCAATTGTGTCGGCGCCAGTTCGGAGCGCGCGTGTGGTCTGTCAACGCCCGCCAACGAAAACGGGCGACCCGAAGGCCGCCCGTCTCGCATCCCGGTAACGGAACGGAACTGCCGCCAAATGTGGCCGTCAGAACTGGTATCCGATCCCGCCCGCTCCGCCGGCACGGCCCTGCGAGTCGTAGGTGCCGCTGAGCTTCACCACGGTGTGTCCGTCGTTGAACGCCTTCGACATGCCTACCGCGACCGCCGACTGCCCGGCGTAGGTGCCGCCGCCGATCGCGACCATTCCCTTGCCGGCTTCATAGGCTTGCGGCAGCCCGGCAGCGGCGAGTGCGCTCGACGTGCCGGCATAGCTGTCGCGACGGACCGCACGGAGGTCGAAGTCGAGCGCCGCGATCCGTCCGTCGGTGTAGCTGTTCGCCTGCGTCACCGCCGAGTTGATGCCGGAGTTCAGCTGTCCCACATTGACCGCGTCGGTGGTCGATACGCCCGCCGCGACGTTGCTGAGCACGGTTGCCGCACCGCCTGCGTTGAACGTCACGTTGGTCCGCCCGGGACCGTATTGGACCGAGTTGCCGCCGAGCGCCAAGGCGCTGTCCGCGGTACCCTGCGCCGTCGCGACCGCCTGGTTGGTGGTGTAGAGCTGACCACCATTCACCGCATCGGTCGAGCCCGCCGCGAGCGCCGCCGCAGCCACGTTGGTCACGGTAACCGGGGCCGCCGCATTGCCACCGGCCAGCACGTAACGGTGTTGGTCCGCGCGCCGCTAGCGTCGGTGTTGTACGACACCGCGTTCACGGAGGTCAGCGCCAGTGCGTACACCTGCCCGCCATTGACCGCGTCGGTCGATCCCGCCGCGATCGAACCACTCGCGACGTTGTGCAGCCCGACCGGCCCGGCCGCCGCACCGACCAAAGTCAGGTCGTTGGTGGGCGTGCCACCATTGGGTGTCGTGGGGCTGCCGGGGTTGGAATATTGCACCGTCCCGATCGCGCCGTTGTTGATATCGTTGCCGAGATTGGTGACCGCGGTGCTGACATTGGTCACCGAGGCGTTGAGATTGGCGACGCTACCCCGAGAGTGGTGACCGTGGTCGACAGGTCGGTCACCGTATTGCCGAGATTGGTGATAGCCGTGGTGTTCGAGGCGACCGCCTGATTGGTGGCGGCGAGTTGCGCGCCGTTCACCGCATCGGTCGACGTGGCGTTGACCGCGCCCGCCGCGACATTGCTGATCGTCGTGCCGCCCGCTCCGCCGAGCGTCACCGAGGTCTGTGCGGCATTGTCGTAGCTCACGCTGTTCGTCGCCACCTGGCCGATCTGCCCGCCCACGCCGGCAAGCGCATCGCCGACATTGGTATAGGTCGTGCCGTTTACGACATAGCTCGGGCCGGTGATCGCGCCCGTCGTGACGTTGTACGCCGCGCCGCCGCCCAGGCTTCCGACGAAAGCGTTGCCCAGCGTGTTCGACACACCGCGCAACTGCGCGACGTTGACCGCGTCGGTATCCTCGCTGCCGGCGCCGACGCCGGTGATCTGGCGCGTGCCGAGCGGCGCGAACGTCCCGGTGGCGGGATCGATATAGTCCGCGGTGCGGGCAACCGCGATTTCGCCGATCGAGGATTGCGCGCCGGTGACGCCGAACGCGGTGTAGCTCGCGACCCCACCGCGCAACGTCGAGGAGGCGCTGCCCAGCGCGACGCTGTTTTCCAGATTGGCGATCGCCCCTGCGCCGAGCGCGGTCGAGGCGAACGCGGTGGCCGACGAGAGCGTACCGAGCGCGGACGAACCGAAGCCGGAAGCAATCGAGCGTTCGCCGACGGCAAGCGTATAGTCCGCCGACGCCGACGCGGCGGTGCCGAGCGCCGTCGAGTTCAGGCCGCTCGCAGCCGAGTTGTTACCGAAAGCGGCGGCAAAGTCCCCCATGGCGGTGCTGGCGTTGCCGACCACCAGCGTGTTGACGCCGCCGGTCACGATGTCCGAGCCGAAGGCGAGCAGGCCGTCGCCGTTCACTTGGTTGCGGTTGCCGAGGGCCAGCGCGCCAAGACCGTTGACGACGTTGCTCGTGCCGATTGCGATCGTCCCGTTGCCGGTCGCCTGGTTGGTCTGGCCGATCGATACCGTTCCGTTGCCGGTGGCGAAGTTGGTGTCGCCGAGCGCCACCGCGCCGATCCCCGTTGCCTGGTTGTCGCGGCCAAGCGCGACCGCACCGTCGCCGGTCGCGATATTGGGATCACCGATCGCCACCGCGCCGTTACCGGACGCGATATTGGCGAAACCGATCGACACCGCCCTGCCGGCGATCGCGCTGGACCCGTCGCCGATCGCAACCGATCCCGCACTGGAGGCGACCGTGTTGCGCCCGGCGGCGATGGAACCATCGGCACTGGCGAAGGCATTCGGGCCGATCGCCGTGGAATCGGTGCCGAGCGCCCGCGCATCCGCCATGACCGAGGTCGCCTTGAAATAGCGCAGATCGGAGGCCGTCGGCATGCCGCCGATCGATGTCTGGATCGCGGACACGGCACCCTGCACGCTGCCATAGGTGGTGCCGCCATAGAGGATGCCCGCAGCCACCGTGCCGGTGACCGGATCGTAGGTCGAGCTCCCGCCGAGGGCCGAGGCAAAGCTGCTGCCCAGGCCGAACAGCTGCCCGCCATTGACCGCATCCAGGCTGCCGGCGCCCAGCACACCGGCACCGACGTTGGTGATGCGCTGCGCCGCACCACCACGGTTCGCATTGAACGCTTGCAGCGTGCTGTCGTACAGCAAGGCGTCGGTTTGAAGGCCCGTGACGCTGGTATTGATGTTCGCGATATTGGTCGTGTTGATCGCCACCGCATCGTTGGTGGCGCCGAGCTGCGCGCCGTTCACCGCGTCGGTCGAGCCCGCGCCGAGCGTCCCCGCCGCGACGTTGGTGATCTGCTGCGCGACTCCGCCGCGCCCGGCATTGTAGGCCTGCAGCGTGCCATCATAGAGCAAGGCGTCGGTCTGGAGCGCGGTGACGTTCGTCGAGACGTTCGCGATATTGGTTGTGTTGATCGCCACCGCATCGTTGGTGGCGCCGAGCTGCGCACCGTTCACCGCGTCGGTGCTGCCCGCGCCGAGCGTCCCTGCCGCGACGTTGGTGATCTGCTGCGCCACCCCGCCGCGCCCGGCATTGTAGGCCTGCAACGTGCCGTCATAGAGCAAGGCGTCGGTCTGGAGCGCGGTGACGCTTGTCGAGACGTTCGCGATATTGGTGGTGTTGATCGCCACCGCATCGTTGGTGGCGCCGAGCTGTGCACCGTTCACCGCGTCGGTGCTGCCCGCGCCGAGCGTTCCCGCCGCGACGTTTGTGATCTGCTGTGCCACCCCGCCGCGCCCGGCATTGTAGGCCTGCAGCGTGCCGTCGTAGAGCAAGGCGTCGGTCTGGAGCGCGGTGACGCTGGTCGAGACGTTCGCGATGTTGGTGGTATTGATCGCCACCGCATCGTTGGTCGCGCCGAGCTGTGCGCCGTTCACCGCATCGGTGCTGCCCGCGCCGAGCGTCCCCGCCGCGACGTTGGTCAGGGCGACGGGGGCAAGCCCGCGCCGGCCCCGCCCAGCGTCACGCTGGACCGGCCCACATCGTCATACTGCACCGCGCCGCTTGCGACCGTACCGATCTGCGCCTGGACGCCTGCGAGTTGGCTGACGTTGACCGCATCGGTATCCGCCGAGCCTGCCGCGACGTTGGTGATCTGTCGCTGGGCGGTTGCGGTGCCTACCGAGACTTCGCCCGCCGAGGTCTGCGCGACCGTACCCAGGCCGATCGCCGTATAGCCTGCAACCGGACCGCGTGCGGCAAGGCTGCCGGCTCCCAGCGCGACGCCGTTCGCGCCGGTTGCAATCGCACCGTGCCCAGCGCAACCGCGCCGATCGCGCCCGCACCGACGCCGGCATCTGTGCCGAGCGCGATCGCGCCCAGCGCGGTCGCGTCGAGTCACCGCCGCGTTACCGAACGCGATCGAGTTCGCCTCGCCTGCAAACGCCGCCACCCCGGACGCGCCGAGCCCGGTGATCCGGTTGCCGCCGATCGCGATGCCGGCGGGCGTGCGCAGGAAAAGCCATCCGCCTGCAGATCACACCGATCCCCGGCCCGACGATCGTCCCGTTCGTGTTCAGGACCCGCAGCGTGATCGGTGCGCCCGACGCGGCATCGTCGAGCAGCCCGGTCGCATCGATGTTCAGGTTGCTCACGGTCAGGGGGACCACCAACGACACGATCGGCACGGAGATGACCGCGTTGACGCTGCCTAGGATCGGGTTGACCGTCGACTGGATCGGATCGACCACCCCGGTAATCACCGGCCTGAGGATATCGGTGACAACCGAGCGCGGCAAGCTTACGCCCGAACAGGCGCTGACCAGATTGGTCGGCGGTGCGACCTGTGCGTAGGCCGGCTGCGATGCGAGGAACGTGGTGGCAGCCAGCCCGAGCAACGAAACGCTGCCGCGCATCTGCCGTAGGAGCCTGGTGTCGCGCCGCGGCCTGGCGGTTTGCTGCATCCGGATGGGGTTACGCCCGAATTCCGAGCTTCCGACGCATTCCAATAAGCCGACGCGATAGACATGCCGATGACCTCCACAAGCGACTGCAAATGCAGCCCAACCGTCACCGGACACTGGTTGTCTGCCAACCTAGTGACCGGAACGTGGAAAACCTCGACCCATGATTACTAACAGTAAGTTACCTATTAAAACGACTTTGATATCTAGCCGATATGACATGTATTTCGTAATTATACTTGTATCGGTTACAGTCGGTAGCATTATGGTTTATCAACTTTGAACTTTACTACGTATGTTAACAGACACACTTCTGAACGGAGATCGAGATTCCACCCAAAACGCAACAAGTCTCACGAGGAGATCAATCGTCGAAATGGGTCTAACGACTGAGCGATGGGCGCGGAATAATTTTGCGCACCCGCCGGATACGCAAAAACCGCGCCGCCATTCTGGATGGCGACGCGGTCACGCAGATCGAAGCGGTTGATATCGGGGCGAGATCGCCCTGAGCGGTTTACGCCTTTTGTAGATGCCGCCGCCCGAGCAGTTCGGCGATCTGGACCGCGTTCAGCGCCGCACCCTTGCGAAGGTTGTCGCTCACGCACCACAGGTTGAGGCCGTTCTCGACGGTCGGATCCTCGCGCACGCGGCTGATGTACGTCGCGAAGTCGCCGACGCACTCGATCGGCGTGATGTAGCCGCCGTCCTCGCGCTTATCGACCAGCATGATGCCGGGCGCCTCGCGGAGGATGTTCTGCGCCTCCTCGGCCGAAATCTCGTTCTCGAACTCGATGTTGATCGCTTCCGAATGGCCGACGAACACCGGCACGCGGACGCAGGTCGCGGTGACCTTGATCTTCTTGTCGAGGATCTTCTTGGTCTCGACGACCATCTTCCACTCTTCCTTGGTCGAGCCGTCGTCGAGGAAGCTGTCGATGTGCGGGATCACGTTGAAGGCGATCTGCTTGGTGAACTTCTTGGGCTCGGCCGGATCGCCGACGAAGATGTTGCGGCTCTGCTCGAACAGCTCGTCCATCCCCGCCTTGCCCGCGCCGGAGACCGACTGATAGGTCGAGACGACGACGCGCAGGATCTTCGCGGCGTCGTGCAGCGGCTTCAGCGCGACGACCATCTGCGCGGTCGAGCAGTTCGGGTTGGCGATGATGTTGCGGACCTTGTAACCGTCGATCGCCTCGGGGTTCACCTCGGGCACGATCAGCGGCACGTCGGGATCCATCCGGTAGAGCGACGAATTGTCGATCACGACGCAGCCGGCAGCGGCGGCGATCGGTGCGTAGACCGCGGTGCCCTCGGAGCCGATCGCGAACAGCGCCATGTCCCAGCCGTTCCAGTCGAAATGCTCGATGTTCTGGCATTTGATCTGCTTGCCGGTGTCGCCGTAGTCGACCATCAACCCCTGGCTGCGCGACGACGCGACGCAGGCGATCTCGTCCGCCGGAAACTCGCGCTCCGCCAGGATATTGAGCATCTCGCGCCCGACATTGCCGGTCGCCCCTGCGACCACCACCCGATAACCCATGTCTAAACTCCGATTGGACTTGGGCGCGCACTAACGTCGTTGCGCGGGCAGGTCCAATGGCTTTCGACTTGTTGCGCGGATAGAGGGGTTTGGGGTGCCGTGATTATACGCCACCTTACTGTCCGCCCCGTGTTCCCCGCGAAGGCGGGGCCCAGTCTGGCCCCCGCCTTCGCGGGGGAACAATCTTTCGCACCACCGCCCCAGATAGTAGCTTCACCAATAATAGCACCACCCCGGCGGAGGCCGGGGTGGTGCCGTAGTGGTCGGACCACCTGCTACTACATCGTCAGCAGATTCTCGGTAGAATTGGTGTGCGGTTTGGGAGGTTAGCGGACGATCCTCTTTCTACTCTCGCGGTATTCCCGAAATGCGGCCCACACGAGCAAGACAGCAAGGATAAGGATGGCTCTCGTCGGAAGGTGACTGATGGCGGACTGTAAGTCGCTGTCAATCCAGTCGAATGCGAACTGTCCAATCAATATCGGCAAGCCGACCATGACGATGAGTTTTAGGATACGGCGCGGCATCTGCCCATCGTATCTAAGTCCCGGATGTCTGCAAGTGGACGTTTTCAGCCGTAGTTCGTGATCATGTCGCGAGACGATCGAATACCGACCGTCTCGCCGAACCGCACCGGCGTTTACTTCGCCGACGCTGGCGCCGCTGCAGCCGCCTCCGGACCCGGCTTGTCCTTCACCGTCCGGTCGAGGAAGTTCAGGATCGTCCCCCAGACATGCTCGCTAATCCCCGGCCCCGATACGCGGTGCGTGTAGCCGGGGTAGAACATCATCTCGAACGGCGTCGCGGTCGCCTGCATCCTTGCTGCGACCTTGGTCGAATTGTCGAGGAACACATTGTCGTCCGCCATGCCGTGGATCAGCAACAACGGATCGACGATCTTGTTCGCCTCCTCGACCGCGGCCGACGTCGAGTAGCTCGCCGGGTCCTTCGCCGGATCGCCGAGATAGCGCTCGGTGTAATGCGTGTCGTACAGCTGCCAGTCGGTGACCGGCGCGCCCGACACCGCGGCCGCATACACGCCCGGGGTCTTCTCCAGCATCTTCAGCGACATATAGCCACCATAGGACCAGCCATAGGTCGCGATCTTGGTCGGCTCGACGAACGGCAGCGACTTCAGATAGTTCGCCCCCGACAGCTGATCCTCGACTTCGACCGTGCCCATCGCGTGATAGATCTGGTCCTCGAACGCCTTGCCGCGGTTGTAGGAGCCGCGGTTGTCGATCTTGAAATAGATCCAGCCGCGATCGACGAGGTATTGCGGCAATCCGCCCTGCCAGCCGCGCGTGACCTGCTGGCCGGTGCCGGGGCCACCGTAATGTTCGAAGAACACCGGGTATTTCTTGCCCGGCTCCAGCGGCGGCGTGATCATCTCGTAATAGAGCGTCATGCCATTCTTCGCCTTCAGCGTCCCGAACTTGGTTTCCTGGTGGCTCGACAGATACGGGTAATAGGGGTGCCCCTCGACCACCGCATTCTCGTTGATCCACGAGATCCGCTTGCCGGTCGCGTCCGCCAGATAGACCTGGGTCGGCTGCTTCGGATTCGAGCGCGAGATGATGAAACGGCTCGCGGCCGCGTCCATCGTCGCGCTGTTCCACCAGCCGGTTTCGGTCAGCTTGGTGATCGCGTTCGGCTTGGCGACATCGACCGAATAGAGCTGCTGCTCGAGCACGTCATCCTTGTTGCCGAGGAAGAACAAGCGGCCCTTCGTCTCGTCGACGCCGACCAGATCGGTGACGACCCAGTCGCCCTTGGTCAGCTGCGTCCATTTGCCCGATGCGAACCGATAGAGATGCCCATAGCCGCTCCGCTCCGACCGCCAGATCAGGCTGCCGTCCTTCAGGACATGATAGGCATCGGACAGGTTGAGCCAGCTCTTCACGCCGGACTTCTCGGTGAACAGGATCGTCGACTTGCCCGTCGCCGGATCGACGCGGAGCATCTCCAGCAGCTTCTGGTCGCGGCTCTGGCGCTGGACCAGCAGCATCCGGCCATCCGGCGTCCAGTCGACGCGTGCGAGATAGATGTCGGGGTTGGTGCCGAGATCGACCTTCACCTGGCCCGAGCCGTCGGGCTTCATGATATACAGGTCGACCAGCACGTTGGGCGTGCCGGCGGCGGGATAGCGCTGCTCGTACACCTTGGTGCCCGTCGCGCCGATCGACGCACGCGTCGCGGTGTGGACCGGCGCTTCGTCGAACCGCTCGACCGCGACATATTGCTCGTCGGGCGACCACCAGTATCCGGTGCGGCGATCCATTTCCTCCTGCGCGACGAATTCCGCCTCGCCGAAATGGACGGTGCCTCCGCCGCCGGTGGTGACGGCGCGCGCGGCGCCACCGCTCAGCGGTTGGACGAACACGTTCTGGTCGCGGACGAACGACACGAAGCCGCCCTTGGGGCTGACCACCGGGTTCAGTTCGCCGCCGGGCGTGTTAGTCAGTCGCGTGACCTTGCCGTCGAGCCCGGCGAGATACAGGTCGCCGTCGAGCGGCACGAGGATCGACTTGCCGTCGGGCGCCCAGTCATAGGCGACGATGCCCTTCTGCCCGCCGATCCGCGCACGCTCGCGCTGCATCTTCTCGGCCTCGGTCAGTTCGGCGCCGCTGCCGACCTTCTTCGAATCGACCAGCATCCGCGCCTGCCCGGTCGCGGTATCGACCGCCCAGAGATCGAAGCGCTCCTTCTCGTCGTCGCGGTTGCGCAGCGAGGTCAGCAACGTCCCGTCCGGCGACAGCCGCACCGCGCGGGTTGCGATCCCGACAGGTCCGGATTGCCGAAGACGCGCGCCATCGTCAGGTCGCCGGACTTCGCCGCCTCGACAGGCCGCACCGGTTCAGGCGCGGGCGTCGTCGCCGCAGGGCCAGAGGCGGGCGTCACCTGATCAGCAGCCATCGCGGCGGTTCCGACCGAAGCGAGCGCAAGCCCGAGCAACCATGTTCGCATCCTGTAGACTCCGTGGGATCATCCCGCCGGATACCGCCCGGCGGCCCGAAGATGTTCGGTGGCGCGTTATCGCGACGGCATGCGGGAACGTAAAGGGAGACGTACAGAACGCGTCGCAACGCCGATCTTAACTTAGCCGGGCGCCGACCGCCGAGCATGTGATAATTACCGCGTCGTAAACCGCGTCTTTACGCGCTTCGTTTAAACCGACCGACGAGAACCTTGCCGTGGACGTTCGTTCACGGCGCAGCACTGACCGGAGTATGATGGTCTCGACCACGGTACCGCAGGGCAACGAGCCCGCAGGCGAGCGCAGCGCATGGCAGGCGCTCGTCCGGCTGGCCGAGGCCGACGGCAGCGTCGCGCACCCGCATTATCGCCGCCTGATTTCGGGTGGTCAGGCGCCCCGCAACCTGTCCGACGCGGTCCACGCGCTGTGCTCGGTACACGGCGACCATCCCGGCATGATCGCCGACGTCCTGGCGCACACGGTCCAGCCCGAGGCGCAAAACTGGCTGACCGCCGCGGCCGCCGGGTTCGTCGACGAGCGCACCTATCTCGCGCAGCTGACCGCCGCGGTCGGCCCGCTGCCCTCGACGCCCGGCCAGGCGGAGACCGAATCGGCGCTGGTCGGCGAACGGCACGCGCTCGAAATGCTCGCCCGGTCCGAGCGGCGCGGCTGCGCGACCGGCGCGGTTGCGGCGCTGTTGCTCGATTGGGGCTCGATCCGCGGGATGCTCGATATCGCCGCAGAGCGCTTCGGGCTCCCAGTGCCCGCACCGACATTCCCTCGAACGCCAGACACCGCGGCGACGATCGCGGCGATTGAAACGCGCCCGGCGTCCAGCGCGCGATCCTGTTCGGTGCACAACAGCTGTTCGCGCAGCACCGCGGTCTGTGGTCGCTGCTCGAAGCCCGTGCGAGTGCCCGCGGGGATCTGTAACCGGCTTGCACGGGGCTGCGGAATCCCTCTATCCATACCCGGTATTCAGAACCGGACGGGACATCGCATGAAGCGCTTCGAAGGCACCCAGAGCTACGTCGCGACCGACGATCTGAAAGTCGCGGTCAACGCCGCCGTCACGCTGCGCCGCCCGCTGCTGATCAAGGGCGAACCCGGAACCGGCAAGACCGTCCTCGCGTACGAGATCGCCAAGGCGCTCGGGGCGCCGCTGATCGAGTGGAACATCAAGTCGACCACCAAGGCGCAGCAGGGCCTGTACGAATATGACGCGGTCGCCCGCCTGCGCGACGGCCAGCTCGGCGACGCGCGCGTCCACGACATCGGCAACTATATCCGCAAGGGAAATTGTGGGAGGCGTTCACCCAGCCCGCCCCGCCCGTCCTGCTGATCGACGAGATCGACAAGGCCGATATCGAGTTCCCCAACGACCTGTTGCAGGAACTCGATCGGATGGAGTTCCACGTCTACGAGACCAAGGAAACGGTGCGCGCGGTCGAGCGCCGATCGTCATCATCACCTCGAACAACGAGAAGGAACTGCCTGACGCGTTCCTCCGCCGGTGTTTCTTCCATTACATCAAGTTCCCCGACCGCCAGACCATGCAGGCGATCGTCGACGTCCATTTCCCCGGCATCCAGAAGATCCTCGTCAGCAAGGCGATGGACCTGTTCTATGACGTCCGCGACGTGCCGGGGCTGAAGAAGAAGCCATCGACCAGCGAGCTGCTCGACTGGCTGAAGCTGCTGCTCCACGAGGACATGCCGCTCGACATCCTCCAGAACCGCGACCCGACCAAGGCGATCCCCCGCTCCACGGCGCGCTTCTGAAGAACGAGCAGGACGTCATGCTGTTCGAGCGCTTGGCGTTCATGGCGAAGCGGCAGAAGAACCAAGGGTAAGGACGGCCTTAACCCCGATGCGGCATAGGCGATGAGGTAGTTTCAATCCTCCCCGCAAGGAGGAGGTGGCGCCGTAGGCGACGGAGGAGGACACGGAACCGATGTTACCCCTCGCCGCCCCCTCCGTCAGGCTACGCCTGCCACCTCCCCTGGCGGGGAGGATCGATAGGTCCCGACGCACGCGCGCCCAGAACTTTCCGTACCGCACTCCTGCTCGCCGCAATTACCCTCCTCGGCCTCGCCCTTCGCCTGTGGAGCGCCCGCGGCCGCCTATGGGTCGATGAAGCCTGGTCCGCGGTCATGGTCGAGCGCGCGCGGACCCCGCTCGGGATCTTCACGGCGATCAACCACGACAACAACCATCATCTGAACAGCCTGTGGATGTGGCTGGTCGGCTACGGCGCACGACCGCTCGCGTTGCGCGCGCTGTCGATCGCCACCGGCACCGCGACGATCCTGATCGCCGCCGCGATCGGCGCGCAGCGCAGCGCTCGCCACGCGCTCGTCGCGGCCGCACTCGTCGCGGTGTCGCCGATCATGGTCGATTACGGCTCGGAAGCGCGCGGCTACATGCCGATGCTGCTCGCGCACATGACGATGATCTGGTTCGTCCTGCGCTGGCTGGACGCGGGAGTCGATCAGCGCCCGCCGCGGTGGCGACTGGCCATGCTCGCCATGCTCGGACTGTTGTCGCAACTGACGATGGTCTTCGGGATCTGCGCTATCGTCCTGTGGGTCGCGGTGGCGCTGCGAAGCCGGCATCGCGCAGACCTTGCAACAGCCCGCACCATCCGCCTCCTTCTGCCGACGATCGTCACGACCGCTGCCGTGTTCGGACTCGTTCTGGGTGCCGCAGCGGTGAGCCCGACCGGAATGCAGGTCGGCGATTACGTCGCGTTTTCACTCCCCGCGATGGGCCGAGCGCTCGTCGTTATGGTGGCGGCCAGCATTGGCGGACTCGCCGCGCCGACCTGGATCGCGAGCGTCGCGATGATCGCCGTCGCGTTCGGTTTCATCACGATCGTCCGGAAACGCGATCCGGCCGCGATCTTCTACCTCGCCGCGATCGTCGGCCTGCCGCTCGGCCTCGCCGTCCTCCGCGTCGGCAACACCGGCATGCCGCGCTATTTCCTCATTTCCTCACTAGCGCTGATCCTGTTGCTCGCCGGACTGCTCGCCGACGGTCTCGGCAAGCAGGGCGAGGATCCGCCTGATCTGCGCAATTCTCCTCGGCACGATTATCGTCGCCAGCATCCGCGACGATCTCTCCCAGGCTTCATTCCGCCGCGGCGACACCGACGCGGCGATCCGACGATGGCAGCGATCAGCCCGGCGGGCGCCGATGTGCTCGTCGACCACCTCCGCCCAATCGCGACGTTACGCGTGGCAGCGGCGGAACAGGGCTACCCGCTTAAAATCGCCCAGGATTGCCCCGCCCCGACGTTCCTCCATGTCGATCTCGGTGACGATGCCCCAGCATCTCCAACGGCGGTCCGATGCGGCATACGCTACCGTCTGGCGGTCGTCCGACGACGCGCCATCCTCTCCGGGGTGGACTGGGCGCTGTACGTACGCGCCGACCTGCCCGAAAATCGTGGCGAGCGTCTTCGTTAACCATAGCGGAAACTAGCCGGTCACCTCCCGCTTGGTAGCGTCGGCGCATGAAGCAGATCCCCCGAGCGCTCCTTAGCCTTGCCATCGCCGCCACCGCGGCGGCCAGCGCCAACGCCAGTTCGCTGCTCGACTATGTCGGCCAGTGCGTCCCCTTCGCGCGCGCCGCATCGGGGATCCAGATCTACGGCAATGCCTGGACGTGGTGGGAGCAGGCCGACGGCAAATACGAACGCACGCACATCCCGAAAGAAGGCGCCGTCATCGTCTTCGCGAAGACCGCACGCCTGCCGTTCGGCCATGTCGCGGTCGTCAGCCGGGTAGTCGAGAAGCGCGTCGTCATGCTCACCCACGCCAACTGGTCGCGGCAGAACGGCGAGCGCGGGCATGCGGAACAGGACGTCACGCTGTTCGACGTGTCGCGCAACAACGACTGGAGCGACGTGAAGGTCTGGTACAAGGACGTCGACGGCCTCGGCGGCGGGATCTACCCGGTGTACGGCTTCATCTACGGCAAGGCGCACGCCGCCGCCGAACTGACGAGCCGCAACCCCGATTACGTCGGCGCGCTGATCGACGCGTATGTGCCTGTCAGCGGCAAACCCATCGGGCGCTGACCTCTCCCTCCTTGCTGACTTCCCCCTCCCTGAAAGGAGGGGTCGAGATGGGTCGGCCCGCTTTGGTCGCAACCGTTTGAATATGCGGAAGCCGACCCACCCAGCCCCTCCCTTCCAGGGAGGGAGCCAGAAGATGCCTATTCTTCGATTGCCGCCACCCTTGAAACCGTGCCACCACCGTCCGCAAAAGACGGCGAGGATGACGATGCGGTTCAAGGCTTTCACGACAGTCACGCTGGCCTTGCTCGCAACGTCCGCCCCCGCGATCGTCGGCGCGCAAAAGAAAAGGCCCGCCCCGGTGGCGACATCCCGACCAAGTTCGTCCCCGCCAACGCCAGCTTCGATTTCGACCGCCGCGAGGTCGACATCAAGATGCGCGACGGCGTCACGCTCCACGCGGTCATCGTCCAGCGCAAGGGCCTCACCGACGCCCCGATCCTGCTCCAGCGCACCCCTACAACGCCGAGAGCGTCGCCAGCCGCTCCTCCAGTTCCAGCGGCGCGATGAACCTGCGTGCGTCCGACGCGATGTTCTTCGACGCGGGATACATCCGCGTGTTCGAGGATGTCCGCGGCAAGAACGGCTCGAACGGCGCCTATATCAACGAACGCCCGTTGATCGGCCCGCTGAACAAGACGAAAGTCGATCATTCCACCGACGCGTACGACACGATCGACTGGCTCGTTAAGAACCTGAAGAACAGCAACGGCCGGGTCGGCATCATCGGCGGCAGTTACGACGGTATGATGGCCGCGATGGCACTGGTGAACCCGCACCCCGCGCTGAAGGCCGCGGTGCCGATGAATCCGGTGATCAACACGTGGAAAGGCGACGACGACTTCCACGGCGGCGCCTTCCGACAGATCGGCTACGACTATTACTACACGCAGGACGCCGCGAAGGGCGAAGCGGGCAACCTCTGGCGCGACGCGTACGACGATTACGACACGTTCCTCCGCGCCGGATCGGCCAGCGCGTTCGTGAAAAGCCGCGGGCTGGAGCAGCTTCCCTTCGTGCAACGCATGCACGATCACCCATCGTACGACGCGTTCTGGCAGGGCCAGGCGCTTGAGGCGATCCTCCCGAAACAGCCGCAGACGGTGCAGACGCTCTGGGTCGCCAGCCAATGGGATCAGGAGGACATCTACGGCGCCGTCGCGGCCTACGAAGCCGTATCGAAGGTCGATCCCAACCACGTCAACCACTTGGCGCTCGGCCCGTGGGCGCATGGCGGCGCGAACGGCGACGGCTCGACCTTGGGCGCGATCCGCTTCGATGCCGACACCGCGCTCTGGTTCCGCAAGAACGTCCTGCTCCTTCCTCGACGGCGCGCTGAAGACCGGCGCGACACCGCCCGCCCTCGCTCCGTCACCGCGTTCCAAACCGGCACGAACCAGTGGCAGACGCTGGCGAGCTGGCCGAACTCGACCGCTACCCAGAAGCTCTATTTCCAGCCCGCCAGCGGCCTCGCCCCGACCGCCCCGAGAGCGACGGCCACGACGACTATATCTCCGATCCCGCCAAGCCGATCCCCTACCGCCTCCGCCCGATCCGCCCGACCTACGCGACCGGCTCGACCTGGCGGCAATGGCTCGTCGACGACCAGCGCCCGTTCTCCGACCGCACCGACGTCCTGACCTACCGAGACGCCCCCGCTGACCGCCCCGGTCGCGATCGCCGGTGCGCCCGTGGCCGACCTGATCGCCAGCACCACCGGCACCGACGGCGATTTCGTGGTGAAGCTGATCGACGTCTACCCCGCCGAATATTCCGACAAGCCCGAGATGGGCGGCTATCAGCTCGCCGTCTCGATGGACATTCTACGCGGCCGCTACCGAGATAGCTTCGAGAAGCCGACCCCGATCGTCGCGGGGCAGCCGACGCATTTCCGCGTCGTCCTGCCCAACGCCAGCCACGTCTTCCTGCCCGGCCACCGCATCATGGTGCAGGTCCAGTCGAGCTGGTTCCCGCTCTACGACCGCAACCCGCAGACCTACGTCCCCAACATCTTCGACGCGAAGCCCGCCGACTACCGCAAGGCCACGATCAGCGTCTTCCACTCGGCCGCGCAGCCCAGCGCGATCGAACTGCCGATCGCCTCGGCCAAGTGACGGGTGACCTGATGTTCCTGAACTTCCTCGACGAACTCCGCAGCGCCGGCATCCCCGCCAGCCTCAAGGAGCACCTCATCCTGCTCGAAGCCCTAGACGCCGAGGTGATCGAGCGGACGCCCGAGGATTTCTACTATCTCTCCCGCGCGGTGTACGTGAAGGACGAGGGGCTGCTCGACAAGTTCGACCAGGTCTTCGCCAAGGTCTTCCGCGGCCTCGCCACCAGCTACGGCACACCCGCCGGCGACGTTCCCGAAGACTGGCTGAAGGCGGTCGCGGAGAAATTCCTGAGCCCTGAGGAAATGGCCGCGATCAAGTCGCTCGGTTCGTGGGACGAGATCATGGAGACGCTCAAGAAGCGTCTCGAGGAGCAGAAGGAACGCCACCAGGGCGGTAACAAATGGGTCGGCACCGGTGGCACGTCGCCCTACGGAAACGGCGGCTACAATCCCGAAGGCGTCCGCATCGGCGGCGAAAGCACGCACAAGCGCGCGCTGAAAGTCTGGGACCAGCGCGAGTTCCGCAACCTCGACAACACCAAGGAACTCGGCACCCGCAACATCAAGATCGCGCTGCGCCGCCTGCGCCGCTTCGCCCGCGACGGCGCCGCCGACGAACTCGACATCGACGGCACGATCGCCGGCACCGCGCGGCAGGGCTATCTCGACATCGTCATGCGCGCCGAGCGCCGCAATGCGGTGAAACTGCTGCTGTTCCTCGACGTCGGCGGCTCGATGGACCCTTCGTCAAGCTCTGCGAGGAACTGTTCTCGGCTGCGACGACCGAGTTCAAGAACCTCGAATTCTTCTACTTCCACAACTGCCCGTACGAGGGCGTGTGGAAGGACAACATGCGGCGCTTCGCCGAGCGCACGCCGATGTGGGACGTGCTCCACAAATACGGCCACGACTACAAGCTGATCTTCGTCGGCGACGCGTCGATGAGCCCGTACGAGATCACCCACCCCGGCGGCTCGGTCGAGCATTTCAACGAGGAGCCGGGCGCGGTGTGGATGCAGCGGCTGACCAACACCTATCCGGCGGCGGCGTGGCTGAACCCGGTGCCCGAGGCGCAATGGGGCTATTCGCAGTCGGTCCGCATCATCCGCGAGCTGATGACCGACCGGATGTACCCGCTGAGCCTCGCCGGCCTTGACGATGCAATGCGCGAATTGACGCGAAAACGGTGAGCTTGGTGCGGTTGGCGGCGTACCGTAACGGAACCGTCACGGAGGCGATCGGTTTATCGGGCATCATCCCTCACCGAAGGACTATCCGATGTCGTCGATCCCCAACTCCGCCATGCCGCACGCCAAGGTTCACCACGACGACGACCACAAGCCTAAGGCTGACGCGAAGAAGACCGCCGCAGCGAGCGATTGGGTCGAGGACGCGACCGACGCGGCCAAGGCTGGCCTCGCAACGGCAACGGATGCGGTGAAGTCGCATCCGAAGACCGCCATCGCGGTTGGTGCTACGGTGATCGCGGGGATCGCGGCCGCGATCGCGGCGCCGGCGTTGCGTTCGAAGGATGCTGCCGAGAAGAAGGCGCCACCGAAGAAGCCCGAGCCGAAGAAGCCGGCCAAGCCGAAGAAGCCACACTGATACGAACGCCTTCGCCTACCCCATCCCGCACCACCCCGGCGAAGGCCGAGGGCCCAGTTGGGGACGTCGCTAACTAAGGGGCGCTTCGTTACTGCAACCTTTCCAATTGGGCCCCGGCCTTCGCCGGGGTGGTAGTAGGTTAGTGTGAGTGACGCGAGCGCCGCCCCCGCCTCCTTGTTCTCCGCGGAGGCGGGAGCCCAGTCTGGGCTCCCGCCTCGCGGAGCACACGCTGTCTTAGTTAGGAGCCCCCCTTAAACCCGGTCCACAACCCCACCAGGCATCGCCACCGGCACGCCGGTCGTCCCCGGAAAACTAATCGCCAGCCCCTTCAGGGTCCGCACCGCCATATACGCGAACCCCTCGGCCTCCAGCGCATCGCCGTTCCACCCGAGCACATCGCTAGGCTCCACCACCAAGCCGGTCCGCGCGGCGATCATCGCCAGCATCGTCGGATTATGCCGACCACCCCCGCGACCAGCAACCGCACCGGCCGAGCCGGCAAATGCCGCAAAGCTTCCGCCACCGTCGCCGCGGTAAACGCGGTCAGAGTCGCCGCGCCATCCGCCGCCGACAACCCCGCGCCGGCTGGATCGTAAAATCATTCCGATCCAGAGACTTCGGCGGAGGCGCATCGAAGAACGGGTGATCGAGCATCGCGGTCAACACCGTCTCGTCGACCCGCCCGGACGCCGCCAACGCCCCCCGGCATCATACCGCGCACCAGTCTCCGCCTCGACCCAGCTATCGATCAACCCGTTAGCCGGCCCGGTATCGAACGCAACCAGCCCCTCGCGATCCGCCATCTGCGCCCGCTCCGGCGACATTTCGCGTGAATCATGCATGTCGCGCCCGCCCGGAATGAAGGTGATGTTCCCCACCCCACCAAGGTTCAGCACCGCGACCGGCCCCTCGAGCCCCGCCGCCAACGCCGCATGATACACCGGCAGCAGCGGCGCGCCCTGCCCGCCCGCCGCGACATCCGCCGACCGAAAATCCGATACCGTCATAATCCCGGTAGCCCGCGCAACCGCAGCCCCGTCGCCGATCTGCCACGTCCAGCGCCGATCCGGCCGATGCGCGATCGTCTGGCCGTGAAAGCCGATCACATCGACCTCCGCCGCCGCAACCCCCGCATCCGCCAGCAGCTTGTGCACCGCGAACACATGCGCGCGCGTAATCAACTCACCCGCGGCAACCACCGGCGGACTCGCCCGCGGCTTGTCGAACGTCAGCGCCATCCGCGTAGCCTCGGTCAGTTCCGCCCGCGCCGCATCCGAATACGGCTCGCCACGAAACGCGATCGGCCGCACGAACGCCTCGCCATCGGTCTCGATCAACGCCGCGTCGATCCCGTCGAGCGACGTCCCCGACATCAGTCCAATCGCCAGCATATCGGTTCCTTCCCGCGTAATCCGCCCATCCATGCAGGATGCGATTCCGCCCGCCTAGAAAAAACCGAACTTTGCGCCTATGTGCGCGGGCTTCATGGCAACAACACTCCCCTCCCCGCCGAAGATCGGCATGGTCTCGCTCGGCTGTCCGAAGAACCTCGTCGACAGCGAGCGGATTCTCACCCAGCTGCGCGGCGACGGCTATCAGATGTCGCCCGACTATGCCGGCGCCGACATCGTCCTCGTCAATACCTGCGGCTTTCTCGATTCCGCCAAGGAGGAGAGCCTCGAGGCGATCGGCGAGGCGATCGCCGAGAACGGCCGCGTCATCGTCACCGGCTGCATGGGCAAGGAAGCCGACGCGATCCGCGCGCGCTTCCCGCAGGTCCTCGCGATCACCGGCGCGCACGAATACGAGCAGGTCGTCGGCGCGGTCCACGAGGCGGCCCCGATGCCGCCGTCGGCGTTCCTCAACCTGATCCCCGACGCCGGCCTGAAGCTGACCCCGCGCCACTACAGCTATCGCTGAAGATCTCGGAAGGCTGCAACCACCGCTGCTCGTTCTGCATCATCCCGTCGTTGCGCGGCGACCTCGTCAGCCGCCGCCCCGACGCGATCCTCCGCGAGGCGGAGAAGCTGGTCGAAGCCGGCACCAAGGAACTGCTGGTGATCAGTCAGGACACCTCGGCCTATGGCGTCGACCTGCGCCACGCCAGCTGGCCGGTGAAGACCGGCGGCCCCATGGCCCGCGGCGAAGCCCGAGACGTCCGCGCGCACATGACCGACCTTCGCGCGAACTCGGCAAGATCGCCCCTGGGTGCGCCTGCATTACGTCTACCCGTATCCGCACGTCGACCACGTCATCCCGCTGATGGCGGAAGGCCTCGTGCTGCCGTACCTCGACATCCCGTTCCAGCACGCCGCGCCGTCGGTGCTGCGCCGGATGAAGCGTCCCGGCAACGATGCGAAGGTCCTCCAGCGCATCCACAACTGGCGGACGATCGCGCCCGACATCACGATCCGCTCCACCTTCGTCGTCGGCTTCCCCGGCGAGACCGAGGAGGATTTCCAGTATCTGCTGGATTGGCTCGACGAAGCGCAGTTGGATCGCGTCGGCGCGTTCCGCTTCGAGCCGGTCGAAGGCGCCGCGGCGAACCTGCTGCCCGACCACGTGCCCGAAGAGCTCAAGGAAGAGCGCTACGCCCGCATCATGGAAAAGACCGCGGCGATTTCCGCGGCCAAGTTGCAGGCGAAGATCGGCCGCACGCTGGATGTGATCATCGACGCGGTCGACGAAGAGGGCGCGACCGGCCGCTCGCAGGCGGATGCACCTGAGATTGACGGCGAAGTATTCCTCCGAGATGCCGGCCACCTGACGGTAGGCGATATCGTGCCGGTTACCATCGAGGATGCCGACGAACACGACCTATACGGCGTGCCAGCTTAGGTCCTCACTGTTCCCCGCGAAAGCGAGGGTCCAGGAGCCACAAGCGCCATAGCCCGTAACCCTGGACTCCCGCCTTCGCGGGAGAACGGCTGAGTTCGCGGGTCCGTCAGACCACGCTGCGCCCGGTGAACAGCTTCACCAGCACGACGATGACCGCGATCACCAGCAGGATGTGGATCAGCCCGCCCGCGACGTGGAAGGCAAAGCCCGCCAGCCACAGAATGAGCAGGATGACGGCGATGGTGTACAACATTATTCGGTCCCCTTGAGAGTATCGGCCTCCCGGCACTGGGTGAAACGTGGCTGCAAGACGCCCTGTTCCGTCAACATTTCTGCCCTAGTCTAACTCCCTCAACCGCCACGGAAATAAAAATCACGGCGTTGCGCGCGTCAGCCGGTTCTGCTTCCATACTGCGATGATCCTCCGCTTTCTCGCCGTCGCCGCGCTGCTGCCGGCCCCCGCCCTCGCCCAGTCGCTAACCCCGCAGAGACGGCGCAGATCGATACGCTGGTGACCGGCGCGCTCGGCGATACCGGCGTGCCCTCCGCATCGATCGCCGTGGTGCGCGGCGGGCGAATCGTATTCGCCAAGGCCTACGGCAAACCGTCCGAGGCGATCACAACCGCTGACCCGAAACTCCCCTACCAGATCGCCTCGATCTCCAAGCAGTTCACCGCCGCCGCGATCCTGCTGCTCGAGGACGAGGGCAAGCTATCGCTCGACGACACCGTCGCCAAATACATCCCCGGCATCACCGGCGGCGACCGCATCACGATCCGCCAGTTGCTCAGCCACACCTCGGGCCTGCAGGATTACTGGCCGCAGGACTATAGTTTCGCGGCGATGGCCAAGCCCGTTACGCCGCAGCAGATCGTCGACCGCTGGGCGAAGAAGCCGCTCGATTTCCAGCCCGGCACGCAGTGGCAATATTCCAATACCGGCTATGTCGTCGCGGGCCTTATCGTCGAGAAGGTCTCGGGCCAACCGTTGCTCACCTTCCTCCAGCAACGCATCTTCAAGCCGCTCGACATTCGCGCGCTCGATCAGGACAAGGCGATCGGCAAGGCGTTCCCGCAAGGCTATGGCCGCTTCGCGCTAGGCCCGGTCCGCCCCGAGACACCCAGTGCGGACGGCTGGCTCTACGCCGCCGGCGAGCTCTCGATGAGCGCCGAAGACCTCGCCAAATGGGACGTCGCACGCCTCACCTGCAGCACGCTCCCCGCCGACGATTGGGCAGCACAGGAAACCCCGTCAAACTCGCGGACGGTAGCAGCAACGGCTACGGCCTCGGCGTCTTCACCGGCAGCGCGAACGGTCGTCGCTATGTCGAGCACAGCGGCGAGGCGGTCGGCTTCCTCTCCGAAAACACCGTCTACCCCGACGACAAGGCGGCCATCATCGTCCTCACCAACAGCTGGTTCAGCGACGCAACGGGCCGCATCGCCGCCGGCGTCGCCAAGATCGTCCTGCCGCCCGCCGCCGCCAGCGCCGAGGACACCGCCGCGCTCGCCCGAGCCCGCGCCGTCTACGACCAACTCCGCACCGGCACGCTCGACCGCAAAGGCCTGACCGAAGACGCGAACTATTACTTCAAGCCGGTCGCGCTCGCCGACTACAAGACGAGCCTCGGCGCACTCGGCGAACCGACCGCGTTCGCACAAACCGGCAAGACCCGCTTGCGCGGCGGCTTCGTCAACCGCACCTACCGCATCACCTATCCCGACCGCACGCTCTCGCTCAGCACCTATGCCGAGCCCGGCGCAAACGGCCGGTACGAACAACTCCTGGTGGCCCCGCACAATGACCGACTTCGCCTCGATGCTGCAACCCGACCGCGGCCAGCCCGCGCGGACGATCCACGTCGTCCACCCCGAAGCCTATGACGGCTGGCTCGGCAAGCAGTCGCAACGCATCCGCACGACGGTCGCCGCACACCGGCTGACCGGAAAGGCCGGCGACCGCGCGGTATTGCCCGGCGAGACCGCGGACGACTGGTCGATGCTGCTGGTCTGCAACGAAGCGCTGACGTCGCCGTGGCGGATCGCCTCGCTCGGTGCGTCGCTGCCCGCCGGGACCTATCGTCTCGCGGAAGGTCCGGTCGGCGCGGCAGGGCTCGGCTGGATGCTCGCCCAGCACCAGTTCACCCGCTACGTGAAGCCTGACGCAACCGGCCCCGTGTCCTCCTGACCGTCGACGCCGCACAGATCGACGAGACGGTCCGCCTAGCCGAAGCCACCGCACTCGTCCGCGATCTGGTCAACACCGGTGCGTCCGACATGGGCCCCGCCGACCTCGAAGCCACCGCCGAGACGCTCGCCAAGCGCCACGGCGCGACGGTAACGACGACGCGAGGCGATGCACTCGCGAGCGGCTACCCGATGATCCACGCGGTCGGCCAGGCCGCAAGCAAGGACCGCGCGCCCCGCCTGATCGAACTCGAATGGGGCGATCCGTCGCACCCCGCATCGCGCTGGTCGGCAAGGGCGTGACCTTCGACACCGGCGGGCTCGACATCAAGCCGTCCGCCGGCATGCGTCTGATGAAGAAGGACATGGGCGGCGCCGCGCACGCCTTGGCGCTGGCAAGCCTGGTGATGGCCGCGAAACTCCCCGTCCGCCTGCACGTGCTGGTCCCCGCAGTCGAGAACTCCATAGCCGGCAACGCCTTTCGCCCGGGCGACGTCCTCTCCACGCGAAAAGGACTGACGGTCGAGAACACCAACACCGACGCAGAAGGACGCCTCGTCCTCGGCGACGCGCTGACCAAGGCGGGCGAGAGCGATCCCGAGCTGATCCTAGACTTCGCGACGCTCACCGGCGCGGCGCGTGTCGCGCTAGGTCCGGACCTGCCCCGCTGTTCACCGACGACGAGACGCTCGCCGGGGACCTGCTCGTGGCCGGGATCGCCGAGACCGACCAGATGTGGCGCCTGCCGCTCTGGAACGCCTATGATGAGATGCTGAAATCCGACGTGGCCGATATGGTCAACGCGCCCGATGGCGGGTTCGCCGGCGCAGTGACGGCGGCGCTGTTCCTGCGCCGGTTCGTGCCGCAGGGAACGGCATGGGCGCATCTCGACGTGTTCGCATGGCGGCCCACGGCCAAGCCGGGGCGCCCCAAGGGTGGCGAGGCCTATGCGCTCAGAGCATCGTTCGCGATGCTGGCAAAGCGCTACCCACATCGCTACTCATAACCAACTCCGTCATCCCCGCGAAGGCGAGATCAATATCCTCAGCGGTCAATGCGTCTCAGATCGGCCAGCCACTATGGGTTCCGCCTTCGCGGGAATGACGGAAGTAGTGATTTACCCGCAGCAAACTGCCCGAACGGCAGCATCTTGTCCGCCAGCGCCTTGGTTGCTTCCGTATCGCCCGCGCGCAGCGGCACCAGCACCGCGATCGCCGCACGCCGTACGAAACCGTCGATCGCGGTCGGGGTCGGCGCCCTGCTGGCCGTCTCCAGCAACGCACGGCCGCGTTCGTCCTTCGGATCCAGCTCCAGCCGCAGCAACCCGGCCAGCCCGGCGAACATCGCGCGGTTGCCGCCGAGCGCCACCGACCGATCCAACGCCTCGAACCCGGTCGCCTTCTGCGCACCGGCGACCGCCCGCCCGACGAACCGCCCGAGCTTGGCGATCACGCCGACATGCCATGCGCCCAGCGCGGCCTGCGCCTCGGCGTTGCGCGGATAGCGTGCCACCAGCGACTCATATTGCTTCCGCGCAAGAATGGCCTGCCCGCGATTGCCCAGCAGTTTGGCCCGGTATCCGTTCGCCATCGCCTGGACGACCGCCGCATCCTGGTCGTTCGGCGCGCGGCTCAGCGCCTGCCCCGCCACCGCGGCGGCCTTCTCGATCCGCGCCAATGCGACGTTGCGATCGCGATCCACAAAGCCCGCCTGAGTCAGCAATTCCCGCGGGGTCTCGGCGTGCACTGGCGGCGCATAGACCAGGCCACACGCTGCGATCGAGGCGCCGATACAACCGAAAAACCAGCTGACCATATTATTTTCTCACACCATAGCAGGCACGTAGGTCAACGATCCGCGCAACGAATCGCCTCCCTTCAGTCGTAACCTCTTGATGTTTATCGAGACTTAACGCGCCGACGTGGAGTCCCGCATCTCAGAGCCCGGCCGCCGCCTCGATGATCGGCACGAACTTGTCCGCGGTCAGGCTGGCACCACCGACCAGCGCGCCATCGACGTTCGGCGTCGCCAGGATCGACGCCGCGTTCGCGCCCGTCACCGAGCCGCCATACAGGATCCGCACGCCCGCCGCGGCATCGCCGATCAGCATACGCAGCTTGGCGCGCGCGATCGCGTGGATCGCCGCGATCTCGTCGAGCGTCGGCGTGCGCCCCGTACCGATCGCCCAGCGCGGCTCGTACGCCAGCGTGAACCAGCTACCGTCCGCATTGTCCGGCACCGACTTCTCGATCTGCGCCTGCACCACACGCTCGGCACGGTCGGCGTCGCGCTCCGCCTCGGTCTCGCCGCAGCACAGGATGACCTGCAAGCCCTGCCGCCGCGCCGCCGCCGCCTTCGCCCAGGCGTCATGGCTCGTCTCGTGCTGGTCCGCGCGCCGCTCGGAATGGCCGACGATCGTGAACGACGCGCCGACTTCCTTGACCATCGCCGCCGACACGCAGCCGGTATGCGCCCCGAGATCCGCCTCGTGCACGTCCTCCGCACCGATCGCGAGGCCCGGCACACGCTCCGACGCCGCGGCGATCAGCGTGAACGGCACCGCGACCGATACGTCGACGCCGGGTGCAGCACTCGCCGCCGCGGCAATCGCGTCGAGTTCGACGAGCAACGCCCGCGAACCGTTCATCTTCCAGTTTCCTGCTACCAGCTTGCGCCGCATCGCTATTTCCCCAAGAATTTTGCCCAGCGATAGCGTCGCCCCCGGCGCGCACAACCCCGCACACCCCATGAATGGCCCGGCATGAGCCCACCCGAGCCCACGACCTTGAAGCGCCCGACTTGAAGAGCCGCCCGCGCCCCCGTAAAGCAACCGCGTTCCCATCCCTGTCGATCGGCTGTCCATGCTCGCTTTCTTTCGTCGCCTTACCCATTCGAAGGTCGGCGTGGTCATCACCTTCATCGTGCTCGGTGTGATCGCACTCGCGTTCGCGGCCGGCGACATCACGGGCTTGAGCTCGATGACGGGCGGCGCAGGCATCACCGGCGGCGACGTCGCGAAGGTCGGCAAGGCCGAGGTCACCGAGAACGAACTCAAGACCCAGGTTCAGACCCAGCTCGAAGGGTTCCGCCAGGAACAGCCGACGCTCGACATGGCGACCTTCATCAACCAGGGCGGCTTCGAAGGCACGCTCGACCGGATCATCTCCAGCATGGCGCTCGAGCAGTTCGGCCGTGCGCAGGGCATGGTGGTCAGCAAGCGCGCGGTCGACGGCCAGATCGCCAGCATCCCCGCGCTGCAGGGGCCGACCGGCAAGTTCGACGAGAATCTCTACCGCCAGGTGCTCGCCCAGCGGAAGCTGACCGACGCGCAGATCCGCAGCGACATCGTCCGCGACACATATGCGCAGCAGCTGACGATCCCGAGCACCGGCGCGACCCAGGTCGCCAGCCAGCTTGCGCTGCCCTACGCCTCGCTGCTGCTCGAAAAGCGCACCGGCACGATCGGCTTCATCCCCGCCGCGGCCGTCCCCGCCGGCCCCGCGCCGAGCGACGCCGACCTCGCCACCTTCTACAAGCGCAACGTCGCACGCTACACCGTGCCGGAGCGCCGCATCGTCCGCTACGCGGTCATCTCGCCGGATCAGGTCAAGGCGCAGGCCGTCCCGACCGATGCCGAGATCGCCAAAACCTATCAGCAGGATCGCGCACGCTACGCCGCGACCGAAAAGCGTACGATCACGCAGGTCGTCGTCGCCGATCAGGCTGGCGCCAACGCGATCGCCGCCAAGGTGAAGGCCGGCACCAGCCTCGCCGACGCCGCGCGCGCCGCGGGTCTCGAGGCCTCGACGCAGGCCAGCGTCGAGAAAGCCGCCTATGCCGGCACGACGTCCGCACAGGTCGCCGACGCCGCATTCGCCGCCGCCAGCGGTGCGGTGATCGGCCCGGTCCGTACGCCGCTGGGCTGGACCGTCGCCAAGATCGACAGAATCGAGAACGTCCCCGGCCGCACCCTCGATCAGGTGCGTGGCGAAATCGCCGCCGCGCTCGGCATCCAGAAGTCGGCCGCGGCGCTGTCCGCGATCCATGACAAGATCGACGATTCGCTCTCGGGCAACGCCACCTTCGACGAGGTGGTCGCGGACCAGAAGCTGACGCCGGTCACCACGCCTGCGCTGATCGCGAACGGCATCAATCCCGACGACGACGCCAGCAAGCCCGATCCCGCGATCGCGCCGCTGGTCGCCGCCGCGTTCCAGGCGGCCGAGGGCGATGGCCCGCAGCTCGTCCAGCTGGGCACCGATGGCGGGTTCGCCGTCGTCGCGCTCGGCCGTGTCGTTCCCGCCACCCCGCGTCCGCTGGCGCAGGTGCGCGCCGCCGTGCTGCGCGACGTGAGCGCCGAGCGCGCGCGCCAGGCGGCGCGGAAAGTTGCCGCAGACGTGCTCGCACGGATCAACAAGGGTATGCCGATCGCGCAGTCGCTGGCGCAGACCAAGCTGCCGATCCCCGCCCCGCGTCCGCTGACCGCGTCGCGTGCGCAGATCGCTGCCGACCCCGCGGTGCACCGCCTGCGCTCGCGCTGATGTTCAGCATGGCGCCGAACACCGCCAAGACGCTCGCCGCGCCCGACGACAGCGGCTGGTTCGTCATCAAGCTCGACAGCATCGCCAGCGGCAACGCGGCGGGCAACGACGCCGCGATCAAGGCCGCGCGCGCCAATATCGGCCGCTCGGTCGGTCGCGAATATGTCGAGCAGTTCGCCAAGGCGGTCCGCGCAGAGGTCGGCGTGAAGATCAACGCGACCTCGCTTGCGCGCGTCCGTGCCGACCTGCTCGGCCAGGGCGGCACCGGGAACTGATCGTATGACGAGCGCGCGGGAAGCCTTGGCCGATGGGCGCCCCGCGCTCGTCTGGCGTCGCCAGGTCGCTGACACAGAAACGCCGGTCGCCGCCGCGCTGAAGCTCATCGAGCCGGGGCGTGGCGACTTCCTGCTCGAATCGGTCGAGGGCGGCGAAACCCGCGGTCGCCACAGCCTGATCGGCCTCGCCCCCGACCTCCTGTTCCGCGCGCACGGCCACCGTGCCGAGATCAACCGCCATTGGGCGACCGATCGCGAGACGTTCGAGCCGTGCGCGGTGCCGACCCTCGACGCGTTTCGGATGCTCGTCGCCGAATGCCGCGCGGAGGTTCCCGCCGAGCTGCCCCGCGCGCTCGCGTGTCTCGTGGGCTATTTCGGCTATGAGACGATCGGGCTGGTCGAGGACCTGCCGCAGCAGCCGGTCGATCCGCTCGGCCTGCCCGACATGATCTTCGTGCGACCGACCGTCGTGCTCGTGTTCGATCGCCTGACCGATGCGCTGTACCTCGTCGCGCCGGCGTGGCCGGATCCTGCGCGTGATGTCGACGCGATCGTGACCGAGGCGGAAGAGCGGCTGGACGCGGTGGCCGCCAAGCTCGCCAGCACGCCCGTCCCCGCACCGATCCGCGCCGACGTTGCCGAGCCCGAATACACGCCCGCACTGCCCGAGGGCCGCTACGGCGAGATGGTCGCCACCGCGAAGGACTATATCCTCGCCGGCGACATCTTCCAGGTGGTGCTCGCCCAGCGCTTCAGCACGCCGTTCTCGCTGCCGCCGTTCGAGCTGTATCGCTCGCTACGCCGCATCAACCCGTCACCGTTCCTCTATCATCTCGACCTCCCCGGCTTCGCGCTGATCGGCTCCAGCCCCGAGATTCTCGTCCGCGTCCGCGACAACGAAGTGACGATCCGCCCGATCGCCGGCACCCGCCCCCGCGGCAAGACCGCCGCCGAGGACGAGGCAAACCGCATCAGCCTGCTCGCCGACCCCAAGGAGCGCGCGGAACACCTGATGCTGCTCGATCTCGGCCGCAACGACGTCGGCCGCGCCGCTTCGCCGGGCTCGGTGAAGGTGACTGCCAGCTACGGTGTCGAATTCTACAGCCACGTCATGCACATCGTCTCGAACGTCGTCGGCACGCTCTCCCCGACAAGGACGCGCTCGACGCGCTGTTCGCTGGCTTCCCCGCCGGCACCGTCAGCGGCGCGCCGAAAGTGCGCGCCTGCCAGATCATTGCCGAACTCGAGCCCGAACGTCGCGGCGCGTACGCGGGCGGGGTCGGCTATTTCTCTCCCGACGGATCGATGGATTCGTGCATCGTGTTGCGGACGGCGGTGGTGAAGGACGGGATGATCCACGTCCAAGCGGGTGCCGGCATCGTCGCCGATAGCGTCCCCGAATACGAACAGCGCGAGTGCGAGGCGAAGGCCGGCGCGATCCTCGCCGCCGCCCGCGAGGCCGTCAGCCGGGCGAAAGCGCCGGGCTTCGGTCAGTAAGGCTATGTGCCCACGAACAAGGTGGGCCGGAACTCGATAACCAAACAACCCCGGCGAAGGCCGGGCCCCAGTGGAGGTCGCGGTAACGCACCGCAACCTCCATGGCTACCGTCCCCCAATTGGGCCCCGGCCTTCGCCGGGGGCGTTGTTTTTGGCTAGGCAACCGTCCAACTGACAAAAGCTTACGGCGTGGTGTTCGTCTCGCTAGCGGGCGCACGGCGCTCGGCCGCATACGCCTGGTTACGCTGCATGAAGCAGCCAGACTGGCCCCCGGTCCCTACCGCCGAGCACGTATCCGGCAACCCGCCGGCGACCCGCCCGATCTGATCCATCGTTGCCGCGCGGTTTACCCAGCTCTGGTTCTGCGCGGCGATCGGCTTGTCGTCGCGCAACGATTTCGGAATGCGATAGGGCTGGTCGAGCGTGGAGCAGACGACGATCTCGCCGCCGCTCGACTTCGGACATTTCTGGTCGCCGGTCAGCGTGACGCTTCGGATACGCTGGGGCGGGGTGTCGACCTGCGCGTCCTGGGCATACGCCATGCCGGGAAGTGCGATCAGTGCAGCGACGACGACGGTACGTAACATCGGTTAAGGCTCCTTTGAACGGATAACGTCCGTCACGCGGCATTGCTCCGCGCTGAATGATGCGCCGCCTGCGCTTACGATATAGGAAGGGCCCCGACGATCCGCGACTGTTCGATGGCGGAATTAGGGCAATCGGTCGCAGAGCGGTTGATGGAGCGTAACATGCGGTGCCGCTGCCATGTTGCACCGCGCCCCGCTTAGGCTATGGCGGCGCCATGATCCTCGTCGTCGACAATTACGACAGCTTCACCTGGAACCTCGTCCATTATCTGATGGAACTGGGTGCCGAGGTGGAGGTCGTCCGCAACGATGCGATCTCCGCCGGGCAGGCTCTGTCGTCGGGCGCGGACGCGTTCCTCATTTCCCCGGCCCCTGCACGCCGACCGAGGCGGGCGTGAGCCTCGATCTCGTCGCCGCCTGCGCGGATGCCGGCAAGCCGTTGCTTGGCGTGTGCCTCGGCCACCAGGCGATCGGCCAGCATTTCGGCGGCAAGGTCGAGCGCGGGGGCTCATGCACGGCAAGACCTCGCCGGTGCTCCACGACGATACCGGGCTGTACGCCGGTTTGCCCTCCCCTTCATCGCCACGCGCTATCACTCGCTGATCGTCAACGCGGTGCCGGAGACCTTGGTGGTAAACGCGACCGCAGAGGACGGCACCGTCATGGGCTTCCGCCACAAGACGCTGCCGATCCACGGCGTCCAGTTCCACCCGGAAAGCATCGCGACCGAACACGGCCACGAAATGCTCGCCAATTTCCTGAAGATGGCCGGCATCCCCCACCAACTCCCTCCCGCCTGCGGGAGGGGTCGGGGAGGGCAGCGCCGCACCCACGACGTCTGCTAGACAAGAAGCCCCTCCCCTAACCCCTCCCGCAAGCGGAAGGGGAATATGAACCTTCCCGACCCCACATCCCACCTCTCGCGCGAATCCGCCCGAGAAGCGTTCGCCGACATCCTCGACGCACGCGCCAGCGATGACGCGATCGCCACCTTTCTCACCGATCTCGCCACCCGCGGCGAGACCAGCATCGAGATCGCCGAAGCCGCCCGCGCGCTCCGCAACCGGATGATCCCGATCGACGCCCCCGCCGGCGCGATCGACGTCTGCGGCACCGGCGGCGACGGCCACCACACCTTGAACGTCTCGACCGCGGTCGCGCTCGTCGTCGCCGCGACCGGCGTACCCGTCGCCAAGCACGGCAACCGCGCCGCCTCCAGCAAGGCCGGCGCCGCGGACACTCTCGAAGTCCTCGGCCTCAACATGGACCGCGCCGGCGCCACCGCCGAGGCGAGCCTCAACGAGATCGGCATCGCCTTCCTGTTCGCCGCAAATCACCACCCGGCGATGAAGCGCGTCACCCCGATCCGCCAGCGCATCGGGAAGCGCACGATCTTCAACCTGATGGGCCCGCTCGCCAACCCGGCCGGCACCACCCGCCAGCTGATCGGCATCGCCCGCCCCGACTACGTCACGCTCTACGCCGACGCGCTCGAACAGCTCGGCACCGAAGCCGCGCTCGTCGTGTCGGGCGAAGAAGGCCTCGACGAAATCTCGGGCGCCGGCCCCAGCATCGTCGCCTCGGTCGGCAGCGTCGCGCTCCCCGCCAGGATCACGCCCGAAGACGCCGGCCTCACCCGGCACGCGATCACCGATATCCGCGGCGGCGACGCGACCCACAACGCCGACGCGCTCCGCCGCCTGCTCAAGGGCGAGGTGGGACCCTACCGCGACGCCGTCCTGCTCAACGCCGCCGCCGCCTTGATGGTCGCCGGCACCGTCCCCACTCTCGTCGATGGCGCCGCCCAAGCCGCCGCCGCCCTCGACACCGGCAGCGCCGACGCGTTGCTCGCCCGCTGGATCGCCTACTGACATGACCATGCTCGACCGTATCCTCGAGACCAAGCGCGCCGAAGTCGCTGCGCGGAAAGCCACGACGTCGCTCGCCGATATCGACGCCGGCATTGCCCGCATGTCGAAACCGCGCGGCTTCCGCGCTGCACTGGACGCCAAGACCGGCTACGCGCTAGTTGCCGAAGTCAAGAAGGCCAGCCCTCGAAAGGTCTGATCCGCGCCGACTTCGACCCCGTCGCGCACGCCCGCGCCTATGAAGCCGGTGGCGCCGCGTGCCTGTCCGTATTGACCGACGAAAAGTGGTTCCAGGGATCCGACGCCTATCTGACCGCCGCACGCGACGCAGTTTCGATCCCGGTCCTACGGAAGGACTTCATGGTCGACCCGTGGCAGTCGACCGAGGCGCGCGCGATCGGCGCCGACTGCATCCTGATTATCGTCGCCGCGCTCGACGACATCCAGATGGCTGAGATCGAGGCGTCCGCGCTCGAATGCGGGATGGACGTGCTGGTCGAGGTCCACGACGCGCACGAGATGGAGCGCGCGCTGCGGCTCAAGTCGCGGCTGATCGGCGTCAATAACCGCGACCTGCGCGACTTCACCGTCGACTTCCAGCGCACCTACGACCTTGTCGGCAAGGCGCCCAAGGACTGCACCTTCGTCGCCGAAAGCGGACTCACGACGCGTGCCGAACTCGACGCGATGGCCGAGCACGACATCCACTGCTTCCTGATCGGCGAAGCGCTCATGCGCCAGGACGACGTCGAAGCCGCAACGCGCGCCTCGTCGGATGACCGGCCTCACCCACATCGACGAAGCCGGCGCGGCCCGCATGGTCGACGTCGCCGGCAAGGCGGTCACCGCCCGCGAGGCCATCGCCTCCGGCCGCATCACCATGTCCGCCGTAGCCGCCGCGGCGATCGGCGCTGGCACCGCGAAAGGGCGACGTCCTCGCGGTAGCCCGCGTCGCCGGCATCATGGCCGCCAAGCGCACCAGCGATCTGATCCCGCTATGCCACCCGCTCCCGCTGACCAAGGTCGAGATCGACCTAGTCGTCGACGAAACCGGCGTAACCGCCACCGCCACCGCATCGACCGAAGGCAAGACCGGCGTCGAGATGGAGGCCCTGACGGCCGCAACGGTCACGCTCCTCACGATCTACGACATGGCCAAGGCCATCGACCAAACAATGGTCCTCTCAGACATCCGCGTCCGAGCAAAATCCGGCGGCAAATCCGGCAACTGGACCGCGTAAAGAAACCCTCTCCCCAAAGGGGAGAGGGAAAGACGCCAAAGGCGGCGAGGGTGAGGGCAAGCCAAACAGAACGCGCTCGGCTATGGCCCATCAATCCCCATCCATAGACCAGTCGTGGCTCTCCACGATCGTAGACTCCACCGGCCGCCCCGCCGCATCCAGCGAAGGGTCATACCGAAACCGCTGCTCGATCAGCCGGCACGTGAGATCATCCAGCACCCGGCTCCCGCTAGACCGCGTCACCCGGCACCGCGACACCCGCCCATTGGTCTGGACCAGATACCGCACGAACACCCGACCCCGGATTCCCGTCTCCGCGGCCTCGCGCGGATAATCCGAGTCCCGCAACCGCCCGCTGCGCCACTCCGGCGGCGTCTCCTCACCCCGCCGCCGTCGCCATCGCCATACCCCCCGCTCCCGGTCCCATTACCGATCCCGCCACTCCCGGTCCCCGGCCCACGAACGTTCGAAGCCCCCGAAGTCGCCTCCGCACCGACCCCAGCCTTCTCCGCCACCACGACAGGCGGCGGCACGACCACCGGCACGATCGGCGGCGGCGCCACCACCTCGGTAGCCTTCGACTTCAAATTAGGTGGCGACGCAGCCCCTTCGGGCTTGCGGCTAGGCGAAGGCCGAGGCCTGACCTTCTCCTCGGGCGGCGGTGGCGGAAGCGGCGCCGCATCGAACACCTTCAGCGCATCGCTCACCGCCGCCGGCATCGTCACCACCAGCCCCGATAGCAGCGCATAACCAAGCATCCCCGGCAGCAGCACCGCACCTACTGCCGCCCCGATCCTGTCTTTCGCCCGAGGCGTATAACGTGTCATCATACTGATCTGGTGTCTCTTTCCCCCAAACAAAGCCCCGCCAAGGATGAACACGCGCTGGCCAAGCGAACTCACCCCACCCCGGCGAAGGCCGGGGCCGGTTGGGAAAGCCAACATTATAGCGACCGCCATCCACCCACCCTTGTTTCCCCGCCAAGGCGGGGACCCAGCCTGGGCTCCCGCCTTCGCGGGAGAACAAGGAGGCAGGCGCTACAATTCGATATCTACCAGCGCAGATAGCGCCAGTAACGGCCCGCACCGCACGCCCCGCTAACCCAACAACACCTGTCCTACACACCAGGCCCATGGCAAAGCACGGAACATACCCACGAACCCTGCGCTTCCATACGAAACCGCCCCGAGACAAAACCGCCAAACCGTTCCCAGCGTCTATACTTCCTATACTTCACTTTTCAGAAACGCCCGAAAACAGAGTCTTACGCATGAACCTCGTCCCCGTCGCCGAAGCCCAAACTCGCCTCTTCGCCATGGCCCCGCGGGTCGGCAGCGAGACCGTTCCCCTGCTCGCCGCCGCCGGCCGCTGGGCCGCAGAGGACATCCTCGCCCACCGCACGCAACCCGCCGCCGACCTCTCGGCGATGGACGGCTACGCGATCCGTTTCGCGGACCTCCCCGGCCCCTGGAAAGTAATCGGCGAAAGCGCCGCCGGCCGCCCCTTCATCGGCAAAGTCGCCCCCGGAGAAGCCACGCGAGATCTTCACCGGCGCAGCGATGCCCGACGGCGCCGACACCGTCATGGTCCAGGAAGAGGCCGAACGGGACGGCGCAACGCTGATCCTAGCCGGCGAAGGCCCGGCGACGTTCGGCCGCAACACCCGCCGCAAAGGCCTCGACTTCTCGACTGGCACCCGCCTAATAGCCGCCGGCGACCGCCTCAGCCCCGCGCGCATCGCCGTCGCCGCGACCGGCGGCCACGGCAGCCTCACCGTCAACCGCCGCGTCCGCGTCGCCGTCGCCGCCACCGGAGACGAACTCGTCCCCCCGGCTCGACGACCGACGGCGTCGCACTGCCCGAATCGAACGGCATCATGCTGGCGGCAATGCTCGCCGACATGCCCGTAGACATCGTCGACCTCGGCATCCTTCCTGACAATCTCGAAGTCCTGCGCGAGGCCTTCGCCAGCGTCCAGGCCGACCTGCTCGTCACCACTGGCGGCGCCTCGGTGGGCGATCACGACCTCGTCCGCCCCGCAATCGAGACGGCCGGCGGCACGATAGATTTCTGGCGGATCGCGCTCCGCCCCGGCAAGCCGATGATGGCCGGCCGGATCGGCGAAATGATGGTGCTCGGCCTCCCCGGAAACCCGGTATCCGCGTTCGTCACCGCAACGCTGTTCGTGAAGCCGGTCGTCGCGCACATGGCCGGGGCGCGCGACCCGCTTCCCCAGTCGACCCACGCGCTGCTCGGCGAAGACCTCCCCGCCAACAATGCCCGCACCGACTATCTCCGCGCCGAACTGCGCGACGGCAAGGCCTATGCCTCGACGATCCAGGACAGCTCGATGCTGCTGACACTGGCGCGCTCGACCTGCCTGATCGTCCGCGCCGGCAACGCGCCGGTCGCACGGACAGGCGAATCGGCGGAAATCCTCGTTATCGCGTGATACGAGCGCTTGACGGCGTTAATTATGTTCCATAGAAGTTCCCAGTCTGTTCCGGACGGAGAACCGCCATGCTCACGCGCAAGCAGCACGAACTCGTCTGCTTCATCAACGATCGCCTCAATGAAACCGGCGTCTCGCCGTCGTTCGAGGAGATGAAAGACGCGCTCGACCTCAAGTCGAAATCGGGCGTCCACCGTCTGATCAGCGCGCTCGAGGAGCGCAACTTCATCCGCCGCCTGCCGAACGCGCGCGCGCGCTCGAAGTGCTGCGCATGCCGGAGCGTGCGGAGAAAAAGGCGCCGTCGAAGGCATCGAACGTCAAGGCGGCCCCCACCGCCGCGACGCCGCAACCGGCCAACGACGTCATCGAGATCCCCTCCACGGCCGCATCGCCGCCGGCGTCCCGATCGAGGCGTTCGAAGGCAGCACGATGCTCGCCGTCCCCGCTGCGCTGCTTGGCACTGGCGAACACTATGCGCTCGAAGTCTCCGGCGATCTCGATGGTCGAAGCCGGCATCCTCGACGGTGACTACGCCCTGATCCGCCGTACCGAGACCGCCCGCGACGGCGAGATCGTCGTCGCGCTGATCGAGGACAGCGAAGCCACCCTGAAATACTTCCGCCGCGAAGGCGCCATGGTCCGCCTCGACCCCGCCAACCGCGCCTACGACCCCCAACGCTACGCCCCAGCCCAGGTCCGCGTGCAGGGCAAACTCTCCGGCATCCTCCGCCGCTACGACTGAAGCGCTAGCACTTGCTTTGCGCAGCATGAAGAATATGTTCGCGCGGAGACGCGGAGGTGTTTCGCTTGGGTAGAACCTTGCGGTTTAAAATGACCGCGGGAGGGACGAGCGGATAGTCTTTAACCTGGTCCGGTTCGTCGCCTAAGACACTGCTCCGCGCCTCCGCGCCTCCGCGCCTCCGCGCCTCCGCGTCTCCGCGTGAAAATTTATCGGCCGGCCAGCGCGCGCGTCGGCTGGTGATTTGGATCGCGCGAAGGCGCAAAGGCGCGAAGATGTTGCGCTTGGGGGGCGCCTATCTCCACCTCGAAGCGGTCAAGACGACGACGCTCCTCAGTCCTTCATGGAGTTCGGGACGGTCTCCCGAACCGCAACACCTTCGCGCCTCCGCGCCTTCGCGTGAACATCGTACTTCCTGCGGCCTCGGCCGGCCCGAAACCCGGACGTCGCATCTTGGAACCGAGCGGGCCGCGATCTGAAACTATGCGAGGGACGTTCGAGCACGGGCGGATCGCGCCAGGGATGGCGATCGCCCGCAGTCAGTATCGTAACGACCGTCCCGGTCCCCAGGGTCAGCGCAACGCCGCCCGTTCGGCGCAACACGCGGCGGTCCAGTTTCAACCACCGCGGGCTACAGCGTTTCGGCAGACCGCGCTCGCTGACAACAACGTCCGCGCTGCGACAGGCGGCTATCAGCTCCGTGATCGGCACCATATAGGCGCTGCGGGTCGCGAGGATCCGCCACATCCGTCCCCGTGCAGCAATATCGGTAACGCAAAGATCGCGGCTGCATCGTGCATCGGGCTGGTCCGCGAGCAGGAGCGGCTCACCATCCGCCCCGCCATTCTCGGCGAGCATGTCGCGCGTATAATCGCCGGCCCTGTCGCGCAGCATAGCCAGCCCCGCCGCCGTCCGCACCGCGACATGGCGCCCATCTCCCGTAACGAGAACGTCAGGCGCAGGTGTCGTCAACGCCCAGATCGCACCGGCGGCGAGCGGCAGCAGTCCCAGTCGCCGCAACCGCGTCCGCCACAACGCGATCCAGATGCCACCAACGATCATCAGCGCAAACGCCGCCGTCGGCATCGCGGGCAAGGATCGCACCGAACCCGGCGCGTCGGCGACGATATGCGCTAGCCACAACAGCGCATCGAGCGACCGCTGCACTAGCCACCAGACCGGCGCGCCCACGCCGCCGACGTCGAGCAGCAGCGCCAACGCCTCCAGCGGCATTACCACGAACGTTGTCAGCGGGATCGCGACGATGTTCGCAAACGCGCCGTACAGCCCAGCCTTGTGGAAGTGATAGACCGCGATCGGCATCAACGCGAATTCGACCAGCAGCCCCGTCAGCAACAACGACGCGACGCCCCGCGCCAGCTTGCGCCCCCGCCCCTCGTCATGCGGCCCGAAGAACGCGCGGATCACCGGATGTTCGTGCAGCGCCATGATCGCGGTGATCGCCGCGAACGAAAGTTGGAAGCTCGGCCCGGCTGCCGATTCAGGCAGCACCAGCATGACGCACGTCGCCCCCGCCGCGACGAGCCGCAGCGTCATCGCCTCGCGTCCCATCGCCAGCGCCGCCAGCACGAGCAACGCGGCGACGCACGACCGGATCGTCGGCACCTGGCTGCCAGTCAGCAACGTATAGCCGATCGCCGCCGCCGCACCCGCCAGCGCGGCGATCAACGGCAGTCGCGCGTGCAAAGCCAACCACGGACTGAGCGCCAGCAGCCGCAACACGATCAGCATCGTCGCGGCGACCGCAGCCGTGATGTGCAGCCCGCTCACCGACAGCAAATGCGCGAGACCCGCCCGGCGCATCGCCTCTGAATCCTCCTCACTGATCGCGCCGACATCGCCCGTCGCAAGCGCCGCGGCGATGCCGCCCGCACTGCCATCCAGCCGCGAGACGATATGGTGCGAGAGCGCGACGCGGATGCCAGCACCCGATCTGCTCGACCTCGTCACGACGACCGGTGCGAAGCCACGCCCGGTCGCACCGATCCCGCCGAACCACGCGACGCGTGCAAAATCGTACGCGCCCGGCACCGCGGGAAGCGGTGGTGGCATCAGCCGTGCCCGCAACTGGATGACCGCCCCCGTCCCCAGCAGCTTCGGCGCATCCGCTTCCGCCAGATTGACGCGGACGCGGTACGGCAAGGCGACCGGCTGCCCGTCGGGCTCGACCCCGTTCCCAATCGGCAATACCGTCAACCGAACCAACTTGCGCGCCACCAGCGGCTCGATTGCCTCGACCTTCGCCGAGAAACGCGCGATCGTCGGACCGCCCAGAACCGGCCGCGCCACCCATTCCGACCGCGCCCAGATCAGCCCGAGCCCCAGCGCAGTCGTCAGAAACCCGATCGCCAGCGCGCGCGCCGCACGCCCGCCCTGCCCCAAGGCCAGACACGCCAACCCACTCGCCACCAGCAGCAGGATCGCGACGCACCACGCTGCCGGGTCCGGCAACGCGAACCACAAAGCGATCCCGCCGCCCAGCATCACCGGCAGCCACAACACCAGCTGGTCGCGCTCCGCCTCCAGCCAGCGTTCCACGGCCAGCCCGACGACAGCAAGCCAAACGACAGCCCCCCATCGCGGCACGCCCATTTGTCGCCGCCAAGGACGCATGCTAGGGGCGGCGACGGCTGTCATGGCCATCGTTTCTCCATTGTTTCATCAGTCTGGGAGCACCCGCGGTTGGGCGCAATATCTGATACGGGCACCGCCAATTCGGCCGCACCCGTGGTTACCCGTTTCGCTCCGTCGCCGACGGGGTTCCTGCATCTTGGCGGCGCGCGCACCGCGCTGTTCAACTGGCTGTTCGCAAAGGCGAACGGGGGTAAATTCCTGCTGCGGATCGAGGATACCGACCGGGTCCGCTCGACCCAGCCGGCGATCGACGCGATCATCGACGGTATGCGCTGGCTCGGGCTCGACTGGGACGGCGACGTCGTCATGCAGTTCGCCGGCGCCGAGCGCCACGCGCAGGTCGCACACGAAATGGTGGCAAATGGGCATGCCTATCGCTGCTACATGACCAACGACGAGATCGCCGCGATGCGCGCCGAGGCGCAGGCCGCGAAGAAGCCGCTGCGCATCCGCAGCCCGTGGCGCGATCGCCCGGCGAGCGACGCCCCTGATCTTCCGCATGTCGTCCGCCTGCGCGCGCCGCAGGAAGGCGCCGTCACGATCGAGGACCGCGTGCAAGGGTCCGTCACGGTCAAGAACGAAGAGATCGACGACCTCGTCCTGCTTCGTTCGGACGGTACGCCGACCTATATGCTCGCCGTCGTCGTCGACGATCACGACATGGGCGTCACGCACGTCATCCGCGGCGACGATCATCTCAACAACGCGTTCCGCCAGTTGCCGATCTACCGCGCGATGGGCTGGCCCGAGCCGATCTACGCGCACATCCCGCTGATCCACGGCCCGGATGGTGCCAAACTGTCGAAGCGTCACGGAGCGGTCGGCATCGAGGCGTATCGCGACGAGATGGGGATCCTGCCCGAGGCGTTCGACAATTACCTGCTCCGGCTCGGCTGGGGTCACGGCGACGACGAAATCATCAGCCGCGAGCAGGCGGTCGAGTGGTTCGACCTGTCGGGTGTCGGCAAGTCGCCCTCGCGCTTTGATCTCAAAAAGCTAGAGAATCTCAACGGCCATTATATTCGCGAGGCCGACGATGCGCGGCTGGCGCAGCTTGCGGCCGACCGGCTCGGTCACGGTTTGCCGGACGGCGGATTGGCGCTTCTGACTCGCGCGATGCCGGTCCTGAAGCCCCGTGCAGCAAACCTGAACGAGCTGGCCGAAGGATCGAATTTCCTGTTCAGCCAGCGTCCTTTGGCGATGGATGACGCCGCAGCGAGCCTTTTACAGGGTGAAGCGAGTGCGATTTTGGCGAATGCGCATGCTGAACTTGACGCGCTCGACAAGTGGGATACGGAAGCGCTCGAAGGTGCGGTACGGCGCGCGGCCGAAGCCCGGGCGTCAAACTCGGGCAGGTCGCACAGCCGCTTCGTGCTGCACTGACGGGACGCAAGACGTCACCGGGAATATTCGACGTGCTCGACCTGCTCGGGCGCGACGAGAGCCTCGGTCGGATCGCCGACCGGATGGCTAGCTGATAAGATTTCGAGGAAGGATACAAGCATGAGCGAGACCGCAACCCTCAAGGTCGACGGCAAGGATTTCGATTATCCGGTGATGTCCGGAACGGTCGGACCCGACGTCATCGATATCCGCAAGCTGTACGCACAGACGGACAATTTCACCTATGATCCGGGCTTCACCTCGACGGCGTCGTGCCAGTCGAAGCTGACCTATATCGACGGTGACGCGGGCACGCTGCTGCACCGCGGCTACACGATCGGCGAACTGGCAGAGCAGTCGAACTTCATGGAAGTCGCCTATCTGCTCCTCAACGGCGAACTGCCAAGCGCGGACGAGCTGGCGAACTTCTCCAACACGATCACGCGCCACACGATGGTCCACGAGCAGCTCGCGCAGTTCTTCCGCGGCTTCCGCCGCGATGCGCATCCGATGGCGATCCTGTGCGGCGTCGTCGGCGCGCTGTCGGCCTTCTATCACGATTCGACCGACATCCACGATCCGGCACAGCGCGTGATCGCGTCGCACCGCCTGATCGCCAAGATGCCGACGATCGCCGCGATGGCGTACAAGTATAGCGTCGGCCAGCCGTTCGTCTATCCGGACAACACGCTGAGCTACACCGGCAATTTCCTGAAGATGACGTTCGGCGTGCCGGCCGAGAAGTATGTCGTGAACCCGATCGTCGAAAAGGCGATGGACCGCATCTTCATCCTCCACGCCGATCACGAGCAAAACGCGTCGACCTCGACCGTCCGTCTCGCCGGCTCGTCGGGCGCCAACCCGTTCGCGTGCATCGCGGCCGGGATCGCCTGCCTCTGGGGCCCGGCACATGGCGGCGCCAACGAGGCCGCGCTCAACATGCTGCATGAGATCGGCACCGTCGACCGCATCCCCGAGTACATCGCCCGCGCCAAGGACAAGAACGATCCGTTCCGCCTGATGGGCTTCGGTCACCGCGTCTACAAGAACTACGATCCGCGCGCAGCCGTCATGCAGACGACCGTCAAGGAAGTGCTCGGCGAACTGGGCGTCACCGATCCCGTGTTCGACGTCGCGATCGAACTCGAGCGTTTGGCGCTGAACGATCCGTACTTCATCGAGAAGAAGCTGTTCCCGAACGTCGATTTCTATTCGGGTGTGATCCTGTCGGCGATCGGCTTCCCGACCTCGATGTTCACCGTCCTGTTCGCGCTCGCCCGCACCGTCGGCTGGGTCGCGCAGTGGAACGAGATGATCACCGATCCAGACCAGAAGATCGGCCGCCCGCGCCAGCTGTGCAGCGGCCCGACCGCGCGTGACTACGTTCCGATGGCGTCGCGCTGATGAAAACGCTCCGGCCGATCCTGATGGTCGTCGGCGTGCTCAGCGCGCTGATGGGTCTGCTCTGGATCGGCCAGGGGCTGGGTTACGTCCATTGGCCGCAGTCGAGCTTCATGCTCGACCAGCGGCCATGGGCGGATCGCGGCGCGTTCCTCGCCGCATTCGGCCTTGCGCTGATATTAGTGGCGCGCCGGATCCGCCGGTAACGTCAGGACGAAGCGCGCGCCTTCGCCGGGTGCGCTCTCGACCGTCAGATCCCCCTGCATCGCCCGCGCGAGACGCCGTGCGATATACAGGCCGAGCCCGTTGCCGCCGGCCTCCGACGGGTCGACCCGTTCGAACTTCTCGAAAATTCGGACCTGATCCTCGGGCGCGACGCCCTTGCCCTTGTCCGCCACCACGACGACGGCGTGGCTTTCGGTACGCGTCACGGTGACGATGACCTGCGCGCCGCGCGGCGAATAGCGCACCGCGTTGCCGACGAGGTTGACGAGGATCTGCAACACGCGCCGGAAATCGCCGAGCGCAGCGACACGCATGTCGACCGGTGGTCGCGCGATCGTGACATCCGCATTGGCCGCGCGAACCGACAACAGCCCCGCCGCGCGACGGGCGACATCGGCAAGGTCGATCGGCTCGGGCAGCAGCGTGAAATCGGGCCGCTCGACCGCCTGGAGATCGACTAGGTCATCGACCAGTTCGAGCAGATGGCGCCCGGCGCTGGCGATATCCGCCGCGTAATCGGCATAGTCGCCCTGCACCGGACCATCCGCCTGCGCATTGATGCTGTCGGCGTTGGCGACGATCCGCGCGAGGGGAATGCGCAACGCCTTGTCCAGGCCACTCGTGAAGGTCGGCGAGAGCGTCGCGGTTTCGTCGGGCGGTGCGACGTCCTCGACCGCCATGCGCGCCGTACCGACGAACCCTGCGAAATCCCCCGAGGCATCGTGCCGAACGGTCGCGGTCAGCGTCACCGCGCGCCCAGAACTCCGCAGCCGCGCGGGTTGCGCCGTCACCGGCCGGCGCCGGGCGAGCGAATCGAGGATCGGCAACGTCCCGTCGGTTCCGGTATCGAGCGCGAACATCGCCGTCAGCGGCTGGCCGAGCAGCGCGAACGCGTCGAAACCATGCTTCGGCCCGGCATCCAGCGTCACGAACGTCAGCCGCAACGCCGCGTCGGTCTCCCACCGCCAATCGGTCTCGCTGCCGAGAAAATCATCCTGCGCACCGGGTGCCGGCCGGGTCGGACGCCACGCGGCGATCTCGCGCCAGCCGCTGACCGTCAGCCGCACGTTCTCGCCATCCGGTTGCGCGCGCACCCAGAGATCGAAATCGGCTTCGTCGTCGGCGACCACCACGCCACGCGACACGACGATGCCCAGTCGCCGCGCAAGCCGCACGATCGTCGCCAGCTGCGGCACGGCGAGCGGCGCCCCGCGCATCCCGCCGGCCCGCTGGTTGAGTGCGATCAATGCCGGGTCCGCGAACGACAGCGATCCGTCGGGCGCGACGATGCCGTGCGCGATCGGGCTTTCGGTCGATGGATCGAACAGGCTCATCGCCGATCCGTACGCGCCAGCGCGCGCAACGCCATCCGAAAATCACGGTCGAGTGCAAGCGGCGCGATCGACGCGCGCGCATCCTCCACGCCGATCGAAACGATCGCGTCGAGCGCGTCCGCGAACTGCTCGATATCCCGGCGCGGATCCGCCTCCGACAGCGCGAGGCCTATTCGGGCGATCGTCGGCCGATCCATGTCAAGCGCACGCAGCGCAAGCCAAAGCCGGTCGCCGTCGGGATCGAGCGTGATCGCCCGCGCCTGATCGAACGCGATGCCCAGCGCATGCGCCAGCACCGCGACAAACAGCGACAGCCGCCGGTCGCCGATCGATTCGACCAGCACCGCCGCCAACTCGTTGGGCCGCGCATCGAGCGCCGCCGCGAGCCGTGCCGCCACCGCATCGGGCCGCTCACCCTCGTCATGTGCCGCCAGGCTGCGCTGTGCGGCATCGGTGATCGCGCGGTCGCTCTCGCGGGTCGCCGACGTTAAGCCGTCGCGGATCGCTGCGGCCACCCACCAGACCAGTCGGTGGTGCAGCTCCGCGGGCAGTTCGCTGCCTCCGACCGCACCCTGCTCGTTCGCTACCCGCCGCCGGCTTTCCGCCGCGAGCAATGCCGATGCCGCCGACGCCACGACGCTGTCGGGCACACCGGCCAAACGTACGAGCAAGCTCGCCTCCTCGGGTTCCGCCACCTCGACAGGTAGCGACGCCGCGATCAGATCGTGGCGGACGCGGGCGATCAGTTCGTCCATCAGGTCTTCGTCACGCAGCAGACCCGCACGTGTCAGCCGTTGCAGGACGGTGCCCACGCCCGCCTTCAGGATCGCCTCGCCCGCCGCCGTCGCGCCGGCACCGGCCAGCAACCGCGCCGCATGCCGCCGTATATCCCATTCGATCGCCCCGACGATTGCACCGAGCACCTGTGCCAGCATCAGCCGCGTGCGATCGTCGATCCGTGCTTCCGCATCGAGGAAAAATCGGTGATCGTCCCGGCCAGCCGCGTCTCGGCCCGCAGGCGCGCAGCCTCGGCTCGCTGCATTGGATCATAGGACGGCATAGCGTCTTGCATCGTTGGGCCGACCGACATGATCCCGTGCTTAGCCTCCGGTCGTTAAGGTACGCCTAAGGCGCGCGACGCAATCGCTCGATTGCCGCCGCCAGCGTAGCGGTCGCATAGACCGCCGTCATGCCCAGTCCGAACACCGGAAATCCGATCAATGCGAACACTGCGACGACCAGCAGATACGCCGCCGGACTACCCCACCACAGCCGGCGCTCGCGCTCGAGGATGGCGCGCTCGGCCAGTCCACCGATCGCGACCGTCGCGGTGCCGATCGCAAGCGCGGTATTGTCGCCCGCATAGCCGCTGACGAAGAACGCGAAGACCAGGATCGCCGCTGCGACGACGCCGGCGATCGCAAGCGTCTGCCAGCGCGCCATCGGTGCCTCATCGCGAAGGCCGCTCAACACCGAGCCGAGCGCCAGCGCGATGCTGCCAACCAACGCCACCACCAGCCCGATCGACGAGAACCCGAAGCCGATCGTCACCAGCCCGGCGATGCCGAGCGCCAGCCCGGCCGCACCGACGCTCGTCCCTGCCGCGCCGCGATCGACCAGCAACGGCAACGCCAGCCGCGCGATTGGCGCGAGTACGAAGCGGTCGAACCAGCCGCGCCGTCCCGACACGATCGTCATCAGCACCGCGCGCCCGCGCTCCTCCAGCGTCCGCGCCTGACGCTCGATCCCGTGGCCGCCGCGCACCGCGTCGGTCGGGAGCAGCACATGGATCGCCCGAGACTGGACGGCCAATCGCAGCAACGAGGACTGGAGATCGCAATCCTGCGGCAGGGCCGCCACCTCGGCGATCCGGCTCGAACTCAGCCGCGCGACACCGGCCCAGGCCATCTGTCCGCCGACGCGCTCGAAGCCGGGGCCCGCATCGCCCTCCGGCACGACGAGCAGGCAATCGCCCTCTTCGCCGGCCATCGCCTTGACGATCGCCTCCGTGGTGACCAGCCCATCGCCGAGCATCAATATGCGCGCAAGGGGATGGAGTTTCTCGACCGCCTCGGTCGCGGAGCGCACCGTATCGACGCTCACGCCGCGCCGTCCGATGCGGTTGATCGCGCCGAGCAGTTCGGGGTCATCCGCGCGACGACGATGATCACCTGCGATACGCCCGCCGCGATCAGCAGCCGCGCCTGGTATTCGATGAGGGTGACGCCGCTGAACGGCAGTGTCGCGGCCAGACGATCGGGACGATCGTCGGCGTCGTGTATTGCAAATAATAGACCGGCAAGCATCGCAGGCTGTTAGGCGGTACACGCCGTCCTGCAAAGCCTCGCGTTCGGCCGAACCGCCCCGCATCGTGGTTCGGTTCGCCGTTGCGGGCGAGAAACACCCGGTCGAGGTTACGAAACCCTCCGCATCGCATCCATTATCGCAAATACGACAGGCGCCGCTTGCCGATGCCGCCACGATCATACGCCGTGTCGCCCCGCTTACCGGACGGATGTTCGCCGAACCGTCGCATCATCCGTTTTGTCGGGCGGCAATCCATGATACTTCCGATGTTCATGAACGGGGTTCGTCAATGATCGGGTTTCGCGCGTCGGCAGGCAATGCCCATCCCATTCGCGCGGACATCGTGATGGATCCGGTGATAGAAGATATGTCCGATACCGTCACCGAGCCTGGTTTCGACGAGGTTTATCAAGAGCCTGCGGCAGAACGCGGACCTCTTTACGCGGGTATCGCCGTGGCTGTCGTGGTCGTCTGGCTCGCCGGCATGCTCTGGCTCGCACGCGGCTCGCTCGGCACGATCGAGCCGGTCGCACTCGTCCAGTTCATCGCCGCGCTCTGCGTCGTCCCCGCGCTCGTCGGCATCGTCTGGCTGCTAGCGATGCGCACCAGCCGTACCGAGGCCCGCCGTTTCGGTATCACCGCACAGGCGATGCGCGACGAGGCCGCGAGCCTGGAGCGCACCGTCGCCGCTCTGTCGAACACGATCGACGCCAACCGCGTTCAACTCGCCCAGCAGCTCGACGCGCTGATGGCAATGGGTGGCGGCGCGACCGAGCAGCTCGCCGCGATCGGCCGCGGCATGGTGTCCGAAATCGACCAGGCCGCCGCGCACGCGCGCAACCTCGCCACCTCGACCGCAGGCGCGCAGACCAGCCTCGGCGTGCTGATCGCTACCCTTCCCCGCGCGCAGGCCGATATCGACGACGTCGCCAAGCGGCTCGAACGCACCGGGCTGTCCGCGAGCGAGCATGCCGCTGCGCTCGACGCGCAGATCGTCGCGCTCGCCGAGCGCGGCCGCGATGCCGACACGATGGCGAGCGGCGCGGCGCAACGCCTGGCCGCGCACATCGTCCGCATGGAGGCGACCAGCCAGACCGCGGGCGCGCACCTCGAATCGGTCACCGACGGCATGTCCGGCGCGGTCGATGCGCTGCTCAATCGCACCGCCGACGCGGTCGACGAAGCCCGCAAGAGCATTGCCGCGCAGGGCGACGCGATGCTGGCGATGGTCGGCGCGAACCAGGCCGCGCTCGACAGCGCTGCCCGCGACAGCGCCGAGGCGCTCGCCCGCCGCATCGCCACCGTCGAGGACGCGATCGAGCGGGTCGCGATCCGCCTCGACCTGCAACGCAACGCCGGCGAGCGGATCGTCGACGACCTCCATACCGGGCTCGGCGAAGTCGAGACGCGGATCGAGGCACTCCACCGCCACGGTACCGAGCGCACCCAGGGTCTCGCCGCCTCGATCAGCGCGCTGGGCGGCTCCGCGGACGCGATGACCGAAGCGTTGCGCACCGGCGACGAGATGGCGCACCGGACCATCACGACGACCGAAACATTGCTGGTCGCCCTAGACGCAGCCGCACGCGAAATCGACGAGACGATGCCCGAAGCGCTTGGCCGGCTCGATCTGCATGTGCTCGCCAGCAAGAGCATCGTCGTCTCGGCGCGGCCCGAACTGCTCGCGCTGGTCACCGCGGCGGAGAGCACGCACGACGCGATCGAGGCGATCGCGGGCGTCATCGGCGAACAGCGCCAGGTGCTCGACACGCTCTCGACCGACCTGCTCAACACGCTGAACACCGGTCGCGCCAAGGCCGATGCGCTGGGCCAGATGGTCGACGAGGCGATCGGCCGCACGCAGCATTTCGCCGAAGACGCGGCGCCACAGTTGATCGAAGCGCTCCACCGCGTCCGCGAAACCGCCGCGGTCGCGGCCGACAAGGCGCGCGAGACGCTGTCGAAGGTCATTCCCGAAGCCGCAGCCGCGCTGGGCGCCGCCAGCGCCGATGCGATGCGGCGCGCGACCAACGATACGGTGGAGCGGCAGGTCAAGGCGCTCACCGACGCCACCGACGCGGCGGTCGATGCCGCAACCGGCGCGACCGAGCGGCTGGCTCGCGAAGTCCAGGCGATCGTCGACCAGACCGCGATCGTCGAGACGCGCATCGAAGAGGCGCGGACCGAGCGCGAGGATGCGGACAACGACACCTTCGCGCGCCGCGTTTCGCTGCTGATTGAATCGCTCAACTCCGCCTCGATCGACATCACCAAGGCGATCGCGCCGGAAATCTCCGACAGCGCCTGGGGCGCGTATCTCAAGGGCGACCGCGGGGTCTTTACCCGCCGCGCCGTCCGCATTCTCGATGCGAGCGAAGTCCGCGAGATCGCCGGTCTCTACGACGACGACGAAGCGTTCCGCGAGATGGTGAACCGCTACATCCACGACTTCGAGGCAATGCTCCGCGCGATCCTGGCGCAGCGGGACGGGTCGCCGCTCGGGGTGACGTTGCTGTCGTCGGACATGGGCAAGCTGTACGTGGCACTGGCACAGGCGATCGAGCGCCTGCGCTGAACTGAACGGGAGTCTTCGACATGATCCAGCGGCACCGCTGACGCGGCCTTCGCCAGCGGAGCAATCCGCCGACGGGACTCAAGATTCGAGGCTCACATGCCAAGACTGAATACAAAGACATGCGTCGTCACCGGCGCAGCGCGGGGCATCGGCCGCGCGATCGCCGAGCGCTTCCATGACGAGGGCGCCATCGTCATCCTCACCGATATCGACCAGACCGCCGGAGCGGAGACTGCGGCGGCGATCGGCTGCCAGTTCGAAAAGCTGGACGTCCGCGAAGAGGCGGACTGGCAACGACTGGCGGAGATCGTTCCGGTCGCCGACGTCGTCGTCAACAATGCCGGCGTGACGGGGTTTGAGCACGGCATAGTCGCGCATGATCCCGAACATGCGAGCTTGGCGGACTGGCGCGCAGTCCATGCGGTCAATCTCGACGGCACGTTCCTCGGTTGCCGTTATGCGATCGGCGCGATGAAGGCGGCCGGAACCGGCTCGATCATCAACATCTCGTCGCGATCGGGGCTGGTCGGGATTCCCTCGCGGCGGCCTATGCGTCGTCGAAGGCCGCGATCCGCAATCATAGCAAGACGGTGGCGCTGTATTGCGCGCAGCAGGGGTGGAAGATCTGCTGCAACTCGGTGCATCCGGCGGCGATTCTGACGCCGATCTGGGAGCCGATGCTGGGGGATGGACCGGACCGCGAGGCGCGGATGGCGGCGCTGGTGGCGGATACACCGTTGCAGCGGTTCGGGATGCCGGACGAGGTCGCCGCGGTTGCGGTGATGCTGGCGTCGGACGAGGCCACGTATATCACGGGGACGGAGATCAATATCGATGGCGGCTTGCTCGCGGGCTCTGCCGCGTCACCGGGATAGCCGCTCCTCACGATCCTCCCCGCAAGGGGAGGTGGCACCGAAGGTGACGGAGGGGGAGGACACGGAACCTCGGTTACCCTTTCTCCCCTCCGTCTGGCAAGGTTAGCCACCTCCCCCTGGCGGGGGAGGATCGTGAGGGTTCTCTCAGCGCGTGACCATGTTGCCGCGGTCGAACAGGTCGACGCTCTGCGGCGAGATCCAGCCATAATGATAGTTCAGCTGGAACAACACGAACAGCACCGTCGCGACGACCGTTACCCGCCACGCCGTCCGCCCCGAGCGAAACTCATGCGGCGCGCTCGGCCTGGCCGGGGACGTGCTCGCCCCCGACCTCGCGCGTCGTCTTCACGCCGAACGGCAGGACCAGGAACACCGAGAACGCCCAGAACAGGACGTAGATCGCGAGTGCCGAGGTCCAGCGCACCCGATCAGCCCTCGATCAGCAGGACGTCGACGATCGGCTGCTTGCCGGTCCAGCGCTTGGCGACCTTACGCACCGCGAGACGAATCTGCTCGCGCATTTTCTCGCTCTCGCGCTTGCCGCCGCGCACCGTGTCGGCCGCCGCCTGGACCGCGTCGGCGATGAACGCCGCACGGTCTTCCTCGACCGGCACGCCTTGCACGCGGACCTGGGGCTGGCCGACCATCCGGCCGTCCTTGCCGAGTGCGACACCGACCGAAATCTGGCCGTTGATCGCGAGCTTGCGCCGCTCGCTCAGCGTCGCGCCGTCCGCCGGCAGGATCACATCGCCGTCGAGCACCAGGCGGCCGACCGTCGCGTTACCGATCTTCGCCGGGCCCTTGGGGGCCAGACGGATGATGTCGCCGTTGCTTTGCACGATCGCGCGCGGAATGCCCTGTTCGAGGCCGAAGCGCGCATGCTCCATCATGTGGCGCATCTCGCCGTGCGTCGGCACCAGAACGTCGGGCCGCAGCCAGTCGTACATCTGCGCCAGTTCCGGCTGACCCGGATGACCCGAAACATGGACGTGCGCCTGACGCTCGGTGATCATGCGGATGCCCTTGGCCGCCAGCGTGTTCTGGATGCGACCGATCTGGACCTCGTTGCCCGGGATCTGCTTCGACGAGAAGATCACCGTGTCGTCGGCCTCGAGCGTGATCGTGTGCTGGCCATTGGCGACGCGTGCGAGCGCCGCGCGCTCCTCGCCCTGCCCGCCGGTGGCGATGACCAGCACCTTGTTCTTGGGCAGGCGCATCGCCTCGTCGGGGCTGATCGTGTCGGGGAAATCCTTCAGATAGCCCGTCGCGCGCGCCACCTTGATGATCCGGTCGAGCGAACGCCCGGTCACGCACAGCTTGCGCCCGGTTTCCTTCGCGACTTCGCCGAACGTGTGCAGCCGCGCCGCGTTCGACGCGAAGCTGGTGATCATCACGCGGCCCTTGGCCTTGCTGACCTCCTCGAACAGACCCTTGCGGACCGTGCTCTCGCTGCCCGACGCGGTCGTGTTGAAGATGTTGGTCGAATCGCAGACGAGCACGTCGACGCCCTTGTCGCCGATCGCCATGAAGCCCTCGGGCTTGGTCGGGTTGCCGATCACCGGGTTCGCATCGAGCTTCCAGTCGCCGGTGTGGAACACGCGACCGTAAGGCGTGTCGATCAGCAGCGCGTTGGCTTCCGGGATCGAATGCGACATCTCGACGAAGGTGAAGCCGAACGGCCCGAGCTGGAAATTGCCGCCCATCGGGATCATCTTCAGCTTCACGCGGTTGGCGATGCCCTCTTCCTCGAGCTTGCCGCGGATCAGGCCCATCGTGAACGGCGTCGCGTAGATCGGCACGCCGAGGTCCTCGGCAAGGTACGGCAGCGAGCCGATGTGATCTTCATGGCCGTGCGTGATGACGATGCCGAGCAGGTCGTCGATTCGGTCCTCGATGAAGGACAGGTCGGGCAGGATCACGTCGACGCCGGGGTATTGCGGGTCGGCGAAGGTGATGCCGAGATCGACCATCACCCACTTGCCCTGGCAGCCGTACAGGTTGACGTTCATGCCGATTTCGCCGGAGCCGCCAAGGCCACAGAAAAGGAGTTCGTTCTTCGGAGTCATTGATTACTTTCAGGATTATACAGGAATATGGCCCGCAGGCCGGTCGGCGCGAGCCCAATGGCCCTAGATATGGTGACGATCCCACATCATCGCCAGCCCCTGGATCGTCAGGTCGGCTTCGATGACGTCGAACACGTCGGTCTGTTTCTCGAATAATGTGGCAAGCCCGCCGGTGGCGACGACCTTCACGGGGCGGCCGATCTCGCGCTTCATCCGCGCGACCAGCCCCTCGATCATCGCGACATAGCCCCAATAGATGCCGATGTGCATCTGCGAGACGGTGTTGAGCCCGATCACGCTGGTATCGGTCGGCGCCTCGATCGCGATCCGCGGGAGTTTCGCGGCCGCGGTCACGAGCGCGTCGAGCGACAGGTTGATCCCCGGCGCGATGATCCCGCCCTTGTACGCGCCGCTATAGTCGACGACGTCGAACGTGGTCGCGGTGCCGAAATCGATGACGATCAGGTCGCCGGGATGCAGCGCGTGCGCGGCGATCGTGTTGACCGCACGGTCGGCGCCCAGCGAGGCCGGCTCGTCGACGTCGATCGCGATGCCCCATTCGACCGGGGCGTGGCCAGCGATCAGCGCCTCGGTGTGGAAGTATTTCGACGCGAGCACCTGGAGATTATGCAGCGCGCGCGGCACGACGGTGGCGACGATCACGCCCTGGACCGCGGTACGATCATGCCCGCCGAGCTGCATCAGCTGGCTCAGCCACACCGCATATTCGTCCGCCGTCCGCCGCGGATCGGTCGCGATCCGCCAGCGCGCGACGATCTCCCTGCTCTCGACGAGCGCGAACACGACATTGGTATTGCCGGCATCGATCGCGAGCAGCATCAGCGGGGCCTCAAAGCAGGAAGACGTCGGCAGCGTGAATCGACACGCCGCTCGCCAGACGCCAAGCGGAGGATCAGCGCGCCGTCGGTGTCGAGCCCGACGAACAGGCCGTCGATCCCGCTGCCATCGGGGAGTCGTGCGGTCAGCGCGGTACCGGCGGGATGCGCACAGTCGACCCAGCGTTCGCGGACGGGGCGATGCCCTCTGTCCGCCAGCGGCCGATCCAGCGCGCGAAACTGTCGGCGAGAATATCGAGGAACATCGCCGGATCGACCACCACGCCGTGCGATGCGAGATCGGTCGTAGCGCGATCGGGCAGGTCGGGATGATGCGCGATGTTGACGCCGTAGCCGACGATCACCGCGTCGTCCGCGCGTTCGAGCAGAATGCCCGACAGCTTGGCGTCCGCGAGCAACAGGTCGTTGGGCCATTTCAGGACCAGCGTCTCGCTCTCGTCCGTCGTACCCTGGCAGATCCCGGCGACGAGGAAGGTCGAAACGGTTTCCTGCAAGGCGACCGCAGCGACCAGCGCGAGGCTCGCCGCCGGCGGATCGGTCGGTCGCAACCGGACCAGGGTGCTGGCGTAGAGGTTACCCTCGGGCGAGGACCAATCCCGACCGAGCCGCCCGCGCCCCGCCGTCTGGCGGATCGCGCGCAACCAGAGACCGTCCTCGGCACCGCCGCGTGCAAGCTCCAGCAGGTCGGCGTTGGTCGATCCTGTCTCCGCGACGGTACGGATGATGCTCAGAACAACGCCCGTGCGGCCGCCATCGTCCACGCGCCGAGCACGGGGATGAGGAGGTAGCCGGCTGGCGACACGAACACGGCGGCGACAGCGATAAGACCACCCTCGACCTTGCTCTCCATCGGCGCGAACGCCGGTGCCGGATCGTCGAAGTACATCGTCTTGACCACGCGCAGATAGTAATACGCACCGATCACCGAGGCGGCGATGCCGACCACGGCGAGCGGGAACAGCCCGGCGTCGACCGCCGCGCTGAACACCGCGAACTTCGCGTAGAAGCCGAACAGCGGCGGGATGCCGGCAAGGCTGAACATGAAGATCGCGAGCGCCGCCGCGAGCGCAGGCCGCGTCCGCGACATGCCGGCGAGGCTGTCGATCGTCTCGACCGGCTGCCCGTCGTCACCGCGCATCTGCAACACCACCAGGAACGAGCCCAGCGTCATCGCGACGTAGATCGTCAGGTACATCAGCACGCCCGACACGCCTTCGGGCGTTCCAGCCGCAAGACCGATCAGCGCGAAGCCGACATTGTTGATCGACGAATAGGCGAGCAGGCGCTTGATGTTGGTCTGGCCAATCGCCGCGACCGCACCGAGGATGATCGACGCGAGCGCCGCAAAGATCACGATCTGGCGCCACTGGTCGGTCGCCGGGCCCATCGCATCGACCGCCACGCGGACGCTGAGCGCGAGCGCCGCGACCTTGGGGCCGATGCGAAGAACGCGGTGACCGGGGTCGGTGCGCCCTCGTACACGTCGGGCGTCCACATGTGGAACGGCACGGCGCTGATCTTGAACGCAAGGCCGGCGAACACGAACACGAGACCGAAAAGCAGGCCGAGCGACTTGGTGCCCGCATAGGCGTCCGAGATGCCCGAGAACAACGTCGTACCGCTGAACCCATAGACCAGCGAGATGCCGTACAGCAGGATGCCGCTGGCGAGCGCGCCAAGTACGAAATACTTCAGGCCGGCTTCCGCCGAACGCCCGTCACGCCGCATGAAGCTGGCGAGGACATAGGCCGCAAGGCTCTGGAGTTCGAGGCCGACATACAGCGTCAGCATGTCTGTGGCCGACACCATGATCCCCATGCCGCAGGCCGACAGCAGGATCAGCACCGGATATTCCGGACGCAGATCGTCGCCGTGGGTGCGTGCGAAGAAGCTCGGCGCCATGACGATCGCGACCGCCGAAGCGATATAGATCAGCACCTTGGCAAACGCGCCGAACGCGTCTGCACGGTACAGGCCGTCGAACGCATAGCCGCCCGCCGAGGCCGGGCCGACCAATGCGATGCCTGCCCCGACCAGAACGAACACAGCAGCGATCGAAACCGCGCGCGTGGACTTGTCCTCGCCCCAGGCGGAAACGAGCATCAGGGCGATCGCACCCAACGCCAGCACCAGCTCGGGCAGCGTCATTGCGATGTTAGCGGCGTAATCCATCAGTGTGCCTCCCCGTGCGCGGCACTATGGACGGTTGCGGCGGGCTTCCCCGCGGTTGGGTTGGAATCACTGGCAGGCTTGGCGCGGTCGACACGGTCGAGTAGCACGGCCACGTCCTTGCGCATGGGTGCCAGGAAGCTCTCGGGATACACGCCCATCCACAGCACGACGGCTGCGATCGGTGCGAGCAGCCACATCTCGCGGCCCGACAGGTCGACCATCGCGCGGACGTCGTCCGCCTTGATCTCGCCGAACACCACGCGACGGTACAGATACAGCATGTACGCGGCGCCCAGGATGATGCTCGTGGTGCAGAGCAAAGCGGTCCAGGTCGAGACCTGATACGTGCCCATCAGCGACAGGAACTCGGCGACGAAGCCGCCCGTGCCCGGCAGGCCGATCGACGCCATCGTGAAGAACAGGAACAGGATCGCATATTTCGGCATGTTGATCGCAAGGCCGCCATAGCGCGAGATCTCGCGGGTATGGAGCTGGTCGTAGATCACGCCGACGCACAGGAACAACGCACCCGATACCAGGCCGTGGCTCAGCATCATGATCATCGCGCCTTCGATGCCCTGCCGGTTGAACGCGAACAGACCGATCGTGACGATCGCCATGTGCGCGACCGACGAATAGGCGATCAACTTCTTCATGTCCGACTGCACGAGCGCGACGAGGCTCGTGTAGATCACCGCGACCGCCGACAGGCCGAAGATCAGCCAGGTCAGCTGGCCCGAGGCTTCGGGGAACATCGGCAACAGGAAGCGCAGGAAGCCGTATCCGCCGAGCTTCAACAGCACGCCCGCCAGGATCACCGAGCCTGCGGTCGGCGCCTGGACGTGCGCGTCGGGCAACCAGGTGTGGACCGGCCACATCGGCATCTTGACCGCGAACGACGCGAAGAACGCCAGCCATAGCCAGGTCTGAACATCCCCGGAAAGTCGTAGTTCAACAGCGCCGGGATGCTGGTCGTGCCCGCCGTCTTCGCCATGTAAAGCATGGCGATGAACATCAGGACCGAGCCGAGCAGCGTGTACAGGAAGAACTTGTACGACGCGTAGATCTGGTTCGCGCCGCCCCAGATGCCGATGATCAGGTACATCGGGATCAGGCCGGCTTCGAAGAACACGTAGAACAGGAACAGGTCCTGCGCCGCGAACGTGCCGATCATCAGCACTTCGGTAAACAGGAACGCCGCCATGTATTCCGGAACGCGCGTCGTGATCGAGCGCCAGCTGGCGCCGATGCAGATCGGCATGAGGAACACGCTGAGCATGATCAGCATCAGCGCGAAACCGTCGATGCCGAGCGACCAGCCGAACGGACCGAAGATGCCGGGCGCGCTCTCGACGAACTGCCACTGCGCACCGCCGATGTCGTAATTCGCCCACAGCATGATGCCGAGTACGAAGTCGATCAGCGTCGCTGCCAGCGCCAGCCAACGGGCCGTATTCGCCGAGACGAACAGGCACGCGATGGCCGCGATCATCGGGACCGCGATCAGGACGGAAAGGATAGGAAAGTCGGTCATTACAGTCCGATCGCCCAGGTTACGGCTGCGGTCAGGCCGATCAGCATGACGAAAGCATAGGTGTAGAGGTATCCCGTCTGGAAGCGGTTGGCGACGCGGCTGCCGACGTTGACGACCCAGGCTGAGCCGTCTGGCCCGAACCGGTTGATCGTCTTCTCGTCGCCGCGGTGCCACAGGAAGCGGCCGATCGCGAAGGCGGGACGCACGAAGATCAGGTCGTACAACTCGTCGAAATACCACTTATGCAACAGGAAGTCGTAGAGCACGCCGAACTGTTCCACGACCTTGGCCGGGAACGTCGGGTTCTTGATATAGGCGTACCACGCGGTCAGCAGGCCGAGCAGCATCGCTATCGTCGCCGACAGCTTGATCAGCAACGGCACGCCGTGCATCTCGTGCATCAGATGTTCGCGGAACGCGAGTGCGCCCTTCCAGAACTCTTCGCCCGCGGTCGGCTCGATGAAGAAGCCGTGGAAGACTAAGCCGGCGAGGACCGCACCGACCGACAGCACGATCAGCGGAATCAGCATCGGCAGCGGGCTCTCGTGCGGGTGATAGCCACCGTCGCCCTCGGCCGGCGCGTGCGCGGCATCGTGATGACCGTGCGGCGCGTGCCCTGCGTCCTCGGCCTTGGCCGGGTTCGCATGGTGATCGTCGACGTGATGCGCGTCATGTGCGTGGTCGTGTGCATGATCGTCATGGCCATGCGCGTCATGGAGCGCATGCTGGATGTGCTCCGACGCGGCCCAGCGGGGCTTGCCCCAGAAGGTCAGGAACATCACGCGCCACGAATAGAAGCTGGTCAGCAGCGCGACGAGCACGCCGACGAACCATACGCCCGGCTGACCCGCAGCCCAGCTCGCCTCGATGATCGCATCCTTCGAATGGAAGCCTGCAAAGCCGATCGCGGTGTTGCCGAAGATGCCGGGGATGCCGACGCCGGTGATCGCGAGCGTGCCCGCCATCATCGCCCAGAACGTTACCGGGATCTTCTTACGCAGGCCGCCATAATAGCGCATGTCCTGCTCGTGGTGCATCGCATGGATGACCGAGCCGGCACCGAGGAACAGCAGCGCCTTGAAGAACGCGTGCGTGAACAGGTGGAACATCGCCGCGCCATACGCGCCGACACCGGCCGCGAAGAACATGTAGCCGAGCTGCGAACAAGTCGAATACGCGATCACCCGCTTGATGTCGGTCTGTACCAGGCCACAGGTCGCGGCGAACAGGCAGGTCGCGGCACCGACCGAGGTGACCACGGTCAGCGCGACCGGGCTCATCTCGAACATCGGCGACAGGCGGCACACCATGAACACGCCGGCGGTGACCATCGTCGCCGCGTGGATCAGCGCCGACACCGGGGTCGGGCCTTCCATCGCGTCGGGCAACCAGGTGTGCAGGCCGAGCTGCGCCGACTTGCCCATCGCGCCGACGAACAGCAGCAGGCAGAGCACCGTCATCGTGTCGAAGCGGTAGCCTAGGAATCCGAGCGTCGATCCCGCCATGCCGGGGGCCGCAGCGAGGATCTCGGGGATCGAGACCGTGCCGAAAACCAGGAACGTGCCGAAGATGCCGAGCATGAAGCCGAGATCGCCGACGCGGTTGACGACGAACGCCTTGATTGCGGCTGCGCTGGCCGAGGGCTTGCGGAACCAGAACCCGATCAGAAGGTAGGATGCGAGACCCACGCCTTCCCAGCCGAAGAACATCTGGACGAGGTTGTTCGCGGTCACGAGCATCAGCATCGCGAAGGTGAACAACGACAGATACGCGAAGAAGCGCGGCTGGTCGGGATCCTCGTCCATATAGCCCCAGCTATACAGGTGCACGAGCGCCGAGACCGACGTGACGACCACGAGCATCACCGCGGTCAGCGCATCGACGCGCAGCGACCACGCGACGTTCATGTCGCCGGAGTGAATGAAGTCGAGCAGCGGCGCGACCGTCGCGGTGCTGGTGCCCGACAGGAAGCCGATGAAGATCGGCCAGGACAACAGGCACGACGCGAACAGCGCAGCCGTGGTGACGAGTTTCGCCGGCACGTTGCCGATCGCGCGATTGCCGAACCCGGCAACGATCGCGGCCAGTAACGGCAGGAAGACGATAAGCTGGATCAACCGTATTACCCCTTCATCCGGTTGACGTCGTCGACCGCGATGGTGCCGCGACCGCGGAAATAGATCACGAGAATGGCAAGGCCGATCGCGGCTTCACCCGCGGCGACCGTCAGCACGAACATCGCGAACACCTGTCCGACGAGATCGTGGAGGAACGCCGAGAACGCGACGAGATTGATGTTCACCGCCAGCAGGATCAGCTCGATCGCCATCAGGATAACGATGAGGTTCTTGCGGTTCAGGAAGATGCCGAGCACCCCCATCGTGAACAGGATCGCCGCGACGACCAGATAATGGACGAGACCGATCGTCACAGTTCGACTCCTGCCCGACGACCGGGCTCGTGTTGCGCGTGGCGTCCTGGGGACGACGCGCGTTCTGGCGGCTGATGTTCTGCGCCTTGACGCCGCCACGCTGGCGGTGGGTCAGCACGATCGCCCCGATCATCGCGACCAGCAGCACCAGGCCGGCACCCTCGAACACGAACAGATAGCGCGTGTAGAGCAGGTTACCGATCGCCTGGATGTTGGGCACGGTGTCGTCGATCGGCGCGGCACGACGTGCGAGCTGGATCGGACCGGTGCTCCACGCACCGATCGCGATCATAACCTCGGCGGCAAGTGCCACGGCGAGCGCGAGGCCAACCCCGAAATACCGGGCGACGCCTGCGCGAAGCTCGGTGAAGTCGATGTCGAGCATCATGACCACGAACAGGAACAGCACCGCGACCGCACCGACATAGACGATGACGAGCAGCATGGCGATGAACTCGGCTCCGACCAGGATCATGAGGGCCGGCCGCGTTGAAGAACGCGAGGATCAGCCACATCACCGAATGGACCGGGTTGCGCGACGCGATCGTCAGCGCGCCCGACAGGACGACGACGAAGGCGAAGAGGTAGAAGGCTAAGGCCTGAATCATGAGGTCCTCGTCACCCCAGCGAACGCTGGGGTCTCAGCCGCGCGGGCGCGCTCTGAAACGTGGAGATCCCAGCCTGCGCTGGGACGACGGAGTTAATCTGTGTCATCGCGGCGCTCGCTTAACGGTACGGCGCATCGGCGGCAAGGTTCGCCGCGATCGCGCTTTCCCAACGGTCACCATTATCGAGCAGCTTCGACTTGTCGTAGATCAGCTCTTCGCGCGTCTCAGTCGCGAACTCGTAGTTCGGCCCTTCGACGATCGCATCGACCGGGCACGCCTCGGCACACAGGCCGCAATAGATGCACTTGGTCATGTCGATGTCGTAGCGCGTGGTGCGACGCGAGCCGTCGTCACGCGGCTCGGCTTCGATCGTGATCGCCTGAGCAGGGCACACGGCCTCGCACAGCTTGCACGCGATGCACCGTTCTTCGCCGTTCGGATAGCGACGCAACGCATGCTCGCCACGAAACCGCGGCGACACCGGGTTGCGCTCGTACGGATAGTTGATCGTCGCCTTTTCCTTGAAGAAATAGCGAAGCGTTAACGCGTGCGCCTTCACGAATTCCCACAGGGTAAACGACTTGATGATCTGAGCGACGCTCATGAACCCACTCCAACGCGCGTCAGCATGAGATAGCCCGACACGAGGAAAACCCAGAACAGCGAGACGGGGAGGAAAACCTTCCAGCCAAGCCGCATCAGCTGATCGTAGCGATAGCGCGGCACGGTCGCCTTCACCCAGCTGAACAGGAAGAAGAAGAACAGGATCTTGGCGAACAGCCAGATGATCCCCGGCACGTAATAGAGCGGCGCCCAGTCGACCGGGGCAGCCAGCCGCCCCAGAACAGCGTCGCGTTGAGCGCGCACATCAGCAGCACGTTGGCGTACTCGCCGAGCCAGAACAGCGCGAACGACATCGACGAATATTCGGTCTGGTAGCCGGCGACGAGCTCGCTCTCCGCCTCGGTCAGATCGAACGGCGCGCGCTGCGTCTCGGCCAGCGATGAGATGAAGAACATCACCGCCATCGGGAACATCAACGGATTCAGGATATAGCCGTTGATAAACCAGACGTGCGACTTCTGCGCCATCACGATCGCCGACAGGTTGAAGCTGCCGGTCCACAGCACGACCGAAATCAGGATGAAGCCGATCGCGACCTCATACGACACCATCTGCGCGGCCGCACGAAGCGCCGAGTAGAACGGGTATTTCGAGTTCGACGCCCAGCCCGATAGGATGATCCCGTATACGCCGAGCGACGACGCCGCGAGCACGTAGAGCAAGCCGACGTTGATGTCCGCGAGCACGACGCCGACGCCGAACGGCACCACCGCCCACACGATCAGCGCGACCGTGAAGGTGATGATCGGTGCCAGCAGGAACAGCGTCCGGTTCGCGGCTGCCGGGACGATCGTCTCCTGCAGGAACACCTTTAGGCCGTCAGCAAAGCTCTGCAGCAGACCGAACGGGCCGACGACGTTGGGACCGCGGCGCAGCGCCATCGCCGCCCAGATCTTACGATCGGCATAGATGATCATTGCCACCGCCAACATCAGCGGCAGAGCGATCACGAGGATGTCGATGATCGTCGCGAGGAAGAACGCCCAGTCGTAACCGAGCGAGGATCTCGAACCAGGAGATCATTCGGCTGCCTCCGCGTAATCTTCCCGTGGAGAAGTTCGGCCGAGCAGCGCTGCATCGTCGGCGACGCACGGCAGATCGCGTTTGTCAGATAGAAGTCCTTGATCGGATAGCCGGCGAGAACGCCCTGCCCTTCACCCTGAAGCGAAGGCGGGTTCCACTCGAACGTCGCGAGCGCCTGATGACGCAGCGCAGGCACGGCGGCGTACATTTCCTCGCGGAGCCCCTCGAAGCTGTCGAACGGCAGCGTGTGGCCGAGCGTGTCGGACAGCGCGCGGAAGATCGACCAGTCGTCACGCGCATCGCCGGGTGCGAACACCGCACGCTCGCCGCGCTGGACACGCCCTTCGAGATTGACCCACGTGCCCGATTTCTCGGCATAGGTTACACCCGGCAGGATGACGTCGGCAGCCGCCGCGCCCTTGTCGCCGTGATGGCCCACGAACACCTTGAAGCCAGCGAACTGGGAGAAATCGACCTCGTCCGCGCCGAGGAAGAAGCCGAGCTTCGCCCCCATCACGTCGGCGATGCCGCCCTTCTGCGCATAGCCGAGCATCAACCCGCCCATCCGCGAAGCCGCCATGTGGACGACGTTGAAGCCGTTCCAGCCGTCCTTCACGAGACCCAGCGTGTCGACGAGCTTGAGCGCAGCCGCGTGCCCCCTTCAGCGCGCCGCCACCGACGATCACCATCGGACGCTCAGCCTCGCCGAACGCCTCGGTAACCGCCTCGGGCAGGTTGCCGAGCAGTGCGAGATCGTCGCCGAGCCACTCGACCTTGTAGGTCAGGTCCGTCTCCGGCCCGATCGCAAAGACCTTCGCACCCTTCTTGATCGCTTTCCGCACCCGCGTGTTCACCAGCGGCGCTTCCCAGCGCAGGTTGGTGCCCACCAGCAGGATCGCGTCCGCACGTTCGGTGCCGGCAATCGTCGTGTTGAAATTGACCGCAGCGATGCTCGTCGCGTCGTAATCCATGCCGGTCTGACGGCCTTCGAGCAGGCTCGAACCCATCTTCGCGAGCAGCTCCTTGGCGGCGTACATCGTCTCGCAATCGACCAGATCACCCGCGACAGCCGCAACGCTCGACCCGGCGTTCACGGCCTTGATCGCAGCGAAAGCCTCGTCCCAAGTCGCGGGCTGAAGCTTGCCGTTCACGCGGACATAGGGCTTATCGAGACGACGACGGACAAGACCGTCGATCGCGTGGCGCGTCTTGTCGGTCGCCCACTCCTCGTTCACGTCCTCGTTGATCCGCGGCACGCAGCGCAGCACCTGGCGACCACGGCTGTCGAGCCGGATGTTGGTGCCGACCGCGTCCATCACGTCGATCGTCAGCGTCTTGCGCAATTCCCACGGACGCGCCTCGAACGCGTAGGGCTTCGACGTCAGCGCACCGACCGGGCACAGATCGACGACGTTGCCCGACAGCTCGCTCTTGACCGCATTCTCGAGATACGAGGTGATCTGCATGTCCTCGCCGCGGAAGATCGCACCGATCTCCTCGACGCCGGACACTTCCTCGGCGAACCGGATGCAGCGCGTGCACTGAATGCAGCGGGTCATGACCGTCTTGACGATCGGGCCCATGTACTTCTCGGTGACCGCGCGCTTGTTCTCGTCGTAGCGCGAATGGCCGCGGCCGTACGCAACCGACTGATCCTGCAGATCGCACTCGCCGCCCTGATCGCAGATCGGGCAATCGAGCGGATGGTTGATCAGCAGGAATTCCATGATGCCCTCGCGGGCATTCTTCACCATCGGCGAGTTGGTGAAGATCTCCTGCTTGTCCGCCGCCGGCAACGCGCACGACGCCTGCGGCTTGGGCGGACCAGGCTTCACCTCGACCAGGCACATCCGGCAATTGCCGGCGATGCTGAGCCGCTCATGATAACAGAAACGCGGATCTCCTTGCCGGCAAGCTCGCACGCCTGCAGCACGGTGGCACCCTGCGGCACCTCGATCTCTACGCCATCGACTTTGACTAAGGGCATTACTCTGCGGCTTCCATCATCGGCGCGGTATCACCACCACGTTCGCGGATACGGCGCTCCATCTCTGGGCGGAAATGCTTGATCAGGCCCTGGATCGGCCAGGCTGCGGCGTCACCGAGCGCGCAGATCGAGTGACCCTCGACCTGCTTTGTGACCTGCTGGAGCATGTCGATCTCGGACAGTTCGGCGTCGCCGGTGCGCATCCGCTCCATCACGCGCCACATCCAGCCGGTGCCCTCGCGGCACGGCGTGCACTGGCCGCAACTCTCGTGCTTGTAGAAGTACGAGATACGGCTGATCGCGCGGACGATGTCGGTCGACTTGTCCATGACGATGATCGCCGCGGTGCCGAGGCCCGAACCGACCGCCTTCAGGCCGTCGAAGTCCATCGCGCAATCCATGATCTGCGCCGCGGGGACGAGCGGCACGGACGAACCGCCCGGGATCACCGCGAGCAGATTGTCCCAGCCACCACGGATGCCACCGCAATGCGTTTCGATCAGGTCGCGGAACGAGATGCTCATCTCCTCCTCGACCACGCACGGCTTGTTCACATGGCCGCTGATCTGGAACAGCTTGGTACCGCGGCTGTTCTCCGCGCCGAAGCTGGAAAACCATGCCGCGCCACGCCGCAGGATCGTCGGCGCGACCGCGATCGATCTCGACGTTGTTTACCGTCGTCGGGCAGCCATAGAGCCCTGCGCCGGCCGGGAACGGAGGCTTCAACCGCGGCTGACCCTTCTTGCCCTCGAGACTTTCGAGCATCGCGGTCTCTTCGCCGCAGATGTACGCGCCGGCACCCCGGTGGACGAACACGTCGAAGTCGTAGCCCGACCCGCATGCATTCTTACCGATGAAACCGCGATCATACGCCTCGGCGACGGCCGCGAACAACGTCTCCGCCTCGCGGATATACTCGCCGCGGATGTAAATATACGCAGCGCGCGCGCGCATCGCGAACCCGGCGATCAGCGCGCCCTCGATCAGCTTGTGCGGATCGTGGCGGATGATCTCGCGGTCCTTGCAGCTGCCCGGCTCGGATTCATCGGCGTTGATGACGAGGAAGTTCGGCCGGTCGGGCTTCGGCTCCTTCGGCATGAACGACCATTTGGTGCCGGTCGGGAAACCCGCGCCGCCGCGACCACGCAGGCCCGACGCCTTCATCACATCGATGATCGCGTCCTGGCCGAGTGCCATCAGGTCCTTGGTGTTATCCCAATCGCCGCGCATGATCGCTGCGTCGACGTTCCACGGCTGGAAACCGTAGACGTTGGTAAAGATGCGGTCCTTGTCGGCGAGCATCAGGCCCACTCCCCCGGTAATCGTGGTTCGCGTCGACCATCGCCTTCAGCGAGGTCGGGCCGCCCTCGGGGCAGCTTGCGCGACGGCCGAACTGCGGCCCCGGCGTTGGCGTGCCGCCATTGGCCAGCGCTTCGAGGATCTCGGTCGTCTTGTCGTAATCGAGGTCTTCGAAGTTATCGTCGTTGATCTGCACCATCGGCGCATTCGCGCACGTGCCCAGGCACTCGACCTCGGTCAGCGTGAACATGCCATCCGGCGTCGTGCCGCCCTTGACTAGACCACGGTTCTTGCACGCGGCGAGAACGTCGTCCGACCCGCGCAGCATGCACGGCGTCGTACCGCAAACCTGAACGTGGAAACGACCGACCGGCGCCAGATTGAACATCGTGTAGAAGGTCACGACCTCGTACACGCGCATGTACGGCACGCCGATCTGGCGTGCGACGAACTCGATCACCGGAACCGGCAACCAGCCCTGCGTCTGCGTTTCCGCCCCAACCTGACGCTGCGCCAGATCGAGCAACGGGATCGACGCGGACTGCTCGCGACCCTGGGATAGCGCCCGAGGATCTCGTTCGCCTTCACTTGGTTCTCGTCGGTCCACGCGAACGAACCCCAGCGTGCGCGGGTCTCGGCCTCGTCGGGAATCTTTGGTGCTTCAGCCATTAGCCGTGATCCGTAAGTTCTAGGCGGCGTTCGATCCGTTCGACCCGATCGGACATCCGATCGAGCCGCGAATTGACGCCGGAAATCGCGATGATCGAACTGCCAAGATGCTCCTCGACCATCGTCATTCGCGTCTTGAGATCGCGGACGTCGAATTTCATCTCGGACATATCGCCCTGCATCTTCTGCAGAACCGAATAGATCAGTTCGTTGGTCACTGCGCCGTTCTGTGCGGTGGTCATCGGTCGCACTCGCCGAACACGATATCCATCGCGCCGAGGATCGCGGTCGTATCCGCCAGCATGTGGCCCTTCGCCATGAAGTCCATGGCTTGCAGATGCGAGAAGGCGGTCGGGCGGATCTTGCAGCGGTACGGCTTGTTCGAACCATCGGCGACCAGATACACGCCGAACTCGCCCTTCGGACTTTCGGTCGCGACATAGACGTCGCCGGCAGGCACGTGAAAGCCCTCGGTGTAGAGCTTGAAGTGATGGATCAGCGCTTCCATCGACTGCTTCATCTCGCCCTGCTTAGGCGGCACGACCTTGCGGTCGAGCGACGCGATCGGCCCCTCGGGCATCTCGGCCAAGCACTGCTTCATGATCCGCGCGGACTGACGCACTTCCTCGACGCGCACCATGAACCGGTCATAGCAGTCGCCGCGCGTGCCGACCGGCACGTCGAAGTCCATCTTGGCGTACACGTCGTAAGGCTGCGACTTGCGCAGATCCCAGGCGATGCCCGAGCCACGGATCATCGGGCCCGAAAAGCCCCACTTGATCGCGTCGTCGCGGCTGACCACGGCGATGTCGACGTTGCGCTGCTTGAAGATACGGTTGTTCGCGACGAGCGAGATCGCATCCTCGAACAGACGCGGCAGGCGCGTATCGAGCCAGTCGCCGATGTCGGCAAGCAGCTTCAGCGGTGCATCCTGATGTACGCCACCCGGACGGAAATAGTTCGAATGCATGCGCGCGCCGGAGACACGCTCGAAGAAGTTCATGCAGTCTTCGCGGATTTCGAACAGCCACAGGTTCGGCGTCATCGCGCCTACGTCCATGACGTGCGACCCGAGGTTGAGCATGTGGTTCGAAATGCGCGTCAGCTCGGCGAAGAACACCCGCAGATACTGCGCGCGCTCGGGCACTTCGAGATCGAGCAGCTTCTCGACCGCAAGCACCCAGCTATGCTCCATGCACAAGGGCGAGCAATAATCGAGCCGATCGAAATACGGCAGCGCCTGCGTGTAGGTCTTGTACTCGATCAGCTTCTCTGTGCCGCGGTGAAGCAGGCCGACATGCGGATCGACGCGCTCGACGATCTCGCCGTCGAGTTCCATGACCAGACGCAACACGCCATGCGCGGCCGGATGCTGCGGACCGAAGTTGATCGTGTAGTTCTGGATCGTGACGTCGCCGGTCGTGGGATCGGACGCGTCGGCTTCACCGAGAAGCTCCTCTACGTACAGACTCACTGGTTCTGTCCTCCACCCTTGGTCGGGATGACATCCGACTCCACGGGCTTGTCCTGCTTTTGGTTGCCAGCATTGGCGTCACCCGAACCGGTTTGCGCCGTCCCCTGCGCGTCCTTCTTGGCATAGGACTCGCTCGGTGCGTCCGGCGCCTTGGTCGCGCTCTGCGCCGCATCGGCCTTGACGATCGCATCAGCCTTGAGTGGCGTAGGTGCGCCCTTGGCCTCGGGCAGCGCGCCCTTCTCGTCGCCGGGAAGCACGTATTCGGCACCTTCCCACGGGCTCATGAAATCGAACGTGCGAAAATCCTGCGCAAGCTGAACGGGCTCATACACGACGCGCTTCGACTCTTCCGAATAGCGCAGCTCGACATACCCGGTCAGCGGGAAGTCCTTGCGCTGCGGATGACCGCGGAAACCGTAGTCGGTCAGGATGCGACGCAGGTCAGGATTGCCGCTGAACAGCACCCCGTACATGTCGTACACTTCGCGCTCGAGCCAGCCGGCGACCGGCCAGATGTCCGTCACCGACGGCACCGGCTTTTCCTCGTCGGTCGCGACATGCACGCGCAGGCGGTGGTTCCGCGTCAGCGACAGCATGCAATAGACGACTTCGAACCGCTCAGGCCGATCCGGATAGTCGACGCCGGCGATCTCCATGAGCTGTTGGTAGGCAAGCCCCGGCGTGTCGCGCAGCGCGATCATCGCATCGTACAGGTCTTCGCGACGAACGTGCAGCGCGACTTCGCCGACATGGTCGACCGCGTCGAGCAGCATGCCGCCGAGCGCCGCCCGAGCGCTGTCGATCACGCCATCGTTGGACGTATAAGCTGGTGCGGGAGCCCTCAACGTTCGATGCTCCCGGACCGCCGGATCTTCCGCTGCAACTGCATGATGCCGTACAGCAGCGCCTCAGCCGTCGGCGGGCACCCGGGAACATAGATGTCCACGGGCACGATCCGGTCGCAACCACGCACGACGCTGTAGCTGTAGTGATAATAGCCGCCGCCGTTCGCACACGATCCCATCGAGATCACGTATTTCGGCTCCGACATCTGGTCGTAGACCTTGCGCAGCGCAGGGGCCATCTTGTTGCACAGCGTGCCGGCGACGATCATCACGTCCGACTGGCGCGGGCTCGCGCGCGGTGCGGCGCCGAAGCGCTCCAGATCGTAGCGCGGCATGTTGACGTGGATCATCTCGACCGCGCAGCATGCGAGCCCGAACGTCATCCACCACAGCGAGCCGGTACGCGCCCACTGGAACAGTTCCTCAGTCGACGTGACGAGGAAACCCTTGTCCGTCAGCTCACCGTTCAATCCGTCGAAAAAGCCCTGATCGGGTGGCACCAGCGAGCTGGAGGCACCGAGTGCGGGCTGAAGCTCTACTCCCAATCGAGTGCTCCCTTCTTCCATGCGTAGACGAGGCCAAGGGCCAATTCGCCGATAAAGATCATCATCGAAATCCACGCGGTCCAGCCGAGCGTGAAGACCGAGACGGCCCAGGGATACAGGAACGCGGCCTCGAGATCGAAGATGATGAAGAGGATGGCGATCAGGTAGAAGCGTACGTCGAACTGGCTGCGCGGATCCTCGAATGCGGGGAAGCCACACTCGTATTCGCTTAGCTTCTCGGGCGTAGGCTTATGCGATCCGGTGAGGCGCGAGACGGCCATCGGCAGGAACACGAACGTGCTCGACAATGCGATGGCGACCCCGAGGAACAGGAGGATCGGAAGATAGTGCGACAGGTCGACCAAATTGCTTCTCGCAAGTGCGAACGGAACGGGGCCGCTTTAGGCCGATGGGGGGTTCGGGGCAAGGCTAGGAGGGTGTGAGAATCACTCGCAACAGGAGGGACTGGGTGGCGGGAAACATGCGTTACTCAGCGCGCGTGCGCAGGTGGAGGCGCACGGCGAGTGGACGCGAGGTTACCAAACCCACTCCGTCACCCCGGACTGGTTCCGGGGTCTACTCCGGGTCTACAGTGCCGCAAACCAACGGTCGGCGGGCATGCGGAACGGTGAATGCTGGAACGAGCTCTCCATGACGGATTGAGCTGGGTCGCGTCCAACGTTGCAATCCTCCCCCGCCAGGGGAGGTGTCGCCGAAGGTGACGGAGGGGAGGACACGGGGCAGAGGTTTTCCTTTCCTCCCCTCCGTCAGGCAAACGCCTGCCACCTCCCCTGGCGGGGGAGGATCGGTCATCGGTCTTAACGCAGCGCGCCGGCGACCAGCTTGTGGAGGCGGGAGTGCAGCGCGTCGTTCGCCGCCAGGAACTCGTTGCGCTCCATCGCGCGGTCGCCACCGCGGAAGTCGGTGACGAAACCGCCGGCTTCCTTCACCAGCAGCATGCCCGCCGCAACGTCCCAGGGCTTCAGGTTCGATTCCCAGAAGCCGTCGAACCGGCCGGCGGCGAGCCATGCCAGATCGAGGGCCGCAGCACCGAGGCGACGGATACCGGCGACCTCAGGTGCGACCGCGCCGAAGATCCGGCTCCACTGCGCGAAGTCGCCATGGCCGAGGAACGGGATCCCCGTGGCGATCAGCGATTCGGACGAGATCGCGCCGCGACGACACGCGCAGGCGCTGGTCGGTGAGCCATGCCCCCGGCCCTTCTCGGCCCAGAAGCTCTCGTCGGTCAGCGGCTGATACACGAGCGCGGTCGTAACCTCGCGCTTGCCGTTCGGCATCGGCTCCTCGACCGCGATCGAGATGCAGAAATGCGGATGCCGTGGAGGAAGTTCGACGTGCCATCCAAGGGATCGACGATGAAGCGCGGCTTGTTGGGATCACCCTCGACTTCGCCGCGCTCCTCCATGAGCATGCCCCAATCGGGACGGGCGTGGCTGAGTTCTTCGAAGATCGTCTGCTCGGCGCGCTGATCGGCCTGGCTGACGAAGTCGGCCGGCCCTTGCGGCTCACCTGGAGCTGCTGGACCTCGTTGAAGTCGCGGCGCAAGCGCGGCGCGGCCTTGCGGGCGGCGCGCTCGATGACGGTCATGATGCCGGAATGGCTGGGCATTAGAAATCTCCTCTCCTCCCGCTTGCGGGAGGGGTCGGGGAGGGCTTGAACCAATACGCGAAGCTGGAAGAAGGCCCTCCCTAACCCCTCCCGCAAGCGGAAGGAGAATTCTAGTCCGCGCGCCGCACGTACGTCTGCTCGTAAACATCGACGACGATCCGCGTACCCGCACCGATATGTGGCGGCACCATGACGCGGACGCCGTTCTCGAGCACGGCGGGCTTGTACGACGACGACGCGGTCTGTCCCTTCACGACGGCATCCGCTTCGACGATCAGCGCCTCGATCGTGTCGGGCAACTGGACCGAGATCGGCCGCTCTTCCCAGAGCTCCATCACCACGTCCATGCCGTCCTGCAGGAACGCCGCGGCGTCGCCCAGGATGTCGGCATCGAGCGAGATCTGCTCGTAGTTCACCTTGTCCATGAAGGTGAGCATGTCGCCTTCGCGGAACAGGAACTGGAAGTCGACGGTATCGAGCCGGACCTTCTCGACGCTCTCGGCGGAACGGAAGCGGATGTTGTTCTTGCGACCGTCGATCAGGTTCTTGAGTTCGACCTGCATATAGGCGCCGCCCTTGCCGGGCTGGGTGTGCTGAATCTTGACGGCGCGCCAGATGCCGCCCTCATATTCAAGAATGTTGCCGGGACGAATCTCGACCGCGTTGATCTTCATGACCGATTCCTGCTGGAAAGAGCTAGGGCCCTCCGCGAAGCATGGCCCGTAGGCGTGGCTCTGCGGAAACCCGAAGCGGCGGGCTTTAGCGGGGCGACCGGGTTCCGGCAAGCATGGGTACGGGTTCACGTTCTCGCCCTGATACCAGCGCTCGCCCGGCTGCATCTTGGTCAGCCCGAAATGCAGGTGGTAATTGCCAGCCCCCGCATCGCCGGTATCGCCGACATAGCCGAGTACCTCGCCGGTCTTGACCGCCATGCCCTCGCGGATACCCGCGGCATATCCAGCAAGATGCGCGTAATAATAGGTCCAGCGTCGATCGGGTGAGCGAACGTACAGCGTGATGCCGCCAAGCCCGCTCTGAAACAGCTTCTCGATCCGGCCCGGTGCCGCCGCGACGACCGGGGTGCCGCCCGGTGCCATGATGTCCGTCCCGTGATGGCCACGCAGCCCCCTCCCCGCGCATCGTTCCAGCTGTCCGCGATGGCCTTTCTAGGAACGCCGGCCACCGGGACGGCGAGCACGCCCGGCGTCACGGGGGCAGCAACGACCTCGGCAGGAGGCGCGGGCTTGCGCCAGGGCACGTGCCGCTCGATGGCGCCACCGCTACCGCCGAACGACAGCATCGACGCGAACCCGCCGATCACGACCACGATCAGCCCGAGAATGATCCAGAACGTCCGCGTCATCGCCTTACGCCTGGAAAACTGCCTTGGTCCCCGGCTTGATCATCATCGACAGCCGCGCCGCGTCCCAGTTGGTCAGGCGAATGCAGCCATGGCTCTCCGCGCGCCCGATCGTCTCGGGGTTGGGCGTACCGTGGATGCCGTAATGCTCCTTGGACAGATCCATCCAGACGACCCCGACCGGACCGTTCGGCCCCGGCGGGAGCATCTCCTTCTGCTGCCCCTTCTTCGCATCCCAGAACAGCGCGGGATTGAAGTGGAACTTCGGATTGTAGTCGGAGCCCTTGATCGTCCACGTGCCGAGCGGCAGCGGATCGTGGCTCGACCCCATCGTCGCGGAAAACTGCGCGATCAGCTTGTCGTTCGCGTCGAGCACGCGGAGCACGCCGTCGGACTTGTCGACGACGACATGATCCGCCTGCGGCTGCTTCGCATCGACGTTCAGCATGTTGAGGGTTGCCCGCCATTCGGGGTGAATTTCGCATCATAGTCGCGCGACGTCGGCAGCGCGTTCGGGAACACGACCTTCGTGCCGGGCGTCAGCATCGTCGTCGGCGAGTTCAACGCCATGATGACCGCGGGCGTGGTGTGGAACATCTCACCCAGCTTCTCCATGACCGAGCGATAGCCGATCGTCGGCAGTTCGGCCTGCTTCGCCGGATCCTTCGGCAGCGGATTGATGTACGGGCCGGCAAGCATCTGCGGCGTCAACGCGACCGTCACCGTCGGCCGAGCGGCGCGATACGGGTACAGCGCCTGCAACGTCCGGGCATCGGACTTGCCGGTGATCGGCAGGCCCTTAGCCTCCTGAAACCCCTTCAACGCAGCGACCAGCGACTGTCCGCCACGCCCGTCGAGCACGCCCGGCCCGAAACCGAGATGATCGAGGATCACCTGCACGTGGAGGATGCTGCGGTCGATCGGTACGGACTTTGCCGGGGACGTCTGCGCAAGCGCTGGCGACGCCAAGCCGAACAGACCCGCTACAAGAACCGAAGCCTTCACAAATGCCGTCATGCCCGTCATCCCAAACCGTTACGCTTCTGCATCAAACGGTTGGGACGACGGTTGTTTCCGTTGAACGAAACGACCCCGTTCACCTACTCCCGTCATCCTGACGAAAGTCAGGACCCAGAGTTCCAAACGCCGCCCTTCGTGGCTCTGGGTCCTGACTTTCGTCAGGATGACGGGCGGTGTGTTTCGTTAGTCGGCTCAGCGCTTGGCGAGAACCTCGCCGAACGCCTTTATCGCCGCGACCTCGTCGCCACCCCAGACGGCGCCCGATACCGCGATGAAATCCGCACCGGCCGCGACGAGCGGCGCAGCGTTCTCCGGCGTGATGCCACCAATCGCGACGCAGGGAATTTCGAACAAGGTGGACCACCACGACAGGGTCACCGGCTCCGCGGTATGCGTCGCAACCTTCGTCGTGGTTGGATAGAAGGCGCCGAACGCGACGTAGTCGGCCCCCGCCTCGCCCGCTTCCATCGCCAGATGACGGCTGCCGTGGCAGCTGACGCCGATCTGCGCAGTGGGCCCGAGCTGCGCCCGCGCCTCGCGCGGATCGCCATCGTCCTGGCCGAGATGCACGCCGTCCGCATCGAGGCGCTTGGCCAGCCCAATGTCGTCGTTGACGATGAACGCAACGTCACGCTCGGCACAGATCGCACGCAACGGCTCGCCCAGTGCAGCAGCCGCATGCTGGTCGATATCCTTCACCCGGAACTGGAACGCGGCCACCGGCCCAGCGTCGAGCGCCCGCGCCAGACGCTCGGGAAAGTCACCGCCGACATCCAGCGGCGACACCAGGTAAAGCTGGCACGGCGGCCGACGCATGTCGCGGCGGAAATTCTCGGCGAAATTGGGATCGAGCGAGCCCAGCGGATCTTCGAATTCGGTCATGTCCGGCCCCTAGCCTGCCATGCGCGCGCGTCACCCCGGCGCGTGGCAAGGGTGACGAACGGGCAGTGCGCGACTTATTCCTCGTTCTTGTAGATGCGGATGATCCGGTCGAGCATCGCCAGTGCTTCGTCGCGGGGGCGCTGGAAGGTGTTGCGGCCGATGATCGAGCCGTTGCCGCCGCCGTCGCGAATATCGCGCGCGTCCTGGAATACCGCGTCCTCGCCCTTCGACGCGCCGCCCGAGAAGACGTTGATGCGACGCCCGGCAAAGCTCGACTGGACGACATGCTTCACGCGGTCCGACTGCTTCGACCAGTCGGTGTTCGCGTAGAGTGGCTTGGCTTCTTTCTGCTCGATATGCGCTGTCGGCAGCTTGGTCTTGATGATGTGCGCGCCGAGCAGCGCCGCCATGTGCGCGGCATAGGCGCCGACGTCGAGCGCGAGTTCACCGTCCTTGGTCAGCTCGCCGCCGCGAGGGTACGACCAGATCACCGTCGCGATGCCGACCGACTTGGCCTCTTCGCTCAGCTCGCGGATTTCCTCGACGAGATCGAAGAACTGATCCGCACCCGGATAGATGGTGAAGCCGATCGCCGCCGACCCGAGCCGCACCGCGTCGGACACGGTCGCGGTCACCGCCTGATCGATTGAGGTCGCCCAGCTGTTCGAGCTGTTGCACTTCAGGATCGTCGGGATGTGGCCCGCAAACGTATCGGCGCCCGCTTCGAGCATGCCGAGCGGCGCCGCATAGGCGCTGAGCCCCGCATCGATCGCGAGCTGGTAGTGGTAATGCGGATCGTACGCGGCCGGGTTTACCGAAAGCTGCGTGCCGGACCATGCTCGAAACCCTGGTCGACCGGCAGGATCACCAGCTTGCCGGTGCCGCCGAGCTTGCCCTGCATCAGGATGCGCGCGAGGTTCGCCTTCACCGCCGGGCTGGTGGCTTCGTATTTGTCGAGAATGGTTTTGACTTGCGGAGTGATCGTCGAGGTCATGCTGAATTCCTGTCTTAGAGTTCGAGCCAGCGGCGCAACGCGTCGTCGACCCGGGTCATGGTTGTGATGGGTATCGTACCGATGATTTTGACGATCGCGTTGCGGTCGAGCGTATCGAGTTTGTCGACCTGGATTTCGGTGTCGCGAGTGAGGCCGGTCTCTGGCGATGCCTCGAGCGACACGCGGAAGAGGTTTGTGCCGCTGATGACGCTCGTCAAAGGGCACAGGGATATCGTCGCGTGATCCGCGAACACGTCTGACTGCACGACGATAAAGGGTCGCAGCGTCCGGGAGGAGTCCCCCTTTCCGGCTCCGACTACGACCATGCCCCGCGTGAGTTTCATGCGGGGGACGCCGCGATCATCACGTCCCAGTCTTCGTCGATCGCGTGTCGATCCTGCGCGGCCGCCGCGAGCGACTGGCGCTTCGCCTCCGCCAGGAACGCCTCGTCGTGCCGCTCGACATACCGACGCACGGCTTCGCGCGCGATATCGCTCTTGCTGCGCCCTTGGGTGCGCGCAACCGCCGCGAGTCGTTCTTCGAGTTCGCTATCGAGCCTGACGCCAAGCATCCGAGTCTCCGTTTAACATGTTAAACATAGCTCAGATGCCCGCGTATTTCAACCGTGGAGCGCGGCGACCCCAGGGAGGGTCTTGCCTTCCATCCATTCCAGGAACGCGCCGCCTGCGGTCGAGACGAAGGTAAACGCGTCCGCGACGCCGGCGTGGTTGAGCGCCGCGACCGTATCGCCGCCACCGGCGACCGAGACGAGCGAACCGCCCTCGGTCAATGCCGCCGCGGTCTTCGCTAGGGCGACGGTTGCCTTGTCGAACGGCACCGTCTCGAAAGCGCCGAGCGGACCGTTCCAGACCAAGGTGCGGCAGTTCTTCAGCACATCGCCGAGCGATCTCGACCGCGGCGGGGCCGACGTCGAGGATCATCTCGTCGGCGGCGACTTCGTGGACGTTGACGGTGCGGGTGGCGGGGTTCGGCTTGAACTCCTTCGCGACCACCACGTCGTACGGCAGGTGGACCGTGCAGTTGGCCTTGTCCGCTGCTTCCATGATCTGTTCGCAAACGCTTGCAAGCTCATGCTCGCACAGGCTTTTACCGACATCGACGCCGCGCGCTGCGAGGAAGGTGTTGGCCATACCGCCACCGATGATCAGGTGATCCACCTTGGTGACGAGGTGACGCAGCACGTCGAGCTTCGACGACACTTTCGCGCCACCAACGACGGCGGCCACCGGATGCTCCGGCTCGCCGAGGGCCTTCTGGAGCGCGTCGAGTTCGGCTTCCATCGCGCGGCCGGCAAAGGCGGGCAATACGTGGGCAAGCCCCTCGGTCGAGGCATGCGCGCGATGTGCGGCGGAGAAGGCGTCGTTGACGTACAAGTCGCCAAGGCGAGCGAAACGCTGGACCACCGCCGGGTCGTTCTTCTCTTCACCGCCGAAGAAGCGCGTGTTTTCCAGCACCGCGATGTCGCCGGGTTCGAGCATGGCAACGGCGTCATCCGCGCCCTCCCAGTCGATGTAGCGAACTTCGCGGCCGAGCACTTCGCTGTACGGCTTCACGACCTGCGACAGCGAGAACTCCGGGCTCGGCACGCCGTTAGGACGGCCGAAATGCGCGAGGACGAGGACGATCGCGCCCTTGTCGGCGAGTTCCCCGACGGTCGCGACGGTCGCGCGCAGGCGGGTGTCGTCGGTGACGCGACCCTCGGCCATGGGCACGTTCAGGTCTTCGCGGACGAGCACGCGCTTGCCTTGGACATCGCCCATATCGTCGAGCGTCTTGAATGGCTTGGTCATGGTTCTTCGATCCTGATCTCATCACCGACGGCGATTCTGCCGCCCATCACAACTCGGCTACACGCCCCGCCCCGCCAGTCGGGCGTCAGCGCGGCGAACAATCCTGGCGCCAGTGCTTCCATGCGTTCGCACGGATCGGTGTGGCGCGTCACCTCCAGCACGACGTCGGCACCAATGCGCAGCCGCGTGCCGGGTATCTGGGGAGGTCGAAGCCGTCGACCAGCAGATTCGCGCGGCGCTGGTACCAGGGGATATCGTGGCCGACCTCGGCCATCGCTGCATCCCAGTCACCGCGTTCCAGCAACGTGACCTGGCGCCGGCCCTTGCCGCCGGGCTTCACATAACCACGGAAGTCGCCGTGCAGGCCGGCCTCGATGGTGATCTCGACATGGTCGATGACCTCCATCGGGGCTTTCGCGCGGGGGTGCCGGGCGATCCCGGCGATCGTACCGGCTTTCTTCAAAGCCTGAGCCACCGCCCCCTCCCCGTTCGTGTCGAGCGCAGTCGAGACACTATCTGTCACGGAAGACGACTTCTCGACTGCGCTCGAAGCGAACGGAAGAGGGGGTGCATGGTTCGCAGGCTTAGATGAACTTCGCCATCGCCGTGGCCGTATCGACCATGCGGTTCGAGAAGCCCCATTCATTGTCGTACCAGCTGACCACACGGACCAGCTTGCCGTCGATCACCGCGGTCTCCAGGCTGTCGATCGTCGACGACGCCGGGGTATGCTGAAGATCGATCGAGACGAGCGGCTCGTCCGACCAGTCGAGCACGCCGACCAGCGGGCCGCTCTCGGAGGCCGCCTTCAGCACCGCATTCACCTCTTCACGCGTCGTATCGCGCGACGGGGTGAAGGTCAGGTCGATCAGCGAAACGTCCGGCACCGGCACGCGGATCGCCGAGCCGTCGAGCTTGCCCTTCAGCTCCGGCAGCACTTCGGCGACGGCACGCGCGCCCCCGTCGTGGTCGGGATCATCGACATCGCCGCGGCACGTGCGCGACGCAGGTCCGGGTGGATCTGGTCGAGGATCTTCTGGTCGTTGGTATAGGCATGGATCGTCGTCATCAGGCCGCGCTCGATACCGATCGCATCGTTGAGCACCTTGGCGACCGGCGCGAGGCAGTTGGTGGTGCACGACGCGTTCGAGACGATCGTGTGCTCGGCGGTCAGCTTGTCGTGATTGACGCCGTAGACGACGGTCAGGTCGACGTTCTTGCCCGGTGCCGAGATCAGCACCTTCTTCGCGCCGGCATCGAGATGCTTCTGGCAGCTCGCCTTGTCGGTGAAGAAGCCGGTGCATTCGAGGACGATGTCGACGCCCAGCTCGGCGTGCGGCAGGTTTGCCGGATCACGCTCGGCAGTGACGCGGATGCGCTTGCCATCGACGACCAGCTCGTTGCCTTCGGCCGAAACCTCACCCGGATACTTGCCGTGCACGCTGTCGCGCTTGAACAGCCAGGCGTTCGACTTCGCATCGCCGAGATCGTTGATCGCGACGAGTTCGAGTGCGCCGTTCGACTGTTCGAGTACCGCGCGGGCGACGAGACGGCCGATGCGCCCGAAACCGTTGATCGCAACCTTGACCGTCATTGCCGTATCTCCGCTAACGCCCGCGAGTCCGTTCCGGGCGCGCAGCCTTTGCGGGGCGGTGGGGCGCCCTGTCAACACCGTGGATCGCGGATCGGGGCGGCGAAAGCGGCTTGTCGCACACCCCGGCCATGCTATCTCGACGGCATGCCAGATACTCCAGACACGATATCCGATACGACGACCGATAAGAGGGCCGATACCGGGGCCGACGCGATACAGGACAGGGCGGCGGATACGGCGGCGGTCGACCGGATCGACGCCGCGATCGCGCGGATCGAAGCCGCGATCACCGCTCGCGCCCGCAGCAGCGATTCCTCGCCAAACGCCACGCCGCGCTGAAAGCACGGATGGCCGAAGCCGTCGCAGCGCTCGACGACGTCATCACGCGCGGGAGCCCCAACTGATGGCACAAGTCATGCTCGATATCGGCGGCCGCCCGCACGCCGTCGCCTGCCGCGATGGCGAGGAATCGCGCGTTCGTTTGCTCGGTGCGATGCTTGCCGAACGCTGGCCGATCGCGGACCGCGCCGCCGGCGGCCTCAGTGCCGAACGCGCGATGCTGTTCGTGGCGCTGATGCTCGCGGACGACCTCGACGAAGCCGCGCACCGCCCACCCGAAGGCTCGGCCGTCAGCGAAATCGCGTTGACCCGGATCGCAGATCGTCTCGAAGGCCTCGCGGAAGCCCTTGAGCTAAGCCCCCTTGAGCAAAGTGGGCCGAGCGCCTAGATTGGTGGTGGCGGGTTCTGCCCGGTACGAGCCTTTATTATCCCTGAGGCTATTCATCATCCATAGGGGGCTGTCCCTGTTAGGATCCTGGTCCGAAGCATATGGTCCCCACCTGACGTACCGTGCGTCAGTGGATAACCCGGCACACGGCCATGGTGGGCCCGCCACCCCACCCCACCCCATTGCGAGGTTTCCTGCGCATGACCGGCAAGAGCGAGCTGAGAGCCTCGTTGCGCGCCGCCCGCGAAGCGCGCCCGCCCGTCGAAATTCCCGTGCCGTCCGCGTTTCTGGCGTGGTTGAAACCCGGATTGACGGTCGCATCCTATGTCCCGTTCGGCGGCGAGGCCGATCCATCGCCATTTGCGCGCGCTGCGGTCGACGCCGGATGCGTCATCGCCCTGCCCCATGTGGTCCGCCGGTCGCTGCCGATGCGGTTCCTGTCGTGGAAACCGAGGCGGCGCTGATCGCCGGACCGTTCGGACTGCACCAGCCCGCCGAGGACGCGGCAGAGTTGGAACCCGACATCATCCTGACGCCACTCGTCGGCTTCGATCGAGGCGGCAACCGAATCGGCCAGGGCGCCGGCTATTACGACCGCGCCTTCCTCGCGCACCCGAACGCCTGGCGCGTCGGCATTGCGCTGTCGGTGCAACAGGTTGATACCCTGACCCCAGACCCGTGGGACGTCCCGCTCCACGCCATCGCCACCGAACTCGAATGGATCACGCCATGACGCCAACCTGGCGCAAACCCGTCGGCATGCTCGGCATCTTGCTCCTGATCCTGGTGTGGTGCGTGGCCATCGTCAGCCTGTCGAACATCGTTGGTAGCTGGCACTGGCTGGGGCAGTTGGTGTTCTACCTGCTTACCGGCCTGATTTGGATCGCACCGTTGAAGCCGGTCCTGCGCTGGATGGAGCTCGGGCGGTAAAGCAGCCCTGCCTGCCGTCTCCCAGAGCCGTTGCGCTCCGCTGCCCCCGGCCCCTACCGTTCGTCCTGAGTAGCCATCGAGTAGCCGCGCAGCGGCGTATCGAGGGGGCGTATCGAAGGACAGGTTGGCGCGCGGAACCCATGCTTCGATACGAGCCCTCGATACGCTCCTGAAGGAGCTACTCGGTCTCTACTCAGCACGAACGGTGTGGGGGGGAAGATAGTCCTGACCAAGCGGTAGGACAGAATGCTCTCGGCATCCAAAATCTAAAAGGGTCTCGGCCACCCTCTAGGGTGGCGCGAGTGACGGGACTCGAACCCGCGACCTCCGGCGTGACAGGCCGGCGCTCTAACCAACTGAGCTACACCCGCATTCCCATTGACGAACCCTAGCGTCCCGAAGAACACCGCGAAGGCTCGTCAAAACCTTAACACAATCTCGAACCATCTACCCGGTCGGGGCAAACGATGGCGCGAGTGACGGGACTCGAACCCGCGACCTCCGGCGTGACAGGCCGGCGCTCTAACCAACTGAGCTACACCCGCTGAAACAGCGTGGAGGCGGCAACTAGGGAGGGTTCGGATACCGTCAACCCAAATTATCCGCCAGTTTCACGTTGTGCCTCGGGCGGATCGCCGCGACGGCGATTTCGCCCGGCCTTGGGTTGCACCAGGGTGCCGTGCTCGAACAGGAAACCCGCGATATCGGGCTTCCGGCGGCCTTCACGACCGTCTGGATGATGATCAGCAGCGGTACCGCCAGCAATGCGCCCGACGTGCCCCACACCCATCCCCAGAAGCTCAGCGAGATCAGGATCAGCAATGGGCTGATCGTAAGCCGGTGGCCGACGACGAACGGCGTGATCGCGTTCGCCTCGACCAGATGCAACCCGTACATCAGCGCCGGCGGCGCATCGCCATCCAGATGTCGGAAAACGTCATGAGCCCACCCAGCGCCAGCAGGAACGCGCCGATCACCGGCCCGAAATACGGGATGTAATTGAGCAGCGCGACGATCCCGCCCCACATCGCCGGATAGGGCATGCCGATGAACCACAGCGCCACCCCGGTGACGATCCCCAACACGATGTTGATCAGCGTGATCGTGCCGAGATACGCCGACACGTCGTCGACGATGTCCTGAATTACGCGGGCCGTCGCCATCGCGCCATCGAAGCTGGTCCGGCCGGTGATCGTCTGCCGCCGCATCCGCGTCCAGCCGGACAGGAAGAAGAACACGATCAGCACCCCGAACAGGAACTGCACGATGACGGCCGGCGCCGAGGTGGCCGCCAGTTCGAGGATCGATCCCGGCGCGGCGACGCCTGCGGTCGCCGGCTGCTTGATCGGCGTCGACGCGACCTGCCGCAGCGTCTTGTTCACGTATTTCTCGAGGCTCGAATACAGATCGAGCAGCGGCGCGAGGTTGCTCTGGATTCGATCAAGCCGGGTCGGCAACAGCCGGAAGAAATCGGTCGCCGGCACGAGGATCGCGGCGATCGCGATGTTCGCGGCGATCAGGAACACGAGAATGCACAGGATCGCGGCGAGCGGCGACGGCACATGGCGCCGCTCAAGCCATTCCAGCACCGGCACGAGCGCGACGGAAATGACGAGCGCGATGGTGAGCGGCAGGAAGAACTCGGCGCCGGATTTCAGCGCGAACGGGATGGCGAGGATCAGCCCGACCCCGGCGGTCAGCGTCAGCGCCGCGAGCAACCGGTCGCGACGCTGCGCGATCCGCATCGCATCCTCGACCCCGACCGCAATCGGCAACCCGAACGCACTCTCGGCCGGCGGACCTTCCGCAACGGCGCCGCCCTCGCCCTGTGGCTGGTCCGGTTCCTGGCGAAGTCCCTCGCCCGTCATGGCGTCCGTCATGGCAATTCCTTTGCCACCCCCATCCCGTAATCGCGGTCGGCATTCAAGCGGCGCGCGGTGCCAGCGTGATGGAATTCCTCGAAAAGACCCCGTTATGTCTGATCATGCCTTGATCCCGAGACGCCCGCTCTTCGTCATCCTGACGAAAGTCAGGACCCAGAGCCAAAATCGCTGCCCTCCGTTACCCCTGGGTCCTGACGTTCGTCAGGATGACGGAGCAGTATCAGGTATGGCCCCCTACGCCGTCACACCGACCCGATCCGCGAACAGCACCTGCAGGTCCTTCTTCAAAATCTTCCCGTTCGCATTCCGCGGCAGCGTCTCATGCACGAACCGCACCGCGACCGGCGTCTTGAACGCCGCCAGATGCTGCCGGACCCAGCCCTGCAACTCCGCCTCGGTCGTCACAGCGCCCGGCGCGAGGTGCACCACCGCCGCCGGCTCCTCGCCGAGGATCCGGTGCGGGATGCCGATCAGTGCCGCGTCGGTCACCGCAGGGTGCGCGTAGAGGACGTTCTCGACCTCGCTCGAATAGATGTTCTCGCCGCCGCGGATGATCATGTCCTTGGCGCGGTCGACGATGTAGCAGAACCCCTCCTCGTCGAGCCGCGCCAAGTCGCCTGTCCGCACCCAGCCGTCGACGAACGTCGCGGCGGTCGCGTCGGGCTTGTTCCAATATCCCTTCACGATCATCGGCCCCCGCGCCCAGAGTTCGCCGACTTCGCCAAGAGGCATCTCGGTCACGCCGTCGTCCGCCATGATCTTCAGGTCGGCGGCGGCGACCGGTGGCCCCGCGCTGGTCGGTCGGTTGAGATAATCCTCAGCCCCGTGATGCGTGACGGTCGCCATCGTCTCGGTCATGCCCCAGCCATTGCCGGGCATCGCGCCGAACTCGGCATGGATGCGCTTCACCAGCTCGGGCGCGGCGGGCGCGCCGCCATAGGCGATCGATTCGAGCGACGAGAGATCGTATTTCGCGCGATCGGGATGCTCCAGCAGCTGCCACGCGATCGTCGGCACGCCGCCGGTGACGTTGACCTTCTCGCGCTCGATGATCTCCATCGCCCGGATCGTGTCCCATTTGCGCATGAAGATCATCGTGCTGCCGGTCGCGATCACGCCCATCATGCCCGCCGAACACGCCGTGACGTGGAACAGCGGGATCACGGTCAGCGTCACACGCGGGGTCGGCTCGGGCGGTACCTCGCCGCGGCGCAGGAACGAGCGCGCCGACGAATAGCCGCCCGACAGGATGTTCGACATCATGTTGCGGTGCGTGCCGAGCGCCCCCTTCGGCGCGCCGGTGGTGCCGCTGGTGTAAAAGATCGTCGCATCGTCATCGGGCGCGATCGTCGCCTCCGGCAGGCCGACATCGGGCAACGCGGCCCAGTCGTGCGGCGTGCCGATCACGTCCTCCAGCCGCGTGACGATCCCGGTCAGCGGCTCCGCGGCGCGCGCGACGAACACATGCTCCAGCTCCGGCAGCGTCGCATACGCCGCCTCCAGCCGGCGGTGCCGCTCGTCGTCGGTGATCAGCACGCGCGCACCCGAATCGGCGAGGCCGTATTCCATCTCGGCACCGGTCCACCACGCGTTGAGCGGCACCATGATCGCGCCAATGCTTGCGCCGGCGAAGAACGCGACCGGCCATTCGGGGAGGTTGCGCATCGCCAGCGCGACGCGATCGCCGGGACCGATCCCCATCTCGCGCAACCGGTGCGCAAGCACGGCGATCGCACGAAAGTTCGCCTCGTAGGTGACTCGCTCGTCCTCATACGCCGTAAACACCCGCTCGCCATGCGCGCGCGCCGCTCGGCCAGCCACCGCAGCGACGGTGGCGCATTCTTCCAGATCCGTGTTTCGATGCCCGCGATCGTGATCGTCTCCATCTCGAATTTCGCGCCGGGCGCGGTCAGCATTCGCTCGGCATCGGCGAGCGACATCGCCGGCCAGGAGGGATCGAGTGCGATGATCGGTTCGCTTGCCAAGACCGGTTGACTCCAGAGTTGAATTTCGGGTTTGGCTTATCGCCTGTTCGAAGACAGGTTATAGTTGATTCCTGCCGCACTCAAGGCAATAGAGGCAGCAAGTTCGAACTAGGGGTATGGAGCGGGTGATGGCGGGAACGGTCGAATCATGAAAATCGCCAAGCCCGCGGCGCATGGCTTCGATGCAGGCCGGTTGGCGGCGATCGATACGCTGATCCAATGTCGCTATGTCGATTCGGGCAAGCTCCCGAACGCGCAATTGCTGATCGCGCGCGACGGCGAGATCGTCCATTTCTCGCACGTCGGCGCAGCACGCGAGGGCGGCAAGGCGGTCGACGAAGCGTCGCTGTTCCGGATCGCGTCGATGACCAAGCCGATCACCTCGGTCGCGTTCATGATGCTGGTCGAGCAGGGCCTCGTCGCGGTCGATACGCCGGTCCATCACGTGCTGCCCGAGTTCAAGGATATCGGCGTCTATGACGGCGGCGGTGGCGGCGTGCCGTTCGTGACCAAGCCGACCGCCGAGCCGATGCGGATGGTCGACCTTCTCCGTCACACCTCGGGGCTGACCTACAGTTTCCAGAACCGCTCGAACGTCGATGCGGCCTACCGCGAGGGCAAGATCGAGAGCTGGCATGGCGGCCACGACCTCGACGGCTTCATCGGCGCACTGGCCAAAATCCCGCTCGAATTTTCGCCCGGCACCGCGTGGAATTACTCGGTCGCGACCGACGTGCTCGGCGCGGTGGTCCAGCGCGTGTCGGGCCTGCCGCTCGACCAGTTCTTCAAGGACCGCATCTTCACGCCGCTGAAGATGAAGGATACGTTCTTCCAGGTTCCCAAGGGCAAGCTCGATCGCCTCACCGACTGCTACACGCTCGTCGCCGGTAAAGGCCGCGTGATGTACGATCGCGGCGCCGAGAGTGCCTGGAGCCGCGCGCCGAAACTTCTGTCCGGTGGCGGCGGGCTCGTCTCGACCGCGCTCGATTACCACCGGTTCAACACCATGTTGCTCAATGGCGGCGAACTTGACGGTGCGCGCATCCTCGGGCGGAAAACGCTCGACCTGATGACGCAGAACCACCTGCCCGGAAAATCCGATCTCGCGACGATGTCGAAGTCGCTGTTCAGCGAGGCGTCGAACGCCGGCACCGGGTTCGGGCTCGGCTTCGCGATCACCGACGACGTCGCCAAGACGATGGTGCCGGGGTCGAAAGGCGAATTCTACTGGGGCGGGATGTTCTCGACCGCGTTCTTCGTCGACCCGGTCGAGCGCGTGTCGATGGTGTTCATGACCCAGCTTTCGCCGAGCAGTGTCTATCCCATCCGTCGCGAACTGAAGACGATGATCTACGCCGCGATGACCTGATCCCCAAACGGCCGTCATCCCGGCGAACGCCGGGACCCAGGGCCGCACGCACAACGATTTTGGCTCTGGGTCCCGGCATTCGCCGGGATGACGGGGCCGGCACAGGAGAAACCAATGACCAGTCCGATCCGCACAGAACGCCATGACGACGTCCTCGTCATCATCTCGAACAATCCGCCGGTCAACGCGCTCGGCGCAGCGGTCCGCCAGGGCCTCGAAGCCGCGATCAAGGAAGGCGTGAAGGACGACAGCGTCACCGCGATGGTGATCCGCTGCGACGGCCGCACGTTCTTCGCGGGCGCCGACATCACCGAGTTCGGCAAGGAAATGGTCGAGCCCGGCCTGCCGACCGTCGTCGACATGATCGAGGCCTCGTCGAAGCCCGTCGTCGCCGCGATCCACGGCACCGCGCTCGGCGGCGGCTGCGAAGTCACGCTCGGCTGCCATTACCGCGTCGCCGTCCCCTCGGCGAAGATCGGCACCCCAGAAGTGAAGCTCGGCCTACTTCCCGGCGCCGGCGGCACGCAGCGTATCCCGCGCATCGCCGGCGTGAAGCTCGCGCTGGAGATGACCGCGAAGGGCGATCCGATTTCGGCCAAGAAGGCGCTCGACGCCGGCCTGATCGACAAGATCGTAGGCGAAGACTCGCTTGAAGCGGACGCCGTCGCGTTCGCGAGCGAGATTGCGACCAAGCGTCCCCTGCCCGTGCATCCGAGAAGACCGCGCAGGCCGATCCGGACGCCGTCGCCGCGTTCAAGAAGGAGAATGCGCGGCGTTTCCGTAACTTCGACGCGCCGGCCGCCAATATCGCCTGCGTCGAGAAGGCCGCCGACGGTTCCAGCTTCGAAGAGGGCATCGCCTTCGAGCGCCAGGAATTCATGAAGCTGATGACCGGCGTGCAGTCGGCCGCACAGCGCCACATCTTCTTCGCCGAGCGCCAGGCCGCCAAGATCGACGACGTCCCCGCCGACACCAAGCTGCGCGAGATCAAGCGCGTCGGCGTGATCGGTGCGGGCACGATGGGCGGCGGCATCTCGATGAACTTCCTGTCCGCGGGCATCCCCGTGACCATCGTCGAGATGCAGCAGGACGCGCTCGACCGCGGCACCGGCGTCGTGCGTAAGAACTACGAGGCGACCGCGGCCAAGGGCCGGATCAAGCCCGAGCAGGTCGAACAGGCGATGGGCGCGCTGAAGCCGACGCTCGACTTCGCCGACCTCGCCGAGTGCGACCTGATCATCGAGGCGGTGTACGAGACGATGGAGGTGAAGAAGGATATCTTCACCAAGCTCGACGCGATCGCCAAGCCCGGCGCTATCCTCGCGTCGAACACCTCGTACCTGAACATCGACGAGATCGCGGCGTGCACCAAGCGGCCCGAGGACGTGGTCGGGATGCACTTCTTCTCGCCCGCCAACGTGATGAAATTGCTGGAGGTCGTGCGCGGCGACAAGACTGCGGACGACGTGCTCGCGACGGTCATGGCGCTCGCCAAGAAGATCAAGAAGGTCGCCGTGGTGGCGGGCGTCACCTACGGGTTCATCGGCAACCGCATGCTGATGCCCCGGCAGGTCGAGGCGACCAAGCTGCTGCTGGAAGGCGCGAGCCCCGAGCAGATCGATAAGGTCCATGTCGCGTTCGGGATGCCGATGGGGCCGTTCCAGATGAGCGATCTGGCGGGCGTCGACATCGGCTGGCACCGCGACGCGAGCCGGATCGAGAACATCCGCGATGCGCTGGCGGCGGAAAACCGCTGGGGCCAGAAGACCAAGGCGGGCTTCTACGATTACGACGAGAGGCGCACGCCGTCGAACTCGCCGCGCGTGGCCGAGATCATCGACGATTTCCGCAAGAAGTCAGGCGTTACGCCGCGCGAGATCAGCGACGAGGAGATCGTCGTGCGGACGCTCTACACGATGGTGAACGAGGGCGCGCTGATCCTCGAAGAGGGCAAGGCGCAACGAGCGTCGGACGTGGATGTGGTCTGGATCTACGGCTATGGCTGGCCGGTGTACCGCGGCGGGCCGATGTTCTGGGCGCAGTCGGAAGGCTTGCCGAAGGTCGTCGCGGGGCTCGAGAAATACGGGTTCTCGGTGGCGAAGTCGCTGAAGGATGCCGCGGCATCGGGCGGTCGGCTGAAGTGACCGGTCGCGGTCGTTTCTTGCCGGTGGTCGCACGCTGATGGAGCGGTCTGCGCTCCAGACCGCGGCGGCGATCCGTGCGGGCGAGACGACCGCGCTCGCCGAATGCGACGCGGCGATTGCGCGGATCGAGGCGCGCGACGGTGCGATCAACGCCGTCGTCGTCCGCGATTTCGCGCGGGCGCGCGAGGCTGCACGCGCACTCGATGCGGAAGGTCCCGATGACCGGCCGCTGTTCGGCGTGCCGATGACGGTCAAGGAATCGTTCGACGTCGCCGGCCTGCCGACCAGCTGGGGCGTCGGGGTCCACCGCGACAATGTCGTCGACAGCGATGCCTTGGCCGTCACGCGGTTGAAGGCGGCGGGCGCGGTGATCCTCGGCAAGACCAACGTGCCGGTGCGGTTGAGCGACTGGCAGGCGGACAACCCGATCTACGGCCGGACCAACCATCCGCTCGATCCGACGCTGACGCCCGGCGGCTCGTCGGGCGGTGCCGCGGCGGCGCTCGCGTCGGGCATGGTGCCGCTCGAACTCGGCTCGGACATCGGCGGCTCGATCCGCGTTCCGGCCGCGTTCTGCGGCGTCTGGGGTCACAAGCCGACCTATAGCGCGCTGTCGGACCTCGGCCACCGCGTGCCGGGGACGGATGGGGCCAGCGCGGTTCTCGGCGTGATCGGCCCGCTCGCGCGCAATCCCGAGGATCTGGCCGTTGCGCTCGATATCCTCGCCGATCTGCCTTTGCCACGCGCGAGCATCGACCTCGCACGGCCGCGTATCCTGCTGCTGACGGCGCATCCGTCGGCGCGCGTTGATGCGTCGATCGTCTCGGCGATCGAGCATGTCGGCGAGGCGCTGGGCCGCTCTGGCGCAACCGTTTCACATGCCGAACCACCAATCGACCTCGCCGCGCAACACGCCGACTACATGCGAATGCTCGGCATCGCGATGACCCGCGGCGGCCCGGCGCGTGACGGCAAGGTCGCGACGCTGTCGCACTGGTTCGACCTGCTCGATTCGCAGGCGCGGATGCAACGCGTTTGGGGTGCGTTGTTCGAAGAGTTCGACGCGGTGATCGCGCCGGCCAGCGGGGTGAACGCCTTCGCGCACATCGCCGAACGCAACGTCGCGCGACGGACGCTGTCGATCGACGGCGAGGATACCCCCTTCGGTGTCCAGTTCGCCTGGGCGGGGCTCGCCACCTTCCCCAATCTGCCCGCGACCAGCGTGCCCGTCGGGACCGACCCGCGCGGCCTGCCGATCGGCGTGCAGGTCATTACCAACCGTCACCGCGACCACGACGCGATCGCCGTCGCCGCGCTCGCCCACCGATTAAGCAGGAGCTGATCCGATGTCCGACCTCGACACCTTCCGGTCCGAAACCCGCGCCTGGCTCGCGGAAAACTGCCCGCCCGAGATGCGCAAACCCGTGCGCTCGGAGGACGACGTCTGCTGGGGCGGCCGCCAGTTCAAGCCGTCGCACCCTGCGCAAAAGGAATGGCTCGACAAGATGGCGGCCAAGGGCTGGACCGTGCCCGACTGGCCCAAGGCGTATGGCGGCGGCGGTCTGTCGCCCGCCGAGACCAAGATCCTGCGCGAAGAGATGGCGGCAATAAAGGCGCGCAACCCGCTCAATTCGTTCGGGATATCTATGCTCGGGCCAGCGCTGCTGAAATATGGCACCGAGGAGCAGAAGCTCGATCACCTGACCAAGATCGCGCGCGGCGAGATCCGCTGGTGCCAGGGCTATTCGGAGCCCAATGCGGGGTCCGATCTCGCCGGGCTTGCGACCTCGGCGGAGGACAAGGGCGACCATTATCTCGTCAACGGCCAGAAGGTTTGGACCTCCTATGCCGACAAGGCCGACTGGATCTTCTGCCTCGTCCGGACCGACAAGACGTCGAAGCAGGGCGGGATCAGCTTCGTGCTGTTCGACATGGCCTCGCCCGGCGTGTCGACCAAGCCGATCCTGCTGATCAGCGGCAATTCGCCGTTCTGCGAGACGTTCTTCGACAATGTGAAGGTGCCGAAGGTCAACCGCGTCTACGAGGAGAACAAGGGCTGGGACGTCGCGAAATACCTGCTCGGGCATGAGCGCGAGATGATCTCGGGGATGGGCCTGGCGTCGAGCGGCGGCAATCCGCTGATCGACGGCGCGATCGCCACTCTGGGGCTTGAGGGCGTGCGCCTCGCCGATCCGCTGCTGCGCGCGGCGATCGCGCTGTTCGAGGTGCGCGCGAAGGCGTTCGGAGCGATGTCCGAACGGTTCATCGACGAGCTGAAGGCGGGCAAGGCGCATCCCGCCCAGCCGAGCATGATGAAATACTACGGCACTGAGCTGAACAAGAGCCGGTACGAGCTGATGATGGCGTCAGGCGGATCGGATGCGCTCGAATGGGACAGCGAGCGGTCGCGCGGCGGGGCGGTCCCGCGGTCGTGGCTGCGGACCAAGGCGAACTCGATCGAGGGCGGGACGAGCGAGATCCAGCTCAACATCGTCGCCAAGCGGATCTTGGAATTGCCTGCGTAATTCCCTCGCCCCTTCGGGGAGAGGGTGCCGCAGCGAAGCGCAGGCGGGTGAGGGGCAATGAGGCTCGGACGATCCGACCCAACAGCCCCTCATCCCTACCCTCTCCCCGACGGGGCGAGGGAGTAGAAGGACGAAGAAATGCCATTGTATCTAGACGACGACCAGACCGTTCTTCAGGACACCATCCGCGATTTCGTCGCCGAACACGCGCCGGTCAGCCACATGCGCGCGCTGCGCGACGCCGATGACAAGACCGGCTTCTCGCGCGACCTGTGGAAGCAGTTCGCGGAGATGGGCTTTACCGGCATCCTGATCGGAGAGCAGCATGGCGGGCTCGGGCTCGGCCATGTCGAGGCCGGCGTGGTGCTGGAGGAGATCGGGCGGAACCTGTCACCCTCCCCGTTTCTCTCGACCGCGGTCGCGGCAGTCGAGGCGCTCAAGGGCACGGGTCAGGCGGAACGCTGGTTCCCGGGTATTATCGCGGGCGACACCGTCGCCGCACTCGCAATCGACGAAGCCGCCAAACACCGCGACACGGTGGCGATGAAGGCCGAACGCTCGGGCAACGGCTTCAAGCTGACCGGCGCCAAACGCTTCGTAACGCACGGCCACACCGCCGACCTGATCATCGTCGCGGCGCGCACCGCGGGAGTCGGATAACGACGCGGACGGTATCACGCTGTTTGCGGTGCCGAAGGATGCCGCAGGGCTGACGGCAAACGCCGAACGCCTCGCGGATTCGAGCTTGGCCGCGCGGCTCGAGTTCGAGGGCGTCGAGGTCGATGCGGACGCGGTGATCGGCGAGGTCGATGCCGGTCGCACGCCGCTCGATCGCCTCCTGCGCGCAGGCCGGACCGGTGCGTCCGCGGAGCTGCTCGGCGTCGGTGGCGGGGCAATGGACATGACAATCGGCTACATGAAGGAGCGCAAGCAGTTCGGGACGCTGATCGGCAGCTTCCAGGCGCTCCAGCACCGTGCCGCGCATCTGTATTCGGAAATGGAGGTCGCGCGGGCCGCCGTGCTCAAGGCGCAGCAGCTGCTGGATCAGGGGAGCGAGCGGGCGGACGAAGCGGTCTCGGTGGCCAAGGCGATGACCGCGCTGGCGACCACGCTCAGCGTCCAGGAGGGCATCCAGATGCACGGCGGCATCGGCATGACCGACGAATACGACATCGGCTTCTACATGAAGCGCGCGCGGGTGCTGGCGGAGATGTTTGGGGATGCGAACTTTCACGCGGACAAGCTGGCAGTAGCGGCGGGGTATTGACCTTACCGTTCCCCGGCGGAGGCCGGAGTCCAGTTGGGGGACCTTGCGGTGTGGCGCCGTGCTCCGTTACTGCGGCCTTCCCAACTGGGCCCCGGCCTCCGCCGGGAACAAGGTAACTATGTATGACTTCAAATACTGCCGATACCTCGCCCGAAGCACTCGCCCAAGGTCTCGTCGGCCTGCTCGAAATCGAGGAGGTCGACACCGATCTCTACGTCGGCAAGCGCCAGCCCGGCGGAGTCGGCCGCGTGTTCGGCGGGCAGGTGATCGCGCAGGCACTCCAGGCCGCACAGCGCTCGACCGAAAGCCCCAAGGCCGCGCATTCACTGCACGCGTATTTCATGCGGCCGGGGAACGAGGACTATCCGATCGTCTATCGCGTCGTGCGCGATTTCGAGGGCCGGAGTTTCGCGACGCGGCGCGTGATCGCGATGCAGAAGGGGCAGCCGATCCTCAACATGGCGGCGTCGTTCCAGATGCCGGAGGAAGGCCTGCACCATCAGGACGCAATGCCCGACGTGCCGGCCCCCGAAACGCTCCGCTCGGACCGCGACCTGCGGCTCGAGAATATCGACGGCATTCCCGAGAAATTCCGCGCGCACATGCTCCGCTGGCGGCCGATCGAGGTGCGCCCGGTCAACCCGCGCAGCTGGATCCATCCAGCCCCGCAGGAGCCCAACTATGCCAACTGGTTCCGCTTGGTCGCGCCGATCGGCGACGATCCGGCGATGCACCGTGCGATCCTGGCCTATGCGTCGGACATGGCGCTGCTCGGCACGGCGCTCCTGCCGCATGGCAAGAACTGGATCACGCCGGGGCTGCAGACCGCCAGCCTCGACCATTCGCTCTGGCTGCACGAGGATTTCCGCGCCGACGACTGGCTGCTCTACGCCTGTGACAGCCCCTGGTCGAGGCCACGCGCGCGGCTTCAACCGCGGCAAGATCTTCGCGCGCGATGGCCGCCTCGTGGCGAGCGTCGCGCAGGAAGGGCTTATCCGGATGCGCAAATAGCCCCGTACATCGTCGGGGTTACTTGCGCGTCCAGACCTTCTCGCCGCCGATCCAGGTTTCCTGGACGACGGTGCCGCGCAGGTCGGTCGGCGACGCCATCGTCGGGTCACGGTCGACTATGATGAAGTCCGCACGCTGCCCGGGAGCGAGCGCACCGAACTGCTTATCGGCAAACCCGGCATAGGCCGCCGCGCCGGTCATCGCCCACCACGCCTGTTCGCGCGTGATCAGTTCCTGCGGCTGCCAGCCACCCTGCGGTTGCCCGTCGGCATCCTGACGCGTGAACGCCGCGGCCCAGGTTGCGAACGGATCGGGCTTCTCGACCGGGAAGTCGGTGCCGAAGGCAAGCTTGGCGCCGTTGGTCAACATCGACTTCCACGCATAGGCGCCCGCCAGGCGGTTCGGCCCGAGCCGTGCCTCGGCCATCGTCCGGTCGCTGGTTTCGTGCGTCGGCTGCATCGAGGCGATCGTGCCGAACTTCCCGAACCGCAGCAGGTCGGTCGGATCGACGACCTGCGCATGCTCGATCCGCCAGCGGCGGTCGCCGGTATAGGTCTCGCTCTCGACCTGGATCGCGTCGAGCACCATCTGGTTGGCCCTGTCGCCGATCGCATGGACCGCGACCTGATAGCCGTCCATCGCCGCCCGGCTCATCTGGTTCTGGAGCTGGTCGTCGGTCACGAAACCCAGCCCCGACTGGCCGGGCGCGTCGACATAGGGCTTCAACAGCCACGCGCCGCGCGATCCCAGTGCACCATCGGCGTACAGCTTCACGCCGCCCATCCGCAGGCGATCATTGTAGAGCCACGGCGTCGGCCCCTTGCCGCCGATCCGGCTCGCGGTCTCGACGCCCAGCGCATAGCTCATGATACGGACGCGAAGCCCGCCGATGTCCGCCATCCGGCGATAGGTCAGCCAGTCGTCGAGCGTCGTGCCCATGTCGGCGACCGCGGTGACGCCGTAGCGCAGCAGGATGCTCTGCGCGGTCAGGAAGGCGGCGTCGCGCTCCTTGGGGAGTGGCTGTGGGACGACCTTCTCGATCAACGCCTGCGCGCCATCGACGAACACGCCCGCAGGCGCGCCGCCGGTCTTCTCGATGCGCCCACCTGCCGGAGATACGGTCGCGCCGGTGACGCCAGCCTCGCGCATGGCCTCGCGGTTCGCCCAGCTGGCATGACCGTCGGCGCGCGACAGCCAGATCGGGTGCCCGCCCGAGACGGAGTCGAGATCCGCGGCCGTCGGGAAGCGACCCAGTCCCCAGGCCTCCTGGTTCCAGCCGCGCCCGATCACCCATTTCCGATCGGGATTGGCGGCGACATAGGCGGCGATCCGCGACTTCGCCTCCTCGAGCGACTTGGTCATCGACAGGTCGAGCGACAGCGCGCCGAAACCCATCTCGATCACATGGCCATGCGCGTCGACGAAGCCCGGCAGCACGGTCTTGCCGCCCATGTCGATCCGCCAGTCGTAGAGCGGCTTGCCCGCGTTTTTCTTCAATTCCTTGCGGCTGAGCTTGGGCGCTTCCTCGCCCGGCGGCACGAGCCGCGTGACCTTGCCGTCCTTGTCGATCAGGATCGCCTTGAAGTGGATCACGCGGCCACCGTCGGCGACCGTGATGCCGTTGACGTTGTCGACGATCCCGTCCGCGAGCGCGGGGTCGGGAGGAGCAGCGCCGAAAGCGCTATGCTGCGCCCCTCCCTGGAAGGGAAGGGGTTGAAGTGGGTCGGCCAGTTGGGGCAGCGTGACGCCTGGACAACGGGCCAACCCACCCCGGCCCTCCCTTCCAGGGAGAAGGCAAGCTGCGGTGTCGCGCTTAATCACTTCGGCAATCTCCGTACCAGCGCGCTCGTATCCTGCCGAGCGCCACCCATAGCCTGCACATCCGCGTAGAACTGATCGACCAGCGCCGCGACCGGCAGCACCGCGCCGTTGCGCCGCGCCTCGTCGAGCGCCAGCCCGAGATCCTTGCGCATCCAGTCGACCGCGAATCCGAAATCGAACTCGTCCTTCGCGATCGTCGGCCAGCGGTTGACCATCTGCCAGCTCTGCGCCGCACCACCCGAGATCGCCTCGAACACCTTGTCGAGATCGAGTCCGGCGTTTTGCGCGAACCGGATCGACTCGGCGACGCCCTGGATCACCCCGGCGATCGCGATCTGGTTGCACATCTTGGTGGTCTGGCCCGCGCCCGCCTCGCCGACATGGACCACACGCAAAGCATAGGCCTGCATGAACGGTTCGGCCTTCGCCATCGCCTCGGCCGAGCCGCCGCACATGATCGAGAGCTTGCCGTTCTCCGCGCCAGCCTGCCCGCCCGACACCGGCGCGTCGACCACGAGCGCCCGCTCGCCCGCCAGTCGCCGCGCGATCAAGGCGGAGACGGTGGTGTGATCGACGAACACCGCTTCGTCGCGCATCGCCGCGAACGCACCGTCCTCGCCTAACGTGACTAAGGCAAGATCGTCGTCATTGCCGACGCACGCGAATACCGCATCGGCATTCTTCGCCGCGGCGGCGGGCGTTTCCGCCACCGAGCCGCCATATTTATCGGCCCATGCCAACGCCTTGGCCTGAGTCCGATTATAGACGGTGACGTCGTGCCCTGCCGCGACGAGATGCCCCGCCATCGGCGCGCCCATGACGCCGGTTCCGATGAATGCCAGTTTTGCCATAGCCTCCGCGCATAAGCGGTGTTTCCCACGCGCGCCAGATGGTCTAGCGGGTCGGACATGGCTACCCAAGCTGCCGTAGCGGCACCCACCCTCCCCGTCTCGATCGACGACGTCCGCGTCGCGCACGACCGGATCCGCGACTCGATCGTCCGCACGCCGACGCTGATCAGCAAGACGCTGAGCAAGATGACCGGCGCGACGGTGTATCTTAAGTTCGAGAACCTGCAGTTCACCGCGGCGTACAAGGAGCGCGGCGCGCTCAACACGCTGTTGCAGCTGTCGGCCGAAGCGCGCGCCAAGGGCGTCATCGCGGCCTCGGCCGGCAATCACGCGCAGGGCCTCGCCTATCACGCCAACCGCTTGGGCATCCCGACGACCATCGTGATGCCGACCAACACGCCGACCGTGAAGGTCATGCAGACCGAAGGGCACGGCGCCAACGTCGTCCTCCACGGCGAGACGTTCGACGCGGCCTATGCGCACGCCCGCATCCTCGAAGGCGAGTGCGGCTTCACCTTCGTCCACCCGTTCGACGACCCCCGCGTCATTGCAGGGCAAGGCACCGTCGCGATCGAGATGCTGGAGGACGTGCCGCAACTGGACACGCTGGTTATCCCGATCGGCGGCGGCGGGCTGATCTCGGGCATGTCGACAGTCGCGCGGGCTTTGAGCGAAGCGCCCGGTGGTCACCCGATCGAGGTTGTCGGCGTGCAGGCCGAGCTGTTCCCGTCGATGTACAACCGCATCAACGGCACCGACATGGCGTGTGCGGGCGATACGCTGGCCGAGGGCATCGCGGTCAAGGAGCCGGGCGCGATCACCGCGAAGATCGTCGCCGAGCTGGTCGACGACATCGTGCTGGTCAGCGAGCGCAGCCTCGAGGAATCGGTCAGCCTGCTGCTCCAGATCGAGAAGACCGTGGTCGAGGGCGCGGGTGCGGCCGGGCTCGCGGCGCTGTTGTCGCATCCCGAGCGGTTCGCGGGGAAGACCGTCGGCATCGTGCTGTGTGGCGGTAACATCGATACGCGGCTGCTCGCCAACGTGCTGTTGCGCGATCTGGCGCGGTCTGGTCGTCTCGCGCGGCTGCGGATCCGGTTGCAGGACAAGCCCGGTGCGCTGTTCCACGTCGCGCGGATCTTCGACCAGGAACGCGTCAACATCATCGAGATCTATCACCAGCGCGTCTTCACGACGCTGCCGGCGAAGGGCCTCATCACCGATATCGAATGCGAACTCCGCGACCGCGCGCATCTCGACCGGCTGGTGGGGGCGTTGCGCGCCGGCGGGTACGAGACGTCGACCGTCGAACTCGCCTGACCTATCCGCGATTATTGCGGTAGCGCCGTAATTTACGGCGTTAACGCTCTATCGTGGTAAACCCGCTTTTCAGTAGCGTGCGTTACGACCATATGTCGAAACCGCGGCTCCCCCGCCTGCCTGAAGGACATTTGGTTCGGTGACTGCGCCTTTTCGTTTTCCGCGCTTCTTCGTCACGAGCCCGTCCCCGTGCCCGTATCTGCCGGGCCGGCAGGAGCGCAAGGTGTTCACCGAACTGACCGGGCCGCATGCCGGCGAGCTGAACGACGCGCTCGGGCGGATCGGCTTTCGTCGCAGCCAGGGCGTGGCGTATCGCCCGTCCTGCGCGGCCTGTACCGCGTGCGTGTCGGTCCGGATCGTCGCGGGCGATTTCGTGCCCAACGCGACGCAACGCAAGTTGCTGCGGCGGCACGGTGATATCGAGATCACGGCGTGCAAGGCCTGGGCGACCGACGAGCAGTTCCAGTTGCTCCGCCGCTATCTCGGCACGCGCCATCCGGGCGGCGGCATGGCGGGCATGGACGAGGACGACTATGCCGACATGATCGAGCATTCGCCGGTCAATTCGCTGATCGTCGAATATCGCGAACCTTCGGTCGATGGTGTGCAGGGAAGGCTGATCGGCGCGTGCCTGACCGACCGGCAGGCGGACGGGCTGTCGATGGTCTACAGCTTCTTCGCCGCCGACGATGCGAACCGGCCGGGGCTGGGCAACTTCATCATCCTCGACCACATCCTCCGCGCGCGCGATGCGGGGCTGCCGTTCGTGTATCTCGGCTATTGGGTGAAGGGCTCACCGCGGATGGAATACAAGACGCGGTACCGGCCGCTGGAGGTCTTGGGGCCGGCGGGCTGGCGGCGGCTGACTGAGGCCGATCTGGTGACGCAGCCGGAACGGGTTGCGGCGCTGGTTTGAAGCAGTTTGCTAGCCCGAGTGTTGATCCGTTGCACTCTACTTCTTGTTCTCCCGCGAAGGCGGAAGCCCAGTCTGGGTCCCCGCCTTCGCGGGGAAACAATGTTTTGAGTCGCGCACACGATCCCAAACGCTACCGAGCCTGACTGCAATCAGTCCTCGCGCTGAACGACCACGTCGACGTCGAGCTCCTCGCCACCCTCACCCAGCCGCGAGCCAGCAACCGGTGCCGCCCCGGCCGCATCGAGCGCCATCGCAACCCGCACGTAATGCTCCTCGGGCGACATCCCCGTGCACGGATCGAACCCGACCCAGCCAAGCCCGTCGACATGCGCCTCCGCCCAGCCATGCGGGGTAGGGAAATGCACCACCTCGAAATCAGTGTGATGATAGCCCGACACATAGCGTGCCGGCGCCCCCAGCGACCGCGCGGCGACCGCGAACATCTGCGCCATGTCGCGCGGCGTGGCGCTGTCCTTGCGGAACGCGGCACCCGCGGTGAGACCCGGCTCGGGGCGGCCGGCATCGAACACGAACTGCTGGTGCAAAGCCCGATTGAGCCGGTGCAGCGCGCCGATCCGGTCGCGCGCGCCGACCACGGCATCCGCGGCGAACTCTGCGATCGTGGCATCATGCGCCGTAGCCTCGGTCGCACGCAGGAACAACGCAGGCGGCAACGTCTCGTGCACGCCGCGCAGCACGCCGTCCGAGTGGCTGGTCAGCACCTCGCCCTTGACGGTGATCTCGATCCCGTCGACCGGCCCCTCGGCATAGAGCATCGTCACCGCGTTGCCGAAACCGTCGCGTCCCGGCCGCAACCGCGCGTCGCAATCGACGTCGATCCGCCATGACGCCACGGTCTGGTCATGCGTGTTCTCAGGGGTCAGCCGAAGCATCTGGACGAGCCGGCCCTGCGGCTGGGTGAAGCGGTAGATCGTGTGATGATCGATCGACAACCGCATTATGGAACTTGAACTGGCGGCCGATCGCGCCGTGGAGCAGCGCATTCTCGGCGATGAAGGCTTGTAGAAACTGGTGCAGTCCCGAGGCGATGACCTCGCCCGATCGCGTCTTGGCCATGCGTGATGCGCGCATTCGTGCCATCCTGTCCGCCTCCCCGTGATTGCCCGTGCGTTTCGCCAGCAAATTGAGCACGTCGACCGTCTCCTCGACCGACGCCGCCAGGCTGCGCGGCAATTCCGCACGCGCAAGCAGCAGGTCGATCACGTCGGCAGGGCGCAGCCCGTCATTGTAGAGCCAACGATAGGCGGTCACCGCGGACACGGTCTGGAGGATCGTCGTCCACTGGTCGCGATCGATCGCCCCGCCGAGCCGTTCGCCCTCGGGCAACAGGATATGGTATTTGACGTCGAGCAGTCGCGCGGTGTTGTCCGCGCGCTCGACCGCCTGGCCGAGCCGGATGAACCACGTCGTCTGGTTGCGCAGCATCCGGTGCACCGCGCCCTCGAACCCGCGCGTCTCGGTCTTCACCGCCTCGACCAGGTTCAGCTGGTCGGTCGTGCTGCGCGGCGTCGTCCGGTTCTCGAACAGCAGCCACGCGCGATTGATCGCGGTCCAGGCCTCGCGGGTCAGCGCGGTGCGGACTGCCTTCGCGTTGTTGCGCGCCATGTCGACGCAGCGGACGATCGAGCCGGGATGACTCGAATCGAGCGTCAGGAAGCGCACGACTTCGGTCTGGCTGAGATTGCCGCCGAGCGTCGCGAACGGCTCCTCGGTCTCCGTGACGGCGAGCGCGGAGGCCCAGGCCGCCTCGCCCGCAGGCTGAGACGACAGGACGTCTAGACGCACCGTGGCCTCGACCAGTCTTGCAATGAAGTCGGCACGTTCGAAATAGCGGCCGAGCCAGTAGAGCGACGATGCGGTACGCGAGAGCATCAGCTATTCGCTCCCGGCGACGGCAGGATCGTGCCGAGCGTCTGCGACATGCCGCCCATCGTCTGCGTCATCCCGCCCGCTCCCATCCGCTGCGACTGATCCTTCATCAGGACGAAACTGTCCTTGGTCCCGCCGCCCTGGCTGGAGTTCACTACCAGCGAGCCTTCCTTCAGCGCGACGCGGGTAAGACCGCCAGGGACCACCTGCACGCCCTTCGACCCGCTCAGCACGAAGGGACGGAAATCGACGTGGCGTGGGGACAGGCCGCCATCGGCCATCGTCGGGACGGTCGACAGCGCCAGCGTCGGCTGCGCGATGTAGCGATGCGGCTCGGCAATCAGCGCGGCACGGAAATCCTCGATCTCCTGCTTCGAAGCGGTCGGCCCGACCAGCATGCCGTAGCCGCCCGAGCCGTCGACCAGCTTCACGACGACGTCCTCGAGATTGTCGAGCACGTACTTCAGCGCCTGCGGTTCGCGGCAGCGCCAAGTCTCGACGTTGCGCAGCTTGCACTCGCCGCCAGAGTAGAATTTCACAATGTCGGGCATGTAGCTGTAGATCGCCTTGTCGTCGGCGATGCCGTTGCCCGGCGCATTCATGATCGCGACGTTACCTGCCGCATAGGCTGCGATCAGCCCCGGCACACCGAGTGCGGAGTCAGGACGGAACACGAGCGGATCGAGATAATCGTCGTCGATCCGACGATAGATCACGTCGACCTTCACTCGCCCCGCGATCGTCCGCATCCAGACGATATCATCGTCGACCACCAGATCTGCGGCCTCGACGAGTTCGATTCCCATCGAGTCCGCGAGGAAGCTGTGCTCGTAATAGGCGGAATTATAGTGGCCGGGTGTCAGCAGCACGCAGGTCGGATTCGAACCCGTACCGTGCGGCGCGACCGATTTCATCGTCTCGAGCAGCAGGTCGGGATAGCTGTCGACCGCTGCGACGCGGAACTCGCGGAACAGCTCGGGGCAGAGCCGGAGCATCGCCTCGCGGTTCTCGAGCATGTAGCTGACGCCCGACGGCGTGCGAGCATTGTCTTCGAGGACGAAGAAGTCGTCGGGCCCGGTGCGGACCAGATCGATCCCACAGATATGCGCCCACACGCCGTGCGGCGGGCGGATGCCGGCGATTTCGGGGCGGAACTGCGCATTCCCGAGCACGAGGTCCTCGGGAAGGATGCCCTCCTTCAGGATGCGCCGCTCACCATAGATGTCGTTGAGGAATGCGTTGATCGCCTCGACGCGCTGGACGAGGCCTTCGGACAGGCGGGTCCATTCGTCGTGGAGGAATACGCGGGGCACGATGTCGAACGGGATGATCCGCTCGGCCGCTTCGTTCTCGCCGTACACCGCGAAGGTGATGCCGAGCTGGCGGAACGTGGTCTCGGCGGCTTCCTGCCGACGGCGCAGCTCGGCGTCGGGCGTCTCCTCGATCCAATGCCCGAGAGCCGCAAGTTCGGGACGAGCGGTCGTATCGCCCGGCGTCCCCATGATTTCGTCGAACGCCTGTTTCCCCATCGGAACGGTCAATTCCCCATCAAGCGTTACGGTTCCATGCTGCAACGCTTCGCTGCGCTGCACAAGTCAAGAATATGACTGATTGACCTGCTCCCTCCCTGGAAGGGAGGGGCTGGAGTGGGTTGGCTTGAGGCGGTTGCCACGCCAGCCAATGGGCCGACCCACTCTAACCCTCCCTTCCAGGGAGGGAATCCGCTTAGGCGCCCAGCCCTTCGAGCAAGCCCGGCGTCAGGACCTGCGGCAGCACGGTCGGCTCGGCGGCACCTGGCGCGTAGTACAGGTACAAAGGCACACCGGCACGGTTGTGGGCCTGGATGAAGCGGCCCATCACCGGATCGCCGTCGGTCCAGTCGCCGATCAGCGCGGCCACCTTATGCTTGGCGAACGCGTCGCGAACGCCCGCCGTGTCGATCGCGGCCTTCTCATTGACCTTGCACGTCAGGCACCAGTCGGCGGTGAAATACACGAACACCGGACGCTTTTCCGCCCGCAACGAGGCGAGCTTTGCTTCGGTGAATGGCTCGTCCCCAGCGGTCGCGACCTTGGCCGCCGCCGGCGGCGCGCGCGCGATCAGAACCGCGCTGCCGACGAACACCACGGCCAGCGCGACCTGTACCGCGACGCCGAACGACTTGCCCTTGCGCTGCCGGGTGCCACCGACCCAGAGCACTGCGCCGACAGCCAGCACCGCGACCAGCGCGAGCGTCAGCGTATCCACCCCGGTCTGGCGCCCCAGCACCCAGCCGAGCGCGATCGCGGTCAGGAACATCGGCACCGACAGGATGTGGCGAAACGTTTCCATCCACACGCCGGGCTTCGGCAACCACCGCCGCCACGCGGGCACGAACCCGATCGCGAGGAACGGCAGCGACAAGCCGATCCCGAGCCCGCCGAACACGGCAAGCGCCGCCGGCCACGGCAGCACCAGCGCCGCGCCGAGCGCCGCGCCCATGAACGGCCCGGTGCACGGCGTAGCGATGAACGCCGCGAGCGCACCGGTCGCGAACGCCCCGCTCGCGCCGCTCTCGCCGGCAAAGCGCGGCGTCGGCACCTCGAACAGCCCGGCAAGGTTGAACGCGATCGCCACGCTCAACAGCAACAGGACGACGATCGCCGCCGGATGCTGCAACTGGAACGCCCAGCCGACGGCCGAGCCGCCTGCACGAAGTGCCAGGATCGCCGCGCCGAGTCCGAGGCATACCAGCACGACGCCCGCGGTGTAGGCCAGGGCCTCCCCGCGCGCGTCCTTCTCGCTTGCACCGCCGCGCGCGAGGCTGAGCGCCTTCAGGCTGAGGATCGGGAAGACGCAGGGCATGATGTTAAGGATCAATCCGCCTAGCACCGCGCCCGCGAACGCGATCAGCGCGGTCAGCCAGATGCTTTCGCTGGTCTCCGTGCTCGAACTGCTGCCGACCACGGCGCCGGGAGTCGCCTTGACGCCCAGCCCCTGCCCGTCGCCGATCCGCAGCACGCCCTCGATCTGTCCGCCGGTCTTCGCGTTGGCCGCGACCTTCGTCTCGATCGTCAGCCGGTCGCCGTCGCGGGTCACTTTCTGCGCGGCGCCGTTCTCGATTACGCCGGTGGTGAGGGGGAAGAAATACGCCTTGTCCGCCTTCGCGCTCGCCGGGAACGGGACCGCGATCCGCATCGTCCCGTTGCTCGCCGCATAGGTCGCGCCGGCATCGAGCGGCTTCGGGATCGCCTGCCGCCAGCCGGCGAACGCCGCCGCCTGCGACGGCGCGCCGTCGCCGATCGTCAGGTCGAGCGACAGCGCCTTTTCCTCGGGCACGCAGATCGTCGCCGAGCACACAAGATAGCTCGTCTTCAAACGGATCGGGAATTTCGTCCCCGCCGCCAGCCCCGCCGGAACCTGGATCGTCACGAGCGGCGCATAGGGCGCTTCGTACACATAGTTCATCAGGCCCGCGATCAGCAGCGTCGTCGGCACCGGCCATTCGGGCTCGCCCGCCTTCGCGCCCGCGGGCAAGGTCCAGTCGAACGTCGCCGGAAAACCCGCGTCGCCGGGGTTGCGCCAATAGCCGTGCCAGCCGGTTTCGGGCGTCGTCGCCAGCGCGATCGTCAGCGGTGCGCCGGCCTTGGGGTGATCGCTCTCGGCGACCAGCTTCATCATCAGATGCTGGCTCGAGCCGTTGAGCGATTCCGCAAACGTGGGCGCACTTGCCAGCCCGCACACGGTCAGCAAGACCGTCATCAGGACGCAACGTAAACTGCGCATGGCCATCCTTGTGTCGTTCATCGCGCAAAGCCATAGCGGTGACCTTGTCGTATTGCACTTCAAAGCGACGGCCTCGTTCGAGGGACGTCGCTGGCTAAAGGACTGTTCGTGAAAGCACTTATCGCCGCCCTGCTCCTGACGACGGCCGCATCGGTATCCGCCCAGACTTCACCAGCGCCGACAGCCGCGTCGCCTGCCCCGACTCCGACGACTCCGCCGAAGCTCATCGTCGCGATCTCGGTCGACCAGTTCGCCGCCGACCTGTTCCAGCAATATCGCAACCATTACACCGGCGGTTTCACCCGGCTGCTTAACGGCGCGGTGTTTCCGAGCGGGTACCAGAGCCACGCGGCGACCGAGACGTGCCCCGGCCATTCGACGATCCTGACGGGCATGCGGCCCGCGCATACCGGGATCATCGCCAACAACTGGGTCGACCAGCGCGCGGGACGGCCCGACAAGATCGTCTATTGCTCGGAGGACGAGCGCGTCACAGGCAGCACGCACGACAGCTACACCGTGTCCGACATGCACCTGAAGGTGCCGACGCTCGGCGAGATGATGAAGGCGCGCGATCCGCGGACGCGCTCTGTGTCGGTCGCGGGGAAGGATCGCGCGGCGGTGATGATGGGCGGCCACAAGGTCGACGAGCTCTGGTGGTGGGACGGCAAGACCTATGTCTCCTATGCAGGGCGTGCTGTGCCGCCGGCGGTGCAGCGCACGCGCGACGCGGTCGCCGCGCTGATCGCCAAGCCGCAGGCGGCGCTGCCGCTGCCGGGCTATTGCGCAGGCGTGAACCATCCGATCGTGATCGCGGGCAAGACCTACGGTCAGGGACGCTTCGAACGCGAGGCGGGCGATGCGAAGGGCTTCCGCGTATCGCCTGCGTCCGACGCGGCGGTGTTCGCGATGGCTGCCGCGCTCGTCCAGGACATGAAACTCGGCAAGGGCCCGCAGACCGACATCATCGACATCGGCGCGTCGGCAACCGATTATATCGGGCATACCTACGGCACGCAGGGCTCCGAAATGTGCATCCAGATGGCACAGCTCGACAAGACGCTCGGCGATTTCTTCAACGTGATGGACGAGACCGGGGTGGATTACGAGGTCGTGCTGACCGCTGATCACGGCGCGCACGATGCGACCGAGCGCCAGCAGCAGCGCGCGATGCCGATGGAGGCGCACATGGACGAGAACGTGCTGGCCAAGCAGGTCGGCACCGCGATCGCCAAGGATATGGGGCTGTCGGGCAGCGTGCTGCTCGGGACCGAGGGCGACGTGTATATCGCCGACACGCTGCCGGAGAAGACCCGCGCGAAGGTGCTCGCCGAGGCGCTGCGCCGCTATCGCGCGCTGCCGCAGATCGCGGGGGCGTACTCCGCCGCCGAGATCATGGCGACGCCGATGGCGAAGACCCCACCCGAAAACTGGACGCTGATCGAGCGCGCGCGGGCGTCGTTCGATCCGGATCGGTCGGGGCAGTTGGTGGTACTGCTCAAGCCGCGCGTGACGACGATCGTGTCGCCGGCGGGCGGCTATGTCGAGACGCACGGCTCGCCGTGGGATTACGACCGCCGCGTGCCGATCCTGTTCTGGCGCAAGGGGATGAGCGGGTTCGAGCAGCCGCTGTCGGTCGAGACGGTCGACATCGTGCCGACTCTGGCGGCGACGATCGGGTTGCCAGTGAACGGGCTGGACGGACGGTGCCTCGATCTCGATCCGGGGGCTGCGAGCACCTGCCCGAATTGAGGCAGGTCTCGCTCGCGTAGTATGTTCTCCCGCGAAGGCGGGAGTCCAGTCTGGGCTCCGCCTTCGCGGGAGAACAATCTCTTGCTCGAGCATAACGCCTTCCCCTTCGCCCGTCATCCTGCCCCCTCCTGAGTGGCTGTAGATCCTGACTTTCGTCAGGATGGCGTGGTGGTATCAGACAGTTCCGTCACCGCGTCTCGAACGCCCGCAGCCCGGCCCCCAGCCGGTTCGCGCCGATCGCCAGCTTGTCGCGGCTATAATTGGCTACGAATGCAGGGCTGGTCGTGTCCCCGGCGACAGCCGCGCATCGTTCGCCTCGATCCGCAACCCGGTAGAGCGATACGTCTTCGCCTCCGCGGCGACGACGATCAGCCCGCTGTGATTCTCCTTGTGCGTGCCCTGCACGAACGTGTTGCGCGCGATCAGGCCGGTGCCGCCATCGGACAGGTCGATCATGTAGTTGGTCTTGCGCCCGCCCGTATCGTCGAAGCTGTTGTCGGTGATCGTCACCGTCGGGCTGCGCAGCTTGACGTAATGCCCGCCGGTGCCGCGCTCGAACCGCGAATTGGTCACCGTCACGCTGCCGTCGTTGGCGAGGTAGATCGCGTGCGAGCAGCCCGGCGACACGTCGCACTGGCCCAGCCCGGAAAAGGTCGAGCGATCGATCGTGATCCGCTTGGTCGTGGGCCCACCGCCCAATATGCCTTCCTGGCTGTTGAGGAACATCGAGTTCGTTACCGCGAGGTTGCCCATCTCGATCCGGATACCCGCACCATTGCCGTCGCCCACGCTGTAGCCACGGAAGACGATGCCATCGACTGCCGAGCCCAGCCCACGCAGGACGAACGCCGCCTTGCCCTCGCACGCGACGCTCTCGAAGATCGCGGTGCCCGGCTGCACCGCCTTGAAGGTGATGTGCCCGCCAGCCTGCACTGCGCACTGCCGATACGTACCCGGCGCGATCAGGATCGTCGCCGTCCCTTGCTGGATCGACGACACCGCGTCCTGGAGCGAGCCGAACCCGCGACCGTTGACGGTGAACGGCGCGTTGGTCTGTGCCAGCGACGGTACGGACAGCAGCGTCAGCGCAAGCAACGATCGTTTCATGGTAAATCCCCTCGCGGTCCCGGTGCGTGCGCGCCGCGGGCCTAGTGCTGCTCGCGAATACCATCGCTGCCCAGCGCACCCAACGGTCCCCGGCGCCCTACCTGTCCCGGAATGGCGCAAGGGTGGAGGGTCAGTCACGGCACGCCCCGGAGACACAGCCGCGTATTGCCGCGGCTCTCCGCGCAGCATAATACCGCTACCGTAACGAAGCCGGCGGGGGAACCGACCGGACGCGGGGGATCACATGCACGCCATGACGCCGACGGAGGTCTTCCTCCTTGCGATGCTCATCATCTTCACCGTGCCGTATCTGGTGTGGCGGCTCGGGCGGACCGATTACTGGGCGCCGCTGGTGGTGGTGCAGATCATCGGTGGCATCCTGCTCGGGCCGGGCGTGCTCGGCGCGGCGTATCCCGATTATTATGCGACGATCTTCACCCCCGCGACGATGGGCTCGCTCAACGGCATCGCATGGTGGGCGGTGATGATGTTCGTCTGGGTCGCGGGGATCGAACTCGATCTCGGCGAGGCGTGGAAGCGGCGCGCCGAGACCGGCGTCACCGCAGGGCTCGCGCTCGCGGTGCCATTGATGACCGGCAGCATCGCTGCGACGCTGATGCTGCAATACCTCGGCTGGCGCGGACCGGACGGCGCGATGTGGCAGGTGGTGCTCGGCATCGGCATGGCCTGCGCGGTCACCGCCCTCCCCATCCTTGTGCTGTTCCTCGAAAAGCTCGACGTGCTGCGCCAGCCGATCGGCCAGCGCATCCTGCGCTACGCCAGCCTCGACGACATCGCGATCTGGGGCGTGCTCGCGCTGATCTTGCTCGATTGGGAGCGCGTCGGACGGCAGGGTGGCTTCCTGGTCGGGTTCGCCGTGGCGACGTTGATCGTGCGGAAACTGATGGGGATGATCGAGGAGCGCGACCGCTGGTATGTCAGCCTGATCTGGCTTGCGGGCTGCGGATTCGCGGCGGACTGGGCGGGGCTGCACTTCATGGTCGGCGCGTTCCTGTCCGGCGCGGTGCTTGATCTCGAAATGGTTCACGACCGCGAAGATGGACCAGTTCCGTCACTTCGTGCTGCTCGCGGTGATGCCGGTGTTCTTCCTGTCGACGGGGTTGAAGACGCAGTGGGCGGTCGGTGGCTTTGCGGTGTTCGGCGCGGCGGCGCTGCTGTTGGTCGCCTCGGTCGGCGGCAAGCTGGCGGGGGTGCACGCCGCCGGGCGGATCCTGAAATGGCGGCCCGGCGAGGCGTCGGCGATCGGCTGGCTGCTTCAGACCAAGGCGCTGATCATGATCATCTTCGTCAACATCCTCCTCGATAAGAAGATCATCACCAACGAGACGTTCACCGCGCTGCTGCTGATGGCGCTGGCGAGCACGATGCTGACCGTGCCGATGGTTGCGCCGAAGTTGAAGAAGCTGGCGGGGCTGGTTGGGAAGAGCGGCTGACGCTGCCCGGCGGTACATCTTCTTCGCCCCTCCCTGGAAGGGAGGGGTTGGGGTGGGTCGGCCAGCTCATGCCGCCGACGTTTCACGATGCGGAAGCCGCCCCCGGCCCCTCCCTTCCAGGGAGGGAAGCACTGCGACTCAAGCTCCCGCGTTGAGCAGGTCGTGGCGCTTCAGCGCGTGGCGGAGTTGGTCGTAGCTCAGGCCCAGCGCCTCGGCGGTGGCGCGCTGGTTGAAGCGGTGTTCGGACAGCGCGCGGGACAGCAGGTCGCGTTCGAAGCGGGATACGCGGGACTTGAAGTCCGATGGGCCTTCCTCGCAGGCGACGACCGGGTCTTCGCTATCCTCCGCTTCGGCCGGTTGCGGGGTTACGGCCGCGGGCTTCGGCGCGGTCGAAGCCCCAGGCCGATGCGGCGACTGGAACGGGTCGATCTCGATCGCATCGATCGGCCCGGCCTGTTCCCAGCGATACACCGCGCGCTCGACGACGTTGCGCAACTCACGGACGTTCCCGGGCCAGCGGTATGCGGTCAGCGCGTCCATCGCCACGGGGCCAAAGCCCTCCCAGCGCTCACGGCCCAGTTCGGACGCCATCCGCCGCCCGAAATGCTCCGCAAGCACCACCACGTCGCCGGTCCGCGCGCGTAAAGGGGGCAATGTGACGACCTCGAACGACAACCGGTCGAGCAGATCGGCGCGGAACTCGTGCCGATCCACCTTGTCGGGAAGATGCTCGTTGGTCGCGGCCACGATCCGCACGTCGACGCGCATTGGCCGCGACGACCCGATCCTGGTAATCTCGCCATATTCGACCGCACGGAGCAGGCGGTCCTGCGCCGCCATGGACAGCGTCCCCAGTTCGTCGAGGAACAAGGTCCCCCATCGGCCTCCTCGAACCGCCCTACCCGCGCCTTGGTCGCACCGGTGAACGCGCCCGCCTCATGCCCGAACAATTCCGCCTCGATCAGCGTCTCGGGCAGCGCCGCGCAGTTCATGATGACGAGCGGCTGGTCCCACCGCGGCGACAGGCGATGCAGGCGCTCGGCGACCAGCTCCTTGCCCGTACCACGTTCGCCGATCACCAGCACAGGTCGGTCAAAGCCGCCGCGCGCGACGCGCGCTCCAGCGCTGCCATGAACGTGCCGGATTCGCCGATGACCTGTGTGGTTCGCTCCATGGCGAAGATGTGGCGCGAATTCCCAACTCTTGGCAAGCTTGCGGGCGGCGCTCAACACGGAAAATCGCGCAAACCCCTGCAATTCGGCCATTTTCAAAACTGGCACGACAGATGCAATGCTTGAGGCAACCCGCTGAATAGCGGAACCAACCAACCTCAAGGGGACCCACCATGTTCAATACCAACATCGCCCGCACCGTCGCCGCCACCCTCTGCACCATCGTCGTCAGCGCAACCTGCGTCCTCGGCGCAGTCGGCCCAGCGATCGCAACCAACGCAACGCCCATCGCGGTCCATACCGCAATCGTGGCATAAGACCCCGACGGCTCCCCGAGAGCCTCGGGCCGACCCCTGGAGTAGGATTTACATGGGCATCTTTTCCCGCACCCGCGACATCGTCGCCGCCAACTTCGCCGATCTCATCGAGAAGGCCGAAGATCCGTCGAAGATGATCCGCATGATCATCCTCGAGATGGAGGAGACGCTGGTCGAGGTTCGCGCCTCCGCCGCGCGCACCATCGCCGACCAGAAGGAGATGCGCCGCCATATCTCGAAGCTGGAGCAGCTTCAGGACAATTGGACCGAGAAGGCCGAACTGGCGCTGAGCAAGGACCGCGAGGACCTCGCCAAGGCTGCCTTGGTCGAGCGTCAGAAGGCGTTCGACATGGCCGAGCAGTTGAAGGCCGAGGTCGGCGTGCTCGACGATGCGCTCCGTGCGTCGGAAGAGGACATCGCCAAACTCCAGACCAAGCTCCGCGAGGCGCGCACCAAGCAGAACGCGGTGCAGACCCGGCTCGAGAGCGCGAACAACCGGACGCGACTTCGGGAAATGTACAACGGCCCGAAGACGCACGAGGCGTTCAGCCGCTTCGAGATCCTCGATCGCCGCGTCGACGAGGCCGAGGGCCGCGCGGACGCGATGGGGCTCGGCGTCGTTAAGACGCTCGAAGAGGAAATCGCCGAACTGCGCAGCGACGACAAGGTCAACGCCCAGCTCGCCGCGCTCAAGGCGCGCATGAAGAAGGACGATTGAGATGGATGACCTGACCCCGTTCTCGTCTGCGCGGTACTGTTCATCGGGCTCCCGTGGGTGATCCTGCACTACATCACCAAGTGGAAGCAGGCGCCGCGGATCACCGAAGAAGACGAGAAGCTGCTCGACGAGATGCAGATGCTCGCCCGCCGCCTCGAAGACCGCGTGATGACCGTCGAACGGATTATCGCCGCCGACAATCCGGACTGGAAGCCGGGCCTAGGCACCACGCAATCGCCATATCTGTCGGACCAGCAATCCGACCGCACTTCTGATCGGAGGAACTGAAATGTCCGGCAGGCGCACCCAGTTTTACCTCGATAAGCAGAATGCCAAGTGGAAGGGCGTCTGCGCCGGGATCTCCGATTATACCGGGATCGACGTGCTCTTCGTCCGCGTCGCGATGGTCGTGCTCACGCTCGCCGGCGGCTTTCCCTGGACGCTGCTCGCCTATTGGCTGGTCGCCTGGATGGGGCACGCCAAGCCAATCGGGCTGTACGAGACGCCCGACGACGCGAAGTTCTGGCAGGGTGTCCGCTCGAACCCGAAGCGCTCGACCGCCGAGGTCCGGAGCAAGTTCCGCGACATCGACCGCCGCCTCGCCGACATCGAGACGCATTACACCAGCCGCAATAGCACCAGCCTTGCGGCAGAGATCGACAGCCTGCGCTGAGACGCGGCATCTATTGGGAGACCGACGATGGACTGGGGTAAACCTTTATTTGTCATCGCGATCATCGCGATCTCGACGGCGGGGTGGGTGATCAACAACTGGATCCGTGCACGACACGGTTACGCACCGAGCGACGATTGGGGCAGAACGATGAAGCGCGAGCCCAATGCCGAGCGGCAGGTCGAACTGCTCAGCAGCGAGAATGAGCGACTGACCGGGCAGGTTTCCGTCTCGAGGAACGGATCGCGGTCCTCGAACGCATCGCTACCGATCCCGCCGAGCGTACCGCGCGCGAAATCGAAGCGCTTCGCCACCGCTAAGCCCACGACGTTGGAGAGTATCGATGAATCCTTTTCCATGGTCGTCTGCATCGTCCTGATCGTGATGGTCGCCAGGGTCCTGACTGCTCGTTACTGCGCGATGGAAAACATCCCGCAGAGCCCGGTCGACAGCATCGACGCCCTGCGATTGCGCGATGAAGTGCAGCAGATGAAGGAGCGCATCCAGGTGCTGGAGCGCGTGATCACCGACAACCACAAGAGCGTCGATCTCGACCGAGAGATCGAGCGGCTCCGCGACCGCTAACAGGAGGCGGACATGATCGAACCCAACGTCTATATCATCCTGGCGCTGGCGAGCCTTGCGGGGCTGGCGATGATCGTCGCCGGCGGGCTGGCGGGATGGCGCGGCTGGCTCTCGCTGCGGCGGATGGAGCTGGGCCAGATGCACGACGGCGGCATGCCGGTCGCGGTATCGACAGGATCGCGGATCGAGATCGCCGACCTGAAGGAGCGCATCAAGAAGCTCGAGGCGATCGCCGCCGGGGTGGATCTTTAAAACATCCCGCGCCGCCCCCGGCATCCCCCGACCGTCACCCGTCACCCCAGCGAAAGCTGGGGTCTCCCCGTTATGATGAGACCCCAGCTTTCGCTGGGGTGACGGAAATGGGCTTAGGGCGGCGCGATTGGGCTTCGGGTAACGTAGGTGGCTCAGGTCCACGAGTATGACCGGACGGACTGTTGCGAGTGGCCCCTCACCGGCGTAATCGACCACCCCATGGCCACCCTCACCGACATCCGCGAGGAATATGACTTCCTCGAACCCGACGATCGCTACCGCCTGCTGATCGATCTCGGCAAAGACCTCGAACCGATGCCGGATGCGCTGAAAACCGATGCGACGCTGGTGCGCGGATGTTCGGCGTCGGTGTGGGTGTATCCGACCACCACCGACGATGGCCGGCTGCATTTCCTGGCGGACTCGAACGCCGCGATCACCAAGGGGATCATCGCGCTGGTTTTGCTGACGGTGCAGGATCAGGCGCCCGGCGAAATCGTCGCGACCGATATCAAGGCGGAACTAGCGCCGTTCGATCTGAGCAAGCAGTTGAGTTCGAACCGGACGCAGGGAATTCCGAACATGATCGCGCTGATCCGGGAAACGGCCGAGCGCTACGCGGGGTAAAACTTCGATCCTCCCCCGCCAGGGAGGTGGCGCCGAAGGCGACGGAGGGGGAGGACACGGAGCAGCGGTTGCACTCTCCTCCCCCTCCGTCTGGCAAGCCCCAGCCACCTCCCCCTTACGGGGGAGGATCGCTCAGGCAGAGTCGGGTCCGGTAAGCGTCTGCACAACCTCGCCGACATCCGCCCCCGCCGGCACCAGCATCCACCGGTCGGGCCGCGCGCCATCCACCATCACCACCGCGTTCTTCGGACACACCCCGAGGCACTTCACCTCGACGACCCCGCGATCAGCCTTGCGACCTTTCTTCACGCCGAGCGCCTGACGCAACAGCTTGACCAGCGGCGTACGCCCCTTCTCGCCAAACCCGCCACCAAGCTTCTTCGAACACTTCCCGCAGACTAGAACGCTTCCCTGCCAGCGGCTGGCAAGAACGCGGATCACGCCGGCTTCCACGTCCGCTGATCCTCGGCCGCCTTCAGCACCTCATATGCCGCCTGCACGCCCTGGAAGCGTTTGGCCGCGTCCTTATCGCCGGGACGCACATCCGGATGGTTCGCCTTCGCCATCCGCCGCCACGCCGCGCGGACATCCTCGAACGTCGCGTCGGGTTCCAGGTCCAGCACTTCCAACGCGCGCATCTCGTCGCGCGACCGGCTGCCGTCGCCAGACCCGGCCCAGGCGTAATGCTTAGGATCGGTATACCCGTCAGCGGTCCGCGTTTCGGCAGCCTCGCGCTCGGCGGCCTCTTCCGCGCTCAATCCTTCGAAGTAATTCCAGCCGCGATTATATTCGCCGGCATGGTGCATGCAGAAATACCAGCGGTCCGGACTGTTCGGCGATTTCGGCGCCGGACAATTGCCCGGCTCGTTGCAGCCATGCCGATCGCACAGCCGAACGGTCACCGCTTCGGAGCTCGCGCCATACTCGCGCCAGCGCGGAAATCCCCAATCGGACGAACGTGTCGTGCTTCTCGCCATAGCGGCCCGAGATAGGCGTCCCCGCCGACAACGCAACCGCGCACCGAGTATTAGCTGGTCGACACCGAAATCGACCCGTTCGGCACCAATCGTCCGCGCCGCGACATTCCACCTTGAGTCAGTCACCGTTCATCGCTTACTGAACATGAACTATTTGTCATGTGGCATGGATAGACGCGTCCGGGTCGGACGTATTCCCAGCCGACACCTTAGCGACAGGAGCATCGGTGCCGACTCTTATTCCAAAGCTCACCACATGGCGCGCGGATCTTCCCGCCTCCATCGTCGTCGCGCTCGTCGCGCTACCCCTTTGTCTCGGCGTCGCGCTTGCGTCGGGTGCGCCTCTGTTCGCCGGCATCATCTCCGGGATCGTCGGCGGCATCGCCGTCGGCTTGTTCTCCAAGTCGCCATTGTCGGTCAGCGGTCCCGCCGCCGGCCTGACGGTGATCGTGTTGACCGCGATCGAAAGCATGCCGAGCTACCAGATGTTCCTGATGGCCGTCGTGCTCGCCGGGGTGCTCCAGATCTGCTTCTCGCTGACCCGCGCCGGCATCCTCAGCGAGTTCGTACCGTCCTCGGTGATCACCGGGATGCTCGCCGCGATCGGCCTGATCCTGATCCTTGAGCAGATCCCGCACGCGGTCGGTTTCGACCGTGAAGCCGTGGGCATCTTCGAATTCAGCACCGCGAACGGCGTCAACACCTTCTCGCGGATCGTCGAGAGCCTCTCGGCCAGCGTGACGCCCGGGGCCATCCTGATCGCCGGCCTCAGCCTCGCCTTCCTGTTCTGGTGGGATGGCGCCAAGCCCAAGGACGGCCCGCTTCGCTTCGTCCCCGGCCCGCTGGTCGTCGTGCTGATCGGCATCTTCGGCAACATGCTGTTGGGCGTCGTCAAGCCCGACTGGCAGCTGCAGGCCACCCACCTCGTCCAGGTCCCGATCACGCAGACGCTGTCGCAATTCCCGTCGCTGTTCACCTTTCCCGATTTCTCCGGGGTCACGATGGGCATCGTCTGGAGCAGCGCGGTCACGCTCGCGATCGTCGCCAGCCTCGAATCCTTGCTGAGCGTCAAGGCGGTCGACGAGATCGATCCGCGCCGCCGCTCGACCGACAAGAACTGGGAACTGATGGCACAGGGCGGCGGCAACATCCTGTCTGGGCTGATCGGCGGCCTGCCCGTCACCTCGGTGATCGTGCGCTCGTCCGCCAACGTTGACGCGAAGGCCGAGAGCAAGCTGTCGACAATGCTCCACGGCTTCTGGCTCCTGGTCAGCGTCGCGCTGATCCCGACAGTGCTCAACATGATCCCGCTCTCGGCGCTCGCCGCGGTGCTGATCGCAACCGGCTACAAGCTGACCAAACCCAAGCTGTATACCGAGCGCTTCAAGCAGGGCTGGACGCAGTTCATCCCGTTCGTCGTCACCGTGGTCGCCATCCTGTTCACCGACCTTCTCGAAGGCATCGTCATCGGTCTCGCCGTCGGCTTCGTGTTCGTCGTCGCGCGCAACTTTCGCACTGCGATCACCTTCGCCTGCGACGATGAGGACTGCCTCGTCCGTGCCCGCCGCAACCTGTATTTCATCCATAAATACGAGTTGCAGAAGTCGCTCGATCGCGTGCCGGACAACGCGAACCTGCTGATCGATCTCTCGTCGACCAGCTATGTCGATCTCGACAACGTCGACATCATCAACGCGTTCATCAAGGGCGCGCAATACCGCGGCATCACCGTACTGATCCGCGGCGATCTCGCGCTTCGTACGGTGAAGCTGATCAACGCCCCCCAGACCGAGGTCCGTTTCGCATGAGGCAATACAAGCAGCTGCTGCTCGCCAATAAGGCGTGGTCGGCCGAGATCATCGAGGAAAGCGCCGACTTCTTCCAGCGCCAGCTCGTCGGGCAGAACCCGGAGTTCCTGTGGATCGGCTGTTCGGACAGCCGCGTCAGTCCGGAACAGATGACGATGACGCCGCCGGGCAACATGTTCATCCACCGCAACATCGCCAATCTCGTCAACGACGACGACATGAACCTGATGTCGGTGCTGCAATACGCGGTCGACGTGCTGGGCGTGCGCCACATCATCATCTGCGGCCATTATGCGTGCGGCGGGATCCGCGCGACGCTCGACGGCGGCACGAGCGGCGCCGTGGACGACTGGCTCTCGACCGCGCGCGGCGTCCTGCACGACCATGCGGACGAGATCGATGCGCAGCCCGACCGCGAACAGAAGGTCAACCGGCTGGTCGAGGTCAACGTCCGCGACCAACTCATCCGTCTCGCGCGCACCGCGACGATCCAGGGCGCCTTCGCCCGCGGGCAGGAAGTGCTGCTGCACGGCTGGGTCTACGACATCCGCGACGGCCTGATCAAACCGATGATGGAAATCGATTCGAAGACGGTTCTCGAAGAGGTCGGCCGGCCGGACAAGGTGCTGGTGTAAGCCGAGAGGGTTGCACTACCCCAATCCTCCCCCGCCAGGGGAGGTGGCTGGCACTCGCCAGACGGAGGGGAGGATACGAGCCAGAGGTTTTCGCTTATCTCCCCTCCGTCAGTCTGACGCCTGCCCCCCGCCAGGGGAAGGACAAATCAGAACCTCACCCCGGCAGCTTGAACCGCACGCTCTGCGACAGGCCGCCGCAGCCGACGCCGCCATCGGGCCGGAACGTCTTGGTGTACCGTGCGCCCGCGATCGTCTGCACGCCGGCCTTGGTGAACACGAACGGGGGTAGCTCAGCACGGCGCGCTGGTTGAGAACCTTGCCGTCGGCGCCAACGTCGAACTGCGTCTTGGTCCACCCTTCGAAACCCCACGCCTGCGCCTCGTTCGGAAAGACGCCGCCAGCCGAAAGGAATCGTGGCGGCGCGTCGAGGATCGCACACTGGCTTGCCGCCAGCCCGGACCGGTCGAACGTCGCGCGCGCCATGGCCGTATCGCCTGCCTGTTGCTGGAGCGAGGCCAAACGGATCAGCGCCCCGACGCGCATGGGATCGTTCGCAGCCAGTCCCTTGTCGTCCGCAACCTGCTGCAACAGCACAGCACGGCGGTTTCGCGCATTGGTCCGCTCGGCGATCAACAACAGGATCGCCGACCGTGCCTTGGGATCGTTCGCATAGACCGGCATCGACAGCAGCGGCGTGACGGCGCGGGTGAACGCCCCGTCCTTCCAGCTGTCCGCACTGGCCGTCACGCGCACGCTGATATCGAGCGGCAGCCTTGCCGATGCGGGCGCCCCTGGGCTTCGGCGATCGCGAGCGCGCGCCTTGCGAACACGTTGGATTCCTCGCGGCCGACGACCGCATTATTGACCAACTGGTACAGCGGCGGCAGCGTCGCGAGCGAATTAGGTCCGGACTTCGCCTCCGCGGCAGCGAGCGCCGCACGTTGGCGGACGACCGCGACGGCATCCGCCCCACGTTCCTCGGCCGGTAGCGAAAGCCCTTCGATTCGAGCCACGTCGCCATGTCGGAATCGAGGAACTTGCCGATCGACGGTCGCTCGAACAAGGTCGAGCACCGCATCTCGATCCGGACATTGCGTCGGAAGAATGCCGGTAACGCCTTTGCCTGTTCCGGCGTCCAGGACCAGTCGCGCACCGCCCGTGCGAACTCCAGCGCGACCGCACCGCCGCCCGCGGCATAGATCGGCGAAACATCTCTCACCACACCGTCGTCGCCGATCGTGAACTCGACCACCGCCATGTCGGCGGGGCGCAAATCGGCCTCGCCGCCACACGGCGGTACGTCCATCTGCACGGCTGGGTCGAACTCGCCCTTGGTGAGCCGCCCCGCCCCGGTCATCGCCATATACCGCCGCGCGTCGTCGGGCTTGCCGGCTAGCAGCGAGGCGATCGCCGCGTCGGAGCGCGCGGATACGTCGTTCGAATCGGTCTGGGACGTCAGCCCGCCGAGTTGCTTGACCGCGTCGATCGCATAGGCCCGCGCAGGCTCGTATGCGCCGCGATTGAGCGACAGGATTGCATGGCGACGTGCGATCATGGCCTTCACCCTGGCATCCGCCGGAGCGGTCTTCACCAGGGCATCGACACGGGCCAGCGCCGCCTCTGCGGCGGCGGGATCGGTAAACGTCCTCGTCTCCGCCAGCGCCAGCAACGATGCGGCCTTCAGCGACGGCGTGCCGCCCGCCGCCTCCGCGCTCGCATAGGCGTCGCTCGCGCCCGCATAGTCGAGCGCGTTCTGGGCGATGATCCCAAGGTCGTAAAGGCTCGCCAACGATCCTCGGCGAGCGTCGGGTCGGTCGCGGGCAACAATGCCAGCCCCGCCCGCGCCGCGGTCACCGCATCGTCGGATCGATCGAGCTTGAATAGCGCCGCGCTCTTGCGGATCAGCGCGATGCCGCGGCTGCGCGAGCCCGGCTTGGTACGTGCCTCGAGCTTTTCCCACGCCGCCAACGCCGCGGGCCTGTCACCCTTCACATCGAGTGCGGCGGCGGCATCGAAATCCTGCTGCACCGTCGTCGTGGGAGCCTGCGCCGTGACCGGAACGGCCACCTGCACCGTCGCGACGGCGACCGCCATCATGCCCGCGCCGATCAACCCGGCCCTGTCGATACGCATCACTTCCCCCGACGCAATTTCGTCGCAGTCTGCAATGGTTCGGGGAAGGATGCCAGAGGGTCTGTAAGCCGGGTTCTGTCCATTTCCGACCCTTCGGTCGAAAGTTAGGCGACCATTCCTCTAGGACGACGGTTGCCCGCCGCCTCAAGCAATCAACCCGGGTGACGAGCTGAAACGAAGCCCATGTGCCACCCCTATTCGATCTTGCTCCCGGTGGGGTTTGCCGTGCCGCCCCTGTTACCAGGCGCGCGGTGCGCTCTTACCGCACCCTTTCACTCTGACCGCCCCGACTTGCGCCGAGGGTTGGCCGTCTGCTCTCTGTGGCACTTTCCCTGAGGTCACCCTCGCCGGGCGTTACCCGGCACCGTCGTTTCGCGGAGCCCGGACTTTCCTCGCGTGTCGTAAAGACACCCGCGGCCGCCCGACCCTCTGGCGAGGCGAGCCCTAGCGCGGGTGGGTCGGATGCACCACCGTTTTCGTGGCCAAAATGCTCGCGCGTAAGTGCGACGGTCTTCCCTCCCTGGAAGGGAGGGGACGAGGTGGGTCGGCCAGCTTTGGTCGCGACCGTCTCGCGATACGGAACCAAACCCACCCCCAGCCCCTCCCTTCCAGGGACGAGGGGAAGACCTCAGTCGTCGCCCATCGGCTTCGGCAGCAGCAACGCCAGCAGGATACACCGGCACTCCGCATCGACCTCGCCGTCGACCAGTTCCGGTCGGAACCGCCGCTGGAACGCCATCGTCGCGGCCATCCGGTTCTCCACGTCATACCCGAAGCGTTCGAGCGCGAGGCAGAATCCACCCTCGGTCCAGCCCGGATCCATCAGATTCTTGGTCGGCCGCGGCAACGCCAGCCGGCGCCGCGCCAGTTCGTGCCACGGGAACAGCTCGCCGGGATCACGTTTGCGGGTCGGGGCGATGTCCGAATGTCCAACGATATTCCCGCGCGTGATCTCGTGCCGATCCTTGATCTCCGCGACCAGGGCCACGACCGACGCGATCTGCTCGGGCGGGAAAGGACGATAGCCGAACTCATGCCCCGGATTGACGATCTCGATGCCGACACTCGCCGAATTGACGTCCTCGATCCCGCGCCAGTGCGACCGGCCCGCGTGCCAGGCGCGCTTATCCTCTGCGACCATCCGCAGGACCGTGCCGTCCTCCTCGACCAGGTAATGCGACGACACTTTCGCCTCGGGATCGCGCAACCGTGCGATCGCCGACGCGCCGTCCTGCATGCCGGTATAATGCAACACGATCATCGTAATGGGCAGCGTGCGGTCGTCGAAATTGGGCGACGGTGTCTCGATGAACTTCAAGCCAGCTTCCCTTCGAGCCGCCGGGCTTGCTCCGACGGCGCAGTCCCGATCATGGCGCCCGATCGTGGCGCCCGATCATGACGATTGCGACGCCGCATTGTGACGCCACCGCCCGACCGCATCAATAGCCAACGCGCGGTGCGCGAAACAGCCGAGCGCGGAACGCACCTACGCTCTTTCCGCCTACCCCTCTTGCCGTCGGGCGACATCCGCGCGAAAGCCGCTCCCGAAAAAGGGAGTTGCCATGTCCGTGATGTCCGACCGCTGGATCCGCGAGCGCGCGCTGGGCGATGCGATGATCGAACCGTTCCACGAAGCGCAGCGCCGCGATGGCTGCATCTCGTACGGGCTGTCGTCCTATGGCTATGACGCGCGCGTCGCCGACGAGTTCAAGATCTTCACCAACGTCGACAGCGCGATCGTCGACCCGAAGGACTTCGCGGCCAACAGCTTCGTCGATCGCAAGACCGACGTCTGCATCATCCCGCCGAACAGCTTCGCGCTCGCCCGCACCGTCGAGTATTTCCGCGTACCGCGCGACGTGCTGGTTATCTGCCTCGGCAAGTCGACCTATGCGCGCTGCGGGATCATCGTCAACGTGACCCCGCTCGAGCCCGAATGGGAAGGCCATGTGACGTTGGAATTCTCCAACACCACGCCGCTCCCGGCCAAGATCTACGCCAACGAAGGCGCGTGCCAATTCCTATTCCTCAAGGGGAACGAGCCGTGCGAAGTGAGCTACGCCGACCGCGCGGGCAAATATATGGGGCAGCGCGGGGTGACGTTGCCGCGCTTGTAAGGTCGGGGACTGCGTGAGAGGCTTGTCTGTCGTCCGGCTCGGTTCGTCGTTTGGCTTGAACGCGGTAGATTATCGCGTTTGCTCGGGCGGAAGCTAAGATTGCAGGCCGGTCGACTTGAACGCAGCGTTCGACGCCCAGTCTCGCTCCTCGACCAGAACGCCGAAGCTACGTGTCAGCCCGCGGTTATCACCAACGAGTTGTAGCTGGCATTCCGCCACCGAAGTATCGGGCGATGACGCAAAGATTCTGCTGACAGATCCGTTTACCGCTCCTCCGGCGCGTCGCGAAGAGGGGTACGTCCGTGGGCGGCAGCCCCACTAGCCGTTCTCCGCCTGGTAAACGCGGAGAGTCCGACTTTTTCCGCGCGCCCATTTCTGGGATCCGTCCAAACCCGCCATCCCCGGCGAGGTCGGGCTCAATTGGAACGGTCGCAATAACGGAGCGGAACGCTCAGCTTACAAGTTTTGCCCACCGGCCTTCGTAGACTGAACGCTGCAAAATATGATGCCCCGAAGCGAGCTACGCCTAGGAACGCAGGCCGCGGAACCAGAAGCCCCCCAGTTGAGGCGAACGCTCCTCGACCCGCACGCCGTCATTCGGCCCGGCGAGCGCCTCCAGCCTCCAGGCCACCCACTCTTCGTGCCCTCGCGGAGGCAGGACCTAAATTAGGGCCCCGCCTTCGCGAGAGGACAGGTCGGACGCTCCCGAGCATCGTCGAGATCAGCGAGTCGCGATCTGCTGCGTCTGACGGGCCAGCGCGCGGCTCGCGAGATCGTGCGACGAAACCACCGCACCCGACGGCAGGTCCATCGCGACCGCGGGCCGCTGCAGAACCGCAGAATACAGCGCCCGGGCTTCCGAGTCGCGGCCGGTCCGGCGGTATACCGACGCCAGGTTGAGCATCAGTTCGGGACGCTGCGGGAAAATCTTCCGCTCGGCGACGATGCGCTGTTCCGCCGTCGATAGGTCGCCCGCCGCGATGGCCGTGTAGCCGGTGCGATCCTGGTAAGCGGATGGGGCCGCCAGCGCCGGCGTTGCCGCGCCAAGGGTTGCGAGAACGAACAGGACGGACTTGCGCATCTCTCATCTCCGCTGACCTTCGCCGATCGGAAGGTTTCATTTTTGTGACAACGGTATGTCACTTCGATGACTGTCGATACAAGTACATTGATCAAGTTTCGCTGCCGGCCACCACGCGCGGCCCCAAGCCGTCGAACACAAGAAAAAAGGGCGGCCCCGGAGGACCGCCCTTTGGACGTTCGATACTGTACGCAGGCGACTTAGAAGTCGTTGCGATACTGCTCGTTGCCGATGAAGCCGAGCTTCGTGATCGCAGACCGCTTGATGACGGCCAGCGTACGATCGACCACTTCGTACCGCGCCTGCGGATCAGGCTGGAAGTGGAGTTCGGGCTCGGGCGTCATCCCGGCGGACTGATCCAGATACTGGCGCAGCGTGACTTCGTCGACCGGCGCACCGTTCCACGCGATAACACCGGCGGCATCGATCGAGATCTTGTTCTTCTCGGGATTGACCGGGTTCTGCGGCTGGTTCGGGCTATTGACCGGAAGATCGACCTTCACCGCGTGCGTCTGGATGGGGATCGTGATGATGAACATGATGAGGAGAACGAGCAGGACGTCGATCAACGGCGTCATGTTCATTTCCATCATCGGCGAGCCATCTTCTTTGCCGCCGCTCATTGCCATTCTATGCTACTCCTAAATACGTCCGAGCGACCGTCAGCGTTCGGCATCAGCGTTCGGTGGTGCCGCCCGGGGCGGTTCGGAGATGAAGCCGACGCGGGCGAACCCGGCCTGCTGCATCGTGTAGATCGTGGCGCCGATGCAGCGATACGGTGCGTCCACGTCGCCGCGGATATGCGCCTCGGGAAGTTCGAGACCGGCAGCATTGGCACCGCCCTGACGTGCGATCTCTGCCTTCAGCTTGTCGACGCCGCGTTGCAGCAGCTCTTCATGAGTAACCTGCGAAAGGCCCCAATATACCTGGCACTGTCCGTTGGCCGAAGTCACCGACAGCGAGACATTCTCTGGCTTGGTCATCGTCGGATCGAAGCGAACCTCCGGGAGCTTCAGCTGCACCGCCTGGACCGCGACAGTCGTCGTCACCAGGAAGATGATCAGGAGCACGAGCATGACGTCGACCAGCGGCGTCGTATTGATGTCCGATATCGAACTCTCGGTGGAATCGCCACCAACACTCATCGCCATGTGCGAACTATCCTATCCATGTAATCGCCACCGGAACTGCCGGCGGCAATGAAGCGGGGCCGCTGCGAACAGCAGCCCCCTTTTCGCGTCTTAGTTGGCGCGCGGCACGCCACCGGTCTGGCCGGCGGTCGTGGTGGTCGTAACAGGCTTGGCCGCAACCGGCTTGGCAGCCGTTGCGATCGACGGACGCACGGCGCCGTTCGAAGCAAGGAAGCCCAGCACGTCGTTCGAGAAGGCCGACAGGTCCTCTGCGATCGACTTGTTGCGGCGCTGCAGCCAGTTGTACGACAGCACGGCGGGAACTGCGACGACCAGACCCAGCGCGGTCATGATCAGTGCTTCACCGACCGGCCCTGCGACCTTGTCGATCGATGCCTGACCCGATGCACCGATCTTCACGAGTGCGCGATAGATGCCGATAACCGTACCGAACAGACCGATGAACGGCGAGACCGAACCGACCGTCGCGAGGAAGGCGAGACCGCCACCAAGCTTCGAGTTGATCGCAGCTTCCGAACGCGCGAGCGAACCGTGCAGCCAGTCATGGGCCTCGACCGGATCGGTCAGCTTCGAATGCTGTTCCTGAGCGGCCAGACCGTCGTCGACGATCTGCTTGTAGGCCGAGTTCTTCTCGAGCTTGGCCGAACCTTCGCGAAGGCTGTTCGACGACCAGAAGGCCTGACGGACGCGCTTGCCCTGACCGATGATCTTCTGCTGCTCGAACAGCTTCGAGAACAGGATGTAGAACGACACGACCGACATCAGCACGAGGATGCCGAACACGGTCTGCGAGATCAGGCCGCCTTCGCGAAGTGCGGCCTGGAGGCCGTACGGGTTGGCGTCGGCAGCGGCGGTCCCGGCCGCCGCAAGAATGGTGGTGATCATGATCGGTTAGTCCTCTGACTATATAGGTCTATATCTGAAACGAAAGCTGCGGCGGTTATGGCACCAAATTACTGGGGCGGGATCTTCCACGTCACGCGACGCGAAGAGCTCGACCGGATCGGGTTGCCCGCCGTGTCCACTGCCGGCGAATACCGACCACGCCGTGTGATCGCGGCGCAAGCGGCCCGATCCAGCGCAGACGATCCGCTCGACGACGTGACGCGGCAATTCTCGACGCGACCCTGGGTGTTGATGTCCCAAGCGATCCCGACCGTGCCTTCTTCCTCGGCGCGGAGCGAGCTCGGCGGATAGTCGTCCGTCGACACCCACTGTGCGGGATCACCCTTTGCACCGGCCGCCTTGCTGACGACTGGTGGTGCCGGTGCTGCTGGCGGAGCCGGCGGCGCGGGAGGCGCAGGCGGAGCCGTCGGCTGGAACCGAGGGATGATCGTCGACGTGGTGATCGCAGGCGCAGGCTGCGGGGTCACGACCACTGGCGGCGGCGTCACGACCGTGGTCGGTGGCGGCGGCAGGTTTGGCTGGTCAGGTGGCGGCGGCGGGGGCTCGTCGGGCGGAGGCGGCGGCGGCGGCGGCTCCACGTCGAACGTCGTCATCTTTTCTTGGGCCTTTTTCACGTACTGGTACGCGAGGCCCGTGACGAAAGCGTAGCCCAAGGCCGCATGAATCAGCGCGACGATCACGATCGCGACGATTTTGCCTCCGGACATCTTCTGGTCAGTATAGGCCATTCAGAAACGACACTCCCTTAATCTGCCTGCTCCGTACGCACATGTCCGTACTCGGTACGCGACACATGCGTCTGCCGTTGGCCGGAATAACCACGGGGCATTCGCCAAGTCCTATCGCCACGTCATGCGACACGCAAACGCTTTGTCAGACGCAACAAACTTACAACCGCTAGATGGCAGAATTATTTCTGTATCGTTCAGCTTGGGTCGCGTAGCCTGTCGGCATGAATCCATTGTTTCACGTTACGGCTTCGGCCCTGTCGATCGCGCTCGTCGCGCTCCCCGTCCATGCCGGACAGATGCCTCCACCAGCCCAGGTTTCTCCCGGTAACGCGTCGGTTTCTCGTGATGCGGTGCAGCAGGATGGCGCCGGCGGGATCGGGTATGCCGACATCGCCGACCTGGTGCTGTCCGCGCCGGTGATAGCCGATGCGACGGTGCGATCGACCGCGAAGATCAAGCCCGCCGAAGCCCCGAACCTCGCGCCGGGTTTAGTCCGACTATATGTCGAGGTCGACGTAACGGCGCTGATCCGGGGGCGGATGGGCTGCCGCCGCGAATCGGCTATTTGCTCGACGTCGCCCCCGATTCGGCCGGTCGCGTGCCGAAGTTCAAGAAGGCACGCGTGCTGATCTTCGCGCGGCCAGTGCCGGGCGCGGTCAACCAGGTCCAGCTGATAGCGCCCGACGCGCAGCTCGACTGGACGCCGACCGCCGATGCGCGCGCGCGGAAGATCGCCAAGGACGCATTGGCAAGCGACGCGCCGCCGGTCATCACCGGGATCGGCAACGCATTCCACGTCGCGGGCGCGCTACCCGGCGAGGGCGAGACGCAAATCTTCCTGACCACCGCGGACCAGCGTCCGGTGTCGCTGTCGGTCCTGCGCCGTCCGGGCGAACAGCCACGCTGGGCGGTCGCGCTGAGCGAGATCGTCGACGAATCCGCCGCACCGCCGGCGCCCGAGACGTTGCTGTGGTACCGGATGGCGTGCGCATTGCCGCAGACACTGCCCGAGCGGAGCACCGCGTCGCTGGAAGCCGCCGACGCGACGATCGCGCGAGAGGATTACGCCTATGTGCTGGCCGCGCTCGGCCCGTGCGGGCGGACGCGGAAGGTCTAGAGAAATTGACGGCCGTCGAAGCTCCGACGGCTGTCAGTCATCTCCGCGGAGGCGGGGACCCAGATCCTCAAGGGTTGGCAATTCTATCGACCGGCTAGCCAATATGGGTCCCCGCCTTCGCGGGAATGACGGTTACGGTGGATCGGAAGATACGAACCCGACTTGCCGATAACGGCACCAGGTCAGCGTATCTCGATCAATTGACCCGTGGTCGACCGCGCCTGCTCGAGAAACGCGACCGCCGCATCGACGTCAGCGGGGTCGCCGCCCTCCTCAAGCACCACCGCATTCACCCGAGTCGCGGGCGCCAATTCTACCGCGAGCGGGCCGATCGCAGCCTTCGCCAGCGCCATCGCCAGCGCATCCAGCGCCGCCGGAATCACGACCACTAGCGACTCGCCAACCGCCCCCGCACCAGCGCGGCGATATCCCCACCCGGTTCGCCACCCGGTTCGAGCGTCAGGCGCACGGCGTCAGCGGCGGTGGCGGACGAGGGTCACGCCGATCGCCTCGTCCGCCTCGGCGATCGCCAGCTTCACGATCTTCACCTTCACGCGCAACACCCGCGCGTCCTGCAGGAACAGCGTCTCGCAGATATGATCCGCCACGCCCTCGATCAGCGTGAAGTGCACGCCCGGAGGTAGCGCGGTGGTCGCCGCATTCTTCAGATCGAGGTAATTCTTCGACGCCGACAACGGCGTATCGAGGTCGAACCGCTTGGGGCACACCATGTCGACGGTCAGCGAGATCCGCAGCGGCTGCGGCAGGTGCGTCTCCTCCGAATAGATGCCGGTCAGGACCTGCACTTCGAGATCGTGGACTTCGAGTTGAAGACTGTCTTCCATCGTCGCGCCTCTAGCAGACGCGCCGCGAGATGAAAGTCGGGTCTTCGAAGTCAGACGCGCTTGCTGATTGCTCACGCGATCCTCCCCCGCCAGGGGGAGGTGGCACCGAAGGTGACGGAGGGGAGGACACGGAACAGCGGTCATCGCTTTCCTCCCCTCCGTCCGGCAAACGCCAGCCACCTCCCCCTGGCGGGGGAGGATCGTGGTGGTCCGCCCTCGATCACTCAGAGTAGCGGCGTTTTCACCGCAAGCCTCCCCACCCCCGCCGGTTATCCTTGCGTTCAGCCGCACCGAGTTTAAAGCGCGCTGCCCCCATCGCCCGCGCGCCGTCGCTCGGCACGTCCGGGGGCAGGAGATGCCGTGATCACTCTCGTCCCCCTCGACAGCATCGATCCGGCCATGGTCGAGTCGCTGCTCGATCGCGCGTTCGGGCCGGACCGATTTCGCCGCACCGCCTACACGATCCGCGGCGCTGGCGAGGCAATCGCCGCCCTCAGCTTCGCGGCGATCGAGGACGGCGCCCTCGTGGGCTCGATCCAATGCTGGCCGATCGCGCTGATCCAGGACGGGGTCGAAACGCCACTCGTCATGCTCGGCCCGGTCGCGGTCGAGCCGACCCACCAGGGCGACGGGATCGGCCGCCGCTTGATGACGCACGCGCTCGATGCGGCAGCCGCGCACGGCCTCGACGGTGCGCTGATGCTGATCGGCGATCCGGATTATTACGGCCGCTTCTTCGGCTTCACCGCCGATCGAACCGCGCATTGGAGCGCACCGGGTCCAGTCGAACGCCACCGCCTGCTCGCACGCGGCGACGCGGTCCCGAACACACCCGGCATGCTCGGTGCACGCGTACCGGTTACGATACCGGTCACCGCATCCGCATAAGCCGCCGCTTTACCTGGCCCCCGGCCCGCCTAGTCCGCCGCCATGCCCATGGATCCCATCCCCGATATCGCCTCCTTAAGTCTCGCCGAGATCGCCAAGCTCGTCGAGGAAGCCAAGCTCCCGCCGGTCGAGAAATGGAACCCGACGCATTGCGGTGACAGCGAGATGCGGATCGCGCGCGACGGCACCTGGTATCACCAGGGCTCGCCGATCGGACGCCCGCCGATGGTCCGGCTGTTCTCGACGATCCTGCGCCGCGAGGCCGATGGCAGCCACGTGCTCGTCACGCCCGTCGAAAAGCTCGATATCGAGGTCGAGGACGCGCCCTTCATCGCGGTCGAGATGAAGGCCGAGGGCACCGGTCGCGACTCGAAACTCGCGTTCCGGCTCAACACCGGCGATCTCGTTACCGCGGGTCCCGAGCATCCACTGCGCTTCGTCGAGGATACCGATGGCCCGCGTCCGTATCTCGTCGTGCGCGGCGGGATGGAGGCGCTGGTCGTGCGCTCGGTCTATTACGAACTCGCCGAGCGCGCGATCGCCGATGACGCGGAGACACCGGGCATCTGGAGCGACGGGGCGTTCTTCCCGCTGGAGCCTGCCGCATGAGTTTGACGGAACGGCTGACCGCAGCGCTGGCGAAGGGCGCCGGCTCGCACATGATCTTGCTCACCGGCGACCAGCATGACGGCGACCTGACCGCCGCCGACACGCTGCTCCCCGCCGCGGTGCTGATCGCGGTCACCGACTGCGCCGATCCCGGCGTGATCCTGACCCAGCGTACCGACACGATGAGCCGCCACCCAGGCCAGATCGCGTTCCCCGGCGGTCGGATCGATCCCGGCGAGGACGTGGTCACCGCCGCGCTTCGTGAAGCCGAGGAGGAAATCGCTCTCCGCGCGATGAGGTCCGGGTGATCGGCGAGGCGGACAGCTACCGCACCGTCACCGGTTTCCAGGTGACGCCGGTGATCGGCATCATACCGCCCGACCTGGTGTTCACCCCGAGCGAGGCCGAAGTCGCCAGCGTCTTCGAAGTGCCGCTCGCGTTTCTCCTCGACGAGGCGAACCACGTCGAGGCGACGCTCGAATGGCAGGGCCATGACCGGCATTATTACGAGATCATGTGGAACGAGCGCCGCATCTGGGGCGCGACCGCCGCGATGATCGTCAACCTCGCCCGTCGCCTGAGGTGGTCTTGATACTCCTGGCCGCGCCGTGGCGCGATCGTGACGGTCTCGAAGCACTGACCAAGGTTCTCGGGGCAACCGAGGGCGAGTCCCGCTTCGTCGGCGGAGCGGTGCGCGACACGCTGCTCGGGATCGACGTCGCCGATGTCGATATCGCCACGCGCCTGCCCCCGCAGGAGGTGATCGAGCGTCTCCAGGACGCGCGGATCAAGGCGGTCCCGACCGGCCTCGCGCACGGCACGATCACCGCGGTCACCCCGCGGGTCCGGTCGAAGTAACGACGCTGCGCCGCGACGTCTCGACCGACGGCCGCCACGCGATCATCGCCTATACCGACGACTGGCGCGAGGATGCCGCGCGGCGCGACTTCACGATGAACGCGCTCTACGCAGATCCGGCGACAGGCGAGATTTTCGATTATTTCGGTGGCCTCGACGACTTGGCGGCACGACGCGTGCGCTTCATCGGCGACCCGTTGCAGCGGATCGCTGAGGATCATCTGCGCATCCTCCGCTTCTTCCGTTTCCACGCCCGGTTCGGCACGACGATCGACGAAGCCGGGCTGGAAGCCTGTACCACCCGTGCGAACGATCTGATGGCGCTCTCCGCGAACGTGTCGCGAGCGAGGTGCTGAAGCTGCTGATCGCCGCCAACGCGGTGCCGGTGGTCGCCTTGATGGTCGAGCGCGGTATTTTCCGCGCGGTCCTGCCCGAGATCGACGCGGCGGGTGCGGAGCGTCTCGCTCTACTCGCCGGGCGCGAGACGGCAGCGGGTATCGCACCCGACCCGATCCGCCGCCTCGCCATGACGATCGCCCCGCTGCAGCCGAAGCGGTCGGCGCGCGCCTGAAGCTGTCGAACACCGACCGCAAACGTCTGATCGCCGCCACCGCCGGGCCCGGCACCGAAGGCCCGCAGGCGCTTGCCTACCGCGCCGGCATGACCGTCGCGATCGACCGGCTGCTGATCGCGGGCGAAGACGTTTCCCCGATCAAGGACTGGACGCCCCCGCCTTCCCGTTCTCCGGGGGGCCCTCGTGGAACGCGGTCTGCGCAAGGGCCCGGACGTCGCGGCGATGCTGCGACAGGTCGAAACGCAGTGGATCGCGGAAGGCTTTCCGGATGCGGAACGCGTCGCGGCGATCGCAGATCAGATGGTGGCTGAAGCTCTGAGTTGCTAAGTTGCGGAAGTGCTGAAGTGCCGGAGCGGCGAGCCATACTTCGCCGAGCGGTGATTCCCAATGCCGGCGCCACCCGCCCCAAATCCGTCACCCCAGCGGAAGCTGAGGTATCCCGGTTGGCTAACGCCGAGACCCGCACGATGAGATCCCAGCTTTCGCTGGGATGACGGTAGTTGTGGATGACCGTGGCTGTTGCCTCGACGGTAGTAGCCCGGGTGCCGTCGGCCGTTGAATTACCAGCGCTCAACCTTGAGTGAACGGCGACAGGCCCCACCCGCACCGATCATCGCATATGCCGCTTCCGCCTCGAGCGGCTTGGCATAGAAATATCCCTGCCCGAACGTGCACCCGAGCGCCGCCAGCGTCTGCGCGAGTTCGTTGGTCTCGATCCCCTCGGCGGTCGTCTTCATCCCCAGCGCCTGCGCCAGGCTCAAAATCGCGCGGACGATCGATACCTTGTCGCGGTCGGCCAGCATCTCGGTAACGAAACTGCGGTCGATCTTCAGCACGTCGATCGGCAGCTTCTGCAGATAGGCGAGGTTGGAATATCCCGTTCCGAAATCGTCCATCGCCAGCGTCGTTCCCAACGCCTTCAGCGCGTGCATGGTCCCGGCGATCCGATCCGGGTCGGTCACAATCGCGCTCTCGGTCAGTTCCAGCGTAAACCGGTCGCCGGTCAGCCCGGTCGATGCCAGCGCCGCCTCCAGCACCGGGGCGATGTCGTCGCGCTGCAACTGGATCGCCGACAGGTTGACCGCGAATTTCACCCCACAAGCCGCACCGTGCCGCGCATCCCATGCGGCGAGCGTTCGCGCGGCCTCGTCGATCGCCCAGCGCCCCAGCGGCACGATCAGCCCCGATTCCTCGGCGACCGGAATGAACTCGGTCGGACAGTGCCGACGGCCCTGTTCGTCGGTCCACCGCGCAAGCGCTTCGAAAGCCACGATCCGACCGGTCGCCAAGTCGCAGATCGGTTGATACGCCAGCCGAAGTTCGCGATTTTCGATCGCGCGCCGCAGGGCGGTCTCCATGCCGAACTGCGCACGCGCGATCGCGAAATCCTGCGGCAGATAGCTTTCGGCCAGCCCGCTCGCCTTCGCCCGCTTCACCGCGAACTGCGCGTGACGGATCAGTTCGGCGACGTCGCTCGCTTCGTCCGCGCCATAGGCGATCCCGACCGAGCATTCGACGCTGATCTCGTAATCGGTCAGTCGAAATGGTGCGGTGAGCGTACGCTGGATCCGCTCGGCCAGTGCATGCGCTTCCTCACGATCGGTATCGATCGTCATCAGGATGCCGAACTGGTCACCGCCGATCCGTGCAAGCGTGTCGCGCGCGCGCAACGCTCCCTTGATCCGGCGCGCGACGGTGATCAGCAGCTCGTCGCCGGCAAGCGAACCGAGACACGAGTTCAGCCGCCCGAACCGATCGAGATCGACCGCGAGAACCGCGCTGACGCTGCGATCCTCGACGTCCTCGATCAGTTCCTCGAATCCCTCGCGGTTGGGCAAACCGGTCAGGCTGTCGGTGGTCATCTCACGGCGCAGGCTGCGCTCGGTCTGGACCTGCGAAGTCTGGTCGATGAAGCTGATCGTGCAGCGATCGCGGAACGACGCGAACGTCCGCGCGATCGTCACCCGGTAATAGCGGCAGTCGATGACATCGCCCAGGGTCCACTCGAAATCCGACCGGAGGCTGGCCGATTCCAGGAATGCCAGGATGCGCGGTCCGAGATCCGCGATCATCGGCGATCGCTCGGCAACCACGCCAAGCCCGGCGAGACGATAGGCGCGGTTCATCGCGAAGAGATCGAACACGCCGCCGTTGACGACCACATGGGCAGCCGGGATCGGGATCAGTTCCAGGGCCCGCGCGACCAGTTCGGTCGCGACGATCGATTGCGTAATCGCATCCGGGGCTATCGATGCCATTCCCCGTTGTAGCGACGCTTCCTTAAGACGTCCTAAAGGAACCGAAACGGCTCCATACTGTCAATTATCGCCAATCTTTTGGTTTTTCAGGGTGCTAAGCGGATCGCTCGCAAAGCGATTGTCACGCGGAAACCCGTTGGCGGCATTCTTCCTGCGGCGCCCCGTGCCGCGCGCCAAGCCCGAGGTCCGATTCGGTCCGCGTGCGTCCCGTGCCGCCGCCCATCGCCCAGCTCAGTCCTTCGGCGAAGACGAACGTGATCGCGTCGGCCAGTCCGCCATCGCGATAGCGCTGGAGTTGCAGCCCCTGCCCGCGCGTCATTTCGACGAGTTCGGCGAGCGGGAACACCAGCATCTTCCGGTTGTCGCCGATCGCCGCGACGTAATCGTCGTTCGGCCCGATCGGTCGAACGATCTTCAACTGTGCACCGGGCCGCGGCGTCACCACCGTCTTGCCCTTGCGCGTCTCGGCGATCGCCTCCGCGCTGCTCACGGAGAAACCACGGCCGTCGGTCGCTACCACGAGCAGTTTCGGATGCTTGCTCGCGGGCAGCAGCGCGACGATCCCGATGCTGCCATCGAGATCGATCATCGCGCGAACCGGCTCCCCAAAGCCACGCCCGCCCGGCAACTTGTCCGCCGCCAGCGTGTAGAACCGCCCGTTCTCAGCCGCGAGCAACAGCTTGTCGGTGGTCTGCGCATGGAACGCGAACGCCGGGCCGTCACCCTCCTTGAACTTCAACGCCTCCGGGCTCGCCAGGTCATTATGCCCGCGCATCGCCCGGATCCAGCCGCGTTGCGAGAGGATCACCGTGATCGGCTCGCGCTCGATCATCGCCTCCAGCGGAATGTCGCGCGTCGGCGCGGCCTCCTCGATCGTCGTGCGTCGTTTGCCGAGCACCGTCTCCAGCCCATAGCGATCGCGGATCTTGGCCATGTCGCGCTTCATCCGCGCACGCCGCTTCTTCGGATCCGCGAGCAACGCGGCCAGCGTCGCCTGCTCCTTGTCGAGCTTGTCGCGCTCGGTCTTGATCTCGAACTCTTCGAGCCGCCGCAACGACCGCAGCCGCATGTTCAGGATCGCCTCGGCCTGACGGTCGGTCAGCGCGAACTCGTCGATCATGACCTTCTTGGGCTCGTCCTCGGTCCGGATAATCTCGATCACGCGGTCGAGGTTCAGATACGCGATCAGATAACCGTCGAGCAGTTCGACCCGGTCGGCGATCTTGCTCAGCCGATGCTCGGTCCGCCGGCGCAACACGACGAACTGGTGATCGACCCACGCCGCCAGCGCCTCGCGCAAGCTCATCACACGCGGCGTGCGATCCTTGTCGAGGACGTTCAGGTTGAGGCTCACCCGCGTCTCGAGATCGGTCAGCCGGAACAGCCCGTCCATCAGGATCTGCGGATCGACCGTGCGGCTACGCGGCTCGAGTACGATCCGGATCTCGGTGTCCGATTCGTCACGCACGTCGGCGAGGATCGGCAGGCGCTTGGCGTTGATCAACTCGGCGATCTGCTCGATCAGCTTGCCCTTCTGGATGCCGTACGGAATCTCCGTGACGATCAACTGCCAGCCGCCGCCCTTCTCCCGCTCGGTCTCCCAGCGCGCCCGGACACGAAAGCCGCCCCGACCGGTCGCATAGGATTCGCGGATCACCGCAGGTGGATCGACCACCAGCCCGCCGGTCGGGAAATCGGGCCCCTTCACATGTTCCAGGATCGCCGCGTCGTCGGCATCGGGCGTGTCGATCAACACGATCGCCGCCTCCAGCAACTCGGCGGCGTTATGCGGCGGAATGCTCGTCGCCATGCCGACCGCGATCCCGCTCGCGCCGTTCGCCAGCAGGTTCGGGAACAACCCGGGGAACAGCTCTGGCTCGTGATCCTCGCCATTGTACGTCGGACGATACGCGACCGCATCCTCGTCGAGCCCGTCCATCAGGTCGATCGCGACCTGCGTCAGCCGCGCCTCGGTGTAGCGATAGGCGGCCGCGTTATCGCCGTCGATATTGCCGAAATTGCCCTGCCCGTCGACCAGCGGATAGCGCATCGCGAACGACTGCGCCAAGCGCACCATCGCGTCGTAGACCGACTGATCGCCGTGCGGATGGTATTTGCCGATGACGTCGCCGACGACGCGCGCGCACTTCTTGTACCCTGCGCCGGATCCAGCTTGAGCAGCCGCATCGCCCACAACAGGCGCCGATGCACCGGCTTCATCCCATCGCGGACGTCGGGCAGCGATCGCGCGGTGATCGTCGACAGCGCGTAGACGAGATACCGCTCGCTGAGCGCGCTATCGAAGGGGGCGTCGACGATGGAGTCGAAGGGGTCTTTGAAGTCGCTGCTGGCCATTGCCGACATCGGTAGCAGGTGAAAACGCAACGATCAAAGCATGAACGTAGCGCGCGCTTCTTCCGCACGAAGAACGCCAGATGACAGCATGACGCCGCGGGTCGAGCACGCTAGACCAACCCCATGATCCGCTTTGCAATTCTCGCGCTCGCCGCCATCTCGACGCCCGTGGTCGCGCAAACCTCCGCCCCCGCCAAGCCGTCCCTATTAGCGTGGCCGGACCTGACCAAGCGCCCGAAACCAGCGCCCGACGCGACGATCGACTACGGCACCGACCAGATGCAGAAGATCGACGTCTGGCTTCCGAAAGGAAAGGGCCGTTCCCGGTCGTGGTCATGGTGCATGGCGGGTGCTGGACGACCAGCATCGCCGATCGCAGCCTGATGAACTGGATCGCCGACGATCTCCGCAACAGCGGCGTGGCGGTGTGGAACATCGATTACCGCGGAGTCGATCGCGCCGGCGGCGGCTATCCCGGCACATTCGCGGATACTGCGAACGCCGCAGATCAACTTGCGGTAAACGCCAAGAAGTTCAATCTCGACACCCGGAATGTGGTTGCGATCGGCCATTCCGCCGGCGGGCACCTCGCGCTCTGGCTCGCCAGCCGGCCGAAGCTGCCCGCGACCAGTCCGCTCCGCACCGCAAACCCGCTCCGCATCGACCATGTCATCAGCCTCGGCGGGCTCCCCGATCTAGAAGCCACCGCCGCCAGTCCCCAGAACGGCTGCGGGGTAGAGGTCGTCGGACAACTGGTCGGCAAGCCGACCCCGCAGCATCCGGACGTCTACGCCGACACCTCCGTCCCGCGCCTCCTCCCGCTCGGCATGAAGCAGGACCTGATCAATGGGCGCGAAGACCGGATCATCCCCGCCGCGATGGCGACCGACTATATCGCCAGGGCCAAAGCGGCCGGCGACACCGCCACGCTCCACACCATCCCCGCCACCGGCCATGTCGAACTGATCGCGCCCGAAACCGCCGCCTGGGCGGAAGCAAAGCGCCTGATCCTCGCCGACCTCAGGAAGACCCAGTGACCCTCGAAGACGCCCGCGCGCTCGACGCGACCGATCCGCTCGCCGCCTACCGCGACCAGTTCGCGCTACCCGAAGGCGTGATCTACCTCGACGGCAACTCGCTCGGCGCGCTCCCCAGGGCCACGCCCGCCGCACTCGCCGACGTCGCCACGCGCCAATGGGGCGACCGCCTGATCCGCAGCTGGAACGAAGGCTGGATCGACGCCCCCCAGCGGATCGGCGCCAAGATCGCCCCCTGATCGGCGCCGCGTCTGACGAGGTCATTATCGGCGACACGACCTCGACGCACCTTTTCAAGGCCTTGGTCGCCGCTCTTCGCAGCAATTCCAAGCGTCACACGGTCGTCAGCGAAGCCGGCAACTTCCCGACCGACCTGCACATTGCCGAAGGCGCAGTCGCCTGCGTTCCCGGTGCACGCCTCAAAGTGGTCGCACGCGAAGACCTGGCCACCGCGCTCGACGAAGACACCGCGGTCCTCCTGCTCACCCATGTCCACTACAAGACCAGCGACCGCTTCGACATGCCCGCCTGGACCGCCCGCGCGCACGACGCCGGCGCGCTGATGCTCTGGGACCTCAGCCACAGCGTCGGCGCCGTCCCGATCGACCTCGATGGCGCGAATGCAGACCTCGCCGTCGGGTGCACGTACAAATACCTCAACGGAGGCCCCGGCGCGCCCGCGTTCCTCTACGTCGCGAAACGCTGGCAGGACGTGCTCGCCAGCCCGCTCTCCGGCTGGATGGGCCACGCGGCGCCGTTCGCATTCGAGGACGCCTACCGCCCCGCCCCCGGCATGAAGCGCTGGCTCGCCGGCACCCCCGCAATGCTCTCGACCGCCGCATTGGAAGCCGCACTCGACCTGTGGGCCGATGTCGACCAGCACGCCATCGCCACCAAAAGCGCGCAACTCTTCGATATCCTCGCCACCGCAGGTGACGCGCTCGGCCTCGAATGCGTCAGCCCCCGTGACCCCGCAAACCGCGGCAGCCACATCAGCTTCCGCCACCCGCACGCCTACGCCCTCACCCAAGCGCTGATAGCCCAAGGCGTCATCGGCGACTTCCGCGACCCCGACATCCTCCGCTTGGGCCTGACACCCTTGTATCTGAGCCATGAAGACGTCTGGCACGCCGGCGACATCCTGCGCGAAATCGTCGAAACCGAGGCCTGGCGCGATCCCGCTTTCTCCCAACGCCTCGCCGTCACGTAACGCGGAAACTCACCCCATCGCCGCCAGCTTAGCCCTGGCGGCATCGGCTAAAAATCCCGATCGATTGCTGGCAACCCGGTCGATCCGAGCGAGCAACCCCTCGTCGATCGAAACCTGCACACGCACGGCCCGGCCGGGTCGATCGCCGCGAACCAGTACACGAGCGGCTTCATCGACGTCCGGATCGCGCGCGATCGCGTCGATCGACGATGGCTCCCGGATCGAGATCGCCATATTGCGCCATGATCGCCAGATGCCCGCTCAGCGCCTCCTCCGCGCCGAGCGCCGCCTCCTGCATCGTCGCGCCGGCCGAGACACATCCGGGCAAGTCCGGGAAAAATACGCTGAAGCCGTTATCCGCACGCTCGATAATGGCAGGGTAGTGAACGATCGCCATAACACTCAAATCCTTCGAGGAATGCAACCAAGCGGCCCGTCTAGCGAAGCCGAACGCCACTCTGCCGCTCGATGCTCTTGATCGTACCGATCGCGATCTCCGAATTGGGATGCGGCACCGTCACCGTTCCAGACAAGGTGGCGTGACGAAAATGCTTGTGCGATCCGGTTTGCCGAACCTCGACCCAGCCAGCCTTGCCAATCAGTTTGATGATCTCGGCACTTCGCATTCTGACTCCGATACACATCCCTACACAACAATGTCTGTTCCATCAACACCTCGCGATGCAGGCGTTGACGCAAGCCGAAGCCACGATTGCACCCCCGCACCCTTCGCCTATAGGCGCGGCCTATTCCGGCCTCGGCTTCGCGGTGCATAGCGCGTAGGCTGGGGCCGCTCGATTTTCACCGCTCGATTTCCAGGGGACCGCGTATGGCTCGCCGCCGCCAGATCTACGAAGGCAAGGCCAAGATCCTCTACGAGGGTCCCGAGCCGGGCACGCTGATCCAGTATTTCAAGGACGACGCCACCGCGTTCAACGCCCAGAAAAAGGGCACGATCAACGGCAAGGGCGTTCTCAACAACCGGATTTCCGAGCACATCTTCACGCTGCTCGATCATATCGGCGTGCCGACGCACTTCATCCGCCGCCTCAACATGCGCGAGCAGCTGATCCGCCAGGTCGAGATCGTCCCGATCGAAGTCGTCGTGCGCAACGTCGCCGCGGGCTCGATCTCGACGCGCCTCGGGATCGAGGAGGGCACCAAGCTGCCCCGCACGATCATCGAATATTACTACAAGGACGATGCGCTCGGCGATCCGATGATCTCCGACGAACACATCGCCGCGTTCGGCTGGGCGAGCCAGGAGGAGATGCACGACATCGCCGACCTCGCGATCCGCGTGAACGATTTCCTGTGCGGGCTGTTCGCCGGCGTCGGCATCCGCTTGGTCGACTTCAAGCTCGAATTCGGCCGTATCTTCGACAACGATTTCGGCCGGATCATCCTCGCGGACGAGATCAGCCCCGATGGCTGCCGCCTGTGGGACATGGAAACCAACGAGAAGATGGACAAGGATCGCTTCCGTCGCGATCTCGGTGGCGAAGTCGAGGCCTATCAGGAGGTTGCACGGCGTCTGGGGCTGCTGCCCGAAGGCGGCGACAATTCGGTCCTCGACCTCGAAAAGCATCGCAAGAACCGGGGCAAGTAAATGAAACTCAAGGTTTTCGTGACATTGAAGCCCGGCGTACTCGATCCGCAGGGCCGGGCGATCCATCACGCTCTCGGCAGCCTCGGCTTCGAGGGCGTGCAGGACGTTCGCCAAGGCAAGCTGATCGAACTGGAAGTCGCCGACGATACCGACGATGCGACGATCGACGGCATGTGCCGCAAGCTGCTCGCCAATACGGTGATCGAGAATTACCGGGTCGAGCGCGCATGAAAACCGCGGTCATCGTCTTCCCCGGCTCCAACTGCGACCGTGATATCGCCGTCGCGCTGGAGGCGGTGACCGGCGTCAAGCCGCTCATGGTCTGGCATGGTGATGCGGATCTGCCCGCGGACGTCGGCCTGGTCGCGGTCCCCGGTGGCTTCTCGTATGGCGATTACCTCCGCTCGGGCGCGATCGCGGCACGCTCGCCGATCATGCGCGCGGTCGTCGAGCAGGCGGGCAAGGGCCTGCCGGTGCTCGGCATATGCAACGGCTTCCAGGTGCTGACCGAAGCGGGGCTCCTACCCGGCGCGCTGATGCGCAACGAGGGGCTGAATTTCGTATGCCGCGACGTTGCGCTGACGGTCGAAACCGCAAGCTCGACCTTCACATCGGGCTACAAGGCTGGCGAGCGCGTGTCCTTCCCGGTCGCGCATCATGACGGCAATTACTTCGCGGACACCGAGACGCTCGACCGCCTCGAAGGCGAAGGCCGCGTGGCGTTCCGCTATGCGGAGAGCGTCAATGGCTCGGCGCGCAACATCGCCGGCTTGCTCAACGACAAGGGCAACGTGCTCGGCATGATGCCGCATCCGGAACGTCGCATCGAAGCGGCGCACGGCGGCACCGATGGCCGGCGTTTGTTCGAAGGTTTGCTCGAAGCCGTCAGCGCTTAACCGGCCCAATACCTAGCTCCGTCACCCCGGACTTGTTCCGGGGTCCACGGCCCCGCGTACTCAAGGGCCGGAGAGGGCGCGGACCGGTGGATGCCGGAACAAGCCCGGCATGACGGAGTGTGCTGCGGTCCGGACAGGTCTCAAACCCGCGTCCGAAACGGTGAAAAGTCCGTCCCCCGGTCGTACACATCCACACCCTCGCGTCGCTTCAACCACCCCACCGCCACATAGGTCAGCGGCGTCAGCAACACCTCCCAAGACACCTTCAGCAAGAACTGGCTGACCATCACCATCAGCATCGCCTCCACCGGCCAGTCGGGCGCGCCGTAGAACGCGAGCGGATAGAAGATCAGGCTGTCGAACGCCTGCCCCACTACCGTGCTGCCGATCGTCCGCGTCCACAGCATCCGCCCTTGCGTCCAGATCTTCATCCGCGCGAGGACGAAGCTGTTGGCGAACTCCCCTACCCAGAACGCACAGATCGACGCGAACACGATCCGCGGCACCTGTCCGAACACCGATTCGTACGCCGCCTGCCCGGTCCACCCCTTGTCGGGCGGCAACGCGACGACGACCGCCGACATGAACACCATGAACAGCATCGCGCCGAACCCCGCCCAGATGCAGCGGCGCGCGCGCGCATAGCCGTACACCTCGGTCAGGACGTCGCCGATCACATAGCTGACGGGAAAGAACAGGATTCCCGCGCCGAACGGCCACGCGCCGATGAACGGCAGGTCGATCACCGCGCGTTTGCCCGCACCGATCACGTTCGACAGCAGCAGGATCGTGACGAACGCCGCCATCACGAAGTCGTAATAGCGGAAATGCCCGCCGCTCACCGCGTTCGCGGCCACCGGTTCGAGCCCCCGCGCCCCATTCCCGTCAATATCCATCCCGGCGGTTATGATCGAGGTTCCAAGCCCGCACAATCCGCGCTAGTCGTCGCCGCAGCGCGCGCCCGTAGCTCAGCTGGATAGAGCAAGGAGCTTCTACCTCCTCGGTCGGGGGTTCGAACCCCTCCGGGCGCGCCAACCGCCCGCCTTTTTGCGCCGTATCGTATACACATAAGAGAATTCGCTGCGTTGTAACCTATATCAAGGCAAAGCTTGTCGTTTAGTCCACCGCAAGGTGTGAACAGGATCGTCCCGCCCGGCATTTTGCGAAGACACATAATCCGCCATCCCCTTGCCCTCTGGATATCCAGACTCGACGCACACGTCGTCCTCGATGCGGCGGACCGGTCGAGCATACTGAAGCTGCCGGTCTCGGTGCGGACGTATGACGGTTCGAGCGATATCTTCAGCCAGGGCGTCAGGCCGGAGATGGTGGCGTTTCTGACCCGCGGCTACACGGTCGGACAGCTGATGGGCGACGACGGGAAGGGCCAGATCCTGTCGCTCGGCATCCCTGGCGACGCGCTCGGGCTCGAGCATCTGTATCTGCGAGAGGCCGATTACGACACGCGGGTGCTCGGCACGGCGGAGGTCGCGCTGGTGTCGCGGCGAGACCTGGCGGATCTCGCATCACAACGTCCGGCGATCGCACAGGCGTTTGCGGTCAGCCAGGCGATCGACGCGGCGATCACCCGGGAATGGCTGCGCAATGTCGGCAGCCGCGACGGCCTGCGGCGTATCGCGCATTTCCTCTGCGAATTTGCGTGCCGGATCGATGCCCGCGGGCTGAAGACCGACGACTGCTACGAACTGCCCCTGTCGCAGCAGCAGATCGGCCGGGCCACGGGGATGACCGCGGTCCACGTTAACCGCATGCTCAAGACGCTCCACACCGCCGGCCTGATCGAACGCAGCTGGCGCAACGTCCGGTTCCCGCGCTGGGACCGGTTGCGCGAGATCGCCGGCTTTTCCGACGCCTATCTGCACGCGGGCGCCCCGCTCGCGGAAGCGCCTGCGCGCGCCTAACCGCCCAACGGCACCAGTCGCGCGTGGAGATAGGCGCTGTCGAACCGGGCAGCGTCCTTCAACCCCTCGAAATCGAGCATCAGCAGACGGTTCTTGGCGGCATCGACGAGCCCGCTCCGCTTGAGCGCCCTGATCGTGCGGTTGACGTGCACCGAAGTCAGTCCGAGCGCCTCGCCGACATCGGTCTGGGTCAGCGGCATGAAGAAATCGCCATTCCCTTCCCGCGCGACCGCGCCGGCGCGGATGTAGAGTTCGCAGAACAGGTGCGCGATCCGGCTATAGGCCTCGCGCGCACCGATATTCACCAGCCATTCGCGCAGGATGCCCTCGTCGACCAGCGTGCACCACCACAGCGCCTGCGCGACCCGGGGATGGTTCTCGATGATCGCCAGCATGTCGTTCGCCGGGATCGAGACGACCTGCCCTTCCGACATCATCGAGATGCTGTGGTCCATCTTCTCGAGGATGAACACGTGCGTGTCGCACAGATCCCCCGGCATCAGGAACGCGACGATCTGTCGCTTGCCGTCTGGCAGGATCTTGTAGCGTTGCGCCCAGCCTTCGAGAATCAGGAAGACATGCGTCGGGTCGTCGCCCTCGCGGATCAGGTGCTGGCCGCGGACGACGGGACGCGTCACCATCGTCAGGCGATCGAGCGCGGCACGGTCCTGGTCGTCGAACTTTGCCCAGCGGCGTAATTTCCGGGTGAGGATATCGCTCATTCATTACTCATTGCCGCGCGGTATCATGGATTTAGACAAACACGAATGTCGCTCGGAGTCCTCATGATCGCCGCGACCTTGCCTCGGCCCGGTTCCGCCCGATCGATGGAAGCCGCTACTACCCCACCTCGCGCATCCCACGACGCCCCTTCACTCGACACTCGTTCTTCACACAGAAGAACGCACGAAGCGTCGAAGATCTACGCCGATTCTTACTCGTCGGAGCGTTTTCAGCATTGGTTCGCCATGACGATGCGCAGCAGAAAATCTCAGATCCGTGACAATTGTAAGGTTAAGACAATGTTATCATAGATTTGTCTTGAATTACTGTTTTCTTTGACATACATAGGTTAAGCCGATCCTAGTGTAAGCCACACACCGCGAGCCCCCGCGGCCGGCGACACTCTAGCCATTCTACGCTTGCCCCTAAGTTCGATGGTGACGGGGATCGTCCTCTGCGGTGTCGAAGGCTTTGTCCTCTTTCGGCGCTTTCCCCATTTCAAACGGCTCCCGCTGCTGCGGATGGGAGAACCGTGTCTTCCTCCGCGGTGACTTTCGAGGTGTTCATGTACAAGTCGACCCTTTGGGCCGCCGCGCTTGCGGCTGTGAGCCCGGCTGCCCTGTTGGTTTCGACTCAAGCGGAGGCGCAGGTCCCGATCGGTGCCGGCGGTCAGCTTCAGCAGATCCCGCCCGCACCGCTCAACGACCAGCCCGCGCCCGATCTCGGCTTCGAGCGCAAGACGCCCGTCGTCGTTCCCGCCACCGGTGGCCCGAAGACGCTTGTCCGGTCCCTACGCGTGACGGGCGCGACGCTGTTCCCCGAGGCGGACCTGATTGCTGCGACCGAGTTCGTGCCCAACAGTGAACTCGATCTGTCCGAGATGAAGACGCTCGCCGCGCGGATCACCGACTATTACACCAGCCGCGGCTATTTCGTCGCGAACGCCTACCTCCCTGAGCAGGACGTCCAGAGCGGCGCGGTCACGATCGCGGTGATCGAAGGGCGCTTCGGCGCGGTCGGCGTGAAGAATGAGTCACGACTGTCCGACAGTGTCGCGAACGGTATCCTCGATGGGCTGGACGTCGGCGATCCGGTCGCGGTCGCGCCGCTCGAGCGGCGTCTGCTGATGCTGTCGGACCTGCCCGGCGTACGGGTGCGATCGACGCTAAGCCCCGGCACCGCGGTCGGCACGTCGGACCTGCTGGTTGACATCACCCCCGGCCGGAGCATCACCGGCAGCGTCGAGGCCGACAATGCCGGCAACCGCTACACCGGCGCCTACCGCGTCGGCGGATCGGTCAACTGGAACAACCCGACCGGCTCGGGCGACGTGCTGAGCCTGCGCGCGCTGACGTCTTTCTCCGGGCTCGCCTACGGCCGCGCCTCGTACCAGGCACCGATCGGCCAGGTCACGCTGGGCGTCGCCTTCGCGCATCTCGAATATTCGCTCGGCAAGGAATTCGACAGCCTCGACGGTAGCGGCAATGCCGATGTCGCCAGCGTCTATGCCAGCTATCCGCTGATCCGCTCGCGCGACAACAATCTGTACGTGACCGTCGGCGGCGACGTGAAGTGGTTCGAGGACAAGATCGGCATCGTCGATACCACCAGCTATCGCCGCGCGCAGGTGATTACCGCAGGGCTCAGCGGCGACCAGCACGACACGCTTCTGGGCGGCGGCTGGAGTGCGTATTCGCTCAGCTATTCGGTCGGCAATCTCGACATCCGCGGCGCGTACGAGCGTTCCATCGACGCGCTGACCGCGCGCACCGATGGCAGCTACGGGAAGCTGCAATTCAGCTTCGCGCGGTTGCAGACGATCGCCGGGCCGCTGTCGCTGTTCGCCTCCGCCCGCGGGCAGATCGCGTTCAGCAACCTCGACATCTCCGAGCGGATGGAACTGGGCGGCGCCTATGCGGTGCGCGCCTACCCCGAAGGCGAGGCGTATGGCGACCAGGGCTATGTCGCCACCGCCGAGGCGCGGCTGGCGCTGCCGCAGGTCGTACCGGGTGCGCTCCAGCTGTTCGGGTTCGTCGACGTCGGTGAGGTCGATTACGTCAAGCACCCGTATTTCACCGGCTCCAACCACGCGAAGCGCAGCGCGTACGGCGCGGGCCTGAGTTGGGCGGGACCGTACGGGATCGCCGCCCGGGCGACCTATGCGCGCAAACTCGGCGACGAGGACGCTACGTCCGCCCCCGACAAATCGGGCCGCGCCTGGTTCCAGGTTTCGAAGACCTTCTGACCGTGCCGCCAAACGCTGCTGGCACCCCAATTTTGCGGCCATCCGCCGCCACCAAGGATACCGCCCATGACCCCCATCCCCTCCTCGCTCAGAAACACCAGCCGCCCCGCTCCCACCGTTACGCGCACGCGGCGTGGCGGGCTGTTCGGCACGACCGGGCTCGCGCGGTTCGCGTGGTTGATCGGGTTCAGCCTCGCGGGCACGATGGCTGCACGTCCGGTCGAGGCGCAGACGCTGCCGACCGGGGTGAAGTCGTGGCGGGCCAGGCGAGCATCGCGGCCGGCAGCAAGTCGCTGACCGTGACGCAGACCAGCGACCGCGCGGCGATCAACTGGCAGTCCTTTTCGGTCGGCAAGGGTAATAGCGTCGTCTTCGACCAGCCGACCAGCAGCTCGGTCGCGCTGAACCGCGTGCTGGGTACCGATCCTTCGGTGATTCTCGGCAACCTGTCGGCGAACGGGAAGGTGTTCCTCGTCAACGCGAACGGCATCCTGTTCGGCCAGACCGCGAACGTGAACGTCGGCGGGCTGGTGGCCTCGACGCTCAACATCTCCGATGCCGACTTCCTCGCGGGCCAGAACAGTTTCGCAGGGATTAGCGGCGCGAGCGTCCAGAACGACGGCCGGATCACCGCGAAGAACGGGTACGTCGCGCTGCTCGGCGCGAACGTCGGTAACAGCGGGACGATCAAGGCGAACTTCGGCACCGTCGTGCTGGCGGGCGGCGAGGCGATCACGCTCGACGTCGCGGGTGACGGGCTGCTCAACGTCGCGGTCGACAAGGGCGCGGTCGGCGCGCTGGTCCGCAACGGCGGTCTGATCCGCGCGGACGGCGGCAAGGTCGTGATGACCGCGCAAGGGGCTGGCGACCTGCTCCACACCGCGGTCAACAACACCGGCGTCGTCGAGGCGCGCACGTTGCAGAACCGCGGCGGTACCATCCTGCTGCTCGGCGACATGAAGACCGGCACGGTCACCGTCAGCGGCGAACTCGACGCGAGTGCACCGGTCGGCGGCGATGGCGGCTTCATCGAAACCTCGGCAGCGACCGTCACCGTCGCGGACAGCGCCAAGGTCTCGACCTACGCACCGGGCGGCATGACCGGCATGTGGCTGATCGATCCGCAGGATTACGTGATCGGCGCGGGCGGCAACATCTCGGGCTCGACGCTGTCGGCGCAGCTCGTCACGACCAGCATCACGATCAGCACGATCCCCGCGGCGGGCGATACGACCACCGGCAATGGCGACATCTTCGTTAACGATGCGGTCGCGTGGACCGCCTCGGGCGTACCGACGACGCTGACGATGAACGCGTTTCGCGACGTCAACATCAACGCGCCGATCACCGCGACCAACGGCAACATTGTCGCGTGCTGCGGTCGCGACGTGAACGTCAACGCCGACCTGACGACGACCAACGGCAGCATCCTGCTCAACGCCGGGCAGAACGTGAACGTGTTTCATGCGATCACGACGACCGACGGCAACATCGCGCTGTGCGCCGGCCACGACGTGCTGATCGATGCGGCGGTGACGCTGACCCGCGGCACGACGATCCCGGCGCAGAGCCTGGGCCTGCCGGTCGGGCTGACGCTGATCGCCGGCGCGGACGGCACCGGGCCTGGCGTCAACGGCGGCACCATCGTGTTCTCCGCGCTGTCGCCGCCGACCACGGTCACCGCGGCGCCGGTGTCGATCACCTACAACCCCGTTTCGTACACGACGCCGACCGACTTCACGACCGAGTTCGTGCTGACCGAAGGCGCGGCGATCACCGAGCGGATGCTGCTGTTCCCGACCGCGCAGAAGGTGGCGGACGGCACCAATGCGGCGGTGCTGAGCGGGTTCAACACCAACGGCACCTCGGGCACGCCGACCGGCGTATCGCTGGTCGCCGGCCCGGATGCGACCGCGACGTTCGACAGCACCGGCGAAGGCACGGGCATCGGCGTGAGCTTCAGCGGCTACACGCTGACCGGCGCGAACGCGGACCAATATGCGCTGGCGAGTTCGTGCTGCGTCGCCGGGTTCCGGACGACCGGAACGATTACGGCTGCTCCGGCGCCTGCTCCCGCACCGGCGCCTGCTCCGGCTCCAGCGCCCGCTCCAGCACCAGCTCCGGCGCCCGCTCCAGCGCCAGCTCCAGCTCCGGCGCCAGCGCCAGCACCCGCTCCGGCACCAGCGCCAGCTCCGGCGCCAGCGCCAGCACCCGCTCCGGCGCCAGCACCCGCTCCGGCGCCAGCACCCGCTCCGGCGCCAGCACCCGCTCCGGCTCCGGCGCCAGCACCCGCTCCGGCGCCAGCACCCGCTCCGGCTCCCGCTCCCGCTCCCGCTCCCGCTCCCGCACCAGCGCCGGCACCCGCCCCGGCACCAGCACCGTCACCGGCGCCCACGCCCACGCCGCCAGTCATCGTCACACCGACACCTGTGCCAAACCTCCCGACCGCGGCACGCCCGATCCTGGACGTTCCGCCTGTGATGGTCCGCGTGCCATCGCCACCGCCGATCGAGGTCGTCGAGGGTGGCGTGGCATTCCCGCCGCCGATACGTCCGGGTACGGTCGTCGTCGAGACCCCGGGCACGCCGCAGGCCGTGCAGCCGACACTCGATCGTCCCTTCGTGCAACCGACCCCGCCGAACACGCCGGCCGTCCCCGACTATCCACGCAAGCAGGCGCGCCATTAAAGTGGTCGGGCGGGACAGGGTCGGACGGCGATGGCGCGGTACGCTGATAACGGGACTCGTTGCGCTCGCGACGACCTCCCCAGGCGTGGCGCAGGCCGTACGAGCCGAACCCGTCGGACGGTTCGGGACCGAGGCGGTTTCGAACGATGCGCGCGACACCGCGGACTGGGTTGCCGCGTCGCACGATAATCAGGGCCTGCCGTTCATCGTCATCGACAAGGTGAACGCCGTGGTCTTCGCGTTCGACGCCACCGGTGGATTGCGCGGTACGGCACCAGCCTTGCTCGGCATGGCGCGCGGCGATGCGAGCGTACCCGGCATCGGCCAGCGCAAGCTCGCGACGATCACGCCGTCCGAACGCACGACCCCCGCGGGTCGGTTCAAGGCCTCGCTCGGTCGTGATTTCGAACAGGACATCCTGTGGATCGACTATGACGCCGCGCTGTCGATGCACCGTGTGATCAAGGGACGCCGCGTCGACGATCGCGCCGGCCGGCTCGCGTCGCCCACGCCCAGCGACAACCGGATTTCCTATGGCTGCGTAAACGTGCCGCCGGGGTTTTACGACGGGGTGGTGAAACCGTTATTCACCGGCACCGTAGGGATCGTCTACATCCTGCCGGAGACGAAGCCGTTGCGAAGCGTGTTCGCCGTACCGGGCTGACAGACAAAGAAATCCTCCCCCACCAGGAGGAGGCGGCTGGCACTTGCCAGACGGAGGGGAGGACACGGAACAAAAATTATCGCGCCCCGTCCCCCCAGCACCTCTCAGCCAAGTCTAGTGAAACCCCGCCCCGTCCGGGCCTCTACCTCACCGGCACCACGGCCGCTCGCGATACCATTTCGTCAGCACGTATTTGACGCCCTGCTCGACCGGCATGCCCTGGTGCAACGACCCGGGGTTCGGCCGCCCCAGCGCATCCATGTTGTTCCAGATCACCAGATTGCCCGCCTTCGGTGCGATCATCACGCCCGCGGTCGGAAAGTTCGTGCGACCGCCCAAGGACGGTTCGTTGAGGAAGGTCATCGCCGACCAGGTCCGCTGTCCGCCGATCGGCACCTGGTTTCGCCAGTAATGCTGCCCGGTATCGAAGAAATCATGGTGCGGCTTGAACTCTTGTCCGACCGCATAGCGCTGGCCCTGCAAGGCCTCGCCGAAGATCGGATCGAGACCGGTCAGATCGTCGAGCTTGCTCTCGACGGCCGTTACCGCGTCGGGTCCGGGATAGAGATAGCAGGTCTCGCTCGTCCGATACGACGGTACGGGATCGTCGGAGACCACGGGCGACGGCACGCGATTGGCGTCGATCAGGCGGATCAGCGCGGCGCATTCGCCAAGCGAGAGGAAATTGCGGACGACATAGAGTTCGACGCCGTTGGCGGGGATCCGGACGGCGCCGGCATAATGGGCGATCCGCTCTCGAACGCGCACGGCGGAGTCGGACCGGGCCAACGCCTCCATCTGGCCATCACGGAGATCGAGCGCCGACAATGGAGCCGACATCAGCGACGTGTTCTCGGATTTATCGGTCGGCCAAGCGCCAGTATCTAGGAATTCGGCCATGGTTGCGTAACTCTGATCATCAGCCCCCTTACTAAACCAATAGCAGCATCCTTATCCTATGTTTATATTTTTATTGATGCATCTTTATACTCTCACCTACGTTTATCAAGTACGACCAACACAGGTTAGGCTCGGTTGAGCGAATTTTCGCCACCACCCCGCCCATTGGGATGCGCATAAGTCGCACCAGGCCGAAGAGTTCGGGAACATCCATGCTCCGCTGCCGGCGAGAGCCACGGATGACGTGCCTAGACCGACATCGGCGGAGAACCATCATGCAACCGGGATTTATCGCGGGCGCGGGACCGACACCCCATGCTCTACATACTGCCTATGTCGACGTCGCTGCGGTCACCGCCGTCTCCGGCGTCGCCTCGATCAAAATCGGCGATAGCGTAGATCCCAGGCCTCGACGTGAACCCAAGGCATCGACACCCCGTTTTCCCGTGATCCGCGGCATTTTATTCGCGCTGCCGATCTCGGTGTTGTTCTGGGTCGGGGTCCTCGTTCTGTCGGTCGGGTAGCACCGCCGCCGCGCACCCTCTCGAATTTCAATTCTGGAAGTCCTCGCTCACGGCGGGGCGGGGATAGTCATGGTCAAAAATCTTTTTGCATGCGTTGCGGCCGCGATACTGGCATTCGCTCCCCACCCTGCTGCGGCTCAGACTCTCATATTGCCCGGCGCCCTGCTCCTTGCAGGTTACCGCGCGACATGCGGACCCGTCGATACGATGATCCAGCCGATCAACGATATCGCAGCCGCATACCGGGGCCGGATATACCTTCATCCGCGGGTCCTCGACTTGCCTCGCGCGCAGCAACTCTTCTGGTACACGCATGAGTGCGCCCACCAGATCTTCGGACCTGGCGAGGCCGCTGCGGATTGCTGGGCGGTCCAGCAAGGCAAGATCCAGGGCTGGCTGTCGCGCGTCGAGCTGACCAGGCTGAACGGGTCGATGCGCCAGTTTCCACGCGATGCCTCGCACGAAGACGGCGCCGCCCGCATCGCGCATATGGAAAAATGCTTCGCCGAGTAGAACTTCGTCGAGATGCGCCGACGTGGTGGTCGGCAAATTCCTGCAAAGACCTACGCCACCGCCGTCGCATGGATCGGCAGCAACGCCGCGCCGATCGTCGCCGCGGCACCCTCCAGCGTGGACACCGATATGATCGGCACGCCGCTGACATGATCGCCGATGTGCATCGCGCCGAAATCGATGTGCTCGACCAGCGCACGCAGGATGCGGTTGGGCAACGGGCTTGAGATCACGAATTCGCCCGGATCGATCCACGCGAGTCCCCAGTTGATGATCGGTGCGATCTGCCCTGCGGCGCGACGGACCCACGCGTCGACGACGTCTTCATACCCCGCCACCACCGCCTCGAAATCGACCAGCGAATGGATCTCGCAACCGGCTTCACGCAACGTCATCAACAGGTCGAGCGTCGACGGGCGCGGCCGGTCGTTGGGATAGAGACAGCCGATCTCGCCCGCGCTCGCCATCGCGCCGCGCAGGATCCGGCCCTCGACGATGATCCCCGCGCCGATCCCGTGGCCGAGCAGGATCACTACCGCGGTCGAACAGCGCCGCATCAGACCACCGACATAATATTCCGCCAGCGCCGCGGTGTTGGCATCGTTCTCGATCCAGATCCGGTGGCCGATATGCTCCTCGAACAGCGTCTTCAGGTCGATCCCGCGCCATGCCCCAAGACTGTCGACGGTCCAGCGTCGGTTCCCCTCGGGCGATAGCGACGAGCCCGGAACGCCGATCCCGACGCCCAGCAGTCGCCGTCCGAGCAGCCGGTTCTCGATCGCCATGGCGTGCATCGATTCCGTGACGCGCGCGGCGAAGACGCGTGGATCCGGATCGTCGAACGGCTGCGAGCTGTGCGCGATCACCCCGCCCGCGTAGTCGACTAGCGCCACCTCCATCAGCCCGCGGTGGAGCATCGCACCGACCGCATAGCCGGCATCGGGCGATATCCGCAGCGGCACGGCGGGCCGACCGGGCGTCGCCGGCTCAGAACTCGGACATTCCTCGATCAGTCCGTGCGCGAGCAGGTTGCTCGACAGCCGCGTCAGCTTCGACGCGCTCATCGCGAGATCGGCGGCGAGTTGCTTGCGCGATCGCCCACCGACCGAGCGCAGGACCTGCATGATCCGCCGCTCGTCGTCGTCCAGTCTCAGCTTCGCATAGGCCATCGCCCGCTCCCTCGCCGATCCCGATAGTCGATTAGTTTATTTCGTGAAATTAATTAAAATCGTCATATTCCACGTCCAGCGGCGTGGCATCGAACAGGGCTGGGGACGAACAGATGACCAAATTTGGCTTGCGCACGGGTTGCGCCTTTATCGCGTTGAGCATTGCCGCGCAGTCGCCAGCTTGGGCCCAGACGGTTCCTGCCACGCCTCCCGCCGCCACACCCTCGGCCGATGCGGTCCCGGAAGCCGCCGCACCGGACGCCACGACACCTGACGCCGCAGCGAGCGAAACCGGCGGCGACATCATCGTCACCGGCTCGGCGCGCCAGCAGCGCCGCTTCGACGTCTCCTACGCGGTCAACTCGCTGAGCAACGCCGACATCCAGAAGCTCGCGCCGATCAACTTCGCCGATCTGCTCGGCAAGCTGCCCGGCTTCGCGGTCGAGAACACCGGCGGCGAGGTCCAGAACATCATCCGCCTGCGCGGCCTGCCGAGCGACGGCGGCCTCGTCACCTTCCAGCAGGACGGCCTGCCGATGTTCCACGAGAATGACGGCAATTTCTTCCGCGGCGACAGCATCAACCGGTTCGATCTGATGACGCAGCGCGTCGAGTCGTGCGCGGCGGCCCTGCCCCGGTCTATGCCAGCTATGCCGCGGCGATCGTCAACAACATCACCGTGTCGGGCACCGATACGACCCGTGGCAAGGCGCAGGTCACGCTCGGAGACACCGGCCTCTACCGGCTCGACGCGTACCAGGCGGGCCCGATCGACGATTCGACCTATTACGCGATCGGCGGGTTCCTGCGCCGCCACGACGGCTACCGCGACAACGGCTTCCCCAACGATCGCGGCGGCCAGGTCCGCGCCAACATCAAGCACGACTTCAGCAACGGATCGCTGCGCGTGTCGGGCAATTACCTGAACGACCACAACGTCTTCTATCTGCCGATCCCGACCGCCGATCCGCGCGATCCGAGCAAGTCGCTCAACCAGTATATCGACTTCTTCAGTGGCACGATGAACTCGCCCGCGCTGCGCAACGCGAACATCCGTTTCCGCGAGGCCGACGGCACGACGCGCAACGTCGACGCCGATCTCGGCAATGGTCGCCACACCCAGTTCGGCAATGTCGGCGTCCAGTACGATGCGGACTATGACGGCTGGAAGGTCGCGGCGAAGGGCGGCGTCAGCGTCGGAAAGCTCCATTTCAACGCGCTGTATTCGACCAGCAACCCGTCGGATGCCAACGCCTATGCCAACGCGACCAGCAACGGGATCGGCACCCCGACCAACCTGGATAATGCCCGCAAGGCGTTCGGCGCCGGCGTGACCCGGCTCGGCTATGCGATTGCCGGCACCAACGGCGCGGAGGTCTACGACCCGAACAGCGCTTCCGGGCTGGTCGTCCCCGCGCAGTTCCGCGACGTCGTCTCCAAATATTATTCGACGCAGGGCGATCTCAGCGTCACGCGCTCGATCGCGACCGGCTTCGGCACGCACGATCTCCGCGTCGGCGTATACGGCAGCCTGTACGGCGAGACCAACGAGGTCGCGTATCAGGACTATCTGCTCGAGGTGAAGGGCAAGCCGCGGACGCTCGATTTGATCGCGTACAACGCCGCGGGCCAGGCGGTCGGTTCGGTCACCGACAACGGGGTGCTGCGCTATACGACCACGCTCAACCGCGGCAACACCGACGCCAAGATGTACGCGCTTTACGCGAACGACACGTGGGAATTGACCAAGGGCCTGACCCTGGACGGCGGTGTCCGCCACGAACGGTACAGCTTCAACGGCTATGCCTTCGCGACGACCTCCGCCAACCTCGGCGATCCGACCACGCTGGCCGACGACGGCGTCCGTGCGTTCACCGGCCAGATCATCAATTCGAAGCTGAGCCCGAACATCACCAACTGGACCGGCGGGATCAACTACGACGTCACGCAGCATCTCGGCGCCTATGCCCGCGCATCGCATCTCGAAACGCCGCCCTCGACGCAGGTCACGTATCAGATCAACCCGACGATCATCACGTCGAAGGCGAACCAGTACGAGGTCGGGCTGAAGGCCGCATTCGGCCGGTCGTATTTGTACCTGATCGGCTTCTATACGCGCTATAATCCGCTCAACGCATCGTTTGTCGCGCTCGACCCGGTCACCGGTCGCAACGACCAGTCCGTGCCATTCGTCGGCAAGGCGGAGATCAAGGGTATCGAGATCGATGGCAACCTCGCGCTGCCGTACGGCTTCGCGGTGACCGGCGCGCTGACGATCAGCGATCCGCAATATAAGAGCCTCGTCAACGCCAATGGCGCGAGTGCGGGCGATGTCGAGGGCAACCAGCTCGTCCGCGAACCGAAGGTCTACGGCAACATCCGTCCCTCGGTGGACTTCGACGTCGCGGGCAGTGCCGTGCAGATCTACGGCCGCTACGAATATACCGGCAAACGCTATGTCGACTTCTTCAACAACACCGCGCTGCCCGCCTACCAGACGGTCGGCGCTGGCATCACGCTGACGCACGACACGTGGCAGATGCAGGTCGTCGGCGACAATCTGTTCAATGCCAAGGGCCTGACCGAAGGCAATACGCGCACCGACCAGTTGAGCGGCCAGGGCACGGCCGACGCGATCTACGGCCGACCGAACTTCGGTCGCAACGTCCGCCTCGTGGTCAGCAAGTCCTGGTGACGGGCTTGCGTTTGATGCTTGCGGCGCTGGCGATGACGGCGGCTGCACCGGTGTGGGCGGAAACGCCTTCATCGGTAGTGGTAACGGATACGGTCGTCGACACGCTGTCGGAGCGACTGTTCCCGATGCTCGGGGCGCTGGGGCGGTTGCCGACAGCGACGTTCGATACGCGGGCGCGACGGATTGCCGCGTGCGGTGACGTACCCGCCTGCGTGATCGAGACGACGATCTGGACCGATCAGGACCGGGCGATGGTCGTCGCCAGTCTGTCCAAGAATGGCGCGCGGCCGAAGTCGAATGCCGACATGTCGGTGGCGGCCGGCATCGATCAGGAACTCGAGGCACTGAACGTCGTGCTCCGGGTCTACGGCCTCGGCTTGCCCGGACGCTACCCGAAGATCGACGGACCGATCTTCGCCACCGACACGCCGTTCTTCGCCGACAGCGTGAAAGTCGCGATCGATACCGCGCGCGCCGCGTCGGATGCGCCGCCCGCGACGATCGCGGCCAGCGTGCGGCTGGCTGTGGCGTTGCTCGATGCCAACGATGCGACGGCGGCGACGCGGTTCGAACCGCTCGACCAGCGCGAGAATGCAGGCGCACGCACGCTTGCCGCGCGGACCGACTGGAAGGCCTTCCGCTATTCGCTGCTGATCGTGCCCGGCGTCGGTCCAGAGGATGTCGGCACCACACTCAGCCCGCGCAGCAAGCTCCACGCACTGCTCGCCGCGCAACGCTATCGCCAGGGTCTCGCGCCCTTCATCCTCGTCTCGGGCAGCGCGGTGCATCCACGCGGCACGCGCTTCGTCGAAGCCGTCGAGATCCGCCGCGCACTGGTCGAGCGCTACGGCATCCCCGCCGATCGCGTGATCCTTGAGCCGTACGCGCGGCATACGACCACCAACCTGCGCAACGCGACGCGGCGCATGGTGGCGCTCGGCATCCCGCTCGACCGCCCGACGCTGATCGTGACCGACGCCGAGCAGAGCAAATACATCGAGAGCCAGACCTTCACCGACCGCAACCGCACGGAGCTGGGCTATCTGCCAGGGACGGTTGGGCGGCGGCTATCGGTGTACGACCTGGAATTTCAGCCGTCGCGGCTATCCCTACGCCACGATCCGCGCGATCCTCTCGATCCATGAGCGATTATTTCAGGCACTCGAACCCGGTAAACACCCCTGCCGCCACCCCGGCGAAGGCCGGGCCCAGTTGGGAAACGTCGCCAACGGAGGGCCGCGCTCGGTTACATCGACCGTTCCACCTGGGCCCCGGCCTTCGCCGGGGTGGCGCGGTTTTAGGACGGGTCTGCTGTTCGCGGCCATGTTGGCGACCCCCGCCGCCCTCGCCGCACAACAAACCCCCGCAGACCTCGTCGACCCCTTCGTCGGCACGCTCGCCGATTTCGGCCAACTCTCCCCCGCCGCCGTGGCCCCGTTCGGCATGATGCAACTCGGCCCCGACACCAGCCCCGCCAACCACGCCGGCTACGATCACGCCGCAACCACATTACTCGGCTTTTCGCACACCCGCGGCGTCGGGGTCGGCTGCGGCGGCGCAGGCGGCGACCTGATGATCTCGGTGCGCTATGCCGGCCAGTCCGGCCCGGCGCTGATCGACAAACCCAGCGAAACCGCGCGGCCCGGCGTGTACCGCGTCCGCTACGACGGCGGCATCCTCGCCGAGATGGCGGCGACCCGCGGTGCCGGCGTGTTGCGCTTCACCCTGCCCCGTGCCGGCACGGTCGACCTGCGGATCGACCCGCGACACAGCTATTCGAAACGTCTGGCGGCAAGCTGGGGCAGCCTCGCCAGCGACGACCTCCGCGCCGATCTGGTCGCGGGCACGGTCTGCGACCAGGGCGCCTATCATCTCCACAGCGCCAGCCGCATCCTCGTCAACGGACGGCGGATCCACCAGACGCTGACCGCCGGCCGGAACGATCTGGCCACTCTTCACATCGCCGGCAAAGCGGGCGACGCGATCGAAATCCGCACCGGGCTATCGACCGTCGACGGACCCGGCGCGGCGTCGGTTCGCGATACCGAAGTCGGCAACAAGTCCCTCGCCGCCGTCGCGACCGAAACACGCGCCGCCTGGAACCGCGTCCTCGGCCGCGTGGTGCCGAGCGGCTCGCGAGACCAGCGTGCGCTGTTCTACACCTCGCTCTACCGCGTCATGGAAACCCCGGTCGCGATCGACGATCCCGATGGGCGACACCGCGACAAGGACGGCGCGGTGCAGACCTCGCCCAAGGGCCGGACGCGCTACGCCAACTGGTCGCTCTGGGATAATTACCGTACGCAGATGCCGCTACTCGCGCTGCTCCAGCCCAAGCGTAGCGCGGATATCGCGCAGTCGCTGGTCGCCCTGTACGCAGGCGGCAAGGCACAATGGTCGACGTCCAACGAGCCGTTCCTGACGGTCCGCACCGAACATGCCGGGATCGCGCTGCTCGACATGCACCGCAAGGGCATCGCGTTCGACGCGAACGCCGCGCTGGCCGGGATGGCGTCGGACAGCGACACGCTCAAGCGCGGCACGCCCGACGAACAGATCGAGGCCGCCTATGACGATTGGGCGACCGCCGAACTCGCACGCGACCTCGGCCGAACGGCGCTGGCGCAGACCTTCACCGCCAAGGCCCAGAGCTACCGCCCGATGTGGCGATCGGTGTTCCAGACGCCCGGCGCGGACGGCGACGTCGTCAAGGCGCGCGGGCTGTACCAGGGCACCTTGTGGCAATATCGCTGGGCGCCGATCTTCGACCTGCCGTGGATGATGCAAACGGTCGGGCGCGATGAGACTGCTCGGCGAACTGCATCATTTCTTCGATGCTCGCCTGTTCAACATGACCAACGAACCCGACATCCAGGTACCCTGGATGTTCGCAGCACTGGGCCAGCCGCAGCCGACCGCCGATCTGATCCGGACGATCCTGACCAAGCCGATCGCGCACCCTATACCAACAGCGGCAAGCTGCCGGTGCCGTTCGTCGGCCGCAGCTTCGCGCTGTCGCCGCAGGGGTTCGCCGACGGGATGGACGACGATGCCGGCGGGATGACCGCCTGGTACGTGTTCGCAACGCTCGGCCTGTATCCGCTGGTACCCGGCGAGCCATGGTACGTCGTGACGACCCCGGCGTTCGCCCGCTCCGACATCGATCTCGGCAACGGCCGCACGCTGACGATCCGGCGCTCGGGGCCCGAGGACGGCCGGATCACGCAGGCCAGCCTCAACGGACGGCCTCTGCCGGACTTCCGGGTCCAGCACGCGGACCTGCTCCGCGGCGGCACGCTGACGATCACGACGGGAAGAATTGTCCCGCAACTGCAAGACGCCGCCGCTAAGACGGTGAACAATGGAGCAAGCCGCCCCCGCTGAAGTCGTCGATCGCCCGATCCAGCGGGCGCGGATGATCGGCTATGCGAGCGGCAATTTCGGCAAGAACGTCCTCGCGTCGACGATGGATGTCTTCCTGCTGTTCGTCCTGACCGAACGCTGGGGTGTGTCGCCAGCGGCCGCCGGGCTGGTGGTGATGGTGGGGCTGGTCTGGGATGGCGTCTGCGATCCGCTGCTCGGCCGGCTGGTCGATCGGTCCGCGGACCGGCTCGGGCTGTACCGGCGGCTGCTGTTCGTCGGTGCGCCCCTTGTCGGGGTGTTATTCACGCTGTTCTTTCTCGATCCCGGCTGGCGCGGACCGGCGATCCTCGCATGGGCGACCGTGATGGTGCTGCTGTTCCGCACCGCCTATTCGGTGTGCGACGTCGCGCACAACGCGCTGATGATGCGGATGACGCGAGTGCCGGGCGCCGCGACGACGCTGTCCGGCTTGCGGTATATGTTCAGCTGCCTCGGTGCGCTGACCGTCGCACATTTCGCGCGCGCATTCGTCGATCCGGCGGCCGACGGCGGTGGTTATGGCCTTCTCGCCGTCACCGGCGGTGCGGCGCTCGCCTATGTCGCGACCCTGTGGCTGTCGGCTGCTTCCGCACCGCGATCGGTGGTCGTACCTGGCGCCTCGGCCCCGCGCGCGTCGCTCGCCTGGATCCTCGGCAACCGGCCGCTGCTGCTGTTGCTGGCGCTCGGCTTCGTCCAGGCGCTGACGCTACCGTTCTTCGCACGCTCCTTCGCCTATATCGGCAAGGGGATATTTCACGATCCGGGCTGGACCGGCAAGGCACTGACCACGCTGGCGCTCTCGCAACTCGTCGCGCTACCCGGCTGGATGAGCATCGCGCGGCGTATCAGGCAAGCGCACGTGCTTACTCTCGCGCTGATCACGACGGCGACCGGTCTGACGCTGTTCGCGGCGGTGCCCGCAGCAATCGCGGGTATCGCGGTGTTCGGAATCGGCAATGCAGGGTTGCAGATGATGATCTGGGTGCTCCTCGCGAACGCCATCGACCACGGCGAATGCCACACCGGCGTCCGCTTCGAGGGACTGCCGGTGGCGCTGTTGCTACTCGTCCTGAAGCTCGGTGGCGGCCTCAGCGGCGCATTGCTCGGTCAGGGATTGTCCTGGGTCGGATGGGCGGTCGCGACACCACTAAAATTTGAGAACGGCGCAAACCTGCTGACGATGGCCTGGGCCGTGCCGTTGATCGGCGCGCTGATCTGCCTCGTCATCGTTACGCGACAAGTTCCCAAGGCAACGCCCGCCGTCTGAAGCCCGCCGCCGGTCGGCTGTGCCGACAAGATGGCGTTCTCGGTGCAAGCTCATGCCACTTTCCTGATCGTTTCATCCAGCGTCGCGACGGCAATGCCGAGCTTGCGGACGATCATGCGGTTCTGCGCGATCCGCGCGTCTCTCAAAAGCGTCAGCCACTGGTCGACACGAAGCCCGCCCTTCATCGCAAAGGATAGATGCAGCCTATCACCCGGTATGTCGCAACTCTGGATCGCATGCCGGGTCAGGTCGTTGCCGCTGCGATCGCCATCGCGGTCGCGCCATCCGGAGCCCCGCCGGCATCCTTCCGCTCCGAATAGCGATCGACCAGCTGCGCACTATGTGGCCGGAGCAGCACCGTGAAGCGCACCAGTTCCTCCATCACGTCGACGATCCGGTCGTAATAGCTCGACGGCTTCATCCGGCCGTCGTCGTCGAACTCCGTAAACGCCTTGGCCACGCTCGACTGGTTGGGGATCGTCACCATCCGCATCCACCGGCCGAGCACGCGCAAGGTATTGACGCTGTTGAACGACTGCGACCCTGCCGACACCTGCATCACCGCCAGCGTGCGCCCTGCGTCGGCCGCATCCCGCCGATCGCGAGCGGCAGGTGATCGACCTGCAGTTTCATGATCCCGGTGATCTGGCCGTGCCGCTCGGGACTGCACCAGACATGCCCTTCGGACCACATCGACAGCGTGCGCAGTTCGTCGACGGCGGGATGATCGTCGTTCGCGATCTGGTCCGGCAGCGGCAATGTCGAAGGATCGAAGATCCGCGTCTCGCAGCCGAAGAATTCCAGCAGCCGCGCGGCTTCCTCGACGCACAGTCGCGAATAGGCGCGTTCGCGCAGGCTACCGTACAGTAGCAGTATCCGTGGCGGCGGGTCGTTCGGCCCTAGTCCCAGCGCGGGGCGATCGTGCACGTAACGCCGATCGAGCGCGGGCAGATGGGTTGGGTCGGAAAGCGTACGAAGCGGCATCAGGCGGTCCTCGGTGCGAGTAGAATGACGCAGGTGCCTACCATGCAGAGCGCCGCGCCGCCGACGTCCCAGCGATCCGGGCGGACGCCCTCGACCGCCCACAGCCACAGCAACGACGCGCAGATATAGACACCGCCATAGGCCGCATAGGCACGCCCGGCCGCGTCGCTGTCGACCCGCGTCAGCAGCCAGCACGAGACACGCCATGCCGGGGGCGAGCCATAGCGGCGATCGGTCGAGCCGCAGCCAGGCCCAGAATGCGAAGCACCCGCCGATCTCGGCCAGCGATGCGGCAAGATAGACGAGTGCGGTCACGCCATCCCGATCCGAAGCGCGAGGGCGGCGAGCGTCACCAGCAGCACCGGGACCGTCAACGTCGCGCCGACCCGAAAATAATAGCCCCAGCCGATCCGGATGCCCTTCTGCCCGAGCACGTGCAGCCACAGCAACGTCGCGAGCGATCCGATCGGCGTGATCTTCGGCCCGAGATCGCAGCCGATGACATTGGCATAGATCATCGCCTTGCGGACCGCGCCGGTCGCGTGTGTCGCGTCGATCGACAGCGCCCCGACCAGCACGGTCGGCATGTTGTTCATCACCGACGACAGCAGCGCGGCGATGATCCCCGTACCGAACGCCGCACCCCAGACTCCGCCTTGCGCGGTACGGTCGAGCAGCGCCGCGAGATGGTCGGTCAGCCCGGCGTTACGCAGGCCGTAGACGACCAGATACATGCCGAGCGAGAAGATCACGACCTGCCAGGGCGCCCCGCGCAGGACCTTGCGCGTCTCGATCACATGCCCCCGCCCGGCGATCGCCAGCAGCAGGAGCGCGCCCGCAGCGGCGACCGCGCTGACCGGCACGCCGATCGGTTCGAGCAGGAAGAACCCGGCGAGCAACAACGCGAGCACGACCCAACCCGCCTTGAACGTCGCGGGATCGCGGATCGCGGCCGCCGGTTCGCGAAGCGCCGCCACGTCATAGTCCGTCGGGATATCGCGGCGAAAGAACAGCAGCAGCACGATCAACGTCGCGGCGATCGATGCCAGGTCGACCGGCACCATCACCGACGCATAATCGGCAAAGCCGATCCGGAAGAAATCCGCCGACACGATGTTGACGAGGTTCGAGACGATCAGCGGCAGGCTGGCGGTATCGGCGACGAACCCTGCCGCCATCACGAACGCCAGCGTCGCCTTGTCGCGGTGGCCGAGCGCACGCAGCATCGCGATCACGATCGGCGTCAGGATCAGCGCGGCGCCGTCATTGGCGAACAACGCCGACACCGCCGCGCCGAGCAACACGATCAGCACGAACAGCCGCCTGCCCTGCCCGCCGCCCCAGCGTGCGACGTGCAACGCCGCCCATTCGAAGAACCCCGCCTCGTCGAGCAACAGGCTGACGATGATGATCGCGACGAAGGTGGCGGTCGCGTTCCAAACGATCCCCCACACGGTCGGGATATCGCCGAGCGAGACGACGCCCGCGAGCAGCGCGACCGCCGCGCCGCCCAGCGCACTCCAGCCGATCCCGAGCCCCCTGGGCTGCCAGATGACTAGCGCGATCGTGACGACGAAGATGGTCAGCGCAAGCAGCATCAGGCGGGCTGGCGACCCGCGTCGAGGACACGCTGGCCATCTTCGCCGATGACTCGCTCGCCGTCTTCCTTGGCGAACGCCGCGCGCTGCGGCGCGGGCAGCAGGTCGAGCACCGCTTCGGACGGGCGGCACAGTTTCACGCCCAGCGGCGTCACCACCAGCGGCCGGTTGATCAGGATCGGATGCGCGATCATCGCATCGAACACCGCGTCGTCGGACAGGGCCGTGTCGCCCAGGCCCAGTTCGGCAAACGGCGTCCCCTTCTCGCGTAGCAGATCGCGCGGCGTCATACCGGCGCGCGCGACGAGGTTGACGAGCAGCGCGCGCGACGGCGGCGTCTTCAGATATTCCACGACATGCGGCTCGATGCCCGCATTGCGGATCAGCCCGAGCACGTTGCGCGACGTGCCGCATTCCGGGTTGTGATAGATCACGATATCGACGGCCACGGCGGGTCCTTTCAGCAGCACGGGGTGAGTTCGGCGAGCAGCGGCGCGCACAGGTCGGCGTTGCCGGCGCAGCAATCCTTGACGAGGAACAGCATCAGCGCACGCACGCCATCGAGGTCGGCACGATAGACGATCGAGCGACTGTGACGCTCGGATCGCACCAGCCCGGCGCGTGCGAGCACCCCGAGATGAGCTGACATCGTGTTCTGCGGCACGTTCAGCTGCCGCGCGATCTCGCCGGCAGCGATCCCGCCGGGCTCATGCCGCACCAGAAGCCGAAACGTATCGAGCCGCGTGGTCTGTGCGAGCGCGCCGAATGCTATGATTGCCGAATCGCTATCCATATATCCAGCATAGTAGATATCTCTGATTTGGAAAGAGCGGCGTTCGATCATCGATCGGGTTCGGCTGTCGCGCCAGCCGAGATGAGCCTCCCGCAGCGCCGAAGAGGCGTTGCGGTTGCGCGCTACTGCGGCATCCCCGGCCCCGCCGGCGTGGCGAACCAGATGACGTGCCGGGGTCCCTTGCCGTTGCTGCGGGCGCGGACGACCACTTCGTCGGTGCGGAACCCGGCCGATGCCAGGCGCCGGCTGAAAACCGGATCGGGTGCGGCCGACCAGATCGACAGGATACCGTCGGGCGTAAGGGCCCGCTTCGCCGCCGCCAGACCGCGCGTCGAATAGAGCCTGTCATTGTCGGTACGGGTCAGGCCATCCGGACCATTATCGACATCCAGCAGGATGGCGTCATACGCCGAGGCGGTCTCGGCGATGACCGACGCGACGTCGCCCTCGACCAGCCTTACGCGCGGATCGTCGAGACACCCGGCCATCAACGACGCCATCGGACCCCGTGCCCAGGCGATGATCTCGGGTACCAGTTCGACCACCGTTATCCGTGCCGTGTCGTCGAGAGCCGCTAGCGCGGCGCGGAGCGTGAAACCCATCCCGTACCCGCCGATCAGCAGATGCGGCCTTGGCCGGTCGTGCAATCGCGCGCACGTCATCTCGGCCAGTGCCTCTTCCGAACCGCTCATCCGGGTGCTCATCAGCTCGGCGCGATCGAGCAGGATCATGAAATCCGCCCCACGCCGATAGAGCCGCAGCTCTTCGCCGCCGCCCGGCACGATCGCTGTCGCCATCAATTCTCGCGGGGTCATATCATTCTCGAGTCCGAGGATACCGAACGTGTGCATCACCGATGCCGATGCCTCGGCGCTGTGCCGCGTGTCGTTACCCGGCGCAGCGCGGCGCGTACAGGAGGATATGGCGCATGTCGGCCCATACCGGAACGCCGCGGCCGCAGATCACACCCGCGGATTACGCCCGGTGAGCAAATCGCAGGACGACCGTCGTCCCCCGTCCGTATCCGCCAACGTGACATTTGCCTTGAGGCGGGCGGCGGCGGAGCGGACGATCGCCAGGCCCAGCCCGCTTCCCTCGGGGCTGCCGGGCGCACCGAGCCTGACGAACCGGTCGAACACCATTTCGCGGTGTTCGGGTGCGATGCCGGGGCCGTCGTCGGCGATCGTGACCGTCGTCGCCGCCTGGGTCGCCTCGAGCATGATCGAGACGGTGCCGCCGCGCCGATTGTAGCGGATGCCGTTGTCGACGAGGTTGGAGAGGATCTCGAAGATCAGCGTCCGGTGACCCGACACGACCGGGCCGGTGGTCCCCTCGCCTTCCAGCGTCAGGTCGATGCCCGCCTCGATCGCGTGCTTGATTTGGCGGGTGATGACCGCGGCGGCGACTTCGCGCAGGTCGACCGCTTCGAGCGGGGCCGACACGCCAGCTTCCTCGGCACGCGCGAGGGCGAGCAACTGCGTCACAAGCCGTTCAAGCCGGACGACCGCGTCGGCGATCTCGTCCAAAGCCTCGCGCCGCTCCGCGTCCGAACCGCGGCGAGCGAGCGCGACCTGGACCTTCAGCACCGACAAGGGCGTGCGCATCTGGTGCGAGGCGTCGGCGGTGAAGCGGCGGACGCCGACGGTGGCGGTGTCGAGCTGCGCCAGGAGACGGTCGAACGCGCCGGCGAGCGGGCGGAGTTCGCTGGGAAGCGGGCCGGTGTCGAGCGGGGAGAAATCCGGGCGCGCGCGTTCGTCGCGCGCTTCGACGGCACCGCGGAGGCGGGCCAGCGGACGGAGGGACCAACCCAACGCCGGGCGGAGGAGCAACGCCGCGGCACCGACGAGGACGCATTCGCCGATCAGCAGCGCGAGCATGAGGCGCCGGGTGAGCGCACCGCGGTTGTCGAGCGTCTCCGCGATCTGGACGATGACCGGCTTGTCGATCCGTGGGAGCGAGCGGCGGACTTCGGCGATGCGGATCTTCTGGCCGCGGTAGCGCGCGAACCGGTAGCGCGGCACGTCGATCGCGAGCGTTGCGGGGTCGGGCGCGGGCAAGTCCGCATAGCCGGTCAGCAGGTCCGGCCCCACGGCCACGCGGTAATAGACGTTGTCGCGTTCGGTGTTCTCCAGCATCCCGAACGCGGCCGCGGGCAGGTCGAGCGTCACCTCGCCGCGCTCGACCTGCACCGTTTCCGCGATCGCGCCGAGCGCACCGCCGAGCACGCGGTCGTTGGTGCGGCGCACGACGTCGGCGATCAGCGTCGCGCCGACCACGCCGATCAGGATCGCCGCCGCCAGCAACGGGCCGAGCACCGCGACCAGCAGCCGGGTGCGCAGCGCCGGGGTGCCCCGATCGGCAGCTACGGTCTCAGCCGGCATCGAGCATGTAGCCGACGCCGCGGACTGTGCGGATGCCCGGGCCGTCCGGCGCGAGCTTGGTCCGCAGGCGGGTGACATGGACCTCGATCGCATTGTCGCCGACCGGCTCGTCGAACCCGAACACCTCGCCGATCAGCAGCGCGCGCGGCACCACGCGGCCTGCGCGCGTCGCGAGCGCCTCCAGCACCGCGCGCTCGCGCCGGCGCAGGTCTAGCGCGCGGCCCGCGATGTCGGCGTCGCCGGTCGAGCGGTTGATCGTCAGCGTACCGACGCTGAGCACCGGCAGCGGATCGCCGCCCCGCCGCCGGCCGAGCGCGCGCACCCGCGCCTCCAGTTCCTCGGGCTCGAACGGTTTGCGCAGATAGTCGTCGGCACCCAGGTCGAGCCCGCGCACCCGATCGTCGAGCGCATCGCGCGCGGTCAGCATCAATACGGGCACGCGCTCACCACGCCGCCTGAGCGTTTCCAGCACGGTGAAACCATCGATCCCGGGCAGGCCGACGTCGAGGATCACCAGCGCATAGGGCTCCCCCGCGACCACCGACAGCGCGTCCTCGCCGGTCGCAACGTGATCGACCGCGTTGCCGCCCGCGCGCAGCAACGCGCCGATGCTGCGCGCCAGCGCGGCGTCGTCCTCGATCACCAGGATGCGCATGGAAACCCGTGAAAGGTTGGTGACAGCTTCAATTCGTACTCCACCCCTGCAGTCTATCCGAACACAGAGACGGAAGGCGAGGAGAGTGATGATGGCACGAATTTTTCTGAAGATCGCATTGCTGGCCACGAGCTTCACCGCGACCGCCGTCGTGGCACAGCGTCCGGCCGGCTATCCGCGATCCTACGACCAACTGATCGACGAGGCGCGCGCCGAGCGACAGGTGCGGATCTACGGCAATGCCGATCGCGCCGAGTTGCTGCCGGTCGTCGCGGCGTTCCGGAAGCGCTATCCGGGCATCACGGTGCTGTACGCGGACCTCGGCTCCACCGAGATGTATCGCCGCTTCGTCACCGAGACGCGCGCCAGGAAACTGTCCGCCGATCTCATCTGGTCGTCGGCGATGGACCTGCAGGTCAAGCTGATCAACGACGGCTTCGCGCAAGGCTATGCGAGCCCCGAAAAGCCCGCGCTGCCGCCGGTGTCGGTGTGGAAGAACATGGGCTTCGGCGTCACCGCGGAGCCGATCGGGATCGTCTATAACAAGCGCCTGGTGCCGCTTGCACAGGTGCCACGCACGCATGCCGCACTGGAGACCTGGCTGCGACGGAACGCGGCAGCGCTGACCGGCCGCGTCACGACATTCGACCCGGCGCGCTCCAATGTCGGATATCTGTACCTGACGGAGGACCTCGCCATCACGCGCGATACGCGGTCGCTGCTGGAGGCGATCGCCGCGACCAAGCCCGTGCTGTCGCAGACCAGCGAGCCGATGCTGCGCGGGGTCGCCGAGGGCCGACAGGCGATCGCGTACAACGTCATCGGCTCCTACGCGTTGGAACGTGCGCGGACCGACCCGCGGATCGGCGTCGCGTTCCTCCAGGACTATACGATCGTCACGTCGCGGATCGCGTTCATCGCGCGCGAGGCGGCGCACCCGGCGGCGGCGAAGCTGTTCCTCGATTTCCTGCTGTCGCGCGAGGGGCAGTCGCTGCTTGCCAAGCGCAGCTTGTGGCCGGTCCGCACCGACGTTTCCGCCCGCCGCCTTCCATCAGCCCAGGCGCGACCGATCCGCGTGGGCCCGCAACTTCTCGTCAACCTCGACCGCGTCAAGCGCCAGCGTTTCCTGCGCGACTGGACCGCGATTCTCGCCACCGGAGCCCAAAACTGACTCTCTTCCGTACCGGGTGCGCCGCACTCGCCTTGATTGCAGCAACCCCGGCACTCGCGCAGACTCCGAGCGACGCAGACCTCGCCGCGCTCGTACGTGCGCAGGCCGCCGAGATAGCCGCGCTGAAGTCGCGGCTCGACCGGCTGGAGAACAACGCCGCCGTCGCGCAAGCATCCGCGCCGGTCGCGTCGTCGCAGCCAGCACCGCAGGCGGTCGCGCAGAACAACGAACCGCGCCGCACCCTGCCGTTCGCGCCACAGCTCGCGCCCCCGGCCCCGCCGATCGCAGCGTCGCGCAGGCGGTTGCGGCGCGCGACAATCCGTCGGGCGTGACCACCGAATGGGGCGCAGGCCTACCCGTCTTCCACTCCGCGGACGGCGTCTACACCTTCAAGCCGCGCGGCCGCATCCTGACCGACGTCAGTTCCAGTTTCGGCTCAAATACGACGGCCGCAACATCACGACGACCGGCATGCGCGCACTCCGCCTCGGTCTCGAAGGCGGCGTCGGCACGCATTTCTTCTACCAGTTCGAGAGCGACTTTTCGGAGAACGAGGTCGACGTCGTCACCGCGTTCGTCGGCTGGCGCAACAAGATCAAGCCCGGCCTCGATTACGACGTCCGCGCCGGCCACCTGTTCAACGACCGCAGCTTCGAGGGCTCCACGGGATCGGATTCGACGCCGTTCCTCGAACGCTCCACCGTCTCGACCGCGATCATCCCGCAGCGTGGGTTCTACGGCATCGGCGTGATGCCGCGCATCTTCTGGAAGACCGGCCACGCCTCGGTCACCGTCACCGGCGACCGGATCGACGGCACGCAGACGGTCGGCGACAGCCGCACGGTGCTCGGCCGCGCCCACTGGAACCCGATCAAGTCGGATACCGGCGTGCTCCACATCGGCGCGTGGGGCTTCGACGAATCGCTATCGTCCGTGGCCGGCACGCTGACGCGCAACACGGTGATCGGCGGCCGTTTCAACGGTGCGCTGCGCGTGTCGACCGGGCCGTTGATCGGCGGCACCGGCACGACCGGCTACGGCGTCGAGCTCGGCGGCTATCGCGGGCCGTTGTGGGTGATGGGCGAAGCGGGCCGCCGCAACGCGCGGCTCGACGGCGGTCGACCCGATTTCGTCAGCAAGGCGTGGAGCGTCTCGGGCGGGCTTTTCCTGACCGGTGACCTGCCGCCGTACAACCCACGGCTCGGCAGCTTCGGCCAGCCCAAGGTGTTGAAGCCCACGTTCGATGGCGGGGTCGGCGCGATCGAACTGACCGCGCGCTACGAAAGCCTCGATTTCGACAACCTGCTGACCGGTGGCGACGGCTGGGCGGCGACTGTAGGCGTCAACTGGTACCTCAACAGCTTCACCCGCTTCCAGGTGAACGCAATCCAGTGGAACACCGACAACCGCGCCGGCGACTATGTCGGCAACGACAGCGGCCAGACGGTGAGCGCCCGTGTCGGCGTGACGTTCTGATGCTGGCCGGAATGTGCTCTGCCACGGCGACCCGCCCCCAACGCTCCGTCATCCTGACGAAAGTCAGGACCAGAGCCACGCAGCACTGCACCCTGTAATCCTGGGTCCTGACTTTCGTCAGGATGACGGCGTGTTTGTGACGACGTCCGCGATGGCGTCTGCGACGACGTCCACGACCGCGGTGGCGACAGCGCCTGCCACCGCCCCCGCGCCCTTTTTCACGCCCTTTCCTAGGACGATGCGATGAATCTTGCCCTGCTCGGCTTCCTGATGGTCGCCACGTTCATGACGCTGATCATGACCAAGAAGATGACGCCGCTGGTCGCGCTCATCGTAATCCCGTCGATCTTCGGCGTGTTCGCTGGCGAGGCCGCGGGCCTCGGCCCGATGATGATCGACGGCATCAAGAACCTTGCGCCGACCGGCGTCATGCTGCTGTTCGCGATCCTGTTCTTCTCGACGATGACCGATACCGGGCTGTTCGATCCGCTGGTCGGGCGGCTGATCCGGATGGTCCACGGCGATCCGATGCGGATACTGATCGGGACGGTCGTGCTGTGCGCACTCGTCAGCCTCGATGGCGACGGCTCGACGACGTATATCATCACGATCGCCGCGCTGCTGCCGCTCTACAAGCGCTTCAACATGAACCGGCTGTATCTCGTCTGCCTGTTGATGACGACGAGCGGCATCATGAACCTGACGCCGTGGGGCGGCCCGACCGCGCGCGCGGCGAGTGCGCTGAAGCTCGATCCGGCGACGCTGTTCCTGCCGCTGATCCCCGGCATGATCGCCGGCCTCGCCTTCCTGATCGGCCTCGCCGTCTATTTCGGGCGTAAGGAGCGCGTCCGGATGGGTGAAGCCGGCATCACGGCGGATACCGAGTTCACCGGCATGGCCGTCTCGCAATATCCCGAGGCACGCCGCCCGAAACTGATCTGGTTCAACGCCGCGCTCGTTATCACGCTGCTCACGTTGCTGGTGTGGGGCATCCTGCCGCTGTCGGTGCTGATGATGCTGGCGTTCGCGATCGCGATGATCGTCAACTATCCCGGCGTCGCCGACCAGAAGGAGCGCATTTCCGCACATGCCGGCAACGTGCTGGCGGTGGTGTCATTGATCTTCGCGGCGGGCATCTTCACCGGCATCCTCGGCGGTACCGGCATGGTCGAGGCGATGAGCAAGGCGGTGGTCGGCGTGATCCCGCCCGCGCTCGGGCCGTACATGGCGCCGATCACCGCGGTGCTGAGCATGCCGGCCACCTTCTTCATCTCGAACGACGCGTTCTATTTCGGCATGCTGCCGATCCTCGCCGAGGCCGGCGCGCATTACGGCGTCGCCCCCGAAGCGATCGCCCGTGCGTCGCTGATGGGCCAGCCGGTCCACCTGCTCAGCCCGCTGGTGCCCTCGACCTATCTGCTGGTCAGCCTGGTCGGCATCGACCTCGCCGATCACCAGCGCTTCACGCTCGTGCCGGCCATCGCCGTCTGCACGGTGATGACGCTGGTCGGAATGGTCGCGCTCGCCTTCCCGTTCGTCGCCTGACGTGAGCATCCCCGCAACCCGCCGCTACCGGAGATTTCGCATGGTCCGACCGCGTACACCGCTGATGCTGCTCCCCGCGATGGGCTGCGACGGGCAGCTCTGGGCGCGGCAGATCGTCGACCTCGCCGCCGTCGCGCAGGTCGAGTTCGGCGACCTGTCGCAGGACGATACGCTGTCGGCGATGGCGGCGCGGGTGCTCGCCGCCGCACCGCCGCGGTTCGCGGTCGCCGGCGTGAGCCTCGGCGGGTACGTCGCGATGGAGATGGTCCGCCAAGCCCCCGACCGGATCGAGCGGATCGCGTTGTTCGGGACGCGCGGGTCGATGGACGTGCGCCCGCGTACCGTCGCCGGGCAAGGGATGCTCGCCACCGCACCGCACGCCGATCCCCTGCTCAGCGCGATCGTCAGCGGTCCCGCGCAGGCGATGGCGGACCGCGTCGGCCCGGTGGTGTTCGAACGCCAGCAACGCGCGCTGCTCGCCCGGCCCGACATCAGCGAGGCGATCGCCGCGATCCACGTGCCTACGCTAGTCGCGGTCGGCGATCGCGACCGGATCTGCACCCCCGACGACGCGCTGTCGCTGAGCTTGCGGATTCCGGGCGCACGCTTCCATCTGCTGCGCGGATGCGGCCATCTTTCCCCGCTCGAACGCCCGGGCGAGGTTACCTCGGTGCTCCGCCAATGGCTCAGGCAGGACTGACCGTCGCTCCGTCGGCGTGAATGGTGCCCGCCGGTCCGCCCGGCCCGGCCCGGCCCGGCCCGCCCCGCCCCGCTACGTGGTTTCCGATGCTGGGGCGCCATCCGTGTTCCCGTTAGGCGAGTGCATGTTCCGGCTGTCGGACCATGCACTCGCAAAAAGGGCTCCACGCCATGGTCGAACTCAACCTCGCGGATCGTCGCGCCACCTCCGGGACCACGGCGTCGAGCGCCGACCTGACGACGCGGAATGGCTATGTCTTCCGCGTCCGGCCCGCGGCACCGTCCGACGAAGCCGAATTGGGAGAGCTGTTTCGGCACGTCGACCGCGACGATCTGCGATTTCGGTTTCTCAGTGCGATCCACAAGGTCGGGCATGACCAGCTGAAGGCGCTGGTCACGGTCGATCACGAGCATGTCGAGAATTTCCTCGCCTTCGACATCGCCAGCGGGCGAATGATCGCGACCGCGATGCTGGCGGCGGACGACACGCTCAGCCGCGCCGAAGTCGCGCTGGCGATCCGGACCGACTATAAGCGGCTCGGGATCAGCTGGACGCTGCTCGATCACGTCGCTGCGTTCGCGCGGGCGAAGGGGATCCAGACGCTGGAATCGATCGAAAGCCGCGACAACCATCAGGCGATCGACCTCGAGCGCGAGCGCGGCTGGATCGCATCGGCCTGTCCGGGCGATCCAGCCTCGATGGTCCTCAGGATGACCCTGACGCCGCCAGCCGTCTGACGCGCGCGACCGTCCACTTCGTCGCCTCGGTCACGATCACGGTCGCGACCGTCGCGACGAGGCAGAAGCGGAGCGTTCCCGCCGTTACGGGCGACGTGCCGAGCACCCCGCCGAGCGGTGGCCACAGCATCGCGCTCGCCTGCAACGCCAGCGCGATGCCGACGCCCAGCAGCAACCACGCGTTCGACAATACCGGCTCGCGAAAGATCGAGCGCCGCTCGCTGCGCATGCACAGTACGTAGACGTTCTGGAACAGCACGGTCATCAACAGCACCGCGTTCTGGATCTCGGCAAGCGGGCGCCCCTCACGCTGCATGCCCGCCACGAGATACAGCGCGAGCCCGGTCATCAACAGCGCCGGCGGGATCATCAGCGCGATCGCGCTCCGGTCGAGGATCGGCGCGCTCGGCGGACGTGGCAGCTGGCGCAGTTCGTCGCCCTCGCCGCGGCCGAAGCCGAGCATCACGTCCTGCGCGCCGTTGGTGACGAGGTTGAGCCACAACAGCTGCACCGCGGTCAGCGGCATCGGCAGGCCGAGCACGACCGCGCCGATGAACATGCCGATCTCCGCAATCCCGGTGGCGAGCAGGATGATGACGATCCGCCTGACGTTGGCATAGGTGACGCGGCCCTCCTCGACCCCGGCGACGATCGACGCGAAATTGTCGTCGGCCAGCACCAGGTCGGCGGCGCCGCGCGCGACGTCGGTTCCGGCGACGCCCATCGCCACGCCGATATGCGCCGCCTCGAGCGCGGGCGCGTCGTTGACGCCGTCGCCGGTGACCGCGACGAGTTCGCCGCTGGCGGCGAGGATGCGGACGATCTCCAGCTTCTGCACCGGTTCGATCCGCGCGAACACGCGGCCGCCGAGCACCAGCGCGGCGAGTTGCTCGGGCTGGCCCGCAAGATCGGTCATCTGCGCGCCGGTGACGACCTGCGCCTCGGTGACCTCGAGCCCGAGCCCGCGGGCGATCGTCAGGGCCGTGCCGGGATTATCGCCGGTGACCATCCGCACGCCGATCCCCGCCTCGGCACAGCGCGCGATCGCGTCCGGGACTTCGGGGCGGACCGGGTCGATCAGCCCGATCCAGCCGAGCAGCACGAGGTCTGTCGGTGCAGTCGGATCGGCGGTCGTCGCGCCCGCCGACGCGGCAACGGCGATCACGCGATAGCCTTCGCCGGCCATGGCCAGGGCGGCGGCGAACGCGCCGGGGTCCATCGTACGACACATCTGCCGGATGATCTCGGGCGCACCCTTGGCGAACACGCGGACGCCCTGCCCCTCCGCCACCGCAACGGTCGAGAATTTGCGGACCGGTTCGTAGGAAGCGCCGCGGTCCGCGCGACCGCATGCAGCGCGGCCAGATCCTCACCACCCTCGCCCGCAAACCGCAGTAGCGCGACGTCGACCAGATCCCGACGGGCTCACCGTCGGGTCCGATCGATGCCTCGTTGCAGAGCGCAGCGGCGCGGCGCATCTCCGCCAGACTGTCCGCAAGCCAGTCGGCGCTCGCGAATGCCCGCCCGTCGGCGAGCAGTATCTTCTCAACGGAAAGAACGTTCCGCGTCAGCGTGCCCGTCTTGTCGCTGGCGATGATCGTGCACGCGCCAAGCCCCTCGACCGCGGGCAGCGAGCGGACGATCACCTTCCGCGCTGCCATCCGCCGGGTCCCTGCCGCCAGCGCGACGGTCACCGCGATCGACAGGCCTTCGGGGATCGCCGACACCGCCAGCGCGACCGCGAGCAACAGGATCTGGTCGCCCGGCCGCCCCTGCATCACCAGGACGAGCGCGAACGGGATGATCAGCACGATGGTCGCGATGCTGATCTGCCGTGCCAGCCGGTCGAGCCGGACGACGAGCGGTGGCGGCGTCGCCTTGGCGGTCCGCAACGACGCGTCGATCGCCCCCAGCGCGGTGTCGGCCCCGGTCGCGACGACGACGCCGGTGCCGCGTCCCTGCTCGATCATCGTGCCGGCCAGCACCATCGTCGTGCGCTCGCCCGGCGGCGTGGCGGCGGCCAACAGCGCCGTCTGGTCCTTCGCGACCGCCACGGATTCACCGGTGAAGGTCGACTGATCGACGCGCAGCGCGCTGCTCGACGCGAGGCGGATATCGGCGGGCACGGCCATCCCGCTCTCCAAGGCTACGACATCACCGACGACGATCGCTCGCGCGTCGACGACCGATACAGCGCCGCCGCGCAGGACGGTCGCGGTCTGGCCGATCATGCGGCCGAGCGCGGCGAGGCTGTCCGCCGCCTTGCTCTCCTGCACCGTGCCGATCGCCGCGTTGACGAGCAGCACGACACCGATGAACCCCGCATCGGTGCGGTGGCCGAGCCCGAGCGAGATCGCCGCCGCCGCGATCAGCAGATAGATCAGCGGACTGTTGAACTGCCGCGCGAACAGCAGCAGCGTCGAGGGCGCCGGCGGCGGCGCGAGTTCGTTCGGCCCGTCCCGGAGCAAGCGCGCGGCGGCATCATTCGCGCTCAGACCGCTCGCACTGGTATCGAGCAGCGCCATCACGCGTGCGGCAGGCGTCGCATGCCAAGCTCGCGGGGTGAGTCTCTGGTCGTGCCGCTGGTCGATCAGGCGTTCGGCGATCACTGGCCGGTCGCTTCGATGATCGTGACGGGAGTACCGGTACCGGCACTCGCCAGTGTCTCGCGCGTCACCAGCAGCGTCGTACCGGGCGTCGTCACGGTCGCCAGCGCGGCGCGGAATCCCTCCGCCAGATGCCCCTTGGCACGATCCTCGGCGGTCAGTTCGCCGGTTCTCGGATCGCCGGGCAGCGGCAGGCGCAGCCAATGCTCGCCGGCCGCATCGATCGATTGCAGCGTGAACGCGGCGGTCCGCTCGATCGGCGCATCGAACGCGATCGCGCCGGAACCGATCTCGATCCCGTTGCGCAGCATGACCACCCGCTTGTCGCGCCCGCTGATCACGATCGAGACCGGCCCCTTGGGCGACAGCGCCGGGTTCCAGACGAAGTCCCCGCCCTCCAGATCCTGCCGACGTCAGCATGCCCGGCTTGGCGGCCACCACCGGAACGCGCGCGTCCTGCGTGATGACGACGGTGATCCCCAGCCGCGTGATCCCGAACAGCAGTTTCGCGAACGCGGGCGGCAGCCGGATGCAACCATGCGACGCGGGATAGCCCGGCAGATTGCCCGCATGCATCGCGATCCCGCCCCAGGTCAGCCGCTGCATGAACGGCATCGCCGCGTCCTTGTAGAGGTTCGACACGTGATCCACGTCCTTCTGGAGCACGGTGAAGACCCCGGTCGGCGTCGCATGGCCATCGCTGCCGGTCGACACCGTCGAGACCCCGATCGCCACGCCGTTGCGATAGGCATAGGCCTTCTGCGCCGCGAGGCTGACGATCACCGTCACCGGCCCGGCGGGGGCGATCTCGGGTGCCCAGAGATATTCGCCGGGCTTGAGCTGCTCGATCCGGCCGTCGATGCTCGGCGGTAGCTGCGCCGAAGCCGTGGTCGCGAAAAGGAGGGCGAGCGCGAGGCTGCACGTCAGGCGGCGCGTCGTCATGGTGGGTTCCGATCGTAGAGGTGTCGCCGAACACGGCGGTCGACCAGACGCTACTGATCGCGCCGCACCCGCATCACCATCGGAAACTACGCATCGGATCCTCACGATCCTCCCCGCAAGGGGAGGTGGCGAGCGCAGCCTGACGGAGGAGGAAAGGGATAACCTCTGTTTCTTATCCTCCCCCTCCGTCACCTTCGGCGCCACCTCCCCTTGCGGGGGAGGATCGTTAAGTCGGCTGTCCGCCTGATTGCTTTTATACCGCGCCGCCAATGAGCTTCCCGATCGCCGCGGTCGCGGCCATCGCGAACGCCCCCAGAAAGTAACGCGGACCGTGCCACGCCAGACGATCGCGCCGCCGGTCCTCGCGCCGATCGCGCCGAGCAGCGCCAGGAACAGCAGCGAGCCGATACCGACCGCCCAGACGAGCAGCCCCGCCGACACCACGAACACCGTCAGCAACGGCAGCGCCGCGCCGACCGTGAAGCTCGCCGCAGACGCGAACGCCGCCTGCACCGGCCGCGCGCGCGTACCCAGCGGGATGTCGAGTTCGTCGCGGGCGTGCGCCCCGAGCGCATCCTTCGCCATCAACTGCGCAGCGACCGTCGTGGCGGTAGCCTCGTCCACCCCGCGCGACGTAGATCGCCGCGAGTTCGGCCAGCTCACCGCCCGGATCGTCGACCAACTCGCGCCGCTCCCGCGCAAGTTCGGCATTCTCGGTATCCGCCTGCGCGCTGACCGAGACATATTCGCCCGCCGCCATCGACATCGCGCCGGCGACCAGCCCCGCCGTCCCCGCGATGACGATAGCGCTCGTCTGGTCCGCACCCGATGCGGACGCCGCCGCGACGCCGATGATCAGGCTCGCGGTCGACACGATCCCGTCATTGGCGCCGAGCACCGCCGCGCGCAGCCTGCCGATCCGGTCGACGACGTGACGTTCGCCGTGGCTGGCGCCGTGGCTGGAGATCGCGCGGGCCATCACGCGATTTCGAGCATATTCTCGACCTTCACCGCGCCCGGCGCCGCCCAGGCGGTCCGCTCGGCGACCATCCGGTCGTGCGGCAGATCGACCGATCCAGTTAGTCGTACGGTGCCGCCATCGACCGACACCTTGATCGTGTCGCCATCGAAGAACCATGAGCGGTGCAGCGCGGTGCGGATATCGTTGCTGACATCGGTGACGTCGACCCGCGGCTTCAGCGTGATGTGGTTGACCACACCGACCACGCCTGCCAGCGGCCGCGCCGCCGCTTCGGCCGCATCCTTCTGGAAGTGCCAGCGCACTTCGCCGCGCAAGCTGACCCAGCCGTCCTCGACCTGTGCCTTGATGCAGTCGGCCGGGATCGTCGTGTCCCAGGACAGCCGCTCGACGATCGCACTGGCAATCGCCTCGTCGCCGCGCTTGAAGCGGTCCTCCAATTGCACTTCGATCTTCTCCGCGACGGCCTTCACCCCGTCGACGCGCGCCGCGGCACGCTCGGCGGCGTATTTCGCCGCATAGCTGCCGGCGTGGCCGCTCAGCGTGACGACGCCGTTGTTCGCGGTGACGCCGATATGCCCGGCGGGGACGCTCGGATCCCAGTTGAGTTCGGCGAGGACGGCCTTCTGCAATCTTGCGTCGTGGGACATGACACTCTCCTGAAGCGACGCGGGGAGGCCCGGCCGATGATCGCGAGCCTATCGATCCGGCCGATCGCCGACAGCGTCGGGAACTACGCACATGCTCGGGACCGACGGCGCACCTGCGTAATTCCCGATACTTTCGCGCCACCGCCCGAACGCCGAAAGTTCAGCGAAGAGGAGACCGCGCATGACTTATTCGACCCTGATGGTGCATCTCGATGGCGGGCACGCCAACGCCGCCCTGCTCGACGTCGCGGTCACGCTCGCCGACCAGTACGACGCCGCCGTTATCGGCATCGCCGCCTGCCAGCCGGTCCAGATCGGCACGTGCGACGGCTATCTCGGCGGCGAATATGCGGTGATCGAGCGCGACATCGTCGCCGGCGAACTGGCCCGCGCCAAGACCGAGTTCCACGCACACGAGCGGCTAGCGCGGCATACGCTCGAATGGCGCTCGATCCCGACGCTTGCCAACATCGCGCACGTCGTGGCGGAGAATGCGCGCGCCGCCGATCTCGTCATCACCAGCGCAGGGCCAGGGTTCGCCGACCTGGCGACGCATGCCGATACCGGCGATCTGATCCTGCGCGCGGGTCGCCCGGTGCTGGTCGTCCCCGACGGCGCCGCCACCGCCAAGTTCGAAACCGTCATGGTTGCCTGGACCGACACGCGCGAATGCCGCCGCGCGATCAGCGATGCGCTGCCGATGCTCCACGCCGCCGACCGCGTCGTCATCGCCGAAGTGGCGATCGACGCAATCGACGCGCGAGGGCCGATCGACGATGCCGCCGCTTGGCTCGCGCGCCACGGCGTCGACGCGGACAAGATCGTCGCGCGGATGACGGGCACCAGCATCGACACGCTCGCCGCGGTCGCCGACGAGGTCGAGGCCGATCTCGTCGTCGCGGGCGCGTACGGGCATAGCCGGATTCGCGAATGGGCGTTCGGCGGCGTCACCCGCAACCTGTTGCTGCGCGACCGGCGCTGCACCTTGTTGTCGCACTGAGCCATGACCGGGGACGGCAAGTATTTGCGGCCGTTCGCGGCGGTGAACCCAAGAATAGCGATCGGCGGGACGATATTGTCCGCAATCACGATTATCGAAGGATTATTGGCGTATAGTGGATATTTCGCTTAACATGGGTCATGTTCCGATGTCGGAGGTCGAAACCTCGACGCCCGACGGATCGGAATCGTCCGCAGGACAAGGCCCCCGTCTCAATGACTTGCCGCTTCGTGCCACGAGCAACCGCACCGCCCGCATGATCGCGTCGCAATCCCCCGACGGTACTGCCGCATCCGTCGCGCGCGGCGATGCGACGCTGGCCGAGGAACTGGGGCTGCTGATCGACGGCGCGACGACCTATGCTATCTACATGCTCGATCCGCAGGGCCGCGTGACGATCTGGAACCGCGGCGCCGAGCGGATCAAGGGCTGGGCCGAGGCGGAGATCATCGGTCGCGACGTCGCGGTCTTCTACCCGGCCGACGATATCGCCGCGGGCAAGCCCGAAGCCGACCTCGCCCGCGCGCATGCCTGCGGCCGGATCGAGGAGGAGAGCTGGCGGGTGCGCAAGGACGGCTCCGAGTTTCTCGCCGCGGTCACGATCACAGCGCTGCACGACGAGGCCGGTGCGCTGCGCGGCTTCGGCAAGGTCATCCGCGACATCACGCACGATAAGGCCGCCGAGGCCGCGATCGTGCGCCGCGAACATCATCTCCGCTCGATCCTGAACACCGTGCCCGACGCGATGATCGTCATGAACGAGAACGGCATCGTCGCCTGGTTCAGCGCGGCCGCCGAACTCGTCTTTGGCTACACCGCAAGCGAGGTGGTCGGCCAGAACGTCGCGATGCTGATGCCGCACACCGACGCGCGCGATCGACGCGCAGCTGCGCAAGTACCGCCATACCGGCGAGCGCCACGTGATCGGCAACGTCCGGCTCGAGCGGGCGATGCGCAAAGGCGGCGAGACGTTCCCGATCGAGCTGGCGGTCGGCGAGGCATCGATCGGCGGCGAGCGGATCTTTACCGGCTTCATCCGCGACCTCACCAACCGCCACGCGACCGAGCGGCGCCTGAAGGAACTCCAGTCCGAACTCGTCCACGTCTCCCGCGTCAGCGCGATGGGCACGATGGCGTCGACCCTGGCGCACGAGATCAACCAGCCGCTGACCGCGATCGCCAATTATCTCGAAGCCACGCGGGCGATGATCGGTGACAGCGACGATCCGCTGTTGGCCGACGTAGCCGAGGCGCTGGATCTGGCGGCGGCGCAGTCGCTGCGCGCGGGGACGATCGTCCGGCGGCTGCGCGCGTTCGTCGACGGCGGCGATACCGGGTTCCGCGATGAGCGGCTCGACCTGCTCGTCGAGGAGGCGACCAGTCTCGGCCTGCTCGGCGCGCACGAGGCCGGCATCACGGTGACCAGGCTCGTCGCGCCGGGCGACGTCATGGTGCTGGTCGACCGCATCCAGATCCAGCAGGTGCTGGTCAATCTGATCCGCAACGCGATCCAGTCGATGGCGTGCTCGCCCGCCAAGGTGCTGACGATCACCACCGCGCCCGAGCGCGAGGGCTGCATGCAGATCACCGTCGCCGACACCGGCACCGGCATCGACACCGCCGTCCGCGCGCGCCTGTTCGAGGCGTTCGCGACCACCAAGGAGGACGGCATGGGCCTTGGCCTGTCGATCTGCCGGACGATCGTCGAGGCGCATGGCGGGCGTATCTGGGCAGAGGGCGTGGCGAGCGGCGGCACCGCGTTCCACTTCACCGTGCCGCTGGCCGCACTCCCCGAAGGCGAAACCCATGACTGACACTTTGCGAACGGTCCATATCGTCGACGACGACGAGGCGATCCGTCAGTCGGTCGGCTTTCTCCTGCGCAAGGCCGGCTACGCGGTCGAGACCTATCCCGCCGGCACGCATTTCCTCAAGGCCGTGACGCGCGAGACGCGAGGCTGCGTGCTGCTCGACGTCCGGATGCCCGATCTCGACGGATTCGAGGTGCAGGCGCGCCTCGCCCAGACCGGCATCGCGCTGCCGGTGATCATGTTGACCGGCCACGGCGACGTGACGCTCGCGGTCCGCGCGATCAAGGCGGGCGCGATCGAATTTCTCGAAAAGCCGTTCGAGCGCAGCGCATTGCTGGCGGCGATCGAGTCCGCACTGGCCCATGCCGCACGGTCCGATCGCGAGCACCTCGCCGCCGCCGACGCCATCGTCCGGCTCGCCGCGCTCACCCCGCGCGAGCGCGACGTGCTCGACGGGATGGTGCTCGGCCGCCCGAACAAGCTGATCGCCTACGACCTCGACATCGCAACCCGCACGGTCGAGGTCCACCGCGCCAATTTGATGGAGAAGCTGGCGGCACGCAGCCTGTCCGACGTCCTCCGCATCGCGTTCGCGGCGGGGCTGGGCGAGACCGCCGAGACAGCCTGACGCCCCGCACCCAACCCTCGCCTTCTACGTACAGACGCGGCGCAGTACGCGTGTCATTCACGGTCGGGACAAAGGACCGCGCGATGACCGACCAGCCCCCTACACCCATGACGGCATCGGCATTTCGCTGGTCGACGGCGACCCGGTGATCCGCCGTGCGCGCCAGATCATGCTGGTCTCCGAACGCTACGACGTCCGCTCCTACGCGACCTGCGCCGCGCTGCTCGCCGACCCGCGTTCGCGCGACGTCTCGTGCATAGTCGTCGATGTCGCTGGTGACAGCGAAGAGGGCGGCGGCATGGCCGCGCTCCACGCGATGCGCGCCTCGGGCTGGAGGGGAAGGCGATCCTGCTCGACAGCGGACTGCCCTTGCCTGCGCTGATTCACGCCGCCGAACGCCACGGCGACCGCATCCTCGACCGCACCACCGGCGACGCCCCTGCTCACCGCGATCGCCGCCTCGATCGACCGCGGCTGGTCCACCTGGAACGCCGAGGGCTGAAACGAAAGGCCGGAGAAAAATTCCCCGGCCTTTCCGTGCTCCACGTCGGGCGGCGCCTCGGCAGGCGAGCTTCAGCGTAAGACGAGGACGGACCGTCGCCTTGCGCAGCGTCGGCGGCGTCACCGCGCGCTCGACCCGGAACACCCGCCGCGGGATCGCAGCCACGGGTTCGGCGATCAGGCAGGGCAGCGTCGCGCCAAGTGCCGCCAGCGTCTCGCCATACAACCGCGCGAGCGTCTCATGCGCCATCCGTGCACAAGGCCCCGCCGCAGCGTCGGCCATCGCTCGCGTCGCGTCCAGGCGGCGCTGGAAATAGAGCATCTCGGTATGGATAGCGTTCATGGCGAAGTCCCCGCCGGTCCGCCCTCGCCGCCGCACGATGCGTGTCTCGAAGGGCTGATCCGTATCAAGACAATAGCGCGGGCGGGCGAAGCCGTCGGGCCTCGGAAAGCACGTACCTCGCGGAGGTCGTCAGGCGATTGCGGCGGCGTGGAGCGCGATCTGCGCGTCCTCCTGCGAGGGCAGTATCCGGATGTCGAGCCCGGGCAACCAGGCAAGCCCCGCACGGATCGCCCGACCGGTCGCCGCGTCGTTCTCGCCGATCCCGCCGGTGAGCACGAGCATGTCGGCACCGCCCAGCGAGACGATCATCGCCGCGACCTGCTTGCACACCGACCGCTCGAACATGCGGAGCGCGAGGTCGGCGTCCTCGGTCGCGGCGGCGCGAAGGACCCGCATGTCGCCGGACAGCCCGGAGACCCCAGCCATCCCCGATGCATGATCGACCAGCGTCGCCAAGGCCGCGGCATCCAGTCCAGTCTCACGCAGGAGATACAGCAGCACGCCAGGATCGAGATCGCCCGTCCGCGTCGCCATCATGACGCCGCCGGACGGGGTGAGCCCCATGCTGGTGTCGATCGAGCCGCCATCGCGCACCGCGGTCACGCTCGCGCCATTGCCGAGGTGCGCGATCACTAGCCGAGCAGGCCTGTCGTCGCCGAGCTGGCGGACGATCGACTCGCACGACAGCCCGTGGAAGCCATAGCGCCGCACCCCGCCCGCCCAATACGCGCGCGGGATCGGCAGCGTGCTCGCGACGTCGGGCATCCCCGCATGGAACGCCGTATCGAAACACGCGACCTGCGGCAGACCCGGATAGTGCGCCCCCGCCACCCGGATCAGCGCCAATGACGCCGGCCCATGCAACGGCGCGAACGCACACGCCGCTTCCAGATCCGCCATCACCGCATCGTCGATCCGACAATGCGCGCTGCGATGCGGCCCACCATGGACAATCCGGTGTCCGATCACCGTCGGAGCCGGAAAGCCTTGCAACGCGGTCTCGATCGTATCGAAAAAGCGCCCGTGATCGTCGCCATCGTCGTCGGGCGTTTCGATCGTCCCACCAACCAGCAGGACCGGATCGCCATCGACCGCGTACAGCCCATATTTCAGCGATGACGATCCGCTATTGAGCGCCAGAACTACCGCGCCCCCTCTACCTCGACCATTGCCAGTCACGCACCTCCGGCAGATCGTCGCCCTGTTCGGCGATATACAGCTTGTGCCGCTCCATCGTCGTCCAATAGCGCGCCGTCTCGCGCGGCACCCGGTCCTGGAACCGCGGGATCCGCTCGATCGCATCCAGCGCCAGCCGGTATCGGTCGAGATCGTTCAGCACGACCATGTCGAACGGCGTCGTCGTCGTCCCCATCTCCTTGTACCCGCGGACATGAATGTTCGCGTGGTTCGCCCGTCGATAGGTGAGCTTGTGGATCATCGCTGGGTAGCCGTGGAACGCGAAGATCACCGGCGTATCCCGCGTGAACAGTGCATCGAACTCGCGCTCGTCGAGCCCGTGCGAATGTTCGGAGCGCGGCTGCAACACCATCAGGTCGACCACGTTCACCACCCGGATACGGATGTCGGGCACATACTCCGCAACAACGTCACCGCCGCCAGCGTCTCCAGCGTCGGCACGTCGCCCGCGCACGCCATCACCACGTCGGGGTCGGCATCGTTGCCCGCCCATTCCCAGATCCCGCGCCGGCCGTACAATGCCGCACCGCCGCGTCGATCCCGAGCCATTGCCACTCGGGCTGCTTCCCCGCGACGATCACGTTCACATAGCCGCGACTGCGCAGGCAATGATCGCCGACCGACAACAAACAGTTCGCATCGGGCGGCAGGTAGATCCGCGTCACGTCCGCAGTCTTGTTCGCGACGTGATCGATGAACCCCGGATCCTGGTGCGACAGGCCGTTATGATCCTGCCGCCAGACATGCGACGTCAGCAGGTAGTTGAGCGACGCGATCGGCCGCCGCCACGGGATCGTCCGGGTCGTCTTCAGCCACTTGGCATGCTGGTTGACCATCGAGATCGACGATGTGGACGAACGCTTCGTAACACGAGAACAGCCCATGCCGCCCGGTCAGGAGATACCCTTCCAGCCAGCCCTGGCACAGATGCTCGCTCAGCACCTCCATCACGCGGCCATCGGTACTCAGATGCTCGTCGACCGCCTCGATCTCCGCCATCCAGACCTTGCCCGACACGTCGTACACGTCGGCCAGCCGGTTCGACGCGGTCTCGTCCGGCCCGAACAGGCGGAAGTTCACGCTTGCCAGATTGAGCTTCATCACGTCGCGCAGATAGCGGCCGAGTACCCGCGTCGCCTCCGCCTTTACCGTGCCCGGCGCGTCCACCGGCACTGCAAAGCTGCGGAAGTCGGGCAGCGACAAAGGCACCATCAGCTCGCCGCCATTGGCATGCGGATTCGCGCCCATCCGCCGATGCCCGGTCGGCGCAAGCGAGGCAAACTCCTCCATGAACTTGCCGTTCGCGTCGAACAGCTCCTCGGGCCGATAGCTCCGCATCCAAGCCTCGAGCTGGCGCAGATGCTCGGGATCCTTGAAGTCCGCGATCGGCACCTGATGCGCGCGCCACGTGCCCTCGACCGGCTTGCCGTCGACGAACTTCGGCCCGGTCCAGCCCTTTGGCGTGCGGAACACGATCATCGGCCAGCGCGGACGCTCGGGCGTCACGCCCTCGATCCGCGCCGCCGCCTGGATTGCCTGGATCTTCGCCAACGCCTTGTCGAGCGCCGCGGCGAGCTGCTGGTGGACCGCCGCCGGATCACTCCCGCCGACATAATAGGGCTCATGCCCATAGCCGCGCAGCAACGCGTCGAGCTCATGCCCGTCGATCCACGCGAGGATCGTCGGGTTGGCGATCTTGAAGCCGTTGAGGTGCAGGATCGGCAGCACCGCGCCGTCGCGCGCGGGGTTGAAGACTTGTTCGAATGCCAGCTCGCCGCCAGCGCGCCCGTCTCCGCCTCGCCGTCACCGACGACGCAGGCGACGATCAGGTCCGGATTGTCGAACGCCGCGCCGTAAGCATGGGCCAGAGAATACCCCAGCTCGCCGCCTTCGTGGATCGATCCCGGCGTCTCGGGCGCGACATGACTCGGGATCCCGCCCGGCCACGAGAACTGCCGGAACAGCCGGTGCATCCCGCTCCGGCTCCGCTCGATCGCCGGATAGCGCTCGGTATACGAGCCCTCCAGATAGGTATTCGCGACCAGCCCCGGCCCGCCATGTCCCGGCCCGATGATGTTGATCATGTCGAGGTCGTGCTCGACGATCAGCCGGTTGAGATGGACGTACAGGAAGTTCAGACCCGGCGTCGTCCCCCAATGGCCGAGCAACCGCGGCTTCACGTCGGCGATCGTCAGCGGCCGATCGAGCAACGCGTTGTCGCGCAGATAGATCTGCCCGACCGAGAGGTAATTGGCCGCCCGCCAATACGCGTCCATCCGCCGCAGCATGTCCGGGGACAGCGGATGCGTCTTGGGGTGCGTCGTGTTCGGCACCAAGGCCGACGACCGTGTCGCGATATCGTTCATGACTGGCTTCCGAAATCGAGGACGACGCGCGAGGCGACCTGGCCGTGTTCGAGGCGGTCGAAGATGGCGTTGATCGCCGACAAGGGCTGCAATTCGATATCCGCCTTCACCTTGCCGTCGGCGGCAAAGGCGAGCGCCTCGGCCATGTCCTTGCGCGTGCCGACGAACGATCCGCGCACGGTGATGCAGTTCGCCACCACGTCGAACAGCGGCAGTGGGAAGTCGCCCGGTGGCAGGCCGACCAGCACGCACGTCCCGCGCCGGCGGGTCATCGCCACGCCCTGGTTGAAAGCGACCAGCGACGGCGCCGTGATCAGGACGCCGTGCGCGCCGCCGCCAGTGCCGTCCTTGAGCGCGGCGATCGCATCCTTCTCGCGGGCATCGATCAGCAGGTCCGCGCCCAAGGCCTCGGCATGCGCGAGCTTGCCCGCGTCGACTTCGACCGCGGCGACGCGCAACCCCATCGCCTTGGCATATTGCACCGCCAGATGCCCCAGCCCGCCGACACCCGAGATCGCGATCCACTCGCCCGGTCGTGCGCCCGTTTCCTTGATGCCCTTGTAGGTCGTGATGCCCGCGCAGATGATCGGCGCCGCCTCGACCGCGGACAATCCGGCGGGAATGTGCGCGACATAGTTCGGATCCGCGAGGATATACTCCGCGAACCCGCCATTGCGCGTGTAGCCGCCGAACTGCGCCTCGGCGCACACCGTCTCCCACGCGGACAGGCAATATTCGCAGTGTCCGCACGCGGAATAGAGCCACGGCACGCCGACCCGGTCGCCGAGCTTGACGATCGTCACGCCCGCGCCGACCTCGACCACGATGCCGATCCCCTCATGGCCGGGAATGAACGGCGGCACCGGCTTGACCGGCCAATCGCCACGCGCCGCGTGCAGGTCGGTGTGACAGACCCCGCACGCTTCGGTCTTGACGACGATCTGCCCCGGCCCGGCGCTCGGCACCGGCCATTCGCGCAGGGTCAGGGGTTTGCCGAATGCCTCGACGACGGCGGCTTGCATCATACGGGTCATGAAACGTCCTAAAAGATGCGGGCTTGAAGATGCGGGAAGATCAACGCGCCATCCGGGTGACGAGCGCGGGGTCGGCGAGCAGCGCCTCGTCCCCGAACGCGATCTGCGCGCAGGTCCGCTGCGCCTGCGCAGCGACATCGCGCAGATACTGGTCGGCGAACCGCGCGCTGAGCCCCGGCACGATATGCGCGAACCGGCGATGCTCCTGCGATCGCATCCCGAACGCGTGGACGAGATACTGGTCAAAGACGCTGTTGAGGCCCTGCCCCTGCCCCTGTTCGTCGAGCCAGATCTTGCTCGCGGCCGAGGTCGAGAAACTGAGCAGACGCTTGCCGCCGAGCAGGTCGGTACGCGCGCGGTCCTGCAGCGCCTCGGGCTGGACGCCAGCCCCGAACACGCGTTCGACATAGCCCTTGAGCATCGCCGGCGGGGTCCCGAACCAGATCGGATAGATCAGCACGAACACGTCGCACCCGGCGATATGCTCGATCTCGTCGAGCACGTCCTGGCCGTAGGTCGCCGCGACATTGGTCGGCCGCTCCGCCGCCTTCAGCACCGGGTCGAACCCGATCGCATACAGGTCGCGCAACACGGCCGTCTGCCCAGCCGCGCGGACCGCCGCGCAATAGGCGTCGGCGATCGCGTGGTTGAAGCTGGCCGGACCGGGATGGCAGAGGATCACGGCATGCCGCCCCGTTCCCGTCTCTTGCGTGTCGCCCATCATCGCCTCGTCCTCCGTCGCAAGCTCACCGGTATCGGCATCGCGGCGCCATCGACCGCGACGTCATCCGATGACCTCGAAACGGTCTACGCCATGGGGGCGGGTGCTTGATCCCTCGGAAACTACGCAGTCGGTCCGACGCGCTAAGTTTTTCGGCTAAAAGATAAAATCGGCGCGTTCGTCTCGTTTGGGGCAACCTCAGCGCGAGTATTAACGTTTCTTTCACCTCGCTACCCGCCATGTACGGATCGATGACCGGTCTTATTTCCCGCCTGCGACAGTTGCGACAGTCCGACCAGGCGATCGCCGCGCATGTCCGGCATACCCTTGTCGAGATCGCTCTATGCATCGCCCCAGTCGCTGGTGATCGGAGCGCTGACCAGCGGCGCGATCACGGCGATCGTGGCGCTGGTCGGCGGAAGCCGGTCGATGGTCGTGTGTGCCGTCGCCATCGTCATCGTCGCCGGCATCAGGATCGTCGACGCGCTGCGCCTGCGCCGCTCTGGCTCGACCCGAAGCACGCTGGCCGGGCGCTGGGCCAACCGTCAGGAATTTCTCTATCGCACCGGCGCGCTTTGCTACTCGGCGCTGCTCGGTACGTTCGGCTTGCTTACGCTGGTGCATACGACCGACGGCGTGCTGCAGTTGCTCGCGGTGACGACGGCGGTGGGGTATGCGGCGGGTATCGCCGGTCGCAACGCGGGTCGACCGTGGATCGCGCTGTCGCAATTGTGTTTCGCGTCGGTCCCGCTGGCGCTGGGACTGTTCGCCTCGGTCGAGCCGCTCAAGATCGTGCTCGGCGTGGTCATCCTGCTGTTCGTGGTGGCGATGATGGATATCACGTTGCAGACCTATGGCGTGATCCTGCGGGCGACGATCGCATCGCGGGAAAAGACCGCACTGGCGGAGCACCACGCTGCCGTCGCCCGCCGCGACGACCTGACCGGCGTGGCTAATCGCACCGCCTTTCGGGAGCGGTTCGAGGCGCAGCTGAAGGCCGTGGTCGGCCGGGATCACAGCCTTGCGATCCACTGGATCGACCTCGACCGGTTCAAGGAAATCAACGACTCGTTCGGGCATCTTGCCGGCAATGCGGTCCTGGCGGGGATTGCCCGCCGCCTCGACGAAGCGTTCGGCAGAAGCGGGATCGTCGCGCGATTGGGCGGCGACGAATTTGCCGTCGTTTGCGCGATCGCCCGGCACGACGATGCGATCGACATCGGGCGGGAGATCATCGCGCTGGTCGAGCGCCCGGTCCAGCATGACGGCCGCATGTTGCGGGTCGGCGCATCGCTCGGGATCGCGATCGCCCCATGGACGGCACCAATGCCGATACGCTGCTGAAAAACGCCGATCTCGCGCTGTACCGTGCCAAGGACAGCGGGCGCGGGCAGATGTGTTTTTACGAGCCTTTGATGGATGAGAAGATTGAACGCGGCCGCGATCTCGCGGCGGAAATGCAGGGCGCACTGGAACGCGGCGAGTTCCACCTGATGTTCCAGCCGATCTTCGACCTTGCCGGCGAGCGCGTGCTCTCGTGCGAGACGCTGTTGCGATGGACCAACCGCCGGCTAGGCTCGGTCTCGCCCGCCGAATTCATTCCGATCGCCGAGGATAACGGCCTGATCGTCGGGATCGGCGGCTGGGTGATCCGGGAGGCGTGCCGAATCGCCAGCGAATGGCCGGCGGACGTGAAGATCGCGGTCAATCTCTCGCCGATCCAGCTACGTTCCACCAATCTGCCGATGGTGATCATGAGTGCGTTGGCGAGCAGTGGGTTCGCGGCGGACCGGCTCGAACTCGAGGTGACCGAGTCGGTCCTGCTTGACGACATCGAGGCGTCGCTCGCGGCGCTCGACGCGATCAACCGGCTCCATGTCCGGACCACGCTCGACGATTTCGGCACCGGCTATTCGTCATTGAGCTATCTTACCAAGTTCCCGTTCCAGACGCTTAAGATCGATCGGTCGTTCATTACCGACCTCGAACAGAGCCCCGCGTCGGTGGCGATCGTCCAGACGGTCATCGATCTCGCCGCAAAGCTCGGGATGCGAACGGTCGCCGAGGGCGTCGAGACGCAGGCGCAACTGGATCAACTCCGTCGGACCCGGTGCGATGCGGTGCAGGGCTTTCTGCTTGCGCATCCCATGCCGGCAAGCATGGTGGCGTCGATGCTTGCCGACGGTGGGATCAAGGCGCAGCAGCGGTCCTGATCAGCAGGACGCCACCTGCGCCTTTTCGAGCAGTCTGGTCTGGGCCCCCACCAGGCGCCGCATCAGTTTAAGGTCCGCGTCACTGAGCCTGAGGGCCGCATCCGCCCAAAGATCGACGACGGCCTCGAGCTCGCCGAGCGCCAGCGGATTGACCGATCGCGAAGCCTCGTAGATCGCGCAATGACCGCTATGGCGTCGACGGTTCTGCCGAATATAGCTCTCCACTTCCGCGCGCCCCTTGCCCGGATCGGCCAGGGCGTGAACGATACCGAGGTCGTAGAGTTCTTCCGCGCTGTAGCTTCGTCCGCTGAGGATCATCTGCTCGGCTCGCGCCGCCCCGAGCCTGCGAGACAGGAAGCAGTGCGCCCCCATCCCCGGGAAGAGCCCGAAATTCGTCTCCGGAAGCCCAAAGTTCGTCCCGCGTTCGGCGATGACGACGTTGAACGACAGCAGCGCCTCGAAGCCACCACCCAGCGCATCGCCCTCGACAAGGCCGATCGTGATGATAGGTCGATCGAGGCTCAACATGTTGCGATGCAGTATGCGGACGCAGGCGCGTCCGTAAGCGACCAGCGCTTCGCGATCACCGTTGCGGATGTGGTCGGAGAACAGATCCAGATCGCCGCCGAGCGAGAACACGCCGGGAAAGCGCGATCCGAGAACGACGTAGCGGATCGGCATGTCGCCCGACGAACACGCCTGGGCTATATCGGCCTGCCAATGTCCGAATTCGGCGAGCAGGCCCGGATTGAAACTCGGCCTGACCCGTTGCCGCATATAGGTCCACAGCGTGTCCAGCTCTGGGTCGAACTGGGTTTCCAGATCGGCGAAGGCGAACGGCCGCCGGGGTTGCGGGGGCGGCGGTATCTCGACCGATCGTTGATGGCGCGACTTGGTGCGATCGATGGGCAGGATAGCAGGATATTCGAGAGTCATGGCGACGTCCTTGTTCACCCGCAGCGTTTTGCTGCGAGCGACATAGGTCGCATTTTCTGGCGAAAGCGCCCGCGAGAAACGCGTTCCGCAACCGCTAAACGCATATGCTGGAAGACGACGTCGCATCTCGCGATGCCGTGTCGAAATGCATCGCCGGAATCGCTTGGAGACTATCCCCCGAATCAGCCGCTCTGGTCGGAGACGTTTCGAAACGCACCAAACCCGCGTCGCCGGTCAGCGATCGCGGGCTTGAGATTAAATCGGCGCTACGTCCTAGTCCTTCTTCAGGGTCGAGACGTTGCGATTGCCTGCCTTGGTCTGCCGACCGCGAGCCAGATCCTCAGTAAAGGAGTTGGCCGCGCTAGTGAGTGCGGGAGGCGGCACGAGCGTCGCGCCGCCTCCCCGTCCGCTCAGCGAACCGAGCCGCGGCGAAACATGTTGACGATCGCAAGCAGGATCACCGCGCCGACCAGCGAAATCAGGATCGACTGGATGTTGAGCGCGCCGTCCATGATCGATGCGCCACCGATCAGCGGGGTGATCAGGAAACCGGCGAGCAAAGCACCGACGATGCCGACGACGACATTGAGGAAGACGCCCTGCTGAGCATCGGTCCGCATGATCATGCTGGCGACCCAGCCGATGAGTCCGCCGACGACGAGAAGAATGATGAGGTTCATGATGTGGCTCCTAGTGGATAATGGTACTGGGGCATCAACCGACATGGTGCGCATTCCGTTCAGTTCCGGCGCGCTTCACGGATTTTGGGATTGGTGCAGACGCACCGGGGGCATTGGTATATTATGCCGACGCGTGCGGAACCGGAGGCCTGGCTCCGGCGCTGAACGAGCATGACGAAAACCTCCGGCAAGCCGCTGCATGCGCCCACCCTGCACCACCTGGAACAGCTCATGACCGGGCTGCTGGAGGGCGTGATCCTGATGGATCCGACCGGGATCATTCTCAGCGCCAACCCCGCCGCGCTGAAGATGCACGGCGTCCGCGCGGTCGAGGATCTGGGCGAAACCGCAGACGACTATGCCACGCGGTTCCGGCTGCGCTACCGCGACCGGCGCGCCTTGCCCCGGCGCGAATATCCGCTGATGCGATTGCTCGCGGGCGAGAGCTTCCCGGACCTGATCGTCGAGGTGGCGCCGATCGACGCCGACGAGCCGCGCTGGGTGCACCAGGTGCGCGACATCGTCATGGACGAGGATGGCGGCGAACCCGATTGCTTGGGGCTGGTCATCAACGACGTATCCGAACGGTTCGATGCCGAGGACCGGTTCGAGGCGATGTTCCATGCGAACCCCGCACCGGCGCTGATCATCCGCGTCGCCGACCAGCGCTATGTGCTCGTCAACCAGGGCTTTCTCGACCTGTCGGGCTACGACCACGAGCAGATCATCGGCAAGACGCTGTTCGATCTCGACTTTCTCGCGCAGGTCGAGCGCAAGGCGTTCGTCAAGGACCGCGTCGTCAACGGCCAGACGGTGCCGCAACTCGAAGCCGAACTGCCGCTCGCGAACGGGGATACGACGCTGGTCATCCTCGCCGGCCAGCCAATCGAGGTCGCCAACCAGGACTGCGTGCTGTTCACCTTCGCCGACCTCGAGCCCAGGCGCCGTGCCGAGCATGCGCTGAAGGCGAGCGAGCGGCACTTCGCTTCGGTGTTCGAGATGGCGCCGGTCGCGATGGTCGTGACGCGGGGCGAGGACAACCGCATCGTCCAGGTCAATGCGGCGTTCAAGGCGCTGACCGGGTATGCGGACGAGGCCGTGATCGAGCGGGTCGCGGATGATCTTCAGTTATGGAACGACGCGGCGCAGCGGGAGGGACTGGAGACCGAAATTCGCGATCGGGGCGGGTTTCGCGGGCTCGACGTCCAATTGCTCCACCGGAAAGGTGAACCGCTCGATTGCCTGGTCTCTGCCGAGCGCGTCAGCATCGACGGCGATCCGTGCGTGCTGTGGCTGTACCAGGACATCTCAGCCCGCAGGCGCGGCGAACTCGAACTGGTCGAGGCGATCGACGCGGTGATGAAGGACGCCAACTGGCTCAGCCGGTCGATCATGGACAAGCTGGCGACGCTGCGGAACCCGCGAACCAGCGCAGGTGGGAGCGCGCCGGTAGCAGACCTCAGCAAGCGCGAACGCGAGGTGCTCGAACTGATCTGCCAGGATCTCGACGACGCGGCGATCGCGGACCGGCTCGATCTGTCGCGCAACACCGTACGCAACCATGTCGCGCGGCTCTACGCCAAGATCGGCGTCAACCGGCGCAGCGCCGCGGTGGTCTGGGCGCACGAACGCGGGGTCGGTGCGTGAGCCGGCCGCCGGATCAGCGCTCGCCGAACAGTTCGCGTTGCGATTTTTCGAGTTCTTCGGCGTAGCGGCGTCGTACGAAAGATTCCGACAAGATGCCGAGCACCATCCGGTCTTCGTCGAGGACCGCGAGTTCGTCGGCGCCGGACGCGTCGAAGCGGCGCATGACCTCCGCGATGTCCATCGTCGGCGTCAACGCGGCGTCGGTATTGACGCCAAGCGCTCCGACCGGCGACGTGGGATCGAGCCCCTCGGCATAGGCGGTCGGAGTCTGGACGATCCCCGCATAGCGATCGTCGGCGTCGACCAGGACGGTGCGGCTGGTCGCCCCGAGCGGCACCCGGCGGCGGAACTCGGCGATCGTCGTCGCCGCGGGCATCGCCTTGGTCTCGCGCCGCATCATCCGCCCCGCGGTCAGCGTCCGCACCCAACCGACGTCACGCGCGCTCTTGATCGTCTCGCCGCGCAGATGCAGCCGCCAGGTCGAGAAGCTGTAGCCGAACGTCTCGCGCACGATCGTCGACGACACGAGCGCCGCCGCCAGCACGGCGCCGGTCAGCGCGAAGTCGTGAGTCGCCTCCAGCACGAGCATCGCCATCGTCATCGGCCCGCCGACCACCGCGACCGCGAGCGCCGCCATCCCGACCAGCGCGGCGTTGCGCGGATCGAGCACCTCCTGCCCGACCACCGCGGCGAGGCTGCCGGCGAACACATGCCCGACCAGCGTGCCGAGGAACAGCGACGCGAAGAACAGCCCGCCGCGAAACCCGAATCCCAGCGACACGATCGACGCCGCGCATTTGGCGAGGAAGATGGTCGCGATAAACCCCAGCGGCGCGCCGAGCGCGAGATCGGCGTGGAGCGCGCCATGCCCCGCGGACAGAACCTGCGGCGATACCAGCGCGACCGGAATCAGCAGCAGTCCGCCGACCGCCGGACGCAGCCAATCCGGCAGGCGCGCACGCCGCGTCCCCGCTCGACCAGCGCGACCGCGTGCATCAACGCGATACCGATGCCCGCGCACAGCGCGCCGAGGCCCGGCATAGAGCAGGTAATGATGCGTCTCGGTCGGCATCGTCGAGACCGAATCGATCACATAGGGCTGGATCCCCAGGAGGTGCGCGACCAGCGTACCGGCCAGCGCGGCGGCGACCACCGGCGCGAGCGCGGTCGGCGTATAGGCGCCGATGACGATCTCGAACGCATAGAACGCTCCGGCCAGCGGCGCACCGAAGGCGGCGGCGATCGCCGCACCGGTGCCGGCCCCGACGAGGTTGCGCAGATCGGCGCGGCGCAGGTTGAACGCGGCCCCGGTCACCGACCCGATCGCGCCGCCGAGCTGCGCATAGGCCGCCTCCAGGCCGACGGATGCGCCGAAGCCGTTGGACAGCATCGTCTGCCCGGAGATCACCAGACTGTCTGGCACCGACATGCGGCCGCCGTGCAGCGCGTTCGCCTCGACCGCATCGACCATCCGCCGCCTGCGCGCGCGAGTCGCCCAGGAGAAAAGCGCGAGCACGACCCCACCGATCGGCAGCACGACCAGCGCCGCCAGCGGCAGCGAGGGCAATGCGCTGAGCCGGGCGGCGGACGAAAGGCCGAACAGGATATGCTGCATCGTCCGCGCGGCGGCGCCTTGCAGCACGCTGAGCAACCCCGCCCCCGCCCCAACCAGCGTCGCCAGCACGATGAACGCGGCTTCGCTCGTCCGGACGCGCCGGCGAAACCATTTGAGGGCGGACAGAGGTTGCAGGATCAGGCACCCAATCGCGACGGTCGATATCCGCCTCTACGTCCTGGCGCGCGTTTTGCCATCGCGCTTTCGTCGTGCGCACGCGCGGCAGTCCGCGACGTGACGATCGGACCGCGGCCCAATTTAGGTCTGCGCGATGGGCGGCGATGATATCGTTATCATCAAAGCGGTCGCGCTGGGCCCCTTGGTTTGCGCTTCCGCGCACTACCGCCCGGGCCTGCGTTGACCGCGTCCCGACCCTGTTTCATAAGGCGGTTGATTTATCTGATCAATGTCGTTCAATTGTTCATTGCGGAAGTCGGATCGGCGATCGCATAGAGGATGGGATGATGTAACGCAGGGGGCTTGACGGGCTCGCTGGCGCGCATAGGGTAACGCTAACAATATGGAGAGGGATATCGTGGAGATCGCATTCGCATCGGCGGTGGCGTTGCCTGCCGACTGGGACCAGGCCATTTTGCTGGGCAGAATCGACAGCGGCGATGGACCTACCCCGGTGATCGTTCGTGGCGGCCGCGTCTACGATATGTCCCGTGTCGCACCGACGGTCGCCGATCTGGTCGCGTCGGGCGAGTTCGATACGAATGCCGGTACCGATCTGGGTCATCTCGACGACCTGCACCTGTCGCCCGAACCCGGTGCCAAGATCCGCCTGCTGAGCCCGATCGACCTGCAATGCGTCAAGGCATCGGGCGTGACCTTCGCCGTGTCCGCGCTGGAACGCGTGATCGAAGAACAGGCGCGCGGCGACGCGTCCGCCGCGGTCGCGGTCCGCGCTCGTCTCGAGGAGCGCGTCGGCGGCAGCATCCGGTCGGTCGTACCCGGATCGCCCGAAGCCGACGCGCTGAAGGCCGCGCTGATCGAAGACGGCATGTGGTCGCAATATCTCGAGGTCGCGATCGGCCCCGACGCGGAGATCTTCACGAAGAGCCCGACGCTGTCGACGATCGGCTGGGGCGGCGAGATCGGCATCCGATCCGACTCCACCTGGAACAACCCCGAGCCGGAAGTCGTGCTGATCGTCGACCGCGACGGCAAGACCGTCGGCGCGGCGCTCGGCAACGACGTCAACCTGCGCGATTTCGAGGGGCGTTCCGCGCTCCTGCTCGGCAAGGCGAAGGACAATAACGCGTCCTGCTCGATCGGGCCTTTCATCCGCCTGTTCGACGACAAATTCGGCATGGACGACATTCGCGCCGCAGAGATCGCGCTGACGATCGAGGGCGCCGATGGCTATCGTCTCGACGGCAGCAGCTCGATGGACCAGATCAGCCGCGATCCCGAGGATCTCGTCCGCCAGGCGATGAGCGAGCATCAATATCCCGACGGCTTCGTGCTGTTTCTCGGCACGCTGTTCGCACCGACGCAGGACCGCGACGAGCCCGGCCGCGGCTTCACGCACGCGGTCGGCGACGTCGTCACGATCTCCAATCCGAAGCTTGGCGCGCTGGTCAATCCGGTGACGACGTCGAAGGATGCCGCACCGTGGAATTACGGGATCAGCGATCTCATGCGCAATCTGGCAGGTCGTGGCCTGCTCGCGCACACCAAGAAACAGGGAGCGTAACCACGTGCTGCAAAAGACCAAAGCTGCCGACCAGACGGCGATCTATCCGAGCCTGAAGGGCAAACGCGTCCTGATCACCGGGGGCGCGTCGGGGATCGGCGCCGGCCTAGTCGAGGCGTTCGCGCGGCAGGGTGCGCACGTCGCATTCGTCGACATGGCCGAGGACGCAGCGAACGCGCTGATCGAGACGCTGACGCCTGACGTCGCGACCGCACCGATCTTCCTGCCGCTCGACCTGCGCGACATCGATGCGCTCAAGTCCACGGTCGCTCGGATCGAGAAGCAGCTCGGCGGGATCGATATCCTGATCAACAACGCCGCCAACGACGATCGCCACACGATCGACGAGATCACGCCCGAATATTGGGACGAGCGGATGGCGACCAACCTGCGCCACCTGTTCTTTGCCGGCCAAGCCGTGGTGCCGTCGATGAAGCGCGCCGGCGGCGGCGTCATCCTCAACTTCGGCTCGATCTCGTGGCACCTCGCGCTGCCCGAACTGCTGATCTATCAGACGGCCAAGGCCGGCATCGAGGGCATGACCCGCGCGATGGCGCGCGACCTGGGTGGGGATGGCATCCGCGTGAACACGATCGTTCCCGGCAACGTCGAGACGCCGCGCCAGCTGAAATGGTACACGCCCGAGGGCGAGGCCGAGATCATCGCCGCGCAGTGCCTGAAGACCCGCGTCCAGCCCGCCGACGTCGCGGCGCTGGTGCTGTTCCTGGCCTCGGACGATGCGCGGATGTGCACCGGCCATGATTATTTCGTCGATGCGGGCTGGCGCTGACATGCCCCGCGAGATCCAGGCGACGAGCATCTGCGAAGTCGGCGCGACGCTCGGCGAAGGCCCGATCTGGGCCGAGCGCGACGCGGCCCTGTGGTTCGTCGATATCAAGGCGCCGAGCGTGTACCGCTTCGATCCCGAGACCGGCACGCTCGACAGCTGGGACGCGCCCGACCAGACCGGCTGGGTGATCCCCGCCGACGATGGCGGCTTCCTGGCCGGGGTGCGCGGCGCCCTCCACCGGTTCGATCCGGCGACCGGCGTGTTCGAGCATCTCGCCGCCGTCCACCCAGAAACTCCCGGCAACCGCCTGAACGACGCCGCGCGCGATTCCGCGGGTCGCGTCTGGTTCGGGACGATGGATAACGCCGAATCCGACGAGACCGGCCATGTCTATCACTGGCATCGGGGCGCGCTGACCAAGACCGACATCCCGCCGGTCGCGATCACCAACGGCCCGGCGATCGCGCCCGACGGCCGCACGCTCTACGCGGTCGACACGCTCGGCAAGCGGATCGATGCATATCCGGTCGACGCCGACGGCACGCTGGGTACGCCGCGCGTGTTCCTGACGGTCGGTCCCGACGACGGTCATCCCGATGGCGCGATCTGCGATTCCGAGGGCGGCGTCTGGGTCGGGTTCTTCGGCGGCTGGGCGGCACGCCGCTACGCCCCCGACGGCAGCCTGACCGATATCGTCCGCTTCCCGGTCGCGAACATCACCAAGATCGCGCTCGGCGGTCCCGACGGTCGCACCGCCTATGCGACGACCGCCGCCAAGGGCCTCGACGACGACGCCCGCGCCGCCCAACCGCTCGCCGGCAATCTGTTCACCTTCCGCGTCGCCGTTCCCGGCGTGCCCGTCGATCCCGTCACCCTGTAAATTGCCAACGATGCCGCCAGAGCGTCGTACCGGAGAGGAAATATAATGACCATTGCGGCAGATTCCGGCCAACATGTGAACCGAGCGCTCATCGCGATGATCGTCATCGTCGCGACGATCGGCGGGTTCATGTTCGGCTATGATTCGGGCGTCATCAACGGCACGCAGGCGGGGCTCGAGAGCACGTTCGCGCTGTCGTCGCTCGGCACCGGCTTCACCGTCGGCGCGATCCTGATCGGTTCGTCGGTCGGCGCATTCATGGCCGGGCGGCTCGCCGACAATCTCGGCCGCCGCAACGTGATGATGATCGCCGCGGTACTCTTCATCGTCAGCGCACTCGGCGCGGGTGCGGCCACTTCGGCCACCATGTTCGTCCTCGCGCGGATCATCGGCGGGCTCGGCATCGGTGCCGCCAGCGTGCTCGCCCCGGTCTACATCTCCGAAGTCGTCCCCGCGAACGTCCGCGGCCGGCTGTCGAGCGTGCAGCAGATCATGATCATCACCGGCCTCACCGGTGCGTTCGTCGCCAACTGGTATCTCGCCCGCATCGCCGGGTCGTCGACCGCGCTGTTCTGGCTCGACTATCCGGCGTGGCGCTGGATGTTCTGGATGCAGGTCATCCCCGCCGCGATCTATCTCGTGACGCTGTTCCTGATCCCCGAAAGCCCGCGCTTCCTGGTCCTAAAAGGGCGTTACGACGAAGCCGAGACAGTCCTCACCCGCCTGTTCGGAGCCACCGAAGCCAAGCGGAAAGTCGCCGAGATCCGCGGTTCGCTGTCGGCCGACGCGCATCGTCCCAAGCTGTCGGACCTGATCGACAAGGCCAGTGGCAAGATCCGCCCGATCGTCTGGACCGGCATCGGCCTCGCGATCTTCCAGCAGTTCGTCGGCATCAACATCGTGTTCTATTATGGTTCGGTGCTGTGGCAGTCGGTCGGCTTCAGCGAGAGCGATGCGCTGCTGATCAACATCCTGTCGGGCTCGCTGTCGATCATCGCCTGCCTGCTCACCGTCGCGCTGGTCGACAAGGTCGGGCGCAAGCCGCTGCTGCTGATCGGGTCTGCGGGCATGACCGTCACGCTCGCGATCGTCGGCATCTGCTTTGCCAGCGGCGCGATCGTCGAGGGCACGCTGCGGCTGTCCGACCAGAACGGCCTGATCGCGCTGATCGCGGCCAATGCGTATGTCGTGTTCTTCAACCTGAGCTGGGGCCCGATCATGTGGGTGATGCTCGGCGAGATGTTCCCGACGCAGATCCGCGGTTCGGGGCTCGCGGTCGCGGGCTTCGCGCAGTGGTTCGCCAACTTCGCGATCTCGGTCAGCTTCCCGACGATGGCGATCTCGCTCGGCCTGTCGCTCACCTATGGCTTCTATGCGCTGTCGGCGTTCGTCTCGTTCTTCTTCGTGTGGAAGATGGTCTCCGAGACCCGCGGTCGCGAACTCGAGGACATGCCGGGCTGATGCTGCATCTCGAAGCAGGCGACTGGAAGGTCGCGCTCCAGCCGGAACTGGGCGGCACCATCGCCGCCCTCACCTACCAGGGCCGCGATGTGTTGCGCCCGACCCCAGCGGGCGCGACCAACCCGCTGGAGACCGCGTGCTTCCCCCTGGTGCCATATGCCAACCGGATCGCCGATGGGCGGTTCGTGTTTGCGGGGAGGCGTATGCGCTGCCGCGCAATATGGAGGGACAGGATCATCCGCTCCACGGGGTCGGCTGGCTGCGTGGCTGGGACGTGGAGGCGTCGGAGGCGGACTCGGCGGTGCTGGTCCATCGTCACCAAGCCGATGCGGACTGGCCTTGGTCCTACCGCGCCGAGCAGCATGTTACGCTGGACGAATCCGGACTGCGCGTGTCGCTGTCGGTCCGGAACGACAGCGACCGGGCGATGCCGGCGGGCCTTGGGTTCCACCCGTATTTTCCGGCCGGCGAGGACACGCGGCTGAGCTTCGATGCGGGGTCCGTGTGGCTGGCCGACGACGCGATGCTGCCGACCGAGCGGACCGGGGCGACGCACTTCGCGGATTGGTCTCGGGGGACGGCGTGGTGCGGTCGTCGCTGATCGACAACGCGTATGAGGGGTGGGACAAGGCGGCGACGATCGCGACGCCGGACGACACGATCACGCTGACCGGCGAGGGCACGCCGTATCTGCACGTCTTCACGCCGCCGGGGCTAGGCTTCTTCTGCGCCGAACCGGTGAGCGACATGCCGAACGCGCTGAACCTGGCGGACCCGACGATCCTGGCACCGGGCGAGACGCGGACGATCGCGATGGGGCTGACGGTGGCTCTGGGCTAGTCGGGCTACCGGCTTGTATCGTTGTGGAGCACCACCCCGGCGAAGGCCGGGGCCCAGTTGGGATGGTCGCAGTACCTACGCACCGCCCTTCGTCAGCAACGTTCCCCAACTGGGCCCCGGCCTTCACCGGGGTGGTGCGTTTTGAACGAGCAGCGTGGACAACACAGCGATTGCCTAACCAAGCCCGCTACCGGGATCCCGCTCCCAAAATCCGTCACCCCAGCGGAAGCTGGGTATCCTGCGGGGCGGATGACGCCTGTCACTCGGAGAGATCCCAGCTTTCGCTGGGATGACGGTTCGGAGTGGGATGCTCCTGGATGGCGCGCGCGGGACATAAGGCGCGGGGTGATCCCGAGATCTCACCCTCACTTTGTCATCCTGACGAAAGTCAGGACCCAGGGTAACTCAAGCACAGCGCGCGTGACTCTGGATCCTAGATCAGGTCCAGGATGACGGGGAAGGAGGCGTGCACCAAACACGCGCGCCCTCCCCGGACCTTAGTGATTATGCCGAGGGGTCTTCGCCGAAATCCCGCGATACTTCACCGCGAAGTCGAGCACGCCGCCTTCGGCCAATTGCCCGGTTTTCTCGCGGTAGAGTTCTTCCCATGGCGTGTTGCTTTCCGGCACGGGCGGGAGTCCCTCGCCCCGCCGCCGTGCGATCTCTTCGTCGGAGACCAATGCGTCGCACGTCCCCGCGACCAGATCGATCCGGATCGTGTCGCCGGTGCGGATCCACGACAGCCCGCCGCCGACCGCACTCTCGGGCGACACGTTGAGGATCGACGGACTGTCCGACGTCCCCGACTGACGTCCGTCGCCGAGCGTCGGCAGCGCCAGCACGCCGCGCTGGATCAGCGCGTCGGGCGGCTGCATGTTGACGACTTCCGCCGAGCCCGGCCAGCCGATCGGCCCCGCCCCGCGGATCACCAGGATACAGCCTTCGTCGATCTCCAGCGCGGGATCGTTGATCCGGTGGTGATAATCGTCCGAGCCCTCGAACACGATCGCCCGCGCCTCGAACCGATCTTCCGCGCCCGGCGTCGACAGATAGCGCGCGCGGAATGCCGCCGAGATCACCGACGTTTTCATGATCCCGAAATCGAACAGATTGCCCTTGAGCACCAGGAAGCCCGCACGCTCCATCATCGGCGCGTCGAACGGCTTGATCATCTCGCGGTCGCGCGTTTCGCGCCCGGCGATGTTCTCGCCGATCGACCGCCCCGTGACGGTCAGGCAAGACGTGTCGAGCTTCCCGCCCGCGATCAGTTCGTGGAGCACCGCCGGCACGCCGCCCGCCCGGTGGAACCGCTCGCCGAGATACTTGCCCGCCGGCTGCATGTTGACCAGCAGCGGCAGGTCGTAGCCGTGATCCGACCAGTCCTCCGGGTACAGCGTCACGCCGGCATGCTGCGCCATCGCCATGATGTGCGGCTGCGCGTTGCTCGACCCGCCGATCGCGCTGACCACCCGGATCGCGTTGAGGAAGCTCTCGCGCGTCAGGATCTTCGACGGACGCAGATCCTCATATGCCATCTCGACGATCCGCCGTCCGGTCTCATATGCCATCTGCCCGCGCTCGCGGTACGGCGCAGGAATCGCCGCGCATCCGGTCAACGACAACCCAAGCGCCTCGGCGACCGCGTTCATCGTCGACGCCGTGCCCATCGTGTTGCAATGCCCGGCCGACGGCGCGCTGTCGGTGGCGCGGTTGAGGAACTCTTCCTCGTCGATCTCGCCCGCGGCCAGCTTGCGCCGGCTGCGCCAGATCACGGTGCCCGAGCCGACCAGCTCGCCATCATGCCAGCCATCGAGCATCGGTCCGCCCGACAGCACGATCGCCGGAATATCGACGGTCGACGCCGCCATGATGCCCGACGGCGTGGTCTTGTCGCAGCCGGTGGTCAGCACGACCGCGTCGATCGGATACCCGTACAGCGTCTCGACCAGCCCCAGATACGCAAGGTTGCGATCGAGCGCCGCGGTCGGTCGCCGGCAATTCTCGAAGATCGGATGGACCGGGAACTCCATCGCGATGCCGCCGGCGTCGCGGATCCCGTCACGAGTCCGCTTGGCGAGCTCGAGATGGATGCGGTTGCACGGCGAAAGGTCGCTGCCCGACTGTGCGATGCCGATGATCGGCCGGCCCGAGCGCAGTTCCGCCGGGGTCAGCCCGTAGTTCATGAAGCGTTCGAGATAGAGCGCGGTCATGTCCGAGCGGGCGGGATCGGCGAACCAGTCGCGCGATCGGAACGGCTTCACCGGTACACGGTCCACTGCAAACTCTCCTGAACGCGACGATTTATCTTGTGGGAGCGCTACCTTGCGAGGCGGGGCTCGGTCAAGCGCGGACCCGCGCCGGCGGACGCCGCCGTGGCGCCGCATCCGACTGTCGTCGTACCAGGGTATAGTCGAGCACGACATGCCGGTTGGCATCCTTGCCGCCGCCCCGCCGGTGCACGATCGCCGAGACGAGCAGGTCGACCGCCGCGCGCGACATATCAGCGATCGGCTGGTGGATGGTCGTCAGTTCGGGCCAGATCGTCGTCGCGAGCGCGCTGTCGTCGAACCCGCACACCGTCAGGTCGCCCGGCACGTCGAGCCCACGGCGATGCGCGACCGCCACGCTCGCCGCCGCCATGTCGTCGTTGCTCGCGAAGATCGCCGACGGAGGATCTTTCGCGTCGAGCAACTGCTCCGCCGCATCGAGCCCCGATCGATAGGTGAACAGCCCGCCGACGATCAGCGACGGATCCTCGGGCAGCCCCGCATCCGCGATCGCCGCGAGATAGCCCTCATGGCGCTGTTGGCTGGCGGTCTGGTTCGGATTGCCGATGATGAAGCCGACGCGCGCATGGCCGAGCCCGATCAGGTGGCGGGTCATCGCCCGCGCCGCCTCGAAATCGTCGATCGTCACCGCCGCGGTATCGGCAGGCGGCGATCCGGTCGCGACGACGACGGTCGGCACGCCCGCCGCGATCAGCGTGTCGAGCACGCCACGCGAGTCGCACAGCGGCGGCGGCAGGATCACGCCATCGACGCCGCTGCGGATCATGTGTTCGGCCACCTCGATCTCGTGATCGCCGATATCGCATTTCTCGACGACCAGCTGCACGTCGCTGCGGCTCGCCTGTTCGAGGCTGCCGACCAGGAACTCGCTGAGATAGGCCGAACTCGGATTGCTGTAGAGCAGTCCGATCCGCATCTGCCCGCCGCCCGCCAGGCTGCGCGCGGCGCGGTTCGGCGCGTAATGCAGCGTCGCGATCGCCGCGTTGACCGTCTCGCGGGTCGCGTCGCGGACCTTGGCCTCGCCGTTGATGACGCGCGATACGGTCATCGGCGATACGCCGGCGAGCGTCGCCACATCGGATATCGTCGGTGCGCCGCTCCGGCGTCCGGTTGCGGTGCGCGGCTTGCGCGGTTCTTTCCCCATGCCGGATGTTTAGCAGGGGATTACGACATAATCAGCCTGCAATCGTTATCCGGTGCTAGATGATCGGACAACTGGCGGAACGGCCAGAAATGGGCGGGAACGCGGGCTTGCGTGTTACCGCTCCCAACATTAGTCAGGCAGGGCTTCCGCGGGTCCCCGACACAGGGGGCGAGGATGGCCCAGGGAGGATAAGCGGATGACGAGAGATCTGGTACGTGGGCTTCTGCTCGCGAGCGCAACGCTGGCAATACCCGTCGCGGTCGTCGCGCAGACCAGGCCCGCCGTCGTACCCAGCGCGAGTTCGGCTGCCACCGCCGGCGTGGCGCATCCCGCTTTGTGGCCAAAGGCGAAGAGCCCGGGCCTGATCGATCCGCGGACCGAGACGTTCGTCACCGACCTGATGGCGAAGATGACGCTTCGCGAAAAGATCGGCCAGATGATCCAGGGCGATATCGGCGCGATCACGCCCGAAGACCTGCGCAGCTATCCGCTCGGCAGCGTCTTGGCGGGAGGCAGCTCCGCTCCGATCGGCGCCAAGGACCGCGCCCCCGCCCCCGCCTGGATCGCCACCGCGCGTGCATTCAACGCAGTCGCGATGACCGCGCGGCCCGGCCATGTCGCGATCCCGCTGATGTTCGGCGTCGATGCGGTCCACGGCAACAACAACGTCGTCGGCGCGACGCTATTCCCGCACAATAGCGCGCTGGGGCGGCGCACGATCCCGATCTCATCCGCCGGATCGGTGCCGCCACCGCGCAGGAGACCGCCGCCGCCGGGATCGACTGGGCATTCGGCCCGACGCTGGCGGTGCCGCAGGACGATCGCTGGGGCCGCACGTACGAAGGCTATTCGGAAGATCCCGCGGTCGTCCGCAGCTATGCCGGCGCGATGATCGAGGGGCTTCAGGGCAAGACGGGGACGGGCACGATCCAGACCGGTCACGTCGCGGCGAGCGCCAAGCATTTCCTGGGCGACGGCGGCACCAGGGGTGGGCTCGATCAGGGCGACGCCGACGTCTCGGAGCAGACGCTGATCGACATCCACGCGGCCGGGTATCCGCCTGCGATCGACGCCGGCGCGCTGACCGTCATGGCGTCGTTCAGCAGCTGGCAGGGCCAGAAGATGCACGGCAACAAGAGCTTGCTGACCGACGTGCTGAAGGGTCGGATGGGGTTCGACGGCTTCATCGTCGGCGACTGGAGCGGCCATGGCCAGATCCCCGGCTGCACCAACACCGATTGCCCGGCGACGTTCAATGCCGGGCTCGACATGGCGATGGCGCCGGACAGCTGGAAGGGCCTGTTCGACACCACGCTCGCCGCCGCGGAGAAGGGCACGATCCCGATGGCGCGGATCGACGACGCGATTCGCCGCATCCTTCGCGTGAAGGTGAAGATGGGGCTGTTCGACACCGCGCGGCCGTATGAGAGCAAGCCCGGTATTATCGGCTCGCCCAAGCATCGTGCGCTGGCCCGTGAAGCGGTCGCCAAGACGCTGGTGCTGCTGAAGAACCAGGGCGTCCTGCCGATCAAGGCGAGCGCCAACATCCTCGTCGCGGGCGATGCCGCGGACGATATCGGACGTCAGTCGGGCGGCTGGACGCTGAGCTGGCAGGGTGACGGCAACACCAACGCTGATTTCCCCAACGCGCAGTCGATCTATGCGGGGATCGCGGCGGCAATGAAGGCCGGCGGCGGGAATGCCACGCTCAGCGCCGACGGCAGTTTCGCGAAGAAGCCCGACGCGGCGATCGTCGTGTTCGGCGAACAGCCCTATGCCGAGATGCGCGGCGACCTGCGCACGCTCGAATTCCAGCCCGGCGACAAGCAGGCGCTTGCGCTGCTGAAAACACTCAAGGCGGCGGGCATTCCGACCGTCTCGGTCTTCCTGTCGGGGCGACCGATGTGGGTGAACCCCGAACTCAACGCGTCGGATGCGTTCGTCGGCGCATGGTTCCCCGGCACCGAAGGTGGCGGTATCGCCGACGTGCTGATCGGGATGCCCGATGGCACGCCGCGCAAGGATTTTGCCGGCCGCCTGTCGTATAGCTGGCCGAAGACCGCCGGGCAGTTCGTGCTGAACAAGGGCCAGCCTGGCTATGACCCGCTGTTCGCGCTCGGCTATGGCCTCAGCTACGCGAAGGGCGGCAGCGTCGGTACGCTCGGTGAAGTCTCCGGCGTCGATGCGAGCCTCGCCAATACCAGCCTGTTCTACAGCCGCGGCAAGGTGCCGGCGCCGTTCGCGTTGAAGGCGGATGCGGGAATCGCGCAGGCGCCGGTCGACGGCCCACAGACGCAGGAAGGCGCGTTGTCGCTGACCTGGCCGAAGCAAGCCACCGCGACGGTGAAGATCGCAGGGCCGACGCTCGACCTGTCGCGGGAGACCAATGCCGACCTGGTGCTGCAGCTCACCTACCGCGTGACGCAGCCTGCGACGGGCCCGGTAACGCTTGCGATGGGCAGCGGCGGAACCGGCGTAACCGTCACATCCTTGTTCAAAACCGCGGGTACGGACTGGAAGACGGTCCGCGTCACGCTTAAATGCTTTCGTAGCCACGGCGCCGACATGACGAAGGTCGCCGCGCCGTTCGCGATGACGGCGACCGGACCGTTGGGCTTCGCGCTCGCGGACCTGAGAATTGCGACCGACCCTGCGGGTGCGGTCTGCCCTGATTGATTTGGAGAACTGACATGGACGGCACCTTCCCGATCGGCGCGCGCGCCGTTGACAGCGACATCACGTTCCTGGCGATCGACCCGTCGACCGACGCCAAGATCGAGCCCGCCTTCGCGGTATCGAGCGAAGCGGACGTCGCCGACGCGTGCAAGCTCGCCGAGGCAGCCTTCGACACCTTCCGCGAGATCGATCCCGAGGCTCGCGCCGTGTTCCTGGAGACGATCGCCGACGAGATCGAGGCGATCCACGAGCCGCTGGTCGCGCGTGCGATCCAGGAAAGCGGCCTGCCCCGCCCGCGTCTCGAGGGTGAGCGCGGTCGTACCACCGGCCAGCTTCGCCTGTTCGCGAAGCATCTGCGCGCCGGCACCTGGGCGTCGGTCGTGATCGATCAGGCGCAGCCCGACCGCAAGCCGATGCCGCGCTCTGACCTGCGCCAGCGTCGCATCGCGGTCGGCCCGGTCGCGGTGTTCGGTGCGTCGAACTTCCCGCTCGCCTTCTCGGTCGCGGGCGGCGACACCGCGTCGGCACTCGCCGCCGGGTGCCCGGTCGTCGTCAAGGGTCACCCCGCGCATCCCGGCACGTCGGTGATGGTCGGCAAGGCGATCCAGGCTGCGGTCGCCAAGTGCGGCCTGCCCGAGGGCGTGTTCTCGCTGGTCCAGGGTCCTGCGAACGAACTGGGCGCGGCGCTCGTGACCGATCCGCGGATCAAGGCGGTCGGCTTCACCGGTTCGCGTGGCGGTGGCCTCGCGCTGGTCGCGCTCGCCGCGGCGCGCCCCGAGCCGATCCCGGTCTATGCCGAGATGAGCAGCATCAACCCGGTGATCCTGTTCCCGGCCGCGCTCGCGGCACGCGGCGAAGCGCTCGGCAAGGCGTATGTCGGGTCGCTGACGATGGGCTCGGGCCAGTTCTGCACCAACCCCGGCATCGTCGTCGCGGTCGACAGCCCGGACCTCGACACCTTCGTGACGGCCGCTGCTGCCGCCTTGGGCGAGGCCGCGCCGCAGGTGATGCTGACGCCTGGCATCCATGCCAGCTATGAGCAGGGCGTGTCGGCGCTGGCCGGCCATGAGGCGGTCGAGACTCTGGCCCGCGGCACCGAGGCCGAGGGGGCGAACCGCGGTCGTGCGGCGTTGTTCTCGACCACCGGCAAGGCGTTCGTCGCCGACCCCGCGCTATCGCACGAAGTGTTCGGGGCGGCCTCGATCATCGTCCGCTGCGCCGATCTCGCCGAGGTCCGCGAGGTTCTCGAAAAGATCGAGGGCCAGCTAACGATCACGCTGCAGATCGACGAGGGCGATCATGCCGACGCCGCGGCGCTGCTGCCGGTGCTGGAGCGCAAGGCGGGCCGCATTCTCGCGAACGGCTGGCCGACCGGTGTCGAGGTCGCCCCGGCGATGGTGCATGGCGGGCCTTTCCCGGCGACGTCGGACCCGCGCACGACCTCGGTCGGCACCGCGGCGATCGAGCGCTTCCTGCGCCCGGTCTGCTATCAGGACCTGCCCGACGCGCTGCTGCCCAAGGCGGTCAAGCACGGCAACCCGCTGGGCCTGCCGCGCACCGAGGGCTGATCGGCCCGAGATGGGGAGCTGCAGTCTCGAACGGCAGCTCCCCTTGTCCTCCTGCAATACCGAACGCCTCACCCATCAAACATCCGTCACCCCAGCGAAAGCTGGGGTATCCCCGTGATGAGCGATCCGTACGCCAAGTCTCGATACCCCAGCTTTCGCTGGGGTGACGGATGTTGGGCACGGCGCATGTCCCCCCTAACCACGCGTATTCATTGACACGCGTGTCCCACAAACCCACTAGTCCGGGATGACAAACCCAGGCTCGTCGCTCCTCTCGTCGCGCACCGTCTCCCTGCCCTCCGACCTCGGCAGCTACATCGACGAACTCGCCGCCGCCGGCCACGGCGACGCCACCGCGATCGTCCGCACCGCGCTCGAACAGATGCGCGCGCGTGACGCCCTGCAGAAGCCAACCGAAATCCTGATAGGCGGCGGCGAATGCGGGATGCTGGTCCGCCAGCGCGACTGGGCCGCGACCGCGCTCGGCCCGATCGACTCCGTGGCCCGCCGAGCTGCGAGTCACGCTCGCCAACATCCTCAACTCGCCGGTTGCCAAGGTCGTGATGTGGGGCCCGAGCACATCATGCTCTACAATGACAGCTACCGCGCCGTCGCAGGCGATCGCCACCCCGCCGCACTCGGCAGCCCGGTCGCGACCGCGTTTCCCGAGGTCTGGGACTGGAACCGTTCCGTCCTTGAAGCGGGATTCCGCGGCGAGACCGTTGCCTATCGCGACCAGCCGATCCTGTTCCAGCGCCACGACGGTCCCGAACTGCTGACGCTCGACCTGTTCTACACCCCGTCTACTGCACCGGCGGTACGGTCGGCGGCGTCCTCTGCACGATGGTCGACAATAGCGGCCGCGTCGAAGCCGAGCACCGGCTCGCCGCCAGCGAAGCCGAACTGCGCCGCGTCACTGACGCCGTGCCGATGCTGATCTCGTACGTCGACCGCGACCACGTCTACCGCCTCGCCAACGCGCAGTATGAGGAGTGGCTCGGCGTCGCGCCAGAGGCGATGATCGGCAAGCCGGTCCGCGAAGTGCTGGGCGACACGGTCTATCAGGATCGCCGCCCGTCGTTCGATCGCGCGCTGGCAGGCGAAAGCTTCATCGCGCAGACCGTCTTCCCGCACCGCGACGGGCGCCCCCGCCGCGCTGAATTCCGCTACGTGCCCCACACCGCCGCAGATGGCTCGATTCCCGGCATCTACGTGCTCGGCATCGACGTCGAGGAGCGCGCCGAACGCGAGGCCGAACTCGGCATCAGCAACGGCCGCTTCCGCACCGCGATGGACGCGGTCCACGGCGTGCTCTGGACCAACAGCCCGGACGGCCGGATGATCGGCGAACAGCCCGGCTGGGCGACGCTCACCGGCCAGTCGATCGACGAATACCAGAATTTCGGCTGGGCCGACGCGATCCATCCCGACGACGTCGCCTCGACGATCAAAGCCTGGACCGCCGCGGTCCTCAGCAAGTCGATGTTCGTGTTCGAACACCGCGTTCGCCGGCATTGCGGCACGTGGCGCACCTTCGCTGTCCGCGGCCTGCCGATCCTCGACGAGGCCGGCGAGGTGCTCGAATGGGTTGGCGTCCACACCGACATCACCCACCAGCGCGCCGCCGAGGCCGCCTTGCGCGACCAGGCCGAGGCGCTTGCCCGCCAGGTCCGCCACCGCGAGCGCGCCGAGGATCAGCTCCGCCAGCTCAATGAAACGCTTGAAGCGCGCGTCATCCGCGAGATCGACGAACGTCGTCAGGCCGAAGCCAAGCTCGCCCAGTCGCAGAAGATGGAGACGGTCGGCAAGCTCACCGGCGGCGTCGCACACGACTTCAACAACCTGCTCCAGGTCGTCTCGGGCAACCTCCAGCTGCTCGGCAAGAACCTCGAGGGCAACGAGCGAGCCGAACGCTGGGTCGCCAACGCGATGGCCGGCGTCACGCGCGGGTCGAAGCTTGCGGCACAACTGCTCGCCTTCGGGCGTCGTCAGGCGCTCGAGCCCAAGGTCGTCAACGTCACGCGGTTCGTGCGCGGGATGGACGACATGCTGCGCCGCGCGATCGGCGAAGGCGTCGAGATCGAAACCGTGGTCGGCGGTGGCCTGTGGAACACCTTCATCGACCCCGCGCAGATCGAGAACGCGCTGCTCAACCTCGCGATCAACGCGCGCGATGCGATGGAGGGCCAGGGCAAGCTGACCATCGAACTCGGCAACGCGCATCTCGACGACAGCTATGCGCAGGGCCATGACGAGGTCGAGGCCGGCCAATATGTCATGCTCGCCGTGTCCGACACCGGCACCGGCATGAGCGCGGAGATCATCGAAAAGGTCTTCGAACCGTTCTTCTCGACCAAGGGCGAAGGCAAGGGTTCCGGTCTCGGCCTGTCGATGGTCTACGGGTTCGTCAAACAGTCCGGCGGCCATGTGAAGATCTATTCCGAGGTCGGCGAAGGCACCACGATCAAGCTCTACCTGCCGCGCGCGATGGAGAGCGAGGATGTCGAGGTCGTCGCCGATGCCAGCCCGATTTCCGGCGGCAGCGAGACCGTGCTGGTCGTGGAGGACGATGACGAGGTCCGCGGCACCGTCGTCGAGCTGCTCACCGATCTCGGCTACAGCGTGCTGAAGGCGGTCGACGCGGCCAGTGCGCTGAACGTGGTCGAGAGCGGCGTGCCGATCGATATCCTGTTCACCGATGTCGTGATGCCCGGCACGCTGAAAAGCCCCGAACTTGCTCGCAAGGCGAAGGAGCGCCTGCCCGATCTCGCAGTGCTGTTCACATCGGGCTATACCGAGAACTCGATCGTCCATGGCGGCAAGCTCGATGCGGGTCTCGACCTGCTGTCGAAGCCGTACACGCGCGAGGCGCTCGCCCGGAAGTTCCGTCAGGTGCTCGCCAACCGCCAGCGTGCCGGCAGCCCCGCCGCGAAGGCCGCGCGCGATGCCCGGATCGACGCCGACCGCCGCCTCGACACCCTCGCCCGCCGCACCGTCCTGCTGGTCGAGGACGACGCGTTGATCCGCGCGAACACCGCCGAGATGTTGCAGGGTAGCGGCTTCGTCGTGGTCGACGCGGCAAGCGCGGAGGACGCGATGACGGCGCTCCAGACCGTGCCGATCGACGCGCTGGTGACCGACGTGAACCTGCCGGGCGTATCCGGCCCCGACTTCGCGCGGACGGCGCGGACGCTTCGGCCCGGAGTCGGGATCGTGTTCGCGACCGGGGATACGGCATCGGTCGCCGACGAAACCGACGCGATCATGCTGGAGAAGCCGTACGGCCTCGACGCGCTGGCGGCGGCAGTGCTGGCATCGCTGGGCGAAACGGCGCTGGCAGAGCCACTTACGGCGACTGTCGCAGATCGGGTCCCGGAAGCGGACTGACAATTCTTCCAGCGGGCAGGGAGCGGTTCACTAGCGTCAACGACCAACCACTAACCATGTCATTCCCGCGGAGGCGGGAACCCATATTGGCGACCCTTGCGATAGGATCGCGGAAACCTGAGCATATGGATCCCCGCCTTCGCGGGGATGACAGACGTAGGTGGAGCGGCACGCCGCTAGCCGTTTGCGTGTAACATTCTTCACAACCCGACACGCCCCGCTCCCGCGCAACCGACACCAACACCCGCCGCCGCGCGGTATTCCCAGCTAAAACCCTGTCAACAACCCTACACGACGATCAACGCAGCAGCGAAGGATCGCCCGTGACCTACCAGACTCACATCGCCCAGTTGACCAATCTCATCGCCGACCGGAACGGTACCTGGGACGCGATCTCGCCCGAATCGGTCGCGCGGATGCGGCTCCAGAACCGCTTCGCCACCGGGCTCGACATCGCGCGCTACACCGCCGCGATCATGCGCAAGGACATGGCCGCCTATGACGCGGACCCGGCGAACTACACGCAGTCGCTTGGCTGCTGGCACGGCTTCATCGCGCAGCAGAAGATGATCAGCATCAAGAAGCATTTCGGCACCACCGACCGCCGGTATCTTTACCTCTCGGGCTGGATGGTCGCGGCGATGCGCAGCGAGTTCGGGCCCCTGCCCGACCAGTCGATGCACGAGAAGACCAGCGTCCCCGCGCTGATCGAGGAACTCTACACCTTCCTCCGCCAGGCCGACGCGCGCGAACTCGGCATGATGTTCCGCGAGGTCGACGCGGCCCGCGCCGCCGGCAATGCGATCGAGGAACAGCGCCTGCTGAACGCGATCGAGAACCACCAGACGCACGTCGTGCCGATCATCGCCGACATCGACGCGGGCTTCGGTAATGCCGAGGCGACGTACCTGCTCGCGCGCAAAATGATCGAGGCGGCGCCTGCGCGCTCCAGATCGAGAACCAGGTCAGCGACGAGAAGCAGTGCGGCCACCAGGACGGCAAGGTCACCGTCCCGCACGAGGACTTCCTCGCGAAGGTCCGTGCCTGCCGCTACGCGTTCCTCGAACTGGGCGTCGAGGACGGCATCATCGTCACGCGCACCGACTCGCTCGGCGCCGGCCTCACCAAGCAGATCGCGGTCAGCAAGGAGGCCGGCGACCTCGGCGACCAGTATAACTCGTACCTCGACTGCGAGGAGATCGATCCCACGACCGCGCGCAACGGCGACGTCATCCTCAACCGCGACGGCAAGCTGCTCCGCCCGAAGCGCCTGCCCTCCAACCTGTTCCAGTTCCGCGCCGGCACCGGCGAGGATCGCTGCGTGATGGACTGCATCGCGAGTCTGCAGAACGGCGCCGACCTGCTCTGGATCGAGACCGAGAAGCCGCACATCGAGCAGATCGCCGGCATGGTCGACCGCATCCGCGAAGTCGTGCCGAACGCGAAGCTCGTCTATAACAACTCGCCGAGCTTCAACTGGACGTTGAACTTCCGCCAGCAGGTGTTCGACGCCTGGACCGAAGAGGGCAAGGACGTCTCCGCCTATGATCGCGCGCGGCTGATGAGCGTCGATTACGACGGCACGACGCTCGCCGACGAAGCCGACGAACGCATCCGCACCTTCCAGGCGGATTCGGCCAGGCGCGCGGGCATCTTCCACCATCTGATCACACTGCCGACGTATCACACGGCGGCGCTGTCGACCGACAATCTCGCCAAGGAGTATTTCGGCGATGCAGGGATGCTCGGCTATGTGAAGGGCGTCCAGCGCAAGGAAATCCGCGAGGGCATCGCCTGCGTGAAGCACCAGAACATGTCCGGCTCCGACCTCGGCGACGACCACAAGGAGTATTTCGCGGGCGAAGCCGCGCTGAAGGCCGGGGGCGCACACAACACGATGAATCAGTTCGCGGCGTGATGGCGTGATGCAGCAGGCGGAGCGCAAGCTCCGCCGCGCCCGCATCACGCCCGGCCGGCGGGGCTAGCAGCCCCGTCCGACGACGCGGCTTTGCCGTGGCGCGCCTCAAGAACACCCCCGTCACCCCGGACAACGATCCTCTTCGGCCAGATGCCACCTTACCCCTCCCTGGAAGGGAGGGTCGGGGTGGGTCGGTTCCTCGGGCCGGGACGATGGCCAATCGGGCCGACCCACCCCTGCCCCTCCCTTCCAGGGAGGGGAGTTCAACATCTCCTCCGCTCCAGAAACCACTTGGAAACCCACCCAATCCCCGCTAGGCGTCCCCGCATGGACACCGATATCGCCATCGCCCGCAGCGTCGCGCTGCGCCCCATCGCCACCATCGCGGACGGCCTCGGCATCCCCGACGCGGCGATCGAGCCCTATGGTCGCTACAAGGCCAAGATTGCGCTCGACTGGCTCGAAACGCGTAAATCGGGTGCGAAAGGCCGCCTGATCCTGGTCACCGCGATCAACCCGACCCCGGCGGGCGAAGGCAAGACCACCACCTCGATCGGCCTCGCCGACGCGCTGCGCTACACCGGCCGCAAGGCGGTGCTGGCGCTCCGCGAACCCTCGCTCGGGCCCTGTTTCGGCACCAAGGGCGGCGCGACCGGTGGCGGCCGCGCACAGGTCGCGCCGATGGAGGACATCAACCTCCATTTCACCGGCGACTTCCACGCCATCACGGCCGCGCACAACCTGCTCGCCGCGATGATCGACAACCATATCCACTGGGGCAACGCACTCCAGATCGACGTCCGCCGCGTGGTCTGGCGCCGCGTCCTCGACATGAATGACCGCGCGCTGCGCGACATCGTCCAGTCGATCGGTGGCGTCGCCAACGGCTATCCGCGCGAATCGGGGTTCGACATCACCGTCGCCTCCGAAGTGATGGCGATCCTGTGCCTCGCCAACGACCTCGCCGACATGGAGCGACGGCTCGGCGATATCGTCGTCGCCTACACCCGTGACCGCACGCCGATCACCGCGCGCGACCTCAAGGCCGATGGCGCGATGGCGGTGCTGCTGGCCGAGGCGATCAAGCCCAATCTCGTCCAGTCGCTCGAGGGTACGCCCGCGTTCCTCCACGGCGGCCCCTTCGCCAATATAGCGCATGGCTGCAACTCGGTGATCGCGACGCGGGCGGCGCTGTCGCTCGGCGATTACGTCGTCACCGAAGCCGGCTTCGGCGCGGACCTGGGCGCAGAGAAGTTCTTCGACATCAAGTGCCGCCAGGCAGGGCTCGCCCCCGATGCGGTCGTGATCGTCGCCACCGCGCGCGCGCTGAAGATGAACGGCGGCGTCGCAAGGCCGACCTCGCGCATGAGAACGTCGACGCGGTCCGCAAGGGAGCGGTCAACCTCGTCCGCCACATCGAGAACATCCGCCAGTTCGGCGTCCCCGCAATCGTCGCGATCAACCATTTCTACACCGACAGCGATGCCGAGATCGCCGCGATCCAGGAGGCCGCAGCCCAGCACGGCTCGCGCGCGATCCTCTGCCGGCATTGGGCCGAAGGCGGCGCCGGCGCAGTCGAGCTGGCCGATGCGGTCGCCGAAATCTGCGAGACGCATGGCGGCGGATTCGCGCCGATCTATGGCGACGAACTCTCGCTGTTCGACAAGATCGACACCGTCGCCCGACGCATCTACCGCGCCGAACACGCCGTCGCGGAGCCGAGCGTGCTGGCCCAACTCAAGCGCTGGGAAGATGCGGGGTACGGGCACCTGCCCGTGTGTCTCGCGAAGACGCAGTACAGCTTCTCGACCGACCCGGCGCTGCTCGGCGCGCCGACCGGCCACATCGTCCCCGTCCGCGAAGTGCGGCTAGCGGCAGGCGCGGGCTTCGTCGTCGCGATCTGCGGTGAGATCATGACCATGCCGGGCCTCCCCGCGTGCCCGCGGCCGAGGCGATCCGGTTGAACGACGAAGGCCTGATCGAAGGCCTGTTCTAGGACCGTACGATCCTCCCCCGCCAGGGGAGGTGGCTGGCACTTGCCAGACGGAGGGGGAGGTAAGGACAACCTCTGCTCCGTGTCCTCCCCCTCCGTCGCTTGCGCCACCTCCCCTGGCGGGGGAGGATTGGGAGTTACCCGAACATCCGCTTCATCGACCGCTCAAGCATCACGAACTGCCACAACGTCCGCCCGTGCTCGGCGCGACCCATCCGGTGCTCGTCGGCAATCCTGGCGATCGTCGCCATGTCGAACCACCCGGTCTCGCCGAGCGTACGCGATTTGGCGAGCGCGATCGCCTCCCCCGCCAGCGCTTCGCGGAACCACGCGCTGATCGGCGTCACGAAGCCCATCTTCTGGCGATAGAGGATCTCGCGCGGCAGATACGGCTCCATCGCCTTCTTCATCAGCCATTTGCCCTCGCCGTGCCGCAACCGCATGTTCGCGGGCAGCGTCGCGCAGAACTCGATCAGCCGGTGGTCGAGCAACGGTTCGCGCGCTTCGAGCCCGACCGCCATGCTGGTGCGATCGACCTTGGTCAGGATGTCGCCGGGCAACCAGTGCTTGATGTCGGCATATTGCGCGCGGTCGATCGCATCGCGCGCCGGCGCATTGGCCATCGCCGCGACATAGCGATCCTCGGCACGATACCCGCCGAGCGTGGCGCGGGCACCGGGGTGAAAGGTGTCCGCGCAGCTCGGGCGTGGTGACGCCGACCGACCGCGCATACGCCTCGCCCCCATCTTGCGCGAGCGCGAGCAGCGTCGATTTCGCGCGCAGCGGCCGCGGCGCCCAATCGGCCTTGGGATAAAAGCGGCCGAGCGTGCCGAACACGTCCGCGCGCAGATGCGCCGGGAGCAGCCCGCGGACACGCTCCTCGACGGACTGGAACTTGTAGCGACGATAGCCGGCGAGCGCCTCGTCCGCACCGTCGCCCGACAGCGCCACGGTGACGCTCTCGCGGGCCAGCGCGCAGACCTGATACGTCGCCAGCGCAGAGGCGTCGGCGAAAGGTTCGTCGAAGCTCGCGACCAGCGTGTCGATCAGCGAGACGTCGCCGGACTGGACCACGCGCTCGCGGTGATCGGTGGCGAAACGCCGCGCCACGGTGGTGGCGAAGCTGCGCTCGTCATGGCCCGCTTCGTCGAAGCCGATCGTGCAGGTACGCACCGCCTTGGGGCTTGCCTCGGCCATCAGCGCGACGACCGCCGAGCTGTCGACGCCGCCCGACAGGAACGCACCGAGCGGCACGTCGGCGACCATCCGCGAGCGCACGCCCGCGCGCATCCGGTCGACCAGTTCCTCGCCGAGCGCCTTGGCAGAGCCGGTCGCGCGATTGGAGAAATCGATGTCCCACCATTTGCGCGGTTGCGGCACCGGGCGCCCGCGCTCGACCAGCAGGAAATGCCCCGCCGCCAGCTTCTTCACGCCCGCGACGATGCAGGAATCGTCGGGGACATAGCCGAGCGCAAGGTAATCCTCGACCGCACTCAGATCGGGCACGCGCCGTAACTGCGGATGCGCGAGCAGGCCCTTCAGTTCGGAGGCGAAGGCGAGCGAGCCGTCGGCGAGTTCAACGTAGAAAAGCGGCTTCACCCCCATCCGGTCGCGCGCGAGGAATAGCGTGTGCGCGGCGGAATCGTGGATCCCGAACGCGAACATGCCGTTCAGCCGGTCGAGCATCGACGGCCCCCAGGCGCGCCACGCGTGGAGCAGGACTTCGGTATCGCCCGCCGTACGGAAGATCGCGCCCTTGGCGATCAACTCGTCACGCAGTTCGGCAAAATTATAGACCTCGCCATTATAGGTGATCGTCAGCGAGCCGTCCGACATCGGCTGCGGCGAGCCTTCGAGGTCGATGATCGACAGCCGACGATGGCCGAGCCCCACGCCCGGCGCGGTCCAGATGCCGTCGCCGTCGGGCCCGCGATGCGCCAGCGCGGCGATCATCGCGTGGACGCGGTTGGGATCGACCGGCTTGGGCGTACCCGGGTGGAAGATCCCGGCGATGCCGCACATCTAGCGCATCCCCGCGGCGCGATCGGCAACTGTAGCGATCGGCCCCAATGCGGCGAGGAAGCGCGCGATCGGACGCGGATCGGCGCCCTCGACCGACAGGTGGACCGCCACCGCGCGTTGCGGACCGCCGAGCAGCCGCGCCTTCATCGTCTCGATCTTCACCAGCGTCTCGTCCTGCGTGGTCGTGTCGCCGATCCGGTACCACGTCGCGACGATCCGCTCTACGGGCCCCGGCGCGGTGATCCGCATCGCCGAACCGCCTGCCCCCGCCCTGTCCACGATATCGGGCAGATCGGCGACCCGGACCCAGCGATCCTCCTGCCGCAGGACGCCCGTGCCGAACGCGATCAGCTCCTTGCCCTCATGCTGGTTGCCGAACACCGCGATGCTCATGTCGACGGTCGCGCCCGATACGTCGGCATAGCGGCCGAACAGATAATGGTCCGCGCCCGGATGGTAGGGCGTCCAGGGCGCACGCGTGCTGACCGGAACGCGGTGCCAGCCGGGGATGTCGGGCAGGTCGATATGCGCGGGCAGCGGCTGCGCGCGACCGGCGATGGCGGCGCTCCAGCTCGGGAAGATCGCGACCGTCGCCAGGACGAGTGCGGTGGCGATCAGCAGCTCGGTGCGGTGTCGTGGCACCGCCTGAAGCGCTGCCGGATCGAACGCGGGATCGTCGGGGCCCGGTCGAACCAGCGCCAGCCGATCGCCAGCACCGCGGCCATGACGAGCGCGAAGAACACCCAGCCATAGACGATATGGTCGAACCCGGTGGCGGCTTCGATCGAGGTCAGGTCCGCCGCCCAGATCGTCCCGAACGCGCGGAACCCGTTGGCGATGACCGGCACGACCACCGAGACGGCCAGGAAGATCGCGCGGCGCCTCCACGACAGAAAGCAGAGATTGGCGACCAACACCCCGAACGCGACCATCGCGATGACGAATTTGGCGCCCGAACATGCTTCGGCAACCTCGAAATAATAGCGGCCGGCGTGGATCAGCACGCCGTCGACGACCGCGGGTACGCCGACCAGGTGCAGCAGCGGCATGACGATCGCGACCGTGATGGTCTGCAAGGGTGGTTCGAGGCCCTCGCCGAACGGCACGAGGAAGACCGCGTAGCAAAGCGGGAACAGCAGCCCGCGCGCGACATTGGGGCCGAGGATCGTGACTACCGCGCCCTGCAGCATCAGGACCAACCCGAGCTGGCGCGCGAAACCGACCGAGCCGGCGTCGCCCAACAGCCAGCCGAACCCACCGATCGCGACCAGCGCGAGGCCCGGCCACCAGCCGGTCGGGGTGAGTTGGGCGAGTTCCGCGCGGCGCTGCCAGATCAGCCACGCGACGACCGGACCGATGAACAGGCAATGCCCGAAGGTCGTGCTGTTCCACCAGATCTGCACGAGATCGCGTACGTCGCTGTGAAACACCAGCAGGATCAGGACGAACGCGACCGCCAGCGCGATGCCGTGTCGGCGCCACGCGGTCATGCGGTCAGGCCGAGCAGCGCGTCGAGCGGGGCGAGGCGCGCGTCCCAGCCGTAGCGGCGGATGACCTGCGCCCGGGCGGCGGCGCCGAGCGTGGCCGCGGCGTCCGGCGCGTCGAGCACCGCGATCACCTGATCGGCGAAGTCCTGCGCGGTGCCGGCGACGCGGATGGTGTCGGCGTGGTCGATCCCTTCGGCGGCGGCGGCGGAGGCCACGACGGGACGTGCCATCGCCATCGCCTCGAGCACCTTGTTCTGGATCCCGCGCGCGAGTTTCAGCGGCGCGACGCACACGTCCGCGGCGGCGAGCCAGCCACGGACGTCGTCGACCGCGCCGGTGACGGTGACATGGTCGCTGGCGAGCGCCTGCACCGCGGGCGTCGGTGCGCGGCCGACGATCGCGAAGCGCGCGGAGTGGCGTTGGCGGACCAGCGGGAGGATGTCGCGCGCGAACCAGGTTACCGCGTCGATGTTGGGGCGATAATCCATCTGGCCGGTGAAGACGATGAGCGCTCCTTCGCCCTTCCCTGGAAGGGAGGGGTTGGGGGTGGGTCGGCCGGCTTGGGTCACAACCGCTTGCGCCTGCGGAAACCGACCCACCTCGGCTCCTCCCTTTCAGGGAGGGGGAAGATAAGGGCCTAGTGGCAGCCGCAGGGTCGAACTTCGCGGAGTCTATCCCGTTCTCGACAGCCATCACGCGGCCGCGCGCGCCACCTTCCCGAAAAAGCGCAGCCTCGGCCTCGCTGACGAACAGACTCGCAGAAACCCGCGCCGCAATCCGCCGCTCGAAAGCTCCCAGCAACCGCGCTTCGCGGCGCATCATCCAGCGCATCGGGCCGCGGGCGTCTTCCGCAAACCCCGCGAACTTGGCGGAATCGACATCGACGAAATCCATCACGACCGGCGGCGCGTCGGCCGGCAGATACTGCGCCATCTGCCCCGAGAAACAATAGACGCCACCGACTTCCGGCAGGATACGATCGACCGCGGCCTGCATCGCCGGGCTGGCGAAGGCGGTCAGCGATACCGGCTTGCCGGTAGCCAGCGCTTCGATCGCAGCGCGCTTCTGCGACTTGCGACGCGGCAGGATCGAGCAGCTTGCCAGCATCTCCGTGAACACAGCAGGCGGATCGACGTCCGCTTCGTCGTCGGCAAACGCCACCAGATGGACCAGCGTACGCTTCGCCAGATATTGGAGGATATGAAAGCTGCGGATCTTGTCGCCACGATCGGGCGGAAAGGGCACGCGGTGCGCCAGGAAGAGCAAGCTCACCCCAGCCCTCGGGAAATCCACGGTCCTGCGGCGGTCGCGGCCCATAGCGGAAGGCGCTTCCACGTCTTCACCATGAGCGCGTATTTGGGGTTCAGGGGGTTGACCTCGCGCGCCGGCCCGTCGCTGCGCTTGGCGTACAAGCGTGGTTCGGGCGTGAACCCCCAGTTCTTCTTGAACGCCGCCGCGCCGGTGCCGGTCTTCGAGCGCCCGAAATCGAACCGCGTGCAGCCCCTCGCCCGCGCATGCGCCATCAGCGCGAAATACATCCGGTCGTTGGCGCGAAGCCCGCGCGCCGCGTCGGTTCCGCCGCCCCAATAGGGGTAGACGGTGCCGTCGAAGTACAGGCTCAGCACGCTGGCGACCGCCCTGCCCTTGTGCCGTACGGTGAGAACATCCGCGTCCATCACACTGGTAACGCTACGGAACAGCTTGGCCGGAAACACCGGCGTACCGAGGTTGCGGACCGACTCTGCATAGACCCGGTAATGCTCGGCGAGCAGCTTCCGGTCGTGACCGGTGACGATCTCGAGATCGAAACCGAGCGAACGGCGGACTTCGGCGCGCTGCTTGCGCGGGATCGCGAGAAGTTCGGCGTCGTCGTCTACGGCCAGATCGCGCGCGAAGCCGAGATAGCTGGTGTCGTCGCTCGCCCAACCCTTCGGTGCGGGGCCGCCACGCAGTTCGACCGACGGGCAGCCGGTCCGCAGCGCAAGGTTCCAGGCCCCCGCCGCCAGTGGCTCGATCGACGCCCCCAAAATGCCGCCATCGACGCCGAACCCGGTCGACACCAGCGCACGCCCGAACAGCGGCGAGCGCATCTCGGTCAGCGGCAGCACGCCGATGATGGCCCCGCCGGCATCGTCGGAAATCAGATAGCGCGCGCGCTGGCCGCAGCCGTCCTGCACGGCACGGCTCCATTCGGGCAAATGAAAGGGTGTGGCGCCTTCGGTGTTCGCAACGAACGCGGCGATCCGCGCGCACTCGGCCGGATCGCGAAGGTCCGCTTCGCGCACGCCGACGGGCATCGGCGCGGTCACGCCAGCCGGGCCGCTTCGCGCGCGACTACCGTATCGACGCGGCCCCATTCGTGGCAGGCGAGCAACCCGCGCAACTTGCCCGCCATCGCGCCGAGCCGTGCGTAATGACGGATCTTCGATCGCATCGGCGCCGCATCGACCCGCGGCTGCGCCGGATCGATCTCCCACGGATGGAAATAGAACATCGCCGGGCGATCCTCACGGTTGACCTGACGCACCGCGAAATCGGTGATCGCAGCCGGGAGCAGGCGGAAGAACCCGCCGCCGGTGGCGAGCTTGCGCTCTCCGAACTTGGCGACCGTCACCGGCACCTCGATCAGCGCGCTGTCGGCGAGTGGCTTGAACCCGTAGCGCGGCGCGTCGAGCCAGCCATAATGATCGTGCTTCACCGGCGCGACGCTGGAGGAATAGGTGTAGCCAGCCTCGGCGAGTTCGACATGCGCCCAGGGCGTCCGCTGGTCGATAGAGAAACTCGGCGCACGGTAGCCGGTGACCTTCGTCCCCGCCGCATCCTCGATCGCGGTTCGCGCACGGACGAGGTCGGCCCGAAAAACTTCCGGCGTCATCGTGAAGACGCGCTGGTGATCCCAGCCATGGCTCGCGATCTCGTGACCGGCCTCGACGATCCGCCGGATCAGCGCGGGATAGCGATGCGCGATCCAGCCGAGCGTGAAGAACGTCGCCTTCGTATCGCGCTCGGCGAACAGCGCGAGGACCGCATCGGTATTCGCCTCGACCCGCGGCTGAAGCGAGTCCCAGTCGGCTTTGTCGATGACCTTCTCGAACGCGCCGACCTGAAACCAGTCCTCAACATCGACCGACATGCCATTGAGAACAGGGCCATTGAGAACAGGGCCATTGAGAACAGGGCCATTGAGAACAGCCATTTCAGGCGGCATCATGCCAGGCGGAAACACCGCGGATCGGGGCGTATTCGGGCTTGGCGTCCTCGCTCTCGACCCAGTCGACCAGCAGCGTCAGCACGCGGCGAAGCGCCTCGTCCTGCAGCTCCACGCGAGCCTCCAGCGCGGCGATGCGCGCTTCGGTCGCCGGATCGGCCCGCGGCGTATCGGCGACCGGTACAGGCTGGGCGAGTGTCTCCACCGAAGCAGCGGCACCCTTCCCCGTATCCGTAGCAAGCGTCGGCAGGTCGCCCTCCAAGTCGCGCTGCACCGACCGCACGACGGCGGCGTCGATCACTCGCAGATCCTCGATCGCGGCATGGAGCATCACGCGCCCGGCGAGCAGGTTCAGGCGGCGCGGCACGCCCGCCGAGCCGGCATAGAAGGCCGCGAACGCATCGTCCGCGAAATCCGGGTTGCCGGTCCAGCCGACCACGGTCAGGCGGTGGGCGAGATAGTCGGAAACCTCATGCTCCTCCATCGGATCGAGATGGTGGATCGCGATCACGCGCTGGCGAAGCTGTTCGAGCCGGTCCAGGCCATGCAGGCGATCGCGGAATTCGGGTTGGCCGAGCAGGACGATCTGCAACAGCGCATGGCCCCCGCCTGGAAGTTCGACAGCATCCGCAGTTCTTCGAGCGCGGACACGGGTAGCGCTTGTGCCTCGTCGACGATCAGCAGCGTGCGCTTGCCGGTCCGCGCGACCGCGTGCAGCCCGCGCTCGATCGCGGTCAGCAGTTCGGCCTTGGTTAGTCCCGCCGGATCGATGTGCAATTCGGTCGCGACGATCCGCAACAAGTCGTCCGCCTCGATCGCGGTCGATACCAGCCGGATCGCGTTCAGCCGCTGATGGTCGATCGTGTCCATCAGGTGACCGACGAGCGTCGTCTTGCCCGCGCCGATATCGCCGGTGATGACGATGAAGCCCTCACCCTGCGCCAGGCCATAGCCGAGATACGCCATCGCCTTGCGGTGAGTGGCGGTCTCGAACCAGAATTTGGGATCCGGGGTGAGCTGGAAAGGCCGACCCGTCAGTCCGTAATGTTCGTCGTACATCTGCTCTCGCCTTCAGAACTGATATCGCGCACCGACCAGCGCCTGCGCCGACCAGTCGCTGTCGAGGTCACCGACCTTGAAGCTGTAAAGCCCGAGCGACGCGGTGGTGCCGAGCCGTCCGAAATTGCGGTAATAGGTTCCGGTCGCGCCATACGACCAGACGCCGTCGTCGCCCGATACGTCCGCCGCCGCGATGTTGGGCACGCCGGGATCGTAATAGTTGACGAACAGGTCCGCGTTAACGCCGGAGACCTGGGTCAGGGTCCGCGCGTAAAACAGCTGGCCATAATAGCTCTGGTCCTCGAGGCCGGTGACGACCAGCCCCGGCGCGACATTCGGCGAATACAGCTTGCGGTTGGCATAGCCCGCGCCTGCTCCCCAGGTCGATCGGCCGCGGGTGGCGACGATCACGCCGTCCACGCCGCGCGCGCGGTAGCTGGCGGTCGAGATCGACTGGAACACGTCGTTGAGGCAGGCGCCGGGTTGCGCGCCGCTGGAGCCGAACACGCAGCCGTTGAACTGCTGGCCAAAGCCTTGCTGGTTGCCGGTCAGGAAGCTGGTCGGCAGATTGCCGATGCCGGTGCGGAGCTGGCGGCCGAAGGTCTGGACGCCGTCATACACGTTGACCGCGAGGCCGACCGATCGGGAGGCCTGGTAGGTCGCCGTGCCGGTGTAGCTGAGCGAGCCATAGCGTTTGCCGACATGGGCCTCGACCGAGGTGCGGCGATTGGGCCGCCAGATCACGCCGGCATCGTAATAGAGCCCGTCGGTCCGGTAGGCGACGCGCCGCGGCGAGGCGTCGTTGGTGACGAACCGCCCATCGCGGTCGAGCACCGGCGTCCCCGTGGAGTCGACGACCGCGTCCTTCTGGCTCGTCTCGATCTTTTCGTACCCGATTCCCGCGGTCAGCGCGACATAGGGCGAAACCGGCTGGAGAATGTCGCCGCGGCCGTAATAGCCCTCGTAGCGCTGCTTGAGCTGGCTGGCGGTCTCGCGGTCATAGGCGCCGCTCAGCGTGACGCCGAACGGCGCGACGAGACCCGGCGCGACCGATGCGCGGGCGGTGGCGGTGTTGCCGATCGAGATCGTCGTAATAATCAAGCCGCCGCCCACCGATGCTGGTGTCGCCGAAGGTGGGCGTCTCGACCTTGGTATAGCCCAGGCGGTAGTTCGCATCGAAGACGACCGGGCCAGCGGTGGTGGTGAAGCTGGGCCCGGCATAAATCGCATAGACCTGGCTGACGTTGTTCACGTTGCCGACCAGCAGGCCGGGCGCGGCACCGCGGATGTCCGAGCGTGCACGCGTCGCGATGCCGGCGGCTTCGAGCGTCAGGTTGCGCGTCACGCGGGCGTCGACTCGCGCGAGGCCCGAATGCACGTCGTCGTCGCCGAGCCGGTCGCCCCAGCCGAACCGGCGTTCATACCGATAGCTGAGCTGACCGGCGACGCGCTGCGTCTGGATCGCGGCATCCACGCCCGCGGCAAGGCTGGTATAGGTCAGTACGTCACCGCCGTTGAGGTCGGCGGCAAGCGTCTGGCTGGCCTCGACATACGGGTTGATGGTGATGCGCCGCGCTCCCGGGGTCGCGGAGCCTCCCGTCGTCGCGTTTTCGGTCGGGATACCGCCCGTGGTCGCGCTCGGCGCCGTCTGCGCAACGACAGGGCTAGCGCCCGCCACGATGCCAGCCACGACGACCGTGGCCACGACGCCGGCCAGCACGCGTGCGCGCACCGTCGATCTGATCATCGGCCCGGTCATCAAGAGCTCTCCTGGCCGTAATAGCTGCCGAACCGCGCGCCGCCCTGGACGAACGAAACGGCATTCAGGACGAGCTGGATGTGCTCGCACCCGTCGAGGATGTTGACCGCGGCGCGCAGTTCGCTCTCGGGCGTGCGATCGGCCCGGACGACAAGCATCACCTGGCCGACGCGCATCGCCAGCACCGACGCGGCGGACGCAGCGAGCGCGGGTGGCGAATCGATGATGAGGATGCGGCGCGGATTGGCGGCGAGGAGCCGCGCGATCACCACCTTGGTCCGTGCGCTGGCGAGCAATTCGGTATCCATCGCGGTCTTGGTGCCGGCGGGGAGGATCGACAGATGCGGCACGTCGGTATGGATCACCATATCCTCGACGTCGATCCGCGAGATCACCCAGCGCGTCGAGCAGGCCGGGACCGTCGATCAGTCCCAGCTGCTTGACGATATCGGGCTTGGCGACGTCGGCATCGACCAGCAGCACTTCGGTATCGCGCTCGGCGGCGATCGAGAGCGCGAGGTTGATCGCGCAGAACGTCTTGCCGTCTTCGGGCCGGGCCGAGCAGACCAGGATCATCCGCGCCTTGTCGGGGCTGTCGCTCTCGGCGATGCGCGCGCTGGCGATCAGCAACTGGCGCTTGATCAGGCGGAATTCCTCCGCGAGCGGGCCGACCGGTGCGCCCGGCACGATCATCCCGTTGCCGGCGAGCATCCCGCGATCGATCCGCGCGGTGTCGTCCGAGTCCGCGGGGTAATAGACCTCGTCGGTGAACTCGTCGCCGACCGGCGCGCGCAGTTCCTCGGGGATCGCGAGGAAGGTCGCATCGGCAAAATCGTCTGTCGGCGCCGGGGCATAGTGGGTCGCGGATGGCGGCACGGCGACCGCGACGGGCTCGACCTCGACGGCGCGGGCCTCGGCGGCGGGAACTTCGCGAACGGGCGCATCGACGACCGGCGCAGCGGGCACCGCGATATTGCGCGCCTTCGCATGTGCGCTGAAATCATACACCTTGGCTGCGCGCTCGAGCAGCGAGGGTTCGCGATCAGGTTTCGTCACGGCCATACCCCCTTATGCCGCCAGCCCGCGCTGAAGGATCTCGACCCCCAGCAACAGGACATAGGCGACGCCCAGCGCGGCAGTGCCGCCCAGGAACAACTTGAACTTGCGACGGCGCTGGTTCGACTGCACGCGCGTCACGACTTCGCCGATCGATCCGATCACCGGCATTCCCGCCGCCTTTTCGAGCCGCGAACTGGTCGGAAACGTCGTCCGCAACCGCCCCATGGCGAACGCCGCACCGATCCCGCCCGCGAGTCCCGCAATCAGCACGCCCGTCAATAGCAGCATTCGGTTCGGCGCGCTCGGCGTACTCGGCATCGTCGGCGGATCGATCACGCTGAACTTGACGTTATCGCTCTGCGACTGCGCCTGGCCGACCAGTGCGGTCTGTTCGCGCTGCCGCAGCAGCGTGTCGTACTGATCCTTGAGCACCTGATAATCGCGGTCGATCGACCCTTGCTCGGCCGCGACCTCGGGATCCCCGGTCAGCTTGGAATTGAGCAGGTCGAGATCGCTCTGCAACTGGCTCCGCCGCATCCGCAGCGACGCGACGGTGGCGGTGCGATCCGCGACCATCGACTGGAGCGAGGCGTAAAGCGGGTTCTGCGCGCTGCCGGCACCGCTTCCACCGGACAGGGGCTCGCTGCGTGCGGCCGCCGTCGCTGCAGACAGCTGGCTCTTCAGCGCGACCACATCGGGATGGTTCTCGGTATAGCCGCGCGCGCGGGCATCGGCGAGCTGGCCCTGGATCGCCTGGAGGCGTGCGCGCGCCGGTCCCGCGGCGCCCGCGACGCCACCCGCCCCCGCCACGGTAGCGGGCGTTCCCGCCATCTGCCCCTGCACCGCGGCAAGGCTCGACTGCGCGGCGGCGAGATCGCCATCGACCTGCGCCAACTGCGAGCGCGCCGCGCCGATCCGGTCGCTGACCGATCCGGTCCCCGGGAGCGCGCCGAGATACCGGTTCTGGAAGTCCGCCCGCTTGGCCTCGGCGTCGGCGAGCTGCTTCTGCCGCGCCGCGAGCTGTTGGTCGAGGAAGGTCAGGCTCTGCGTCGTCTTGGAGCGATCGCCCGCCAGATTCTGCTCGACGAACAGGTCGATCAGCTTCTGCGTGATCTGCCGCGCGAGCTTCGGGCTCGCCGCGCTCGTCGTGATCTGGAACAGGTTATCCTGCTGCGACACGATCTTGATGTTCGGCGCGAGCGCGGCGACACGGTCGGCGACGTCGCGGTCGCTCGACACGGTGTTGGCGAGATCGGTGCCGCGCACCACCTTTTCGAGGTTCACCGCGGAAATCAGCGTCGTACGGATCGTATCGACGGTCATCGGCACGCTCTGCGGCACGCCGTCCATTCCGGCGGGCAGCACCGTCTGCATCTGCACGAACACGCGCGCGGTCGATTCGTAGCGGCTCGGGATCTGCGACACGACCAGCCAGCCGAGCACGCACACGCCCCACGCCACCGCCAGCGCCAGCCAGCGCCGCGTCCAGATCGTGTGCAGCGCGATGCGCACCTCGTCGAAGATCCCGTTCATCGCGGCGTCCCTCAGAACATCGATTCGGGGATGATGATCACGTCGCCCGGCTCGAGCCGGACGTTCGCCGACGAATCGCCCTTCTTGAGCAGGTTGCCGATCTGCAGGCCATATTCGGTCTGCTTGCCGGTGGCGCGGTCGTAGCGCACCAGACGCGCCTTGTTGCCCGCGGCATATTGGCTGAGACCGCCGACCGCGATCATCGCGTCGAGCAGGGTCATGTTGGCGCGGTAGGGGATCGAGGCGGGCTTTTCGGTCGCGCCGACGATGCGCACCTGCTGGCTATAGGTGCCGCTGAAATTCTCGACGATCACCGAGACGATCGGGTCCTTGATATAGGCCGTGAGCGCCTTCTTGATGTCGTCGCTGAGCATTGCCGGGGTCTTGCCGACCGCAGGCATGTCGTTGATCAACGGCGTGGTGATCCGGCCATCGGGACGCACCTGGACCTTCGACGACAGCTCGGGATTGCGCCAGACGAAGATGTTGAGCTGATCGAGCGGCCCGATGACGTATTCCTCGCCCGGCAGCTCCTGATTCGCGACATAGGCGGCAGGCGGCAGTTCGGGACGGCTGCCGGTGCTCGTGCACGCGGATAGCGTCGCCCCGACGAGGCCGAGGGTCAGCAGGGATTTCGATACGGGTCCGGAACGCATGGGCACTTATTCTCCTGGCGCCACACCAGCCGTCGGTTGCCCGGCGGTCGGCTAAACTCAGCCTCGGCTATGCGAGGAACAGGTGAAGATAGCGTTAGGAGCGCCCTGTAACCACGCTCCCGACCGGCAATGGCCCCAGATTGGGACATATGAGTGGCAGGCTATGGAGCAGTAACGATCTCGATCGCCGCTGGATGCCCGAGAAAAGCACTCGGGCTGGCGCTCGCGCCATAGGCGCCGGCCATGAAGATCGCGATCAGGTCGCCGACCTCGACCGGCGGCAGCGCGATCTTGTCGCCGAGCCGGTCGAGCGGAGTGCAGAGCGGACCGACCACCGAGACGGTGTCCACAGTGTCCCGGCCCATGCGCGCGGCGACCGCGATCGGATAGTTGCGGCGCACGACGGTGCCGAAATTGCCGCTCGCGGCGAGCTGGTGGTTGAGACCGCCGTCGACGATGACGAAGGTCTCGCCCTGGCTTTGTTTGATGTCGATGACACGCGTCAGATAGACGCCGGCCTCGGCGACGAGCCAGCGACCGAGTTCGATCGCGAACCGTGTTTCGGCCAGGATCGGCGGACGGGACGCGAGCGCTTCCGCCAGCGCGGTGCCGACACGCTCGATATCCAGCGCCACGTCGCCAGCGAAATAGGGCACGCCGAAGCCACCGCCCAGATTGACGAGCGGGGCGCTGCACCGTCCTCCTCCGCCAATCGCGCGGCGAGCGCGATGGTGGCGGCCTGCGTCTCGATGATCGCGCCGGGATCGAGCGCCTGGCTGCCGGCGTAGATATGAAAGCCGCGCCAGTCGGCGCCGGCAGCGACGATCGCCTTCACCAGCGCCGCGGCGCGCACCGCATCCACCCCGAATGGCGATGCCCGCCCGCCCATCCGCATGCCCGAGCCGCGGAGCTCGATATCGGGGTTCACGCGTACCGCCATGCGCGGAGTGTGCCCGAGGCGGTCGCCGATCGCGAACGCCCGCGCCGCTTCGCCTTCGGATTCGACGTTGAGCGTGGCGCCGGCGGAAATCGCTGCGGAGAGTTCGTCGTCACGCTTGCCGGGCCCGGCGAAACTGATCGAAGCCGCTGGCTTGACCGCGAGCGCCTTGCCGAGCTCGCCTGACGAGGCGACGTCGAGCCCGTCGACCAGCGGCGCGATCGCGGTCAGAATGTCGGCATGCGGATTGGCCTTGATCGCATAATGAAGATCGATCGCGGGCATCGCTGCTTTGAAGCGTGCGATGCGCGCGGCGACGATCGCCATGTCGTAGACGAACAGCGGTGTGTCGCCGGCGTGCGCGACCCAATCGTCAGCCGTTCGGCCTGCGATAACCAATGCGTCCGTCTGCGCAGCAAACTCCGGAGGAAGAGCACCCATCGGTTTCATGACGCGCTCCCCTCCATGTTCCCCCGCGAAGGCGGGGCCCAGACTGGACCCCCGCCTTCGCGGGGGAACAAGCTTTCACCTCCAACGCGATAGCAGACCTGTCCAGCTTCCCATTGGCATTACGCGGCAATTCATCCCGCCACAGATACTCACCCGGCTGCATGAAGCTCGGCAGTGCCGTCCGCAACCGCGCCCGCAATCCCGCCTCCGCGCCAGTATCCCCGGCCAGCATCACCACGATCCCCTGCCCCAGCCGCTCGTCCGGCACGCCAACCGCGACCGCCTCGCGCGCCTCGCCCCCGCCAGTACGGCCTCCTCGATCTCCAACGGACTGATCCGGTTCCCCGCGCTCTTGATCATCTCGTCGTCGCGCCCGACGAATCGCAAAAGCCCGTCCTCGCCCTCGACCACGGTATCACCCGACCACACCGCCATGCCGTTGCCATCGGGCGCCGGCCGAAACCGCTGCGCCGTCCGCTCCGCATCCTGCCAATAGCCTTGCGCGACGAGCGGCCCGGCATGCACCAGCTCCCCCTCGCCCGGCGCAGCGCGCGTGCCGTCGGCCTTCACCACCGAAACCTCGGCAAACGGGATAGCCCGCCCCATCGCATCGGGATGCGCATCGATCAGCGCGGGATCGAGATAGGTCGATCTGAACGCCTCGGTCAGCCCATACATCGCGTACACATCCGCCGCCGGAAACCGCTCCCGAAGCCCACGCACCAGCCGCGGCGTCAGCGCCCCCCGAGTTGGTCAGCCGCCTCAACCGCCCAGCAGTCTCCGCCGGCCAGTCCGCCTCCAGCAGTTGCACCCACAAGGGCGGCACGCCCGCCAGCGTCGTCGCCCCGACCCGCTCGACCGCCTTCACCACGTCGCGCGCGACCAGATAATCGAGCGGCGCCACCGACGCACCCGCCGCCCAGGTCGAGAACAGCTGGTTCTGGCCATAGTCGAACGACAGCGGCAGCACGCCAAGCACGCGGTCTTCAGGTTCCAGCTTCAAATAATGCGCAACCGAGATCGCCCCCAGCCACAAATTCGCATGGCTGAGCATCACGCCCTTCGGCCGCCCAGTGGACCCCGAGGTGTAGAGGATCGCCGCAAGACTGTCGGGATCGGCATCGGACGGTCGGATAATGCATTGCTCGCGGTTCCCCGGCGAAGGCCGGGGCCCAGTTGGGAGAACCACCGTGACAGGACGTTGCGCGACACCATCGGGATCCTCCCAACTGGACCCCGGCCTTCGCCGGGAGCCGGGAAGATCAACTTCGTCGACGATCGAACACCCGCTCGGCACATCCCCAGCGTCCAGCGTCCCAGCCCGCACACCCTGCGTCACCAGCAACCGCGCCCCGCTATCCCCAAGAATATGCGCAACCTGCGCCCGTCTCAGCAGCGGATTGACCGGCACATGCACCAGCCCCGCCCGCGCCACCGCCAATGGCATCAGGCACGCGGTGCGCGTCTTGGGCAACCACGTCGCCACCCGATCACCCGCCGACAGCCCCCGGCCGGAAAGCCATTCCGCCAGCGCCCCGACCCCGGCCTCAAGCTCGGCAAACGTCATCGCGCCAGCCTTGTCGACCAGCGCAACGGCATCCGGCGCACCACGCAACGCGATGTGGTCGATAGGGTATGGCTTGGGGTCGAGCGCGATCATCGGGCTCTAATAGCGCCAAGCCCCCTTAGCGCGAACCCGTTGCCGAATTCACCCCCACACGCTAGCGGGGCCCGGTTCGTAACGGTTCAGGCGATGCTCGTGATCTTCGAAGGTACTTCCCAAGTCGAAACGACGGTACGCGCCGTCCTTGCCGACATCCTCGGCCTCAGCGCCGATCGAGTCGCGACGTTCACCGCCGATACGCCGCTGTTCGGTGCGCTGCCCGAGCTCGATTCGATGGCGGTGGCCAGCGTGCTCACCGAACTCGAGGACCGGCTCGGCATCCTGATCGAGGACGACGAGATCGACGGCGAGATGCTCGAGACATTCGGCGCGCTCGTCCAGTTCGCCGCGGGCAAGGCGCTGGTCTAACCCTGATCGGGGGCTAGCCTTCGCCGGAATGACCGGCCTCCGCTTCGATACATATGACTGGAATGGTGGCCGCGAAGCGATGCTGCGGTTCGGGCCCGAGAGCGGCCCGATCGTCATCGCCGCCCTCCCCTGTTCGAGGAAGCGAACCGGACCCGGCAGTTCACCTGCACGATCCTGCGCGCGCTGGCGGATCACGGCATCGGCAGCATACTCCCCGACGTACCCGGTGCCGGCGAAAGTCTCGTCGCGACCTTCGATGCCAAGCTGTCCGACCAGCGCCGAGCCTATCGCGAACTAACTCAGCAACTTGGCGCCCATAGCTACGCGCTTTCGACAAGAAGCGGCGCGCTACTCGATACCGACGCCGACTTCACCGGCCGCTGGCACCTCGCTCCACAAACGGGCGCAGACCTCGTCCGCGACCTCGAACGCATGCGCGCCGCCGCGGGTAAGTCCGACCGGGGAGACGAGTATGCCGGCAACCGCCTGTCCCCGAGATGCTCGCCGAACTGCGAGATGCCGTTCCGCGCGAGGACGGCCGGTACCGGGTCGTACGCCTGGATACCGATCCCCGAGCCGCCGACGCGACCTATGCCGGAGCGCCGCTATGGCGCCGGTCGGAACCCGGCAACGATATCGGGTTAGCACAACAGCTTGCAGCCGATATCGCACACTGGATAGCATCATGCGAAGGCTGATCGGGTTCGCATGCGAAGGCGAAACGCTTGCCGCCACGCTGGACGAGGCACCCGGCACGACCGGACTTCTCATCGTCTCCGGCGGCAACGAAATCCGCAGCGGCGCGCACCGCGGGATGGCGATGCTCGCCCAACGCCTGGCGGCCACCGGCACGCCCGTCTTCCGCTACGACCGCCGCGGCGTTGGAGACTCGACAGGCGACAATGGCGGCTTCCTGACCGCAGAGCCCGACCTGATCGCAGCGGTTGCTGCGTTCCGGCACGCAGCCCGCATGTCACCCGCCTGATCGGCTTCGGCAATTGCGACGCAGCCAGCACGCTGGCGCTATTCGGACGGTCGGCCGGCTTCGACAAGGTCGTCCTCGCCAACCCCTGGGTCATCGAACCGATCGATGACCTCCCCGCCGCCGCCATCCGACATCATTACCGCACAGCGTTGCGAGACCCCGCGACATTGCGCCGAGCGCTGTCTGGAAATTTGAATATCACGAGCCTTATCAAGGGCTTGTCGAGGATCGTTCAGACTGATCAGGAAAGCCGAAACCCGCTAGCCAGCCGGGTCCTGACCGCGATCGCAGCTTGGCAAACCGACGCCGCCGTCATCCTGGCCCGCGGCGACGCGACTGCCATCGCCTTCGCAGCGGCAGCCGGCGCCGCCGTCCCGTTAGAGACGATCGACACCGATTCCCACAGCTTCACCGGCCCGGCCGGCGCCGCGCTGGAGACCGCACTTAGGCGTAACCTGGCCTAATCTTCTTTCCCGATAACGCCGGTTATTCAGCGGCTTCGGCAAGCTCCGCAAACTCGGCCGCGGCCAGGAAGCGCTCGGCATCCAGCGCCGCCATGCAGCCCGTGCCGGCCGCGGTCACTGCCTGACGATACACCTTGTCCGCCACGTCCCCGCACGCGAACACGCCCTCGACGCTGGTGCGGGTCGAGCCGGTCTCGACCGAGATATACCCATCCGGATCGAGATCGATATGCCCGCGGAACAGCTCGGTCGCCGGATGGTGGCCGATCGCCACGAACCCGCCATCGACCGCCAGCCGCGAGCGCTCGCCGGTGACCGTGTCCTCCAGCTCCAGTGCGACCAGCCCCGCATTGCCGCCGCCGTCGACGAACTCGCGAACTTCCTTGTTCCACAGCACCGTCACGCCCTTGTGCGCGAACAGGCGCTCCTGGAGGATCTTCTCCGACCGCAGCAGATCGCGGCGGTGGATCAGCGTCACGTCGGGCGAATGGTTGGTAAGGTACAGCGCCTCCTCGACCGCGGTATTGCCGCCGCCGATCACGGCCACCTTCTTGCCGCGATAGAAGAAGCCGTCGCAGGTCGCGCAGGCGCTGACGCCCTTGCCCTTCATCGGCTCCTCGCTGTCGATCCCGAGCCACTTTGCCTGCGCGCCCGTCGCGATCACCAGCGTGTCGCCCTCATACACGTCGCCGCTGTCGCCGATCAGGCGGAACGGACGGCTGGTCAGGTCGACCTGGACGATGGTGTCCCACATCATCCGCGTGCCGACATGCTCGGCCTGCGCCTGCATCTGCTCCATCAGCCACGGCCCCTGGATCACGTCCTTGAAGCCGGGATAGTTCTCGACATCAGTGGTCGTGGTCAGCTGGCCGCCGGGCTGGATGCCCTGCACGACGATCGGCGCCATCCCGGCACGCGCGCCATAGATCGCAGCCGAGAGCCCGGCAGGCCCCGAGCCGAGGATAAGCATGCGGGTGGTATGGGTCGTCATCATTGTTCCTTGGAGATTCGTAATCGCATCTAGGGGATGCGCGCCCGGATTGAACCGCCGGTAAATCTGTGCCGCCTGCATCGAAAGCTTTGCCGCTTCGTTGGGGTATAAAAGCGGAGATGAGCATGAGCGACGACCGGACCGTAGAGATCGAGGACTACACGGCACCAGCAGGCGGCTGGGGCTCAATGAAGTCGCTCGTCGAGATTTCCGCCCGCGAGAAGGTCGGGCCGGAGGTCATCCGCGAACTCGCGCGGCAGAACAAGCCCGACGGGTTTGCCTGCGTCAGCTGCGCGTGGGGCAAGCCCGCACATCCGCATGTCGCCGAGTTCTGCGAGAACGGGGCGAAGGCTACCGCATGGGAACTGACCTCGTTCCGCGTCACCCCCGCATTCTTCGAGCAGCACACGGTCAGCGAACTGCTGGGCTGGAAGGATTACGATCTCGAACAGGCCGGGCGCCTGACGCATCCGCTGAAATACGATCCGACCACCGACAAATACACCGCGTGCAGCTGGGACGAGGCGTTCGCGGGCATCGGTGCCAAGCTGAAGACCTACGACCCGACCAAGGTCATCTTCTATGCCTCGGGTCGCGCCAGTCTCGAAACGTCATACATGTATAGCCTGCTCGCGCGGATGTACGGCAGCCACAACCTGCCCGACAGCTCGAACATGTGCCACGAGACGACCTCGGTCGGGCTAAAGTCCGCGATCGGCTCGGCGGTCGGCACCATCCATCTCTCCGACTACGAGAAATGCGACGCGATCTTCTACTTCGGGCAGAATCCGGGCGTGAACAGCCCGCGGTTCCTGCACCCCTTGCGCGATTGTGCGAAGCGCGGTGTCGAGATCGTCGTGTTCAATCCGCTTAAGGAGCGCGGGCTGGAGAAATTCCAGGATCCGCAGAACCCGATCGAGATGGTGACGGGCAAGTCGACGCCGATCGCCTCGCAATATCATCAGGTCAAGACCGGCGGCGACGTCGGCGCGATCATGGGCATTTGCAAATACCTGATTGAGGCCGACGACCACGCCCAGCGGATCGACGGCCTGCGCGTGCTGGATCATGCGTTCCTCGCCGAGCACACGACCGGCTTCGATGCGTTCGCCGACGTCGCGCGCAAGACCGAATGGTCGGTGATCGAGCATGAGAGCGGCCTCACTCGCGCCGAGATCGAGGCGGCCGCCAAGGTCTACGCCAAGTCAAAGGCGGTCATCGCGGTGTACGGCATGGGCCTGACCCAGCATGTCGGCGGGATCGACAACGTCCACATGGTCGTCAACCTGATGCTGCTCCGCGGCAACATCGGCAAGCCCGGCGCCGGCATGGGCCCGGTCCGCGGTCACTCGAACGTGCAAGGCCAACGTACCGTCGGCATCACCGAAAAGCCCGAACTCGCCCCGCTCGACAAGCTTGCCGAGCAATATGGCTTCGAGCCCCCGCGCGAGAAGGGCTGGGACACGGTCGAGGCGTGCGAAGCGGTCCTCGACGGCAGTGCACAGGCCTTCATCGGCCTCGGCGGCAACTTCGTCCGCGCGATCCCGGATCATGCGCGGATGGAGCCGAAATGGCGCGGCCTCGACTTGACGGTCCATATCGCGACCAAGCTCAACCGCTCGCACCTGTTGCCCGGTAGGACCTCGTACCTGCTCCCCTGTCTCGGCCGGATCGAGACGGATATGCAGGGGACCGGGCCGCAGAGCGTATCGATCGAGGATTCGTTCAGCCAGATCTATGGTTCGAAGGGCAAGGCCACGCCGGCGGCCGAAACGCTGCTGTCCGAGCCGGCGATCGTCGCGGGGATCGCCAAGGCGACGCTGGCGCCCAATCCGAAGCTCGACTGGGATGCGTGGGTGCGCGATTATGCGCGCGTTCGCGATGCGATCGAAGTGACGTATCCGGAGCTGTTCAAAGACTTTAACGCGAAGATGTTCACGCCCGGCGGCTTCTGGAAGGGCGTGCCCGCAGCGCACCGCGAGTGGAAGACCGAGAGCGGCAAGGCGGAGATCAACGTGCCGCAATCCCTCAACGTCACCGGGTTCGAGGAGGCGGAGGGCCGCTTCCGCCTGATGACACTACGATCGAACGATCAGTTCAACACGACCGTCTACGGCTATCACGACCGCTTCCGCGGTGTGAAGGGTACGCGCGACATCGTGTTCATGAACCGCAGCGACATGATCCGGATGGGGATCACCGACGGCGACGACGTCGACCTGGTCGGCGATGCGGGCGGCAATTCGGATCGCCGCCTCAACAAGCTGCGCGTGGTCGAATACTCGATCCCCGAGGGCTGCGTGGGGGCCTATTATCCCGAGAGCAACCTGCTCATGCCGGTCGCGCACCACGCCCGCGAAAGCCATGTTCCGGCGGCGAAATCGGTCCCGGTACGTATCGAGAAGACGCGCTGACCGATACGAATATCCTCGGCGTCGTATTGGCTGGCGGGCGGTCGTCCCGGTTCGGTTCGGACAAGGCACTAGCGATGTTTGAAGGGCGTATGCTGTCCGAGCATGCGAGGGACCTGCTGGTGCCGTACGTCGAAACGGCGGTTATCGTCGGCAGAGACGGCCCGATCGCCGACCTCCCCGGCCCCGATCTCGGCCCTTTGGGCGGGATTGCCGGCGCGTTGTCCTATGCCCGCGAACGGGGCTTCACGTCGGTCCTGACGATCGCATGCGACATGCCGGTTCTCCCCGACGGGTTGCTGGCAGCGCTCGCACGAGGAGCGCCCGCCTATTGCCCGGATGCGCCGGTGCTCGGCCACTGGAACACCGCGTCGATGGAGGCTCTGCTCGAGCATATCGCGGCATCGCCACGCCGTTCGGTTCGCGGTTGGGCGGAGGCAATCGGCGCCGTGCCGATCGCGGCGCCAGCGCCGATCCCCAACATCAATACGCCGGAAGACATCGCCGCCCTATGACGACCTCTCGCACATTGCCGATCAAGATCCTTCGCCCTAATTCGGTCATGGTCGGAGAGCGAACGATCGCGATCGAGGTGCCCGTCGCGATCGAGATCGACGGGCTCGGCTATGCGGTGATGATGATGACGCCCGCCGACCTGCCCGAGTTCACGACCGGATTCCTGCTGACCGAGCGGCTGGCCGACAGCGCCGACGACGTGCGCGACATCGACGTGTTCGAGGCCGAGGCGGGCTGGATCGTCCGCGTCGGCCTGTCCGAGCGCTGCAAGGGGCGCATTCACGACCGTGTCCGCCATCGGACCAGCGACACGAGTTGCGGACTGTGCGGGATATCCGGGCTCGAACAACTCCGCAAACCTGTCCCTCGAACGCCACCGAAGCCCGACACGCCTGTAAGCGCGTTGTTTGCCGCACTCGGTGGCTTGCGCGCGCACCAGCCGCTCAACGCCGCCACGGGCGCCATTCACGCGGCAGCGGCATGCGATCGTGAAGGCCAGGTCGTTGCCGCCTATGAGGACGTCGGTCGCCACAACGCGCTCGACAAGCTGGTCGGAGGACTGGCGATAAAAGGCCAAGCGATCGACGGATTCATTCTCGTCACGTCGCGGATCAGCTTCGAGATGGTCGACAAGGCGTTGATCGCCGGCGTGCCGATGCTGGTCGGGATCTCCGCACCGACCAGTCTCGCGATCGATCACGCGCGTGCGCAGGGCCTGACGCTGCTCGCCCTCGCCCGCAGCGACGCGATCCTGGTGGTGAACGATCCCTGGAAGGTCTTCGACTAGCCGCAGACGATGCGGCTAGTCGAAGCAGGCGTCACTTGGTGGCCGTCACGACATCGGTCTTGGCCGCAACGAGATAGCCCCGACGACGAACACCAGCCCGCCGATGATGTTGCCGAGGCTGACGATCGCGAGGTTGCGGATCACGCCCGCAATATCGATCGAAGCGTTCGGGACGAGCAGCCCGAGCGTCAGTGCGGTCATGTTGGCGACCGAGTGCTCGAACCCGGCCGCTACGAAGGCCAACAGGATCCAGGCCATGCCGATGCACTTGGCGGCATCGCCGGTCATGCGGGCCGCCGTCCAGATCGCGAGGCAGACGAGCCAGTTGCAGAGGATGGCACGTGCCAGCAGCGCGGTCGCATCGACGGACACCTTGTGCTGGACATAGCCATGGAACATCGCATCGGCGTTGGCGAAGATCGCGCCGCCCCCGCCCGCCGCGAACACGAGCGACAGCACCACACCGCCGACGAGATTACCGATCCAGACGACGACGGTCAGCTTCACCGCGTCCGCGACGGTGATCGTTCGCTTGGCCAGACCGAAGCCAAGATACATCACATAGCCGGTGAAGAGTTCGGCGCCCGCGAACACGGTCAGGATCAGCCCCAACCCGAAGGTCGCCCCCATCACCAGCGGGCGCACGCCCGGTTCGAGCCCCGACCCGGTGCTGAGCGCGAGGATCATCGCGATGCCGATATACGTGCCCGCAAGGATCGCGCCGGCGAAGAACCCTGCCGGAGAGCGCCGCAGCGCCTCCGCCTTGGTCGCGGCGAGGGTAGCGTAGGTGTCGATCGTCGACGTGTAACCGGTGCTCATGCGTCAATTTTGCTTTTCTGGCCGACGATCCCGGCACGCACCACGCCGCGATCCGAACCCATGTCGGCCGCCGCGGGACGGACGGTCACCGGAATGGATTTGTAGGAAGGCGTGAAGCTCTGTGGATCGTGATCCTCGAGTGCGATCAGCGGCTGGGTCTCGGGGTAATAGGACGCGACGCAGCCATCGGGCAGTGCATAGCGGACCAGCATCAGCTTCTGGACGACGCGATCGGGCCGCGCGAACTGAAGCGCGGTGGCGATATCGACGACGTCGCCTTCCTTGTGCCCCAGCCGTGCCATGTCGCGCTCGTTCATGAACAGGATGTCGCGACGTCCGAACACCCCGCGATAGCGATCGTCGAGGCTGTAGACCGTCGTGTTGTACTGGTCATGCGCGCGCAGCGTGGTGAGCCGCAAGACGGTCGGATCGCCCGCGCTCTCGTCCTTCTCCACGCCCTGGGTGACAATGAAGTTGGCCTTGCCGCTGTCCGTCTTCCACTCACGCATCGCCGCCGAATTCGGGAGGTGGAAGCCGCCCGGCTTGCGGATGCGCGCGTTGTAATCGGCAAACGCGGGGAACACCGCTTCGATCTTGTCGCGGATCAGGCTGTAGTCGCCGACATAGGCATCCCAGTCGATTGCGATCGGCGCGCGGCCCTTGACGGCGAAGGCCGCCTTGGCGATCTCACCGACGATCCAGATCTCCGACTTCACGTTCTCGCCCGGCGGCATCAGGAAGCCGCGCGAGGCGTGGACCATCGACATCGAATCCTCGACCGTCACCGCCTGCTGGCCGGTCGCCTGCATGTCGAGTTCGGTCCGGCCAAGACACGGCAGGATATAGGTCGACTTCGCCATCAACAGCATCGTGCGATTGAGCTTGGTGGTGATGTGCACGGCAAGATCGAGGTTGCGGAAGCCCTCCGCGCAGGCCTGCGGATCGGACGAGGCGATCGCAAGATTGCCGCCGAGGCAGACGATCGCCTTGGCCTTGCCGTCGCGCATCGCAGCGATGCTCTCGACCACCGAATGGCCGTGCTCACGCGGTGGCTCGAACCCGAAGACGTCGCGCATGTTGTCAAGCAGCATCGGCATCGGCCGCTCGGTGATGCCGACGGTGCGGTCGCCCTGCACGTTGCTGTGGCCACGCAGCGGACAGATGCCCGCACCCGGCTTGCCCATGTTGCCACGCAGGAGGAGCAGATTGGCGATCTGCTGGACGTTGGTGGTGCCGGTGCGGTGCTGCGTGACGCCCATGCCGTAGCAACAGATAGCCGCCTTCGACTTCGAATAGGCAAGTGCGACCTCTTCCAGGTCAGTGCGCGAAAGCCCGCTGGAGCGTTCGATGTCCGCCCATTCGGTGGTCGCGAGGTCGGCGATGTAGTCGTCAAGTCCGGCGGTATGCTCGGCGATGAACGCGTGGTCGAGCGCAGGCTCGCCACCCGACACCTTCGCGGCCTCGTCGAGTGCGATCAGCGCCTTGGCAATGCCTTTCAGCGCCGCCGCGTCCCCGCCGACCTTTACCTGGTAATAGCTGCTGGCGATCAGGGTGGCCGACATCGTCGCCATTTCGACCACCGACTGTGGCGATTCGAAGCGTTCGAGCGAGCGTTCCTTGAGCGGATTGAAGACGATGATCTTGCCGCCGCGCTTCGACACTTCGCGCAACGTCGCCATCATCCGCGGATGGTTGGTGCCGGGGTTGTGGCCGATCGACAGGATCAGGTCGGCGTGATCGAAATCCTCGAGGCTTACGGTGCCCTTGCCGATCCCGATCGACTTCGGCAGCCCGACCGAGGTCGCCTCGTGGCACATGTTCGAGCAGTCGGGGAAGTTGTTGGTGCCGTACATCCGGACGAACAGCTGGAACAGGAACGCCGCCTCGTTCGAGCAGCGGCCCGAGGTGTAGAATTCCGCCTGGTTCGGGTCCGGCACGGCGGCAAGGCCCGCACCGATCCCGCGCATCGCCTCGTCCCAGCTCACGACCTCATAGTGATCGGTCGCGGCGTTGTAGCGGAGCGGCTCGGTGACGCGGCCCTGATCCTCGATCCAGTGATCGCTCTGCTTCCAGATGTCCGACACGCTGTGCTTGGCAAAGAACTCCGCGCCGATCGTCTTCGCGGTGGATTCCCACGCAACGGCCTTCGCGCCATTCTCGCAGAATTCGAACGAGGAGGTATGTTTCGGGTCGGGCCAGGCGCAACTCGGGCAATCGAAGCCGTCCGGCTGGTTCGACTTGAGCAAAGTCTGGCCGCCACGCACGACGATCTGCTGCGCCTTCAGCGAGACGGCGACCGCTTTCAGCGCTCCCCAGCCGCCGGCCGGACCCGTATAATCGGCGATCCCATCAGGGCGTTTGTCACGCATACTCGTATCTCCCGTAAGGCCGGGCCGACGCGTGCGCTCGAAATACGGCACACAGGCTGACCATTAACCCAAGGCAATAGAAGCGCATTTTGCGATTGCGAAGACGAGTTTCCCGCAGTTGGTGATCGCTTGCGTCGGTCTGCGGGTAATATGCCGGCGGCGCCTTGCGCCAGGTCCGAAATGGTAGCGAAGGAGGGACTTGAACCCCCGACCCCAGGATTATGATTCCCGTGCTCTAACCAACTGAGCTACTTCGCCGTACCGTCCGTCAGGGAAGCATTCTTCCCTGCGAGGCGCGGCCTATAGGAAGCGGTTTCCAGACGGTCAAGCGAACATATGCCGGGAAATCGCTTCCCACGGTCCGCCGCGATACCACCATGCGCCCAGACCGGCGATTTCGACGTCGCGCGGGCTGAAATCGCGCTGTAGATTGGCGAGCAGGAGCTTCGCGATTTGCGGGCTGACCTTGTTCTGGATCGTGACGTGCGGACGCCAGCCGCCCGCGTCCTGCGGCGTCAGCATGCCGGTGAACGCGTCGGCGAGCCGCGCGCGAATGCCGACGAGGTCGGGGATTCGATACGGTAGGCGACACCGCGGCCAAGCGACATCAGGCCGCCCACACGCGCCTGTGGGGCACGGATGCCGCGCGTTTCCTGGTTGAGCCGGTGCTTGAGCTCGGCGAGGCCCGAGGGCGGCAGGTGATGGAACAGAGTCAGATGCGCGTCGAGCTGGTTGCGCTCGGGCGGGAAATGCTCGCGACGCATAGAGATCGAAGAACGCGGTATCCTGGCGACCAAACAAGGCGGTGACGATGATCGGGGCTACTTCGGTCACTTGCGGGGTGTTTCCCATTATGCTCAATCCCTCCTCGGCGGAGGCCGGGGTCCAGTTGGGAAACGTTGTTGACGTAGGCCGCGCTCCGTTACCACGACCTTTCCAACTGGGCCCCGGCCTTCGCCGGGGATGTGCGTGTTTGATCACACCCGAGCACCCAATGCGCTTACGGCAGCGAGTGGTGGGGTTACAGCGTGTTCAAATCTCGACCTGGCTGCCGAGTTCGACGACGCGATTGGTCGGCAAGCGGAAAAATTCCATCGCGCTTTCTGCATTCCGCAGCATCCACGCGAACAGCTTTTCGCGCCAGAGCATCATCCCGGGCTTGTCCGACGCGAGCAGCGTCTGGCGCGACAGGAAGAAGCTGGTGTCCATCATCTTGAAGTCCGCGCCGCAAGTATGGACCTGGCGCAACGCCGCGGGCACATCGGCGTCCTCCATGAAGCCGTAGCGCAGCACGAGCCGATGGAAGCCGTCGCCAAGCTCCTCGCGCACCGCACGATCGTTGGCGGGCCAGTAAGGCTGCCCGACGATCTTCACGGTGAGGAGAATGACGCGCTCGTGCAGCACCTTGTTGTGCTTGAGGTTATGGAGCAACGCATGCGGCACGCCGTCCGCGGTCGAGGTCATGAAGACAGCCGTTCCCGGCACGCGTGAGGCCGAGCTTGCCGCAGAGCCAATGAACACCTTTATCGGCATCGCCGCCTCGTGCATCCGGTCGATCATCAGCTGCCGCCCCTTCGACCAGGTCGTCAGGAAGGTGAAGATGATGAAGCCGACCAGCAGCGGGAACCACCCGCCGGCGGGCACCTTGGTGAGGTTCGCCGCGAAATAAGCGCCGTCGACGGTGAAGAAGATCGCCAGCAGTGGAATAGCCGCGATCTTCGGCCAGTTCCACAGGCGGAACAGCACCACCCCGAGCAGACACGTGTCGATGAACATCGCGCCCGTGACCGCGATCCCGTAGGCGCTCGTCAGGTTCGACGAGGTGCGGAAGAACAGCACGAGCAAGATTACCATGACCATCAGCGCGCCGTTGACGAGCGGGATGTAGATCTGGCCGGCGGTTGAGGCGCTGGTGTGCTCGATCCGGAGGCGCGGGATGAAGCCGAGCTGGATCGCCTGCTGCGTCACCGAGAACGCGCCCGAGATCACCGCCTGCGACGCGATCACCGCGGCCATCGTCGCGAGGATGACGAGCGGCAGCTGGAGGCTTTCGGGGGCGAGATTGTAGAACGGACTGACCAGCGCGGCCTGGCCATCACGGAACAGCAGCGCGCCCTGCCCCATGTAATTCAGAATCAGCGCGGGGAGCACGAAGAACAGCCATGACAGGCCGATCGGCTTGCGCCCGAAATGCCCCATGTCCGCATACAGTGCCTCGGCGCCGGTGACCGCGAGCACGACCGAGCCAAGTGCCAGGAATGCCCGCTCCGGATCGATGATGAAGAACTCGACCGCGTAATGCGGCGACAGCGCCCAGAGGACGCCAGGGGTCTGGACGATGCTGAGGATACCGAGCACCGCGATGACGCTGAAATACACCAGCATGATCGGGCCAAAGACGAGTCCGATGCGCGCGGTTCCGCTCTTCTGGACCCAGAACAGCGCGATCAGGATGACGATCACGATCGGCAGCACCAGGCCGGCAAAGGCGGGCGCGGCGACGGCCAGGCCCTCGACCGCCGACAGCACCGACACTGCGGGCGTGATCATGCTGTCGCCGTAGAACAAAGCGGTCGCGAACACGCCGAGCAGGATGATGCCCTTGCTCCAGCGCTTTGTCTTGGTCTTGCCCGAGACGAGCGCGAGCAATGCGAGGCTACCGCCCTCGCCCTTGTTGTCGGCGCGCATGATGATGATGACGTATTTGACCGTCACGACGATCATCATCGACCAGAACATCAGGCTGATGACGCCCATGATGTGCGCCGCGTCGAGCGCAAGCTTGTGGTGGCCGGCGAAGGTCTCGCGGAAGGCGTAGAGCGGGCTGGTGCCGATATCGCCGAAGACGATGCCGATCGCCCCGAAGGCGAGCTTCAGCATGCCGTCGGAATGATGATGTCCCGTCTCGAGATCGAGATTGGCGGGTGGCACGGTCGAGGCCGCGGCTGTCTGGTCGACGCTCACTGGACGGTGAATCGACCCGGAAGTGCAGCAATCTTCATCGAATTTCCGATTTCACCCTGTGCCCCAAGCGCGCGCATTTAGCATGAGGGGTAGAGGGCGGCAACGGCGGGGCGCTAGCGTAGATTAACCGAGGCTGATCGTGGCGCGCAGAGAGAGGTGTCGACACTCTACTCCCTTCCCTGGAAGGGAGGGGAGAAGGGTCGCTGGCATCTAGCGGGTGACGACTTCGCGGATCACGAAATGCGACGCCAGCCGCGTCACGCCCGGCAGTTGCGAAAGCGTCTCACGGTGGATGCGTTCGAACGTCTCGCCGTGACGGATTTCGACGTGGAGCATGTAATCCGCCTCGCCACTCATCAAAAAGCACTGCACCACCTGCGGGCAGTCGACGATCTCCGCCTCGAATGCCGCCATCGTCTCCTTGCGCTGGTCGCGGAGCGTGACGTTGACGAGGACGATGCTCGGATCGCCGCGAGCCGCGCGCGACAATACTGCACGGTAGCCGGTGATCGCGCCGCTCTCCCGCAGTTGCGCGACACGCCGATGCGCGGCGCTCGCCGAGAGGCCGACCGCGTCGCCGAGCTCTGCGCTAGTCAGGTCGGAATTGGCAGCGAGCAGGTCGAGTATCCTGCGTTCGATCGTGATGCTCAAGATTTTCTCGTTTCGACGGCGAAGGATGCACGTATCTTGCAAACGCGCTATCGTATCGAAACGAGTTTGCGAACCCTTCCCGTCCAAGGCGCGCTAGTATCGCGCAAACGATAATGGAGTGGAATCAATGCGCGTCGGTGTCCCCAAGGAAATCAAGAACCACGAATATCGCGTCGGCCTGACCCCGCCATCGGTCGCCGAACTGGTCGCGGCCGGTCACGAAGTCGTGGTCGAGACGCAGGCCGGATCGGGCATCGATTTCGAGGACCAGGATTATATCGACGCGGGCGCGACGATCCTGCCGACCGCCGCCGCGGTGTTCGCCGGCGCCGACATGATCGTGAAGGTCAAGGAGCCGCAGCCGGGCGAGATCGCGATGCTCGAACCGCGCCACCTGCTGTTCACCTACCTCCACCTCGCCGCCGACAAACCGCAGGCCGAGGGGCTGATGAAGTCCGGCGCGACCTGCATCGCGTACGAGACGGTCACCGACAATCGCCGCGGGCTGCCGTTGCTCAAGCCGATGTCCGAGGTCGCGGGCCGCATGTCGGTGCAGGTCGGCGCGCATTATCTCGAAAAGGAGCAGGGCGGACGTGGCGTCCTGCTCGGCGGCGTCCCCGGTGTTGCACCTGCCAAAGTCGCGATCCTCGGCGGCGGCGTCTCGGGCGTCAACGCCGCGCAGATGGCGGTCGGCATGCGCGCCGACGTGACGATCTACGACATCTCGAACGATCGGCTGGCCGAACTCGACATGTTCTTCTCCAGCCAGATCAAGACCGCCTACGCCTCGAAGGCTGCGATCGCAGCAGCGGTCAAGAACGCGCATCTGGTGATCGGCGCGGTACTCGTGCCGGGGGCCGCTGCGCCGAAGCTCGTCACCCGCGAGATGCTGAAGACGATGAAGCGCGGCTCGGTGCTGGTCGACATCGCGATCGATCAGGGCGGGTGCTTCGAGACGTCGCATGCCACGACGCACGAGGACCCGGTGTTCGAGGTCGACGGCGTGATCCATTACTGCGTCGCCAACATGCCAGGCGCAGTCGCGCGGACCTCGGCGTTCGCGCTGAACAACGCGACGCTGCCGTTCGCGTTGAAGCTGGCCAATCTGGGTGCGGAGGCGGCGATGAAGGCCGACCCGCATCTCGCCAACGGGCTGAACGTCTACAAGGGCAAGATCGCGTACAAGGCGGTCGCGGATGATCTAGGTTTACCTTACGAAGCTTGGGCCGGCTGATAGGGAACGGATACGGAACATGGGTGTTGGACAGGGGAAAGGAATTTCCAATGTCCGACACCCCGAACCCCAAGTCCGAACCGTTCTCGAACGCCGAGAAGGACCTCGACGACTGGACCACCGGCGACGAGAAGATGACCGGTGCGCAGGCGAGCTACCTCAAGACGCTGTCCGAGGAAGCGCACGAGGAATTCGACGAGACGCTGACCAAGGCGGATGCGTCGAAGAAGATCGACGAACTGCAGTCGAAGACCGGCCGGGGTCAGTAAGCCTTCATCCCGTCATCCCGACGTAAGTCAGGATGACGGGATTATTGGCGCGGCGTTTCAGCGTCCTGAGCAGCAAGCAATCGGTCGAGCAACGCCAGTCGAACTGCTATCTCACCGCGATACGAGATATCCGATGGGGTTAGCGCCAAAGCCTTCGCCCAATATGGCCGAGCCTTCGCAAACTCCCCTGCTCGGACATACGCCAGCCCCAGAAAGAACGGCGGCGCCGGATGCTTCGGGGCTAGTCGCGTCGCCTGTTGAAACGCGAACAGCGCCGGCGGGGAAACCTGGTTCGCATCGTGTGCGGACAGCGCGTTAGCGAGTCCGGTCCATAACACCACGCTCTTCGGCGCGATCCGAATCCCGCCTAGCAACACCTGCACCGCCGCACGGCGATCGCCGATCCGCGTCATCGCGTCCGCCGCCACCAGATACGCAGCCGCTCCGGTGTACCGCTCCAGCATCTGATCGCGCAGTTCTAGCATCGCGCCATCGTCGGGCGTCGCTGCGAGACCGGTCGTGACGGGGTGCCCAACGAGCCCCGGCTGCCCCTGCAACGCGTAACCCGCCGCGCCCAGCATCAACGCCGATGCAACCATCGTCCACAGCAGTCGATCGACCTTCAGCACTGCGAGCAGCGCGAAGACGCCCGCACCGATCGCGGCAAGCCATACCCAGCCCATCAGCGTGTCCTTCGCCGGAAACTCGACCGCGCGATCCAGCCGCCGACGCCGAGCAGCAGGATCGGCGCGAGCCACAGCGGCCAGGTCAGCCCCGACAGCGGCGGATCATAGGTCACATAGTCACCGTAGCGGGCGATCAGCCAGTCGCAGATCGACGCGGGCTTCTCGCCGCGTTCGATCCGTTCGCGGACCAGCGCCCGCATGTCGGCCGCCATGTCGGCATCGCTGTCGGCGATCGACTGGCCCTGGCAGACAAGGCACCGCAGCGTCTCCATGAGCGCGCGCGCGGAGGCTTCTTTGGTCGGGTCGGCGAGTTGAACGTTGGCATAATGCGCGGGCGGCGTGACAGGTTGGGCGACGGCCGGCGAAGCGCAAAGCAACAGCGCCGCAAACAGCTCCCCTCCCGCAAGCGAAAGGGCCGGGGAGGGCATGACGCGAACGCGCGGATGCCCCTGAGAAGAAAACCCTCTCCTAACCCCTCCCGCAAGCGGGAGGGGAATGAAGTGCGAGTTCCTCATCGCGCATCCTTCACAGCCTGGGCGATCTCGGCGACATTCTCCGGCCGGATGTCGCCGATGATCTGCTTCACGACGATCCCGCGGCCGTCGATCACGAACGTCTCCGGCACGCCCGACGAGCCCAGCGCCAATTGCACCTGGCTGGCCCGATCGCTGCCGATCCGCTCGTACGGATCGCCGTTGCGTCGGAGGAACCCGGCAATCGCCGGCGCGGTGTCGCGGATCGCGATCGCGTCGATCGGCACGCCCATCGCCTTCAACCGCATAAGCTGCGGTGCCTCGGCGATGCACGGGATGCACCAGCTTGCGAACACGTTGAGCAACCGCGGCTTGCCCTGCCGGAACGACGCGCTGGTCAGGCCCGGCTTGCCGGGGACCATTGCGGGCAGCGCGAAATCGGGGAGCGGCTTGCCGACCATCGCCGATCGCACCACCTTCTCGGCAGGCCGGAACAGCCCGCTCGCTACTACCGCGAACAGCAGCGCAAAGATCGCCAGCGGTGCCCAGAGTGCGAACCGCTTCATGCCCATTCAGCCCGTGTTGCGGCACGTCGCTCACGCCGCACCCGGCCGAGCAGCGACAGCGCCCCGCCCAACGCGATCAGCACGCCGCCGAACCAGATCAACGTCACGAACGGCTTCCACCACAGTCGAAGCTGCCACCGTCCCTGCCCATCCGGCTGGCCGAGTACGGTATAGAGTTGGCCGTCGAGCACCGTCAGAATGGCGGACTCGTTGGTGCTGGTTGGCGGGTTGGCGAAAAAGCGGAGTTGCGGGCGCAAGATGCTCTCTCTGCCGCCTCGCGTTGCGGTGAGTCGTGCTTCGAGGGCTGACCAGTTTTCGCCGATCACGGGCGATATTCCATCCAGCGTCACGGTGTAAGGCCCGACCCGCGCTGGTTCACCCGAGCGCACCGCGACCAGCGTTTCCTTGGTAAACGCGCTGTCCGACGCCATCCCCGCGAGGCTCACAGCGATGCCGAGATGCGCGATGACCATGCCGTAGGTAAACAACGGCGTGCGCCTGAGATTTCGCTTCCAAAGCGGCGCGACGCTGGCGACAGCGAGCCCTGCGGCGAGCGACAGCCCGGCCCAGGGGAGCCAACCCGGCCACACGAACAACAGCGCAAGCGCGGCCGCGACCGTTGCGCCAATCGGCAGCATCACACGGCCGAACACCGCCTTTGCGTCGTCACGCCGCCAGCGCAGCAACGGCCCGACCGCCATCACCGCGACCAGCAGCAACGCGATCGGCCCCGCGGCCTTGTTGAAGAACGGTGGGCCGACCGACAGCTGCACGTCGAAGCTCGCCGCGACGATCGGGTAGAGCGTGCCGATCAGGACGATCCCGAGGATTACCGAAAGGAGCAGGTTGTTGGCGACCAGCCCGCCTTCGCGACTGACCGGATCGAAGGTCGTGCCAGCACGGACGGTGCCGATCCGCGCGGCGAACAACGCAAGCGCACCGCCAATATAGATCGCGAGCAACGCCAGGATGAACGCGCCCCGCTCCGGATCGACCGCGAAGGCGTGGACGCTCGTCAGGATGCCCGAGCGGACCAGGAACGTGCCGATCATCGACATCGAGAACGCGACCACCGCCAGCATGATCGTCCACGCACGCAATCCGTCGCGTGTCGCGAGAACCGTCACCGAGTGGAGCAACGCAGTCGCGGCGAGCCACGGCATCAGGGACGCATTCTCGACTGGGTCCCAGAACCACCAGCCGCCCCAGCCGAGCTCGTAATACGCCCAGTAACTGCCAGCGGTGATGCCTAGCGTCAGGAATATCCACGCGATTAGTACCCAAGGCCGCATTGCCTTCGCGAACGCCGGTCCCACGTCGCGGGTGACGAGCGCGCCGACGGCAAACGAGAAGGCGACCGAAAGGCCGACATACCCCGTGTAGAGCGTCGGCGGATGGAACGCCAAGCCGGGGTCCTGCAACAGCGGGTTGAGCCCGAGGCCGTCGGGCGCTGCCGGATTGAGCCGCGCGAACGGGTTCGAGGAGAACAGCAGAAACGCGTAGAAGCCGAGCGCGATCGTCGCCTGGGCGCCGAGCGTCGCGGTCAGCGTGCGTTCGGGAAGCGAGCGCTCGAAGATCGCGACCGCCCCGCCGGCCAGCCCCAGGATCGTCACCCAGAGCAGCATCGAGCCTTCGTGATTCCCCCATGCGCCAGCAAACTTGTAAAGCCACGGCTTGGCGGAATGGCTGTTCTCGACAACCAGCTTCACCGACATGTCGGACTCGAGGAACAGCTCGATCAGGAGCGCCATCGCCAGCAGCGCAAGCAGCCCCTGAACGATCGCCACAGGTCGTACGGCCGCCGCCACGTCGTCACGATCGCGTGCGATGCCGATCGCCGCCATCACCAGCTGCAACGCCGCCAGCGCGCCCGCGAACCAGAGCGCGGCGAGGCCTGCTTCGGCGATCACTGCTTAGCGTCCGGTTCGAGTGTCTTGGTTTCGTGCATCTTGCCGGCCATTTCGGGCGGCATGTATTTCTCGTCATGCTTGGCGAGCAGGTTCGAGGCGACGAAGCTGCCGTTCGGCTGGAACTGGCCTTCGGCAACGACGCCCGATTTCTCGCGGAACAGGTCGGGGACGATGCCGGCGAAGACGACGGGGGTGGTCGCCAGCCCGTCGGTGACTACAAAATGGACGGTGATTCCGTCGGATGCACGCTTGATCGAGCCACTCTCGACCATCCCGCCGAGCCGGACCGCGCGACCGAGCGGCAGGCCGTCGCGGCGCACGTCGGACGGTGCGTAGAAGAATGCGGCCTGGTCCTTGAGCGCCGACAGCGCGAGCAGGCCCGCAACTACGACCGCGCCGAGCGCCAGCAGCGCGAGCGTCAGGCGTTGATGCTTGGCCTTCACTTCTCGGCCTTCCGCATCGCGAGGTAGCTCAGTAGCGCGAGGATCGCACCGCCACCGAGCGTCACGACATATGCGGCAGTTACGAACGGCCAGGGGTTCATGCTCTGGCCATCCTGCGCATGCGGGCTTCGGTCTTCGCAACGGCGAGCATCGTCCGCATCCGCATCAGCACGATCCCCGCGAACGCGAAGGTGAAGCCGGCCAGCATGATCGGCAGCGGCCACAGGATCGAGCCGTCGATCGTCGACTTGGTCAGCCCGATGCTTGGCCCCTGATGCAGCGTGTTCCACCACACCACCGAATAGCGGATGATCGGCAGCAGCACCGATCCGGCGATCCCGTACAGCGCCGGCACGCGCCCGTCGCCGCCTCGATCCGCATCGGCCTTCGCGAGCGCCATGTAGCCGAGGTAGACGAAGAACAGCAGCAGCATCGAGGTCAGCCGGCCGTCCCATTGCCACCACGTTCCCCAGGTCGGCCGCCCCCAGATCGAACCGGTCATCAGGCAGAGCGCGGCGAATACCGCGCCCGGCAGCGCGATCGCGCGCGCGGCGACGCTGGCGAGCGGGTGGCGCCAGACGAGGAACATGATGCTGGAGATCGCGATCCCGCTCCACCCGCCCATGCCGAGCCACGCGGCGGGCACGTGGATGTAGAGGATACGGACCGTCTCGCCCTGGAGGTAATCGGGCGGGGTCTGCGTCAGGCCTGCCCAGCAGCCGAGCACGATGAAGGCGACGCCGAGCCAGAAGAGCAACGGAGTCAACGGCTTGGCGATCTGCAGAAAGCGCGCTGGATTTGCGAAGGCGTGTAAGGTGGCCACTGGATGTAGCCTTATTGGCTTAATTCGCTGACGTCACGCGGGAGTTATAGCCCCTCGCTTCTCGGGGAGGGGGCGCCCCTCCCGTACGCCGTCATCCTGACGGAAGTCAGGATCCAGAGCCGCAAAGGGCAACGTACCGTTACTCTGGATCCTGACTTTCGTCAGGATGACGGGAGTAACTGGAGCGTGCGCCCTCGGCCCGAGCAACGGTCGCCTAGGTTCAGCGACCGATCAGGCGCTTGGCGATGCTGTCCGCGACGTCCGACGACGGCTCGCCCGAGCGGTCGCTTTCGTCCCAGACCTGGGTCAGGCGCTCAGGGATACGGGCGATCCGTGCCTTCACTTCGGCTTCGTCACCATGACCCAGATATTCGAGACCGACGTTGATGATCCCACCCGCGTTGATCACATAATCCGGCGCGTACAGGATACCGCGAGCATGCAGGCGCGCGCCGTCCTCGCGCACGCTCAGCTGGTTGTTCGCACCGCCTGCAACGACCTTCGCCTTCAACGCCGCGATCGACATCTCGGTCAGGATCGCGCCGAGCGCATTCGGGCTGAAGATATCCGCCTCGGTCGTCAGGATCGCCTCGGCCGCAACCGCGGTCGCGCCGAGTTCACCGGCAAGCTTCTGTGCACGGCCTTCGTCGACATCAGCCAGCGTCAGCACCGCGCCGTCCTTGGCGAGCAACCGCGCGAGCCCGCCGCCGACCGACCCGACGCCCTGGATCGCGACGCGCACGCCCTTCATGTCGGTCGCGCCGAGGCCGCGAGCCGCCGCCGCTTTCACGCCGAGATAGATACCCAGCGCGGTGTACGGTCCGGGATCGCCGCCGGCAGCGCCGCTCGCGACCGGCAGCCCCGAGACGTAGCGCGTCTGCGTAGCGATTACCTTCATCCGCTCTTCGGACATGCCGACGTCTTCCGCCGTCACGTAACGACCGCCGAGCGAATCGACCGCGCGGCCGAACGCCTCGAGCTGCGCCGTCGTGATGACATCGCCGGGCTTGGCCGCGAGGACCACGCCCTTGCCGCCGCCGAGCTCGAGCCCGGCCATCGCGTTCTTGAAGCTCATGCCGCGCGACAGGCGCAGCGCGTCGGTCACCGCGCGACCGTTATCGGCATAATGCCAGAAGCGCGTGCCGCCAGCTGCCGGCCCGAGCTTGGTGGAGTGCAGCGCAATTACCGCGCGCAGGCCCGATTCGGGATCGGTGAAGGCATGAACGCCCTCGTGGTCGTCGAAATCGGGAAGGTCCCAAACCGCTGTCATCGCCGGCTCCTGAGGAGGAATAAAATTACCGGGAGGCGAAATATTATTTTCTGGGGCGTTTGACCAGCCCAAAGCGCCCGCAGTGCGGGGGCTCGTCGAAAATACTGAGATAATGGGGCGACCGACGGGACTTGAACCCGCAACATCCGGCATCACAAGCCGACGCTCTAACCAATTGAACTACGATCGCCGCGAAGGCGTCGCCCCTAGCGGGGTCGTCGGTCCCCGTCAACCGCCGACTTGCATAAACGCCTCAAAATCGTCCCTCGATGGCGAGACGGTAACCGTTCGGGCCGTTTACGAAGCCGGCCTGTTCGAGCTTCTGGACGGCCAGCGGATCGGACGGGCGCAGCGAAAGTTCGGCACGGTAGGTCCCTGCCCCTTTGATCCTGAGCGCGATGCTTTCGGTGCCGGACTGGCTCGCGAGCGGCAGGAGCAAGCAGTGCCGTCGCAGCGCGCGGTGCCGCTCACCGACTGCGGCAGGGCGATCCCGCCGACCTCGCCCGCCAGCGTCGCGCGGACGCGGCCCTCGGCGGCTTCGCACTGCCCGTCGCGGAAGCGGACCGACACGTCGTCGAGATCGAGCGCGGAGACGGGCACCGGTGCGAACAACCGACCGGTCGCGACGGTGGCGGTCATGTGGTCGACGCCGAAGCCGTGGCGACTGACGCTTGCCGAGCCTGTGAGAGGTTTGGCAGATACCGATTCGGGACCGGCGAAGACGATCGTCGCGCGGCCGACCAGCAGCGGCAGGGGCGACAGCCGTGCGTGCAGGTTGCCGAGCGCAAGATCGCCGAACCGAGTGTCGGTCAGGGTCGCGCCCCAGATCGTGCCCGAGACGCGGCGTGCGACGAGCCCTTCGTCACCGACACCGACCCAGCCGAGTACCGCGCGCATCGGCAGGAAGACGATCAGCGCGATCAGCAGCATGCCGCCGAACAACGCCGCGGGTCCGGTCCGCAGTCGAATCCGCCTCATGCCGCCCGCGCCTTCAACGTGAGCGCGACGCCGACGGTCTTGTCCCCCTTGTCGGTCATCGTAACCGAGTCGACGAGGATGCCGAGCCGTTCGAGCCGCGCGAGCCACGCGGTCAGTGCAGCAGGACGCGCCGACTGGATACCGACACGGACGCGGTCTGCACCATCCTGATCGAGCGACGCGAGCGCGAAACCGGCCTGATCGGCCTCGGCACGCACCACGTCGGCAAGTGCCCCCGTCAGCGGCGTCGCGCGCGTCCGCTGGATATCGCGCAACGTGGCAACCTGCGCGCGAGTCTCGCCGAGCCGCGTCACCGCGCTGGCGTGGCGTTCGCGGGCGCTCGACAGACCATCGCCGACCGGGCGGATGATCACCGCCCACAGCAACGTGAGCACCGCGAGCGTGGCCATCACGAGCAGCAGGCGCCGCTCCCTGAGCGAACGCCCTTCGAACCAAGTCTTCAGGCCGGTCATCGTCCGCTCCCCGATGCTGGACTGATCGTAAGTTCACCCGTCACCCGCCCGGCCGCCGCCTGGAACACACCCGCGCGGACGGTGAAGCCCGCCGACTCCAGCGCGCGCTTGAGATCGGTGGCCAACGCCTCGCGCTCGACTGCTACAGACAGTCGCAGGTCGCCGTTCGCCTGAAAATCGAGCCCGGTGACTTCGCTCCCGGCGTAGCGCGTACCGCCGCAAACGCCGCCGCCGTCGTATTGGTGAACCCGAGCCCAGGCCCACGCACGCGCGACAGCCGCTCGTCGAGTTGGCGGGCGGCATCGACAACCGTCTCGCCACGCGGCAGGCCGGTGACGGCCACCGTATTGGCTTCCGCCTCCAACGCATCCGCGCCAAAACTGTATTTGGCGATGCGAACGAGCGAGATGGCAAGAGTCACCGCCAGGATCGTCAGCGACAACAATGCCAGTCGCCGGATCAGCCGCCAGTCGATCGCGAACCGGCGCCGCCGCGCGAACGGGCCTTGGCGGAGGTCGAGCGGGAGCGATGCGGCGGCGGCAACGATCGCCGCTTCCAGCGTGTCGCGGTCGATCGTCGCCGGCGCGCTGCCCCCGGTCACGAGCTCGGTCAGACGCGCCTCGTCCGCGAACCCGCTCGACGTACCGCGCACCACGCCGCTGCCGGCAAGCTCGGCGCGCGCGTACCCTCTTCGGGCCGCGGCAGGAGCATCGGCGCGGGAATCACGGCGACCGGATCGACGCCCGCTTCGGCGAGCATCCGCAGCCACTCGCGCATCGTGGCCGCACCGACGACGCCGATCGGACGGTCGCTCGCGCCCTCGTCCCCGACCGCGACATGGAGTTCCACGAGCGGCGATGCGCTCGCCTCGGCCGCCAGTATCCGTGCGGCGGCGGTCGCCTGCGCCGTCGAGCGGGAGGGCAATTCCGCCCAATGCAGCGTCACCGCCTCGGCCGGCGCCACCGCGATCGTCTCGTCGTCGATCGCTTCGGGAATTCCTTCCTCCCCGACCACGCGCGTCCACGACGCGCATCCAGCGATATCCGGTCTCGCCGGCGGGAAGGAACAACAGCGTCGTCATGATGGCTCGCCCCATTGCCGCGATACGAGCTGCGCGGGAACCCTGTTCGCATCGATCAACGCACGTTCCTGCATTTGCGTGCGGCCGAGCGTCACGTCGATATCGAGCGTGAACCATTTCGAGACGACCGTGGCTTCCGCGCCTGGCGCGATCGTCGAAGCCCCGAGCAGCGACAGGCTCGTCTGCATCTGGCCGATCTCGGCATAGCCCTGGACCGGCCGCCGCAGCAACGCCTGCTGCGCGTTGCCGATCGACAGCGTATCGGGATACATCATCGCCAGCAGCACCGCCTGTTCGGGCAACAGCGTATTGACGTTGATCGGCGATGGTTTCGCGATCGGCAGCGTGCAGATCCAGGGCCGCAGCCTGGCGTAGATTTCCGGGGTCATGCCGAGCACCGCCCGCAGTTCGCTCGGGTCGGTCATCAGCGTACCGGCGGTACGATATGGCGTCTCCCGACCTAGATAGGCGCCGTCCTCCGCCCCCATCTGCTGCTGATCCTGATCGGTGTCGATCCAGTCCGCCGTGCCTGCCGCGACCTGTTCGGCGACCTGTACCGGCACATCGAGGAGCCGCATCAGGCGGACGAACTGCGGGCGGGCCTCGCGTTGCGTCGTGTAGACGCCGGGTCCGGTCATCCGCACCAGGCTGTTGAGGTTGAAGCAATTCGCACCATCCCGTACGCGCGCGGTCGCGAAGCCGCCGGGGACCGGCAGACCGAACGGGGTGTTGCTCCAATTACCGGCGAGCGTGACCCGCTTCGAGCTCTGGCCGAGCAGGTTTGAGATACGGGTGAGCGCCATCGTCTCGGCGGCCAGCGCATAGGCACGCGCCTGTTCGCCGGTCGCGGCATTCCCCGCCAACCGCGTCGACAGTCGCAGCTTCTCCAGCGCGGCGCCGGCCATCACGGCGATGATCGCGACCAGCATCAGCACGGTCAGCAACGCGGCGCCCCGCTCTGCCCCCGCTCAATACCCCGCGACGGCAACGGATCAGTTTGGCGCACCGGACGCCCCCTGTTGCGAGGCGGGGTCGCCGGAGAACTAGCCTCGCTGATGTCGGCGGGCATCGGCGTGTAGCCGGTGCCGACCAGAAACATCTGGCGAAACTGCGTCCCGTCGTCGCGTTGGACACGCAATTCCATCGCGTCGGGCAAGGGCGCGCCGCCTGCGCCGTCCCAGCGATCGCTCCAGGCGCCGGCGATCCGGTAGCGAAGGCCGACCTGCCGCACGCGCGTCAGCAGCGCGGCCGGGGGCAGAGGCTGGGCACCATCGATCATCGGATAGGCGATCCGCTGGAGCGTGCCCGCATCGACGCGGTAGGCGACCTTTGCAGGTTGGACCGTGCGGTACCGTCGATATTGCTCCAGCCGGCGCGGACGAGGCGGAGCATCGGCGTGACGCCCGATCCGCTTTCGCCGACGAACGCCGGTATCCGCGTTCCGGCTTCGTCGCGTGTGACGCGATTCGCCGCCTGGGCGAGGTCCGCGGAGAGGATCGACATCGTCCGGGTCAGCGCGCTGATATCGTCGAGCTTGGCTCCGGTCGAGCTCTGCGCCCTGACGCTGAACGACAGAATGGCAACGCCCGCCGCGGCGATCATCCCGAAGATCATCAGCGAAACCATGACCTCGATCAGCGTAAAGCCCGCCTCGCCTGCCGACTTCGCCACCTCGTCCGTACCGATTGCAGTGTCGCGACGACGCCCGCTCATGATGTCGCCGCCTGTGGAGTCGCGACGTTGGGCGCGGGGCGGACCATCGTCAGGCGGCCGAGTTGGGTGCCGGTACGGTCGGCGACCACCACGTCGATCCGCAGCACGCGCGAGCCGCCGAGCGCGCTGACCTGCCGGGTCCAGGTCCAGGCCTGGCCGCCGTTCGTCTCGACGCCCGTGACGCGGCCTGCGGTCGGCGGTTGCGCGTCGGTCACCGCCTCGATCGCGACGTTGCGGGCGACCATCTGCGCGACCAGCGTTTCGTCGAGGATCGAGGCGCCGCGGATCGTCGCGCTTTCCAGACGCACGAGCGCCATCGCCGCGAGGCTGAAGACGGCCAGCGCGACCATGATCTCGATCAGAGTAAAACCGCGCTCAGCCCGCATCGGCGCGCACGCTGCCGTCGGCGTCGATATGCACGGTCGCCGCGACGCCGCCGCGGTCGAGGCGGATTTCGGCAGGACGGTCGACGAGCCCGGTCGGGTCGAAGGTTACGCGCATGCGACCGCTGGCGTCGCCTATACTGGCCCTGGTGCCGTCGTTCCAGCGTTCGACGCGCATCGGTTTCTCCGCGATCGGCGTCCAACCTCCGGCCAAACGCCGGTCGAAACCGTAGCCGCCGCGGCTGATCCAGACGCTCACCGGCCGCGCCTCGACGATCGCAGAGTCGTGCGCAGCACGGGCGCGCAGGGCGAAGCGCGTCGCCTCGTCGAGCACGCGGCCGCGCGGGTCCGGCATGACGAGGACGGCGACGGCGGATGCAAGGCCGATGATCGTGACCACGACCATCAGCTCGACCAGCGTGAAACCGGCTTCGCGCTTATTGCCAGCTACCGATATCGGCATCGATCCCCTCGCCGCCTTCCTTGCCGTCGGCCCCGAAGGTCCAGACATCGGCCTCGCCGTGCGTGCCGGGTGACGCATAGAGATACGGGCGACCCCAGGGATCGTTCGGCAGCTTCTTGAGATAGCCGCCGCGCTGATAGCGCGAGGGATCGGTCAGGCCCGCGGGCGCGCTGACCAGTGCGTTCAAGCCCTGCGAGGTGTTGGGGAAGGTCATGTTCTGGAGCTTGTAGAGTTCAAGGCCGCCCTCGATCTGGGCGATGTCGGCCTTGGCCTTCTGGATCCGCGCGGTGTCGCCGGACGGCAGCACGTTGAGCGCGACGATCGTCGCGAGCAGGCCGATGATGACGATCACCACCATCAACTCGACGAGGGTAAAGCCTCGCCTCGCGGCGCTTCTTTTGTCTTCTGGACGCATGTACGACCTCATTGTCCGGCCAGCGTGTTGAGCTGGAGGATCGGGAGCAGGATGGATAGCACGATCGTCGCAACGATGCCGCCCATCACGACGATGATCAGCGGTTCGAGCAATGACAATGCGGTGGCGGTGAAGCGGTCGAACTCGCGTTCGAGATAGTCGGCGGCGCGCTCCAGCATCTCGTCGAGGCGACCGGCGGCTTCGCCCGATGCTGCGAGATAGGTCAGCAGCGGGGGAACACGCCTGCGCGGCGCATCGCGGCCGACAGCGAGCCGCCGCCGCGAATCGCGTCGACGATCTGGTCAGAGGCGAGGCGCAGGCGGCGATTATGGATTGTGCTGGCGGTGAGGTTGAGGCCGTCGAGCAGCGGCAGGCGGCTGGCGACCATCGTGCCAAGCGTGCGCGCCATGCGGGCTGCGTGGAGGTCTCGGATCATGCGGCCAAGCATCGGAATGCGGAGCAGCCAGCTGTCGAAGGCGAGGCGGAAGGTGGGGTCCTTGAGGGCGCGCCACAAAAGAAGGTTAGACAGGGTTAGGCCAAGAACGATCACCCACCAATAGCCGACCAGGAATGCCGAGAAGGCCATCACCATGCGCGTAAGTAACGGTAATTGCTGGCCAACGGTGTCGAATTGCTCGACCACCTGGGGGACGACGAACATCATCAGTGCGGTCACTACCCCTAGCGCGACGAGCGCGAGGATGGAGGGATAGGCCAGCGCGGTGATGAGCTTGCCGCGGATCTCGGCCTGGCGTTCGAGCAGGGCCGCCAAGCGGTCGAGGATGGTCGGGAGCGAGCCCGAGCTTTCGCCGGCCGACACCATCGCGCGGTAGAGCGGCGGGAAGCTCTTGGGTTCGCGCGCCATCGCGTCGGCGAGGCGGCGGCCTTCGACGACGCCGGCGTGGACGTGCTGGACTATGGGTGCGGACGCTGTCCTGCTCGGTCTGTCGGGTGATGGTGCGGAGGGACTCCTCCAGCGGGGAAACGCGGTTGAGCGTGGCGAGCTGGCGGGTGAAGAGGGTGAGGTTCTTGCCCGACATCTTCGGCGTGCCGAGCTGGAGACCGAACAGCGGGCGGCCCTTGGTGGCCTGTGGTGGGGCGCCGGGGTGATCTTCACGACGTAGAATTTACGCGCGTCGAGGGTGGCGCGCGCGACGTCCATGTCGGGCGCGGCGACGTGGCCGCGGCGTTCGGCGCCTTTGGTGTCGATCGCGATATAGTCGAAATCAGCCACGACTTGCGCCCCTCCCTGGAAGGGAGGGGTTGGGGGTGGGTTGGGTTATGATGCGGGGGTCGGTGGCCCGAGCCGGCCTACCCACTCCGGCCCCTCCCTTTCAGGGAGGGGGAAGAGGGGTTACGCATCGGCCACCTCTTCCAGCACTTCGGTCGTGTCGCGGCGGGATACTCTGACGGCTTCTTCGGCGGTGGTTTGCCCGGTCAGGACTAGGTCGCGCGCCGACTGCGCCAGGTTCGGGAACTTGGCGAAGGCGTGCGCGGTGATTTCGGATTCGTGGCCGTCGGTGTTGATCAGGCGGCGGATGGTGTCGTCGATGCGGACCGCTTCGAAGACGCCGATACGGCCCTTGTAGCCGGTCTGGTTGCAGTCTTCGCAGCCTTGCGCGACGTGAACGATCGCTTCCGGGGCGATACCGAGCAACGGGGCTACCGTATCGGAGGCGGGCACCGCCTTGCGACAGGTCGGGCACAGGCGGCGGACGAGGCGCTGGGCGATCACCGCGCGCAGCGTCGAGGCGAGCAGGAAGCTCTCGACCTTCATGTCGCGCATGCGGGTGATCGCACCGATCGCGTCGTTGGTGTGGACGGTCGACAGCACGAGATGCCCGGTGAGCGACGCCTGCACGGCGATCTCGGCGGTCTCGCGGTCGCGGATTTCGCCGACCATCACGACGTCGGGGTCCTGGCGAAGGATCGCGCGCAGGCCCGCCGCGAAGGTGAGGCCGACCTTCGGGTTGACCTGCGTCTGGCCGACGCCGTCGACGGCGTACTCGACCGGGTCCTCGACGGTCAGGAGGTTGCGGCTGCCGTCGTTGAGCAGGCGGAGCGCGGCGTAGAGCGAGGTGGTCTTGCCCGAGCCGGTCGGGCCGGTGACGAGGATGATGCCGTTGGGTTCGCTCAGCGCTTCGTTCAGCAACGCGAACAGCGCGGGCGGCAGGCCGAGCGCCTCCAGATCGATGCCGGCATTCTCCTTGTCGAGGATACGCAGCACCACGCGCTCGCCCGCGCGGCTCGGCAGCGTCGAGACGCGGACGTCGAGCAGCTTGCCGCCGAGTGTCAGCCCCATGCGGCCGTCCTGCGGCACGCGGCGTTCGGCGATGTCGAGGCGCGCCATCACCTTGATGCGGCTGACCACGACCGGCGCGACGTTGGGCGGCATGCGCAGCGTCTCGCGGAGCACGCCGTCGATCCGCATGCGGACGACTAGACCGGTCTCGTACGGTTCGATGTGGATGTCGGACACGCCGTTGCGCGCGGCGTCGGCGATGATGCCGTTGATCAGGCGGATCGCGGGGGCGTCGTCGGCGGTGTCGAGCAGATCCTCCGCGGTCGGCATGTCGCCGGCGAGCAGGTCGAGTTCGTCGCCCATGCCGACCGCGGCGAGCGCGTTGGCCTGGCCGTCCATCGCGTAGACGTTGGAGAGGAGGCGGTCGAAGGCGATCTGTTCGACGAAGGTCACGTCGAACGGGCGGGCGAGGTAGCGGCGGAGTTCGAGCAGGACTTTCGGGTCTGCGCCGGCGCGCATGGCGATGGTGAGGTGCGAATCGGTGTCGGTGTGGTCGATGACGACGCCGAATTTTCGGGCGAAGGCGTAGGGGATCGTGATCTGGGGGATGTCCAGCGACGGTAACGCTTCACTGCTCCCTCCCGCTTGCGGGAGGGGTCGGGGAGGGCACGGCATATCCCTCGATCGCTTCGTCCGTGAGTAAGGCAGCCCCTCTCGACCCCTCCCGCAAGCGGGAGGGGGAAGGAAGACCTTCGATCTCATGGCCTTCGCGGATGATCATTTCTTGGGCCGGACGACCATCGTCGAGGTCCGCACGGGGACTGCGATGCGCGGGTCTTCGATGCTGCCGGGGGTCGGGCCGGACGGGATCGGCGGCGCGGCACCCATGTAATCGCGGACGAGCTGGTCGATCGACGGCTCGGCGCCCGGCTCCTGCAAGCCCTGTTGCAGGCGGACATAACCGTAGCGCTGTTCGGTCAGCTTGCGGCTGTCCTCCGCGGTGCGCAGGATCGTCGGGCGGATGAAGATCATCAAATTGGTCTTCGACCGCTGTTTCGCCTTCGACGTGAACAGGTGGCCGAGCACCGGGATGTCGCCGAGCAGCGGGATCTTCTCGATCGTGCGGCGCTCATTGTCGTCGAGCAGGCCGCTGATGACCGCGATCTGGCCGTCGTCCACGGTGCGGACGGTCTCGACCTCGCGCTTGTTGAGGATCAGGTCGCTATTGTCGCTCGACACCGGACCGGCGATCGAGCTGACCTCGAGGCGAAGGTTCAACTTAACCGTACCCGACGAGTTCACCTGAGGCCGCACCGTCAATTCGATACCGACATTCTGCCGCTGCGTAGTCCGGAACGCATTGTCGAAATTGGTGCTGAGCGCCTGCCCCGTGGTGATCGGGATTTCCTGCCCGACGAGGCTGTGCGCCTCCTGGTTGTCGAGCGTGACGAGATGCGGGACCTGGAGCAGGTTCGAGGTCGTGTCGCTCTTCACCGCGTTGATGATCGCGCCGAAGAAGGTGCTGCCGATCTTGCCGCCGAAACCGCCGAAACCGCCGGTTGCCGCGAGGATCGAGCTGATCGCCGACTGTTGCAGCGTATTCGCGGCGTCGCTGGTGGTGTTGGTCGTCGTCGTGCTGCCGTCGGTGTTGACCGTCGTCGTGCTCGACGTGTTGAGCTGGGTCGCGCCGATCGCGCCGGCGATCTGCAGGATGTTGGGCGCGGAGTTGGAGAAGGTGGACGCGCCGAACGCGCCGCCGCTGGGGTCGCCGACGATGAACTGCGCGCCGAGCGTGCGGGCAGTCGAATCCGACACTTCGGCGACGATCGCCTCGACCAGCACCTGTTCGCGGCGGGTGTCGAGCTGGCGGACGACGTCGTTGAGCTGACGCTGGATCTCGGCGGGGGCGGCGATGACGATCGCGTTGGCGCCGGCGAAGCGCGTCACGACCGCGGCGGTCTTGCCGCCGGCCGCGGTGATCGCGGGCTGGCCCGAGCCGCCACCCCCGCCGCTCGGTGACGGCCCCGACTGCGGGATCTGCGGCTGCGACATGTTCGACTGGCCGCCGGACGCGCCGTTGGTACTGCTCGATCCGAAGTTCGAGCGCGACAAGGCAGTCTGGACGGGCTGGGTCGGGGTCTGGCCGACGAGTTCCTGGAGCACCGGCAGCAACTGCTCGGCATCGGCATTTTCGAGGAAGACGACCCTGATCTCGGTGCCGTTGCGCGCCTTCTGATCGAGGTCGGCGGCGACCTGCGCGAGGCGGGCGACGGTGGTCGGATCGCCGCGAAGCGCGACCGCGTTCGAGCCTTCGACGGCGACGACCGAGGCGCTAGGGCCGGTCGCGGCTGCACCGCCCTGCCCGCCCCGGTGCCCGCGCCGATCAAGCCCTGGAGCGCGGTGGCGATCTCCTTGGCGCTGGCGTTTTTCAGCGCGACGACGCGGGTCGACGAGGTGTCGGTGTCGATCCGGCGGAGGACTTCGCGGATGCGGCGGATGTTGTCGGCGAAATCGACGACGACGAGGCTGTTGCCGCCGCGGTTCGCGCTGACCGAGCCTTGCGCGCTGACCAGCGGGCGAACCGTCTCCACCGCGGACTGCGCGTCGATCGCACGAAGGCGGACGATCTCGGTGACGTAGCTGTTGCGCGCGGCCCCCGCGACGCCGATCCGGCTGGGCTGCGAAGCGGCGTTGTCGAGCGGCTGGACGCGGAACGCCCCGTTCGAGGTCGGCACCGCGACGAGGCCGTTGGCGCGCAGGGTCGAGAGGAAGACCTCGTAATATTCGGAGCGCGACAGCGGGCGATCGGTGACGACGGTCACCTTCCCGCGACGCGGTTGTCGATGATGAAGGTCCGCCCGGTGACCTTGGCGGCATCGGCGATGAACGCGCGGATATCGGCGTCGCGGACGTTGAGCGTGGTCTGTGCGTGGACGCTTGCCGCCAGCGCGAGCGCAACGACCGGACCGAGGATCAGTTTTTTCATGTGGCCGTTTTCATTTGGGTGGCGCGATCGTGATGGCGAGCGGCAGGGTATCCTGGCCGCGTTCTACGGTGATGGGGACGTTGCCGCCGCCCGCGAAATCCTTGGCGATCCGGTCGAGATCGCCGGGGCCCGAGACGGGACGACCGCCGATCGAGGTGACGACGTCGCCGTCCTTGAGCCCGGCCGAGCGGAAGGCGTTGCCGGTACCTTGCGCGCGGACGGTGAGCCCGCTGATGCGGCCGCCGTCGATCCGCGGGATGAAGCCGATCTCGCTGCGGAGCTGCGCGACCGGGATGCCGACTGCGGGGATGCCGGAAGACGCGGTGGGCGCGCCGACCGGAGCGGCACCGGGCGCGACCGGAGTGACGGCGCCGGACTGGTCGAGGAACAGGTCTTCGTCGGCGCCGCCGCGGTCGATCGTGACGTGATCGAACGCGACCGCCTTGAGCCGCACCCCGGGCTGGATCTCGTCGCCGATCGCGACGCTCTGCTGCACGCCGTCGGGGCCGGCGATGATCGCGGAGCTGCGCCCCATCGCCTCGTCCATGCGCGTGCCGAACAGCGTGAGTTGCAGCGACGTCACGGTGGAGGGCTGGCCGCCGGCACCGCCCAGACGGAAGAACGGGTCGAAGCCACGGAGGATGTCGGCAGGCGAACCGACCACCATCGCCGCAGCCGGACGCCAGTCGCCGAGCGGCGTGATCGGCGTCACGATCGTCCAGGCCAGCCGCGCGCACTGCACCGCCAGCCCGGCCAGCAGCGCGAGTTCGACGACACTATAGACATTCACGACCGGCATACGCCGCAAGATACGGCGCGCCCGCGCGTCCAGCTTCAATCGCATCCGCGACCCACCCCATTTTCCCGCATCTCGTCGCGTAGGCATGCCATGTTACAATTCCGCGTCAATGGCTTGCGCGTTGGTTGCCCGCATTCCGATGGGGTAGCGCATCGCGTTCGGGGTTGGCAGAAGACGCGGATGTCCGAGCATCTCCCTCCAGCGGCTCCGGCCTGCCCCCGAACCGGTCATCGCGCGGCTTTCCGCCCCCGGCGTGCAGCGGGTGCCGAGCGCGAAGCTCGACCTGTTCGTGCGCAAGGATTTCCTGCCGCCAGAGCTGTGTGCGGCGCTGATCGAGCGGATCGATGCGGTGCGGCGACCGTCGACGATCTCCGATTCGAACGGCGATGCGAGCTATCGGACGAGCGAGACGGGCGACCTGTCGGCGGAAGATCCGGCGGTGATCGAGGTCGAGCGTCGTATCCTGGCGCTGACCGGACTGGACCCTGCGCATGGCGAGCCGTTGCAGGGGCAGCGCTATGCGGTCGGGCAGGAGTTCAAGGGACACACCGATTATTTCGAGCCGAGCGGCATCGATTACCAGCGCTATTGCGGGGTCGCGGGAAACCGGACGTGGACCGTGATGGTCTATCTCAACCAGCCCGAGGCGGGCGGCGCGACGCGGTTCAAGGCGATCGACAAGATCGTCCAACCGGAGACGGGCAAGCTGCTCGCGTGGAACAACCGGCGTGCGGACGGGAGCCTGAATGCGGCGACGCTGCATCACGGGATGAAGGTGCGTGCAGGGGTCAAATACGTGATCACGAAATGGTTTCGGGAGAAGGAATGGCGGTGAGGCTTGGTGCTTCGATCCTCCCCCGCCAGGGGAGGTGGCTGGCACTTCGCCAGACGGAGGGGCGGAAAGGGTAACCCTCTGTTCCGTTTCCTCCCCTCCGTCACCTTCGGTGCCACCTCCCCTGGCGAGGGAGGATCGAAGAGTGGAACCCGAACGCCTCTAGAACTGCACGCTCGCTCCCAGCGTGAAGACGCGGCCCAGTTTGTAGCGGTTGATGTCGACTTCGTTGCCGTTCGAGAAGGTCTGGTACTCGCGGTACCCGGTGCCGGTCAGGTTGCGCGCCTCGAACTTCACCTCGATCTGCTTGCCCGCCACCGGGATGCCCTGGCGCGCGACGACGTCGAAGCGGATGCCGGGCTTCTCGATCAGGTCGGGCAGGCGGACGCCACCGCCGCCGCCGACCGGGCCGCGGTTCGTCACGCGGTCGCTCGCGTAGTTGAACAGCAACGTCAGCTGCGACAGGCTGGCCTTGTCCTCGATCCCGAGCTGCAGATTGACGAGATGGTCCGACTGGCCGGTCAGCGCCGCGCCGTCCTGGAACAGCACGTTCGCTGGACGAAGGCTGGCGGTCGTGCCGTTGGACTGGATCGGGCTGGCGATCAGCTCGTCGCCGATCTTCAGCGCCGAATGCGTGTAGGTGTAGTTGGCGATGGCGACGAGGCGGCGGGTCGCGAAGAAATCGCCGCCTACGCCGTCTAGCGGGATGTATTTCTGAAGCTCGACCTCGCCGCCGTACAGGTCCGCGCGCGGGGCGTTGGCGAAGCCGGTCTGGAGCGTGTCGCTGCCGGCCGGGAAGAACGCGACCGCCTCGATCGGGTTGTCGATGCGCTTGTAGAAGCCCGCCAGATTGAACTTCTGATCACGCGCGAAATACCATTCGTAGCGAAGCTCGCCGTTATACAGCTGCGAGTCGGTCAGGAACGGGTTGCCGAAGAACAGGCGATCGCTCTCGAAATCCTGGTACAGCTGGGGTGCGAGTTCGCGGAACTGCGGCCGGGCAAGCGTCTTCGACATATGTCCGCGAAGCTGCATGTCGGACGCGAAGTTCCACGTCACCGTGACGGCCGGCAGCCAATAGGACCGCGCGAGGTTGGTCTGCGCGAACGATACGCCGACACCACCACCCGGCAGCACCGTTTCCAGTGCGTCCTCGTAGCGGATGCCGACATTGGCGCGCAGGCCGTCGGTGATCTCGCCCTCGACCTGGGCATAGGCACCGTGGATCCGCAGCGACGCATCATAGGTCGGCGCGCAGGTCGGCGCGACGCAGGTGTTCGCGAGGCCGATGCCATAGGTCTGGAGATTGAAGTCCGACAGCAGGAAGTCTGGCCGCTGCTGCGCGACCGCATCGTTCAGCGCCACGTTGCCCGCGGTCTGGTAGCGGAAGGTGTAGCGGCTCGAGGTACGGTCGGTGTCGCTATAGGCATAGCCGACCGACAGCGCGAACGGGCGGTCGAACGGCACGTTCCAGGTGAGGTTGGCCTGTCCCGACCACAATGTCTCGTCGAGTTCGCTGAACGCGACCGTCGCGCTCTGCAAGCCGCTGAGGTTGTTCGTGTAGTCGCCGACGTTCTCGTTATATTGATAGGTGAACTGGCGCTCGTAGGGCGAGTTGCGCTCGGTCTTGGCGTAGCTGCCGCGGGTATCGAGCGCGAAATCGCCGAACTTGAACTCGCCGACCAGCTGCGTGTCCATCAACTGGCGTTCGAACCAGCTGGTGTTCTGGACGATGAACGGCTGGATGCCGGCGACATCGCCGATGTTCGAGGTCGAGCCGGTGCTGAGGCGACCCTGCTTCAGCGTGTCGTGGATGTAGAGGTTGGTCCAGCGGATCTTGTTCTCGCCGAACTCCGCGCCGAAGCCGAGCAGGCCGTTGACGATCGAACGGTTGTCGGTCAGCACCGTGCGGAAATCGCGCGTGAGGATGCCGCCGACGTCGTCGGTCGACTGCTGGATCGTGTCGCGCGTCCGCCACGTGTTGCTGATCCCGGCCGCGGCGATCACGCCGACCCGGGTGCTGCCGATATCGGCCGAGGTGCCGAAGCTGGTCTCGCCCGACAGATTGGCGGGGATCTGGTTGTTCTGTTGCAGCAAGGTCGTCTTGGCGTTCGACAGCGCGGTGATCTGCGCGCCGGTCAGCGACGTGCCGTCCGCGCCCGCCGTCTTGACGAAGCCAGGCACCTTGCGCTCGCCGCTGTCAAAACCGGTCCAGTCGTGCTTGCCGCCATCATAGACATAGCCGAGTTCGCTGGTCGTGACGGTGTCCGCGCCGACCGAGCCGCCGAACTGGAAGAACGTCTTTTCCGGAACCGCCTTGGTCGTCAGGTTGATGACGCCGCCGCCGAACTCACCCGAGTAATTGACCGAATAGCTCTTCTGGACGACCGCCGATGCGATCACGTTGGTCGGGAAGATGTCGAGCGGGACGACGCGGCGAAGCGGCTCCGGCGATGGCAGCGGCGAGCCGTTGAGCAGCGACGACGAATAGCGATCGCCGAGACCGCGGACATAGACGAGGCCGTTGCCGACGACCGACAGACCGGTCACGCGCTGGAGAGCGCCAGCGATATCGCCTTCGCCGGTTCGCGCGATATCGGCGGACGACAGCACGTTGACGACTTCGGCGGTGGCGCGCACCGCGTTGGGCACGTTGCGTCCGATGACGACGATGTCTTCACCGCCAGAATTGCCGCCGGGGTCGAGATCTCGACCTGCTCCTGCGTCTGGGCGGCCTCTGCCGTCGGGTTGCCACGGTCTTCGACCGGCGTGCCCGCCTGTGGCGAGACGACGCTGCCGGCTGGAGCGCTTTGCGCGAACGACTGCGCCGGGACGAGCGTCGTCGTCGCGAGCAGGACGGAGACGAGAACGGATGACTTCATGGCTGCCCCGGCAACAAGAGGAATTCGGTAGGTAAAGGCTGCGCGGCGGGCCCCCGCCCCCGCGCAGCCTCAGGCTTGCGTCGGTGTCAGCTGGTCGGCAGCGCGGTGCAGGCGGTGCTGGTCGTACCGAAGCTCGCGCGGTTCGAGTTGCAGGTCCAGCCGCGGTACCAGGTGTCGGTGGTACCGTTGACCGCACCGACATAGCTCGTGTTCACGAGGAACGAGCTGCCCGATGGGTTGAGCGTCGCCGCGTTGAACGCGGTGGTCGTGGTCGACACGCCGGCCGGCAGGAACGTGCCCGTGACGGCCGAACCGACGGCCGCGCTCTCGGTGTTGTTGGTGCCGGCGCGGAAGAGGGCCTGCTGCTCTTCGGTCGTCACGGTGACGCCGTTTACGGTGGTTGTCGCATACGGCGTCAGGCAGCTGAACACGACCGAGTTGAATACCGGCGGCCCCTTGTCCTCCAGTGTCGTGCTGGCGGGACGGATGGTCGTCTTGCCGCCTGCGTCGGCGCCGGCGATGACGTTCAGGCACGCGCTGCTCGGATTGCTGACGATGCCGTTGACGAAGGTCGCATCGGCACCACCGCGCAGACGGATCGCCGCGTTGGTCGCGGTCGAGGTCTGGATGAAGGTGAAGTTGGCAAGGTTGTAAGCCTGGCGCGGCAGGGCATCTTCCGAACCGTTCGAGTCGATCTCGGTCGAGTAGTTGTCGGTCTGCGTGTTGTTCGGCTTCTGGATCGCGAGCACGAACTGCACGAAACCCTGCCAGCCGACATCGGTATCCAGGCCGTCATCGTCCGAACCGGTCAGCGCGAGATAGCGCAGGTTGCTGCGGCCGCCGAAGATCTCGATGCCGTCGTCCGAGCTGTTGTGGATCTGGATGTGATCGAGCACGGTCGCAGACCCGGTGCCGCCGAGCGTCAGGCCCTGAAGCTCGTTGTTCGGGCTGATGACGGTGCCCGAATACCGGATCTGGACGTAACGGATGGTGCCGCTGTTGTCGGTCGGGATGGCGCCGCCGTACAATGCGGTGCTGGTGCCCTCGACGACGTTCTCGCAGGCTGCGTTACCGCCGGGGACGGTGGTGTTGCAGTTAGAGATCGGCGCGCGACCCGCCAGGATGATGCCGCCCCACAGGCCCTGCGATTCGTCGGTGACGCCGCCGGTCAGGTTAGCCTGTGCGGTGAAGATGATCGGCTGCGTCTCGGTGCCCTCGGCGATCAGCTTCGAGCCGCGGTTGACGACCATGTAGTCGTTGTCCGCGTTGGTGGTGTTCGCATAGACCAGCGAGCCGGCCGCGATCGTCAACGTAGTGGGGATGCCCGTCGGCACGGTGCCGGCACCACCGATGTCGACACCGACATCGACCCGGCCGTTGATCTCATAGGCGACGCCCGCGACCTTCGGCAGGCTGAGCGCGGTGGTGATCAGCGACGGCAGGCGGCACGAACGGTAATTGCCGAGCACGCCGACGTCGGTGGTGCCGGTCGGGCACGACGTGGCGGGCGTACCCGGGGTCGGCGTCGGCGTCGGCGAAGGGGTCGGGCTCGGCGTCGGCGTACCCGGAACGACGATCACGCCCTCACCCGGCGAGGCGACACTGTCAGCGCCATCGCAGGCCGAGAGTGCGAGGCAGGCAGTGCCCGCCAGCAGGACAAGACTCGTGCGCTTGAAGATGGTCATTCGAGAGACTCCCGGTCGAAATCGTTGATCTGATGGATCGACTCAGGCTCCCCTGCCGACCTCGATTAGGCGACTATGCGGGGCGCGTGACGTTACGATGCGATTTGCGTGACGCTTGCATGACTGCGATATGACTGTTCGATGACAGCGCGCCCGGCGAAGGGTTGAAATCGGGGCGCGCGAACACATCTCTTCCGATCCGGCGCGCGATGATTTACAGGCGCAGCCAGAGTCACCGCTGGCGCATCCCTGCGACCGTGCGGTCAGACCATCATTACAGGATATCTCGACAACAATGGCCTCTTTCAAGGACCCCAGTTTCCAGGACCGCACGAGCAGCGCAGCCGCCGCCAAGCAGAAGGCGCTCGAAGCGCTGAAGGCGAAGCCGCCGATCGACGAAGCCGTCGTCGCCGAGCGCCTTGCCGCGCGCGAAGCCAAGGAACTCGCCGAGCGCGAGAAGCGCGCCGCCAAGCGTGCGGCCGAGGACGAGGCCAAGGCTGCGAAGAAGGCCGAAGCCGAGGCTGCTGCTGCGAAGAAGCGCGAGGCCGAGGCCAAGGTCGAGCTGACCGACGCCGAGAAGAAGGCGATCTCGCGACGCGAAATATGCGGCGCGGAAGAACAAGAAGAAGTGATGTTGGGGGCGGCCGTGGTGCCGCCCCGCTAAGGCGGCGATACTGACAGGTCGCCCAAACCCGAACTCCACCCTGGCGAAGGCCGGGGCCCAATTGGAAAAGTTCCGGTAACGGAGCGCAGTTCGTCGTTAGCGACGTTCCTCAGTTGGGCCCCGGCCTTCGCCGGGGTGGTTGCGTGTGGGCGCCGCACGACCTCTCCAGACCAAGGAAGTGCGGATAACGGACGGCTGAGGGTGTCCCTTATTCCGCCTGTTCCCAACCGCCCCCAGCGCCTTGAACAGCGCTACCGTCAGCTGACGCAACTGTGCGTCGCTCGCCACAAGCTGCTCCCTCGCCGACAAAACATCCGTCTCGGCATCCAGCAGCGTATTCTGCGCCACGAATCCCGTGCGGTACTGCGACTCCGCCGCCTTCGCGCTGCTCTGCGCATCGACCACCGCCCGCTGCAACGCTGCATTCCGACGCCGTTCGGCCGCGATCTGCGCCAGCGGGTCCTCGACGTCGCGCAACGCCTGCAACACGGTCGAGCGATAGCGGAGATACGCCTGCTCGCGGTCTTCTTCGCGCGACTTCACGGTCGACTTGCGCCGGCCCCAGTCGAGCAGCGGGAACTGCGCCGCACCGCTCGCGGTCAGCTGGAGGCTGTCGCCCGAGAACAGATTGCCGAGCGCGGTCGAGATGAGCTGGCTCATGCCGGTCAGGCTGAACTTCGGGTACATATCCGCCACCGCGACGCCGATATCGGCGGTAGACGCGGCCAGATCGCGTTCGGCCGCGCGGATGTCGGGACGTCGCCGCAACAGCTCGGAGGGCAGCCCGGCGGGGATCGTCGGCACGCCGAGCGGCGCGACCGAAGGCGCCGCGAGTTCGGTCATCAGCGTCGCAGGCGGCTCGCCCAGCAGGATCGCGAGCGCGTGCATGCGGACGTCGACATCGGCGCGAACCGGTTCGGCACGCGCCTCGGTCGAAGTTATCGAGGCCCGCTGGCGCGTCACGTCGATCGGCGGGACGAGGCCGACCTTGGCGATGTTGCCGGCGATGGTCAGGGAACGGCGCTGGTTGGCGATCTCGCCTTCGATCGTCGCGAGCTGTGCCTGGTCGAGCCGGAGCGCGAAATATGCCTGTGCGACTTCGGCGGCAAGCGTCACCGCGGCGTCGCGCTTGGACCAGATCGCCGCCTCGGTGCGCGCGCGCGCCCTCGGTGCTACGGCGGACGCCGCCGAACAGGTCGAGTTCCCAGCTTGCATCGAAGCCGACCGAATAGGTTGTGATCCCGCTGCCGGGCAGCGCGATGCCTCCGGCCGAGCCGGTGCCGCCTGCGCCCGTACCGCCGCTGAACGCGCGCGCGATCGACGCGAGGCCGGCATTCTTGCTGAACTCGATATGGCTCGGGCTGGCGCTGGCGTTGACGCTCGGCAGGCCTTGCGAGCGCGCGACGATCTCCTGCAACCGCGCTTGGCGCACGCGCGAGGCGGCGATCGCGATGTCGGGATTGCCCTTCAGTGCGCGCTCGACGAGGCCGTCCAGCTGCGGATCGCCGAACGCCGACCACCAGCGCGCCGGGTCGACGGTCGCACCTACGCTAGCCTGCGGCCCGACGAACGCCGGCGGCACCGGCATTTCCGGCGCCACATAGTTCGGACCGACCGTACAGCCCGCGAGCAGGGCTGCTCCAACGAGCGAAAACCGCGCACGCATCAATGCATCCCTCCCGAGGGCGCGCTGCCGGTCTTGCCGGAGCGCATGAATAGAACCAGTGGCGCGACGACCAGCACGACCACCATCATCGCGCGGAACACGTCGAGGAAGGCGAGCATCGTCGCCTGCCGCTGCATCTGACTGTAGAGCACCGCCAGCGGCGTGGTCGACGGATCGCCCTGCCCCGCAAACGCGCCCGCCGCCTTCTGCATCCAGTCGTTGTAGTTCGGATCGAGCGGGTTGAGCGTCTGCGTCAGTTCCGACTGGTGCCGCTGCAATCCGCCTGCGAGCTGGGTCTGCGCGAAGCAGATGCCGATCGTGCCACCCAAATTGCGCGACACGTTGAGCAGGCTGGAGGCCTGCGCGGTCTGCGTCTGCTTGAGCCCGACATAGGCGATCGCGTTGATCGGCACGAACAGGAACGGCAGCGCCATCGCCTGGAACAGCCGCGCGAACGCCGCGTCGGAGAACGCGATGTCGGCGGTCAGGTGGCTCATGTTCCACAGCGCGAACGCCTGGACGAGCAAGGCCGGGAAGAGCAGGAAGCGGACGTCGACCAGCCCACTCAGCCGCCCTGCGAACGGCACCATGACGAGCGTCGCGAGGCCGCCGGCGGTCAGCGCGAGGCCTGCGTCGAGCGAGCTGTAGCCGAGCACCTGTTGCAGCATCTGCGGAATAAGCTGCGTGGTGCCGAACAGGATCATGCCGGTGACGCCCATCACGCCGATCGTCAGCGCGAAATTGCGGTTCTTCATCAGCTTGAGATCGATCACCGGGTCCTTGTGGTTCAATTCCCAGATGACGAGGCTGACCAGCGACACCGCTGCGATGATCGCCGACATCACGATGAAGCCGCTCGCGAACCAATCCTCGCGCTCGCCCCGGTCGAAGGTGAGTTCGAGGAAGCCGAGCCCCAGCGCGACCAGCGCGACGCCGACATAGTCGATCGTCAGGCCGTTCTTGAAGCGCTCGTCGCGGTCCTTCTTCACTTGCGCCGGCTCGTCGACGAAGGTCTCGACCGCGAACCACGCGGCGATCCCGACGGGGACGTTGATCAGGAACACCCAGTGCCAGCTCGAATATTCGACGATGTAGCCGCCGAGCGTCGGCCCGAGCACGGGGCCCACCACGACGACGATCGCGAAGGCCGCGAACGCCATGCCGCGCTTTTCGGGCGGGAAGGTGTCGGCGAGGATCGACTGTTCGACCGGCGCGAGACCACCGCCGCCAATGCCTTGCAGCACCCGCGCGACGACCAGCGTACCGATATTGGGCGCGAGGCCGCAGAGCAGCGACGCGAGCGTGAACAGCGCGATCGACAGCAGGAAATAGCGCTTCCGGCCGATCGCGTCGCTGAGCCAGCCCGAGATCGGGATGACGATCGCGTTGGCGACGAGGTAGCTGGTCAGCACCCAGGTCGCCTGATCGGTGGTGATCGACAGCCCGCCCGAGATATGATCGAGCGCGACGTTGGCGATCGAGGTGTCGAGCACCTCCATGAAGGTCGGAATCGAGATGATCGCGACGATCAGCCACGGGCTGTACTTGCCCGCCGCCGACCGGCTCGGCGACCAGACATGGCCGCCGCCCGCATCGGCTTTCGCCCCAGTTTTTTGAGCGGGCGCCTTGGCCACCTCAGCGAACCTTGACGGTCGGCACCACCGACATGCCCGGGCCGATCGGATAGCGCTTCGGATCGGGGCCGTTCTTGGCATCGAACACGATCCGCACTGGGACGCGCTGGACGACCTTCACGTAATTGCCGGTGGCGTTCTGCGGGGCAGCAGCGCGAACGCCTGGCCGGCGCCGCGCTGGATCGAGTCGACATGGCCCTTGAAGTCGACGCCGGGATACGCGTCGACATGGATGTCGACGGGCTGGCCGATCTTCATCAACGTGAGCTGCGTTTCCTTGAAGTTGGCGGTCACCCACATTGTGTCGGGGACGATCGCCATCAGCTGCGTACCGGGGGCCACGTAGGAACCGACGTTGACCGAGCGGTTGACGACCTGCCCCGCGACCGGCGCGGTGAGGCGGAGATCGCCGATCGTGACCTTCGCCTGCTCGACCTGTGCGCGGCGGGCGTCGATCACCGACTTCGCTGCGCCGACCTGTTTGCGGGCAACGCTGATCTGGGCGGTGGCGGTGTCGATCTGCTCACGCGCGGCGGCGGCATCGGCGGCGGTCTGGCGGGCGGTGGCGCGTGCCTGGTCGAGCTGTTGCCCGGCGACCGCGCTCGGATCGAGCCGCAGCAACGCCTCATAGCGCGCGAGATCCTGCTGCGCCTTGATCGCGGCTGCCATCGGTACGCGCGCCTGCGCGGCCGCCTGCTGGCGCTGCGCTTCGGCGGCGGTCACCTGCGCCTGCGCCTGCGCGAACTGCGCACGCGCCTGCGATCTGTTCGCCTGCGCCTCGGCGACCTGCGCGTCGCGGCCGGATGCCTTGATGACGGCGAGCAGGCGGCCGGCCTCGACGTGGCGGTTGTCGATGTCGGCGACCTGGACCAGCGTGCCTGCGACCTGTGGCGCGAGGCGGACAATATGCGTGTCGACGAACGCGTCGTCGGTCGATTCGAACTGCCGCGCGTGCAGCCAGTAGAGCACGCCACCGATGATCAGCCCGCCGACGACGATGACGAGGATGATCCAGAACAGCGGCTTCTTGAACACCGACGGCTTCTTGTCGTCTTCGTCCGCCTCGTCCTGCTGCTCGGTATCGGACTGCTGATCCTCGCCGTTCGGGTCGGGCTTGCGGCCGTCGTCCTCGTGGTCGGTATCTGAGTGGTTCGTCTGGTCGGTCATGCCTGGCCCTGTTCTTCAGCACGCATCGAATCGAGAATGGCGTCGATATTGGCGTCGATCCGCGCCTTGATATCGAGGATGTCGGAAGGCTCGAGCGTGTCGCGCTCGAGCAATTTGAGGCAGGTCGCGCGGCTCGATCGCAACGCCACTACCTGCCCGAGCAGCGTAATCGTCGCGATCCGCGCGGTGCGGACGTTGCGCAGGCCGGTCGCGATGCAGACGAACTCGCCGAGCTGTCGCACCATCTGGCCCATCACCCCGCCATAGATCCGTTCGAACGCCTCACTCGGCTTCATCTGTTCGCGCAGCACGAAAGCGTCCAGTCGGCGCTGTCGGCGCTCGCCATCTTGTCGGCCAACCGGCCGAGGATGCGGTGAATCTGCGCGCGTGCGCCAGCCGCATCGTCGGCCGCGATCTCATGGTCGAGGTCGAGCGGGTCGCCCATCACCGCGGACATGCGCTCGGCGATCCGGTCGGCGGCGGCGAGGTACAGCCCCTCCTTGCCGCCGTAATGATAGGTGATCGACGACATCGCGGTGCCGGCCGCAGCGGCGATGCCGCGCGTGCTGGCGCCTTCGAGGCCCTTGGCGCCGAATTCGCTGATCGCGATGTCGAGGAGTCGGGACTGGACCACGCGGAGCGTTTAGTTCGATCGAACGAACGAGCCTAATGAAGAAGATGTCATGTTTGGGGGGGCGTCAGGCTCTATCCGGACGCCTCCTCCCCGCCTGAAAGGGAGGGGTTGGGGGTGGGTAGGCCCGCTTGTGCCGCAACCGTCCGCCGATACGGATGCCGACCCACTCCAGCCCCTCCCTTTCAGGGAGGGGGAAGAAGGAGCGCCTTCCTGGGAGCAAAGGACGAAGGGTGACGCCGTAGCCAGAATAGAAACGCCGGCCCCTTCGTGCGAAGGAACCGGCGTAAATCTGGTGGGCGCGACAGGGATTGAACCTGTGACCCCACCCGTGTGAAGGGTGTGCTCTACCGCTGAGCTACGCGCCCGAAACTCGTTCGGAAGCGGGCCTTTAGGCAGGGCGCGCCTGCCTGTCCAGCCCTTTCGATGGCGATCTCTTCGATCCTCCCCCGCGAGGGGGAGGTGGCGCCAAAGGCGACGGAGGGGGAGCACCACGCAACGCAGGATCCGCTTACCGCCCCCTCCGTCAGGCTGCCGCTTGCCACCTCCCCTGCCGGGGGAGGATCGAGGGCTTGTTAGTTGACTGCGTCCTTTAGGCCCTTGCCGGCCTTGAACTTGGGTTGGGTCGAGGCCTTGATCGTCATCGGCTCGCCGGTGCGGGGATTGCGGCCGGTCGACGCCTTGCGCTTCGAGATCGAGAACGTGCCGAAACCGACCAGGCGAACCTCGTCGCCCTTCTTCAACGATGCCTCGATCGCGTCGAACACCGCCTCGACCGCCTTGGTTGCGTCGGCCTTTACGAGCCCAGACGTATCCGCAACCGTAGCGATCAGCTCCTGCTTGTTCATATAGTCCCCGGAAAACTCGAATCGCCTGCGATGGACTCGCAGCCGCACTCAGCGCGGAACAATGCGGCGGCTCCGTCTGCTGTCAAACGAAACCGCCGCGTTATCGCTTACGATCCAAACATGGATCAGTGGTGAAGGCCACCCCCGACCGGCGCGATCGGTGCAGGCGGCAGGGCCGCCAGCTCGTCGGCATCGGTCCACTCGATCGCTTCGAGCGGTTCGGTCAGGGCCAGACGGAGCACCTCGTCGACATGCTTGACGGGAATGATCTTGAGCCCCGCCTTGATGTTCGCCGGAATCTCCACGAGGTCCTTCTCGTTCTCGGCCGGGATCAGCACCGTCTCGATCTCGCCGCGCAGCGCCGCGAGCAGCTTCTCCTTGAGGCCACCGATCGGCAGCACCCGACCGCGCAGTGTGACCTCGCCGGTCATTGCCACCTCGCGCCGGATCGGCACGCCGGTCAGCGTGGAGACGATCGACGTGACCATGCCGATCCCCGCCGACGGGCCGTCCTTCGGTACCGCCCCTCGGGCAGATGGATGTGGATATCCTTGCGCGCGAACAGGCTCGGCTTGATCCCGTAGCTCGGGGCGCGGGCCTTCACATAGCTGAACGCGGTCTCGATCGACTCCTTCATGACGTCGCCGAGCGTGCCGGTGAGCTTGGCCTGGCCCTTGCCCGCCACCGTCACGCTCTCGATCGTCAGGAGCTCGCCGCCGACCTCGGTCCAGGCGAGCCCCGTGACCGCACCGATCTGGTTCTCGGTCTCGCCGAGGCCGTGGCGGTACTTCTGCACGCCCGCATATTCGCCGACGTTCTCAGGCGTGATCGTCACGCTGGTGGTCTTATTCTCAAGGATTTGGCGCAGCGCCTTGCGGCACAGCTTGGCGATTTCGCGCTCCAGCGTGCGCACACCGGCTTCGCGCGTGTATTGCTGGATGAGCGTACGAAGCCCCTCCTGCGTCAGCGTGAACTCGCCCGGCTTCAGGCCGTGCGCCTCGATCTGCTTCTCGATCAGATGCCGCTCGGCAATCTCGACCTTCTCATCCTCGGTGTAGCCTTCGAGACGGATGATCTCCATGCGGTCGAGCAGCGCCTGCGGAAGATTGAGCGAGTTCGCGGTGCAAACGAACATCACGTCCGACAGGTCGATGTCGACCTCCAGATAATGATCTTGGAACTTGCCGTTCTGCTCCGGGTCGAGCACTTCGAGCAGCGCCGACGCCGGATCGCCGCGGAAATCCTGGCCGAGCTTGTCGATCTCGTCGAGCAGGAACAGCGGGTTCGACGTGCCGGCCTTTTGAGATTGGTCACGATCTTGCCCGGCAGGGAGCCGATATAGGTACGGCGATGCCCGCGGATCTCGGCTTCGTCGCGCACGCCGCCGAGCGACTGGCGAATGAACTCGCGCCCGGTCGCCTTGGCGATCGACTTGCCGAGCGAGGTCTTGCCGACACCCGGAGGACCGACGAGGCAAAGGATCGGCCCCTTCAGCTTGTTGGTGCGCGCCTGCACCGCGAGATACTCAACGATCCGGTCCTTGACCTTCTCGAGCGCGTAATGGTCCTCGTCCAGCGTCACCTGCGCGGCGGCAATGTCCTTCTTGATCTTCGACTTCTTGCCCCAGGGGAGCCCGAGCAGCACGTCGAGATAATTGCGAACGACGGTCGCCTCGGCGCTCATCGGCGCCATCGTCTTCAGTTTCTTCAACTCGGCGGTCGCCTTGCCGCGCGCTTCCTTGCTCATCTTGAGCGTGGCGATCTTCTGCGTCAGCTCGGCGATCTCGTCGCCTTCGCCTTCGCCGTCCTCGTTACCCAGCTCGCGCTGGATCGCCTTCAACTGCTCGTTCAGGTAATACTCGCGCTGCGTCTTCTCCATCTGGCGCTTGACGCGGCTCTTGATCTTCTTCTCGACCTGCAGGACGCCCAGCTCGCCCTCCATCGCGACCATCGCCATTTCGAGACGCTTAGACGGGTTGGTCTCGATCAGCATCGCCTGCTTCTCGGCGACCTTGATCGCGATGTTGGCAACGACCGCATCGGACAGCTTCGACGCGTCCTCGATCTCCGACATCTGGACCGCGGTCTCGGACGCAAGCTTGCGATTGAGCTTGGCGTAATTCTCGAACTGCTCGACCACCGATCGCATCAGCGCGGTGACCTCGGCGCCTTCGACCTCGGCATCGGCGACCGTCTCGACCGTGGCGGTCAGGAAGTCGCCCGATTCGTCCAGCGTCTCCAGCGTCGCGCGCTGCTTGCCCTCGACCAGAACGCGGACGGTGCCGTCGGGGAGCTTCAGCAGCTGGAGTACGGTCGCGGTCACGCCCATCGAATACAGGTCGTCGCGCGCGGGATCGTCCTCGGCCGGGTCGACCTGCGCGACGAGATAGATCTCCTTGTCCGCTGCCATCGCCGCTTCGAGCGCGGCGACGGACTTATCGCGGCCGACGAACAGCGGCACGATCATGTGCGGGAAGACGACGATGTCGCGAAGGGGAAGGACGGGGTACTGGGTCATGAACGCTCCGGTGGGTGCCTGCATGGGGGCATAATCTGTAGCTTATATGGTGAGGATGAAGCGTCCATCAATTGGTTGCCGGTTGGAACGGGTTTTCGCGCGGTAGCCGACGGCCAGTCGTTCTCCTGCGAACGCAGGAGTCCAGGATATCAAGCGGCGGTACTCGTGATCCTGGGCTCCTGCGTTCGCAGGAGAACCGAAGAGGCCGGATCGCACTTGTATGCGGGCCTCCCAGGCGCGAGAACGCGGCATGATCTCCCGTCTCCTCCTCGCCGCCAGCGCCACCGCGCTCCTCGCCGCCGCACCGCTCCCGAAGAAGGGCGAACCGGCGATCACCGCGCAGACGCAGCGGTCCGGTGGGGTACTGACCCCGGAGCAGACCGCGCTCCGGTTCGACAGCGCCGACCTCGCGTTCGAGGTGTTGCCGGAGACGGAGAGCTTGAACGGCGTGGCGACTTTGGTCTTCACCGCCAAGGCCCCCTCGCCCGCCTGCCGATCGACCTCGACCGCAACCTTCCGGTCAGCGCGATTGCGATCGACGGCGTGCCGCTGGCACCCTGGGCGTGGAGCAATCCCGAGGGACGGCTCATGATCACGCTGCCCAAGCCGGTCCCCGCCGGTGGCAAGGTGACCGCGAAGATCACCTATGGCGGCACGCCGCACGTCGCGGTGAAGGCGCCGTGGGACGACGGGATGGTCTGGTCGAAGACGCCCGATGGCCGGACTTGGTTCGCGACGACCGCGGAAGGCTATGGTTGCGACCTGTTCTGGCCGTGCCTCGATTTCCCGACCGGCGAGCCCGCGCTGGTGACGCTGCACATCACCGTGCCGAAGGGGTTGAAGGCCCCTCGAACGGCGTGCTGCTCGGCGTCGATACGCTGGCGGATGGCCGGACGACGTGGAACTGGCGCGCCAAGCATCCGAACACCTATGGCATCGCGCTGAACGTCGGGCCGTATGAAGAGATCAGTGGCGCGTACAAGAGCCGGTTCGGCAACAGCATCCCGATGTATTACTGGTATCTGCCGGGCGAAAAGGCGCAGGCGGAAAAGCTGTTCGCCGAGTTCGCGCCGACGCTCGATTTCTTCGAGAGCATGATCGGCCCCTACCCGTTCGGCGACGAGAAGCTCGGCGTGGTCGAGACGCCGCACAAGGGCATGGAGCACCAGACGATCAATGCGTACGGCAACGATTATGCCAAGGCGCCAGAGGGGTTCGACTGGCTGTTCCAGCACGAGTTCGCGCATGAATGGTTCGGCAACCAGCTGACCGCCGCCAATTGGGACGATTACTGGCTGCACGAGGGCTATGGCACCTACATGCAGCCGCTCTACGGCCAGTGGCGCGAGGGGCGCGCGCGCTATGCGGCGATGATGCAGGGCGAGCGCACCTCGATCATGAACCTCAAGCCAATCACCCAACAGCGCGTCACCACCGAGGAGGAGGTGTACGAACTCGACAAGGGCGGCGCCGGGCAGGACATTTATTACAAGGGCTCGTGGATGCTCCACACGCTGCGCGGGCTGATCGGGGACAAGGCGTTCTTCGACGTCACGCGGCTCGCGGTGTACGGACGCGCGGATCCGAAGCCAGGGAATTTCGCGCCGCGGTTCGGGTCGACCAAGGAGTATGAGGCGCTCGTGCGGAAGGTGACGGGGCAGGATTACAAGTGGTTCTTCGACGTGTATCTCCGTCAGGCGGCGTTGCCCGAACTGGTCGAGACGCGGACGGGGAATACGGTGTCGCTGGCGTGGAAGGTGCCGGGTAACGGACCGTTCCCGCTGCCGGTCGAGGTGCAGATCGATGGGAAGACGCGGACTTTGCCGATGACGGGTGGGAAGGCGAGCTTGTCGGTCCCCGCTGGCGCGCATGTCGTGATCGACCCCGATGCGCTGGTCCTGCGGCGTAGTGTCGCGCTGGAAGACGTGGCTGCCTGGAAAGCCGCGCAAGCTGCGAAGGCCAAGCCCCAATGACCTCTTCATCGTTCCCCGCGAACGCGTGGGCCAAGGGTCCCAGGAGACGGCGCTCGACACTCCTGGACTCCTGCGTGCGCAGGAGAACATCTGGGGATCCCGCGCGGCGGAGATGGCGGCGATCTTCATGGTCGGGGACGGCTTGATCGGTCTGCTCCAGCCCCGCCGACACGTCGATCTCTGGAAGGACGACGCACTTGGCACCGAGACGCTGGTAAAGCCGTTCGTCGATCGGCCCGGTCGCCGCCGCCTGTATGCAGTCGTGCAGATCGCCGCAGGCCTCGCCTTGGCGGCACGCCAGAGACGATGAAGGCGGCGGGCTGGCTCCTGCCGGCGCTAGCGCTTGCCGGCTGCGGCTCGGGGCCGGACGCCGGCGCGACCGACCAGATCGCGCGGGGCAAGCGCGTGTTCAGTCGCTGCACCGCATGCCACACGATCGGGCAATATGCGGGCGATACCGATGGTCCCAATCTCTACGGCGTGATGGGCGGCCCGATCGGCGAGCGCCGCCCGCGCTTCTCGTACACCGCCGGACTAAAGGCGCTCGGCGGCAACTGGGACGCCAAGCGCATGGACCGGTGGCTCGCCAACCCGCGCCGGATGGTGCCCGGCACCACGATGGCCTTCGCAGGCGTGCCCGACCCGAAGGATCGCGCCGACGTCATCGCCTATCTGTCGACGCGAGGCCCCTGAGCTCAGGGCACCACCGTCGTGAACAGATAGGCGGCGAAAATCACGAGGTGGACGACGCCCTGCAACACCGTCGTCCGCCCGGTGCCGAGCGACAGCGTCGCCACGAACAACGACAGCGCGAGCAGCGTCATGCTCTTCGCATCGATGCCCAGCGCGATCGGCAGGTCGAGCACTAGCGACACGATCGCCACGCTCGGGATCGTCAGGCCGATGGTGGCCAGCGCAGAACCGAGCGCGAGGTTGAGGCTGGTCTGCAACCGGTTGCGCCGTGCGGATTTGTACGCGGCGAGGCTTTCGGGCGCGAGCACCAGTGCGGCGATGATCACGCCGACCACCGTTAGCGGCAGGCCGGCACCGATGACTGCGGCTTCGATCGTCGGCGACAGCGTCTTGGCGAGCAGCACCACCGAAACGAGTGCGACCAGCAACGCCGCGAACGCGATCCCGGTCGCGCGGCCCGATGGCGGCGCGGCGTGATCGTCCTTGTCGTCGGTCGAGGGCAGGAAATAGTCGCGGTGGCGCACCGTCTGGACCAGCACGAACGTCCCGTAGAGGACCAGCGACACGACCGCGACGAAGATCAACTGCGACGATGCGTAGGTCGGCCCCGCCGTCGACGAGGTGTAGTTTGGCAGGATCAGCGATAGAACCGCCATCGCCGCCAGCACGCCGAGCGCCGCGGTCATGCCCTTCAACGTGAAGCGCTGCTCGTGATGCCGCACCGCACCCGCCAGCAGGCAGAGGCCGATGATGAAGTTGAGGATGATCATGATCGCCGCGAACACCGTGTCGCGCGCGAGCGTGGCCGCGTCGCCAGCATTGGACAGCATCAGCGAGACGATCAGCGACACCTCGATCACGGTGACCGCGATGGCAAGGACGAGCGTGCCGAACGGTTCGCCGACCTTATGCGCGATGACCTCGGCATGATGCACCGCGGCGAGCACGCTGCCGATCAGGACGATCACCGCGGCCGCAGTACCGAGCGTGCCCATCTTGGCAAGCCCGATCAGGACCGCGACGAGGCCGAGGCCCGGTGCGATCAGCGTCCAGATCGGGAGCGCCAGCCGGTCCGGCATCGTCTCCGCCACGTGTTCGGTCGGTCGGTCGGCCACTTCGATCGTCATGCATGCTCCCTCGTTCCACTTGGATAACGAATGCGTGAGGGGCGATAAGGGTCCGAGTCGGGGCGATTGCGGTGCGAGGTGGATCGGATAGGTTGCTGCGATGTTGGCGCCCGATCTTCGCGAAACGCTGGTCAAGGCGGCGGCGGCGATGCGTGAAGCGCAGGACCCGTGGTGGGTCATTTCCAGCGCGGCGGTGGCACTCCACGGTGTCGGACCGGTCGAGGTCGGCGATGTCGATCTGTTGATGAGCGTGGGCGACGCCCGACGACTGATGGATGGGCTTGGGATAGCTCCGATCGAGGATGGCGCGAGTTCGCTCTTTCGGTCGACGCTGTTCGGGCGGTGGGAGACGCCGCCCTTGGTCGTCGAGATCATGGCGGGGTTTCATGTTGCGACGTCGGCTGGGTGGACGGAGGTTTTACCGAGGACGCGCGTACCGATCTTCGTCGAAGGATGCGCTGTCGACGTACCAGAGCGCGCGGAGTTAGCCGGGATGCTCAGGCTGTTCGGGCGTCCGAAGGATCTGGAGCGGGTTCGGCTTTTGACCTCGCAGACGTAGCGTCAAATTCACCCTCAGCATTCCCACAATTATAGGTGACGACGGGACGGACGATCAGGCTCGGCAAGAGATCCTCCCCTGCAAGGGGAGGTGGCGCGAAGCGACGGAGGGGTGATGGCCTATCGAGAGCGGGTCACCCCTCCGTCAGCGCTCCGCGCTGCCACCTCCCTTGCAGGGGAGGATCAAAGCGATCTCCGCCGCACCGATGCCGCCCGTTCTGACGAAAGTCGGCAACCAGAGCGACCAAGACCTGCGTGCCGGACCCTGGGTCCTCACTTTCGTCAGGATGACGGGGCATTTGCTGACCCCGCTCTCTCGGGCAAAACGAAAAAGGGCGCCGATCGCTCGACGCCATCTTCCGTGTCTCGAACCAGTTCCGCTTAAGCAGCGTCGCCGGTCTTCTTCTTCTCGGCATAAACCCGAATAGGTTCCTTGCGGCCTTCGATCACGTCCTTGTCGATCATCACCTCGTCGACGCCGTCCATGCCGGGCAGGTCGAACATCGTGTCGAGCAGGATGCTCTCGAGGATCGAGCGAAGCCCGCGCGCGCCGGTCTTGCGTTCGATGCCCTTCTTGGCGACCGACACCAGCGCGTCGTCGGTGAAGCCGAGCGCGACGTCCTCCATCTCGAACAGCTTCTGGTACTGCTTGACCAGCGCGTTCTTCGGCTCCTTCAGGATCTTCACCAGTGCGTCGACATCGAGATCCTCGAGCGTCGCGATCACCGGCAGACGACCGACGAACTCGGGGATGAGCCCGAACTTCAGCAGATCCTCGGGCTCGACCGACTTCAACGTCTCGCCAGTCTTGCGCTCGTCCGGCCCCGCGACATACGCGCCGAAACCGATCGACTTACCCTGGAGGCGATCGCCGATGATCTTCTCGAGACCCGAGAACGCACCACCGCAGATGAACAGGATGTTGGTCGTGTCCACCTGCAGGAATTCCTGCTGCGGATGCTTGCGCCCGCCCTGCGGAGGAACCGACGCCGTCGTGCCTTCCATCAGCTTCAGCAGAGCCTGCTGTACGCCCTCGCCCGACACGTCGCGCGTAATCGAGGGGTTCTCGGCCTTGCGCGAGATCTTGTCGATCTCATCGATGTAGACGATGCCGCGCTGCGCCCGCTCGACATTGTAGTCGGATGCCTGGAGCAGCTTGAGGATTATGTTCTCGACGTCCTCGCCGACGTAACCCGCCTCGGTCAGCGTCGTCGCATCGGCCATCGTGAACGGCACGTCGAGGATGCGAGCGAGCGTCTGCGCGAGCAGCGTCTTGCCGCAGCCGGTCGGGCCGACCAGCAAGATGTTCGACTTGGACAGCTCGACATCGGCACCCTTGGCGCCGTGGTTGAGCCGCTTGTAGTGATTGTGCACCGCCACCGACAGCACGCGCTTGGCGCGCTTCTGGCCGATCACGTAATCGTCAAGGACGTCGCAGATCTCCTGCGGAGTCGGCACGCCGCCATCCTTCTTGGACACCAGCGCGGACTTCGTCTCCTCACGGATGATGTCGTTGCAAAGTTCGACGCACTCGTCGCAGATGAACACGGTTGGACCCGCGATCAGCTTGCGTACCTCATGCTGCGACTTGCCGCAGAACGAGCAATAGAGGGTGCTCTTCGAGTCGCCACCGCTCAGCTTCGTCATTCAATCACCTCTCGCGCATGTCGGTGCACGTGCCGTTTCCGGGGCCGCTACCGTAACGCACCCCGGAGTTCCTACAATCAAATAAACCGGCAGGGTTTACGATTCGCCCCATGCCAGTGTCGGTTAAGCGGGTTTTGCAGCATCATCCGCCGGTGCCGGACGCTTGTCGAACACCTCGTCGACCAGGCCGAAATCCTTCGCTTCGTTCGCTTCGAGGAACGTATCGCGGTCCATCCGGCGCTCGATCTCCTCGATCGGCTGGCCGGTATACTGCGAATACAGCTCGTTCATGCGCTTGCGGATGCGGAGAATCTCGCGTGCCTGGATCTCGATGTCGCTGGCCATGCCCTGTGCTCCACCCGATGGCTGATGGATCATGATGCGTGCGTTGGTCATCGCGACGCGCATGCCGGGCTCGCCGCTCGCGAGCAGAAAGCTGCCCATCGACGCGGCCTGGCCGATGCAGACGGTGCCGACGCGCGGGCGGATGTACCGCATCGTATCATGGATCGCCATGCCCGCCGTGACGACGCCGCCCGGCGAGTTGATGTACATGAAGATGTCCTTCTTCGGGTTCTCGGACTCGAGGAAGAGCAGCTGCGCGGTGATCAGCGAGGCCATGCCGTCCTCAACGCCGCCGGTCACGAAGATGATGCGCTCGCGGAGCAGGCGCGAGAAGATGTCGAAAGAGCGCTCGCCGCGGTTCGACTGCTCGATGACGATGGGAACCAGGCCTGCTTGCGTCTGCTGCAGGCCGAGCCCGGCGCTGGCCAACGGGCTCGCGAAATCGCCGGTCTCGAACGGATTGTGCATGGAAATCTCTCTTATGCCCCAGTGAACCGCTAACATCGGCTGTCCGGGAGGGGAGTTCAAGCCCTTCGCACCTCTCCCACCGGGGAGTGAGAGACGCTGAGCGATCCTCCTCCGCCAGGGGAGGTGGCGCCGAAGGCGACGGAGGGGGAGGACACGGAACCGCGATTATCGGCTACCTCCCCTCCGTCTGGCAAGGGCCAGCCACTCTCCCTTGCGGGGGAGGATCACAAGAATTGAGGGGCGAGGGAGTCAGAGGCCTGGGGCGGGGTAGGCTAGGTACGCGAGGCGGCGGACTTCGCGGCGGCCTCTTACTACCGTGTCGAGGATCAACCCCGTGAAGACGTTAAGCGCGGCGAAGATGCCGAGCCCGGTGATCAGGATCGCGGTCGGGAAGCGCGGGACCTGGTGGATCTCGATATAGGTCAACACCAGCGGGATGCCGAGGCTCAGCGCGAGCAGTCCGAACACGCTGCCGATCGCGCCGAAGAACCAGAGCGGGCGCTCGATCCGGTACAGCGTCATGATCGTCCGCAGGATGCGCCAGCCGTCGCCATAGGTGCTGAGCTTCGATTCGGAGCCTTCTGGGCGCGCGTAATAGGGCGTCTCGACCTCGCCGATCGGCATCTTCAGTTCCAGCGCGTGGACGCTGATTTCGGTCTCGATCTCGAATCCGGCCGAGAGCGACGGGAAGCTCTTCACGAACCGGCGCGAGAACACGCGGTAGCCGGAGAGGATGTCGGTGAAGCTGCGGCCGAACAGGCGGGCGAGCATGCCGGTGAGCAGCGCGTTGCCGAAGCGGTGCCCGCGGCGGTATGATTCCTGGACTTGGCTGATGCGTGAGCCGACGACCATGTCGAGCTGCTTGTCGAGGACGCGCTTTACCAGATTCGGTGCGGAGGCGGCGTCGTAGGTCGCGTCGCCGTCGGCCATGACGTAGATGTCGGCGTCGATGTCGGCGAACATGCGGCGGACGACCGCGCCCTTGCCCTGGATGCGCTCGGTCCGGACGACCGCACCGGCGGCGCGCGCGACCTCGATCGTGCGGTCGGCGCTGTTGTTGTCGTAGACGTAGATGGTGGCGCCCGGCAGCGCGGCGCGGAACCCGGCGATCGTCTGCGCGATCGCGGCTTCCTCGTTGTAGCACGGGAGCAGGACGGCGATTCTCGGTTCGGTCATGCCCTGCCCTACGGAGTTGAAAGACGACATCGGAGATCGAGCAGCGGTCGAAACGTCAGTCAACGCACCATCCCAAAACGCACTTCCCCGGCGAAGGCCGGGGCCCAGTTGGGGAAGGCCCATAACGGAGCTTTGCGGCTCGTTACAGCTACCTTTCCAACTGGGCCCCGGCCTCCACCGGGGAAGTGCCCCTTTACGGGTCGTACAGTGCGACCCGTCATCCCGAACCAGATCCGGGGTGACGGGAAGGCGTTACGCCTCGGTCTTGGTCGCAGCCTTCTTGGCAGCTGGCTTCTTCGCGGCCGGCTTCTTCGCCGGTGCGTCGGCGGCTTCGGTGCCCTCTGCGTTCTCGGCAGCAACCGGCGACGATTCCGTCACGGCCGTCTCGGCCTCGACAGGGGCCGCCTTCTTCTTGGCAGGTGCCTTCTTCGCGGGCTTGGCCTCTTCCGTCGCGTCCGAAGCCGAAGCTTCTTCCGTCACGGCCTCGTCCGAAGCAGCGGCCTTCTTCTTGGCGGCAGCCTTCTTCTTCGGCTTGTGGTTGTCGTGATCATGCGTGTGCGTGCCGCTGGCGAAACCGTCTTCGCTCTCGATCGCCGCCTCAAGCTCCTCGCGCGTGGCTTCGCGGTCGGTGATCTCGGCCTTCTCGAACAGGAAGTCGACGACCTTGTCCTCGTACAGCGGCGCGCGCAGCTGGGCGGCCGCCATCGGCTCCTGCTGGACGTACTGCATGAACTGCTGGCGCTGCTCGGCGGGATACTGCTGCGCAGCCTGGGCGAGCAGGCGCTGCATTTCCTGGTTGGAAACCTCGACGCCGTTCGCCTGACCGATCTCGGACAGGAGCAGGCCGAGGCGCACGCGACGCTCGGCGATCTTGCGGTAATCGTCGCGCTCGCCTTCCATCTCGGCCATCGCAGCCTCGGGATCGGCCTCGTGGGTGGCTTCATGCTGGAGCTGCGACCAGATCTGGTTGAACTCGGCTTCGACCATCGATGGCGGCACTTCGAAGTCGTGCCCTTCCGCGAGTTGGTCGAGCAGCTTGCGCTTCATGTGCGTGCGCGTGAGACCGTTATGCTCCTGCTCGATCTGACCCTTGAGCAAGCCCGTAAGCTGCTCGAGGCTCTCGAGACCGAGCGACTTCGCCAGATCCTCGTCGATCTTGCTCTCGCCCGCGGTCTTCACCGACTTGACGGTGATGTCGAACGTCGCGGGCTGACCTGCGAGCGACTTCTCCTGATACTCCTCGGGGAAGGTCACGTTCAGGACCTTGTCGTCGCCGGTCTTCACGCCGACGAGCTGATCCTCGAAGCCGGGGATCAGACGACCCGCGCCCAGCTCGACGCCCATGTCGGTGCCGGTGCCGCCCTCGAACGCGACGCCGTCGGCGGTCTTGCCGACGAAATCGACGGTGACGAGGTCACCCATCTTCGCCTTGTAGGTCGGCTTGGCGTCGTCCCACTTCTTCTGCTGGTCGGCGAACTTCTGGAGCTGCTCGGTGACAGCCTCGTCGGCGACGGGCACGGTCAGGCGCTCGAGCTTCAGGCCGTCGATCGCGGGAGCGGGGACCTGCGGGAGGACCTCCATCTCGACCTTGACCACGGCGTCCTTGCCGAGATCATAGCCGTCTTCCAGCTCGACCGAGGGCTGCATCGCGGGGCGAAGCTGCTTCTCGGCGACGAGCGTCTGGACGCCCTCCTGGATCGCCGCGTTCAGCGCGTCCTGCGTCAGCGCCGGGCCGTGCATCTTGCGGATGAGGTTCGCCGGCACCTTGCCTGGACGGAAGCCTGGCATCTTCATCTGCGGCGCGAGGCGCTTCAGCTCGACATCGACCTTGGCATCGATATCCTTTGCGGTGATGGTGAGCGTAAAGGCGCGCTTGAGGCCCTCGTTCAACGTCTCGACAGTCTGCATGTCCGGCCTTTGTTATAAGAGCATTCGGGATAATTCGTCGGGCGGTCGCCTCGCCTGCGCGGCGGGCTGGTGCGGGCGAAGGGACTCGAACCCCACATCTTGCGATACTTGGACCTAAACCAAGCGCGTCTACCAGTTCCGCCACGCCCGCACAGGACATCGCCGTAGCGGGCGCGTCTATACCAACGATGCATGCGGGGCAAGCACATAGGCAACTCCCGCTGATTACGGGCGTTGAGCATCCAGAAGGAGAGACATCATGGCTACCCAACCCCCGGCAGAATTCCCGACCCCGACGCCGCCCGTCGAGCCGACCGCACCGCCGCCTGAGTTCAATCCGCCTGCACCGGATATCGACGTGCCAGCACCGGGCACGCCATCGAACGATCCTGCACCCGTGCAGCCCGAGTTTTGAGCATGGCCGATCCGCACTCCGGCACGAACCCGGACGCCCTTCCCGAGGATCGTGACGAGGATACCCGCAGCGATATCAAACAGGCTGTAAGGTCCCGCTCAGACGCGGTCGAGCGCGGCGAGGGCGGCGACGAACCCGAGACGTTTACCGACGGCGGACTGCCTGACGGCGTCGGTGGCACCGGTGGCGTCGTGAAGAACCAGGACGACGACGCGCAATAATCGTTAAGAGGACGGCAAATGGCGGTCGGTGCGATAGGCGTCGACCGCCATCAGCAGGCCGGCGATTTCCGCCCCCGAGAGCAGGAACGAACGTTCGCCGCCGTTTTGCGCCAAGATTTTGAATGGCCATGACGTCGCTCCATCGCCGACGTACAGTTTGGCGTTGGCCCTCAACAGGGGCGCGCCGATCGCAAAACCGATGGTCTCAGATCGTAAGCACGCGTAGCCCCTCGGGCATGATGCCCTGACGCGCGCCATCCGTTGCGTCGCTGTCGTACGCGGCCCGGCAGGCGTCGCATAATTGGCTGTGTTCCAGTTCGCCCAGCCATAGTCGCGATACCGTATCCTGACATAGGCCTGATACGTGGCCCGCCCCGTCGTCTTGTCGATGAACGCTCGAAGAAAAACGTCATCGTGCGCGGCCCCCAGCAGCGGCCTTCGCTCGACAAATCCGTTCGCGGTGGTGATCGTCGCAACGGTGTCCAGAGCGTCGTCACGAAGCGTCGTTCGGGCCTGAATTGCGCCGGCGTCATCGCCGCAAGCCGGCGCTCGCCGCTGGACTGGCTTGGTGCGGGCGACGCCTGACCAATGACGAGCGTCAGGATCGCGACCGTCATTGTCCATCTGATCGCCATCTGCCGCCCCCGGGTCACAGTGAAGCGCGTTCGACGGTCACGCGCAATCCGTGGGGACGGCAATCCGGCCGGTTTCGGATCGGTCCTTTTTTCGAGCGCCGGTCTGCCACACGCCGGTCAGCACCGATACAGGTTGCCACGACTACGCTAAGATACTGCGTTTCCTCTATTTCAGGACCCGTCGATCTTCACGCTGCCCAACCCCAGCCAACCGCACACGCTCTATGTCGCACTCGGCATCGCCGTCGTCGTGCTCGTCGTCGCGCAGCGCATTCCGATCGTGCGAACGCTCGTGAATATCGGCATGACGCTCGTGATGGTCGGCTTGTTGTTCGTCGCGATCGACCAGCGGCGCCAGTTCGATCCCTATGTCGGCAAGATCGCGCGGTTCCTGAAGATCGAGGACCAGCAGGTGGTCGGCGGCGAGGTTCGTATTCGGATGTCGCCGGATGGGCACTTCTGGGCGCGCGCGACGATCGACGGAGTGAGCCAGCGGTTGCTGATCGACAGCGGCGCGACGATCACGGCGATTTCAGAGAAGACGGCTGACGCGGCGGGGATCGAGGCGCGCGTCGGGGTGGTGCCGATCGTGTTGCAGACCGCCAATGGGTCTATCGCCGCGAAAACCGGCAACATCTCGGAGTTGAAACTGGGCGCGATCGTCGCGCGCGACTTGCAGGTCGTGGTTTCGCCGGCGTTCGGGGATACCAACGTGCTGGGAATGAACTTCCTGTCGCGGCTGGCGTCGTGGCGCGTGGAGGAGAACACGCTGATATTGGTGCCGCATCATCCGCAAAAGGTGGCGGCGTAAGGCTCCGCCGCTCAGCCCTCGCCCTCGCCCTCGCCCTCGCCCTCGCCCTCGCCCTCGCCCTCGCCCTCGCCCTCGCGTTTTACTCGATCCCACCTCACTCAACTACCACCCCTGCGAAGGCCGGGACCCACTAGAACGTCCGCAGTAACGAAGCGCTGCCCTCCGTTAGCAACGTCCCCCAATTGGGCCCCGGCGTTCGCCGGGGTGGTGGCGATTGGGAGAGATGTCCCTCCTTCTGTTCCCTCGCGAACGCGGGGGCCCAGGAATCAAGCAGCGCTGCGTTCGGTTACCCTGGACTCCCGCCTTCGCGGGAGAACGGCAAGGGGCGGAGGGAGGTGGCGAGCAGGAGAAACGTTCGAGAGCTTACGAAGCCACCGACTCCCCAAGCGCGCCCTTCAGCACCTCATTAACGACAGCGGGGTTAGCCTTGCTCCCCATCGCCTTCATCGTCTGCCCGACGAAGAACCCAAACAGCTTGTCCTTGCCGCCGCGGTAATCGGCAACCTTGTCCGCATTCGCCGCCATCACCTCGGCAATGACCTTCTCGATCGCGCCGGTATCGCTGGTCTGCTTCAACCCGCGATCCTCGACCACCTTCGCCGCGCCGTCGCCGGTCTCGAGCATCACCTCGAACACCTGCTTCGCCAAGCTACCCGACAGCGTGCCGTCCGCGATCAGTCCCAGCAGTTCCGCTGCCTGAGCCGGCGAAACCGGCGAGTTCTCGATGTCCTTGCCGGTCCGGTTCAATGCCCCGAACAGCTCCGATGTCGTCCAGTTTGCCGCCGCCGCCGGCTTCTGCTCCCGCGTCGAGCAACGCATCGAACCAGCGTGCCGCCTCGACCTCGGCGGTCAGAACGGTCGCCTGATACGGGGCGATCCCGAGCGCCTCGTACCGAGCCCGCTTCGCATCCGGCAACTCCGGCAGCGACGCCCGGCATTCGGCGAGGAACGCATCGTCGAGCACCAATGGCAACAGATCGGGATCGGGGAAGTAGCGGTAATCATGCGCGTCTTCCTTCGACCGCATCGAGCGCGTTTCGTTGCGATCGGGATCGTAGAGCCGCGTTTCCTGGACGATCTTGCCACCGGCTTCGAGCACCTCGACCTGACGCTTGGCCTCCTGCTCGACCACCGCCATCACGAAGCGCACCGAGTTGACGTTCTTCGTCTCGGTCCGCGTGCCGAGTTCGTCACCGACCTTCCGCACGCTGACGTTGACGTCGGCGCGCATCGAGCCTTCCTCCATGTTGCCGTCGCACGATCCGACATAGCGCAGGATCGATCGCAGCTTCCGCAGGTAAGCCCCTCGTTTCGGCTGGCGATGCGAGATCGGGCTTCGACACGATCTCCATCAGCGCGACGCCCGACCGGTTGAGATCGACGTACGACTGCGTCGGATGCTGGTCGTGCATCAGCTTGCCCGCATCCTGCTCGACATGGATGCGCTCGACGCCGATCCGCTTGCCCGTCGCATCCGGATTCTTCTCGTCGAGGCTGATGTCGATCGCCCCCTCGCCCACGATCGGATGATAAAGCTGGCTGATCTGGTAACCCTGCGGGAGATCGGCGTAGAAATAGTTCTTCCGGTCGAACCGCGACCATTTGTTGATCTGCGCCTCGATCGCCATGCCGGTGCGGACCGCCTGGCGGATGCACTCGCGGTTCGGCACGGGCAGCATGCCCGGCATCGCCGCATCAACCAGCGATACCTGCGTGTTGGGCTCCGCGCCAAACGCGGTCGCCGCGCCCGAGAAGAGCTTGGCGTTCGACGTCACCTGCGCGTGCACCTCGAGGCCGACCACGACCTCCCACTCGCCGGTTTCGCCCTGGATCCGATAGTCGCTCATGTTACCACCAAGCCTCTGGTCGCGCGGTAAATCCCGCTCGCTGTTCGATCGCGAGCCCTGCGTTCAGCACGCCTTGCTCGTCGAGCGGCTTGCCGATGATCTGAAGCCCGAGCGGCAGCCCCTGCTTGTCGAGGCCACCCGGCACCGACATCGCCGGCAGCCCTGCGAGCGAAGACGGCACAGTGAAGACGTCGTTCATATACATCGAGATCGGATCGACCTTCTCGCCGAGGCCGAACGCTGCCGAGGGTGCGGTCGGCGTCAGCAGCACGTCGCACGTCTCCCAAGCCCGTTCGAAATCGCGCGCGATCAGCGTCCGGACCTTCTGCGCCTGCGTATAATACGCGTCGTAGAACCCGGCCGACAGCACATAGGTGCCGATCATGATGCGGCGCTTCACCTCGGGGCCGAAGCCATCGGCGCGTGTCGCGGCGTACATGTCCTGCAGGCCGGCGCCCGTCGGCAGATCGCGGATGCCGTAGCGCACACCGTCATAGCGGGCGAGGTTCGACGATGCCTCGGCGGGCGCGATGATGTAATAGGCGGGCAACGCGTATTTGGTGTGGGAGCGAGACCTCGACGATCGTCGCGCCGGCATCCTTCAGCCAGTCGATGCCCTGCTGCCAGAGCGCCTCGATCTCCTCGGGCATCCCGTCGACGCGATATTCCTTGGGAATGCCGACGCGCAGGCCGCTCAGATTGGCGGACAAACCCGCTTCCCATTTCGGCACGTCGAGCTGGAGCGAGGTGCCGTCCTTCGCGTCGAACCCGGCCATCGCCTCGAGCAGGATCGCGCAATCCTTGACGTCGCGCGCCATCGGTCCGGCCTGGTCGAGCGACGAGGCGAACGCGATCGTCCCCCAGCGCGAGCAGCGGCCATAGGTGGGCTTGATGCCCGAAATGCCGGTAAAGGCGGCGGGCTGGCGGATCGAGCCGCCGGTGTCTGTGCCGGTCGCGCCGGGGCAGAGCCGTGCGGCGACCGCCGAGGACGAGCCGCCCGACGAGCCGCCGGGGGCCAGCGAGGCGTTACCGCCGTCGTTGCGCTTCCAAGGGCTGATCACGTTGCCGAACGCAGAGGTCTCGTTCGACGAACCCATCGCGAACTGGTCCATGTTCAGCTTGCCGAGCATCCCCGCGCCCGCATCCCACAGGTTCTGCGAGACGGTCGATCTCGTAGGTCGGCGTGAAGCCTTCGAGGATATGGCTCGCCGCGGTCGTGGTAACGCCCGCTGTGCAGAACAAATCCTTCATGCCGATCGGCACGCCGGCGAGCGGCTTGAGCGTCTCGCCGGCGGCGCGCGCGGTGTCTGCGGCAGTGGCGGCGGCGATCGCGTGTTCGGGCGTCTCGACAAGAAACGCGTTCAACGCCTTGGCCTGGCTGACTTTCACGATGAACGCGTCGGCGACGTCGCGGGCTTTGAAGGAGCCGTCGCGCACGCCGTCGCGAATGCCGGCAACGCCCAGATCGGTAAGCTCGGTCATTATTCGATCACCTTCGGCACGGCGAAGAAGCCGTGCTCTGCAACGGGCGCGTTCGCGAGCACCTGCTCGCGGATGCTGCCGCCGGTCAGCGGGTCGGCGTTGACGACATCGTCGCGCAGCCGCAGCGTGTTGGGAATGACGGCGGTCATCGGCTCGACGCCGGTCGTATCGACCTCGCCCAGCATCTCGATCCAGCCAAGGATGTTTCCGAGTTCCGGCGCCATGCGGGCGGCGTCCTCGTCGGTGATCGCGATGCGCGCAAGGCTCGCGATCCGCTTCACGGTTGCAGTATCTACGGACATGCCGTGCGGCTAGCACCGCGCGGCGCGAGGGCGCAACATCTTTGGCGTGGGTGCTTCAGGCTGGCCGATTGAAATAGACGCGTTCGCAGCTTTTCTCCCTCCCTGGAAGGGAGGGATCGGGGGTGGGTCGGGTTCCCCGTGTTCAGACGGTGGTGGCTCAGCGGACCTACCCACTTCAGCCCCTCCCTTCCAGGGAGGGGAGAAGAGCTGCGACGGCGACAACCGATGCGCGCGCGCAGAATGTCGATCCGCCGTAGACTGCCGCCGATTGCAACCACGAGCTCATTGCGGCACGGGAGCCCCAACGCCTGCACGGAAGGTCCCGCTTGGCCCGCAAGTTTCTCTATTTCGTCGCCGCGATGATCGTTCTCGCGATCGCCGCCCTGCTCGCCTACCGCCTGTTCGGCACGCAGTTGATGCGCGCGGTCATGGTCCCGAGCGAGAATTTCCAGGCGCAACGCGAAGCCCCACGCAACATCTACGCGCGGAAAATCATGTGGCTCGCCCGTCCCGATGCCCCCGGCAATCCCGCGCTCTGGACGCCGCCCGGCTACACGCCCGGAACGCCCGGCAAAGGCGCGGCGATCTTCTTCATCCACCCGACCTCGTACATCAATCGCGACCACTGGAACGCGCCGATCGACGATCCCGAGACCAATGCGAGGGCGGAACTGTTCCTCCGCGGTCAGGCGAGCGCGTTCAACGAGGCCGGCGACATCTGGGCACCGCGCTATCGCCAGGCGACGTTCGGCGCGTTCCTCACCAGCGAGGCCGACAGCGAACGCGCGCTGGCGCTGGCGTACGGCGACGTGTCCGCCGCGTTCGACCGCTTCCTCAAGGAGGCCGGCCCGACCCGCCCGATCATCCTCGCCGGGCACAGCCAGGGCGCGCTCCACCTCACCCGCCTGCTCCGCGACCGCGTTGCGAGCGATCCGAAACTGAAGGCGCGGATCGTCGCGGCGTATGTCGTCGGCTGGCCCGTCTCGCGAGTCACCGACCTGCCACGCATGGGGCTCGCCGAATGTCGCACCGCCGACCAGACCGGCTGCATCCTGTCCTGGGAGAGCTTTGCCGAACCCGCCGACCCATCGCTGATCGTCGATACCTATGACCAGACCACCGGCTTCAACGGCCAGCCACGCAAGGGCACGGCGATCGTCTGCACCAATCCGCTGACCGGCACCGCCGACGCCGCTGCGCCCGCCACCGCCAACCTCGGCACGCTCGTCCTGTCCGCCGACCTCAAGACCGCGACCATGGCGATCGGCAGCGTCCCCGCGCGCTGTGCCGACCGCGGCTTCCTGCTGATCGGCGAGGGGCCGAACCTCGGGCCGTACGTGCTGCCCGGCAACAACTACCACGTCTACGACTACAGCCTGTTCTGGGCGAACATCCGCGCCGACGCCAACCGCCGCCTGAAGGCTTTCGCGCAATGATCACGCTTTCCGCCGCGCAGTTTCGCGACGCGCTCCCCAATGGCGGCCGGCTGATCGGCCTCGATGTCGGCACCAAGACGATCGGCACCGCGCTCTGCGATGCCGGCTGGAGCTTCGCGAGCCCCGCGCTCCTGATCCGCCGCACCAAGTTCCAGAAGGACAAGGCGGCGCTCGCCGAGATCATCAAGGCGCAGGCGGTGGTCGGCCTCGTCATCGGCCTGCCGATCAACCTCGACGGCAGCGAAAGCCCGCGTTCGCAGTCGACGCGGGCGTTCGCGCAGAACCTCAAGGACATGGGCCTGCCGATCCTGCTCCAGGACGAGCGCTGGTCGACCGTCGCGGTCACCCGCACGCTAATCGAACAGGACGCCAGCCGTGCCAAGCGCGCCGAATTGGTCGACAAGATGGCCGCCGCCTACATCCTGCAAGGCGCGATCGATGCGCTGGTGACCGCGCAGATCTAGCACGCCGTTAACCGTCCCTTGCCGGATGGCATGCGATGACCAGCCCCATGCCGCACGCGACCGACCCGGACAGGCCGAAGCCATGGTGGGCCACGCGCCGCTATATCGTGCTGGTCAGCCTGCTGCTCGCGGTCCTGCTGCTGTGGCCGGCGATCCCGCCGCTGACCGACATCTTCGGCCATCTGGCGCGCTACACGATCGTCGAACGGATCGGCACATCGCCGTATCTCCACCAGTGGTTCGCGACGCACTGGCAGCTGTCGGGCAATCTGGGCGTCGACCTGATCGCGGCCGCGTTCGGCCCGGCGTTCGGCATCGTCCTCGTCACCAAGATCACCATGATCGCGACCGCGGTGCTGACCGGCGGCGGCATGTTGCTCGTCGCGCGCGCGGCGCATGGCCGGCTCCCGCCGACCGCACCGTTCGCGCTGCCGCTCGTGTTCGGGATGCCGTTCCACTACGGTTTCCTCAACTACAGCCTGTCGGTCGCGCTGGTGTTCCCGGCGATCGCGCTGTGGCTGCGGCTGGGGTTGCAGCTGGATCGCGGTATCGTTCGCGCTGCCGTATTCGTGCCGATCAGCCTGGCGATCTGGATCACGCATCTTGCCGGCTGGGGGCTGCTCGGCCTCGTCCTGTTCGCGATCGAACTGGCGACCGCGCGACGCGATGGCGCCTCTGGTGGCGCGCGGTCGTCGCCTGCCTGCCGCTCGCCGCGCCGCTCGCGCTCCTACTGCTCCAGCCGGGCGGATCATCGACGATCGGCATCTCGCACTGGTTCGACGGATCGCTGAAGCTGTTCTTCGTCCTTGCCGTGCTGCGCGACCAGAACGCCGTGTTCGATATCGCCAGCGCCGTGCTGCTCTACATCCTCGTCGTGTTCGGCCTGCGCGGAATGGGTTTCCGCATGGAGCCACGCCTCGCCTGCGCGGCCGCGGCGGTGTTCGCGGCCTTCCTCGTCATGCCCGGCATGATCATGGGCTCCGCGCTCGCCGACATGCGCGTGCTGCCTTGCGAGCTGGCCCTGGCGATCCTGTCGCTGTCGCCGACCAGCACGGCGCAACGTAACCTCAATCTGCTCGCCATCGCCGCGCTGGCGTTCCTGGGGCTGCGGCTGGCGGTCCAGACGATCGGCTGGGCGCGCACCGCGACGCTGCAGCAGGAACAACTCGCCGCGCTCGACCATATCCCGCGCGGCAGCCGCGTGTTCGTTCTCGTCACCCTCCCGTGCGAATCGGCATGGAGCAGCCGGCGGATGGATCATCTCGGGCTGATGGCGATCGTCCGCCGCGATGCGTTCGCCAACGGCGTGTGGAACATGCCGTCGTCGCAACTGACGGTGCACCGACCCGACGCCACCGGCTTCGTCTATGCCGGCAGCCAGACGCTGTTCCCCGCCGGATGCCGGTACGATCCGCGGTACGATCTCCCCGCGCCCTCTCGACGATGCCGAGGGCGGCGTTCGACTTCGTATGGCTGATCGACACGCCGCCCACAGCCTGGCCGAACGATCGCGACCTTCGACCTACCTGGTCGGGCAGCCGCGGCGCACTGTACCGGATTGCACACAGGCCCATCCGAGCCTTGCCCCCTGCCCCCGCGGCCACTATCCCGCGGCTTTAATGCGAACCTCAGATCACCGCCCCGCCGCCCTCATCGAAGGCGGCGCCGTCTTCCCGCACCGGCATCTCACCGGTATCGACGGGCTCCAGCCGCACGAGATCGCGTTCCTGCTCGACGAGGCGGAGACGTGGGTCGGCGCGAACCGGACGCATGCGACGCCCGACAAGCGGCTCGCCGGTCTCACCCAGATCAACGCGTTCTTCGAGAACTCGACGCGGACGCTGCTGTCGTTCGAGATCGCGGGCAAGCGGCTCGGCGCCGACGTGGTCAACATGCATGCGGCGCAGTCGAGCGTGAAAAAGGGGAGACGCTGATCGACACCGCGATGACGCTCAACGCGATGCGTGCGGACGTGATCGTCATTCGCCATATGTCGTCGGGCGCGGTGCGATTGATTGCGGACAAGGTCGATTGTCCTGTCCTGAACGCGGGCGACGGGCGGCACGAGCATCCGACCCAGGCACTGCTCGATGCGCTGACGATCCGTCGTCGCAAAGGCGCGATCGCAGGGCAGCGGGTCGTGATCTGCGGCGACTTGCTGCACAGCCGGGTGGCGCGATCGAATATTCTGGCGCTGACCGCACTCGCCGCCGAGGTTCGCGTGTGCGCGCCGTCGACGCTGATGCCGCCGATGATCGAGCGGATGGGCGTCACCGCCTTTTCCGATTTCGACAAGGCCTTGGAGGGCGCCGACGTGGTAATGATGCTCCGGCTCCAGAACGAGCGGATGGACGGCGCCTATGTGCCCTCCACGCGCGAATATCGGCTGCGCTACGGGTTGACGCTGGATCGGTTGGCGAAGGCGGCGCCAGATGCGCTGGTGATGCACCCCGGCCCGATGAACCGCGGCGTCGAGATCGACTCGGCGGTGGCGGATCACGCCCGCTCGGCGATCACCGAGCAGGTCGAGATGGGGGTCGCCGTGCGCATGGCGTGCCTCGACGTGCTGACCCGAAGAGCGCGCGGCGTGGAGGGTTGGGCATGATCCTCGCACTCACCAACGCCACGCTCGCCTGCCCGGTCGGCGGCGTGACGAAGGGCAATGTGCTGGTCCGCGACGGCGTGATCGTCGCGACCGGCATCGTCGATATTCCGTCGGACGCCGAAATCGTCGATTGCGCGGGCAAGACCGTCGCGCCGGGGATCGTCGATCTCGGCGTGGCCAAGGTCGACCGCGCGGCGTTCCGCGCCGGCGGGATCATCCGGATCGGTCTCATGCCCGACCAGTCGCCGGTGCTGGACGACCCCGGCATCGTCCAGCGCGCGGCGCTGATTGGCAAGCCCGACCTCTGGATACACCCGATCGCCGCCGCCACGCGTGGGCTCGAAGGCCATGACCTCGCCGAGATGGCGATCTGCGTTTCGGCGGGAGCGAAGGCGGTCGGCACGGGGAAACACTGGATCGCCGACAGCGGCGTGATGCGGCGCGTGCTGGCCTATGCGCGCGATCTGGACGTGACGGTCGTCGTGCATGCCGAGGATGGCGGGCTGACCGCCGGTGCCGTCGCGACCGAGGGCGAGACGGCGACGCGGCTCGGCCTGCCCGCCGCGCCTGCGGTTGCCGAAGCACTGGCGATCGCGCGCGACCTGATGCTCGCAGAGGATACCGGCGCGCGTCTCCACATCCGCCAGGTGACGACTGCGGCGGGCTTCGACCTGATCCGCGCGGCCAAGCGTCGCGGCGTTGCCGTCACCTGCGGGATCACGCCTGCACACCTGCATCTGTCGGAGATCGCGGTCAGCGATTTCCGGTCGTTCGCGCTGCTGTCCCCGCCTTTGCGTGCCGAGAGCGATCGACGGGCGGCGCTGGACGCGATCGCCGACGGGACGATCGACGTGCTCTGTTCGGGACACGAGCCGCGCGGGCCGGAGGAAAAGCGGCTGCCGTTCACCGATTCGAGCAGTGGGATGGCCGGTGCGGAGACGTTGCTGCCACTGGCCCTGATGCTCGTGCGCGACGAGCTGCTGACGCTGGAACGCCTGTTCGCGCTGCTGGCGCGCAATCCGGCGCGGGTCCTGGGGCTCGATACGGGGACGCTGGAGGCGGGCAAGCCGGCCGACCTGATGCTGTTCGATCAGCAGGCGCCGTGGCAGGTCGTCGGGGAAGAGTTCCTGGCCGAGGCGGGGAATACGCCGTTCGATGGCTTGCCGGTGCAGGGGCGCGTGTTGCGGTTGTGGAAGGGTGGCCGCGAGGTTCGGTGAGAGGCCACATGGCAAAAGCTACATGCGCGCCACACAACTCACACACCAGACAACTGCGCATCATCCCGGCGAAGGCCGGGGCCCAATTAGCAAGGCTGGAGTAACGGCACGCAGCGCTCAGTTAACACCGTTTCCCAATTGGCCCCGGCCTTCGCCGGGGTGGTATAAAGGGCGATCCAGAAGCGCTCGATACGCCCCCTTACCGCGACGCCATCTGCATCCCGGGCTTGCGCAACCACTGCGCCATCGCGTCGCCCGCACCCTGGCGGACGAAGCACGCCCCACCCTTGGCGCGGTACTGGCGACACATGGAGTTCGCCGCCGACCGGCTGAACCCGCCGACCGAGAGGCGGTAGAAATCCTCGCCGTTCGCCTTGAACGTCATGCCGTTCGGCGAATGCCCAGCGAGCATCGCAAACCGGCGCGAGGCGCGACCCCAGGCGTCCCTGGCCACGCCCGCGCTCTCGAACGCGCCGAGCTGGACATACCAGCGGCCCGTCGCCGGTGCCTTCACTTCATAGGCCGCGGTTGCCATGCCGCGTCCGTTCGACGCGAGGATAGATGCAAGCTTGATCGGACCATTCCCCGGGCGAAGCATCATCGTCGGCAGCGCCTGGACGACCTCCTGCCGCGGGCCGAACGACACCTTGGAGAACCCAGCAGCTGGTGCCGAGGCGACCTCGACCGGTACGGCGTCGGTCTGCGGAGCGACCGGCTCCGCCGCCGCCAAGGCTTGCCCGGGAACACCCGGCACGACCTGCGCCGGCGCGTTCAGCGCCAGCGCGACCGGCTGGCCGGCGTCCGCCACCGCCCGCACGCCGAGCAGGCTCGCCACCTGATCCGACGCGGTCGCCGGCTGTGCGAACAGCGCCCATTGCGCGAGCCGTGCGTCGACATCGGCCGGCGCCATGTCCGCCGCGGCGACCACGCGCGCCTCCTGCCAGCGGCCCGCCAGCGCGAAACTCAGCGCCAGATTCTGCCGGACCTTCGCATTCGTCTCGGGCGACCGCGCGACCTCGGTCAGCAGCGCGATCCCGCCCGCCGTATCCCCCGCCAGCGACAAGGCCAGCCCACGATCGGGCGCCGGGATGATCGCCGCGTGCGCCGCCAGCGTCTGCCGGGCCGCCTGCCAATCGCCCGTCGCGACCTGCGCCAGCGCGAGGTTCAGCGCCGCCTTGCCGTTGGTCGGCGACAGCTGGAGCGTATCCGCGAACGCGCGCGAGGCCGACGTGAAACGCCCGCCCTGCAGATAGCTCTGGCCGAGCAGCATGCGGTATTCGGCCGACTGCGGCATCAGCGCCACCGCACCCTCCGCATAGCCGATCGCCACCGGTCCCTCGTGCCGGGCGAGCGCGGTCTGCGCCTTGCCGGCATTCCTCGCCGCGCCTTTGGCCGCCAACGCGCCGCTGCGGTCGCTCGCCGAGGCGATGCTACCGCCATTGGCCGCACAGCCGACCATCGTACCGCCGAGCAGGAGGGCGGAGATGCCGCCGAGGAGAAGTGCGCGCGTGTTCATCGGGATAATCCCTGTTTCAACGTTTTGACGTAGTCGGCGGCAGCTGCGCGACGAGCGCATCCACCTCCGGTACCGTGTGTAGAAAAGCGTCGAGCGCCTGCGTGACGAGCTGTTGCGACGAACGGCCGGTGACGGCACTCGCCAGCCGCAGCCGGAGATGCCGGTCGGTATCGAGACGAAGCGTGAAGGCGGCCTTTGCCCCCCGGTTTTGGCCAACGTCTCGCGCCCGATCCGCGTGGCGGTCGCCTTCGATACGGGTGCGACCGGCCGTTCGATCTCGACCTTCAGGGCTTCCCGATCAACCAAGACCTGGGGCTGCGGACCGCCCATGTCGTTCCAGCCGAGATCGTCGAGCGCGTCTGCTGGCGGGGCGTCGAGATCCTGCTGACGCATCGCCGGGCGCGCGGTGCCTTTGCGCGCCAGCAGCGAGGACGTGAGCGACGGGAGTGGTCCGGGCCGTGCCATGGCGTCAGCCGATGACCCGGCGGCCGAAGCCCCCAGCGGCGGGACGCTGGCCGACCGCAGTCGGGACGCTGAACACGGTACGGCGGAAATTCTTCTCGAGCCGGTCGCAGACATAGGTCCACAGCGCTTCGATCTCGGCGGTCGACTTGCTCCTGGGGTCGAGCTCCATGACCGTTCGTCCGTCGATCATCGAGACGGCGAAGTCGGTACGCTGGTGGACGATCACCGGCGCGACCGTCCCGTGCTGCGACAGCGCGAGCGTCGCGTCGGCGGTGATCCGCGCTTTGGGCGTCGCTGCGTTGACGACGAAGATCAGCGGCTTGCCGGCGCGTGCGCACATGTCGACGGTGGCGCCGACCGCACGCAGATCGTGCGGGCTCGGCCGGGTCGGCACCACGATCAGTTCGGCGACCTGGATCACGCTCTGGATCGCCATCGTGATTGCGGGCGGGGTATCGATCATCGCCAGCTTGAAGCCCTGCTGGCGGAGAATCTCGAGATCGGCGGCCAGGCGCGACACGGTGGTCTGCGCGAAGGCCGGCTCCTCGGCGGTGCGTTCGTTCCACCAGTCAGACAGCGAGCCCTGCGGATCGATGTCGATCAGTACCACCGGACCATGGCCGGCACGCTCCGCCTGGACGGCGAGATGACCCGTCAAGGTCGTCTTCCCCGATCCTCCCTTCTGCGATGCGAACGCTAGAACGCGCATAAGTCCCCGACCCCGGTAATCGCGGATGGCGTGCCATGTGGACGTCCAAGAAGCGGTTAACGCAGCGTCATAATGGGTGTGGATCGAACGATATCGGCCGGAAAATACTGAATTGGCCGGAAAGCATCCGCGCGCCCTTTGCCTTGCGCGACGATCGGCGGCATGGTGGCGACGAGACGATATGAGGTAGAGCGATGACGGTTGGGCGTAAGCTTCTGGTGGGTGCGATCGCACTGAGCGGCGTGCTCGCCGCCGTCCCCGCTTATGCCGATGTGAAGGCCGGCGTCGACGCCTGGGGCAAGGGCGATTACACGCGCGCCGTCGGCGAATGGCGGCCGCTCGCGATCGCCGGCGATCCCGACGCACAGTTCAACCTCGCCCAGGCGTACAAGCTGGGGCGCGGCGTCCCACTCGATCCCGGTCTTGCCGAGAGCTGGTTCCGCAAGGCGGCGCTCCAGGGGCATCTCCAGGCGGGCGACAATTACGGGCTTGCGCTGTTCCAGTTGGGAAAGAAGACCGACGCGCTACCTTGGCTCGAAAAGTCCGCCGCACGTGGCGAGCCGCGCACGCAGCTGGTGCTGGGGACGATGCTGTTCAACGGCGACGGCGTGCCGCGCGATTTCCCCGCGCCTATGCGCTAATGACGCGCGCGTCCGCATCCGGGTTGCAGTCCGCCTCGCAGACGCTGGCGCAGATGGACCAGTATATCTCGCCCGCCGACCGCGAGAAGGGCACCGCGCTGGCACAGAAATATGCGTTGCAGGCGACGCCCGCCGCGCCGTCGCGCTCGACCGTCGGAGGGAACAGCGCGCGGGTCGACGTGCCGGCATCGCGGGTGGCCGAGACGCCGCAGCCTACCCGCCTGCCGCCGAGTTCGCCCCTGCCCGCGTTCCCGCGCCGACGCGCGAGCCTGCGCCCACGCCGACGACCCCGAAACCGGCGCCGGTGAAGGCGGTTGCCTCGAAACCCGCGCCCGTCAAGGCGACCGGGAAGTGGCGGGTGCAGCTCGGCGCGTTCCGCGACCAAGGCAATGCCGAGACACAGTGGAACACGGTGCGCGGCAGGCTTCGTGGTGCGCAGCCCTTCTATACGAAGGCGGGCAGCGTGACGCGGCTTCAGGCCGGTGGGTTCGCATCGAAGGCGGACGCGACGCGCGCCTGCTCGGCCGCACGTGTGCCCTGCGTGGTCGTCGCGCCCTGACTTGATAGGCTCGAACGCGGCGATACGCATGACGATACTCGTGACGGGGATGTGCGAATGATCCTGCTGAGCTTGGCACTGGTATCCGCGTCGCCGACCTGCACCGAGATCAGGCAGCAATGCCGTGCGTGCCTCGACCGAGGGTAGCGTCAAGGGATGCTCGACGGTCGGCATCGCCTGCCAGCCGACCCGTCGTATCTGCGCGCCAGCGGCGCCGACGAACATCGCGACCCGCCCGGCCCCCGCCCGGACCGGGGTGGACGAAAACCCCGCTAAAACGGCGCCTCCTGCCTCTGCGCACGAGCAACATCGCGCGGCAGGGATCGAAATAGCCGGACCGGTCGTTTCGTTTCGACATCGACCGGGAGCTAGATGCATGATTTCGAAGACCTTGGCGCTGGCATTTGCTGGCGCAACGCTGTTGGCCGCGTGTTCTGGCGAACAGCCTGTAACGACCAATACCGATATGATGACCGAAAACGGCGTGTCGTTGCGCAACCTTGCCGAGACCGACGTGGCCGTACCCAAACCCGAGCAACTGACCGTCAAGGGGCGGCTGATCCCGACCCTGTCCGACCCGACCTCGCGCCATTTCCTGTTGCGCGAGCGCAAAGCCGTCGGCGGCACGATCATCGCGATCCTGCGGCAGGAGCATGCGGGCAAGATCGCCTATGCGCGGACCGAAACCGATTGCGCCAACCGCCTGTTCCACGTGCTGGGCGTCGGCCCGAATCGCGCGCTGGTCGAGACCAACATCGCGCATGACGGCCCGCTGCGGCCGATCAAGGGGCTGCCGTTACGTGAGGAACTGGCGACGTATGTGTGTGCGGCGAGCGGGACGCCGCTGGCGAAGGGCTGACCTTCACTTCTGCGCCCCTCCCTGGAAGGGAAGGGTTGGGGGTGGGTCGGCCAGCTTCAGTCACTGGGGTTTGGACATGCGGAAGCCGACCCACTTCCTGCCCCTCCCTTTCAGGGAGGGGTGAAGGCTCTAGTCCAGCACCCAGTCACGGCGCGCTATACCCTGCGCGTAGAGGAGCGCAGTCAGGTCGCCATGATCCACGCGCGCAGCCGCAGCCGCCGCGACGACCGGCTTGGCGTGATACGCCACCCCAAGTCCCGCCGCCTCGATCATCGCCAGATCGTTCGCGCCGTCACCGACCGCGAGCGACTCCTCGACGGTGATCCCTCGCTCGGCGATTGCCGCCCGCAGCGTCGTCAGCTTCGTGTTCGACCCGACGATCGGCTTGGTCACAGTCCCCGTCAGCATCCCGCCGTCGATCTCCAGTACGTTGGCGATTGCGCGATCGAAGCCGATCTGCTTTGCGACCGGCTCCGCGAAGCGGGTGAAGCCGCCTGATACCAGCACCGCCAGTGCCCCCGCGCGCGCATCGTCCGCACCAGGGCCTTGGCGCCGGGCATGATCGTCACCCGCTCGGCAAGACAGCGTTCGATGTCGCTCTCGGCCAAGCCCTTCAGCAGCGCCACCCGCGCATCCAGCGCCGCCTCGAAATCGAGTTCGCCGCGCATCGCGCGTTCGGTGATCTCGGCGATCTGTGGCTTGATCCCGGCGTAATCGGCGAGTTCGTCGATGCATTCGACGGTGATCATGGTGGAATCCATGTCGGCGACCAGCAGCTTCTTGGTGCGCGTCAGGCTGGACTGCACGACCACGTCCGCCCCGGCGAAAGCGCCCTCAAGCGCGACGCGCGCCGCATCCGGCGCCATCCCGAAGATCAGGTCGGCCGCGTCACCCTCGTCGATCCAGCCGCTTGCGCCCGGTGCGCAGCCGGCGTCGCGCAGGCGGTCCATCGCGGTCGAAATATCGCCTGCGGTCAGCGTGCCCGAGGCTATAAGCGTTGCCGTGAACATGAATAATCTCCCGAAGGTCGCGCTCATCGCAGGGCCGACCGCGAGCGGCAAGTCCGCGCTCGCGCTCGCCATCGCCGCGCGCCACGACGGCGTCGTCATCAACGCCGACTCCGCGCAGGTCTATGCCGACCTCCGCATCCTCACCGCGCGGCCTTCGCCGGAAGAAGAGGCCAGTGCCCCGCACAAACTGTTCGGCCATGTCGACGCCGCCGACGCCACCTACTCCGCCGCGCGTTGGGCCGCCGAAGCGATGCAGGCGATCCGCGATACGCTGGCCGAGGGCAAGCTGCCGATCCTGGTCGGTGGCACCGGGCTTTATGTCCGCACGCTGCTCGACGGCATCGCCCCCGTCCCTGCGATCGACCCAGCCCTCCGCGAGCAAGTCCGCGCCCTCCCCGTCGCCGACGCACACGCCGCTCTGCGCAACTCGACCCGCAAGCCGCGGCCAAACTCAATGCCGCCGACACCACCCGCGTCGCCCGCGCGCTCGAGGTCGTCCGCGGCACAGGGCGCACGCTCGCAGAATGGCAGACGGAGAAGGTCGGCGGGATCGGCGACACGATCGACGTCCGCGCGCTGATTCTGATCCCCGACCGCAACTGGCTCAACGCGCGCATCGACCAGCGCTTCGCCGCGATGGCCGACACCAGCCGCGACGAGATAACCGCGCTTCTCGCCCGCACAGACATTCCGCAGGACGCCCGATCCGCCGCGCGATCGGTGTGCCCGAGATCTCGGCCCTTGTCCGTGGCGAGACTTCGAAACCCGACGCCATCGCCGCCGGATCGCTCGCCACGCGGCACTATGCCAAGCGCCAATACACCTGGCTCCGACACCAGCCGCCCGCTGCCTGGACCTGCACCGAAGCCCTCGACCTATCAACGCGCCTGCAACAATTTGAAACTATATTGCTCAAATGATGTTTGACACGCATCTTTTATATCGGTAGCCGGTCTCCACCACGAGACGCTAAAGGCAGCGTTCTCGCAAAGGATGATATGAAATGACCGAGAAGAGTGGAGCCGATATCCTGATCGAGGCGCTGTGCGATCTCGGCGTGGAGGTCGTCTTCGGCTATCCGGGTGGTGCCGTGCTGCCGATCTACGACGCGCTGTTTCGCAGCGGCCGGATCAAGCACATCCTCGTGCGCCACGAACAGGCTGCGACGCATGCCGCGGAAGGCTATGCGCGCTCGACCGGCAAGCCCGGCGTCGTGCTCGTCACCTCGGGCCCGGGCGCGACCAATGCGGTCACCGGGATCACCGACGCGCTGATGGATCTCGATCCCGATGGTCGTGATCACCGGCCAGGTGCCGACCGCGCTGATCGGCACCGACGCGTTCCAGGAGGCCGATACCGTCGGCATCACGCGCCATTGCTCGAAGCACAATTACCTCGTGAAGGATCCTGCCAAGCTTGGCGACGTGATCCACGAGGCGTTCCACATCGCCACCTCGGGTCGTCCCGGCCCGGTGGTCGTCGACATCCCGAAGGACGTGCAGGTCGCAACCGCGCGCTACAAGAAGCCGGGGCCGATCCAGCACAAGACCTATCGCCCGCAGGTGAAGGCCGACCAGTCGCAGATCGAGCAGCTCGTCGACATGCTCGCCGCGGCCGAACGCCCGATCCTGTATACCGGCGGCGGCATCATCAATTCGGGCCCGGCCGCGAGCCAGTTGCTGTGCGAACTCGTCCGCATCACCGGCGCGCCGGTGACGTCGACGCTGATGGGCCTCGGCGCCTATCCCGCGTCGGGGCCGCAGTGGCTCGGCATGCTCGGGATGCACGGGACGTACGAGGCCAACATGGCGATGAACCAGGCCGACCTCGTCGTCGCGCTCGGCTCGCGCTTCGACGACCGCGTGACGGGACGGCTGGATGCGTTCAGCCCGAACTCGCGGAAGGTGCATGTCGATATCGATCGCTCGTCGGTGAACAAGACCGTGCGCGTCGATCTGGGGATCATCGCCGATGTCGGCCATGCGCTCGAGGACATGATCCGGATCTGGAAGAGCCGCCAGCATCCCAAGCCCGACACGACCGAGTGGCAGCAGCGGATCGAGGGCTGGCGTGCCAAGAAGTGCCTCGATTTTCCCGAGACCGATCCGACCGAGATCATGCCGCAGCGCGCGATCCGGGCGCTGTTCGACGCGACGCACGCGCGCTCGCCGATCATCACGACCGAGGTCGGCCAGCACCAGATGTGGGCCGCGCAGCATTTCGGGTTCGAGAAGCCGAACAAGTGGCTGACATCGGGCGGGCTCGGCACGATGGGCTATGGCCTGCCTGCCGCGATCGGCGCGCAGTTGGGGAACCCGAACGCGCTGGTGATCGACATCGCCGGCGAGGCCTCGATCCAGATGAACATCCAGGAGCTGGCGACCGCCACGCAATACCGGTTGCCGGTGAAGATCTTCATCCTCAACAACCAGTATATGGGCATGGTCCGCCAGTGGCAGGAGCTCACCTATGAGAGCCGCTATGCCGAAAGCTATTCGGATCTCGCTGCCCGATTTCGTCAAGCTCGGCGAGGCCTATGGCTGGAAGGGCATCCTGATCGAGACGCGCGACCAGCTCGACAGCGGGATCGCCGAGATGCTGGCGTATGACGGCCCGGTGATCGTCGATTGCCGCGTGTCGCAGCTGACGAATTGCTTCCCGATGATCCCATCGGGGGCCGCGCATACCGACATGATCCTGCAGGCGAACGAAGTGTCGGGCACGATGGACGACGAAGCGAAGGCGCTGGTCTGATGGGGCATCCTTCTGCTGCGCCCCTCCCTGAAAGGGAGGGGTTGGGGTGGGTCGGCCTGCTTTGGCCACCGCCGCCGCCGATCGAAACCAACCCACTTCGGCCCCTCCCTTTCAGGGAGGGGAGAAGGCTAGTCATGCATATTTCCCAGGAAAAGGCCGAGCGACACACGCTCGCCGTCATCGTCGACAACGAACCGGGCATCCTCGCCCGGATCGCCGGTCTGTTCACCGCGCGCGGCTATAATATCGAGAGCCTGACGGTGTCGGAGATCACCGCGGACAAGTCGGTCAGCCGGATCACGATCGTCACCAGCGCTTCGCCGGCGACGATGGAGCAAATCATCGCCCAGCTCGACCGGCTGGTGCCCGTCCACAAGGTCACCGACCTGACGGCACAGGGCGCACACGTCGAGCGCGAGCTGGCGCTGGTGAAGGTCCGCGGTACGGGCGACCACCGGATCGAGGCTTTGCGTCTCGCCGACGTCTACCGCGCGCGCGTGGTCGACGCGACGACGTCGAGCTTCGTGTTCGAGGTCACCGGCGGCATCGACAAGATCGACAAGTTCGTCGAACTCATGGGTGAAGTCGGTCTGATCGAAGTCGCCCGAACCGGCATCGTCGCGATCGCCCGCGGCAAAGAGCCGGCTTAACACTTCTCCGCTTTTAAAGTTTTGTTCTCCCGCGAAGGCGGGAGCCCAGCCTGGACCTCCGCCTTCGCGGAGGGACACACCTTATCGAAAGGACCATTCAATGCGTGTCTATTACGATCGCGACGCCGACCTGAACCTCATCACCGACAAGAAGATCGCGATCGTCGGCTATGGTTCGCAGGGCCATGCGCACGCGCAGAACCTCCGCGATTCGGGCGTCAAGGACGTCGCGATCGCACTGCGCGAAGGCTCGGCCACCGCCAAGAAGGCGATCGAGGCGGGCTTCGCGGTCAAGTCGAACAAGGAAGCCGCCGCCTGGGCCGACATCGTCATGATCCTCGCGCCCGACGAGCATCAGGCGGCGATCTACGCGAGCGACCTGCACGACAACCTCAAGCAGGGTGCGACGATCGCGTTCGCGCACGGCCTGAACGTGCATTTCGGCCTGATCGAGCCGCGTGCCGATCTCGACGTTATCATGATTGCGCCCAAGGGCCCCGGCCACACCGTGCGCAGCGAATATGTCCGCGGCGGCGGCGTCCCCTGCCTGATCGCGATCGACCAGGACAAGTCGGGCAACGCGCACGACATCGCGCTCGCCTACGCGTCGGGCGTCGGCGGCGGTCGCTCGGGCATCATCGAGACCAACTTCCGCGAGGAATGCGAGACCGACCTGTTCGGTGAGCAGGCCGTGCTGTGCGGCGGTATCACCCATTTGATCCAGGCCGGGTTCGAAACGCTGGTCGAGGCCGGCTACGCGCCCGAAATGGCGTATTTCGAATGCCTGCATGAGACCAAGCTGATCGTCGACCTTCTGTATGAGGGCGGGATCGCCAACATGCGCTATTCGATCTCTAACACCGCCGAATATGGCGACATCACGACGGGTCCGCGGATCATCACGGCGGAGACGAAGGCCGAGATGAAGCGCGTGCTGGCGGATATCCAGTCGGGCCGCTTCGTCAAGAACTTCATCCTCGACAACCGCGCGGGTCAGCCCGAGTTGAAGGCGGCACGGAAGCAGGCGCTGGCGCATCCGATCGAGAAGATCGGGTCGGAACTGCGCGGCATGATGCCTTGGATCGGGAAGAATGCTTTGGTCGACAAGGCGAAGAACTGACGCGAGCGCGCGATAGCGCGTGAGCGCGGCCGGCACGACGGAGCCTGCCCATAGGGCACGGCTTCGCCGGGGCCGACGGGCTGGCGTGAGGAAAGTGACTAGCTCGAAGTCGCGCCCAACCCATACTCACCCCGGCGAAGGCCAGGGCCCAGTTGGGGGACTTTGCTAACGGACGACGACGCTCCGTTACCTCGACCTTTCCAACTGGGCCCCGTCCTTCGCCGGGGTGGTGGCGTTTTGGGAGAAGCGTCGGCCGCTGCCTCCCTGTTCCCTCGCGAACGCGGGGGCCCAGGATCTCGGGCGGTGATCGTGGTTTAGCTGGGCCCCGCGTCCGCGGGGGAATGAGAGCTGGCGGTGCACTCTACCGCGAGCGCAAGCGCCCCCGCCCCCACCGACCCAATCCTGAAACACAGCGTTGGCATAACGTCATTTGACGCGCCCCTCACCTCGGCCAGCATCGCGCGATCAACAGGAGACCCCGCATGCGCCTAGTCCTAGCCACCGTCCTCGCCCTCACCGCAGCCCCCATCATGGCGCAGACCGCCGCCATCCCCGGCGCGCCCGTCAAGGCGCGCGTCACCGCCGGCACCTACGCGGTCGATCCGAACCACACGCAGGTCACGTGGCAGGTCAACCACATGGGCTTCTCGATGCTCGAAGGGCAGCTCGGCGCGTCGGGTGGCAGCATCACGATCGATCCGGCCAAGCCGAACGCGACCAAGGTCGAAGTGAATTTCGCGATCGACCAGCTCTCGGTCACCTCGGCACCGTTCGCGGGGCATCTGAAGTCGAAGGACTTCTTCGACTCCGCGACCTATCCGACCGCCAAGTTCGTCTCGACCAAGGTCGTCGCGACCGGCGACAAGGCGACCATCACCGGCGACCTCACGCTGAAGGGCGTCACCAAGCCGGTCGTGCTCCAGGCGACGTTCGTGGGCGCGGGCGCGAACCCGATGAACAAGAAGCTGAACTTCGGCTTCCGCGCGACGACCTCGATCAAGCGCAGCGACTTCAACATCGGCGCTTACGCCCCGGTGGTGTCGGACAAGGTCGACCTCACGATCAACGCCGCGTTCTCGGCGCAATAATCTGTCGAACTTCCTATCGCGCTGGACACGGGACGTGTCCGCGCGATAGGACGCCGTTAATGACGCACGGCCGCCTCCTGCTGCTTCGACTTACGCGCCCTTAGGCGCGCCGATCGTTTGCGCGGTGGCCCTGCCCCGCGCCTCGCGCCTAAGGGCTGACCCGAACGCTCCCGACGACACGAGAGATACGAGCCATGCTGCGCGACCCATCGACCAAATACCGACCTTTCCCGCAAGTCGTCCTACCCGACCGCCAATGGCCGTCGAAGACGATCATCAAGCCGCCCTGCTGGCTCTCCACCGATCTGCGCGACGGCAACCAGGCGCTGATCGACCCGATGGATGCGGAGAAGAAGACGCGCTTCTTCGACCTGCTCTGCAAGGTCGGGTTGAAGGAGATCGAGGTCGGGTTCCCGAGCGCGGGCGCGACCGAGTTCGACTTCATCTCGGGGCTCGTGAAGACCGGCCGCATTCCCGACGACGTGTCGATCCAGGTGCTGACCCAATCGCGCCGCGACCTGATCGAGACGAGTTTCGCCAGCCTCGTCGGCGCCAAGACCGCGATCGTCCACCTCTACAATGCGGTCAGCCCGGCATGGCGCAAGATCGTGTTCGGGATGGACCGCGCGCAGGTGAAGCAGATCGCCATCGACGGCGCCAAGGTGCTGCGCGACGAAGCCGCCAAGCAGCCCAACGTCCGCTGGCAGTTCGAATACAGCCCCGAGACCTTCTCCACCGCCGAACTCGATTTCAGCCTCGAGGTCTGCGAGGCGGTGATGGACGTCCTGATGCCGACGCCCCAGAATCCGATCATTTTCAACCTGCCCGCGACCGTCGAATGCGCGACGCCGAACATCTATGCCGACCAGATCGAATGGTTCGGCCGCCACATCCGCAACCGCGACTCGGTCGCGATCAGCCTGCACACGCACAACGATCGCGGCACCGGCGTGGCGGCGGCAGAGCTCGGCATGATGGCGGGCGCGGACCGGGTCGAGGGCTGCCTGCTCGGCAATGGCGAACGCACCGGCAATTGCGATCTCGTGACCGTCGCGCTCAACATGTACACGCAAGGGGTGGATCCGAAGCTCGACCTGTCGGACATCGACGGCGTCGTGAACACCGTGAACTACTGCACCAACATCCCCGTCCACCCGCGCACGCCCTATGCCGGCGACCTGGTCTTCACCGCGTTCTCGGGGAGCCATCAGGACGCGATCAAGAAGGGCTTCGCGGCGCAGGAGGCGAAGAACGACACGCTGTGGGAGGTCCCCTATCTGCCGATCGACCCCGCCGATCTCGGCCGCAGCTACGAGGCGGTGATCCGCGTCAATTCGCAGTCGGGCAAGGGCGGCGTCGCCTGGGTGATCGAGCAGGACAAGGGGCTGAAGCTGCCCAAGCGGCTCCAGGCGGACTTCAGCCGGCACGTGCAGGCCTATGCCGACGAGACGAGCCGCGAACTGAACGCGGCCGACATCTGGGGCCTGTTCGAGCGGACGTACATGCCGCAGGCCGACGACCGCGTAGAGTTGCGCGATTATGAGGAAAGCGGCGCCTCGGGGCAGCGCGTGTTCATCGGTCGGGTTGCGATCGATGGCGAGGAGCGGTCGATCTCGGGGCGTGGCAACGGGCTGATCTCGGGTGTGATCGCGGCGATCGCGGACTCGACCGGGCCGACACTCGACGTGGTGGATTACAACGAGCACGCGATCGGCCACGGGGCGGATGCGCAGGCGGCGGCGTATGTCGAATGCCGGACCGCCGAGGGCAAGACGGTGTTCGGCGTCGGCATGGACACCGACATCGCCACTGCTTCGGTGCGGGCGGTATTGAGCGCCGCCAACCGCGCGTAATCCTCCTCCGCACGCGGGGAGGGGGACCAGCATAGCTGGTGGAGGGGCGTGCCGCGAGCGTTACGCTACTGGGACAGCCCCTCCACCACCCCGCAAGTGCGTGGCGGTCCCCCTCCCCGTTCCGGGGAGGATTAGCGTTCCCGAACGATCTCGCAGCCTACGCGGGCGTCGGGGTAGACGTCGGCCTTCACGGTGCGGACCTTCACCCGACGCACCCGTTCGTCCGCGAGGCACAGCGCCGCGATCCCCTCGCACAGCGTCTCCTGCAAGGCGATCGGGCGCGCCGCCACCATCGCCAATATCCCCGCGCGCACGAAATCATAATCGAGCACCTCCTCGATCGCATCCTCGCCAAGCGGGCCTGGATACACGACCGTCATCTCGACCGAAACGACCACGCATTGCGGCGCCACCTCATGCGGATGGATGCCGAGCCGCATCATGACCTCGAGCCCGTCGAGGATCGTCGTGAACTCAGCCATTGCGTCCCTCAAACATCACGTCGCCATCGCGCGCCAAAACCGCTGCCCGCAATCGACGAATATATTCTGCCCCGTCACACCCTTCGCGGTCAGCAGCCACGCGACCGCATCCGCGACCGCCTCCGATCCGACCGGTCGCCGCAGCAGATTGTCGCTGGCCACCGCCGCGAACTCCGCTTTGGTCTGGTCGCCGCTCGGCAAGGTCAGACCCGGCGACACCGCGTTCACCGCGATCCGCGGGCCGAGCGCCTGTGCCAGCATCGTCGTCGCGCCCTCCAGGGCGATCTTCCCGCAACTGTACGAGAAGAAGTCGGGGTTCAGGTTAGCCATTTTTTGATCGAGCACATTGACCACCGCGCCGTCCGCCACGTCGTCCTGCGAAGCGAGCGCAGACGCCAGCAGCACCGGCGCGCCGCAATTGATCGCGCTCAACTCGGCGAACAGCACCGGGTCCACACTCGGCGGCCGGTCGAACTCAAACCGCGAGGCACAGTTCACCAGCCCGTCGACCGGGCCGCCAATCGCAGCCCGCGCCGCCGCGAACAGGTCGCCGATCGCACCGAGATCGCTCAGGTCGCCCGCCACCGCCGCGGCACGACCGCCCTCGCCGATGATTTTCGCCACCAGCGCCTCGGCCTCGTCCCGCGAATGCCCCTGATGCACGATCACCGCATGGCCATCAGCCGCCAGCCGCCGCACGATCGCCGCGCCCAACCGCTTCGCCCCGCCCGTGACCAGCACGGTCCGCATCAGGCGCGCTGTCCCATCAACGCCAGCACTTCCTTGCGGCTGCGTTCGTCGTCGCGAAACACGCCCATCATCCGGCTCGTCACCATCGTCACGCCCGGCGTCCGCACGCCGCGCGCGGTCATGCAGGCGTGGCTCGCCTCGATCACCACCGCGACGCCCTGCGGCTTGAGATTGTCCCAGATGCAGTCGGCCACTTCCGCGGTCAGCCGCTCCTGCACCTGCAATCGCCGCGCGAACCCGTGCAACACGCGCGCGAGCTTGGAAATGCCGACGACATGGTTGCGCGGCAGGTAGGCGATGTGCGCCTTGCCGATGATTGGCGCCATGTGATGCTCGCAGTGGGACTGGAACGGGATGTCCTTCAGCAGCACGATCTCGTCATAGCCGCCGACTTCTTCGAACACGCGGTCGAGGTGTTTCGCCGGATCGTCGCCATAGCCCGCGCAATATTCCTTCCACGCACGTGCAACACGCCGCGGCGTATCGAGCAGCCCCTCACGCGTCGGATCGTCGCCCGCCCAACGGATCAGCGTACGGATCGCCGACGCTACGTCTTCGGGGACAATCAGCTTGCCGTCGGGACCCAGCACATCGTCAGTAACCGCCTGCCCTGCGGCCCCGTCCAGTTCATCCCGCATCGCAACACCCTTTATCAGCATACCCAAACATCAGAACATGGGTCCTCTTTTGCAACTGTTTCATTTCGGCCACTTGCCATAAATCCCCGTTTTCCGGGCACGAAAAGCGTTGACGATTGATTTTTTTAATCGTTACTTCGCCATACCTGAAAAACTAAATCGTGAATCGGCAAAGACCGGCACGATCGGGGAGAGGACTGCCATGGCTAAGTTCGAATTGCTCGCCGCTTCGGCGATGATACTCCTGTCGATTGCGCCGGCAATGGCGCAGACGGCCACCACGACATCGGCTGAAAACACCGCACCCACCAATGGGCCCGGTCAGGAGGCCCCCTCAACGCAGACGACCCAAGACGTCTCCACCGCGCCGCCGACCGATCCGTACGGCGCGCAGGATATCGTGATTACCGCCCAACGCCAATCGCAGCGTTTGCAGGTTGTTCCGATTGCTGTGAGCGCTTTTACCGCTGACAACATCGCCAAGCAGCAGATCGTCAACCCGAGCGCGCTCCAGCAGACGCTGCCCAACATCACCTTCACCAAGACCAACTTCACGACGTCGAGCTTCACGATCCGCGGGATCGGCGATCTGTGCACCGGTGCGACCTGCGACACCGCGACCGGTATCCACGTCAACGACATGCCGCTGGTGACGACCCGCCTGTTCGAGAGCGAGTTCTTCGATCTGGAGCGGATCGAAGTGTTGCGCGGTCCGCAGGGCACGCTGTTCGGCCGCAACGCGACGTCGGGCGTGGTCAACTTCATCTCCGCCAAGCCTGACCTCACCGGCGTGCATTCCGCCGCCGAGTTCGAATATGGCAATTACGATCTCGAAGCGCGTGCGGGCGATGATCAACCTGCCCTTCACCGACACGCTCGGCATCCGCGTCGCCGGCACCTATCTCAACCGCGACGGCTATACCAAGAACCTGTACGACGGTCGCGACATCGATGGACGGGATCTGTATTCGGTGCGCGGCACGCTGTCGTGGGAGCCGAGCAGCAACACCCGGATCGACCTGATCGGATCGTATTTTCGCGAGAAGGACGATCGCTCTCGCTTGCAGAAGCAGCTCTGCCACCGCGATCCGACCGGCATCCTCGGCTGCCTTCCCGACCGCCTCGCCAACGAGACCGCGAACGGCAATTCGACGCTGGCGGCGGTGCTCAGTTCGAGCGAGTTCTTCGCGGTCAACAACCCCGCGCTGGGACGCTTCGGGCTGCAGAGCCTCTATGGCCAGGATACCTATGCCGGCGTGGTCAACCCATCGGACGTGCGGACCGTATCGCTCGACTACAGCCCGACCTATTTCGCCGAGGAGGAGCAATATACCGCGAAGATCTTCCACGATTTCGGCCCGGTCAGCCTGAACTTCACCGGTGGCTACACGCGCAACGTCGTCGACAGCACCGCCGACTACAACCTCGCGGTCGAGAACCCGCTGACCAACAATGTCGGGCTTGCCACGCTCAATGCAATTGCGCGCACCGGATCGCCGTTCGCGTTCCTCAGCGGCGTACGGCAGGCGCTGATCCCCAACGGCCCCGCCGGCGGCGTGTGCCAGTCCGCTGCCGATCCGAACAATGTCGGCATCTATGGCGGCAACTCGATCGGGTGCTATGCGCAGAGCCTCGACTTCGATCGCTCGCGCCAGAAGAGCCGCCAGTTCTCCGCCGAAGCGCATCTCGACAGCAATTTCGACGGGATGTTCAACTTCCTGCTCGGCGGCATCTATGTCGACAGCAAATCGACCAACACCGACTATTTCGTCAACGCGTTCGGGCTGGACTATGCTTCGGGCATCCTCGGCTCGGCGAACGCGGCGGAGCGGGCTGCCCGCCGGCAACGGCTATTTCCTGTCCACGCCGTTCTATCGCAACAGCGACGTCGAGTTCCGCCTGAAATCCTACGGCATCTTCGGCGAAACGTATTTCAAGTTTACCGACAAGCTGAAGCTGACCGTCGGCCTGCGCTACAACCATGACGAGAAGACCGACCAAGCGCGCAACCTCGCGCTCAACGTGCTGACGCCGATCGGCGCGACTGGCATCGAGCAGGGGCTGAACTACGGCACGGTCGATTTCGACCCGAACCTGCCGGGGCGCCAGGAGTTCGCCAATGCGCAGGTCAGCTTCTCGCGGCTGACCGGCCGCGCGGTGATCGATTACCGGATTACCGAGAACAACCTGCTCTACGCGTCCTATTCGCGCGGGTATAAGTCGGGCGGGATCAACCCACCGCTGCTGCCGATGTTCAACGTCAGCAGCACGTTCCTGCCCGAACAGGTCAACGCGTACGAGATCGGCTCGAAGAATACGTTCGGCGGCGGCCAGTTCAGGCTGAACCTCACCGGCTTCTATTACCAGTACAAGAATTTGCAGCTGAGCCGGATCGTCGCGCGCACTTCGGTCAACGACAATGTCGACGCCGATATCTACGGCGTCGAGGCGGAGGCGATCATGAGCCCGGTGCCGGCGTTCGTGGTCAACATGAACGCGAGCTACCTCCACTCAAAGGTGTCGAGCGACAAGTTCCTGGTGAACCCGCGCGACGTGTCGGGCGGCCGTGCCGACGCGGTGATCATCAAGGACATCACCAACGCGTCGAACTGCGTCGTCGTCCCCAACGCCGCGGGCAATGCGGCATTGTCGAACGGCTATGTCGCGGCCGTCAATCGCGCGATCGGCCTGCGCGCCCCGACCGCGATCCCGACGATCTCGGCGACCGGCGCGTTCGGGATCTGCTCCGCGCTGGGGGCCAACGCCGCGGCGAGCGGCGTGTCGGTGCTCGACGGCGTGACCACCAACATCCGCGGCAACCGCCTGCCGCAGGCGCCGACCTACAAATGGTCGGTCGGCGCGCAGTACACGATCGACTTCGTCAACGGCATGAGCCTCGTGCCGCGTGCCGACCTCAACTATACCGGCGGGCTCTCGGCCAGCATCTTCAACACCCAGATCGACCGGATTCCGGGGTATGAAGTCGTCAACATGCAGGTCCAGCTCAACGCCCGCGAAGACCGCTTCTACGTCCGTGCCTATGTGCAGAATCTGACCAACAACGATGCCACGACCGGGCAATATGTGACCGACCAGTCCGCCGGGCTGTTCACCAACATCTTCACGATCGAACCACGCCGGTACGGCGTCGCGGCCGGGTTCAAGTTCTGAGGGCTCGCGAAGCAATTCCGTAGGACAGGACGGCGATCTAACTGATCCTCCCCGCCAGGGGAGGTGGCGCAAGCGACGGAGGGGGAGGACTCGGAACAGAGGTTTCGCTGGCCTCCCCCTCCGTCTGGCAGGTGCCAGCCACCTCCCCATAGCGGGGGAGGATTGGTAGATCGGACGTCGATACGACTGACCTATGCCGCAGCCGTCATCCTGACGAAAGTCAGGACCCAGAGCCAATCGGTGCGGCGCACGTAACCCTGGGTCCTGACTTTCGTCAGGATGACGATCTTTGGGACGGCGTTGGCCCAAACCACACCGTGACGACACATACTCCCTCGCCCTCGCCCTTCCCAAGGCGAAGACGCCGCGTGCTCCTTACCTCTCCCGTCGGGAGAGGGAGAGACGCCGAAGGAGGCGAGGGTGAGGGCACGGCCTGCACACCGACAGCCTTGAACCATCGAAACCGCGGTTAGCGCCCCAACCGCTCCGCATGCCAAGCGACGTGGTCCGCCATGAAGGTCGAGATGAAGTTATAGCTGTGGTCGTATCCCGGCTGCATCCGCAAGGTCAGCCCGATCCCAGCCGCCTCGCACGCCGCCGCCAGCAAGTCCGGCTTCAACTGCTCGACCAGGAAGCCATCCGCATCCCCCTGATCGACCAAAATCTCCGATACCCGCGCGCCATCCTCGATCAGCGCGCAAGCGTCATACGCGCGCCACGCCGTCCGGTGCGCCCCGAGATACCCGCCGAGCGCCTTCTCGCCCCAGGGACACTGCAACGGCGCCACGATCGGCGCGAACGCCGACACGCTCCGAATCGGTCCGGGTTGCGCAACGCGATCGTCAGCGCACCATGGCCGCCCATCGAGTGTCCGAAGATCCCCTGCCGCGCCATGTCCGCCATCGGAAACTGCGCTGCGATCAGTGCGGGCAGTTCGTCCTCGACATAGGACCGCATCCGGAAATTCTTCGCCCAGGGCTCCTCGGTCGCGTTCACATAAAGCCCGCGCCCTTGCCGAAGTCGTACGCGTCGTCGTCCGGCACGTCGTCCCCGCGCGGCGAGGTATCCGGCGCGACGAGGATCACGCCAAGCTCGGCACACGCCCGCCGATACTCGCCCTTATCCATGACGTTCGCATGCGTGCACGTCAGCCCCGACAGGAACCATAATACCGGCAACCGCGCGCCCTCGTCATGCGGCGGGACATAGACGGCGAAGGTCATGTCGGTGCCGGTCGCGGTCGAGGCGTGGCGGTACACGTCCTGAATGCCGCCATACGCCTTGCTGGTGGAGACGGTCTTCATCACGCGACCCGGTGCAGCGCGCAGATCTTGTTCCCCGACGGATCTCGGAGATACGCCAGATACAGCTTCCGCCCCCGGTCGCTTCCCGGACGCCCGGCGGATCCTCGCAAGCCGTCCCGCCGTTCGCAAGCCCAGCAGCGTGCCAAGCATCGGCGGCCTCGGTCGACGCGGCGGCAAACCCCATCGTGCTGCCGTTGCCGTGGCTCGCCGGCTGCCCGTCGATCGGCTTGGTCAGCAGGAAGCGCCCGCCGTCATGCGCATAGACCACTCGCCCCCAGTCATCGACGACACCCTCGGGAACGCCGAGCGCACCCAGCGCCGCGTCGTAGAACGCCTTCGAGGCCGCGATATCGTCGGCGCCGAGCATGATGTGCGTAAACATGGACGCGCTCCTCAGTAGATCACGACGGAGCGGATGCTCTCGCCGGCGTGCATCAGGTCGAAGCCCTTGTTGATCTCGTCGAGCGTCAGGCGGTGCGTGATCATCGGGTCGATCTCGATCATCCCGTTCATGTACCAGTCGACGATCTTCGGCGTATCGGTCCGCCCGCGCGCGCCGCCGAACGCGGTCCCGCGCCAGTTGCGCCCGGTGACGAGCTGGAACGGCCGCGTCGAGATCTCCTTGCCCGCCTCGGCCACGCCGATCACGATCGAGGTGCCCCAGCCGCGATGGCACGCCTCCAGCGCCTGCCGCATCACCGTCGTATTCCCGGTCGCGTCGAACGTATAGTCCGCACCGCCATCAGTCAGCGCGACGATGTGCTGGACGATGTCGCCGACATCCTTCGGGTTGGCGAAGTGAGTCATGCCGAAGCGACGCCCCCATTCCTCGCGGTCCGGGTTGATGTCGACACCGACGATCATCCCCGCGCCGGCAAGCCGTGCGCCCTGGATCACGTTCAGTCCGATTCCGCCGAGCCCGAACACCACGACCGTATCGCCCGGCTGGACCTTCGCCGTGTGCACCACTGCGCCGACGCCCGTCGTCACGCCGCAACCGACGTAGCACGACGTATCGAACGGCGCGTCCTCACGGATCTTGGCGACCGCGATCTCCGGCAACACCGTAAAGTTCGAGAAGGTCGAGCAGCCCATGTAATGGAAGATCGGCTGGCCCTTGTAGCTGAACCGCGTCGTCCCGTCGGGCATCAGCCCTTTCCCCTGCGTCGCGCGGATCGCGGTGCACAGGTTGGTCTTCTGGCTGAGACACGACTTACACTGGCGGCATTCCGGCGTGTAGAGCGGAATCACGTGATCGCCGACCGCGACGCTCGTCACGCCAGCGCCGATCTCGCGGACGATGCCGGCGCCTTCATGGCCCAGCACGCTCGGAAACAAGCCTTCCGAATCAAGCCCGTCGAGCGTGTACGCGTCGGTATGGCAGATGCCCGTCGCCATGATTTCGACGAGAACTTCGCCGGATTTCGGCCCTTCGAGGTCGAGTTCGACGATCTCGAGCGGTTTTTTTGCCTCGAATGCGACAGCGGCGCGGGTCTTCATCGGTCGGTCTCCTTGATTGCCGCCCTGATGCCCCCCGCGCCCCGCCTCCGCAACCCGCCGCCGATGCAACCAATGCCGCTTTCCCGCGCTTGATCCTTTCAAATCAAGGAGATGGCGCGATGAAGGATCCGAAGAAGGGCGACGAGGTCACCTGGAAATCGCACGGCGGCGAGGCGCACGGCACGGTCGAGAAGAAGCAGACGACCGACACGAAGATCAAGGGCCACACCGTCAAGGCCTCCAAGGAGGAGCCGCAGTTCATCGTAAGGAGTGACAAGGGCGGCAAGGCAGCGCACAAGGCGGACGCGCTCACCAAGGCGTGACCACGCGCGCAGTGCCTAACGCACGCGTGCAACAGGAAGGAATGCTTATGGCTACAGCTCCCAAGACCGGCGGCATCCACGCCCCCGTCCAGCCCTCTCCCGAGCTCGGCGAGATCGTCGGCAACGACAAGCTGCCGCGCAGCGAAGTGATCAGCAAGGTGTGGGTCTACATCAAGGCCAACAACCTCCAGAACCCCGAGAACAAGCGCGAGATTCTGGCTGACGAGAAGCTGAAGAAGGTCTTCGGCGTGACAAGTGCACGATGTTCGAGATGAACAAGTACATCTCGCAGCACGTCAAGGCCTAACCGCCTGCACTGCACTGCACGGCAAGCGGCGACGGGGCATCGTGAGCGATACCCGTCGCCCTTGATCGGACCCGATCACGATCCTGATCGCAACCCGACCGCAAGCTTGATTGCCTCCCGAGCGCGACTCTGATCGCGCCTTGATCGCGATCAGCCGTTCGACGCCACGAAGTTTATACCAAGGGTCCGGCGACAGGCCGACCGACCGGACGCAAGCCCCGAGCTTTCCACGCTTACCCGAGCTTGATCGTCCCCCCGACCGGCGTAATGCGCCGACGATGCCCCCGTAGCTCAGCCGGATAGAGCGACGGTTTCCTAAACCGTAGGCCGCGTGTTCAAATCTCGCCGGGGGCACCAGCTTTTTCGCCATTGTTCGGCTGCCTTCGCACAGACGCGAACACGCGAGGGCTGACGCTATCGCAAACCGCCACGCGCAGGCGCATGATGCCGACATCCAGAGGCTTGAGTTGGCGTTTCGGACTTCCGATAGCAGCCATTCGTCAAGTACGAGCTTTCCTGTTTTGCCGTCTCCGACAGCCCATTTCGGGAAAGAGCGATCGGAAACAGCTTTTGCGAAAGGCGATGTCCTGGACGGCTATCGGCGTGATCGCCCGCACAAGTGTCCCGCCATGGGTTCGTTTGTGGAACGCTCACGTGCCGTTAACTACGCGACTGGCGACGGACTATCATGCGCGTGCGAGGCGTCTTGCCAAGCATCTATTTTGCTTTTGTGGGTTGAAGAAGGCGGCGGGGGAGCCACTCGTTTATGAGATCGAGGGTGGCAGGATCAGAGATAGGCCACCCTTGATAGTCCCGCTTTCCGGATGCCGTTAGAACAAGCGGTTTGAAACCGTGTTCGACGTTGGGCATTTCGACGATAGAAGCATCTTTGTTCTTGCTCAAAGCGCGCCTCGCCTCCGGTATGCTGAGTGCGCTGGATACGACCGTGTCGTCTGCCGCATAGATCACCAGCACCGGCGCACGAACCTGCGAGAGAACCTGATTGGCGGCAACGGTGTAGAGGGACGACGTTGCCGGATCGCTCAAAGCTTTCACTGCGCCTTCGGCCTGATCCTGCTTCCATCCACTGGCGACAAACGACTGAACCAATGCGATACGACCACCAGCAATCGTCTCAGGCGGCGCGGCTGTCGTCAGCGCATCGAGATAGAAGCGCGTAGCGCTGACGACGTGCTCGACAGCCTTCGCCTCCATCCCAGCAGCCGCTAGCTTTACCCGCATCGCATCGAGGAACAGCATCCCGCGCTCTCCCGCCGGGGCAGCCAGCGCGACAACAGCGGCAATAGACGGGTTCTCGACAGCAAGCGCCGGCCCAATCACCGCCCCTTGGCTCAGTCCCAGTATTGCGATGCGATCTATGTCGATGACGTCACGGCGCGATCGCAGATAGGCAAGCGCCGCGCGGGCATCGCGTTGCGCGGGTTCCATCGCATCATCGAACGTACCCGTCGATTGGCCTACACCTCGTTTGTCGAAGCTGAGCGTCACGATCCCCTTCGCGTGTAGCCTTGCCTCCAACAGCGGATAAATGCCGTGAGGTGAAGCACCGCCCCCGCCCAGCAGCAACACCGCAGGCTTGCGTGTGTCTCCGGAACGCGGGACCTGCAATTCACCAGCAAGCATTACACCGGGTTCGGATATGATACGCACTTGCTTAGCTTGTATTAAAGTCGCTCGGGAGACATCGGATTGTGCATGTACCGGCCCGGAAAGCATCATGTATAAACTGGCAAAAATGAAAGTATTACTACGTCCTTTGCTGTTCATGATGGCCCCTCTCCATTCTAGTATCGCCGCTTTGATACGACGCGACCAGCAATTACCGAAAGTCTAACTTTTATGGAAAGGCAGCGACGTCGGCTATCGCTACCCGCACTCCCAAAAGGTGCAGTCCGCAATCTTCCCAACCCGGTCGTTTCCGAAACTCGATCCCCGAAAACGGGGTTGGCCGAAAGTGTCCACGCACGGATGCTCAGGTTGAGGAATCAGAACTCCCGATAACAGTCGTTCAAGCGCGCGCCTCGGCTATCGCCCACCACGCGTCGGCAGCGCGTCCACCCCGCTTTACCCTAGAATCGCCGCGGTTCGTGCCCGATCGTGTCGCACGTGCCGCGAAAGCCATAGTTGCTCATACCCTCGACCGTGATGCGGCCGCTGCGCCGGTCGATCGTCAGCTTTGGCTTGTTCAACCCGTTCAGGCGGTAACTGGCGCGGATCGTATCGGGGCTGACGGATACGTCGCGCAGCTCCCACCATCCCTGATCGCCACGAGAATTGATCGGCGGGATCAGTGATTTGGGTAGCCGGATACGTCCACCCCGCCCACGTCTGGATCGTGAGCGAGGCATCGAAGACCTCCCTTCTGGTTTCGGTGTAATTGCCGGACTCATACCGATCACGATCACGGTTCCAATTCCACGTCGTACCACTGGCGAAACCGGTCTTCGACCCGTCCCCGAAACAGACGAGCCCCAGTTCCACGTTCCTTCCATCGACGACGGGCCCCCCGACGGAGAGTTGGCCTGACCGCCACCGGGCCCCACTGGCGCGCGTCCATATGCCGGATCGGGCTCATAGTCTGGGCGCGGCCGGGACGCAGGCGGTCCACCGTAGTTGGGGTTGGGGCGAAGGTTCGCGGGCTTCCTGCAATCGGGGGACGTGGTCGGTTGGATGGAATTGTAGCGGCCGTCCATCGTGGCGATGCTGACGCACTGGCGGCGATCGGCGTTCCACCAATAGGTATAGGCGCGATCATCACCCTGCTCACCGAGGATGTTGACGTAGCCGCGCCGCTGCAACTCCATCTCAGCTTGGCCGGCACGGGCGCCTACCATGTCCTCGAGCCCCGTAGATTGCGCATCGGCAACCGCCGGAAGTGCTGCTCCTAAAAGAACTGCGGTCGTGATCTTCGACACGTGTGCTCGATAACGCATGGCGACTCTCCCGTTCGTTCGAAACTACCTCTTCATCAATGCGACGAGTTTATGGAAGCGGGATGACGGCGTCCATCACTGTCGACGCTTCTCAATCACTTATTGCTGCCGCGGGTTCCGCCGTGGGCGAGCCTCGAAAACCCGACGACAACGAATAGCAAACCGTTGCGATCAAATTCTACATCGCACATCATGCGATATGGACTTTATGAAGTGGCTAAATTCGCTCGATGAACTCTCTACGAGGTCATGAGCTGGGTGATCTTCTTCCCCTTACGCTTTGGCAGGCGCTGTTGCGACCGGTCGGTACGATGAAGCAGATCGAGCGCGAAATGGCGCTCCCCGACGATGAACGATATGCGTCGGTGCTCAGTCCGCCCCTGCTTTTGGCTCTGACGCTGTTGTTGGCGCACACGGTCTCCACGGCGCTGGGCCAGACCGACGAAATTATCGCCAATCATCATGGCCTCGCCGACCTGGTCAACGACAATGCGAGTGCCCTGGTCCTTCGCGTCGTCGTTTTCGCTGGTTTCCCACTCTTCCTGGCAGCGCGCATGGTGCGCAGGCGCAAGATCAAGCTCGATCGCACTTCTACAGCAGCCTTTCTACGAGCAATGTTATCCGGCAGCTGTTTTTGCGCTCGGCCTGAGTGTCGGTAGCAGCTTCGGGTTCGACCAGCACGAAGTGACGCGGATGGTGGGCCATTGGCTCGTCGGATTGAGCATCGTGAATCTTTGGATCGTAGAAACGCGGTGGTTCGCACAGGCGCTGAGCATCAACCTATTGCGCGCCGCCGGGAACGTATTTGTAGGACTGCTGGAAGGTGCGACGTTCCTGTTCTGCGTGGGTTCTTGTTCACGCGTTGATTGCGCGGCATTCGGGGTCGGCGCGCTAACGATGCACCCTGCCTGTCATCCGTGGCGACATTGCTCCAGCAGCGCCGGGCGGCCGGACCATTCGGGTGCAGCACGGCAGGACTTTGGCTGATCGAACCGCTCGGATGGATCGTCCTTTTCGGGTGTTCGAGGCAGTCGGGATCGGGTTTGATCCTAAACGGGACGACGTCCGCGTAATTTATTCGGCATCTGAATATTCTTCTGAAAATACCAAGATCATGTCTTTCCCCAATAAAAAGACGAATACCTGAATTCTTGCCGGACCCGATAGTCGGCTGCGCAACCTTGCCGCTTGCCTGAAGTCTTCGAGCGACCCATTGGGACCTCCAGGGGACATCGCGATCACACATGCATTGCACGGCATTACGGCACTGACGGCGCTTGCCACGATCGTTATATTGGGCGTTATATTGGGCGGCTGCACGCCGATGGCCGGAGCGACCTACCGGCTCTATCGCTCCTCGAACGACAGCGCCCCGAGGGTCCACTTCGCCAGCTTCAACTCCATACGATCGGGGGATTTCAACCGGCAGAATTGCGCCATGACGCTCGGATTGCTCACCACCAATCTGCATCGGGCAGACCCGTCGTCGACGGTACGGTTCTGGTGCGCCGTGGAATGAGCGGGCGGCGGTGCGCGAAGGGGCCCTGCCGCTGAGAACCGGGCAAGGGCGCAATTCGCCTCGCGCCGCGCCGACCGGCTTTTCAGGCTCCGGCCCAATTCCGGCTTCTTCCAAAGATGTTTATCCGCCGCGCACATGCGTGCATGGAGGCGCGATGCTCGACATCTCGACCGTGACGCGATCCGATCCCCCTGACACCCTGCCCCCGGATTTCGTCGTGATCGACGTCGAGACCGCCTGTTCGCGAGTCAGCAGCATCTGCCAGATCGGCATCGTCGGGTTTCGCGACGGACGCGAGATCTTCGAATACGAGACGCTGCTCGATCCGCGCGACGAATTCCACCTGTTCAACACCCGCATCCACGGCATCGCCGAGCACCACGTCGTCGGCCAGCCGAGCTTCGCCGACGTCCACGGCATCGTCCACGGCCATCTTTCCGGTCGAACGACGGTGGCGCATTCCTATTTCGACAAGGGCGCGCTGGCGGCTGCATGCAGGGTCCATGACCGCCCTGCGATTGAGACGGTCTGGCTCGACAGCGTGCGCGTCGCCAAGCGCGCCTGGCCCGATCTGGAGAGCCACCGGCTCGGGCTGCTCGCCCGATATCTGGGGATCGAGCACAAGCATCACGACGCGCTGAGCGATGCGCGCGCGGCTGGCTGGGTGATCGTCAAGGCGATCGACCATACCGGTATCGCGCTCGACGAATGGCTAGCCCCGCCGCGCAAGCCCGGACCCGCACCGCGTCCTGCGCCGTCCGGACCGCTCAGCGGCGAGCGGATCGCGATCCTGGGCGAACCCCGGATGGTGCCCTGGCCTGCCGGATCGCCGCGCTGGGTGGCCGGATCGTCTCGGCCGTCGGCAACACCACGACCGCGCTGGTGATCGCCGGACGCGCGCCGTTCGCCTATTCCGTCCGCAACAGCGGCGCGTTCCGCCGAGCCGAGCAATATCGCCGCCTCGGGGGCGCGATCCGGATCGTGTCCGAACACGAGCTGGACCTGCCGGGTCTGGCGGCGGGACCGATTACCGGCTGAACACGTCCTTCGCGATATGCGTGATCCGGCACGCCAGATCCGCCTCGCCGCTCGCGACGACGTAGAAGTCCCCGGCGTCGGCAATGCCGGTCGTGAAGACGACGTTGGCGAGGTACATCCGGTCTTTCAGCGGCTCGGTCAGCGCGGGGTTCGGCTCCAGCAGCGCGGTGTGCTCGGTCGCGACCGTGATCGACGGGTCGTCCTTGTCCAGGATCGACCAATAGGTGCGGTAGATGCCGACTACCCCTGACGGCTCGACGCCGTGCCACAGCGTCAGCCAGCCGCGATCGGTCAGGATCGGGGTGCGCCGCCACCCATCCGCGCGGTCGAGACGGTGGCGGCGTGCGGGCGGATACCGGGCTTGTCGTGCGGCTTCCAGTGCAGCGCGTCGGGCGAGCGCGACAGGTTGATCGACGGTCCGGCGCGCCATTCGCTGCCCGGCGGATACGCGAAATACAGGTCGCCGAGCGGCCGCGTCTGCGCCCAATATTGCCCGTCGATCAGCCCTTCGAAGATCAGCATGTCCTTGTTCTGGTGATCGAGGACGATCCCCTCGAGCTGCCAGTCGAGCGCGTCGGCGGACGTGTACAGCGTGGTCGAATGCCGCTCGGGGCTGACCGAACAGGTGGTCATCAGATAGCGGTCGCCGACCTTCGAGATGCGCGCATCCTCGACCCCGTAGCATTGGTACGACGTCCGCGGTGCGATCGCCTTGTCGTAATGCACCGCTACGACCGAGCGCCCTTCGGCGTCCAGTTCGACCGGCAGCAACCACGACAGCGACGTCAACGCCATCACTTTCCACCCGCCGCCGGGGATCAGGAATTTGCGCGGATCCTTGGTATCCACTTGCTGCAACGGCCACGCGTCGAGCACATACGCACCGTCCTCCCAGCGGATCGCGTGGACGTTGCCGTCCTTGATCGGCTGCTTCAGTGCCTCGGCGACGCGCACCATCAGCAGCAGGTTGCTGTTCGCCAGCCGGGTCATCCCCGGATTGAACGCGCCGAGCACATAGGTTTCGGCGCCGACCTTCCCCGCCAGCGGCGAGCGCGACAGGTCGATGTCCGCAGGGGTGAAGACGAGCTGGTCGAACATGCTATTCTCCTTTGATGCGTAATCCATTGTGTTCCCTCGCGAAGGCGGGGCCCAGGATCACAAACGCAGTCCCGTGTAACCCTGGGCTCCCGCCTACGCGGGAGAACAAGGAAGAGAAGCCTATTCCCCCTCCAGCGCCCGGGGCACGATCACGATCTGCTGGATCACGGTCCGCGTCGGCTGAGTCAGCACGAACTCCACCCCGACCGCGATATCCTCGGCGCGCAGCATCTGCTCCGCCTCGATCATCTGGCGCTGCTTGTCGTCGGGCACGTCCGGATACTGCATGTTCGACCCGACCTTGCCCGGCTCGACCAGCGAGACCTTGATTCCCTTCGGCCCCAGCTCGCGTCGCAACGCCTCCGAGAAGCCGGCGATCCCCGACTTGACCCCGGCATACACCGTCGAGCTCGGCCCGAGGATATGCGCGCTCAGCGAGCCGATGATGACGATGTCGCTGATCGGCTTCATTCGGTGTGCGGCGTGATGCGCGCTGAGCAGATACGCCGTGAAGTCGACCGCGATCGCGTAGCGGAGTTCATCCTCGCTCATCTGCGTCAGACCGCCGGCCGCGACCGCCGCGTTGACGACAGTGATGTCGAAGCCGCCGAGATATGCCTCGCCCGCATCGAAGAACGCGCGGACCTTGTCGGGGTCGGCAAGCTCGGTGATCATCCCGTCGCCTTCGCCGACCTCGCGGATACGCGCCAGCGCATCGCGCAGATAGCGCTCGTCACGACCGCAGATGAAGACCTTGCGCCTTCCGCCGCCAGCAGCACCGCGATCGCCCGGCCGATCCCGGTGGTCCCCCCGGTAATGATGGCGCGGCGGCCTTTTAGCGGGCGGACGGTCGTATGTGCGTCGGCGAGTTCAGTCATCAAGTGTCCCGGCTTGTCAGTAAGTCTCCGCCTAACGCGCAGCCCCAGCCGGGTGTCCCTAAGCGCGGATCGCCGCCCCCTCAAGCGCGCGCGCCAGCAACCGGTCGATCGGCTCCTGCAGCATCGTCTCGCTCAGCGTCGGCGCATGGCCCACGCCCGGCACCGTCACCAGTTCGGCGCGGTCGAGCGATGCCGCCATCCGATCCGCCGTCGCCGCCGACAGCAGGTCCGATCGCCCGCCCCGCACGATCAGCGTCGGCATCGTCGCGCAACGAGCCGAGCGCCTGCCACATGTCCGGCCCCGCCTCGTTCCCCGGCACTCGGAACGGCTCGGCGATCTTCAGGTCGTAATCCAGCACGATCCGCCCCGAACTGTTGAGCCGGTACAGTCGCTTGGCCATCGCCAGCCAGTCCTCGATCGAGAAGTCGGGATAGACGTCGCCGTTATTCTCCGCGACGCACCGCGCGGCGTGCATCCAGGTCGGGAAGACGCTCGCCTTGCCGACATATCCGCGAATCCGCGACAGGCCGTGCGCGTCGATCTCGGGGCCGACGTCATTGAGCAATGCCCCGGCCATTCGGTCTCGCGAAGGCCCCGCCATCAGCATCGTGACGATCCCCCAAGCGAGGTGCCGAACGCGATATACCGGTCGATGCCGCGATCCGTCAGCAACGCCTCGACGTCCTGCACGTACGTCAAGGGCACGTACGACATCGGGTCCTTCGCATACGCGCTCTCGCCGCGCCCGCGAAAATCCACCGCGATCAGGCGCCAGCGCCCCGCCAGCCTTGCCGCCAACGCATCGAAATCGCGCGCATTGCGCGTCAGGCCCGGCATGCAGAGGATCGGCGGCTGCCCTTCCGCCCCGCCCGGATAGTCCCGCGCATGCAGTCTCAGCCCGTCATTGGACCACCAATAGAGGTTTTCGTAAGCAGCCATGGTTGCGTCCTTCGGGTAGCGGCCACCATATCGCCGCATGCCCATCCGCCCGCAAGCCTATCGCCCCGAAGCCGAACTCCTGACGCTCGGGGACGACTTTTCGATCCCGTCGCCCCCGCCGACTTCCCCGAGACCCGGCTTCGCTTCCGCAACGACCGCGCCGCCGCGCAGATCGGCCTCGACGCATTCACCGACGACGAGTGGACGCGCCACTTCGGCCGGTTCGATCCGCTGCCCGACACGCTCCCCCAGCCGCTGGCCCTCCGCTATCACGGCCACCAGTTCCGCAGCTACAACCCCGATCTCGGTGACGGTCGCGGCTTCACCTTCGCGCAGATGCGCGACGATCGCGGTCGCCTGATGGACCTTGGCACCAAGGGGTCGGGCCAGACCGCGTGGAGCCGTGCCGGCGATGGCCGCCTCACACTCAAGGGCGGCGTCCGCGAAATCCTCGCGACCGAGATGCTCGAAGCGCTCAATGTGCCTACGTCGCGCACGCTGTCGCTGATCGAGACCGGCGAGGAACTCCAGCGGGGCGACGAGCCCAGCCCGACCTGCCCGCGGTCCTGGTCCGCCTCAACCACAGCCATGTCCGCATCGGCAGCTTCCAGCGGCTTGCATATGAGCGCGACGAGGTGGGCCTGCGCAAGCTCGTCGGCTATACGCTGCACAACCTGTACGAAGAGGACAGCGACGACCCGGTGCGCCTGCTCAATCTCGTCGTCGGCCGCACCGCGCGGCTCGCGGCGCGCTACATGGCGGCTGGGTTCGTCCACGGCGTGCTCAATTCCGACAACATAAACGTCACCGGCGAGAGCTTCGATTACGGCCCCTGGCGGTTCGCGCCGACCTGGGACCCTGCGTTCACCGCCGCCTATTTCGACCATCAAGGACTATATGCGTTCGGCCGCCAGCCCGAGGCGATCCACTGGGACGTGATGCAGCTCGCGGTCGCACTCCGCCAAATCGCCGAAAGCGACCCGCTCGTCGCGGCGCTCGACCAGTTCGGTCCGCGCTATCAACCCGAAGTCACGCAGGCGATCCTCTGGCGCCTCGGCGTCCGTCCGCGCGATCCGGACACCGACCGCGACCTCGTCCAGGCCACCGAACGCGCGCTACGCACTTCGGGCGTCGGCATCGACCGGTTCTTCTTCGATGTGTTCGGCGGAAACCTGCCGGACACGTACGACGCGCAATGGGACCAGGTCCGCGCGGCACTGGTGCCCTACGAACCGCGAAAAGACCGCTCGCATCCCTATTGGTCGGGCGAACCGTGCAGCATGCTGATCGACGAAGTGGAAGCAATCTGGGCGCCGATCGCCGAGCGAGACGATTGGTCGCTGCTCGACGCCAAGGTCGCCACGATCCGCGAAATGGGCGAAGCGCTAGCCGCGTATGCCCCCTCCCTGGAAGGGAGGGGCTGGGGGTGGGTAGGCTGCTTGGGATCCGAAACGGCAAACAACCGACCGACCCACTCCCAACCCCTCCCTTCCAGGGAGGGGAGCGCGTATCTCCCGACGGACAGGTCGCGCACATCCCCCAGTGGAAACCCGCCGCGAATCAAGGCAAGAGTGACGCATGTCCGACGAGATCATCTCCTACGAGCCCGCCACCGGTGCGGTCCTCTGGCGCCATCCGATCGGCGACGTCGATGCCGAAGTCGCCTGCGCCCGCGCCGGCTGGTCGAGCTGGGCATCCAAACCGCTCGCCTTCCGGATCGAGACGATGCGGCGCTTTGCCAACATCGTCCGACAGCGCAACGACGCCTTCACCGACCTGATCGCGCGCGAGACCGGCAAGCCGATCTGGGAAGCGCGCGGCGAGGTCGAGACGGTCATCGCCAAGGTCGACATCTCGGTCAGCGCCTATGCCGATCGCACCGCGCAGCGCCGCCTGGAAGCGACGATGGGCTCGCGGATCGCCGTCCGCCACAAGCCGCACGGCGTGCTCGCGGTGCTCGGGCCGTATAACTTCCCGGCACATCTGCCCAACGGCCACATCGTCCCGGCGCTGATCGCCGGCAACGCCGTCGTCTTCAAGCCGTCGGAAAAGACCCCGGCCGTCGGCGCGTTCCTCGTCGAATGCTTCCGCGCCGCGGGCGTGCCGGCCGAGTGCATCCGCCTCGTCATCGGCGGCCCGAACGAAGGCAAGGCCCTCGCCGCGCATCCCGATATCGACGGCCTGCTATTCACCGGCTCGGCCAGCACCGGCCTCGCGCTCAACCGGGCATTTGCCGAAAAACCCGAAAAGATCCTTGCGCTGGAGATGGGCGGCAACAACCCGATCGTCGTATGGGACGCACCAGACCTGCACACCGCCGCCGTCCTGATCATCCAGTCCGCCTTCACCACCGCCGGCCAGCGCTGCACGGCCGCACGTCGGCTGATCGTCGACACCAAGCTCTACGACCCGCTGATCGCCACGCTCGACAAAATGGTCGGGCGGATCATCGTCGGCGAACCGCATGCCAACCCCGCGCCGTTCATGGGACCGGTGATCGACAACGAAGCCGCGGAACAACTGACCGAGAGCTTCCTCGAACTGCTCACGCGCGGCGGTCGCCCGGTCCGTCATCTCGAACGTCCGGTCGCGGACCTGCCGTTCCTCAAGCCCGCGCTGATCGACGTCACCGATGTCGCCGACCGTCCCGATGTCGAACTGTTCGGCCCGATCCTCCAGGTCGTCCGCGTCGACGATTTCGACGCCGCGATCGCAGAGGCGAACGCCACGCGATACGGCCTGTCCGCGTCGTTGATCAGCCAGACGCCTGCGCTGTACGACCGCTTCTGGGCGAACATCCGGGCGGGCATCGTCAACTGGAACAAGCCGACAAATGGTGCTTCGTCGGGCGCACTGTTCGGCGGCATCGGCTGGTCGGGCAACCACCGGCCGAGTGCTTATTATGCCGCCGATTACTGCGCCTACCCGGTAGTCAGCAGCGAGTCCGAGAGCGCGCGTGCGAGCATCGGGATCGGTCTGGCCGACGGCTGACCAACGTGGTGGATTAACGATCCTCCCCGCCAGGGGAGGTGGCTGGCGCTTGCCAGACGGAGGGGAGGAAAGGGATAGCCGATGCTCCGTATCCTCCCCTCCGTCGCTGCGCGCCACTTCCCCTGGCGGGGGAGGATCGCTCGGTTTCGACGGCTGCGCGCCGCAGCCTGCCCCCGCAAAAGCAATCCTACCCCCGCCAAAGCATCATTCGGTTGCGGTGCAGCGGGTTGCCCGCCATCTCTCATCCCATGGCAAGCCTCCTAGACCCCACTCGCCCGCGGGCGCGTCATCCTCGTCGGGGCGGGCCCGGGCGATCCCGGTCTCCTGACCGTCCGCGCGGTCGAGGCGCTGAAGACCGCCGACGTCGTCGTGCATGACGGACTGATCGACCCACGCGTGCTCGACATCGCACCGCCATCGGCACAGCGTATCTCGGTCGCCAAGCAGCGCGCGCGTCACACGCTGCCGCAGGAGGCGATCAACGCGCTGATCATTGCGCACGTGAAGACCGGCGCGATCGTCATTCGCCTCAAGGGCGGCGACCTGTTCGTGTTCGGTCGCGGCGGCGAGGAAGTGGAGGCGGTCCGCGCCGCCGGCCTCCCCGTCGAAGTGATCCCTGGCGTCTCGGCGGCACTCGGTTGCGCGGCGGAAGCGATGCTGCCGCTGACGCACCGCGATCATTCGAGCGCAGTCAGCTTCGTCGCGGGCCAGTGCAAGGGTTTGACCGATCAGGACTGGTCGGGGCTCGCCGGCCAAGGCCGCACGCTTGTGATCTACATGGGCATCGCCACCGCGACCGACATTGCCGACAAGCTGATGGCCGACGGCGTCGCGCCCGACATGCCCGTCGCCGTGCTCGAACGCGGCACGTTGCAAGGCAGCCGGGCGATCCGGACGCTACTCGCCGATCTAGGCGCCATGGTGGCGCGTGAGGCGGTGAAAAGCCCCGCGATCATCGTCGTCGGCGAGGTCGTCGAACTGTCGGACGCCGAAGACAAACTTGCCCGCTGGGCTCGCGTAGCAGAGGACGCCGCCGCATGAAGCTGTTGACCGGAAACGACCTTCCCACCGGCGATGTCGTGTGGTGGACCGGCAACGGCTGGTCGCGCCATATCGAGGACGCGGTCGACGTCGGCGTTGCGGGTGAATCCATCCTCCAGGCTGAGGAAGGCGCACGCCGGGTCAACGTGCCCTATTTGATCGAGGCGACGCAAACCGACGAAGGCCCCTGTCCCGCCCACATCAAGGACCGCATCCGCGCGCTCGGCCCGACGATGCGGCCCGACCTGACTCTCAAACCCGCCGACCCGAACGCCGGCAGCTGGGTAATCTGATATGTATAAATATGACGAATATGACCAGGCGATCGTCGACCAGCGCGTCGACGAATTCCGCGATCAGGTCCGCCGCCGCCTCTCTGGCGAGCTGACCGAGGACCAGTTCAAGCCGTTGCGGCTGATGAACGGCCTGTACCTCCAGCTGCACGCATACATGCTGCGCGTCGCGGTGCCGTATGGGACGCTCGACGGGCGCCAGATGCGGATGCTCGGCCACATCGCGCGCAAATACGATCGTGGTTACGGCCACTTCACCACGCGCCAGAACATCCAGTTCAACTGGATCCAGCTCGATCAGACCCCGGACATCCTCCAGGAGCTGTCGACGGTCGAGATGCATGCCATCCAGACCAGCGGCAACTGCATCCGCAACATCAGTTCCGACCAGTTTGCCGGCGCCGCCGCCGACGAGGTCGCCGACCCGCGCCCGTGGGCCGAGTTGATCCGCCAATGGTCGACCTTCCACCCCGAATTCACGTACCTCCCGCGCAAATTCAAGATCTGCGTGATCGCTGCGGACGAGGATCGCGCGGCGATGCGCCTGCACGATATCGGCATCGGGCTGCACGTCCGCGACGGCGAACTCGGCGCGAAGATCTTCGTCGGCGGCGGCATGGGCCGCACGCCGATGATCAGCCACGAGATCCGCGACTTCGTCCCCGCCGACGACCTGATGAGCTATCTCGAGGCGTGCCTGCGCGTCTACAATCGCTACGGCCGCCGCGACAACATCTACAAGGCGCGGATCAAGATCCTGCTGCACGAGATCGGCCCCGACGAATATCGCCGCCAGGTCGAGGAGGAATTCGCCGCGGTGAAGGGCCTCGGCCTCGATCCTCCGCGGGCCGAACTGGAGCGTATTACGAGCCACTTCGGCGCGCCCGACTTCGATCCGAACGCCTCGACCGACATCGACCGCAGCGATCCCGACTTCGCGGTCTGGCTCGATCAGAACGTTAAAGCCCACAAGCAGCCGGGCTACGCGATCGTCAATATCAGCCTCAAGCCGATCGGCGGCATCCCCGGCGACGCGTCCGCGGACCAGATCGACGTGATGGCCGATCTCGGCACGCGCTACAGCTTCGACGAATTGCGCGTCACGCATGCGCAGAACATCGTCCTGCCGCACGTCCGCATCGCCGACCTCCACGCGGTGTGGACGGCGCTCAACGACGCCGGGCTTGCGGAGGCCAATCTCGACCTGATCAGCGACATCATCGCCTGCCCGGGACTCGACTATTGCAGCCTCGCCAATGCGCGCTCGATCCTGCTCGCGCAGAAGATCGCAACCCGCTTCGGCAGCCTCGATCGCCAGCGCGACCTAGGCGAACTGAAACTCAAGATCAGCGGCTGCATCAACGCGTGCGGGCATCATCACGCGGGCCACATCGGCATCCTCGGCGTCGACAAGAAGGGCACCGAGAATTACCAGCTCTCGCTCGGCGGCTCGGGCGCGGAGGATGTGAGCCTCGCCAAGATCACCGGGCCCGGTTTCTCCGAGGACGGCGTGGTCGACGCGATCGAGCGCGTCACCGACCGCTATCTGCAGGTCCGCGATCCCGGCGAGCGCTTCCTCGACACCTACCGCCGCGTCGGCTTCGAGACGTTCAAGGAGGCGATCTATGGTTGAGTATCCGGACCAGACGCTGCTCCGCTTCCGCGACGACGAGCCGCATGACGAGCCCGCGGTGACGCTCGACTCGTTCATCGGCCAGAGCAATGCCGCCGCGGTGCGCCTGGAGGCAGGCGACGACGCACGCGCGCTGTTGCCGCAGATCGACCAGCTCGCGCTGATCGAGGTGAGCTTTCCGGGCTATCGCGACGGGCGTGGCTATTCGTCGGCGCGAATCCTCCGCGAGGCGGGCTATACCGGCGAATTGCGAGCGCAGGGCGACGTGCTGGTCGACCAGATTCCGCTGATGCGGCGCTGCGGGTTCGACAGCTTCGCGCCCCAGGCACCGATCGACATCGACGTGCTGCGGGCGAGCCTGGAGCGGTACGACACGCCGTACCAGAAGGCGGCGGACGGTGCGGTGCCGGTATGGAAGCTGCGCCATGGGTGAGCCCGCGCGCAAGCTCGACATGATCGACGTCACGCCGGCGTTCACGCGCGAGGATGCGCTCGTGATGCAGATGCGCTTCGAAGGCGTGTCGGCGCAGGAGATGCTGCGCGAGTTGCTGGTCGGCGAGTTGCGCGGGCGGATTGCTTCGGTGTCGTCGTTCGGCGCGGAGTCGGCGATACTGCTGCACATGGTCGCGCAGGTCGATGTCGACGTGCCGGTGATCTTCACCAACACGCAGAAGATGTTCGGGGAGACTCTGGCGTACCGCGACGAGCTTTCGGAGAAGCTGGGGCTGACTGACCTGCGCGTGTTCCGTCCCGATCCTCGGTTGCTGGCGATCAAGGACAAGACGGGGTTGCGCTGGTCGTACGATCCTGATGGGTGTTGCGATCTTCGCAAGGTGGAGCCGTTGCGGCGGGCGTTGGCGCCGTTCGACGCCTGGATTTCGGGGCGGAAGGGGTTCCAGTCGGGGACTCGCACTGCCTTGCCACGGTTCGAGGAGGATGAAGGCCGGCTGAAGATCAACCCGCTGGCGGATTGGGATAAGGCCAAGCTCGACGCCTACTTCGCGGAGCACGAACTGCCGCGGCATCCGCTCGAAGCGCAAGGGTACCTGTCGATCGGCTGCGCGCCGTGTACGACGAAGGTCGCCCCCGGCGAAGACCCGCGCGCGGGCCGGTGGCGCAGTTTCGACAAGGTCGAATGCGGCATCCACGCGCCGACCGATTACGATCCGATGATTTGACCACTTTCCCTCGCCCCTACGGGGAGAGGGAGGGAGGAGCGACTTGGCGACGGAAGGGAGAGGGGCGTTGGGACGCAACGTCCTGAGCTTCACTCCCTCTCCCTTCCCACGGCCAAGAAGCCGCGGGCCCCTTCCCTCTCCCCGGAGGGGCGAGGGACTCGGTAGGTTCAATACTCGGCCAGATCCGAGAACTTGGTGATCGTCGGATCGAACTTCATCCGGACCTTGCCGGTCGCGCCGTGGCGCTGTTTGGCGATGATCAGTTCCGCCAGACCGTACACCCGCTCCATCTCCGCCGCCCAGGATGCGTGATCCTCGAAGATCTTCGCGCTGTCGCCTTCCGCCGGTCGCTTGGGCTCCTTCGACGCGACGTAATAATCCTCGCGGTAGACGAACCAGACCATGTCCGCGTCTTGCTCGATCGATCCCGACTCGCGCAAATCCGATAGCATGGGCGTCTTGTCCTCGCGTGATTCCACCGCACGCGACAGCTGCGACAGCGCCAGCACCGGCACGTTGAGATCCTTCGCCAGCGTCTTCAACCCGCGCGAAATTTCGGAGATTTCCTGGACGCGATTGCCGTCCTTGCTCTTGCCCGACCCCGACAGCAGCTGGAGGTAGTCGACCACCACCAGCCCGATCTCGTTGTTGTGCCGGCGCTGCAACCGGCGCACGCGCGTGTGTAGTGCACCGATCGAGAGACCGCCGGTATCGTCGATGAACAGCGGCAAATTCTCCAGCTCGGCGGCGGCGGCGGCGAGCTGTGCGAACTCGGTGCGGCTGATCTTACCCATGCGGAGCGACTCTGACGAAATCTGCGACTGCTCGGCGAGAATACGCGTCGCCAACTGATCCGCGGACATTTCCAGCGAGAAGAACGCGACCTTCGCGCCGACCGAGTCCTTCGGCGCGATCCCGTCGGCCATGTCGCGCATCCAGCGCCGCGCGGCATTGAACGCGATGTTGGTCGCGAGCGAGGTTTTGCCCATGCCGGGGCGCCCGGCGAGGATCATGAGATCGCTGTGATGCATGCCGCCGATCTTGGCGTTGATCGAATCGATGCCGGTGGTGACGCCCGACAGGTTGCCCCCGAGTTCAGCGCGCGCTCGGCCATCTTGACCGCGGCGGTCGTCGCCTGCGCGAACGACTTCACCGTGTTCTCGGAGCCGCCATCGGCTGCGACCTTGAACAGCTCCTCCTCGGCGAGTTCAATCTGCGCGCGCGGATTGACCTCTTCCGAGGTGTCCATCGCGCGGTCGACGAGCGTCCGCCCGACCGAAACGAGCGCGCGCAACATCGCGAGATCATAAATCTGCTGTGCGAACTGGCGCGCACCGATCAGGCCGGCGCCGCTGCCGGTGAGTCCGGCGAGATACGCGGGCCCGCCGAGTTCGCGCATGCCTTCGTCGGCATCGAACATCGGTCGCAGCGTGACCGGCGTCACCAGCATGTCGTTGCCGCGCAGCGTCTTGATCGCCGCGAAGATGCGTCCGTGAACCGGCTCGAAGAAGTGGCCGGGTTCGAGCTTGTCGACGAGATCGTCCGCAAGCCGGTTGTCGATCATCATCGCGCCGAGCATCGCGGCCTCGGCCTCGACGTTGCGGGGAAGCTGCTGCGGCTCGGCGGCGGCGGGAACGGGGAATGCGAGAGTTGCCATCGCTCGCATCTACGCGATGCACGCGCGCGCGTCCAAGCAACGTGCGGTGGAATGATGGGGATAAGTCGTTCGTTCTTCTCCCTATGCTTCTCCCTCTGCTTCTCCCCTCCCTGGAAGGGAGGGGTTGGGTCGGTTCCCGGATCGTTGCCCAGTTGCGGCCAGAGCCAGCCTACCCACCCCTGCCCCTCCCTTTTAGGGAGGGGAGCGCGTCGCGCTGCCGGCCTCCGTGGCGTTCAGACCAAGTGACACACCGAACGCGCCCCGCTATCGCACCGTCATGGCCGACCCGCGGATCATCGATGTGCAACTCGACGAGACCAGTCTCGGCTGGCGCTCGCCCGACGTCGAGCAGGAGCGGCGGATCGCGATCTTCGACCTGATCGAGGGCAATCACTTCGCGCCGCAGCGTGCCTATGCCGATGGCTATGCCGGCCCCTATCGGATCAAGCTCCAGTCGGAGGAAGGACGCCTCGGCATCCACATCCACCGCGAAGACGACACGCATCTGGAGACGCTGGTGCTCGCGCTGGGGCGCTTTCGCCGGCCGATCCGCGATTATTTCGCGATTTGCGACAGCTATTACCAAGCGATCCGGCAATCTTCGCCAGCGCAGATCGAGACGGTGGACATGGCGCGCCGCGGCATCCACAACGAGGCGGCAGAGCTGCTGAAAGAGCGCCTCGACGGCAAGATCGAGGTCGATTTCGACACCGCGCGGCGGCTGTTCACGCTAATCTGCGTCCTCCACATCCGCAACTAGAAGACACATGGCTTACGGACTATTGAAATTCGCCGGCGCGCTGGCCGCGGCCGGCTTTGTCGGCATCTGCGGCTGGACCGCCGCGACCGGCTGGCATCCCGACGTGAAACGCTATCCGTTGCAGGGCATCGACCTGAGCGAAAATGCCGGCCCGGTCGAATGGGGCACGGTCCGCGCGAGCGGCGCCGACTTCGCCTATATCGTCGCCACGTCCGGCACCGACCGGCGCGATCCTGGGTTCGAGGCCAATTGGGCCGCGTTGCCCGAGGCCGGCCTGCGACGCGGCGCGGTCCATGTCTATTCGCTGTGCCAGCGTGCGGACGAGCAGGCGAATGCGTTCAACACGTTCGTGCCGCGCACGTCCGATGCGCTGCCGACCGCGCTGGACATCGCCTTCCACGACGACTGCACCGCGCGACCGGATCGCGCGACGTTGATCGCCGACGTCGCGCAGTTCGTGACGATGGTCGAGACGCATACCGCGCAACCGGTGATGCTGCGGATCAGCAAGGACGTCGATGCGAAATACGCGCTGTCTAGTGCGGTGCCGCGACCGTTATGGGCGGTGTCGAACGTGATCAAGCCGGACTATACCGCGCGGCCGTGGCGGATGTGGCGGGCGAGCGATTTTCGGCGCATCGACGGGATCGAGGGACCGGTGAACTGGGACGTGGTGACATCATGACTGAACACGCAATCGCACTCGTAGCCGCAGCCCGCGAGGCCGCGCGCAATGCCCATGCGCCCTATTCGCGGTTCGCGGTCGGGGCGGCGGTGCTGCTCGACGACGGCAGCGTCATCACCGGCGCGAACGTCGAGAACGCGAGCTACGGCCTGTCGCTATGCGCGGAGACGGTCGCGATCGCCACCGCGAGCGCCGCGGGGCGGCTGCGCGATATCGTCGCGATCGGCGTGATTGGCGGGGCGATGGACGCCGAGGGGCGCGCGACCGGTAGCTCGCCGGTGAGCCCGTGCGGACGCTGCCGCCAGGTCATCAACGAAGCCGCGCAAATGGGTGGCCGCGACCTGCCCGTCCATTGTGGTGCGGCGGAGGGCGAGGCGATCCGAACCTATGCGATCTCGGAATTGCTGCCGGACGCGTTCGGCCCGGCGGACCTGGGGATCGGCTAATCGGCTTGGCCGGTCCGTCAGCGCGGCGTTTCGTAGAAGCCGCGGAAGCGCTTGCTGGGCTCGAACAGGCGGGTCTGGCCGATGACGGTCTCGCCCGCGCCCATGACGAATACGCCGCCGGGGTTCAGCGCCGCGGCGATCTTGGGGAACACCTGCTCCTTGGTGGTCGCGGACAAGTAGAGCAGCACGTTGCGACAGAGCACGACGTCGAACCGGCCGGCCGGCGCCGGGTCCGCCATCAGGTTCATGCGGCGGAAGACGACGCGCTTGAGCAGGTCGGGCTTGGCGATCCAGTCGCTGCCGGTGGTGTCGAACCAGCGCACCATCCGCCGCACCGGCAGGCCGCGCTGGATCTCGAATTGCGAGAACCGGCCGGCGCGGGCGCGGGCGATCGCCGCGTCCGACACGTCGGTGGCGACGATCTCCGGCACCGGCGCACCGGTCGTTTCGTGGCGATCGGCGAACAGCATGGCGAGCGACAACGGCTCCTGCCCGGTCGAGCAGCCGGCGCACCAGATACGAGCGCGACGCCCACCGGACTCAGCCGCCGCGACCGCCTCGGCAAGCATCTCGAAGACCTGCGCGTCGCGGAAGAACGAGGTTTCCTGGTTGACCAGAGCGTCGACGATCCGGTCGCCGATCAGCCGATCATTGCCCTCTAGCAACTGCGTCACGAGCTGATCGAGCGTGTCGAGATTGCGGTCGCGGAGCAAAGGCTTGAGCGCGGTATCGAGCCGCCAAGAGCGATAGGCGGCGATCTGTTGCCCGGTGCGCGCCTCGAGCAGCGCGGTCAACACGTTGATCGCGGTCTGCGATGCTGGTGGAGACGCGGGGAGGACGCGGGGGGACGCCGCAGACCTAGGGGTCATGGTCGACGTCGCGATGCGATCAGCGTGCCGATCGCGGCCGGCGGGAGAACCGCGTCGGCGACTCCCGATGACGCGACCGCGCCGGGCATGCCCCAGACCACCGAGCTGTCACGGTCCTGCGCGACGACGCAACCGCCGGCGTCGTGCACCTGTTGCGCGCCCTCCGCGCCATCGCGCCCCATCCCGCTGAGCACGATCGCCAGCGCGCGCGCGCCGTACACGTCCGCGATCGAGGCGAGCATCGGGTCGACCGACGGCATGCAGCCGCTACCCGCGGGCTCGTGCGTCAGACGGAAGGCGGCGCCGCCGTCCCGCAGCTTGACGCATTTGAGATGCGCATCGCCCGGCGCGACGATGATCCGGCCCGGACGAATCCGCAGCCGGTCGGTCGCGACTTCGCAGGGGCGGCCGGCGAGCAACGCGATCTGCGCCGCGAAATAGGGCATGAACGACGCCGGCAGATGCTGGGTGATGACGATCGGCAGGCGGAACCCGGCGGGAATCGCACGGAACATCTGGCTGATCGCGTGGATACCACCGGTCGAGGCGCCGATCGCGACGATGTCGTAATCTTCGCTTGGCGAGACGCGGCGCGGTGTAGCTGGGGGGCTGCGAAAGACCTTGTGGTGGTCGGGGTCGACCGGACGAGTGCGATCGGTGGCGAATGCATCGAATCCTCGCACAGCCTTTCGAGCTTGGAGACCAGCGCGCCGCCGAACCGCCCGGAAAGCTCCCGGCGGAGGGCTTGATCAACGTCTCCGCCGCACCGAGCGCGAGCGCCTGCATGGCCTTCGGGCCACCCTCGTCCGCGCTCGACGAGACGATCAGAACCTTGGCCCCTTCCCGGCCGCGACCAGCGCGGGCAATGCCGTCAGCCCGTCGATCCCCGGCATCTCGATATCGAGCAGGATGAACTCGACCGTCGTGCGACCGAGAAACTCCAGCGCAGCGGCCGCGCTGCCGACCGCACCGACCACGGAGAATCGATCGCTCGCATCGATCGTCCGCGCGATCACCGCGCGCGCGACGACCGAATCATCGACGAGCAGCACGCGTGCCGTGTCCGCGCTGTCGCGGTCCGCCGGGCGCGGGGCAGAGAGGGTCGGTTCGCCACCGTCTTGCCCGGATCAGGCCATGCCGACGATCTGGAGCTTCGATTCCAGCGTTTCGCGGTCGAACGGCTTCATGACGTATTCGTCAGCCCCGGCCTCGATCGCCGCGCGGATATAGGCCATGCCGTTTTCGGTCGTGCAGAACACCACCTTGGGGCGGCGCGGGACGTCGGCTTCACGCAGCGCGCGTAGGAAATCCATGCCGCTCATGACCGGCATGTTCCAGTCGAGCAGGATCACGTCCGGGATCGACGCCATGCACGATGCCAGCGCTTCACGACCGTCACAGGCTTCGGTGACGGTGAAATCGAGCGTCTCCAGGATGTGGCGCGCGACCTTGCGGATCACCTTTGAATCATCGACGACGAGACAGGTCTTCATGGAAAGCCTTCCGGGGAAATCGTGAGGCCGGTCTACGCGGGAAAGCGTAAGCGCCGGGTTAAGCAACGGAAAATTTCAAGCGGCGGGCACGATCGCGGGGATAACCGCAGCGAGATCGAGGATCAGCAGCGGTTCGCCATCGCGCTCGACGATGCCGGTCCCGGCCGTCGCCCAGCCACGATGCAGCGCCAGTCCCGACGACAGCGGCAACCGCGCGAACGGCGCGACGTCCTCGACCGAGTCGACCAGGATCGCGTAATGATGTCCCTCGACCACGGTGATGACCGCGCGACGGACGGTGTCGGGCGTCGACTCCAGGCCGAGCGCGGTGCCGGTGTCGATCACCGTGACCACGCGACTGCGCAGCGCCGCGAGACCGCGCACGAACGCGTCCGCGCGCGGCACCGCGATCACCTCGCCGATATCGACCACCGAGTCGACCTGCGCAGCGGCGATCGCGACGCCGCGCCCGGCGATGTGCGCCACCAGGAACAGCTCGCTCACATCGCCCTCCGCGCCGCCAGCGCAGCGATCAACGCCGGCCGGTCGTAGCGATAGATGCTCGCGTCATCCTCACCCTCGGCGGTGCGCGTCCGGCGCAGCGTCACCACCGGCGCCAGAGTCTCGCGGAGCGGCGTATCCTCCATCGCGAGCGCCACCGCCGCCGTCTCGCCCGCCGTTAGCGCGGTGACGCAGCGATAGCCCGAGGCTTCGAGCGCAGGCTTCAGGAACGTCTCCATCCAGCCCGACCCGTCGACCTGCAACAGGCACACCGGCAGCGACGCGAGCGTAACCGGCTGACCCGCGAACAGCGCATGCGGATCGACCAGTTCGATCTGCTCGCCAGCGATCGAGATCACGCCGGCGATCGGCCCGGTGCCGCGCGCAGGTGCCATCTCCGCGGGCAGCGCGACGATCTCGATCGCCTCGGCAATCGCATAGGCCATCTCGCTTTCGCCGTCGGTCAGGCGCAGCACCGCAACCTCGGTACGCGTGCCGAACGCCGCGACCGCGTGGAGCGGGATGATCGCATCGCCGATCGACAGCCGTATCGCCCCGCCCGACCAGCGGATCGCGTCGACCGGTACCGGTTCAACGCGGTCGATCACCGCCAGCGCGATCGCACGGCGGCAACCGTCGAGATCGTCGAACAGTAGAGCGGGGACGCCCGGCACGACGTCCTCTACCTCGGCCGACGCGGCGACCACCGGCGTAAAGCGCAACCCTGCGACCGCGGCGATTCCGGACGCGTCGAGCAGCAGCATCGGCAGGCCGTTGTCGGGCAAGGTCTTGCCCGCATAGACGCCGGTCGCCATCACCGCGGGCGAGGCGGGCTTCACCACCAGTTCCTCGGTATCGAGCACGGTATCGACGCCGAGCGCGTAATCCCCTCGCGCGTCGACACGATCACCAGCGTCGGCGGCGCGTCGTCGTTCAGCTTGAACAGCTGGCCGAGCGATACCAGCGGCATCCGCCGGCCGCGCACCGTGACGGCGGCCGCGTCGCCGATCGTGTCGATCCGCACGGCATCGCCGCGCACCATCACGATCTCCTCGATCGCTTGGCGTGGAAGCGCAAACCGCTGCGTGCCGACGCCGACGATGATCGTCGACAGGATCGACAGCGTCAGCGGCACGTGAATGACGATCCGCAGCCCGCGCCCCGGATCGTTGGTCAGCACGATCCGGCCGCCGATCTGCTCGATATTGGCGCGCACCACGTCCATGCCGACGCCTCGCCCCGAGATCGCGGTCACCGCATCGCGGCTCGACAAGCCGGGAGCGAAGATCAGGTCGAGCTTGGCCGCGTCGCTCATCGCCGCGAGTTCGGGGACGCTGTGGAGCCCCTTTTCCGCGGCCTTGGCAACGATCCGCGCGACGTCGATGCCTTTGCCGTCGTCGGCGACCTCGATCAGGATCTGATTGCCGGACTGGCGGGCGGAGACGACCAGCCGGCCGTTCTTGGGCTTGCCGAGCGCGCGGCGCTCCGCTGGTCCTTCGATGCCGTGATCGATCGAATTGCGGATGATGTGGACGAGCGGATCGCGCATCAGCTCGATCATCTCGCGGTCGAGCTCGACATCCGCGCCCTCGATCGCGAGATCGACGCTCTTGCCGAGCTCGGCACTGGTATCGCGCACCATCCGCGGCAGCGCCGAGAACAGCGCGTCGACCTTCTGCATGCGCGTCCGCGTGACGGTATCGCGCATGTCGGCGACGGTCAGCGACAGGCGTTCGAGCGCCGCCTCGACCTTCGGATCGACGTCACAGTCGCGCAGCCGCCGGGCCAGTTCGTTGCGCGCGAGCACCATCTCGGACATGCCGCTCATCATGTGATCGAGCAGGTCGACGTTGAGGCGTACGCTGCGGCTGGCGGCGCGACTGTGCGGGGTGGTTGGCGCCTGAGCCCGGGGCTGCGCGTCGGGCGCGAGCGCGGCGATCAGCAAGTCCTCACCCAGATCGTCGAGCGGCGAGCCGCTGTCGATCGCCTCGACGATCTCGCCGATCCGGTCGACGATGCCGAGCACCGCGTTGACGAGCGCGGTATCGGGAGTTCTCTTTCCGTCGCGGACCGCCGCGAGGACGTCCTCTGCCGCGTGGCTCAGTCGGGCGAGGCGCGGCAAATCGAGAAAACCGCAGCTTCCCTTGACCGTATGGACGAAGCGAAAGATCGCATCGAGGCGCCCGCTGTCCGCGGGTGCGGCTTCCCACGCGACGATCTCGCCGGAGATAGCCTCCAGCGTTTCGCGCGTCTCGGCAATGAATTCCTGTAACAGATCGTCCATGCGGGCCCCGCGTTCGAGGCCTGTCATGCATGACGGAGGTTAAGGGCGCGTTAGCCCGTCTTTTCAATCCTCCCCGCCAGGGGGTGGCACCGCAGGTGACGGAGGGGAGGATACGGAACAGAAGTGGTCGCTTGCCTCCCCTCCGTCTGGCAAGAGCCAGCCACCTCCCCTTGGCGGGGGAGGATGGAACTTGCGCCTTACCGCGCGTTGAACACCGCGCCGAAGATCATGATCCCCTCGGCCGGCTCGGACACGATCACCGTGCCGCCCGCCTCCGCCACGACCGTGTTGACCAGGTACGCAGCGGCGGCGCGCGGCGTGACGGTATGCGCGCCCTCGCCTTCGACCAACGTGCGGCGAATCTCGGGGTCGAGCACGATCCGCGCGCCCTCGATCTTCACGACGATCTCCAGCTGCCCGTCATTCTCCTCGCCGCCGACCTCCATGGTCCCGCCGCGGACCAGCGATTCGGTCGCGACCAGCACGAGGTTGAGCAACACTTTCACCGCGGACTTGGGCATCGCCGAGGCCTCGACCGCCCAGACGAAAGTGATCCGCTTGTTCTCCGCGACCAGCCCCTCGATCGCGTTGCGTGCCTCGTGCGTGTCGACCAGTTCGCCGAACCCGCCGGCCGCCCCGAAAGCCAGTCGGAAGAACTTCAGCTTGCTGGCGGACGCGCGCGCACTGTCGGCGAGCAGTTGCATGACCCGCTCGCGCATCGCCGGATCGGTTTCGTCGGCGAGCAGTTCCAGCCCGTTGTTGAGCGCCCCCACCGGCGACAGCAGGTCGTGACACAGGCGCGAACACAGGAGGCTCGCGAAATCGACCGGGCTGACCGTCATGAAAATCCCCTAATTCTGGAGCGTCTTGTGGCGGCGGTGCGGCGGGGACGCAATGCCACATCTCTTTAGTTTCGCGCTTCTTATGGTTGGGGTGAGCGACTCTAACTTCTTTCCCTGCTCGGATGGGAAGGGTTGAAGATATTCTTCCCCCTCCCTGGAAGGGAGGGGTTGGGGTGGGTCGGTTTCCGCATGTTTACGGCGTCGTGGATAAAACCGGCCAACCCACCCCAGCCCCTCCCTTCCAGGAGAGGGAAGCTCGGGCGGCTATCCGATAGGATCGATTGCCTCTTCGACGAAAGCGCCGACCTCGACCGATCGCCACGCGCGCGCCATACCGCCGCCGCCGAGAATAACCCACACCGCGCCGTCCCCCATCGCCTGTGCCGCGTCGCGCGGAGACGGGATAGGCGAACCAGACGGGTGCGAATGATAGTGTCCGATCACCGCCAGCCCCTCGCCCCGCGCGCGCCGATGCGCCGCGAACAGAGCCTTAGGATCGATCTCGAACGTCCTCGCCGGGCTCGCCGCAACGTTCGCGCACGCCTCTGTCGCCTCGATTCGCTCCGCCACCCCGAACAATAGCCCACAAATCTCGGCATCCGGCGACGCAGCCGCTGCGGCAATGAGTTGTGTCAGCACTTCGCTTGAAATCGTCACGCTCATCGCCACATCGCTACGACATGGACCGGGGGTTTCCATCGTCGAAGCATCGATCACGCCGGCCACGGATGGCTGGAGGCTTGACCGCGCGCTCGCCGAAGTGCTGCCCGAAATGTCGCGCGAACGGTTGAAGGCGCTCATCGCCGCGGGGCAAGTGACGCTCAACGGCAGAGAATGGCGCGATTCGGCGAAGAAGGCCGCGACCGGCCAAGTGTTCTCGGTCGCGATCCCGCCGCCGACCCCGTTGCACAACGAAGCGCAGGATATCCCGCTCGTCGTCGCCTATGAGGACGACGACCTGATCGTGATCGACAAGCCCGCGGGCCTTGTCGTCCATCCCGCCGCGGGCAATTTCGACGGCACGCTGGTCAACGCGCTGCTTCATCACTGTGCCGGCAATCTGTCGGGCATCGGCGGCGTCGCGCGGCCGGGAATCGTCCACCGCATCGACAAGGACACGTCGGGGCTCATGATTGCCGCCAAGACCGACCGCGCACACGAAGGCTTGGCGAAGCAGTTCCACGACCACAGCATCGACCGCCGCTACAAGGCGATTGTGGGTGGCATCCCGCGCCCGCCGAGCGGCACGGTCGATGCGCCGCTCGCGCGGAGTCCGCAGAACCGCAAGAAGATCGCTATCGTCGAGGGCGGCAAGCGCGCAGTGACGCATTTCTCGACGATCGAGACCCTCCGCGATGCGGCGTTGATCGAATGCCGACTTGAGACCGGAAGGACGCATCAGGTGCGTGTGCACATGGCGTCGATCGGCCACGCCTTGTTGGGAGACCCGGTCTATGGTAGAACAAAGCAAGCTCAGAAGTCGCTGCTCGAAACGCTCGGTTTCCGCCGGCAGGCCTTGCACGCGGCGCATCTGGGGTTCATCCATCCGGTGAAAAGCGTCGCTTTGGCGTTCGAAAGCGAAATGCCTGCAGACATGCAGGAACTGTTCACCCAACTTCACGTATAGATAATCGACACCATGCCGCAACGCGGCAGCCGGGGCCGCAGTGCGGCAATCGGGGTCAGCAGAAAGGGATTACGACCATGGCAGCCCGCTCCAACGTTCCAGCGACGATACCTGCGCTCGGCAGCGAGGCGGGTCTCAATCGCTATCTCGCCGAGATCAAGAAATTCCCGCTGCTGAAACCCGAACAGGAATACATGCTCGCCAAGCGTTTCCAGGAGCATGGCGACACGGAGGCCGCGGCGCAGCTGGTGACCTCGCATCTCCGTCTCGTGGCAAAAATCGCGATGGGCTATCGCGGCTATGGCCTGCCGACGTCGGAGCTGATTTCCGAGGGCAATATCGGCCTCATGCAGGGCGTGAAGAAGTTCGAGCCCGAGCGCGGCTTCCGGCTCGCGACCTACGCGATGTGGTGGATCCGCGCGTCGATCCAGGAATATATCCTGCGGTCGTGGAGCCTCGTGAAGATGGGCACGACGGCGGCGCAGAAGAAGCTGTTCTTCAATTTGCGCCGGATGAAGAGCCGCCTCGATGCGTTCGAGGATGGCGATCTGCGTCCCGAGCACGTCACCAAGATCGCGACCGATCTTGGCGTTGCGGAGACCGACGTCGTCAGCATGAACCGGCGTATGGCGATGGGCGGCGATACGTCGCTCAACGTGCCGATGCGCGAGGACGGCGAGGGCCAGTGGCAGGATTGGCTGCAGGACGATGCGCCATTGCAGGACAAGATCGTCGCCGACGCGCAGGAGGCTGACGTCCGCCATTCGATGCTGGTGTCGGCGATGGACGATCTGAACGAGCGCGAGCAGCATATCCTGACGGAGCGCCGTCTGACCGACGATCCGAAGACGCTTGAGGAATTGTCGCAGGTCTACGGCGTGTCACGCGAGCGCGTGCGACAGATCGAGGTCCGTGCGTTCGAGAAGCTGCAAAAGGCGATGATGCGGATCGCCGGCGAGAAGCGCCTGCTGGCGGCGTAACTTGGCGCGCACCGTCGTCATCGGCGGCGGTGCGGCCGGTATTGCCGCGGCGAGAACGCTGCATGACGCTGGGTGTGACGTCCTTCTCGTCGAGGCCAGCGACCGGCTCGGCGGTCGAGCCAGGAGCCTTTCGCTCGCTTCTGTTCCCCGCGAAGACGGGGGCCCAGACTGACCCCGCCTTCGCGGGGGAACATGTCGACGCCGGTTGCGGCTGGCTTCACTCCGCCCAACGCAACCCTTGGACTTCGATAGCTGAGGCTACCGGCTTCACCGTCGACCGCTCCGACGCAAACTGGCGCACGCAGTGGCGCGATCTCGGCTTCCCGCCCGAAGACCAAGCAGCTTCTTCAGAAGCTTACACAAACTGGAACGAGCGCGCTCTCGCGGCCATCGAAGGCCCAGACCGCCCTCTCCGACTTCATCACTCCAAACGACCTATGGCGCCCGAAGATCGACGCGATCTCCGGATACGCCAATGGCGCGAACCTGGGCCAGGTCTCGCTCCACGATTGGGCCGCGTACGAAGAAGCCTCGACCGACGACAATTGGACAGTGAAGGAAGGCTACGGCACGCTCGTCACCAGCCACGCCGCCGGCCTCAACATCCGCCTCTCGACACCGGTAACCCGCATCGATCATAGCGGCCGCGTCCTCAAGCTCGACACCCCGGCCGGCACGATCGACGCCGACCACGTCATCGTCTGCGTCCCGACCACAGTCGTCGCCAAATCGCAGGTCGTGTTCCACCCGCCGCTCCCCGACAAGCATGCCGCCGCTGCCGACCTTCCGCTCGGGCTCGCGGACAAGGTGTTCCTCAATGTCGACCGGCCCGAATGGCCGACCAACGCGCATCTGGTCGGCAGTCCCTATAGCGCCTGCACTGCCAGCCACCGGCTGTCGCCGTTCGGCTGGCCGATCGTCGAGAGCTTCTTCGGTGGCGACTGCGCGGAAATGCTCGAGGATGGCGATGCGGCGCAGTTCGCGATCGACGAGCTCGTCGGGCTGCTCGGTAGCGACTGGCGCAAGCGCTTCACGCCGCTCGTCGCGACCCGCTGGCGCCACGAACGCTATATCGGCGGCAGCTACAGCCACGCGCGCGTCGGTCGGGCCGGGCAACGCACCCTCCTCGCCGCCTCGGTTGACGGCCGCATCCACTTCGCCGGCGAGGCGTGCCACCTGTTCGACTTCTCGACCGCGCACGGCGCATACGAGACCGGCGTCGCGGCGGCGCGCGCGATCATTGGCGAGTCCGTGACGATCGCATAAGGAACGCCGATGGGCTTCCTCCGCATCCTCGCCAAGATCGTCTTCCTGTTCGTGCTGGTCACGGTCGCCTGGGTCGGGCTGTACCGCTTCGTACCGGTGCCGTTCACCTGGACGATGATGGGGGACCTGATGTCCGGACGCACAATCACCAAGGACTGGATGCCGCTGTCTGAGATGGACCCGGACATGGCGCGCGCGGCGATCGCGGGCGAAGACTCACGGTTCTGCTCGCATCACGGCTTCGATTTCAAGGCGATCGCGGGGGCGGCGGCGCGCAATGCGCAGGGCGGACGGATCCGCGGTGGCTCGACGATCAGCCAGCAGACGGCGAAGAACGCGTTCCTGTTCCAGGGCGGCGGCTATGTTCGAAAGGCGTTCGAGGCGTATTTCACCGTGCTGATCGAGGCGCTGTGGCCGAAGCGGCGGATCATGGAGGTGTATCTCAACATCGCCGAGACGGGGATCGGGACATATGGCGCGAACGCCGGCGCGATCCGCTATTTTAATCACGATGCATCGCGGTTGTCGCCGACCGAGGCGGGGCGGATCGCCGCCGTGTTGCCGTTGCCGAAGAAGCGCGCGGCGATCGATCCGCATGGGTTCGTGCGGCGGCATGGAAATACGCTGTCGCGGCGCGTTTCGGTGGTGCGGAACGACAGGTTGGATGGGTGTCTGCGATCCTGACCAATACCGCCCGTCACAACGTTGACACCCCGGCGCAGGCCGGGGCCCAGTTGGAAAGGTTGCTGTGACGGAGCATCCCGCTCAATCAGTCATGTCCCCCAACTGGGGCCCGGCCTTCGCCGGGGTGAATTCTAGCTTCGACCTTGCCTTACCTTGTTCTCCCGCGAAGGCGGGAGCCCAGACTGGGTCCCCGCCTTCGCGGGGAAACAAGCTACCTGTGATTACTGCGTCGACTTCTCGACCGCGTCGCCGGCCTTGTCGGCGGCACTGCCGACGCTCTTCGCCGCCGACGTGATCGCGGCGTCCTTGCTGTTCTGCGCGCCTTCGCGGCTGAACAGGTAATAGCCGCCGATCAACACCGCGATCAGCAAGACGATGCCGATCAGCATGCCACTGCCGGCGCTACGGCGTTCGATGATCGTGGTGTGGGTAGTCGGCGTTTCGACGATGCGCTCTTCGGCCATTTCACTCTCCCTGATTACTGAAAGAGCGAAACGCCGGCCGAAGATCGATTGTTCCCGCGCCGAAACGACCCAACCGAAACGGTTCAGAACGGCAGCTTGAAGCCCGGTGGCAGCTGCAACCCACTGAGTCATCTTCGACATTTCGCTGCCCGACACCGCATCGGCCTTCGCGCGCGCGTCGTTGAACGCTGCCGTCAGCAGGTCTTCGAGCATCTGCTTCTCGCTCACCTGCATCAGCAGATCGTCGATCGCGATGCCGATGATGCGGCCCTTGGCGGACGCCTTCACCTTGACGAGGCCGCCGCCGGACGCGCCCTCGACCTCGATCGTGTCGAGATTGGCCTGCGCCTTTTCGAGCTCGCTCTGGACGTTCTGCGCCATGGCGAGGATTTCATCGATATTCTTCATGCATTGCTCCTTTGGCCGGGCCACGATTCGAGCTGGGCGTCGGGAAACGCTGCCACCGCGGCCTTCATGATGGGGATTCGAGAATGGCTTGCCGCACCGCCGCATCGGCCGCGTCCTGCGCCTCGCGCAACGTCGGCTCGCCAGGGGCGTCGACGATCGACACTTTCCACGCGGTCCGCGTCACGCTCTTCAACAGCGCATTGAGTTCGGCGAGCGTGTCGGCCGATACCGGGCGACTGCCGCTTATGGTGAATTCCGGCGGCGCATAGCTGACCACGCGTGCACCGTGGCGGAGCCGCGCGGCGATCGCGAGGCCGCCCGATTCGTCTAGCAGATCGACCAACGCCTCGAAAGTCGGCGGCAGGATCGGTCCGGTCGCCACCGGTTCGGGCACCTTCGCAGCGGATGCTGCGTTCCAGGGCAGCGCTTCGCCGGACGAGGGCGCAGGTGGCGGCGGCGTTGACGGCGTTGGTGCGGCCGCGGGGCGCTGCCGCTGACGATTTGCCGCGCCAACTCGCCGGGGTCCGGCAGCGTCGAGGCGTAAATCGCGCGCAGCAGCGCCATCTCCGCTGCCTCGATCGGGAGCGCCGCCTTTGCCACCTCGTCATGACCCTTGAGGAACAGCTGCCACAGACGGTGGAGCGCGGGATAGCCGAGCGATGCCGCCCATTCCTCGCGTGCCGCGCGCTCCTCCATCGGCTGCGCTGCGTCGGGCGGCGTGCCGACCTTGGTCAGCGTGATGCCGTGGACGGTTTCGAGCAGCGAGCGGAGTACCGACAAAGGGTCTACGCCGTAATCATATTGGCGGCGCATCGAGGCGAGCGCCCCTGCCCCGTCGCCGGCAAGGATCAGCGTGAGCAGGTCACGGACCGCACCGCGATCGGACAGGCCGAGCATCTGGCGTACCGCGTCGGCCGTCACGCCGCCACCTTCGAGCCCGGCATGTGCGATCGCCTGGTCGAGGATCGACAGGCCGTCGCGTGCGGACCCTTCGGCGGCGCGGGCGATCAGCATCAGCGCTTCCGGATCGGCGACGACGCCTTCTTCGGTCGAGACCCAGGCGAAGTGCTTGGCGAGATGTTCCGCGGATATGCGGCGGAGGTCGAAGCGCTGGCAGCGCGACAGCACCGTGACGGGCACCTTGTTCACTTCGGTGGTCGCGAACAGGAATTTTACGTGGGGCGGCGGTTCCTCGAGCGTCTTCAGCAACGCGTTGAACGCGTTCTTCGACAGCATGTGGACTTCGTCGATGATGTAGATCTTGAAGCGCGCGGTGACCGCCGAATAGCGCGACGCGTCGATGATCTCGCGGACGTCGTCGACGCCGGTGTGGCTGGCGGCGTCCATCTCGATCACGTCGATATGGCGGCCCTCGGCGATCGCGCGGCACGGCTCGCAGACGCCGCAGGGGTCGATCGTCGGGCCGCCCTCACCGTCGGGACCGATGCAGTTGAGCGCCTTCGCGATGAGGCGTGCGGTCGAAGCTTTTCCCACGCCGCGGACGCCGGTCATCAGGAACGCGTGGGCGAGCCGGTCGCGCTTGATCGCGTTGCCCAGCGTCTGGACCATCGCGTCCTGGCCGATCAGCTCCGAAAAGGTCTGCGGACGGTATTTGCGGGCCAGCACGCGATAGGCGGCGTCTGGCGCTTTGGCCGGCTGCGGGGTTCGCCGAGGTCGAAGGAATCTGACATTGCGGTCGATATAGGCGGTTTGGGGGGCGGTGTCGAAGGGCTAGCGAACCCTTTCTGTTCCCACGCGGACGCAGAGGTCTAGGTTAGGGCTGCTATCGGATTTTTAAGAATGAGAAGTGCGCTGCGGCTTAGCCGCATCGTCAGACGGCGCTTCGCACCGCTGGCCGCGCTCACGTTTGCTTGCAAACGTTCGCGGTGGGAGCCGGGACGACCCGTGGCTTAGTCGTTGTGGCTGCTTCCTTCCGGATCTGACCAAGTTGGCGACGACCACGTCCGCCCGACTCCCGCGGCGCATATGGCGGGGTCGGGCGGGATGATCAAGCCGCTTTAGGAGCGGGCTCGGTCTTAGCGGCGAACGCGAACCGTACGGCAGACGCGCTGGCGGTGATGGTTGCGGTAGACGTTGCGGCAAACCTGGCGCGTACGCACGGCATGACGACGATAGCCCGGGCGGTTGGCATTGTGACGCACGACGGTGCGCTCATGGACGACGGTGCGCTGCGCCGAGGCTTCGGCAGCGATGCCGACCGGTGCGAGGCCGGTGAGCGCGACGAGACCGGCGGCGGCAAGGGTGAACAACTTCATGATAATCTCCTACTGGGTCTGAACTCTGCTGAGTCCTGCAACCTATGTTAATAAACCAGGCTCGATCGTTACGGTTCCGTATCAGACCCAGAATTAAGTACGTCGGATTCAGCGGCGGAAGCAGCGACGAACCGGCCCATAATAGCCACGCTCGATCCGGCATACGACGCGCGAGCGGCCGTAACCGCGCGGTCCGCGATAGCCATAGCCCCCGCCACGATAGCCGCCGCGGTAGCCGCGATAGCCGTGACGCGGGCCATCCCAGCCACGACGGCCGTGCCAGCCGCGGTTGCCGCGTGGTCCATGCCACCCGGGGCCGCCGCGCGGGCCGTCCCATCCATAACGCTGCGCATCGGCGGGGGCTGCGGCGAAAACGGTTCCCGCGGCCAAGGCGCCAGCGGCGAACATTGCGATGATCTTCATGTTCGGTACTCCTCTCACGACCTCGTACATTGAGGCGATGAGGGGATAATCCGCTTCCGGCCGTGCACGTTCCATGAACCGGCCGTTGTCTTCCTGTAAGCTTTGCTGACCTAGTTGGGGATCCGCACGGTCAGTCCGTCGAGCGTGTCGGTCAGCCGGATCTGGCAGGCGAGACGGCTGGTGCGCGTCGCATTGTGCGCTAGATCGAGCATGTCCTCCTCGTCCTCGCTCGCCGGCGGCAGTCGGGCGAAATCGGCGGGGTCGACGATGACGTGGCAGGTCGCGCAGGACAGCTGGCCTTCGCAGGTGCCTTCGAGTGGCTGGTTATGTGCCTGTGCGACATCGAGCAGGCGGTCGCCGGGGCTTGCGGCGACGATGGTCGCGGTGCCGTCTCGGGCGATGAAGCGGACGATCATGGCCATTGCGCCTCGGCTGCGGCGACGATCGCATCGATGGCGTCGCGGAGTTCGGTTTCGGTTGTGTAGCGCCCGAAGCCGAGGCGGATGCTGGAACGCGCCCGTGGTTCGGTGAGGCCGATCGCGCGGAGGACGTGGCTGGAGCGGCCCGAACCGCTGGCGCAGGCCGAGCCGGCGGAGAAGGCGATGTCGCGCAAGTCGGACATCAGGCGATTCACGTCGAGGCCTTCGCGGCGGATGTTGAGGTTGCCGTGATAGCGGGGGTCGGTCGCGCCGTTGATCGTCCAGCCGGGGCCGAGGCGGTCGAGCGCCAGCGACCAGAGACGGTCGATGTGCGCGGAGTCCTGATCCTTGCGGTCGGCCATGAGTTGCGCGGCGGCGCCGAAGCCGGCGCAGAGTGCGGGCGAGTGTGCCGGAGCGGCCGAGGGCTTCCTGTCCGCCGCCGTGCATCAGGGGCGAGGTCGATGCCGTCTCGAATCCAGAGTGCGCCGATGCCCTTGGGGCCGTGGATCTTGTGTGCCGAGATGGCGATCAGGTCGACGGTGTCTGGGATTGCTACCCGGCCATAGCCCTGGACCGCGTCGCAGAGAATGAGCGCGCCGGCTGCGTGGGCGAATTCGGCGAGCGCGGCGATCGGCTGGACGACGCCGATCTCGTTGTTGACGAGCATCGCGGCGACCACGCCGGTCCCCGGGGATCGCGGCGCAGGATGTGTCGGGGTCGACTAGCGTGGATCGATTTTCTACTTCCCCTCCCTGGAAGGGAGGGGTCGAGGTGGGTCGGCTTCCGTATGATCGAACGTGGGCGGCAAAAGCTGGCGAACCCACCCCAGCCCCTCCCTTCCAGGGGGAAGAGACGAATTGACTGCCGGCACCTCGAATGTCGCTCCAAGCTAGGCCGTCTGCGCCGAAACTTAGGCCGTTTGCGCCGACTGGGAGGATCGTTACGTGGCGCCCCATCGCCGCTTCGGCCGCGGTGGTGTCGAGGACGGCCGCGTGTTCGGTAGCCAGCGTTACGATCGGGCCGGTCGTACCCTTGATCGCCCAGTTGAGCGCCTCGGTCGCGCCGCTGGTGAAAGCGATGCGGCCGCCGGGGGAGCAGTGCGGCGACCTGATCACGCGCGACTTCGACGGCGGCTTTGGCGCGACGGCCTTCGCGGTGGGACGAATGCGGATTGGCGTGCTGAGATTCGAGCCAGGGGAGCATCGCGGCGAGCGCTTCGGGCGCGAGGGGTGGTCGCCTGGTAGTCGAGATAGGTCATGCGGCCCGCCTTATGTCGGTGGCGATGCGCGTCCAGGCTTCGGCGAACTTCGCGACGTCGTCGGGTTTCGTGGTCCAGCCGAAGCTGACGCGAACGACTTCGGCAGCAGCTTCAGGGAAATAGCCCATTGCCGCGAGGACGTGGCTCGGGCGCATGCTGCCCGACGAGCAGGCGCTGCCCGCGGAGACGGCGAACCCGGCCATGTCGAGGCGGATCAACTGCGCGGCGGAGCTTACGCCGGGCATGCGGTAGGAGGCGATCGTCGGGATGCGCGGGGCGTGGTGCGCGACGATCTCGCCGCCGCCTGCGAGGATCGCGCCGTCGAGCTTGGCGCGGAGATCGGCCATGCCCGCGAACCAGTCTCGCGGAGCCTCCAGCGCGGCGGCGAAACCAAGTGCGCCGGGGAGGTTCTCGGTGCCGCCGCGATAGCCGCGCTCCTGCCCGCCGGTCGGGTCGAGGAGGCCGAGGTCGCGGACCAGCAGCGCGCCTATGCCGGGGGGCCACCAAGCTTATGCGCGGAGACGATGATGAGGTCGGCGTCGGGAAGCGGGAGCTTGCCGGCGGTCTGCGCGCAGTCGGCGATGCGGAAGCCGGTGGCGGAGCTTTGCAGAACGCCGGTTTCGCTGTTGGCGGACTGTAGCGCGATCGACGCTGAGCCCTCCCGGTTCATCACGATGCCGCCCGCATCGACGTCGAGCATGACCGGCTGTTCCGCGGCTCGGATAATAGCGTCATGCTCCACCGCCGCTACGCCGATGCCCGGCCGCCCCCGCAACGCGAGCGCCGCGGACTCGCTGGCGCCGCTCGTCAGGATCACGTGATGCGGCCAGTCCAGCGCCTTGGCGATACGCCTCCGAGCATCCTCCAGCGCAGCCCGCGCCGCGCGCCCCTCGGCATGCGGCGACGACGGGTTCGCCCAGCGCGCCATGCCCTCCGTCACCGCCGCCACCGCCTCGGGGCGCATCGGCGTGGTGGCGGCGTGATCGAGGTAGATGCGGGACTCGGTACGGGACAGGGTCGGTTCCAATTGCGGAAAGGGGCGTGTCGCCTATATAATGCAGATCATCCCGCACTCCACCCGAGTGCGTATCCCAGCTCGCGAGTGCCTATGCCAGAAGTCATTTTTCCCGGTCCCGAAGGCCGTCTTGAAGGTCGTTTTGCGCCGGGCCCGCGTCCGCGCGCACCCGTGGCGATGATCCTGCATCCGCATCCGTCAGCCGGTGGCACAATGAACAACGCGATCGTACAGCAGCTCTACAAGACCTTCCAGCGGCGCGGGTTTGCGACGCTGCGGTTCAATTTCCGCGGCGTCGGGAAGAGCCAGGGCGTGTTCGACAATGGCGTCGGCGAACTGAGCGATGCGGCGAGCGCGCTCGACTGGGTGCAGAGCTTCCACCCCGAGGCGCAGACGACCTGGATCGCGGGCGTCAGCTTCGGTGCGTGGATCGGCATGCAGTTGCTGATGCGCCGTCCGGAGATCCGCGGGTTCATTTCGATCGCGCCGCCGGCGAACCTGTACGACTTCACGTTCCTGGCACCATGCCCGTCGAGCGGGATCATCATCCAGGGCGAGGCCGACGAGGTCGCGACGCCGGGCGCCACGCAGAAGCTGGTGGATAAGCTGCGGACGCAGAAGCACATCACCATCCATCACGACACGATCCCGAAGGCTAACCACTTCTTCGAGCATGAGATGCCGGAGCTGATGGGGTCGGTGGACAAGTATCTCGACATGCGGCTCGACCCGAACTCGCCGATTAGGTGATTTCGTCCTTCTCCCCTTGGGGAGAAGGTGGCGCGGCAGCGCCGGATGAGGGGAGTTGGGATGGGCCAGCTCTCCCCAACTCCCTCTCCCTTCCCACCGCAAGCGCGGCGGGTCCTTCCTCGCCCCGCAGGGCGAGGGAGGTTACAGCGTCCAGATCGCGACGTTGGCCAGCAACACCGCAGCCATCACCAGCATCAGCAAGCCGTTCTTGCGGTCGCGCTTCTTCACGATCAACATGATCCCGCCGATGAGGCAGGCGAACATCCCCAGCATGGCGATGGCGGGCGCCGCGGCGGCGATCGAGGTCAGTGTGGGGTTCATGCGGCCATTACCTTTGCGTACGCAGCGAGGTCGACGTTGCCACCGGACAGGATGACGAGCAGTCCGGGTTCGAGCGCCACCTTGCCAGCCAGCACCGCCGCCAGCCCGACCGCGCCACCCGGCTCGATCACCAGCCGAAGCTTCTCCGCGGCCCAGCGCTGGGCCGCGGCGATTTCCGGTTCAGTGACCGCCACGCCGGTCGCGTCGCGGCGGGATAGGACGTCGAAGGTCAGCGGCGACACGCGCAACGTCTGGAGCAGATCGCACGCGGTCGGCGGCGGGTTGGGGCCGACCGGTTCGATCCAGGAGGCCTCGAGCGAGCGGCGCATGTCGTCCCAGCCTTCGGGCTCGACGACGGTGATCGCGCTGTCCTTCAAGGCCAGCGCGATACCGGCCGACAGGCCGCCACCGCCGCACGGGATTATCACGCGGCTCGGCACGCCCAAGCCCAGTGCCGCCATCTGTGCAGCCGCCTCGATGCCCGCGCTGCCCTGCCCTTCGATGATCCACGGATCGTCGAAGCTCGGCACCAGTGTCGCACCCCGTGCTTCCGCCAGTCCGGCAGCGATCACCTCGCGGCTTTCGGTGGCGCGGTCGTAAGTCACCACTTCCGCGCCCAGTGCCAGCGTCGATTCGCGCTTCAGCCGTGGCGCATGCGACGGCATCACGATCGTTGCCGCCATTCCGAGCCGCTTCGCCGCCCAGGCCACCCCTGCGCGTGATTGCCCGAGGAAAATGCGACGACACCTTTTTCGCGCTGCGTCGTCCAGGGCGGTGAGCCGATGCCACGCACCGCAGATCTTGAACGCGCCGATTGGTTGCAACGACTCGGCCTTGAACGCGACCGTTACGCCTTTGATTTCACTAATAAAAAGCGGCGTTGGCGGCAAGACCCGCGCGATCTTTTCCGCGGCGTCCCGTACCCCCGCCCGCGTCGGCTGTCGCAAAATCGTCACACACTGGCTCCTATGCGCCCAACCCTATTTACATGGGGGGCAAGCGACCGTAGATCGCCCTTCCGCTGCCCCATGGGACTTCCAACCGCAAGGCAGTGTTTTCGTAATTTGTCTCAGGACATTGGAGGTCCCTTGAATTGGTCAAGCATCATATCGCGCTGGGGTTAGCGAAAGCCCATTCGACCGCCGACACCTCCCGCATCGGGAGCGGCATCGACATCGCTAAAGGGCGCCCGGTCAACCCGGTCACGCTCGTTCGTCCGCACGCCGCTGCGCGCGCCGCTCGGTTCTTCGTCGAGAAGTTCCCGGGCCGTTCGATGTATGCGGTGAAGGCGAACCCGTCTCCCGAACTCCTGCAGATCCTGTGGGACAACGGCATCACGCATTACGACGTGGCGTCGATCGCCGAAGTGCGTTTGGTCGCACGGACGCTTCCCGCGGCTACGCTGTGCTTCATGCACCCGGTCAAGGCCGAGGAAGCGATTGCCGAGGCGTATTTCACGCACGGCGTCCGCACCTTCAGCCTCGATAGCCTCGAAGAGCTCGACAAGGTCGTCCGTGCCACCCGCGAAGCTTCCGATCTGACGCTCTGCGTGCGTTTGCGCGTGTCGTCCGAGCATTCGAAGCTGTCGCTGGCGTCGAAGTTCGGTGCGGCACCGCACGAAGCCAAGGAGCTGCTGTTCGCGGCACGCCAGGCAGCGGATGCGCTCGGCATCTGTTTCCATGTCGGCTCGCAGGCGATGACTCCGGAGGCCTATTCGAACGCGATGGAGCGCGTCCGTGCGGCGATCGTCGAAGCGGCGGTCACGGTTGACGTCATCGACGTCGGCGGCGGCTTCCCGTCTTCGTATCCCGGCATGGAGCCCCCGCCGCTCGAGCATTTCTTCGAGACGATCCACCGTGCGTTCGAATCGCTGCCCGTCAGCTATTCGTCCGAGCTGTGGTGCGAGCCGGGCCGGGCATTGTGCGCGGAATATTCGTCGATCATCGTGCGCGTCGAGAAGCGTCGCGGGACCGAGTTGTATATCAACGACGGCGCGTATGGCGCGCTGTTCGATGCGGCGCATATCGGCTGGCGTTTCCCGACCGAGCTGCTCCGCGAGCCGGACAGCCGCGCGAAGGACATGGAGTTCAGCTTCTACGGTCCGACGTGCGACGACATGGATTACATGGTCGGCCCGTTCATGCTGCCCGCGGACACGCAGGCTGGCGATTATATCGAGATCGGCATGCTTGGCGCCTATGGCTCGGCGATGCGGACCGCGTTCAACGGGTTCGGATCGGACGAGACGGTGATCGTCACCGACGAGCCGATGGTCTCGCTGTACGACGAACGCTTCCAGGACCTCGCGTCGAACGTCGTCAAGCTGTAACCAAGCTCTAGTACCGCGCCCTTCTTCCTCCCCTCCCGTTTACGGGAGGGGTCGAGAGGGCTTGTCCGCGAGCGTGGCGTTCGCGGATATTTCAGTCCTCCCTAACCCCTCCCGCAAGCGGAAGGGGGATTTATGGAGCATGTTATGACCGAAGACACCCGCATCGACGCGCAGCGCAAGGCGGAACTCCTTTCCACCACCGTCGAGCATATCGACATCAAGAGCTTCGACGCGCGGCCGATCGTCGACGCGATGAAGAAGATGTCGTTCACCAGCCGCGACCTCGGCCGTGCGACCGACATCTACAACCAGATGCTGGCCGACAAGGACTGCACGATCTTCCTCGTGATCGCGGGCTCGACGTCGGCCGGCGGTTGCATGGATCTGTATGCCGAGCTGCTGCGCAACAACATGATCGACGGCATCGTTGCGACCGGCGCGACGATCGTCGACATGGATTTCTTCGAGGGTCTCGGCCACAAGCATTACCAGGCGCTCGAAGTGCCGCACGACGACGTGCTGCGCTCGCTGATGATCGACCGGATCTACGACACCTATATCGACGAGGAAGAGCTCCAGCACGTCGACCACACGATCTTCGAGATCGCCGAGACGCTCGAGCCGCGCGCCTATTCGAGCCGCGAGTTCATTCGCGAGATGGGCAAGTATCTCGTCGAGCACGGCAAGAAGGAGAACAGCCTCGTCAAGCTCGCCTACGAGCATGATGTGCCGATCTTCTGCCCGGCGTTCGTCGACAGCTCGGCGGGCTTCGGTCTGGTCAAGCACCAGGTAGATGCCGCGAAGGCGGGCAAGCCGTACATGGTGCTCGATGCGATCGCCGATTTCCGTGAGCTCACGGAGATCAAGATCAAGGCGGGCACCACCGGCCTGCTAATGATTGGCGGCGGCGTGCCGAAGAACTTCATCCAGGACACGGTGGTTTGCGCCGAGATCCTCGGTCACGACGACGTCCAGGTTCATAAGTACGCGGTGCAGATCACCGTTGCCGACGTTCGCGACGGTGCGTGCTCGTCGTCGACGCTGCAGGAAGCGGCTTCGTGGGGCAAGGTGAACACGGGGATCGAGCAGATGGTGTTCGCGGAGGCCGGTTCGGTCATGCCGCTGCTGGCGTCGGATGCGTATCATCGTGGTCTCTGGAAGGACCGTCCGGTCCGCAAGTGGGGCGCGAGCTTCGACAAGGCCTGAGGCGGCTTCGCTGATCCTCCCCGCTAGGGGAGGTGGCGCGAAGCGACGGAGGGGAGGCGGCGATACCGTCGGTTTGCCCTTTCCTCCCCTCCGTCAGACAAGTGCCTGCCACCTCCCTGGCGGGGGAGGATTAGAGATACCGTTGCTCCTGCGGAGCAATTGATGCAGCCTCTCCCGGATAACCGGGGAGGCTTTTTCATGCACAGCGAGATCCTGCGACCGATGGTCGTGCTGATCGTCTGGACGCTGGTGATGCTCGCGTGGATGCTCGTCACGCGGCTACCCGCGATGAAGGCGGCGGGCGTCGACATGGGAAAGCTGGTCGGGACCAAGGCATCCGATGCCGACCGGTCGTTGCCGCCTCAGGCGCAGTGGAAGGCGCACAACTACAATCATTTGATGGAACAGCCGACGCTGTTCTACGCGGTCTGCGCCGTGCTCGCGCTGAGCGGCACGGGCAATGGCGTCAACGCGTGGATAGCCTGGGCCTATGTCGGGCTGCGGATCGTGCACAGCTTGGTGCAGGCAACCAGCAACCGCGTCCGCGTCCGCTTTCTGTTCTTCATCCTGTCGAGCGTGATGCTCGCCGCGTTGACGCTGCACGCGGCTTTGGCGGTGTTTTGAGACAGTGACACAAATAATCGCCGATCGTGTGATCCGCCCCTCCCCGATACCGATCGATCGTCTAGAAATCCGGCATGACCTTCGACCGCCGCTCGCTCCTCACCCTTCCTCGCTGCCGGGCTGACGCTACCGGCGTTCGCGCGGAATGGGGCGCAACTGACAGCCGGCCAGCCTCGCGCAGCGGAGCTGCCGGTCTGGCCGCCGGCCGAGCGGTTTGCGTTGTGGCCCGGCATCCCGCAGGGCGCGCCGAACCCGTTGCCGGTCCCGCAGCCGCGCATGCCGCGCTATCCTGACGGCTATCGCGACTTCCAGATGCGCGGCGTGGTGCGTCCCGAGGTCGGCGTGTTCCGGCCTACTCGGCCCGATGGTCGCGCGGTGCTGATCGTGCCCGGCGGCGGCTATTCGATCACGTCGCTGCGTAACGAAGGCATCGACGTCGCGCGCGTGCTGAATGCGTTCGGGATCACCGCGTTTGTGTTGAGCTACCGGCTGCCCGGCGAAGGCTGGGCCGACCGGGCCGACGTACCGCTTGCCGACGCGCAGCGCGCAATGCGGCTGATCCGCGCCAATGCCCGCAGCTACGGGATCCGGGCGGAGAAGCTCGGCGTGCTCGGCTTCTCCGCCGGCGGGCACCTTGCCGGCTCGCTGACGATATTGCCCGACTTCAAGGCCTACCGGACCGTCGATGCGGCCGATCGTCACTCAGCGCGCCCTGCCTGGGCCGGGCTGATGTATGCGGTCTCAAACATGGACCCGGGCCGCAGCCATGGCGGATCGCGCGCGAACCTGCTGGGCCCCGATCCACTGCCGGCCGTGCAGGCACGCTTCGTGATCGACCGGCAGTTGAAGGCTGGCGACCCGCCGCTGTTCCTGGTCCATGCCGAGGACGACACCACCGTGCCGGTCGCGAACAGCGTCGACACGCTGGCCGCCGCACGCCGCGCCGGCATCCCGGCGGAAGCGCATTTCCTCCAGCACGGCGGCCACGGATCTCGGCACGCGCCTGTCGCCGCGGTCGCCTGGATCGTTATGGCCGCAATTGTTCGATCGCTGGATGGGCGAACTCGTCTCGGGGTGACGATGTAGGCCAGCATGACGGACCTATATGTGCCGGCTGACGTTGATCCCGAAAAGCCAGGAGAGCGCGATGACCCGTCCGCATGCCCAACCCCGCGACGTCTTCCATGAAAATGGCGAGGTGATCATCGACGGGCCGGACGGGGAGATCATTGCGATGACGCCCGAAGCCGCGCTGCGGACCGCCGGGCGGCTGGATGAGGCGGCGCTCGATGAACTGATCGCTCGGGCGCAGCGGTCAAGTACCTAGAACTAGACTTGCTCAGCGGAGCGCGAGGACCAATCCGCCGTTGGGTTGCGTCACGACCGTTAGGTCACGATAGTCGACGATCCGTACATGTCGCGCGGCGAGATCATGGGCCGCGCCGTGGGTGGCGGTGATGACCAGCACGTCTGCTCCCGCCGCCCCGCCTGCGGTGATTCCGGCGGCGGCGTCTTCGAACACGAGGCAATCCCTGGCCGCGACGCCGAGACGTTCGGCAGCGACGAGGAAGCAATCCGGTGCGGGTTTGCCGTTGGGGATGTCGTCGGCGGCGATCATGGTGGCGGGGATCGGCAGTCCGGCGGCCTTGAGGCGGACCTCAGCCAGCGCGCGCGGGGCCGAGGTGACGATCGTCCAGCGTTCGGGGGGCAGGCTGGCCAGGAACGCGGCGGCGCCGGCGATCGGTTCGATGTCGTCGACGTCTTCCATCTCGGCCGCGGTGATCGCTGCGGCTTCGGCTACCGGGTCGACGCCGGGAAGGTTCAGGCGGCGGACGGTCTCGACCGATTGCACGCCGTGGATCGTCGGCACAAACGTCGCGGCATCGAGGCCGTGCGCGATCGCCCATTTGGTCCAGGTTCGCTCGGCGGAGGCGATCGAGGTGAGGATCGTGCCGTCCATGTCGAACAGGAACGCGGCGTAGGTGCGGGTAGGGAGAGTCATGCGGGGGCTCGTGAGGGAGGTTGTAGGGTTGGGCAAGGCGATTTGGTTCGGCGCCCGTCACCACCCCGGCGAAGGCCGGGGCCCAATTGGGGGACGCAGCTAACGGAGCGGTTCATTTCGTTACTCAGGACGTTCCAATTGGGCCCCGGCCTTCGCCGGGGTGGTGGCAGTTCTGGCAGTGACGGCAGCAAAAACCCACCACGCAGAAAAGGCCGCTCCGGTTTCCCGAAGCGGCCTATATTCTCTCATCAAACCAAAGCTTAGATGTCGTCGCCGAGTGCGCCCTTGACGCTGCCCTTGACGTTCTGCGCAGTGCCCTTGGCCTGCTGCGCCTCGCCTTCGGCTACCAGCTTCTCGTTGTCGGTTGCCTTGCCGACGGCTTCCTTGACGTTACCTGCAACCTTGTTGCCGGCTGCTGCGACCTTATCGGTGAACTCGCCCATCAGAGCCTCCACTTGCTTTTGCGGACCCGCCAACCGGGCCGCTTGAACTTGCCAAGGTATAACGGCCGTCTTTACCGTGGGTTCCGTGACGTTTGCGTCATCACCCGCCGAATCAGATCAACCCCGCCAGCGGACTCGACGGGTCGGCATAGCGGCGCTGCCCCATCCGCCCGGCGCGATAGGCGAGCCGCCCCGATCTGACCGCCGCCTTCATCGCCGCAGCCATCATTAGCGGGTCCTTGGCCTCCGCGATCGCGGTGTTCATCAGCACGCCGTCGCAGCCGAGTTCCATCGCCACCGCCGCATCCGACGCGGTGCCGACGCCGGCATCGACCAGCACAGGCACCCCTGCCCCCTCGACGATTAGCCGGATCGTCACGCGGTTCTGGATACCAAGCCCCGAACCGATCGGCGCACCCAGCGGCATGATCGCGACCGCGCCGGCGTTCTCGAGGCGCTTGGTGGCGATCGGATCGTCGACACAATAGACCATCGGCTTGAAGCCTTCGTTCGCCAGGATCTCGGTCGCGCGCAATGTCTCGACCATGTCCGGATACAGTGTCTTCGCCTCGCCGAGCACTTCGAGCTTCACCAGCTCCCAGCCGCCAGCTTCCCGCGCCAGTCGCAGCGTGCGAATCGCCGATTCGGCATCGAAGCAGCCGGCGGTGTTGGGCAGGTAGGTGATCTTCTTGGGGTCGATGAAGTCGGTCAGCATCGGTGCGTTGCGATCCGACACGTTGACGCGACGGACGGCGACCGTGACGATCTCGGCACCCGACGCCTCGACCGCGGCGGCGTTCTGCGCGAAGTCCTTGTACTTGCCGGTGCCGACGATCAGCCGGGACTTGAACGTCTTGCCCGCGACGGTCCAGCTGTCCTCATGATCGCCACCACCGACGAAATGCACGATCTCCAGATCGTCGCCGTCCTCGACCATCACGTCCGCCAGCGTCGAGCGCGGCACGACCTCCATGTTGCGCTCGACCGCGATCTTCTCGGGCAAGAGCCCCAGTTCGGTCGCGAGTTCGGCGAGGCTCAGCCCCGCGGTGACGCGCTTGTGCTCGCCGTTGACGGTGATCGAGACGGTGCCATCGGAATGGGGCATGGGTGTGTGATCCACTATACTGCGAAGGCACGGCTCGACTTGTCGCGAGCGGTGCCTGTAAGGAATGGCGTGACGCGCATATAGGGATCGCTTCGCCGGCCCCGCAACCGATCCGCAACCGAAAGGCCATCGCTCTTGCCAGATACCGTTTTCGTCCTGAACGGCCCCAACCTCAACCTGCTGGGAACGCGCGAGCCGGAGATCTATGGCGACGAGACGCTCGACGATATCGCCGGGATGCTGGAAGACCGCGCCCGCGAACTCGACCTGGCAATCGACATGCGCCAGTCGAATCACGAGGGGCACCTCGTCGACTGGATCCAGGAGGCGCAAGCGCGTGGTGCCAAGGCCGTGATCCTCAACGCGGGTGCGTTCACGCATACCTCGGTCGCGGTGCACGACGCGATCAAGGGCGTGAAGACGCCGGTGATCGAGGTGCATCTTTCCAACCCCCACACGCGTGAATCGTTCAGGCATGTGAGCCTGGTCGGGCAGGCGGCGAAGGGCACGATCGCGGGTTTCGGCGCGCTTTCGTATCTGCTCGCGCTTGAAGCCGTCGCACGGTTCTGACAGGAGGCCCCGCCATGAACGATACAACCGAAAACACAGGCGCAATGCAGGTCGACGTGACCCTGGTGCGCCAGCTCGCCGAACTGCTCGACACCACGCAGCTGACCGAGATCGAAGTCGAGGACGGCTCGCGTCGCATCCGAGTCGCGCGCAAGGCCGCGCAGGCTGCACCCGTCGCGCATTATGCGCCGGCGCCCGCCCCGGCCCCCGTCTCGCCACCGCTGTCGATCCCGCAGGCCGAGGTCGGCGCGTCCGCCCCCGCGACCAGCGCGAGCGCGGTCAAGTCGCCGATGGTCGGCACCGTCTATCTCGCCGCCAACCCCGAGGCGAAGCCGTTCTCGACGGTCGGCCAGAAGGTCGCGGCTGGCGACACGCTGCTGATCATCGAGGCGATGAAGGTGATGAACACGATCGTCGCGCCATCGGCCGGTACCGTGACCGCGATCCTGGTCGAGAACGGCCAGCCGGTCGAGTTCGACCAGCCCCTCGTAGTGGTCGAATAATGCCGCAAATCAAGAAGCTGCTGATTGCAGATCGCGGCGAGATCGCGCTGCGGATCCACCGCGCCTGCCATGAGATGGGCATCAAGACGGTGGCCGTCCACTCGACCGCCGACGCCGACGCGATGCATGTGCGGCTCGCCGACGAGGCGATCTGCATCGGACCGCCGTCGGCGACCGACAGCTATCTGAACATCCCGAACATCATCTCGGCTGCTGAGATCTCGGGTGCGGACGCGATCCATCCGGGCTACGGCTTCCTCAGCGAGAACGCGCAGTTCGCCGAGATCGTCGAGCTGCACAACATCCTGTTCGTCGGCCCCAAGCCCGAGCATATTCGCACCATGGGCGACAAGGTCGAGGCCAAGCGCACCGCGGGCGCGCTCGGGCTTCCGCTCGTCCCCGGCTCGGACGGCGCGATCAGCGACATCGCCGAGGCCAAGGCAATCGCCGAGTCGATCGGCTATCCGGTGATCATCAAAGCCGCGAGCGGCGGCGGTGGTCGCGGGATGAAGGTCGTCAACGACGCCGACGATCTCGAGACGCAGATGCAGCAGGCCGGCAGCGAGGCGAAGGCCGCGTTCGGCGACGCCACCGTCTACATGGAAAAATACCTCGGCAATCCGCGGCATATCGAACTTCAGATCTTCGGCGACGGCAACGGCAACGCGATCCACTTGGGCGAGCGCGACTGCTCGCTGCAGCGCCGCCACCAGAAGGTGCTCGAGGAAGCGCCCTCGCCGATCATCACCGCGGAAGAGCGCGAGCGGATGGGCGGGATCGTCGCCAAAGCGATGGCCGACATGGGCTATCGCGGCGCGGGGACGATCGAGTTCCTGCTGGGAAGCCGGCGAATTCTACTTCATCGAGATGAACACCCGGCTCCAGGTCGAGCATCCGGTGACCGAGATGATCACCGGGTTGGATCTGGTTCGCGAGCAGATCCGCGTGGCCGAAGGTCATCCGCTGACGCTCCGCCAGGAAGATGTCCAGTTCCGCGGCCATGCGATCGAATGCCGCATCAATGCCGAGGACCCGCGCACGTTCGCGCCGTCGCCGGGGCTGGTGAAGGTGTATCACGCACCGGGTGGGATGCATGTGCGCGTCGATAGCGGGCTGTATGCGGGGTACCGCGTACCGCCTTACTATGACTCGATGATCGCCAAGCTGATCGTCTATGGCACGACGCGCCAGGGTGCGCTGCGGCGGTTGCGGCGTGCGTTGGAGGAGATGGTGATCGAGGGGTTACGACGACGATCCCGCTGCACCGTGCGCTGCTCGACGATCCCGAGTTCCAGGAGGGCGCGTACACGATCAAGTGGCTGGAAGAGTGGTTGGCCAAGCAGGGGCTTAACCGTCTGACGTCCCCCTCCCTGGAAGGGAGGGGCCGGGGTGGGTCGGCTTAGGGCTGGCCGGACGTTCCCTCGAAACCGACCTACCCCTACCCCTCCCCTTCCAGGGAGGGGAGTTCTGACGGAGCATTCGTGAAGGCGACGATCTACCACAACCCGCGTTGCTCCAAGTCCCGCGAGGCGCTTGCCCTGCTGCAGGAGGCCGGGGCGGACGTCACGATCGTCGAATACCTCAAGACTCCGCTTTCCCGCACCGAACTCGTCCGCCTTTACGACCGCGCCGGCATGACGCCGCGGCAAGGCCTTCGCATGGCCGAGGACGGCGCCAAGGCGGTCAAGCACGGCGACGCCGAGGCGATCCTCGACGCGATGATGATCGATCCGCTGCTGATCGAGCGCCCGCTGGTCGAGACCGACAAGGGCGTCCGGCTAGGCCGCCCGATCGCACGGCTGAACGAGATCCTGTGATCGGCTCCCTGCCCTCGCATTGCGCACGCACCGCCCAGGTGCCGCAATTTCGGGCAGTGAAATCACCCACATTACGCGGTTGCCCGAGGGCGCTGCGGCTGGCACGCTTGGTGCAAGGCGCCCTTCAGGGCGGACGGCTCGCTCGCGAGGGCGAGGGTTTCAACGACAATCGGGGGCGTACCTGTGAAAAAGATCGAAGCCATCATCAAGCCGTTCAAGCTGGATGAGGTGAAGGAAGCGCTGCACGAGATCGGCGTGAGCGGCATCACTGTGACCGAGGCCAAGGGCTTCGGCCGGCAGAAGGGCCATACCGAGCTGTACCGCGGCGCGGAATATGTCGTCGACTTCCTGCCGAAGGTGAAGCTCGAGGTCGTCGTCGAGGACGGGCTCGCGCAGCGCGTCGTCGAGGCGATCGCCGCGGCGGCCCAGACCGGCCGGATCGGCGACGGCAAGATCTTCGTCATCCCGGTCGAGAGTGCGCTTCGCATCCGCACCGGCGAGCGCGACGACGACGCAATCTAGGTTTCAACCATACATACGGCGTTGACGGCTAGTGACGACATCGTCATTTGACGCAGCGCAACATTGTGTGGAATTCTTAATCCATACCGCAATTAGATTCCCGCATGGCGCGGCGGAAGTCTCAAAAACGAAGGGCAAGCATCATGGCGAATTCGGCCTCCGACGTTCTCAAGATGATCAAGGACCAGGAGATCGAGTGGGTCGATCTGCGGTTCACCGATCCCAAGGGCAAGTGGCAGCATCTGACGATGGTCGCCAGCCTGATCGGCGAAGACGAGCTGACCGACGGCCTGATGTTCGACGGTTCGTCGATCGAGGGCTGGAAGGCGATCAACGAGAGCGACATGACGCTCAAGCCCGATCTCGACGCGGTCTATGTCGATCCGTTCTCGGCGACGCCGATGATGATCCTGATCTGCGACATCAGCGACCCGTCGACCGGCGAGTTGTACGCGCGCGATCCCCGCTCGACCGCCAAGCGCGCCGAGGCGTATCTGCTGACCACCGGCGTCGGCGACACCGTGTATGTCGGCCCCGAAGCCGAATTCTTCATGTTCGACGACGTCCGCTTCGAGAACAGCTATTCGACCAGCTACTACAAGATCGACGACATCGAGCTGCCGGGCAATTCGGGTCGCGAATATGAGGGCGGCAACCTCGGCCACCGTCCGCGCGCCAAGGGCGGCTATTTCCCGGTCGCGCCGGTCGACTCGGCTGTCGACATCCGCGGCGAGATGGTCTCGACGATGATCGAGATGGGCCTTCCCTGCGACAAGCATCACCACGAGGTCGCGGCCGCGCAGCATGAGCTGGGCCTGACCTTCGGCACGCTGACGCAGACCGCGGATCGCATGCAGATCTACAAGTATGTCGTCCACCAGGTCGCGCATGCCTATGGCAAGACGGCGACGTTCATGCCGAAGCCGATCAAGGAGGACAACGGTTCGGGTATGCACACGCATTTCTCGATCTGGGACGGCAAGACGCCGCTATTCGCCGGCAACGGCTATGCGGGCCTCAGCGACATGTGCCTGTATTTCATCGGCGGCATCATCAAGCACGCCAAGGCTGTGAACGCGTTCACCAACCCGTCGACCAACAGCTACAAGCGCCTCGTCCCCGGCTACGAAGCGCCGGTGCTGCTCGCATACTCGGCACGCAACCGGTCGGCATCGTGCCGCATTCCGTACGGCACCGGCCCCAAGGCGAAGCGCGTCGAAGTGCGCTTCCCGGACGCGCTGGCCAACCCGTATCTCGCCTATGCGGCGCTGATGATGGCTGGCATGGACGGCATCCTCAACAAGATCCATCCGGGCGAAGCGATGGACAAGAACCTGTACGACCTGCCGCCGGCAGAGCTCGCCCAGGTCCCGACCGTCGCGGGTTCTGCTCCGCGAGGCGCTCGAATGCCTGCTCGCGGATCACGACTTCCTGCTGAAGGGCGACGTGTTCTCGAAGGACCAGATCGAGAGCTATGTCGAGATCAAGTACGCCGAGGTTGCGCGCTGGGAGATGACGCCTAGCCCGGTTGAATATGACATGTACTACAGCGGATAAGGCGCGACCACGCTCGCGCCGATCCGCGCAGCGGATATCCGCTGTCGGCCGGCGTCGTGTAGCGACGACCGACGGCGTGGCTTTGCCACGTCGCTGAATGAGAAGAGGGCGCCCGGGGCAATCCGGGCGCCCTTTTTCGTAGATCCTCCCCTGCAAGGGGAGGTGGCTGGCGTAGCCAGACGGAGGGGTATCTCCGTTCTCGATAGGGCGGATACCCCTCCGTCAGCCAAGCGGCTGCCACCTCCCCTTGCAGGGAGGATCACGTTGCAGGCGGGTCCGTTCCTGTCATTCCCGCGGAGGCGGGAACCCATACTGGCTGACCGCGCGATAGACGCGCGAGCGGTCGAGAATATGGATCCCCGCCTGCGCGGGGATGACGATGGGGCTGGGAATGGGGGTTGGGAATGATGAAAAGGTATGGGCTCAATTGCGTCCGCGCCAAGCTTGTTTCCTCCCGAAGGCGGGGAACCAGACTGGGCTCCCGCCTTCGCGGGAGAACAAGAAGGGGTAGCTTCGGTTAACTTCGCTCGCTGGGCTCGGATTGATCGACCGCTCTCGCCACCCATATCCCTCCAGAGAGACTTCCCCAAAAACCCAAGGAACATCCGTGACCGAAGACAGCGGTAACAGCGCCGGACGCGCGATCCCGAGCGGCCGTCTCGCTCGCCTCGGCGTCTTCGGCAAACTCGCGGGCGGGGTCGCGAGCGGCGTCGTCGCCGAGGGCGCGCGTCGGCTTGCCAGCGGCGAACGTCCCAAGATCGGCGATCTTCTCCCTACCCCCGCCAACGCCACGCGAGTCGCCGACCAGCTCTCCCACCTCCGTGGCGCAGCGATGAAGCTCGGCCAGATGATCTCGATGGACGCGGGCGACATGCTCCCGCCCGAGCTTGCGACTATTCTCGCACGGCTTCGCAACAACGCGCACCACATGCCGCCGCAGCAGCTCGACAGCGTGCTCGCCGCCGAATGGGGCAAGGACTGGCGTCGCCGCTTCGCGCATTTCCAGGCACACCCGGTCGCTGCCGCTTCGATCGGCCAGGTTCACCGTGCCCGCCTGCCCGACGGCACCGAGCTGGCGATCAAGGTCCAGTATCCCGGCGTGAAGGAGAGCATCGACGCGGATGTCGACAACGTCGCGACGCTGCTCCGCGTGTCGGGGATGCTGCCCAAGTCGCTCGACATCGCGCCGTTGCTGGACGAGGCGAAGAAGCAGCTCCACGAGGAAGCCGATTACCTTCGCGAGGCGCAGATGCTCGCGCGCTACGGCGATCTGCTCGCCGACCAGCCACAGTTCGTCGTCCCCACGCTCCATTCCGATCTCACCACGCCGCGCGTCCTCGCGATGAGCTTCGTTACCGGCGTTCCGGTCGAGACGTGGAGACCGCGCCGCAGGTCGTGCGTGACCGCGTCATGCACGACCTGATCTCGCTCGTGCTGCGTGAACTGTTCGATTGGCGGCTGATGCAGACCGATCCGAACTTCGCCAATTATCGCTGGCAGCCCGAAACCGAGAAGCTGGTCCTGCTCGATTTCGGTGCCGCCCGCTCCCTCCGCCGAAACCGGCGAAGGCTATCGCCGACTGCTCACCGCGGCGCTGGCGGGCGATCGTGATGCAGTCCGCGAAGCCGCTATAGCCGCCGGTTTTCTCGGCGAAGCGGCCGTCCTCCAGCACCGCGCGCTGGTCGACCGGATGATCGACGTGATCCTCGCAGAACTCGCCAAGCCCGGCCCGTTCGACTTCGGCGACCGCGCGTTCGTCGGCGTGCTGCGCGAACAGGGCACCGAGATCGCGCGCGACCGCGATACGTGGCACCTGCCGCCGATCGATACGCTGTTCGTCCAGCGCAAGATCAGCGGCACCGCGCTGCTCGCCGCGCGGTTGAAGGCGCAGGTCGACGTCCGTGCGATGGTCGCAGCCTATTGCGACGGCGCGCCATCGTGAGGTTCAGCGCAACTTCAGCGCCCGCTGCACGCCGGCCCAGCTGACATATTTGAAGTTCTGCGTGGCGGGGCGTTGTCGCCGTCCTGCGCTACCAGCAGGCCGCGCGGGTAGGCCGGGCCGAAATCGCCGAGCATCAGGTCGATGCCGTCGGTGTCGCTGATGCCGTCGATCGGGCCGCTGCCGATCCGGAAGCGGCCGGCATAGGTGACGTCCGGCAGGCGATAGAGCGTGTAGGCGTTGTCGCCCTGGCTCGACACGACGAGATAGCCGCCGCTCTTGCCGAAGGGCGCGAGCGCGAGGCCTTCGGCGTCGGCGACCAGCGTCTTGCCGTCGACCTTGGCGATCGGCGTTGCGGTCACCGGTGCGGATGGGTCGGCATCGAAGCGCCAGAGCCCGACATCCTCTTCCGCGACATAAAGCTGACCGGTGCGATCGTCGACGACGCAGCCTTCCGACTGGGTGCCGAGCTTCATCGAGCGGACCGTCGTGACCTTTGGCGTCGTCCCGGACAGGTCGATCGCGACTTGGTCGATGCGGCCGTCCTTGAGCACGACGAAGCCGAACAACGCCTTGTCGCTGGCACGGGTCCAGAGGCACATGCCGTAGGCCTCGCCCGCACCGACCGGGAAGCGACCGAGCGGCACGAGCTTTGCCGCCGCCGTGTCGAGCGTGAACAGCGAGACATGTGCGGTCGCCGCTTCGGCGCGGTCGCTGGCAGCGGCAATCACCCGTCCGCCGAGATCGCGAAGATCGACGTTGTTCAACCGTGCGGCCGGCGTGAAGCTCAGTCGCTTGCCCGTCAGGCTGTAGACGTGGATGCCGGCCTTCTTGTCGGTGCCGATGACGAGGCTCTTCGATGGATCGGCGGCGTTGCGCCAGATCGCGGGATCGTCCGCGGCATCGGCGGCGGTGTCGACCGGATCGGTCTCCGCGGCCGCAGCGACCATCGGTGCCTCGCCCCCCACCGGGACCGAGGTCGTCGAGCATCCCGCCAGCAACAGCGCGGCGGCGAGGGAATACGCGCGCATCAGAACGTCACCCGAACGCCGCCGGTGTAACGCCGACCGAACGTCTCATGCTCGATCGTGTAGGCCGACGTGCCGACATAGCGACGACCGGGGCCGTTCAGGAGATTGGCGAAATCGGCATAGATCTCGACATTGCCGTTGATCGCGTAGCGGACCGATGCGTCCAGTTCATTGTCCTTGGCCCAGTAGAAATCGCCGCCGTCGACGCCACGGACGGTGTCGCCGACCTTCGCCACCGACCCGATCGCGTCGAGCCATGCCGAGCGGTTCTGATACGAGACGCGGGCCGAGAATCCGTATTTCTCGTAATAGCCGATCAGATTGTAGATCGCGTCCGATGCACCGGGCAGCGGCACCTTCCGCGACGGGATATCGCCCGTGCCGGGCGTATCCGCGCGGCTCTTGTTGATCGTCGCGTTGAGCTGGATGCCGAAGCCGCCCATCCAGTCCGGCAGGCCGAGATCGGCGGTGAACGGTCGAGCTGCTGCTGGATCGCGCCCTCGATGCCCATGATATAGCCCTTGCCGCCGTTCAGGACGGTCGAGAACTGATATTGCGAACGATCGGTATTGCCGCTGTTGAGGATCGTGCTGCCGAAGGTCTGCACCGAGTCGAACAGAACGTTGGTGACGTCCTTGTAATAGGCACCGATCGACAGGAAGCCGCGCGGCATCGTGTAATATTCGACATAGGCGTCGACGCCCTTGGCCTTTTCGGGCTTCGCGTCGGGGTTGCCGCCGGATACCGTCAGGTTCGCGTCGTTGTACGTCAGGTTCGGACGCAGTTGATCGTAATCGGGCCGTGCGGCGCCGGTGTTGAACGACAGCCGCGCCTTCATCCGGTCGTTGACGTCCCAGTTGAGGTGGAGGCTCGGGTAGACGAGCGTCTGATTGGACTTCGCCTCGACCGGCGTCGCCACGCTGGTCGCCGCGTCGATCGAGAAGGCGCGCGCGTCGTTGCGGATATGCTCGACGCGGGCACCACCGACGATGCTGCCCCAGTTGGTCGTCGTGGTGGCCATCGCATAGGCCGAATAGACCCGTTCGCCGACCTCGTAGAAATTGGCGTCGACCGGCTGGTAGCTGGCGACGCTCTTGGCCTGATCGACGAGCCCGAGCACCTTGTCGCGGTCGAAATACTGGAAGGTGTAGCCGAGCGGGATCTCGCCCTGGAACCCGCCGGGCTTGGCGATCGCGGAATAGTTGGTGGAGATCCCCGCGGCGGCGAACTGTGCCGCGCTGTTGATGTCGAGCAGATCCTCGTTGGCGGTCTTGGTGCGGTCGTCATAGCGGACGCCGGCGGTGAACACCGTCTGCGCCCCGAACAGCGACGCCTCGCGGCTGATGTCGAGCTTGGCGGTGTAGGCCTCGGTCACGTCCTGCGCCTTCAGCGAGCGGAGGCGGGTCAGCGACGTCGGAAAATCCTCGATCGCGGTCACATGTGCACCGCGCGAGAACGTCCCGTCGGCGTTGCGGATCGTGCGGAACAGCTGGACCTTGGCAAGCTGCGGGTCGGTCAGGTCATAACCCACGGTCAGCCGGTTGGTGGCGTTCGTGAAGCTGGGGCTTTCGTAGTTCAGCTGCGCCGGCTGCGTCCGGTCGTCGATCGAGCGGGTGAAGTTGCCGCGCCATGCGACCTTCCACTCGCCCAGTTCGTGATCGCCGCCGACCGTGTTGGTGAACACCGACTGCTTGTATTTGCGCACCGTGAAGTTCGCGTTGAGATCGACGCCGTAGACGGTGCCGAGCAAGGGCGTGTTGCCGGTGCAGATGTCGGCATAGCCGGTGGTGCCCGACGCGGGCCGTGCGTTGACGTTGCAGGCAGCGCTGCCGGTCGGCGCCCGCGACTGCTGGTCGTCGAGATCGAAGATGTAGTTGTTACGCTGCTCATCGTCCTGGAACGCCGAGTAGATCGTCTCCGCGAACAGCTTGTGGCCGGATGCCGGGCGCCAGTCGAGCCGGGTCGAGAGCGAGTAGTTCTTCCGCGTCAGGCGATACAGCTTGTTCTCGGTCTCGCGCGCCCAGTTGCGTGTCTGGTAGCCGGGGCGCTTGTCTTCCTTGACCGCCTCGAAATCGGTTTCGAAATTGTCGGTGACCATGCCGCGGCGGTACAGGCTGGCGGACGAGACGATGCCGAACTCGCCGATCCCGGTGTCGATCCGGTCGGACACGACGAGCGAGCCCTCATATTCGGTCTTTTTGCCGAGTTCGACATGGCCCAGGCCGCCCTTGGCCTGCACCTTCATGCCCGGATAATCGAACGCGGATCGCGTGATGATGTCGACATTGCCGGCGATCGTCTCGCCTGTCATGTCCGGGGTGACGGCTTTCCGCACGATGATCTGCGAGGCGATCGCCGAGGGGATGGAGTCGAAGCGGGCATCGCGGCCTTCGGGGCTGACGACGTTGATGCCGTCGATCGACAGCGTGGTCCAGTTGATCGGCGCTCCACGCAGCGTGATGTAGCGCGCCTGGCCCTGGTCGCGCTGGACGCCGACACCGGGGAGGCGGCTGACCGCCTGCGCGACGTTCTGATCGGGCAGTCGACCGATCGAGATCCGAGGCGATGACCGAGACGAGCGAGGGGCTGGTACGCTGGATCTGGAGTGCTGCGGCTTCGGATTCCGCGATCGGGCGCGAGCCGGAGACGACGATCTCGGCCCCTCGCCTGCGCCTGCGCCGACTTCGGTGGTCATCGCGACGTCGAGCGTGACCTGGGAGTCTGCAACCGTCACGGTTCGGCGGGCATCGGGAAAGCCGACATAGCGGATCACGAGCTCGTGCGTGCCGGCGGGAACGCCGACCAGCGAGAACCGTCCCGTGCGGTCGACCACGGTCGACAGGTCGAGTGCGGGGATCGAGACAGATGCGCCATCGAGATACTCGCCGCTGCCCGCCTGCGACACGGTGCCGGTGATCGCGCCGGGCGCGCGCGGTGCACCGACCGGTGTCGCTGCGTCGGGACGCGCATGGGCGCTCGCAATGGTCAGCGGGCTCAGCGCGCAGCCGGCGAGCAGCGCATGCGCGAGGACGCGACCGCGGACGCGGTTCGACAGGTTCGATTTCATGGTATTCCCCGGATGGTCCCGACTTCTTCAGCCGGCTTGGGAGGCGCGGTAGCGGTCGCGCATGGCAGCGCCGTTACGTCAGCGTGACAACGCCGTGACAGCCGCGTCGGCAGCAACCCGATCCCGTAATCGCGCCGAACATCCCACATTAAACCAACGTTAAAAACGCCGGACACGCGATTCTTATATTCGTAACGGACGTGCCACGACCGCCGCTTATCGCGCCCCCAAGGCAAACACTGCCGAAAAAGGGAACCCCTCGATGTTGAATTCAGCAAGCCTGCGCTTGCGGCTGCTGGCCGGCGCCGCCCTGACGGTCGCGATCGCGTCGCCCGCCTTCGCCGCCGCCGCCACGCCGACTGCCGTCACGCCGACTGCCGCCAAAGACCCGGCACCGACTGCCGCTACCGATCCCACGCCCACCGATCCCGCTGCGGCCGCCCCCGCCGACCAGACGGGTCTCGGCGAGATCGTCGTGACCGCGACCAAGCGCGAGACCAATCTCCAGAAGACGCCGATCGCGATCAGCGTGCTCAGCAGCCAGGCGCTGACCGATCGCCATGTGCAGAGCCTGTACGATCTCGCCGATGGCGCGGTGCCGTCGTTGCGCGTTGCCACCTTCGAGGCACGCCAGTCCGCGCTGACGATCGGTATCCGCGGCATCGTCCCGCTCGATGCGAACCAGCCCGCGCGCGAGCAGGGAGGTCGGCGTCTATATCGACGGCGTGTACCTCGGGCGCCAGCACGGCTTGAACGCCGCGCTGTTCGATGTCGACCGGATCGAAGTCCTCAAAGGCCCGCAGGGCACGCTGTTCGGTCGCAACACCGAGGGCGGCGCGCTGAGCATCGTCACCAAGGGCCTGACCGGCAAATGGGGCGGCAGCGCGACCGGCGGCATCGCGAACTACGGCAGCTATAACGGCGCGCTGCATCTCGACCTGCCCGAAACCTACGGCGTTTCGCTGAAGCTCGACGGCGTCATCCAGCATCAAGGATGCGACCACCAAGAACCCGCTCGAGGGCCAGACCGGCTTCAACTATTATCATCGCCGCGGCTTCAAGGCGACCGCGCGGGTCCACCCGATCTCGGGCATGACCGCCGATTTCAGCTACGATAACGGCTACGACTCGAACAGCCCGTTCTACAGCCAGTTGCTCAACGTGAACCCGAACGGGTGCAAGGCGGGTGCGCAGTCTGCATCGCCCGCCTGTGCCCTGCCCGGCACCAACTACACGACGCTCACCGGCAGCGTGAAGCCGCTGCCGAGCCGGGTCGTGGTCAACGGCACCAGCCGCGCGAAGGTCGCCGACATCGGCGTGCCGCAGCAGCCGAGCGTCGACAAGACGCACGGCTTCACCTCGAACATCCGTTGGGACGTCGCACCCGAGATCGAACTCCGCTCGATCACCGCGTGGCGCGGCGTGAATGCGACCCAGTATGACAATAGCGGCGGCTATCACCGCGTGCCCGTCGTCGCGGCCGGCTGCACCGGAACCGCGTGCAACTTCAGCCGCTACAGCCTCGCCGACCTGCACCAGAACCAATTCAGTCAGGAATTCCAGGCGGTCGGCACGGTCGGCCAGTTCGACTATGTCGCCGGGCTGTATTACTTCAACGAGCACGTCAGCGACGACGCGGCAACGCCGAACTCACTGGCGTTCGATTCCACGCTGTCGACGATCACCGTGCTCGATCCCTGCACCGGCTCGGGCGGATTCGGCTCGCAGGAGGGTTGCCGCTCGATCGACCGGGCGTCCGAAGTCTGGTCGAAGAGCTATGCCGGCTATGGCCAGGTCACCTGGAACGCGACCGATCGGATCCACCTGACCGCAGGTGGCCGCTACACGCACGACGACAAGAAGGGCGTGCTGCATTATTCGCGCAATTTGAACTACGACACGGCGACCACAGCGCAGCTGACGGCGGCGGGCTACAAGCCGCTCGACGCGAGCTGGAACCGGTTCAATCCGATGGCGACGCTGGCCTATGACGCCAGCGATCTGCTCCACCTGTACGCCAAGTACGCGACCGGCTATCGCGCCGGCGGTGCCAGCTCGCGCACATCGAACTACCAGACGTTCAATCCCGAGGACGTGAAGTCGTACGAGATCGGCGCGAAGACCGATTTCTGGGATCACCGCGCCCGCCTAAACCTGGCCGGCTACATCATGGATCGCAAGAACAGCCAGGTCGACATCAGTTCGATCCAGACCACCTCGACGGGCAGCTTCAACAACCTGGTGACGATCAATGCGCCCGGCATCACCAAGATCCGCGGGATCGAGGCCGACCTGACGGTGCAGCCGGTCACCGGCCTGACGCTGACCGCGGGCTATGCCTATACCTACACCAAGATCCCGCCGGTGCTGATCGAGTCGACCGGCGTGTACCAGAACTTCTACATCGTCTTCACGCCGCGCAATGCGGCCAACGGCGCGATCGACTATACGATGCCGATCGGCGACATGGACCTGAAATTCCACCTCGACGGCAACTATTCGCAAGCCACGCAGACCTTCGACCAATATGCGACCAAGAACGACGCGGCGTTCCTCGCCAACGCACGTCTTGCGCTGGCCAACATCCGGGTCGGCGGCAGCAACGCGGTGACGATCTCCGCCTGGGTCCGCAACCTGTTCGACAAGCAATATGTGTTCCGCCGCGATCCGTCGAACAGCCTGCCGGGCTCACCGACGACGAGCACCACGTCGGGCAGCATCAGCAACGTGCTGGGCGACTATGGCAATTTCAACGCGCCGCGGACCTACGGCATAGAGGCGTCGGTCAAGTTCTGACCGCGCGATCCTCCCCCGCAAGGGGAGGATTAGTTGTTTGCTCAGCCGCGTGGCAAGCTCAGCACCACGCGTAACCCGGATTGGCGTCCTCGAGCGACAACGTGCCGCGGTGCAGGCGGACGATCGCATCGATCAGCGCGAGGCCCAGGCCGTGCCCGACCTCGTGACGGCTGATGTCCAGACGCCCGAACCGGCGAAGCGCCAGTTTGCGCTGGTCGACTGGGATGCCTGGGCCATCGTCGGTCACCGTCAGCATTGTCGCGGCATCGGTCGAGACGACGCCGATCTCGATCCGCGTGCCGGCCGGCGTATGGCGGATCGCGTTCTCGATCAGGTTGACCATCGCCTGGCCCAGCAACTGGCGATCGCCGATTATCCTGGTCGGTGCATCCACGGCGATGTCGAGTTGCCGGCCGCTATCGGCCGCAACCGGCTGCATCATGTCGCCTACCTCCCGAACCAGGTCGGCGAGATCGAACGGCGCGAACGCGGCGCGACGATCGCCACCCTCGATCTCGGCGATCCGCAGCATCGCCGCGAACATCGCGAGCAACTCGTCGCTCATTGCGATCGCAGCCTCCAGATCGTCGCGCTGCGCCTCGGTCTCGGCCCGGCGCAGCGCCAGGGCGAGTTGGCTCCGCAGCCGGGCGAGCGGCGTGCGCAGATCGTGCGCGATGTCGTTGGAGACGTTGCTGATGCTCGCCATCAGTTCGGCGATGCGATCGAGCATCCGGTTGAACGCCATCGCCTGATGCGCGAACTCGCCGCCCGAGGGGTGGATCGGCACGCGTCGCGTCATATCGCCGTCGATGATCGCCTCGACCGTGCGCCGGGTTTCGCCGATCCGCCGGCCGATCGTGACGACGAAGAAGACCATGCCGCCGACCACGATCAGCACGATCGAGCCGAACCCGATCAGGTAAATTCGCGTGCGCGCGGCGTTGTAGTCGTCAAACGGCTCGGTCTCGGCGACCGTCGTCAGCGTCATGCCGCCGCCGACGTCGCGGACCAGCGCGCGGCCTGCGGACAGCCCGGCGATCCGATCGTCACGGGCGATCGTCGAGAAGCCGAGCGGCAGGCGGCGCGACAAAGCGATGTTGCCGCCGAGCCGATTTCCGTTTGCGTCGACCAGCAGCAGGCCGATATCACCGGTATCGCGCTCGCGCATCGCCGCGTCGATGCGGCGGAAGACGTCGGCCGGTCGGCGATCGCCCGGCGCGCCTGCGATGGCGTCGCTAACGACGAGGATACGGCGGTCGACCAGCCGCTCAATCGTCTGCAGCGTGATTCCGTGGATCGCGAAACCGGTGCCGATCGTCGCCAGCAGGAACGCCAGCAGGAACGCCAGCGTCAGCGCGCGCAGCGACCGGAACCGCATCAGCCGCGCAACATGTAACCGACGCCGCGCATCGTCACGATCGGATCCTCGCCCCCGGCCGCGGTGAGTTTCACGCGGAGGTGGCGGACATAGACGTCGACGATGTTGGTGGTCGGTGCGAAGTCATACCCCCAGACGCGCTCGACCAGCATCGCGCGCGTCAGCACCGCATCGGCATTGGCGACGAACTCGGCGAGCAGCTTGAACTCGAGCTTGCCGAGGTCGAGCGCGATGCCGTCGCGCCACGCGCGGAACTTCGTAGGGCTGACGACGATGTCGCCCGCGCGGATCGTGTCGGCACTGCCCCCGGTCCAGCCGCGTCCGCGTACGACGGCGGCAAGGCGCGCGCTGAGTTCGGCGGCGGCGACCGGCTTGACGACGTAATCGTCCGCGCCCGCCTCGAGTCCTCGACCTTCTCGACCGAGCGGCCGAGGGCGGTGAGCATGATCACTGGTAGGGTCATGTTGCTGCCGCGCAGCCGTTCGAGCACCGTCATGCCGTCGATCCTTGGCAGCATCCGATCGAGCACCACCGCATCGAACGGCGCGCTGTCGACCGCGGCCAGCGCCTCGCGCCCGTCGACCGCGATCGTGACGCGGTGATCGAGCCCGCGCAGTTCCTCCGCCATCGCCTGCGCGAACACCGCATCGTCCTCGACCAGCAACAGGTTCAGGCTCATCGTCGTCTCACTCGGGGAAGCGCTTGCGCCATCTTAACGCGCGGAGGCCGTAGCCTCAGCATGGATTCACGCGAAGGCGCGAAGGCGCGAAGGCGCGAAGAGGATAGAAGAATGGGTTCGCGCGGAGGCGCGGAGACGCGGAGGTGTCTCGATCGGTACGCCCGTCCCGTCCAATACCCCAACGTCGATGATGAAGGGGACCATTGGTCCCGTACGTGACCCTCCGCGTCTCCGCGCCTCCGCATGAATCAACCTTCCTTCGCTGACTCGGGGATCACGGCAGCAGCAGCAGCGTGCTGCCAGAAGTCTCGCCGCTTTCGACCGCGCGGTGCGCGTCGGCGGCGTCTTCGAGGGCGAAGGTCTGGCCGATCTCGGGGGTGATCGCGCCGCGGTCGAGCATCGCGAACAGGCGGGCGATACCGGCCTGCTTTCCTCGGGCGTGACGTAGTAATCGAACAGCGTCGGGCGGGTCACGAACAGCGACCCTTTCCGCGCGAGGATGCCGAGGTTGACGCCGTCGACCACCCCGCCGGCATTGCCGTAGCTCACGATCAGGCCACGCTTGGCCGCGCTGTCGAGCGAGGCGTTCCAGGTCGCGCCGCCGACGCCGTCGAGCACCACCGGCACGCCCTTGCCATCGGTGATCTCGCGGACTCGGGCCGCGATGTCCTCGGACTTGTGGAGGATGACGTGGTCGGCGCCGGCTTTGCGGGTGCGTGCGGCCTTGTCCTCGCTGCCGACGCTGGCGATGACGGTGGCGCCGATCGCCTTCAACCAGCCCACAAGGATGTGGCCGACGCCGCCCGCCGCCGCGTGGACGAGGACGGTCTGACCTGGCTGGACCTTGGCGCAGCGTTCGACGAGGAACTCGGCGGTGGTGCTCTGAGCAGCATCGCCGCCGCGGTGCGGTCGTCGAGCGTGTCGGGGAGTTTGAAGAGCTGGCTCGCGGGCACGTTGCGTTCGGTCGCATAGGCGCCGCGCGAGGGGCCGAAGGTGCCGACGCGGTCGCCGGGTGCGAAGTCGGTCACGCCCTCGCCGACTGCCATGACGACGCCCGCCGCCTCGCTGCCGAGGCCTCGAGGGCAGGTCGACCGGGTACACGCCGCTGCGGTGATAGGTGTCGATATAGTTCAGCCCGACCGCGGTGTTGCGCATCCAGACCTCGCCCTTGGCGGGCGGCGGCAGCGTCACGTCGCGCCACTGGATGACTTCCGGGCCGCCGGTCTGTTCGAAGAATGCCACTTCGCCATGCCGGCCTCCTGATGAATTTCCGGGTTACCCTACGGCATGCGTTTCGGGTTGCAACCGATCTCCGCCGAGCCCATTCCTTGGCGAGACAAGATGCGGAGAGGCACGATGAAAAGCTATTTGAAGCAGTATATCGATGGCGCGTGGGTCGAGAGCGAGGGCGGCACCGTCTATCAGGTGATCGACCCGTCGACCGAGCAACCGTGTACCGAGATCATGCTCGGCACCGCCGCCGATGTCGACAAGGCGGTCGCCGCGGCACGGTCGGCGTTCGAGAGCTGGAGCCAGACGAGCGTGCAGGAGCGGCTCGACGTGCTGGGTCGGATCATGACCGAATACAAGGCGCGGATGCCCGATCTGGCCAAGGCGATGTCGCAGGAGATGGGCGCGCCGATGGCGCTCGCCTCGATGGCGCAGGCGCCCACCGGGCTCGCGCATTTCTCGGCCACCGCGAAGGCGCTGGCGGCGTTCGAGTTTTCCGAGGTCATCGGCAAGGCGACCGTCGTGCACGAGCCGCTCGGCGTCGTCGCGATGATCACACCGTGGAACTGGCCGCTGAACCAGATCTGCGCGAAGGTCGCCCCGGCGCTCGCGGCAGGCGACACGATGATCCTGAAACCCTCCGAGGAAGCGCCATCGTGCGCGGTGATCCTGGCCGAGATCATGGATGCGGCGGGCGTGCCGGCGGGGGTGTTCAACCTGGTCAACGGCGACGGGCCGGGCGTCGGCGCGGCGCTGTGCGCGCATCGCGACGTCGACATGGTGAGCTTCACCGGCTCGACGCGCGCCGGCATCGCGGTCGCGCTGGCGGCGGCGCCGACGGTGAAGCGCGTGCATCAGGAGCTTGGCGGCAAGGCGGCGAACCTCGTGCTGGAGGGTTCGGATCTCGCCAGCGCTATTGCCGCCGACGGTCGCGGGGGTGCTCGCCAATTCGGGCCAGAGCTGTATCGCGCCGACGCGGCTGCTGGTGCATGCGAGCCAGGTCGCCGAAGCGACCGCGATCGTGAAGTCGATGATGGAGCAGACCAAGGTCGGCGATCCCGCCGAAATGGGCCAGCATATCGGCCCGGTCGTCAACAAGGCGCAGTTCGACAAGATCCAGGGGCTGATCCAGTCCGCGATCGACGAGGGTGCGACCTTGGTGACGGGCGGCGTGGGTCGGCCGGACGGGCGCAACGCCGGCTATTATATCCAGCCGACGCTGTTCACCGACGTGCGGCCGGACATGCGGATCGCGCAGGAGGAGACGTTCGGGCCGGTCGCGACGATTACCGCGTATGCCGATCAGGACGAGGGTATCCGCATCGCCAACGCGACCGAATACGGGCTGTCGGCGACGATCTCGGGCGATCCGGCGGCGGCGGCGAAGGTCGCGCCCAGGTTGCGCGCGGGGCTGGTGACGATCAACTCGTGGAGCCCGGACATCGGCGCGCCGTTCGGTGGCTACAAGCAGTCGGGGAATGGGCGCGAGAACGGGCGTTATGGGCTGACGGACTTCATGGAGGTGAAGACGATCACCGGCCTGCCGGGTGACGTTCGCGAGGGAAAGCCGGCTGAAGCTGGCGCGTAAACCCTTTCTCGGAGGGACGCGGGTCTTCTTCTGATCCTCCCCGCCAGGGGGAGGTGGCGCCGTAGGCGACGGAGGGGGCGGAACTCGCAACAATAGTTACCCTTTCCTCCCCTCCGACTGGCAAGGGTTAGCCACCTCCCCTGGCGGGGAGGATCCAGGTAGCCTCAATGCATCGGCCAGACCGCTACGATCAGCGGGGTGCCTATCAGCAGCACCAGCAGCGACAGCGGTGCGCCGAGCCGCGCGTAGTCGCTGAACCTGTACCTGCCCGGCCCCATCACCAGCGTGTTGCACTGGTGGCCGATCGGGGTGAGGAAATCGCACCCTGCCCCGACCGCGGTCGCCATCAGGAACGCCTCGGGCCGAAACCCGAGATCGCCCGCGAACGTCGCGGCGATCGGCGCCATCACCAGCACGGTCGCGGCATTGTTGAGGAACGGCGTCACCGCCATCGCCGCCGCCAGGATCAGCGCGACCGCGCCCCAGGGTGGCAAGGTCGCCGCGGTCGACGACAGCCAGGTCGCGATCACCTCCGACGCGCCCGTGGTGCGCAGCGAATCGCTGACCGGGATCAGCGCGCCGAGCATGATCAGGATCGGCCATTCGACATGGTCGTACGCCTCGCGCACCGGCAGCACGCCGGTCGCCATGATTAAGCCGGCCGCGGCGAAGAACGCGACCGCCACCGGCACGAACCCCAATGCGGTCGCGCTCATCGCCACCGCGAGGATGGCGATCGGCAGCCAGCTCCGCTTCGATACGCCGAGCCGCATCTCGCGCTGCGCCAACGGAAGGCAGCCGAGATCGCGCAGCTTGCTCGGCAGCTGCTCGAGGGGTCCTTGCAAAACGAGCACGTCGCCAGCGCGGAGTTCGGTGTTGGCGAGACGACGGGAGAGATGCTCGCCCTGCCGCGAGATCGCGATCAGGTTGACGCCGTAGCGCGCCTGCAATGCAAGCCGCGCCGCGGTCTTGCCGACCAGCGCCGAGCCGAGCCCGATGACCGCCTCGATCACGCCGACCTCGTCGTCGTCGTCCTCGTCGGCCTTCTCGCGGTCCTCGCCCTCCAGCTTCAGCCGGTCGCGCGCGATCACGCGTTCGAGCGCATCGGGATCGCCGCCGAGGATCAGCGTGTCGCCGGCGCGCAGATGCGTGTGGTCGTGCGGCGCGCTGCGCATGCCGGCGCGGAGGATGCGGGTGATCGTCACCTCGTGGTCGTGACGGTCGAGGAACGCGTCGACCGTATCGTCGACCGCGGAGACCCCTCCGGGATCATCGCCTCGGTCACAGTAGCCCTTGATGTCGAGCGCCTCGCCCATCGTCGGTGCCGCCCGCCGATCGCGCGGCAGCAGCCGGTACGCGAACCGCAGATAGACCAGCCCCATCAGCGTCAGCCCGAGCTCGACTGGCGCGTAGTCGAACATCCCGAACGGGTGCCCGGTCATCTGTTCGCGGACGCGGCTGACGATGATGTTGGGCGACGTGCCGACCAGCGTGATGAGCCCGCCGAGCAAAGAGGCGGACGCCATCGGCATCAGGAAGACCGAGGGCGACGTATTGTTCTTCTTCGCCATCTGGAACGCGGCGGGCATCAGCATCGCCAGCGCGCCGATGTTCTTGACCAGCGCGGAGGCGAACCCGACCGACGCGGTCAGCAGTAGCAGTTGCGAGCGGACCCGCGTCACCCGCTTGGCGAATTTGGCGAGCGCGCGTTCGATGATGCCCGAGCGCTGCACCGCCGCCGAGATCACCAGCGCCGAGCCGACGATGATGACGATGTCGTCCGAGAAGCCCTTGAACGCCTCCTTCGGGCTGACGATGCCGAGCGCGATGCTGGCAAGCAACGCCAGGATCGCGGTGACGTCGTAGCGGAACCTGCCCCAGATGAAGAGCGCCATCATGCCGATCAGCGTGGCGATCGAGAGATATTGGGGAACGGTCATCGGGTCTCCGCATGTGGACCCATGATAAGCGCGGGCTCGCGGCGGTTGTTCCGCGCGCGAGCCCGGACCTTAGTCGAGGTTAGGACGAAGCCAGCGTTCCGCGGTCTTGAGGTCGGCGCCACGGCGTGTCGCGTAATCCTCGAGCTGGTCGCGGCCGACGCGCGCGACGCCGAAATACTCCGCCTGCGGGTGGCCGAAATAGAAGCCGGAGACGGCGGCGGTCGGGAACATCGCGAAGCTCTCGGTCAGTTCGAGGCCGGTCGCGGTCGGCGCGTCGAGCAGGTCGAACAGAATCGGCTTGAGGCTGTGGTCCGGGCACGCGGGATAGCCCGGTGCGGGGCGGATGCCGCGATACTGCTCCTTGATCAGCGCGTCGTTTGTGAGCTGCTCCTCCGGCGCATAGCCCCACAGCTCCTGACGGACATGCTTGTGGAGGCGTTCGGCGAAGGCCTCGGCGAAGCGGTCGGCGAGCGCCTTGAGCAGGATGTCGTTGTAATCGTCATGCCCCGCCTTGAAGCGCGCGATATGCTCGTCGATGCCGTGGATGCCGACCGCGAACCCGCCGAACCAGTCGTCCTGGGTGTCGATGAAGTCGGCGAGACACATGTTGGCGCGGCCCTCGCGCTTGGCGATCTGCTGGCGCAGCATGGGAGGCGGACTCTTCCTGCTCCTCTCCCTGCGGGGAGAGGGGCTGGGGTGAGGGGCTGTTCCGGGCGCAGCACTGGCTTGGCTGCCCCTCACTCCAGCCCTCTCCCCGCAGGGGAGAGGAGCAGTAACCACCACGTCATCGCCTTCGCGGCGCGCCGGCCATAGCCCCGCAACACCGCGCGGGGTCAGCCACTTCTCCGCGACGATCGTGTCGAGCATCGCCTGCGCATCCGCATACAGCGCGCTCGCACTTCGCCGACGACCTCGTCGGTCAGGATCGCCGGGAAATTGCCCGCCAGTTCCCACGCGCGGAAGAACGGCGTCCAGTCGATATAGTCGCGCAGATCGGTCAGGTCCCAGTCCGCGAATACGTGCACGCCGGGTTTCACGGGCGCAGCAGGCTTCAACGAAAAGTCCGCCACGAACTTACGCTCCCGTGCGGTAGCCAAGGGCAGCAATTCACTCTGCCCCTTGTTCGCGCGCGAGATCCGCACCGCCTCATATTCGTCCGCAGTCTTCGTCACGAACTCGTCGCGGATCGTGTCCGACACCAAAGTCGACGCCACACCCACGGCGCGGCTCGCGTCGAGCACATGCACCACCGGCCCATCATAGGCCGGCGCGATCCTGAGCGCGGTGTGGACCTTCGACGTCGTCGCGCCGCCGATCAGCAGCGGCATCGTCATGCCCGCCCGCTTCATCTCCTCGGCAACCGTCACCATCTCATCGAGGCTTGGCGTGATCAGCCCCGAAAGCCCGATCATGTCCGCGTCGTTCTCGTTCGCCGCTTCGAGGATCTTCGACCACGGCACCATCACGCCAAGATCGACCACGTCGAAGCCGTTGCACTGGAGCACCACGCCGACGATGTTCTTGCCGATATCATGCACGTCGCCCTTAACGGTCGCCATGATGATCTTGCCCTTGCCGCGTGCGCCGGGCTCCTTGGCCGCCTCGATATACGGCAGCAGATGCGCGACCGCCTTCTTCATCACGCGCGCCGACTTGACGACCTGCGGCAGGAACATTTTCCCGGAGCCGAACAGGTCGCCGACGACGTTCATGCCGTCCATCAGCGGGCCTTCGATGACCTCGATCGGCCGCCCGCCGTTGCCGGCGATGATCTGCCGCGCTTCCTCGGTATCCTCGACGACGTGCAGGTCGATGCCCTTCACCAGCGCATATTCGAGCCGCTTGTTGACGCCGAGCGAACGCCATTCCGCCGCCGCCTTCTCGGCGACCACGTCGGTGCCGCGATAGCGCTCGGCGAGCGCGACCAGCCGGTCGCCGGCCTCGGGATCGGTGTTGAGCACGACGTCCTCGACCGCCTTGCGCAGCTCGGGATCGATGTCGTCATAGATGTCAAGCTGGCCGGCGTTGACGATCGCCATGTCCATGCCCGCGGGGATCGCGTAGTACAGGAACACGCTGTGCATCGCCCGGCGCACCGGCTCGTTGCCGCGAAACGAGAAGCTGAAGTTCGACAGCCCGCCCGAGATATGGACGTGCGGGCAGCGTGCCTTGATCTCCTTGCACGCCTCGATGAAGTCGACGCCGTAGTTGTTGTGCTCCTCGATCCCCGTCGCGACCGCAAACACGTTGGGATCGAAGATGATGTCCTCGGGCGGGAAGCCGATCCCGACGAGCAGCTTGTACGCGCGCTCGCAGATCTCGACTTTCCGGTCCTTGGTGTCGGCCTGCCCGACCTCGTCGAACGCCATGACGACGACCGCCGCGCCGTACGCCATGCACTTCTTGGCCTGCGCCAGGAACTGCTCCTCGCCCTCCTTCATGCTGATCGAATTGACGATCGGCTTGCCGCTGACGCACTTCAGCCCGGCCTCGATCACGCTCCATTTCGAGCTGTCGACCATGAACGGGATGCGCGCGATGTCGGGCTCGGCGGCGATCAGCTTGAGGAACGTCGTCATCGCGTGGTGCGCGTCGAGCAGCCCCTCGTCCATATTGACGTCGAGCACCTGCGCCCCGCTCTCGACCTGCTGGCGCGCGACCTCGACCGCGGCGGGGTAATCGCCCGCCATGATCAGCTTCTTGAAGCGCGCGGAGCCGGTGACGTTGGTGCGCTCGCCGATATTGACGAAGGAGGAGGAGGAAGTGGTGGTCATGATCTGCTTTCCTCCTCCCGCTTACGGGAGGGGTCGGGGGAGGGACGTGCCGCAAGCGAGGGGGTCGGGTTGGGCCAGCCCCTCCCCTAACCCCTCCCGCAAGCGGAAGGGGAACTAAGCCGCCATCGTGAACGGCTCTAGTCCGGCGAGTTTGGTCCGCACTTCGGGCCGCGAGACCGCACGCGGTTCAAGCCCGCGCACGCCGTCGGCCATCGCCTTGATATGCGCCGGGGTCGACCCGCAGCACCCGCCGAGCACGTTGACCTGCTTGGCCACCGCCCACTCGCCGACCAGCCCCGCCGTCGTCTCCGGCTGCTCGTCATACTCGCCGAGTTCGTTGGGAAGCCCCGCATTCGGATACACCATGATCAGCGTGTCCGCGATCGCCGACAGCGTCTTCACATGCGGCCGCAGTTGCTCCGCGCCGAACGAGCAGTTGAGCCCGATCGTAATCGGCTTGGCATGCCGCACCGCGTGCCAGAACGCCTCGACCGTATGCCCCGACAGGTTGCGCCCCGACAGATCGGTCAACGTCATCGACATCATGATCGGCACGTCGCGCCCGAGCGCGTCGCCCGCCTCGATCGCCGCCATGATGCCCGCCTTGGCGTTGAGCGTGTCGAACACCGTCTCGATCAGGATGAAGTCGACGCCGACCCCTTCGCCGCCTTCCAGCAGCGCGTCGATCTGCTCGCGGTACACGCCCTTGAGGTAATCGAAGTCGATCTCGCGATAGCCGGGATCGTTGACGTCGGGCGACAGCGACAGCGTCTTGTTGGTCGGCCCGATCGCGCCGGCGACGAAGCGCGGACGGCCGTCCTTCGCTTCGTATTCGGTCGCGAGCGCGCGGGCGATCCGCGCGGACTCGACGTTGATCTCGCGGACCAGATGCTCCGCGCCGTAATCAGCCTGCGAGATCACGTTGGCGCTGAACGTGTTGGTCGAGACGATGTCCGACCCGGCTTCGAGATACTCCCTCGTAATCGTCTCGGGGACTTCCGGCTTGGTGATCGCCAGGATGTCGTTGTTGCCCTTCTGGTCGTGGCTCAGGCCGAGCGACCCCGCATAGGACCCCGCATAGGCTGCCTCGTCGAGCTTCCAGTTCTGGATCTCGGTGCCGAACGCGCCATCGGTGATCAGGATGCGCTTGGCGGCTTCCGCGTTGAAACGTTCACGTGGTGTCATCGTCAATCTCCTCCTCCCGCTGGCGGGAGGGGTCGGGGAGGGAAGTGCCGCAAGCGAGACGGTCGGGTTGGGCCACGCCCTCCTCGACCCCTCCCGCAAGCGGGAGGAGCTATGCCGCGGCGACCTTTTCGCTCGGCTTCGCGCGAACACCGAGCATGTGGCAGATCGCATAGGCCAGTTCCGCGCGGTTGAGCGTGTAGAAATGGAAATCCTTCACGCCGCCCGCATAGAGCCGTCGGCACATCTCGGCCGCGATCGTCGCCGCCACGAGCTGCCGCGCCGAGGGATGATCGTCGAGCCCCTCGAACAACCGGTCCATCCACGCCGGGATCTCCGCCCCGCACAGCCCGGCGAACTTCCGCGTCTGCGCCACGTTCGACACCGGCAGGATACCGGGCAGGATCTGCGCGGTGATCCCGGCCGCCGCAACCCGGTCGCGAAACCGGAAATACGCCTCGGGCGAGAAGAAGAACTGGGTGATCGCGCGGGTCGCACCGGCATCGATCTTGCGCTTCAGATTGTCGATGTCCGCATCATGCCCCCCGATTCCGGATGGCATTCGGGATAGGCCGCGACCGAAATCTCGAACGGGTGCAGCTTCCTCAGGCCAGCGACCAAGGCCGCCGCATTCTCATACCCGCCCGGATGCGCCTGATACGGCTGGCCGAGCGTCGGCATGTCGCCGCGCAACGCGACGATATGGCGCACGCCCGCCGCCCAATATTCCTCGGCGACCTGGTCGATCTCGGCCTTGGTCGCCTCGACGCAGGTCAGGTGCGCGGCCGCGTTCATCGACGTCTCGCGCTGGATCCGCGCGACCGTCGCATGCGTCCGCTCGCGCGTGGAACCGCCCGCGCCATACGTCACCGACACGAAATCCGGGCCGAGCGGCTCCAGCGTGCGGATCGCCTCCCAGAGCTGCGTCTCCATCTTCTCGGTTTTCGGCGGGAAGAATTCGAAGCTGATGCCGACGTCGCCCGCCAGATCCGCGAACAGCGGTTCCTCGAGCGCGCGGCGCGCTTCGGTCGGGTTGGGGGCCAATTGGGAAATCGAAGAGTTCGTCATGCCGCCTTCACCTCACGCAAGCTCGCGCCGATCTTTCGGCCGAGCCATAATTTCACCGTCAACTCACCGCCCTCGAGCGTCTCCACGCGCGCCGTTTGCAAGCCCGCCGCCTCGAACCACGCCGCCATCTGCTCGTCCGCAAGCCGAGCCGCGTATGCGCATCGCGCACCCGCAGTTCCTCGCGGTCGTGGCTGGCAAAGTCGGCGATCAGCAACCGCCCACCCGGTGCGAGCACGCGTGCCGCCTCGCTCACCGCAGCGCCGGGCTGCTGCGCGAAATGCAGGACATGGTGCAGAATCGCGACATCGGCCGCCGCATCCGCCATCGGCAGCGCGTACAAATCCGCTTGGCGCAGTTCGGCGTGCGTCATGTCGTGCAGCTTGGCGCGTGCGAGCCGCAGCATCTCCGAACTGCGATCGATCCCGAGCGCGACCGAAGCCCGCCCGCCGAACAGTTCGAGCATCCGCCCGGTGCCCGTACCGATATCGATCAGCGTCCCGATCGGCGCGTCGCCCAGTACCGCGGCCATCGCCGTCTCGACCTCGCTGTCGGCGACATGCAGCGACCGGATCGCATCCCATTCGTCGGCATGCCCCTCGAACCACGCCGCCGCGGACGCCGCCCGGTCGGCGCGCACCGCCGCCAGCCGCGCCGCATCCGCGACCGCCCAGTGATCCGGCTCGGCCTTCGCCCAGACGTCGAGTGCACTCGCGACCGGCTCGACCACAGCCGGCGCGCCGAGCGCGACGAACACCCAGCTGCCCTCCTTGCGGCGTTCGGCAAGTCCGGCGTCGCACAAGATTTTTACGTGCCGCGACACCCGCGGCTGGCTCTGACCAAGCACCTGCGCGAGTTCGCCGACCGACAGCTCCATCCGCCGCAACAGCGCAAGGATCCGCAACCGGGTTGCGTCCGCCAGTGCACGGAAGATTTCGAGCGCCATCGTCATAAAAGCTCATATAAAGATTTCTTTATATGAGGTCAACGCAGGTGTGAGCGTCTTCGACTTCCGCCATAAGTCTCTGCGACTTATCGCATCGCGCACGATCGTGACGGATCGGAAACGCTTTATCCGCGTTCGATTGCGCTATGGGCCGGGCATTCGCTGGTCCACAAGACGATATCCACGGGAGTGCATACGCATGAAGAAGTTCCTGATCCCCGCCCTGGCGCTCACCGCCGGTCTCGCAGCCTGCAGCAACAACGCGCAGGACCAGACGGCCCAGGCTGCCAACGCGATCGCCGCAGACGCGAGCGCGACCACCGAGAACGCCGTCGACGACGTAAGCGCCGCCAGCGATCGTGCACTGGGTTCGGCCGAGCGTTCGCTCGACAACGCCGGTGCGAAGCTCGACAACGCCACCGACAATCTCGACGTCAAGGCCGACCGCGCCGGTGACCGGATCGAAGCTGGCGCAGACCGCGCAGGCGCGTCGATCGCCAACGGTGCCGACCGCGCCGCCGACGCCACCGGCAACGCGCTGACCCGCGCCGGCAACGCGATCAAGGATTAAGCCTTGCCAAGGCGCCCCCACTTCCCTGTCCTCCCAGCGGACGCTGGGATCTCCCGGGTCGGGTCACGACGACCTACGCGGAAAGATACCAGCTTTCGCTGGCATGACTGTGTGATGGTGGGGGCGCTGTTTGCTGTTTCTACGCTCGCGGCCTGCTCATCGGCCAGCGAACCCGGCGCCGTTACCGCCGACGAAGCGCATCAGTTGAACGAAGCCGCCGCGATGCTCGATGCGAACAGCGTCGACCTGAATGCGGTCGCTGCCGCTCCTGGCGATACAGAACTACCCTCGAATCCCGAACTACCCTCGAATCAAAGCGATCAGACTCGATGACCCTTCGCCGCCTCGGCTCGACCGATCTGAAGATCGCCCCCTCGTCCTCGGCGGTAACGTGTTCGGCTGGACCGCCGCCCGTGAGGCCAGCTTCGCGGTACTCGATGCGTTCGTCGCGGGTGGTGGCACGATGATCGACACGGCCGACGTCTATTCGGGGTGGGTCGATGGCCATAAAGGCGGCGAGTCCGAGGCGATGATCGGCGAGTGGCTGAAGGCCAGCGGCAAGCGCGACGACGTGCTGATCGCGACCAAGGTCGGCATGCTCCCGGGCGAGGGCGGTGAGAAACTTGCCCCCGCGCGCATCGCGGCCGCCGCCGAAGCCTCGCTCAAGCGTCTCGGCACGGACCGCATCGATCTCTACTACGCGCATCAGGATGACGAGGACGTACCACAGGACGCCGTCCTCGAAGCGTTTGGCAAGCTGGTCGATGCCGGCAAGGTCCGCGTGATCGGCGCGTCCAACTTCCACGCCGCGCGGCTGAAATCCGCGGTCGAGGCCGCCAAGACCTCGGACCTGCCACGCTATCACGTGCTCCAGCCCGAATATAACCTCGTCAGCCGCACCAAGTTTGAGGGCGAACTGCAGGATTACTGCGTCACCGAGAACATCGGCGTGTTGCCCTATTACGGCCTCGCCTCGGGGTTCCTGACCGGCAAATATCGCACCAAGGACGATCTCGGGCAGAGCGTCCGCGGGGGTCGGATGGACCAACTGCTCGAAGGAAAGGGCAAGGCCGTTCTCGACGCGATGGACTCGGTGGTCGAGGCTACCGGCGCGACGCATGCGCAGGTTGCGCTCGCTTGGTTGATCGCGCAGCCGGGCGTGACTGCGCCGATCGCTAGCGCCACGAGCGTGAAGCAGATCGAGGATTTGCTGCCGGCGATGACGCTGGAATTGACGAAGGACCAGCTGGACTCCCTGACCGAAGCCGGCGCCTGACCCAACAATCCTCCCCCGCCAGGGGAGGTGTCTGGCACTTGCCAGACGGAGGGGGCGGAAAACCCCTGTTCCGTATCCTCCCCTCCGTCACCTTCGGTGCCACCTCCCCTTGCGGGGGAGGATCGGTTTGGGGTCGGGCTGCCTCTAATCGCCCGCGAACGTTAGCGCCGAGGTCCGGCGCTCCCGCTCGTTTATCAGCAGTGCGCGGCCCGCCGGTGCGATCGAGCGTTGTGGGCAGTCGTTGCGGAAGCAGGCGCGGCAACCTGCCGATCGGCATCGCCCTCCCCGCCAGATCGAAACCGCTCGCCGCCGCCAGCACGCCGGCTTGCGATGCCGCCACGCCGAGGCCGATCGCAAATTCGGCATGGACCGCGCCGAAGCGACTGCCCTGCGGCGTCACCGTCCGCGCCATCGTCAGCCAGCGCGCGCCGTCTTCCAACTCGACGAGCTGGACCATCAGGCTGCCCGGCCGGTCGAACGCATGGTGGAGCCGCCACAACGGACAACGCCCGTCCGCCTCGACCAGCGCCGCGCCGCTTGCACCGGGATAGCGCTTCGATGCCTGCCCCGCGCGGTCGATCCGGATCATGAAGAACGGGAGCCCGCGCGCACCCACCCGCTGCAACGTCGTCAACCGGTGTGCGACCTGTTCGAAGCCTGCACCGAACCGGCGTTGCAGAAGCTCGATATCGTAGCCGGTCGTCTCGCACCCGCGCAGAAACCGGGCGTACGGCATCATCAGCGCGGCGGCGAAATAGCCCAGCAGGTGGCGGCGATAGAGCCGCTCGGCAGCGCGATCGGTGAAGCCTGCGCCCTTCGCGAGCGCATCGATCTCCGCCTTCGCCTCGATCTGGCCGAGCTGGAACGCGACCGCGAACGTCCGCGACGCGGGGTCGAGCATCTCGCTCAGCTGCAACTGGCGCGCGTGGAGGTCGAGCCGGCGCAGCATGTCCGGCAGCACGTCGGCCGGCAGAACGCGGATCGTCAGGCCGTGTTTCGCGCGCAGTCGCTCGGCGATGGCGCCGTACAGGTCGCCCGCACCGAGCCGCAGCTCGTCCGCCAGCGCTTCGGCCGCGGCGTCGAGATCCGCGAAGTGATTGCGCCAGCGCTCGATCTCGCGGCGCACGAGCGTCACGGGATCGTCGCCCGCCTCGACCACCTCTCCCCCACCGATCCGATCGAACACGCGCGCGAACGCCGCCGCGCCGCCGGGCGCGCTGGCAAGCCATTCCTCAACCTCGTTGCGGTCGATCTCTAGGTCGGCGAACATCGGGTCCGCCAGCCGCCGCCGGATCGCCTCCGCGCCACCGCCGGGCTCGGCCGCAGTGAGCGAGCGCGGATCGAAGTCGAAGCTCTCCGCCAGCTTGATGAGCAATGTCGCCGAGACCGGGCGCTGGTTGCGCTCGACGAGGTTCAGATAGCTCGGGCTGATCGCCAGCATGTCGGCCATCGCCGCCTGCGTCAGCCCGGCGCCGCGCCGCAGACGACGGATCGCGTGCCCCGCGAGCAATTTTCGTTCCGCCATCCCAAACCCTCCTGTCACGATCTTTACAGAGCGACAGCCGAGATACAAGGACGGCGGACACCGCGACGCTGGCGTAACGCGGTCGCGCCTTCCGACACGCCGGTCTCGCTCGCTATTGAATGTGCATCGCCTCTCTCGATACGCAGTCGCTGTAAAGAGAGAGACAAGACGAGCCATCGAAGGAGGCAAGCCATGCAGACCACCACCGAACAACCCCGCGCGCGCGCCGTCTTCTCGACCAACGATTTCGCGCTGATGAAGGAAGTGCTCGGCGAGATGATCAGCAAGACCTCGATCGACGACGCGCGGCTGATGCGGATGAGTGCGCTGTACCACCGCCTTGGTCGGCTCGGCTGACACGATTTACGCAGTTTCCTGGGAGGAAAGGATCTCGCCGGTGGTTCGTCCACCGGCGGGTATTCCTGTTTTGGCGCGGCGGCTGCACTTTGTGGCCATCCGTCATCCTGACGAAAGTCAGGACCCAGGATTACAGGCAGATACGCTTGTGGCTCTGGGTCCTGACTTTCGTCAGGATGACGCAACGCGAAGTAGCAAGTCGCACGCCGCAGCCGCATTCCAATTGCCGTCGCGCTTCGATTGCACCCCCAACCTCTTGCAAAGCCGCCCCTTTCCAACCGCATCCCCTCGTGTAGGACGGCGGGATGGCCAAGACACTGACCGCTCGCATCAAGGACGACATCGTCCTGTACGGCGCCCTCGCCGCCAATCTCGGAATCGGCGTGGCGAAATTCGTCGCGGCCGGGATGACCGGATCGTCGTCGATGCTGACCGAGGGCTTCCACTCGGTGGTCGACAGCGGCAACCAGGTGCTGCTGCTCTACGGCCAGCGCAAGGCCAAGCGCCCCGCCGACGAGGCGCACCCGTTCGGCTATGGCCGCGAGCTGTATTTCTGGGCGTTCGTCGTCGCGATCCTGATCTTCGCGATCGGCGCGGGCGTGTCGATCTTCGAAGGCTGGCGACACATCCAGGAGCCCGAGCCGCTCACGAGCCCGACGATCAACTATGTCGTGCTGGCGATCTCGTTCGCACTCGAGGGCAGCAGCTGGACGATCGCGGTGCGCGAATTCTCGAAGACCAAGGGCGAAATGGGCTGGTGGTCGGCGATCCACCGGTCGAAGGATCCCGCCGGCTTCATCGTGCTGTTCGAGGATTCGGCGGCGCTAGCGGGTCTGGTGATCGCCGGGATCGGTATCTGGGCGAGCCATGCGTTCGACGATCCGCGCATCGACGGCGCCGCGTCGATCGCGATCGGGCTGATCCTCGCGCTGGTCGCGGTGCTGCTCGCGCGCGAGTCGAAGGGCCTGCTGATCGGCGAGCGCGCCGACCCGGCGGTAATCACCACGATCCGCAAGATCGTCGCGGCGCATCCCGCCATCGTCTCGGTCAACCATGTCCGAACGGTCCACGCCGCGCCCGACAGCATCTTCGCCGCGATCAGCGCGGACTTCGACGATCTCGGTGACGATGGGCGACGGCGAGACGATGATCGAGGCGATGGAGACCGAGCTGCGCGCCGCGGTGCCGACGCTGTCGTCGATCTATATCCGGCCCGAGAAGCGCGAGAACGCGACGCTTGCCCCGGTGCCCGCTACCGCCCCGGCCTCCAGCGGCGGCGAAACTACCACGCAGCGCTGATCTAAATCAGACGCATGCCGCTGGTAAGGCTGGAGATCTCGGCGATAGCCTCGGTTGATGAGACCGCTGCTACGCCTGATCGCCCTGTTCTGCCTGTGCGTCGGATACGCACTGCCGGCGCAGGCTGCGGTCACGATCACGTTCTGGAGCCATGAACTCGGCAACAGTTTCCCGCACGCGTTCTTCACCTTGCGCGGGGTGCCCGATGCAGGCGGCGCGCCGGTCGACACGAATGCAGGCTTCACGGCGAAATCGGTATCGCCCGCGCTGTTGATGGGACCGGTCGCGGGCAAGCTCGACATCGCCAGGCCGAGCTATGTCGCAAGCAGCGACGCGCAATTCTCGGTGGTGATGACCGACGCGCAATACGTCGCCGTGTTGCGGCTGGTCGACGCGTGGAGCGAGGGAAAGCCCGACAGCGTGTACCGCCTAGGCGACCATAATTGCGTCCACTTCGTCAAGGAAGCCGCGCGCCTTGTGGGGCTGTCCGCGCTCGATCAGCCGGGGTTGATGAAGAAACCGCGCTCGTATCTGAAGGCGGTGCTGGCCGGTAACGCCGGCCGCGTCACGCCGATCGAGATGCACGGCAAGCAGTATCTCGCGCGCCTCGGCCCGATCGGGTCGCCCGCCGTGGCGGTCGCGACGGGAGCGGCCGGATGCAGCATGGTGACGACGACGGTTCCGGGGCCCCTGCCCGCCGCTCGCTAAGCCGCGGGGACCAGCTCGACCACGTCGAGGAGCGATTCGAACCGCGGATAGGGCAGCACCACGCGCCAGCGCTGCGGGGCGATCCGCTCGATCAGTCCGGCCATGTCGCGGTTGGCGTCGCGCCCATAGCGCATCGGCCGCGTCTCGTCGCCGAGCTCCATCGTACCCAGGAAGATGGCCCGCGCATTGGTGTCGGCGAAGACCGAGCCGACCGGGCGCTGCGATCCGTCGAGCTTGACGAGGCTGACCACGCGCTCGCCATCGTCCTCGCTCGTGCCGATCCGGCAGGCGAACCAGCCCGAGGCCGTGAAGGTCGGGCCGATGCCCGCGCGGGCGCCGAGCTTGTAGGTGCGACATCGATACGGGCCCGCGGGCGGCAGCGGGTCGACCAGCGAACGGTCGGGATTGAACAGCACCGGATCGCGCGCGACCTCCTCCGGGTCGACCTGCGCGAGGGCGGCGACCCACGCGCCCCGCCAGCCGCGCAGTCGCGCGCGATCGGCTGGGGTGGCTACCCGGCGCCAATCCAGGTTGGACCGCGCGGCGCCTGCGCTCGCGACACCGACCACGGTCGATCCACAGGCCACGACCATCATGCACGCGGCAGTTCCGAACCAGGTTCGCATCGTCTCGTGTCCCGTTGGCCTGCGCCAAGCTAAGCGCGTATCCCCTTGAACTGCAATGGATTTCCCGGCGGCGGCGCGCCGATCGGTCACGCCGCCGTCCAGCCGCCATCCATAGACAGGTTCGCGCCGGTGATCGCCTTGGCCTCGTCGCGACACAGGAACAGCGCGAATGCCGCGACCTGCTCCGGCGTGACGAATTCCTTGGTCGGTTGTGCGGCGAGCAGCACGTCGTTCATCACCTGATCGCGTGTCATCCCCCGCGCCGCCATCGTGTCGGGAATCTGGTTCTCGACCAGCGGGGTCCAGACATAGCCGGGCGAGATGCAGTTGACGGTGATCCCGTCGGTCGCGGTCTCCAGCGCGATCGTCTTGGTGAGCCCGGCGATCGCGTGCTTGGCCATGACATAGGCCGACTTGTTGGGGCTCGCGACGAGCGAGTGCGCCGAGGCGGTCGAGATGATCCGGCCCCAGCCCTTCGCACGCATGTGCGGCACCGCGGCGCGCATCATGTGCCACGCCGAGGACAGGTTGATCGCGATGATCGCGTCGAACTTGTCGATCGGGAAGTCGGCGATTCCGGCGACGTGCTGGATACCCGCGTTGTTGACGACGATATCGACGCTGCCGGTCTCGGCGGCGGCCCGTGCGACCATCGCGGCGATCTCGTCGGGCTTGGTCATGTCGGCGGGATCGTAGAGCGCAGGCGAGCCGCTGGTTTGGGCCAGGGCGGCGCGTTCCCGCTCGATCGCGTCCGCGTCGCCGAAGCCGTTGAGCACCACCGCGGCGCCCTCCGCCGCGAACGCCTTGGCGTAGGCGAGGCCGATCCCCGACGTGGATCCGGTGATGACCGCGGTCTTGCCCTTCAGGAACATGCGCACTCCCCTATCGCTTTACGCAGCGGATTCGACCGCCGTGCAACTCTAGCGCCACCTTGCGCATTTCGTTCCCGAGAAGAAACGAAAAGGGGCATATTCATGCGGCTCGACGATTACGATCCGAACATCAACGTCGAGGACCAGCGTGGGTCGGGCGGCGGCGGCGGCGGTTTCGGCGGCGGTGGTGGCGGCCTGCTGATGGGGCTGTTGCCGATGATCGGCAGCCGCTTCGGCTGTGGCGGGATCGTCGTCGTGCTGATCCTGATGGCGGTGTTCGGCGGCATGGGCGGGCTCGGCGGGCTGCTCGGTGGCGGGCAATCGTCCGCGCCGACCACGCAGAGCGGAGCGCCGCGTGCCGGCACCGACACGACGTCGAGCTGCAACCTGACGCCCGAGAGCAAGGCGGCCTGCAACGCGTTCAGTTCGGCGGACAATACCTGGGAAGCGATCTTCGCCAAGAACGGCCAGCGCTTCGAGGCGCCCAAGCTGGTGTTCTTCGACGGCAATGGCCGGTCGGGTTGCGGCGCGGCGCAGTCGGCGATGGGGCCATTCTATTGCCCGACCGACCAGGGCATCTATCTCGACACGAGTTTCTTCAACGAGCTGTCGACCCGGTTCAAGGCGGACGGGGACTTCGCGCAGGATTACGTGATCGCGCACGAGTTCGGCCATCACATCCAGAAGTTGCTCGGCACCAACGCGCAGGTCCAGCAGGCGCAGCGCCAGGCGAGCGAGACCGAGGGTAACGCGCTGTCTGTACGGCTCGAGCTTCAGGCGGATTGCTATGCGGGCGTGTGGGCGGCGGCGAATCGGTCGCGGCTCGAGGCTGGCGATATCCAGGAGGGCATGACGGCGGCACAAGCGATCGGCGACGACACGCTGCAGAAGGAGTCGCAGGGGCGTGTGGTGCCGGATAGCTTCACGCACGGGACGTCGGCGCAGCGTCAGGCGTGGCTGAAGCGCGGGCTGGACAGCGGCGATCCCGCGCAGTGCGACACGTTCTCGGGGGCGATCTGAGGTGAACCTTGATCCTCCCCCGCCAGGGGAGGTGGCTGGCCTTGCCAGACGGAGGGGGAGGAAAGGGTCACGTCTGTTCCCTGTCCTCCCCCTCCGTCACCTTCGGCGACACCTCCCCTGGCGGGGGAGGATCCAAGTCGCCCGCCTCTCAACCGACCGTCACGCCCTTCCAGAACGCATACCGGCCCTTGATCTCGGCTGCGGCCGACTTCGGGTCCGGATAATACCAGACCGCATCGACGTTGCGCTTGCCGTCGACGACGAGCGTCTTGTAGCTCGCCGCGCCCTTCCACGGGCAGTTGGAGTGCGTCGCGCTATCCTCCAGCAGCGCCGGGTCTATGCTGTCCGCGGGGAAATAGTGATTACCCTCGACCACGACGGTATCGTCCGATCGTGCGATCTCGCGGCCATTCCATGTAGCGACAGGCATGTCAGTCTCCTTCAAGCGCGCCCCAGCCCCGCCGCCTCATACCGCTCGGGCTTGAACCCGACCAGCAGCGTCTCGCCGGTATCGAGGACCGGGCGCTTGATCATCGAAGGCTGCGCCAGCATCAGCGCGGTGGCTTTCCTGCACCGAGATCCGCCCGCTCCGCCTCGGGCAGTTTCCGGAACGTGGTGCCGGCGCGGTTGAGCAGCACCTCCCAACCGACCCGGTCGATCCAATCGTTCAGGCGTGCCGTATCGATTCCGGCGGTCTTGTAGTCGTGAAACGCATACGCAACGCCGTGTTCGTCCAGCCACGCGCGCGCCTTCTTCATGGTGTCGCAATTCTTGATGCCGAACATCGTGATCGTCAAAATCGCCTCCCTGTCGCCGCGTGGCGCAAAGTTCGCCACCGGTTCGAACCGACCGGCGTCATACCGCGCCGTCCGTCTTCCCACCACCAGCGCGAGACCGTGCGAGCCGGCCACCGATCATGGAAACGGCGACGGCGGGTACGGCCAGGATGCACAGGATCGTCGCACCGACCATCAACAGCCCGCCGAAGCCGGTATTGACCCACATCACCGGCAATTGCGAAAACGTGACGATCATTCCGGCCAGCCAACCTCGCCGTCCCAGCAGGAAACCCGATAGCGCCGATATCACCAGCGACCCGGGATACCAGATCCGCCAATAGCCATCCGCGTCCCAGGGCTCCTTCGCGCCCGAAAATTGGCTGACGAGCTGCCAATACAGGAGGCTGACGAGCAGGAGTGCGAGAGGCTGGATTGATCGGGCTGTCATGCGCCTATCCTCTCACAGGACAGCGCACCGCGCCAATGCTCGCCTGGATCAAGCCGGTGGCGTGACGCGGCGAGGCCGTTTATCGGTGCGCCATGACGCATCCATTCTACGCGATCCACACGCACGGGCTGATCCGGGTTGCCGCCGCTACGCCGCGCGCTTCGGTAGGGGATACCGGCGCCAATGCCGAAGCCACGATCGCCCTCGCGCGCGAGGCGGATGCGAAAGGCGTCGACCTCGTGGTGTTCCCGGAACTGAACATTACCTCCTATGCGATCGACGATCTGCACCTCCAGACCGCGCAGCAGCGGGCGACTCTGGCCGCGATCGCGACGGTGGTCGAGGCGAGCGCGACGCTGCGGCCAGTGTTGCTCGTCGGTGCGGCACTGGTGCGGAACGGGCGGCTGTATAATTGTGCGCTGGTGATCGCTCGGGGCGAAGTGCTCGGCGTGGTGCCGAAGACGTTCCTGCCCAACTATCGCGAATTCTACGAGAAGCGCTGGTTCGCGAGCGGCGCGGGATTGACCGGAGTGACGATCGCGCTCGACGGTGAGGAGGTACCTTTCGGGACCGACCTGATCTTCGCTGCGCGCGACCTGCCCGGCTTCGTCTTCCATGCCGAGATCTGCGAGGATTACTGGGCCCCACCCCGCCCTCGACCGCGGGGCGCTCGCGGGCGCGCTGATCTGCTGCAACCTGTCGGCGTCGAACATCGTCATCGGCAAGGCGCGCGAGCGGGCGATGCTGGCGGCCTCGCAGTCCGCGCGGGCGATGTGCGCCTATGTCTATTCCGCCGCGGGCCCCGGCGAGAGCACGACCGAAGTCGCATGGGACGGCCAAGGGCTGATCCACGAACTCGGCGAGCAGATCGCGGAGTCGGCGCGGTTCTCGACCGAGCCGGAACTGGTGATCGCCGACGTCGACTGCGAGCGCATCACGCAGGACCGCCTGCGCAACGGCACGTTCAACGATGCGGTGGTGCTCGCCGGCAATCCTGAGACGCGTTTCCGACGGATCGCGTTCGATCATGCGGTGGTGCTTGAAGCTGAGATCAACCTCGAAGTCAACGATCCTCCCCCGCCAGGGGGTGGCAGGCGCAGCCTGACGGAGGGGAGGCACACGCAACGCCTGCTCCGTGTCCTCCCCTCCGTCGCCTACGGCGCCACCTCCCCTGGCGGGGAGGATCGGACAGTCTGCAACGTGCCATTCGCCGCTTCCCGTTCGTCCCGAACGATCCGACGCGGCGTGACGACGATTGCTACGAAGCGTTCAATATCCAGGTGGAGGCGCTGTCGAAGCGGCTCGTCTCCGCGAACGCCGAGACGATCGTCATCGGGGTATCGGGCGGTCTCGACTCGACCCACGCGCTGATCGTCGCGGCGAAGGCGATGGACCGGCTTGGGCGTCCCCGCAGCGCGATCCTCGGCTTCACCATGCCCGGGTTCGCGACCGGCGACGGCACCAAGGCGAACGCCTGGGCGCTCATGCGCGCGCTCGGCATAACCGCGGAAGAGATCGACATCAGGCCGGCCGCGCGCCGTATGCTGGAGGATGTTGGCCACCCCTTCAGCGATGGCCAACCCGTCTACGACATTACCTTCGAGAACGTGCAGGCGGGGCTGCGCACCGATTACCTCTTCCGCCTTGCCAACCAGCGCGGTGGCATCGTGCTCGGCACGGGGGACCTCAGCGAGATGGCGCTCGGCTGGTGCACCTACGGCGTCGGCGACCAGATGAGCCACTATGCGGTCAACAGCGGCGTGCCCAAGACGCTGATTCAGTTCCTGATCCGCTGGTGTATCCGCACCGATCAGTATGACGCCGCGACCGACGACATTCTGTCGACGATCCTCGCGCAGGAAATTTCGCCCGAGCTCGTGCCGGCGGGCGCGGACGGCGCGTTGCAAAGCACCGAGTCGATGATCGGGCCGTATGCGCTCAACGATTTCTTCGCGCATTACGTGATCCGCCACGGCCTTGCGCCATCGAAGATCGCATTTCTCGCCTGGCACGCATGGCGCGATGCGAGCATCGGCGCGTGGCCGGAGGACCTGCCCGCCGATGCGCGCGTCGCCTATGATCTACCGACGATCCGGCATTGGTTGGAAAAATTCCTGTTCCGATTCTTCACGACCAGTCAGTTCAAGCGGTCGGCGATGCCGAACGGGCCGAAGGTCTCGGCGGGCGGTGCGCTGTCGCCGCGCGGCGATTGGCGTGCGCCGTCGGACGGGATCGCGACGGTCTGGATCGAAGAATTGCGGTCAAGCGTTCCGTTGGGTTAGTTGCGCTGCCTTGCATAAATCGGCGGCCGGGCGCATTGTGAAAATCCTATGACAGTGGCTCCACCGGATGGATCGCGCGATCGCCGGATCGAGATCCCATCTAACCTTTGGCTGATTCACCCGGCGGGCCGTGCGCTCTTGCCGTTGGCGCTGGCGCGTGGAATTTCGGCCAATGCGGTGTCGGTGGCCGGGCTCTGCCTCGGCGGAGCGGCTGCTCTCGCCTATACGCAATGGGGCAATTGGGCGCTGGCGCTGGTCGGTCTGGTGCTGTCGATGGGGTGGCTGATCGCCGACGGACTCGACGGCATGGTCGCGCGCGCGACCAAGACCGCGAGCCCGCTCGGGCGGATGCTCGACGGGCTCTGCGACCACGGCGTCTTCGCGCTGATCTACACATCGCTGGCGATCACGATCGACACGCCCGAGGGCTGGATCCTCGCGTTCGCCGCCGGTGGCGCGCATGCGGTGCAGTCGAACATGTACGAAGGCGAGCGCGCGCGCTTCCATCGCCGGATCAAGGGCGTAGCGCTCGAAGCGCCTCCCGTCCCCACCGGCAATGCACTCGTCCGGTTCTACGACGGGGTCGCGAGCAGCATCGATCGCATCGCCATGCCGTTCGAACGGACGCTCGGCCAAGCAAGCGATCCGGTGGCCTTCGGCGCCAGTTACGGCACCCGCGCCGTCGCGCCATTGCGCTTGATGGCCTTGCTTACCGCGAATGTACGAGTATGGGCGATCTTCGTCGCCTGCTTCGCGGGCAACCCACGCATCTTCTGGTGGTTCGAGATCGTCCCTTTGACGCTCGTGGCCATCGTCGGGCTCGTCTGGCACCGTCGTGTCGAACGCGCCTTCGTTCGTAGTACAACGCCGCCGCGACCAAAGACCGCGTCGCGCATGCATCTTTCGTAAGGAACAGGGTCAGTAATGAATAGCATTCGGATCGCCGTGGTCGGCATCGGCAACTGCGCGAGCTCGCTCGTGCAAGGCCTCGAGCACTACCGCGAGGGGGCAAACGACCAGGTCGGCCTGATGCATTTCGACATGGGCGGCTACAAGCCGAGCGACATCAAGGTCGTCGCGGCCTGGGACGTCGATCGTCGCAAGGTCGGCAAGGACGTCGCCGAGGCGATCTTCGCCAAGCCGAACTGCACCGCGGTGTTCGCACCGAACGTCGGCAACACCGGCACGATCGTGAAGATGGGCAAGAAGCTGGACGGCGTCGCCGACCACATGGCCGACTTCAAGGACGACCGTACCTTCCTGGTCGCGGACGCTCCCGAGCCGACGCGTGAAGACGTCATCGCCGAGCTGAAGGCATCGGGTGCGGACGTGCTGATGAACTACCTCCCGGTCGGCTCGCAGGAAGCCACCGAATTCTACGCCGAGTGCGCGATCGAAGCGGGCGTGGCGTTCGTCAACAACATCCCCGTCTTCATCGCGTCGAACCCGGTCTGGGCAAAGAAGTTCGAAGACGCCGGTGTCGCGATCATCGGCGATGACATCAAGGCACAGCTCGGCGCGACGATCGTCCACCGCGTGCTGACCGACCTGTTCGCCAAGCGCGGCGTGAAGCTGGATCGTACGTACCAGCTCAACACTGGCGGCAACACCGACTTCCTTAACATGTCGAACCATCGCCGTCTCGAGTCGAAGAAGATCTCGAAGACCGAAGCGGTCCAGTCGGTCGCGGCCGAGCGGATGGACGACGATAACGTCCATATCGGTCCGTCGGACTATGTCCCCTGGCAGAACGACAACAAGGTCTGCTTCCTGCGCATGGAAGGCCAGCTGTTCGGCGGCGTGCCGATGAACATCGAGCTGCGTCTCTCGGTCGAGGACAGCCCCAATTCGGCTGGTGTCGCGATCGACATGATCCGTTGCGCCAAGATTGCCAAGGATCGCGGCATCGCCGGCGTGATCGACCCCGCCTCGGCCTATTTCTGCAAGCACCCGCGTACGCAGATGACCGACGATCTCGCACAGATCGAAGTCGAGCGGTTCATCAAGGCCGCCTGAGATGATCGACACGGCTGTCCTCCTCGCCGCCGGGGAAGGCAGCCGCCTTCGCACCTCCGCCCCGTACAAGCCGCTCTGCCCGGTGGCGGGCGGCCGTTGATCGCCCACGCGCTCGAAGGGCTGGCGGAAGCCGGTTTTGCGCGGGCGATCGTGACGGTCAGCTATGGGCGCGAGGCGATCGAAGCGTATTTAGCGAGCCGGCGCTGGCCCCTTAAGGTCGAGACCGTGCTCGCCGACCACCGTGAGCCCAACGGCGTCTCGGTCCTCGCGGCGCGTGATGCGCTGGCCGGTGACGAAGCGGTGCTGGCGATGTGCGACCACCTCGTCAGTCCTGAACTTTACGCCCGCATGGCGAAAGCCGGCGCTGGCGGTGGTCTCCGCCTCGGCATTGACCGACGCCTCGGCCATGACTGGGTCGACCCGGAGGACGTGACCTGCGTCGCGACCGAAGGCGACCGGATCGTCGCGATCGGCAAGGGCCTCGAACCGCACGACTGCTACGACACCGGCGTGTTCGCGATCGGGCCTGCACTGTCCGATGCGCTGGCAACGCTGTCGAGCCCCTCGCTCACCGAAGGCGTCCGCCTGCTGGCCGCGCAAGGTCTCGCTCGGATCGTGGATTGCAGCGACCTCGACTGGATCGACGTCGACGACGCCCCTGCGCTTGCCAAGGCCGAGGCGTGGATGGCGACTAAAGCCGACGCGGTAGCGGCGTAAGCCATTGTTCTCCTGCGAACGCAGGAGCCCAGGATACCAACCGAAACGCTCCTGACTCTGGACCCCTGCGAACGCAGGAGAACTGTGGCTAGCCTGCGACCTCGGCCCGTGGATCAGGCACTTCGAGCGTCGCGCAGGTCCCGACCGCGGCGTTCTCGATCGTCACGGTCCCGCGGAGCTGGCGCGCGAGGCTGCCGATCATCCGCATCCCGAGACTCTTGCGCGATGCTGCCTTGAGGTCGAAGTCCGCCGGCAATCCGCCGCCTTCATCGGACACGGTCAACACGATCCGCCCGTCCGCGCTGCGCACCGAGACCAAAATCACGCCGCCATCGTCGCCATACGCGTATTTGATCGCGTTGGTGACGAGTTCGGTGACCAGCAACCCGACCGGGATCGCGACGTCCGCGCTGATCAGAATCGGTTCGATATCGCAGTCGATTCGGTGGTTGAGCGACTGCTCGCCCAGCCCCGTCGCGATCCCGCAGACCAGATCGTTGAGCGCGACGATGCCGACCTGATCGCCACGCCACAGCTGGTCGTGGGTCTGCGCGATCGCCGTTATTCGCGCCTGCGCATCGCCGAGCAGCCGCCGGATCCGCGGATCGTCGTCCTCCTGCATCTGCAGGTTGAGCATCGCCGAGACCAAAGCGAGGCTGTTCTTCACGCGGTGGCTGGCCTCCCGCGTGAGAAGCTCCTGGTGCTCCATCGCCTCGCTCAGCCGCTGTTCCGCCTGCTGCCGCTCGATCGCCACGCCGATGAGGTTGGCGAAGCCCTGCATGAACGCGAAGTCGGCAGGCTCGAACTGGCCTTCGTCGGGGCTATCGACCTCAAGGACGCCAAAGCGCTTGCCCGACGTCTCGACCAGCACGTTGATCGCGCGCCGGATCTTGTGGCGCGCCATGAACTCCGGCGTGCGAAACCGCTGCTCGTTGCCGAGATGGTTCGAGATCACCGGCTCGCCGGTCTTCAGTGCGAACCCCGCAGGCGAGCCGAGATCGGTCCGCATCTCGGTCGACCCGACCACCCCCGGCTCCCAGCCGATCCCCGCGCGCACCAGCAGGCTGTCCTGCTCGGGGCGATATTCGAGGAACTTGCAGTATTTCGACCGCATGCCCTCGCCGCACAGCTCGGTCGCGCGCTGCAGCATAGGATCCAGATCCCGCGCGCGCAGTGCCTCAATCCCGAAATCGGCCAGGATCGACTGCTGGCGAAGACGATATTCGAGTTCGCCAGCAGCGGGAGCGTTGGTACCGCCCGGGGGTGTTCGACGACCGGCATCGTCCTCAGCGGGTCAGCTTCTTGTACGCCAGACGCGTAGGCCGATCGGCCGCATCGCCCATGCGGCGGCGCTTGTCCTCCTCGTACGACGCGTAGTTGCCTTCGAACCACTCGACGTGGCTGTCGCCCTCGAACGCGAGGATGTGCGTCGCCAGGCGATCAAGGAAGAAGCGGTCATGGCTGATGACCACCGCGCAACCCGCGAACGTCTCCAGCGCCTCTTCGAGCGCACGGAGCGTCTCGACGTCGAGATCGTTGGTCGGCTCGTCGAGCAGGAGGACGTTGCCACCCTCCTTGAGCATCTTGGCCATGTGGACGCGGTTGCGCTCGCCGCCCGAAAGCTGGCCGACCTTCTTCTGCTGGTCCGGCCCGCGGAAGTTGAACGCGCCGACATAGGCCCGCGTGCCCATCTCCTGCTTGCCGAAGCGGAAGATCTCGAGCTCGTCGGAGATTTCCTGCCAGACGTTCTTGTTCGGATCGAGATCGTCGCGGCTCTGGTCGACATAGCCGAGCTTGACGGTCGAGCCGACCTCGATCGTACCCTCGTCTGGCGTTTCCTGGCCGGTGATGAGCTTGAACAGCGTCGACTTGCCCGCGCCGTTCGGGCCGATCACGCCGACGATGCCGCCGGGGGAAGCGTGAAGTCGAGACCGTCGAACAACAGCTTGTCGCCATAGGACTTGGTCAAGCCCTTCGCCTCGATCACCTTGCCGCCGAGACGTGCCGGCAGCTGGATCAGGATCGCGGCCTTGCCGGCGACGCGGTTCTCCTGCTTCTCCATCAGCTCGTCGAACGCACGGATACGCGCCTTCGACTTGGTCTGGCGTGCCTTGGGGTCTGGCGCATCCACGCCAGCTCGTCGGCGATCGCCTTCTGCTTGCCGGCCTCTTCGCGCTCTTCCTGGCTGAGGCGCTGCGCCTTCTTCTCCAGATAGCCCGAATAGTTGCTCTCATAGGTGTAGTAGCGCCCGCGATCGAGCTCGAGCACCCAGTTGACGACGTTGTCGAGGAAGTAGCGGTCATGCGTCACGAGGATGACGTTGCCGGTATATTCCTTGAGGTAGTTTTCCAGCCACGACACGCTTTCGGCGTCGAGATGGTTGGTCGGCTCATCGAGCAGCAGGATCTGCGGCTTCTCCAGCAGCAGCTTGCAGAGCGCGACACGACGCTTCTCGCCGCCCGAGAGATTCACGACCGATGCATCGCCCGGCGGGCAGCGCAGTGCCTCCATCGCCTGTTCGAGCTGGCTGTCGAGCGCCCAGCCGTCGACCGCGTCGATCTTGGCCTGGAGCTCGCCCATCTCCTCCATCAGCGCGTCGAAGTCGGTGTCGTCCTGCGGATCGCCCATCTCGGCCGAGATCGCGTTGAACCGGTCGACCAGGTCCGCGACGGGCCGCACGCCATCCTTGACGTTACCCATCACGTCCTTGGTCGGATCGAGCTGCGGTTCCTGCGCGAGATAGCCGACGTTGACGCCTTCTGCGGCCCAAGCTTCGCCCGTAAAATCGGGGTCCATGCCGGCCATGATCTTCATCAGCGTCGACTTGCCCGAGCCGTTCGGCCCGATGATCGCGATCTTCGCAGACGGAATGAACTGCAGGTGTATGTTGTTGAGAACGGGCTTGTTGGCACCGGGGAAGGTCTTCGACAGACCCTTCATGACGTAGGTATACTGGACGGCCATGTGGGTGCCGAGCTCCGTTCTGAATAAGGGCGGGATTTGACGTGCGCAGATAGCGATGCGGCGAGCCGTTGGCAAACGGGGAGCGCCGACATACGCTGCCCCCATGATGAAACGCACCCTGCTCGCGGCGCTGGCCGCCTCCGCCCTCACCTCCCCTGTCGGCGCAGCGTACCGCCGCCCCGCCGACTGCGGCGGATGCGAAGGTCGCCGCACTCCGCGACAAGGCGCTGACCGACGACACCGCCTACAAGATCGTCGAGGGGATCACGACCGAGGTCGGCCCACGCATGCCCGGCACCGAGGCGGCACCGCGGGCGCGCGCCTGGTCGGTCGCCAAGCTGAAGGCGCTCGGGTTCAAGAACGTGCGGATCGAGACATACCAGCTCCCGGTCTGGTCGCGCGGCACGGAGAGCGGGGAACTGGTCGCGCCCTATGCGCAGAAGCTGCATCTGGTCGGCCTCGGCAATTCGGGCGCGACGCCGCCGGGCGGGCTGACCCTCCCGATCATGTATTTCCCGACATACAACGACTTGGCACTCGCCGCCGACGGCAGCCTGAAGGGCAAGATCGCTTTCGTGTCGAACGCGATGCAGCCGACCCAGGACGGGTCGAGCTATGGATCGCAGGGTACCGCGCGCTTCGTCGGACCGAACGTCGCCGCCAAGAAGGGCGCGGCGGCGATCGTGATCCGGTCGATCGGCACCGATCACGGCCGCGGGCCGCACGCGGGCAACACCAATTTCGAGGCGGGCGTGACGCCGATCCCCGCTGCAGCGCTGTCGGTCGCGGACGCCGAGCATGTCGAGCGGCTGGTGAAGCTCGGCAAGCCGGTGACGCTGAAGCTGGTGCTGGAGGACAAGCAGGCCGGGATGCAGGAATCGGGCAACGTCGTCGCCGAGGTTCCGGGCACCGATCCCAAGGCGGGCATCGTGCTGGTCGGTGGCCATCTCGACAGCTGGGATCTCGGTACCGGCGCGATCGACGACGGCGCGGGCATCGCGATCACCGCCGCTGCCGCCAAGCTCGTCATGGACAGCGGCCAGCGCCCACGCCGCACCATCCGCGTCGTCTGGTTCGGTGACGAGGAGAGCGGCGGCTTCGGCGGGGCCGCCTATGCCAAGGCGCATGCCGGCGAGCGCCACGCGACCGCCGCCGAATCGGATTTCGGTGCGGATCGCGTCTGGCGGTTCGAAAGCAGCCTGCCCGCCGCCGCCAAGCCCATCGAGGATCGCCTCGCCGTCGCACTCGCCCCGCTCGGGATCATCCGCGGTGCCGGCACCCCGCATGGTGGCACCGACGTCGGCCCGGTGATTGCGACGGGCGTCGCCGGGATCGACCTCAACCAGTCGGGCCTGCGCTACTTCGACTACCACCACACGCCCGAGGATACGCTGGATCTGATCGACCCCGAACAGCTTCGCCAGAACGTCGCGGCGTGGACCGCGATGATCGCGACGGTCGCCAATGCGCCCGAGGAAATCGGTCCGATCGTGCCCCATAAGTGACGAGTTGCAGCAACCGAAACGTCATCGTTCTGCCGCAAACCTTGCGGACAGATGAATTTAGCGGATTGACCGGCCGCCGGGGTCCGCTATTTGACGTGACTTCGCGACGGCAATCGGGTCGGCCGCGAGTGAAACTATGCTTGGGAGCATTCGAATGAAGAAGATCGTTCTGATCGCCGCTGCCGCCGGCCTGATGTCCGTCGCAGCCTGCAGCAAGTCGCCAGAAGCCGCCGCCGTTGAGAACAACGCGGACATGCTGGCTGACAACATGGAAATGCAGGCTGACAACATGGACGCCATGGCGGACAACACCTCGAACGCAGTCGCTACCGACGTGCTCGAGAACGCTGCTGACAACATGAACGCAGCTGCCGACAACGTCCGTGACGCTGCCGACGAGAAGACCGACAACATGAACTAAAATCTGTCGGGCGTTTCTACGCTCGATAGGATTTAGTGTCGGAAAGGGCGTTCCTTCGGGAGCGCCCTTTTTCTTTGCCGTTTTGCTTTGCGCCCTTTTGCCGGATGATCGCTTGCGCTAACGCAGGCGCCGGTGGGGCCTGTAGCTCAACGGTTAGAGCTGGCCGCTCATAACGGCTAGGTTGCGGGTTCGATTCCTGCCGGGCCCACCAACCGCCCATCTTATCACGCGACGATTCCGCCAGCCTTGAGCGCGGTGATCGTGTCCGCAGCGTAGCCAAGCCCGTCGAGCAGCGCATCCGTATCGGTATGCCCGTCGGCCATGCGTGGCGCGACGGTCGGCGTGGCGGAATAGCGCGGCGCGGGCATCGGCTGGACGACGCCTCCCGCCTCCGTGAACGTCCCGCGCGCGAGATTGTGCGGATGCGCGGGCGCCTCGGCCAGCGACAGCACCGGCGCGAAACACGCGTCGGTGTGTTCGAGAATCGCGCACCATTCGTCGCGAGTCCGGCTGGCGAATACCGCCGCCAGCCTGTCCTTGAGCGCTGGCCAGCACCGCGAATCCATCTGCCGATCGAACTCCATATCCGCCGCCAGCCCCGCCTTCTCGCGCAACACGGCGTAGAATTGCGGCTCGATCGCACCGATCGACACGTACTTCCCGTCGGCACAGGCATAGGTGTCGTAGAAGTGCGTCCCGGTATCGAGCAGGTTCACGCCGCGCTCGTCGCGCCACAGGCCCTGCCCGTGAAAGCTCCAGATCATGCTCATCAGCAGCGCGGCGCCATCGGTCATCGCGCAGTCTATCACTTGCCCCTGCCCGGTCGTCCGCGCGTGGAGCAGCGCGCTGACCATGCCGAACGCGAGCATCATCGCACCGCCGCCGAAATCGCCGACCATGTTGATCGGCGGCGTCGGCTTTCACCCGCACGCCCGAACGCGTGCAGAGCGCCGGCCAGCGCGATATAATTGATGTCGTGGCCCGCCGCCTGCGCGTACGGCCCGTCCTGCCCCCAACCGGTCATCCGACCATAGACGAGCCGCGGGGTGGTCTCGATCAGCACGTCCGGCCCGAGCCCCAGTCGTTCGGTCACGCCCGGCCGGAACCCCTCGACAAAGCCATCCGCCGACGCGACCAGATCGCGGACGACACCGATTCCCTCGGCGGACTTGAGATCGACTGCGATCGTCTTGCGGGTTCGCAGCAGGATGTCCTTGGCGGGATCGCCGCCCGGCCCGCCCTTTTTCGCACCCGGCCGTTCGATCCGGATGACCTCGGCCCCGTGATCGGCGAGCATCATGCAGGCGAACGGCGCGGGCCCGATCCCGGCAAGCTCGACGATCCGAATCCCGGCGAGCGGGCCGGTCAACGCCGCAACCCTGTACGGCGCCCACGAAATCCTGCGGCCATGACACCCCCCGATGGCTTCTTTTATCGAAGTAGGGTCACAGCATTCGCAGACCCGGTCAAGCGACCGGCACTTACCCGATCGGCAGGTCGAACAGCAGTTCGCGGACGTAGCGGACCGGGGCGAACCATGCGCGAGTAGCGCGTCGTTGTAGCGCTTCAGGTCGAACTTCGCGCCCTCACGCTTCTTCGCCTCGTCCCGCAGCGCCATGTGCTCCGAATAGCCGGTGAAATAACTCAGCAACTGGGTCGAGCCGAGCGACGCGCGGACCCATTTGCCCGCCGCCTCGCGCTCCTGCTGGAACGCAGTGTGGGTCATCAGCTGCATCGCCTGCTCGCGCGTCATGCCCTCGGTATGGATGCCTATGTCGAGCAACGAGTTCGAGATCGAGCGCAGCCGCATCTTGAGCACGGTCAGCTTGAAGAGCGGATCGCCGTTCAGATAGCCCTCGTCCGCCATCATGCCCTCGGCATACACCGCCCAGCCCTCAATGAACGGCCCGGAGCCGAGCACCGCGCGCAGCGTCGACTGCGTCGCATTGGCGTGCGCGAGCTGGAGAAAATGCCCCGGCATCGCCTCGTGCACCGCCAGGTCGTGGATCATATAGTCGTTATATTCGCTCAGGAACGAGGTCGCCTGCGTCTCGGTCCAGTCGTCCGGGACCGGCGACACGGCGAAGAACGTCCCGAGGTTCTTCTCCAGCGGGCCGGGTGAATCGCAATAGGCGACTGCGACGCCTTGCTGGAACTTGGGCATCGTGATGATCTTCACCGGGCCATCGGGCATCCCGACCAACCCCTTGTCGCGGACGAACGCGGTCGCCTGCGCCAGTGCCTTGGTCGAGGCGTCGATCATGCCGTCGCGTGCCGGGCGCTTGGCGTAGGTGAGTTCGAGCGCTGCCTGGATCGCGGTCTGCTGCTGCGCGTCGGAGGGCTTATCGGGGAGCAGCATGGCGCCCGGCTTTGCGCCGAAGATCTGCCGCGCGATCGCGTACATCTGCGCGCGCGTATCGACGATCGCAGCTTGTGCGCGCCGCTTGATTTCGGTCCGGGTGAGATCGGATTGCAGCGCGAAGCCGAGCTTCTTGTCGTACAGCGCCGCGCCGAGGCGGAAGTCGCCCTTCGCGCCCGGCACCAGCGTCTTGTCGAGCCAGACCTGATGCTCGGCCACTGCCGCCTTCAGTTTGACGAGCGCCGCATCGAAGCGCTTCGTGTCCGCCGCCGACAGCTCCGTCTTGTGCGGCGCCAGCATGCTTTCGGCGATGTCGACGATGCCGCTGTTCTGCTTCGCCACGGTCGTCGCGTAGATCGAGGGCACGCGCGCGGGGACGATGTTCGCGCGCGCCTGTGCCAGCAACGCAGGCAGCGCCTCCATCCGCGCGGTCGCGGCGTTCAGCCGCTGCGGCCATGGTGCGAAATCGCGGGCCGCGAGCGAATAGAGCGAGCTGCCGGCGATGTCGTTATAGACCTGCGGATCCCACGCCCAGCCGCGCAGCGTCTCCGCATCCCAGATGTCGTAGCGCAGCGCATTGTCGAGCAACGCCGCATCGACCTGCTCTTCGCGCGACAAGGCTTTCCGATCGATCCGCTGAAGATCGCTGAGCATCGCCTTGGAAAACGCCTCGCGCTTGGCACGACCGCCAGCCGACATATCGGTGACCTGCGCGTCGAACCGATGATCGCCAAGGCCGGTCGCCGACGAGGGTTCAACCGCGCGAGCCCATCGACATAGCGCTTCGACAGCGATGCGAACGTCGCGTTCTCCGCAGCGTGCACGGCTGCGGTCGGGATCGATGAAACGGGCAGCGCCAGGATCGCGGCGCCGAGTAGCAGACGGAAGTTACGCATGGTCTAATTCCTGACGATCAGCGCTGTGGAGCGGTGCCGAGTTGGGTGTTGAGATAGACGGTGACGAGCGCCGCGCGCTTGGCGTCCTCGATCTTGTCGGCACCCGCCGCGTGGCCGCCTTCGGGGTTCTCATAGTAGAAGAACGGATCGCCATACGTCTCCAACCGCGCCGCGAATTTGCGCGCATGGCCGGGGTGGACGCGGTCGTCCTCGGTGGAGGTGTAGATGAACGGCACCGGGTATTTCACGCCGCGCTTCAGGTTCTGGTACGGCGAATATTTCGAGATGAACGCCCAGTCCGCCGGCTTGTCCGGGTCGCCATATTCGCCGATCCACGACGCGCCTGCCGACAGATGCGAGTAACGCTGCATGTCGAGCAGCGGCGATCCCATCACGATCGCGCCGTACAGGTCCGGCCGCTGCTCCATCGCGACGCCGACCAGCAGGCCACCGTTCGAACGTCCCGACACCGCGATCTTCCGTTTCGCGCTGACGCCGGTACGGACCAGATCGTCGCCGACCGCGTGCAGATCGTCATACGCCTTTTGCCGGTTCTCGCGCAGCGGCATCTGGTGCCAGCGCGGCCCGTATTCGCCACCGCCACGAATATTGGCGAGCACGAACGCATTGCCCTCCTCGACCCAGAACAGACCGGCCGGGCCCGAGCGATAGGGCTGGTCGACGAGATAGGTCGGCGTCTGCGCATTGCGGAACCCGCCATAGGCGTGGACCAGCGCCGGTACGGGTCCTCTCGTGCCCTTTTTCCGCACGAGGAAATACGGGATCTTCGTCCCATCCTTCGACATCGCGAACCGCTGCTCGACCTGCATCCGGGACGCATCGAAGCGCGCGGGTAGCGTGTCGACCGTCATCGGCTTGGCGCCCGGGCGAACGGCGTAAAGCGCGGGCGGGCTGAGGAAGCTCTCAACCGTCGCGAAGGCTAGGTCATCCTTCCCCGCGGTCGCATCGAGGTGGATCGTCGAAGCGGTCGGCAAAGCCGCAACCGTTTGAGTCCAGACCCCGTCCGCACCGCGCGTGAGCGACACCAGCCGGCCGGAGACGTCGTCGAGCATCTTCACCCACAGCACCGACTTGCTCGAATCGACCTGTTCCACCGCCTGCGTCGCGGTCGGCACGAGCACCCGCTCGATCGTCGGCGCGCGGCCGGCCAACACGTCGGCGATGCTGTAGGCGACCACTGCTCCCGCCGGCACACCGCGCCAATCGGACGCCAGCGTCGCGATCAGCCGGCCGTCGAGCACGGTGTTGATCACTGCGTCGTCGGGCAGCGGCGACGGCACGAGCCGGCCGTCCTGCGCGACATGGCTGCGCTTCGAATGGAAGAAATCGGTGTCGCGGACGACCAGCGGATAGCGCTGTTCGCCATCCGGAAAGACGCTGACGTTGATCCCGACGTCATCCTGCGTCGCGCGGGCGATCTCGGTCGCGGCGGTCAGTGGCGTACCGCGGCGCCACAGCTTGGCGACGCGCGGATAGCCCGATTTGGTCAGGCTGTCGGGACCGAAATCGGTCGCGACGTACAGCGCGTCCGGCCCAGCCCAGTTCAACCGCGTCTTGAAGATCGGCACGACGAAGCCGTCCGCGACGAACTTGCCCGAAGGGATGTCGAACTCCCGCTCCTCGACCGCGTCGCCGCCGCCGTTCGACAGCGCCACCATGCAGCGATCATAGGACGGCGAGCGACAGGTCGCGCCCTTCCACACCCAGCTCTTGCCTTCCGCCTTGCCGAGCGCATCGACGTCGATCAGCGTCCGCCATACCGGCTTGCCGCTGCTGAACGACGCGAGCGACGCGACCCGCCACAGGCCGCGCACGTTCGTCTTGTCCTGCCACAGGTTCAGCACCTGATCGCCGAGGACCTGGTCGGGGTTGGCGATCTGGCGGTCGGCCTGCAACAGGTCCAGCGCGCGCTGGCGATACCGCGCATAACCCGGCTTCGCCTCAAGCGCGGCGAGCGAGCGCGTATTCCACCGCCTGACCGTATCGAGCGCACGCGCGCCGTGAATGTCTTCCAGATACGCGTTGGGGTCACTGGAAGGAGCCTGCGTCGGTGTTTGCGCTGGGATCGGAGCGGGCGTCTGCGCGAGCGCGGTCGTGGAAAGGGCCAGCAGGGCCAGGAACGGCAGGCGTTGGTGCATCATCACTCTTTCTTCGTTCGATGATGCGACCTTAGGCAGCGCGGTCCGCTCTGCTAACCCCTTCTCTCGAGCCAATCGGCGATCAGGCGGCTTCCAGCGCCAGCAGCGCGAACGTCGCCAGCCAATGCTCGCCCATGTAATCGTCCGCGAGGTGCGGCAGCGCTTCGGCGAGATGCGCGTCGGCGATCGCATAGGCCGCCGCCGGCACCGGCAAGGCTTCCGCGATCGTCCGCCAGCACCACGCCCGCGACAGGTTCAGCCCGTCGAGATGCGCGAGCCGCCCGTCGGAACGATCGCTGACGATCGCAGGCGCGCGCAGGCACGCCGTCGCCGCACCGAACGGATCTGGCAGGAACGCTGCCAGCCAGGCAGGGAAGTCGGTGCCGAGAACGTCCTTCATCAACGCCGCCTCGCACAACGTCGCCGACAGGAAATCCTCGCCGCTCGGCTCGAACGGCCGGCAGTCGCGATCGTCGCCATACCAGTCCCGCGCCCGCGCCTCGATCAGCTCGGCCAGCGACGTGTCATGCGCCCTCGCCCACCGCAGCGCGTGGACCAGCGCAAACGCGGTACAGTCATGCTTGCCGCTACGCACCGGGTAGATGAGCTTCGGCAGATACGCCGCGAACCGGGCTGCGAACGCCCGCGCCAACGGCTCGACCGCCGCCGCCCAAGGCCGATCGGGCCGCAATGCCAGTTCGCCATGCAGCGCGAGCAGCCAGCCCCAGCCATAAGGCCGCTCGAATCCGCCGGTGCCCGGCCGATCGAGATAGGCGACCTCACCTGCGATCAGCCCGGGTACGAGCATCCGGTCCGCCAATGCCTCGACCGCGGCGGCTTCGGCCATATCGGGGAACAGGCGCGCGAGCCGCATGACCTGCCACCAGCCGTGCACGCAACTGTGCCAGTCGAAGCTGCCGTGGAACACCGGATGCAGCGTCTTGGGTAGCGCCAGATCGCCCGGTCCGTCGAGCACCTGATCGAGCTTGTACGGCCATTCGCGGGTCAGATGCCCCAGCGTCAGCGCGGCGAAGCGCGCCGCGGTTGTGCGGTCGAGCGTATCGATCATTCCGTCATCCTGTATCGGTGCAGTACGGGGTTCAGCTGCTGTGATCGGCGATGATCTGCCACGCCGTCCCGCGCCGTTCGAACACCAGCGTCGTCATCCCGCTTTCCGTGGTCGACGGCCCGGTCAGCGTCCAGCGTGCGAACAGCATCGCGTGACGCGGATCGATCCTGCGCATCTCGAGGAATGCGAACGTCAGCGCGCCACGGGCATTGCCGACGCCGCGAAAGCTCGGCCGGTATTTGGTGGCGATCGCCTCCTTGCCGCGCAACAGCCCCTTCGGCGTCACGAACACCGCATCGTCGGCATAGACCGCCATGAACCGTGCGAGATCGCCCGCATTCCAGGCGGTGGCGCTCGCCTCCATCGCCTGCCGGATCGCGGTTTCCGCCGGAACCTGCGCGGGTGCCGGGGCGACGGGAGCGGCGGTGGCAGGGACAGCGACCATCATCATCGCGATCGGCACCAACAGAGCCCGCATCATTCTTTCCCCACCAGGTCGAGCAGCGCCGTCTCATTGACCGGCTCCGAAAACAGGAAGCCCTGGTACAGGCCACAGCCGCCCGCCGCGAGCAGTTCCAACTGCGACGGCGTTTCGACGCCCTCGGCGATGACCGCGAGCCCGAGCGACCGCGCCATCGTGATCGCACCGGCCACCACCACCCGGTCGCGCGCCGAACCGTCGATGTCGCGCACCAGCGACTTGTCGATCTTGACGTAATCGAGCGGCAGCGACTTAAGATAAGCGAGGCTCGAATAGCCCGTCCCAAAATCGTCGATCGCCACCCGGCACCCTGCCCCGCGCAGTTCGGCGAGCAAGGCCGAGGCCGCCGCCAGATCCTCGATCAGGCCGGTTTCCGTGATCTCGACGGTCAGGCGCCCGCGCGGAAACCCGCTCTCGTCTACCCGCGCCAGGAACAGCGCCGCGAACCCGGGCCGGGTGATATCCGCCGCGGTCAGGTTGAGCGACACGCGCAGCGCCCCAGCGCCTCCGGCCAAGCCACCGCACGCGCCAGGACGAGCCGCTGGATATGGTCGAACAGTGCGATGCCCAGGTCCGCGCGGTCGGCAGCGTCGAACAGCGTATCGGCCCCCAGCGGCCCCAACGTCCGGTGGTTCCAGCGTGCCAGCGCCTCGACCCCCGCGATCCGCCCGCCCGCAATCTCGACCTGAGGCTGCCAGCGCAGGTCGATCTCGTCGCGCTCGATCGCGTGATGCAGATCGATCGCCAGCGCATCGATCGGCGCGACGCCGTCGGGCAACGCGACGTGCAACACCGAACCGTCGCTCGCCTTCGCCTCCGCCAGCGCCTCGCTAGCTCTGCGCAGCAAGGCGGCCGCATCGTCGCCCGGCTGGCGCTGCGCCACCCCGAACCGGCAGCCGAGCACCGCGCGCGTATCCGCCACGCGGAACGGTCGCGCCAAGGCGGCGTCCAGTGCGGTGATCGCCGCCGTCACGGCCGCGCCGGATGCCTCCAATACGAGCGCGAATTCCGAACCGCCGAGCCGGGCCACCATCAGATCGACGCCGATCGCCGCGTGTGCGATCGTCTCGGTCCGCCGCACCGCCGTCTCGATCAGCGCGTCGACCGCGGGCCGTCCGTGCGCCGCGTTGACGATGTCGAGCCGCGACAACGACACGAGCACCACCGCGACCGGGCAATCGCCGGCGATCCGCCCGATGATCCAGCGGCGGACGTCACCGGTTTCCCGGTCGTACAGCGACGCACCGGGTATCCGGCGCCGGTCGATCGCGTTGCCAGCGGTGCGGACCGCATGACGCCCGGCGAAGCGCAGTGCCTGAACCAGTTCGCTGCCGCTTGCCGGGCTGACGAGGAACTGCGTCGCGCCCGCATCGAAGAACTCGCCGATCGCCCCGACGTCGCTGCGCGACACCAGCACGAGCAGCGCAGCGCCATTGGTCGCGCACAGTCCACCCAGCGCCAGCGTCGCCGCGAGCCCTTCGTCGAGCGCGCCGCGCGCGTCGATCAGCGCCACCGCCGCACCGCTGGCGAGGAAGCGACTTTCGATCGCAACGGCATCGCTGGACACCGCCGCATGCCAGTCCGCACCAGCCCCGCCCCGGTCAAAATCTCCGCGATTTCACCGCGTTGACGGAACGATACCGCAAACAGTGTCGTTGCTGTCTGCATGTCTTCCATATCCGTCGCACCCACTCCCATCGGTGCGAGCTTAGCTGGCGCATCGCCCCCGCCAATCCATTTGCCCGTCCGTTACCGGCCGATCCGGCATTGTTATCGGGACAGCCACGTCTTAGCTCTGATGCGATGACGTCAGCTCCAACCCTCACGCAAAAGCCATTGCAGGATACGCACGGCCGCACGATCAAGTATCTGCGGATTTCGGTGACGGATCGCTGCGACCTGCGCTGCCGCTATTGCATGGCCGAGCAGATGACGTTCCTGCCACGCGCCAAGTTGTTGAGCCTCGAGGAGATCGCGATCATCGCCGAGCGCTTCATCGCGCGCGGCGTCACCAAGATCCGTCTGTCGGGTGGCGAACCCCTCGTGCGTCGCGACGTTGCGGAACTCATCCAGCGCCTCGGTCACAACATCGGATCGGGGCTCGAAGAGCTGACGATGACGACCAACGGCACGCGTCTCGCGCAGCATGCCGAGGCGATGGTCGATGCCGGCATCGGCCGCGTCAATGTCAGCATGGACAGCCGCGACCCGGAGCGCTTTCGCTACATCACCCGCCACGGCGATGTCGCGCAGGTCATCGGCGGCATCTACGCCGCACGTGATGCCGGTCTCGCGATCAAGATCAACATGGTCGCGTTGAAGGGCTTCAACGAGGACGAGATCGCGCCGATGCTCGCCTGGTGCCGCGACGAAGGCTTCGACCTGTCGCTGATCGAGACCATGCCGCTCGGCGCGATCGACGAGGACCGCACCGATCGTTTCCTGCCGCTGACCAAGGTGTTCGACGAACTCGGCCAGCAGTTCACGTTGGCGCGCGACGCGCACAAGACCGGTGGCCCCGCGCGCTACTGGAGCGTCGACGGCACGCGCACGCGCCTCGGGCTGATCTCGCCGCTGACCGCGAACTTCTGCGATGGCTGCAACCGCGTTCGCCTGACCACCGAAGGCAAGCTCTACATGTGCCTCGGCCATGACGATCAGGTCGATCTGAAGGCGGCGCTGCGCGAGGGCGGTACCGCCGGGCTCGACGCAGCGATCGACGCCGGCCTGTTCGCCAAGCCAAAGGCACACGACTTCCGCATCGGCCAGGGCGAAGGCCCGGCCGTCGCACGCCACATGAGCGTCACCGGCGGATGATCCGGTACGAGCGGCGGGCGCTGGTTGCGTCCAACACCCCGCCCGCTCGTGCGGCAGAGGCCCAACTCGCCGACCTGGGCGAGTGGGTATCGGTCGAGGAGGCCGACGTCATCATCGCGCTCGGCGGCGACGGGTTCATGCTCCAGACGCTCCACGCCATGCTGGAACGCCGCAAGCCGCCCGTTCCGGTGTTCGGGATGAACCTCGGCACGGTCGGCTTCCTGATGAACGAATGGCGCCATCATGGCCTGGGCGACCGCCTGGAGCGCGCGAAACCGTTCAAGGTCGTCCCGCTCAGCATGACCGCGCTCGGCGTCGATGGGCGCACCCACACGCTGCCCGCGATCAACGAAGTGTCGTTCCTGCGCGAGACCCGCCAGACCGCGAACCTCGAAGTGACGGTGAACGACCGCATCGTCCTGCCGGAGCTCGCCTGCGACGGTATCCTCGTCGCGACGCCGGCCGGCTCGACCGCTTACAACCTGTCGGCACAGGGCCCGATACTCCCACTTGGCTCCGGCATGATCGCGCTCACCCCGATCAGCCCGTTCCGCCCCAGGCGCTGGCGCGGCGCGATCCTACCCGACAAGGCCCGCATCGGCATCCGCGTGCTCGATCCCGGCAAGCGCCCCGTCTCCGCGGTCGCAGACCAGCGCGAGATCCGCGATGTGGCCCAGGTCGACATCTGCATGGACCGCGCACGCGAACTGACGCTGCTGTTCGATCCCGAGCACGCGCTGGACGACCGCATCACGATGGAGCAGTTCGTCTCCTGACCCCGGTTTATCGCGGACTTTGCATTTTTGCGGCGAAACCTGCTTGCATCGTCCGACTGGCCGTTTATAGAGCCGCCTCCGGCAACGTTCCCTGATAGCTCAGCGGTAGAGCTCTCGACTGTTAATCGAGTGGCCGTAGGTTCGAATCCTACTCAGGGAGCCATTTTTGATCCGCGCATGTCGCGATCGATCGGCGTGAATTTCACGGCCGCCCCTCCGGAAATACAACGCTCTCGAGCAAGATAGCCGCCGGTCGCGGGCGCGAATTCTGACGTGTTGGTGAGGCGATCGCCCCGGTCAGGCGTTGGGCAGCCATGATAGTCAAGACATTGCGCGCGCGGCTGATTCTGGCCGCGCTGCCGTTCGTTACCCTGGCCCCTGCAGGGTTCGCCTTCGCTCAGGACGCTGTCCGCCGACCCGCGGATACCCCCTCGGAACGACCGATCGCCATTACCAAGCAGGCGGTTACCGATCCTGCCAGTCGTGCCCTCTATGCCAAGGCCGGGTGGCGCGCGGTCTGGTCGGCGGGCAATATGGAGGCATTCGACCGCGTGCTCGCCGATCGCGCGCGCCACGGCCTGGACCGGATCGCGTTCCTCGCCGATCCAGCGGAAAGCGACGACATCACCCGCACGAAAGCCGCGCTCGATTATGCTGGAGCGCTCGCGCAGGGTCGGGTGGATCCGGCATCGCTGCATGAGGTCTACACGCTGCCCCGGCCCAAGGTGGACCTCGCCGCGGGTCTGGCGCGCGCGCTGGCCAAGGGCGATCTCGTCGCGTGGTTCGACGGACTGGCCCCGCAGGACGCCGAGTATAAGGCGCTGTCCGACGCGTATCTCGCGTTCAGCGCCAAGGCGACCGTCGCAGCGCCGGTGCAGGCAATCCCGTCAGGTGTGATCCGCGTCGGCAATCGCGACGCGCGTGTGCCGACGATCGTCGAGCAACTGATGGAGAGTGGGTATCTGCCGACCGCAACGGACCCATTGGCGGTGGCCGCCGATCCGCTGGCCCCTGCGCCGCCCGCTCTAGTGCCGCTCGCCGCGACGCAGCCGTCGATGCTCTACACGCAGGCGATGGCCGACGCGTTGAAAGGGCTACAGACCGATTACGGTATCGCCGCGGACGGGGTGGTCGGGCCAGAGACGTTGAAGGTGCTCAATCTCGGCGCCGGCGACCGGGCACGCGCGCTGGCAGTCGGGCTCGAGCGGCGGCGCTGGCTGACGCGGACCCCACCGGCGACGCGGATCGACGTCAACACCGCCGCCGCGCAACTCCGCTATTACCGCGACGGCGCGGTGGTCAACCAGCGCAAGGTGATCGTCGGCGAGCCCGGCCGCGAAACGCCGGCGCTGTCGTCGCCGATCTATCGCCTCGTCGCCAATCCCACATGGACGGTGCCGAAGTCGATCCAGAACGGCGAAATGGCGAATGTCGGCGAAGACTATCTCGCCGAGCACAACATGGTGATGCGCGATGGCTGGATCGTCCAGCAGCCGGGGCCGAGCAACGCGTTGGGGTTGGTCAAGTTCGACATGGCGAACGACCAGGCGATCTATCTCCACGACACCTCCGCGCCGGGGCTGTTCGATCGCAGCCAGCGTCATCTGAGTCACGGCTGCGTGCGTGTCGAGGATGCGCTGGGGTTCGCGCAGATGCTCGCCGAGGACGAGGGCGTTACCGAGGCGTGGCAGATCGCGCAGGCCTCGGGCGAAATGACCTTCGTGCCGTTGCCGCGCCGTATCCCGGTCCGGTTGCTGTATCACAACGTCTATGTCGACGATGGCGGGCGGGTCGCGTTCCGCACCGATCCGTATGGCTGGAACGACCCGATCGCGGAACAGCTCGGGTTCGCCAAGGCGGCGGCGAAGCGGGCCGAGGCGCAGGCGATCGATATCGGGCCCTGAGACGGACGTTTCTCGGCAAAGGGTATAGCGAGAAACGGCTGCTAAGCTTCTCGGATGTCCGCTGCTCAGCCCGTCACTTGGTCGCGGCGGGCGAGGACGGGACTGGCATGGCGAAGGTCTTGGATAGTCCGTGATAGAGCTTTTCGCGGCAGATCCATTGGCTGGCGGCGTCGGCGATGAAGGCGGTTGCGAACATCGGCAGCATGAGGCCGCGACTGGCGGTGGTTTCGGACAGGATGATCACCGCGGTCAACGGCGCGCGGACGACGCCGGCGAAATAGGCGACCATGCCGAGAATGACGATCGCGCTTGCGGGCTCGCCGGGAAAGACCTCGCGCAGCAGGTTGCCGACGCCGGCGCCGACCGCGAGCGAGGGCGCGAGATGCCGCCGGGCAGCCCCGCGATCGCCGTCGCCGCGGTCGCGACGAACTTGGCGGGCCCGAACCAGAGCGGCGCGTCGACCCCGACGATCATCGCCCGCGCGGCGGAATAGCCGGTGCCCCAGGTGAGCCCGGTGAACACGCCGAGCAGCGCGACGACAGCGCCGCACGCCCCGGCGAACTTCACCGGGTTCGCACGCGTCCAGCCCGTCACGCGGTTGCGTCCGAGCGCCATCGCCAGCAGCGTGCGCGAGAACAGGCCGCCCGCCATGCCACCGACGATCCCGGCGACCGGCGCGACCAATAAGGCGGACAGCAGCGGCATGTGCGCGCCGATCGCGCCGAAATAGATGTAATCGCCCTGTACCGACTGTGCGACCATCCCGGCAATGACGATCGCCGCTAGCACGAGCAACGTCACGCGCTGTTCATAGGCCGACGCCAGTTCCTCGATCGCGAACAGCAAGCCGGCGAGCGGCGTGTTGAACGCCGCGGCAACGCCCGCCGCGCCACCTGCGATCAATACGCCGCCCCGCAACGGCACGCGGACGAGGCGGTGCGTCGCGCCCATGACCGCCGCAGCGAGCTGGACGGTCGGCCCTTCGCGGCCGACGGATGCGCCGCCCAGCACCGCGCCGATCGTCAGCACCGCCTTTGCGACGACGGTCCGCGGCGAGATCAGCGTGCGGGTGGCCTCGTTGGGGTCGGCCTGCGCGGCGATCACCTGCGGGATGCCCGAGCCGCGCGAGAACGGCGCATAGCGGCGGGTCAGCCAGACCAGTCCCATGAAGGTCAGCGGCGTCGTCACCAGCGGCAACCAGTGCCAGCGCGACGCATAGCCGGCGAAAACCGACGCCGCCCAATCCGCCGCCTCGGCAAAGACGGTCGCGACCACGCCGATGAGGATCGCCCCTACCAGGATCGCCGCACGCGTCCTGAACTGGACCGAGCGAGGGCCACGCGCCCGCAGCAGCGCGCGATACCGCGACGGGGTCCAGCGCCGCGCCGGCATCAATCGATCGAAAAACCCAGACATGCGACATTGACCTAGATTATGCGCCCTCGTCCGTCACCCCGGCATGGCAAGCTGCAATGTACCCCGGAGCGTTTCATGCGCGCGACCGTTCCCGTCTAGGGCGCACAGGCTTCGACCGGGGAACAGGCATGAAGAAATGGTCGTGGATCCTGCGCCGGATCGTCCGGAAGATCTGGTTTCGTGCCGCGGTCATCAGCCTGTTGAGCGTCGTGCTGGCGATCCTGTCGGGCGCGATCGTGCCCTATCTCCCTTATGCGTTCGGCGCCGATCTGGGCCAGGACGCGGTCGGCACGATCCTGCAGATCATGGCGTCGAGCATGCTGGCGGTGACGACCTTTTCGCTGACGGCGATGGTCAGCGCCTATTCGTCGGCGACGCAACTGGCGACGCCGCGCGCGACGCCAGTTGCTGATCAACGACCCCACCTCGCAGAACGCGTTGTCGACCTTCCTCGGCGCGTTCGTATTCTCGATCGTCGGGATCATCGGCCTCCAGACGCACGCCTATGGCAGCGAAGGCCGCATCATCCTGTTCGGCGCGACGGTCCTGATCGTCATCTGGGTGGTCGTCACGCTGTTGCGCTGGATCGCGCACATCACCGCGTTCGGCCGGATGTCCGACGTCATCGACCGGGTCGAAAATGCCGCCGCCGACGCGATGACGGACTTTGCCGCCACGCCGTATCTCGGCGGGCGTCCCGCGATCGCGGTGCCGGCCGGGGCACAGTCGATCCGTGGCGAGACGACCGGCTATGTCACGCATGTCGACGTCGCCGCGCTGGGTGCGATCGCGACGCAGCGGGGGATCGTCATCCATGTCGTCGTACTGCCGGGCGCAATGGTCCACCCGCACCGCGACCTGATGCGGATCGAAGGCACGGTCGACGACGCGCTGCGGACGCTCATGCTGCGCGCCTTCACGATCGAGCGGCATCGCTCGTTCGACCAGGACCCGCGGCTCGGGTTGATCGCGCTGTCGGAGATTGCAAGCCGGGCCTTGTCGCCCGCGACCAACGATCCCGGTACCGCGATCGAGGTGCTCAACGCGTTGCTGCGGGTGCTGCTCAACCTGCCGGTCGACCAGCCCGACGCGGTGCAGATCGACGACCTGCCGCCGGTCTATCTGACGCGCCCGACCGTCGAGGAGATGCTGACCGATGCCTTCCGCCCGATCCTGCGCGAGGGGAGCCAGGAGGCCGAAGTCACGATCCGGCTGACCGTCACGCTCGCGGCGCTTCACTCGGCGCTGCCCGCAGCCGGCGCGACATCCGCGCACTGGCCGATCACTGCCTGGAGCGCGCGCGTCGCATGATGGACGACGCGGACGATCTCGCCGCGTTCGAGGCTGCGCATCGCGGGCATTGGTGCGATCGCGCAGACTGACCCATAGATCCTGACCCGTAGATCCTGACCGATAGTTCGGCGATCAGAATCCGGCGGCAGCCAGCTGTGACCTGAGGCTCAGCCGATCATGCTCGGAGATCGGCGGCAGCTCTCGCGCGCTTGCCCTTGCGGAGGCGGGCACGGTCGTCGGCGGTCGGCTCGACGATGCGAACCCTGACCGCGCCCTGGCCCGCTGCGCGAACCCCCAGTTGATCGGCCGCGCCGCGCGACAGGTCGATAATCCGCGCGCCGCCGGCGAGCAGGCCCCGATCGTTGATCCGCACGATGATCCGCCGACCGGTATCGAGCGCGGTGACCTCGACATAGGTCGGCAGCGGCAGCGTGGTATGCGCCGCGGTCGTCCAGTCGGGGCGGAACCGCTCGCCGCTCGCGGTACGGTTACCGATTCCGATCCGTACCAGCTAGCGTATCCAAGCACGTCGTAGGTGGGATCGACGGCGGGCACATAGGTGGCGCCCCTCACCCGATAGGGACCGCCGAGCTTGACCGGGGCATCGCTGACCGGGCGATAGGATCCGCCTGCACAACCGGCCAAAGCGAGCAGGCCGAGGCACGCGGTGCCGGTCGCGGTTCGTAGAAGGTTCGACATGGATATCCTTGTCCGTCGGGCCGATGCGGGAATGGGCTCCGGCAAGAGCGTCATCGCCGCTGATAGAAGATATGCGAACGCACGGTCGCCACCTTGACCAGCGACGACCGCCAATAGGGGACCAGCCAGTCGGTGTGATAGTGCGTCGCCCGGCCGACCGGCGCATAGACGTAACCACCGAGCGCCCTGCGGGCGGCACGGCGAGCCTGCTCCCACCCGTTGCGTTCGGGCCGGCGCGTCTGCGATCCGTCGCAGGTGAACGAGAACTGGCACCCGGTGTTCCGGTTCGATCCCTGATAGACCACGCCGCAGACCGTCTTGGGAAACCCCGGCGCGCGGACCCGGTTGAGCACGACCTGGATCACGGCGCGCTGTCCGTCGCGGTCGCTGCCGGCCTCGTACAGCGCGACCGTCGCGAGGCATTCGGTCGCCTGTTCGCGCGCCGCCGGACCGCCGCGGAAGCGGAAGCGCTTGGCGGGCGAGCGCTCTTTTACCACGATCGGGACGAGCGCATTGGAGGCGCGGGCCTGCGCCATGGTGAGCCGGCGCGGACGCCGCAAATCGGTGCTTGCGGTCGGCCAGGGCAGATCGGTGAGCGAACCGCAGATCACCGCAAACACGACCGCGGCGCCGAGCAGCAGCAGCCAGTGTTCGGAGGACGGCCGACGCGGTGATGGCCGCGAGCGAGAGCCCTGGGAGCGAGCGCCGTGGGAGCGAGGCGCACGGCAGGAGATCGAGCGCGTCGCTGGGGCATCGCCGCATCCATAACCGGGATCCCCGTCAGGAAATGGTGCGGGGTGCGGGGTGAGTAGCGCGGAGCGCGACGCTCCGACCGAGCGCCGCGCCCGCTACAGACCGTAGGCGATCGCCGCGGTACCACCGAAGATGCGGTCGCGCGCTTCGGGACAGGCGTGCGTGACAAAGTCTTCGATCAGATCGTGGACCGCCTGATAGTCAGCCGCGAGGCGACAGACCGGCCAGTCGGAGCCGAAGATCAGCCGATCGGGACCGAAACAGGCGAGCAGATGATCCAGATAGGGCGCAATCCGATCCGCGGTCCAGGTCGCGTGGTCCGCCTCGGTCACCAGCCCCGACAGCTTGCAAAGCAGCGCAGGCGCGCGAGCCATGTCGGCGATCGCATCGGCCCAGGGTTGCCAGCCGCCGGTCGCGATGGCGGGCTTGGCGCCGTGATCGAGGATCAGCTGGCCTTCGCGGACAGCGTCGACGCCGACCAGATCGACGAACCGGCGGACATGCCCGGCCTCCCGCGGCTTGACGAGGATGTCGTAGCTGAACCCGCGCGCCAGCGCCGCGCGGACGCCGCGCACGAACGCGAGGGTCAGCAGGAAATCGTCCGCCGGTTCGTCCTGCACCATGTGCCGGAAGCCAACCAGCGCCGGAACCCGCCGCACTGCATCGAGCCGGTCCTCGACATCGTCCGCGGTGAGATCGGTCCAGCCGACCACGCCCAGGATACGCGGCGTATCCGCGGCGAGCCGAAGCAACACGTCGGTCTCAGCCTCGGTCTGCTCGGCCTGCACCGCGATGCAGCCGTCGAACCCGGCCCGATCGAGCAACGGCATCAGATCGGCCGGCGCATGATTGCGCGCCAGCACGCTGCCGGGCTCGATCCACGGATGCGCGACCGGTGAATAGGTCCAGAAATGCTGGTGCGCGTCGATCCGCATCACCGGCGGCCGATCGGAAAGAACGATTGCGTCATACACGCGCCGTGTATTGCGACCGTGCGCTTGTCGCAATCGGGGCCGCAATCAGAGCGGCGATCGGGGTCGGAATCGCGCGACGTCTCAGGCCGCGGTGACAGCCGGCATGAAGATATAGCCGTTGCCGCGCACCGTCCGGATGATCTCGACGGTGTCATAGGCGTGCAGCTTGCGACGCAGGCGGCTGATGTTCACGTCGATCGTCCGCCCACGCGCCATGCTGTCGGTGCGGCCCGACTGCGCGATCATGTCGTCGCGCGAATGCACGGTCTGCGGCTGCGACACGAACACGTTGAGCAACTGGAACTCGCCATCGGTCAGGCGGACCATCGTGCCGTCGGGCGCGTAGAGCGTGCGCATCCGGCAATCGAGCGTCCAGCCGGCGAACGCGAAGGTCATCGCGCGCGCCGGCGGCACCGCGCCGTCGCCCTGTTGCTCCGCATTCGATGCGCCATCCCTGTGCGCGAGCCCGGCACAGCGCCGCCGCAGGACAGAACGGATCCGGGCGAGGATCTCGCGCGGGCTGGCGGGCTTGGTGACATAATCGTCTGCGCCCAGTTCGAGCGCGACGACCCGGTCCACCTCGCTCGCCAGTGCCGAGAACATGATGACCGCCGGTGCCTGGCCATTACGGGTCAGCGTCCGCAGCACCGACAGGCCGTCCTCGCCGGGCATCATCATGTCGAGGACGATCAGGTCGCAGGGCGATCGGCCGAGCCGGGTGCGCAGTGCCGCGCCGCTATCGACCGCTTCGGCGCGCAGGCCGTGATCGACGAGGAACTCGGTCAGCAACTCGCGCAGGCCGGGATCGTCGTCGACGATGACGATCCGCGCGCCACCGGCATCGGTGCCGTCGACGGCTGCGTGGTCGTCGAGTTGCGAAGCCGGGACATGCGAGGCGGGGCCATGTGAACCCGGCGAGACGGAAACGGGGAGGCCGTAATGGTTTGCGATCATGTACGCGGTCATGGATCGCGCGTTTGTCCGCGATATGTCCGTTTGTTTCAAAGCGCGCATCAGCGAGGCCCGCACGCAATATTGCGAAGTCGAAAAGCCCTGCCCTGCCCCAGCCGCCACGGTGACATGGAGGCGGGGGCAGCACAGGGTCAGGAGCACGCGTCCCGTCGGGCAGTGCCTGCAATCCTCCGCCCCGCGGGGAGGATTGCAGGCGTTCGACCCTAGAACTTGACGTTCGTGCTGACGAAGAAGGCACGGCCGTAAGAATCGTAGGTCGACGGGTAGGTGTTTGCCTGTTCCTGGTTGTCGCCCATGATCGGGGGCTTCTTGTTGAACAGGTTGTTCACGCCGACCGACCAGGTGAAGCCGGGCTTCACCTCGAACGCCGTGGTCAGGTCGAAGTAGTTGTACGCCTTGATCTTCTCGACGGCATATACCGTACCATTGTCATCGTCCTTCACCGGCGACAGGTAGCGATAGAGCAGCGAAACCGTCACCGGACCGGTCGAATAGGTCGTGCGGGCCGACAGGCGCCACTTGGCGTACGGGTTGCCGCACGTCGTGCCGAACTTGCCCGCACAGTTGATCGTCAGGTCGGGGATCGATGCGAGCGGGTTGTAGTTGAACGCGATCAGCCGCGTGCCGCTTACCCTGAAGTCAAGCTTGCTCGTTTCGCTGCCGAATGCACCGAAGTTCAACGGCAGGCCGTACCGCGCCTCGAAATCGACGCCGCGGGTGGTCACGCCACCGGTGTTGGCCAGCGTGTTGACGGCATCGGTGATCGCATAGCTGTTGCCGTCGCGCGGCAGCGACGAGCAATAGCTGGCGTTGTACGGCGTGTAGTTGTTGTCCGCATCGCCATAGCAGGCACGGATGAGGTTGGTGGTGCCGACCGTCGAGATGTAGTTCGCGATCTTGATCTTGTAATAGTCGGCCGTGAACGAGAAGCCGGGCAGGAAGCGGGGCTGGAGGACGATGCCGGCGGTGTACGTGTCCGACGTTTCCTCGCGCAGTGCCGGGTTGCCGCCGTTGATCGTCTGGATCTGCGTGCTGCCACCGTCATAAGCGGTACCGATCAGCGAGGCGGGAACGCCGGTCGAAGGCAGCTTGCGTTGAGGTTGGTGTTGGTCACGGCAACCGCGGTCGTGCAGGGATCCGTCGCCGCCGGGAAATCCTGCGACGAACCGCTGTAAAGATCGTTCACGGTCGGTGCGCGGACGGCCCGCGAATATTGCCCCCGCAGCGAGATGTCGTCGATCAGCGACCAGACGACGCCACCCGAATAGGTGTTCACCGACTTTGCCGCGGTCGAATAATAGGAATAGCGATACGCGCCATTCACTTCGAGCTTCTTGATCAGCGGGATATCGGCGAGCAACAGGACGGCGACTTCGGTATAGGCTTCCTTCACGTCGTAACCGCCGCTGAGCCCTTCGCCCGCGTTGAAGCCGACCACGTCGCCCGACGACAGCGCGAAATCGGGGCTATAGGCGCCTTGTTCGCGGCGATACTCGGTACCGAAGACGATGCCGACCGGACCCGCGCCCAGATCGAACAGGTTGCGGTTCGAGATCGACGCACTGGCGACCTGCTCGCTGATCGTGCTCGAGTTCTGCGTCGGGATCGAGATGAAGTCCGCGGCAGCCGAACTGATGTTGCCCGCACCGAAGATGTTCAGCGGGACGCAGCCGTTGCTGGGATCCGAACATACCAGGTTACCGCTGGAGTCATACGTGGTTTTGAGCGCCTGCAACACGCGGCTGCGCGACACGTTGCCGGTCTGGGTCTCGGTCGCGCGGGTACGCGAATAGCTGTAATACGCGTCGTAGTTCCAGCCGCCGCCGATATCGCCATTGACACCGAGCACCGCGCGATATGCCGTGTTGTCGTTGTTCGAGACACGCGCACCGACCTCGGTCAGGCGGCGATAGATCGTCGAGGTCACATAGCCGTCGCCATCGGTATCACGACCGCGCAGCAACGCCTGCGAGCTGGGCGACAGGAACGACGAATCGACGTCGAGTTCGACCGAGCCGGTGAACGGCGTCGGCGCGAGCTGGTTCTTGACGCGGTTGTTGATCAGCTGACCTTCGGCATAGACGTTGAACGCCTTGCTGACCTCGTAATGCGTCTGCGCGCTCATGAGGAACCGCTCCTGCGGGACCTGCAGATAGTTCGAGGGCGCATAATTATACGCGTCGGTCGCCGAGTTGTACGCCGAGTAGCTGCCGTCGGTCTCGAACTTGCGGTTGACGCCGCCGAGCGCGAAGCGGGTGCCTTCGATCGAGCCCGAACCGCCAGCGATCAGGCCGCCCGCGCCGTCGTCGACCAGAGCCTGGCGCGAATAATCGCGCGCCGACTGGAGGATGCCGTTGCGCTTGGTGTAATCGAAATAGATCGTCGCATTGCCGCGGCCGTCTTCGAAATTGCCGCCGAGCAACAGGTTGCCGTTGAAGTTGCCGCCGTCGCCGGCTTCGTTGATTCGGTAGTTCGCGTTCGCCTGGACGCCGCTGAAGTCCTTCTTCATCACGAAGTTGACGACGCCCGCTATCGCATCCGAGCCGTACACTGCCGAACGGCCGCCGGTGACGATGTCGACGCGCTCGATCAGCGCCGAGGGTATGGTGTTGAGATCGACGACCTGGTTCGAGTCATAGGCGACGTAGCGACGGTTGTTGACGAGGACGAGCGTGCGCGTCGAGCCGAGACCGCGAAGGTCCGCCGTCGCGACGCCGCCGCCCGGGTTGTTCGAGGCGCCGGTCGTGCTGGGGATCAACTGCGGAAGGTCCTTCAGGACGCTCTCGACGTTGATCTGGCCCGACAGCGCGATTTCCTTGGCGCTGACCACCGAGATCGGCGACGCCTGACGCAGGCTTTCACCGCCAAGCCGCGAGCCGGTCACGACGATCGTGTCGCCATCCTCGGGCGCCGCCTGATCGGTCGCCGTATCAAGCGATGCGGCAGGCGATGTCTGCTCCGTGGCCTGCGCCCAGACCGGCGTGGCGATCCCAAGCAGTAGCGTAGACGCCAGAAGGCGCTTGCGAAAATCCAGACGCATGTCGATACTCCCTGAACCGCAATCCCATGTATTGCGGCATTTTTGTGCGATTACGGATTGGTTCCGTCGCCGATATCTGAAGCGCGTCTGAATGTTCGACAATCGTTAAAGTGTCTTCGAACCGTCATCGTCGTGATGTGTTGTATGGTCGGCACGGTTTATAACGGTCCATTGCCGATCTATACATTTGGTGACTGGTGCGTGTCATGGGATTCACATTGTGAACATGCACGAAACATATACCGGGGGTGCACGTCGGCTGCCGGCTGCCGCGATCGGCGGTATTGAACGAACCGCGCGTCGGGGCTAGCGGCACGGCATCATGTCGATCGCCACCAACGCCCCCAAGTCCTTGAACTGGCAACAGCCTTTGCCCGGGCTGCGGGTCGTAAAACGTGGCGACGTGCCGATCACGCGCGTCCAGATCTATGGCCAGCGGTGCAGCGGGACCAACCTCGTGACGCGCGCGATCGAGGCGAACATGCCCGGCGTCGCGATCACCGAGGCGTTCGGGTTCAAGCATTGGTTCGTGCCGCCGCAGACGCTGTTCGTGAAGGATACGCTGGTGCTGGTGGTGGCGCGCGATGCGTATGACTGGGCGCGCAGCCTTCACCGCCAGCCGTGGCATGCGCATCCCGAGCTCAAGGCAAAGCCGTTCGACGCGTTCATCCGCAGCGACTGGCACAGCTATTGGGACGATCATTTCGGGCATATCGAGCCCGGCCACCCGATGCACGGCGACGAGATGCTGCACGAGCGCGATCCGGAGACCGGCGAACGTTTCGCCAATTGCATCGCCAAGCGGACCGCCAAGCTTCGCCATTGGTCGTCGCTGACGAACCGCGCGCACAACGTCGCGCTGCTGGGTTACGATGCGTTCTCGCGCGATCCGGCCGCGTTCGTGACGGCGCTGGCGGCGGTCGCGGAAATCGAGCGGCGCGAGCCGTTCGTGCCGATCACCAGCTACAAGGGGCAAGGCCATGCGCCCTATGTGCCGACCGCGTATCCCGATCTGGCGGCGGAGGATGCGGCGCATATCGCGGCTTGGCTCGATCCCGATGTCGAGGCGGCATTCGGGTTGAGCGCCGACTATGCTGATCGACATCAATCGCCTTCGCGCGCGGCTCCGGTACAGCGATCGGCATGAGCCAACCGATCACGTTCTTCATCCATCACCAGGGTCGCGGCCACGCCAACCGCGCGATGGCGATCATTCGCGAACTTCCGCCCGAGCGCGCGGTGACGATCCTGACCGCCAGACCGTCGCTGTTCGACGGCTTCGAGCGGCCGATCACGATCGCGGCGCTGCCCGACATGATCGGCGCGCCCGTGCCGACCCCGGGGCTGTTCGCACAGGCCACGCCCGAGGTGATGCATTGCGTCCCGCTCGGGGTGTCGAAGACGCGGGCGACGATGCGGACGATCGTCGATCATCTCGACGACGTCGATCCGGCGCTGTTCGTGGTCGACGTGTCGGCGGAGATCGCGCTGCTCGCGCGGATCGCCAGTGTCCCGGCGATCAGCATCCGGATGCACGGCGACCGGCTCGATCCGGGGCATCTCGGCGCGTATCAGGCGAGCGTCGGCCTGCTCGCGCCCTTCGGCGAAGCGCTCGAGCAGGGCGACACGCCGGACTGGGTACGCGCCAAGACGTGCTACGCGGGCGGCCTCTGCACGACGGTCGATCCGGTGCCGACCAAGGCCGAGGCGCGCGCCAAACTCCGCCTAGATCCGGATCAGGAAATTGTCGTCGTACTCACCGGTGGTGGTGGGGCGGGCACACCGTATGCGCCGCTGACGATGGCGGCGCGGGCGGTGCCGGATGCGTTGTGGCTGGTGCTGGGGCCGGTCCACCGCGAGGGGCATGAGACCGACTTCGGCAATCTGGTCGAGCTGGGCTGGGTGCCGGGCGTGACCGACCACATCGCCGCGGCCGACGTGGTGATCGCGTCGGCGGGCGACAACACGGTGCACGAGATCGCACGGGTCGGGCGGCCTTATGTGTGCGCGCCCGAGTGGCGGTATTTCGGCGAGCAAACACGCAAGGCGGAACGGCTCGCGGAGCTTGGGGCGGCGGTTGCGCTGCCGGCGTGGCCCGGGGCGTTGGCGCCGTGGCGGGGGATTCTGGACGCTGCGAAGGCGCTCGATCCCGGGGCGCTGGCCGGGTTGTATGACGACGACGCGGCGAAGGTCGCGGCGGCGTATCTGGAAGGGCTGGCGGTTTCTCTCTGGGCGGCGGAATAGGCGCGCTCCGGGGGGTAAACGATCCTTTCCAGGCAGGGGAGGTGGCACCCAAGGTGACAGAGGGGAGGACAGGAAACAGATGTGTCGCCAACCGCCCCCTCCGTCTGGCTGACGCCAGCCACCTCCCCTGGCGGGGGAGGATCGAGACGTAACTGCCTTCCGTGTTTGTCCCCGCCATCTCTCGTCCTCCCCCATCATCCAGCGAAAGCTGGGATATCGTCATGGGACTTCCGTCGGCTGCAACGCGGGAGACCCCAGCTTTCGCGGGGGTGACGTATTGGGAGCCGGCGCACTCAAGAGGCGATCGAAGCCACGCACACCTCGCATCAACTGAACAACGTCTCCGGCGGCATCCTCGAAGCAGCGACCTCCGCTTCAGTTGGCTGGCGCAAGACCGTAATCGTATCCGCATCCCACGCGATCAGCCCGCGCTCGGCAAACTGCCGGAGCCAATAGTCCATGCACCACCGCCCCCAGGTCGCACGGAACAGCCGCGCATTGCGGACGATCGCGTCGAAATGCTGGTAGGCGGGCGTGTGGACGACGTGATGCTGGTGATACGCACGCGCGCCACCGATCCACCACATCGGCACGCCGGCACGCTCGAGGCGTGCGGCGAAGTCGGTTTCCTCGCCGCCATAGCCGACATAGCGCTCGTCCATGCCCCCTGCCCGCGCCCAGTCCGAAGCAGACAGCGCGAACGACAGGCCCCAGAGTTCGCCGTGGCTTGGCGTAGGACGAATTTCGTCGATCGCGATCGGTGGCTTGGCAGGGTGGCGCACGCCGATCCGGTCGAGCGCAACGACGTCGATCGCGCCATCGATCGCCCCGCCGGAAGATACAGCACCTCGCCGAGCCGAATGCCGCCCGGCCAACCTGCCGTCTCGGCATAGCGCGCGACCAAGGTCGGCGACGGCACGCAATCGACGTCGAGGAAGATCAACTGCTCGCCGATCGCCGTCGCCGCGGCACAGTTGCGGGCAGCGGCCAATGGCATCTCGTCGCCCTCGACGAACACCGTACGCACTGGAAAATCGGTAGCCGGCAGATCGGCGTGCGGCGTGTCCTGCATATACGCGATCACCAGTTCGTCGGGTTTGCGCGTCGATGCGTTCAGCCCGGCGATCAGGTTGACCAGATGCGCGCGGCGGCCGCGGACCAGCGTCAGGACGCTGACGCTCACGACGCCTGCTTGATCCGTTCGCCGTCTCCGCCCGCGGCACGGAAATACGCCACGCCTTCGATCACCCCGCGGGCGTGGTGGCCGACCGCGACATAGCCGTGCGCAAGGTCCGCGCGCGTGCCGAGGCCGTCGGAATAATTCGCGACGATGATGGCGTGCCTCGACGAACGCAGCATCTCGATATCGTTGCCGCTGTCGCCCGCGACGATCACCTGGCGCGGTTCGAGGCCGAGGCGGCGGCGGACATGCTCGACCGCCGTCCCCTTCGACGCGGCATGCGGCAGGACGTCGAGATAGCGGCCATGGCTTTGGATGATCGAGCAGCTATGGCCATGCTCCGCCAGCAGCGCACGCACACGTTCGGCCGCCGCCATGTCGCCGTCCGCGAAATAGCTGAGCTTGAACCGGCGCTGCTCGAGCGGGCTTTGCGGGGTCAGCCCCGCATATTGCCCGATCAACGCGGCGACCGCCTCGCGATCCCATCCCGCAGCGATGATCCCGTCCCATTCGGTGTCGCGATCGTACACCGCGCCGCGCACCGTCCGGTAATAGATTTCCGAGCCGACCGACGTGATCAGGATCTCGGGGCGTGGCGCGTCGTGCTGGCCGAGCACCGCCATCGCACTGTGGAAGCTGCGCCCGGTGGCGATCGCGAACGCGACGTCGGTCTGCGCCTCGTGCCAGGCCGCGAAGTCGCCGACACCCTGCGCGCAGCCGATCAGCGTTCCGTCGATGTCGGACACCAACAGCAACGCCGTTTCGCGCTCGGCGACCGGTGGTGCGGAGGCGCCGATGACCTCTTCGAGCAGCCCGACATAAAGCTGCACGTGACGGTCCCAGTCGTACGCCCGGATCGCGACCGACCCGGCTGCCGAATAACGCGACCAGAGCGCTGGATCGTCGAGGATCTTCAGGATCGCATCGGTGATCGCGGTCGACGAGCGCGGATCGACGAGGATGCCGTTGCCGCATGTCTCGACGATGTCGTTCGGACCACCGCTGTCGGTCGCGACCACCGGCAGGCCGCTCGCCGCCGCTTCGAGCAGGGTCAGACCGAACGGTTCGTTGAGCGCCGGATTGACGAAGATACCGCGTCGGGTGCGCGCGTAGGCATATACTGCGGCAATATCGTCGGGACGATGCTGCTTGGGATAGGCGACCTTGCCGTACAGGTCGTAGCGGTCGATCAATTGTAGCAGTTCGGCGATGTTGTCGCGGATCTCCGGCTCCAGCGTCGCACTATCGTCGCGTGTGCCCGCCAGGATCACAAGGTTCGCCGCGGCCTGCAACGCGGGCGAGCGGCCATAAGCGTGGACGAGCGCGGCGAGGTTCTTCTTGGTCACAGGACGCGCGATGGCGAGGATCACCGGCTTGGAAGGATCGTCGAGGAACCGGTCGATCAACGCATCGACGCGCGTGTCGGTGCGGCAGTTCGCGAACTGCTTGAGGTCACTGCCGGGGGCAAACACGCGGATCCTGCCGGGATCGTAGTTCGCATAATCCGCGTACTGGACCTCGGCCTCGTCGCGCGACGATGCGATGATCGCGGCGGCGCCGGCGATCGCCTCTTCTTCGATTGCGATCCGGCGATCGAGCCCGGCGGTCTCCGCACAGTCGCGGTCGAACGCGGCCAGCTTCACGCGGCCCAGCGAGTGCGCGGTGAACACATACGGTATGCCGGTACGTGCCGAGACACGCGCTGCGATCAGCCCGGCATCGGCATAATGTGCATGCATGACATCGGGCACCTGTTCGAGCGTGGCGATGTGCGCGACGAGGGCCTCGACCAGGCTGTCATGCTCGGTCCACAGGTCTTCCTTGACCAGATAGGCCTCGGACTCGGTGGGGAGGCGGACGATTCGCGTGGTGCCGTCGATCGTCTCGACAGGCTCGGCATAGCATTCGGCATAGACGGCGTGGCGGAACGCGCGGGTAACGATTTCCATCCGGTCGATCGCGGGATTTCGACCGCTGGCGGCGACCAGATCGAGCAGATAGCGGATATGGCCACCGGTATCGGCGGTGATTCCGTATTCAACGTCGGTTGCGCGTAAACATCCCTGCAACGCGATATGAAGTACGAACACCCGTCCCCGTTCATCTGCAATTCACCCAGGGAACCCCTCGCGGGGTTGCCGAGTTCCAGGCCGATGACCCTCGAAACCCCTGTATTGACGCAGATTAGTACGTTCTATTCGGCGCACCGTTCGACTTGCGACTGCGCATCGTGAGGATCGCTCTACTCACCTGGGCCTATCCCCCTGAAAAAAGCGGACTTACGCGCGCGGCTCGCGAGATTGCGCAATCGCTGGCGGATGCTGGCAACGACGTCTGTGTATTCACGATGGATCGGCGCGAAGACAGCCGCGACGCCCGGGTTTCGGTAATCGGGTGCGGCTTGCGTGAGGGGTCCTTCGCCGCCGGGCTGAGGAAGGTGGCGGGGATCGGCCATCTCGTCGCGCCGCTGGCCTTCCGTAGAGCGGTGGCACGCGAGCACCGCCGCGCACCGTTCGACATCGTCGAGGCGACCAACTGGTACGCACCCGGTCTGGCGATCGCGCTTGCCGGCCCCGCGCCGCTGGTGACGCGCAACTCCACGCCGGCGGCTACCTCGGCGGAGACCGTAACGAGCCTGCGCGACCGGTTCGATCGCCGCGCCGCCATGCTGGCGGAACGCATCGCCGCGCGCTTTAGCAAGGCGCTGATCTCGAACACGCAGCTTCACGGCGACAAGATCGCGGATTTGTACGGCGTCGCGGCGCCTAGCGAGGCCCGCGGCACGCGGTGATTGGCCTGAGCCTGCCGCCCGAGATCGTCGCACGCGGCTCTGCGGCGCCCTACCCGCTCGGCGAGCCGATCGACCTGCTGTTCGTTGGCCGCGACGAGCATCGCAAGGCTTCGACGCGTTGATCATGGCGCTGCGCATCCTGTCGCGTCGCGCGGATGCCGGGATGCGCGATTTCCGGCTGACGATCGTCGGCGTACGCGCGGAGGACGTCGGCGCGATCCCGGCATCGGCGCGTGCGCGCCTGACCTGCCACCACCGCGTCGACGAAGCGGCGCTGCATGACCTGATGGAGACTGCGCACGTGATCGTCGCCCCGTCGCGGTACGAGAGCTTCGGTCTGGTGTATCAGGAGGCGATGATGTTCGGCCGCCCGGTCGTCGCCTGTGCGGAAGACCCCAGCGCGCGGCTGTTTATCGGCGAGAGCGGCGCCGGATTGCTGGCGAAGACCTGCACCGGCGACGATCTGGCGACGCAGATCCAGCGGCTGATCGAAGACCCGGTGTTGCGCGCGCATTACGCAGCGGCAAGCCGCCGGGCCGCCGGAATGTTCACGCGCGACACGCTCGCCGCGCAGACGATCGCGGTCTATGGCACTGCGACGGGATCGAAGGAGCGAGCAGCAACGTCTCGTCCTCGGGCCTGCCGGCACCGGTTGACATGGCCTCGTAGATCCGCGTGCGCTCGCGCACCCGCTCGCCGTCGAGCCGATGTTCGAGCGCGCCGGCCAATGCGAGCGAACTCTCGACGAACGGTACGACCGGCCGCTCATGAACGCGTCCGGCAAAACGGATATCGCTCCGGTTCAGACGATACTGGATGTCTGGATACGACGCGGACTGGACGCCATCGACGAGGTTGCGGCGCGGAAGGCCAAGCGAGCGCAACCCGTCGCGGTCCGCCGCCGCGACCAGCCAGCCCAGCGCGTCGAGCAAGGCGGCATCGGGACGCTCGTCGGTGTCGATCTGCATTATCCAGCGGGTCCGCATCATATCCTGGAGGCGGTTGCGTTGCGCGGCGAAATCGCCTGCCAGCGGGTGGTGGGCAACCTCGATCCACGGGATCTGCGCGGCAAGCCCGCCTGCTTCGTCCGCCGTGCCGTCGAGAAGCACGACGATCCGGGCAAAGGCGCCGCGATAGTCGGTCGCGATCTCGACGATATCGGCCGCGTCGGCGGCGCGCGCCATGATTCCGAGCCCTATCTTGTGGGGCTCGGCTTTCGCCCGGCTAGAATGCGCTCGGGCGGGACTATAATCCGGCGGGAACCGTGCATCGCCTTCGACGTGTGCGATGGGCGTAACCTCGAACCCGAAGCGCCAGGCCGCGTTGCGCAAACCCGCCGGGTCGAGCGTCCACTGCTCGGCCGGGTCGAGCTTCAGATCGACGATGCCGCTTTCGAGCCGTGCGACGATGTCGCGTGACACTTCGCCGACCTCGTTCACGTCGCGTACCATCAGGCGGCAGTGGCTACACTCGGACCAGTTGTCGCGCGCGAGCCAGTCCCAGTTGCCACAGATCGAGCATCGTAAGCGCATGGGTCAGGCAACCCCCGGCGTGCGCGCGTAGTTCCCATGCCGCTCTCCGGCACTCGGCCTATCGACTTACCGCCGTCATCCTGACGAAAGTCAGGACCCAGAGCCGTGCAGGACAGCGCTCGTTACTCTGGGTCCTGACTTTCGTCAGGATGACGGGAGTAGTTTCAATACCCGAGCGAATGCGCCAGCGTCAGCAGCAGCCAATACAATCCGCCCGACAACAGCATCGCCACCGGCAGCGTCATCACCCAGGCCAGCGCCATGTTCATCACCGTGCGCCGCTGCAGCCCGGCGCCATTGGCAACGCTCGCACCCGCAACGCCCGACGACAGGATGTGCGTCGTCGACACCGGCATGCCGAAATTCACCGCCAGCAGGATCGTCGCCGCCGCGACCAGTTCGGCCGACGCGCCCATGCCATAGGTCAGGTGCGTCTTGCCGATCCGCTCGCCGACGGTGACGACGATCCGCTTCCACCCGACCATCGTCCCGAGGCCCAGCGCGAGCGCGACGGTGATCTTCACCCAGGTCGGGATATAGCGCGTGCCCTGCTCCAGCTTGCCGCCATAGTCCTTCAGCGTAGTGATCTCCTGCGCGGTGAAGCGGCCCTGCGCGGCCTTGTCGGCGGCGATCAGCTTGGTCGTATCGAGCACGAGATACATGTCGTTGCGCAGGTTCGGCGTCGCCGCCGCCGGCACCTTGCCGAGCGAGCCATAGCCCGCGATCCGGCTCGACACGTCGTCCGACAGCGTCGCCAGCGCGCCGTACACGATCGGGTCCGCGACACGCTTCGATTTCAGCGCCTGCGTCACCGTCGTGCGCGCCGCGCCGACCGTGGCGGGCGCGCCGTTGGCATGCGCGACATAGGCCGCCGATGCCGCCCGCGCCGCCTGGACGAAGGCCGGCGTCGCGCTCTCGGGCATCGTCCGGTTCAGCGCATAGGCGGTCGGCGCGCAGCCGATCAGGATGAGCATGATCAGCCCCATGCCCTTCTGGCCGTCGTTGCTGCCATGCGCGAAGCTGACCGCGGTGCAGGTCCCGATCAGCAGCGCGCGGATGCCGCGCGGCGGTGGCGTCTGGCCCTCGGGTGCCTCGTACAGTTTCTTGTCGCGGAGAAACCGCTTCATCACTAGCAGCAGCAACAGCGCGCCGACAAAGCCGACGACCGGGCTGAACGCGAGCGCGAGAGGACTTTCCAGACCTGCGCCATGTCGACGCCCGACGTGCCGTCCGCCCCACCGCCGCTGATGAGCTGGTTGGCAAGCCCGACGCCGAGGATCGACCCGATCAACGCGTGGCTCGACGAATTGGGCAGACCGACCGCCCAGGTCGCGAGGTTCCACACGATCGCCGCCAGCAACAGCGCGAAGATCATCGCGAACCCGCCGACGCTGCCGACGTTCAGGATCAGGTCGACCGGCAACAGCGTGACGATCGAATACGCCACCGCGCCCGACGACAGCATCACGCCGAGGAAATTGAAGAACCCCGACCACACCACTGCAAGCGGCGCGGGCATCGAATGCGTGTAGATGACGGTGGCGACCGCGTTGGCGGTGTCATGGAAGCCGTTCACGAACTCGAACCCGAGCGCGATCAGCAGCGCGAGCGCGAGGAACGCGAACGCGCCGCCCGCCAGGCTTTCGCCGACCTGCGCGGTGTCGAAGGCGATGCTGAACCCGGCATAGGCGAGCCCACCAATCAACACGGCGAGGAACAGCCAGCGCCCCGCGGGATGCAGCGAATGATCGAGCTTGGGGCCAGTGTGCGGCACCGACGCCGCAGCGCTCGAATCAGCCGTTAGCGCGTCGGGTGCAAATGTGGAGGTTGCCATGGGAATGTGCAGTCGGCCCTTACGATGACAATCTTATGACAGATGCAGATCAAGCGATGGCTCGGCCTGATTTGGGAGCCGCCTTACCGATCCTCCCCCGCTAGGGAGGTGGCACCGAAGGTGACGGAGGGGAGGACACGGAGCAGAGGTTTCGCTTCCCTCCTCCATCTGGCAAGCGCCAGCCACCTCCCCCTCGCGGGGGAGGATCAATGAGAACCGACGTTCTTCCCCGATCAGCGCGCTAGTTCAGCGAGCCGCACCGATGCTGGCGAGCTGCGTCCCGCTCCGCCCGAGCAACGCGGCCAGCTTCACGCTCGCATCCGCGGTCATTTCCTGACGGCACTGCCGCGAGATCGGCGAGCGCGTCGAGGCCACCGGTCCGCGGCTGGCAGGCGCTGGCGATCGCCGAGCGCAGCCGGCGCTGGAACGCGGTCCGCCCGGCATCGCTGGTCAGGTCGAGCCCGGCACGCGACACGCGCACCGACACCGGCTCACGCGCGGGATTGGCCGATGCGCCCGCCGAGAACAGGCACGCGCCGACGATCGCCGCCGAAGCGACGCTGATGAAAAGCTTCATGATGATGTTCCTCGATTGGTCCTGCGGTCCGCGGGCCTCGGCCTGCGGGCGACGGCGCCAGTGCGTCGGGACGCCTTTCTGGATGCGGCATCTCCGACGACGAACCTCGTCGCTGCGCACTCCCTAGGCGCGGTTCATGACGCCCACGCGACGCTTTCGCGACGGTTCGACACCGCCGCCACCATTCGCCGCACATAGTCGCAAGCGCCGCGCGAACGGCCTTATGTCACATGCCCGGATATCGCTCGAACGCAGGCAATGCGGCCACGTCCGCCATCAAGACAGGCGATCGGCCACCTGGATATGCGCACCCGGCGTCACCGCTTCGGGATCGTCGAGCGTGCACGACTGCACATCGATGATTCCCGGCAAAAATTCGGCGTTGGCATAGAACAGCCCCGTCCCGCACCGCCCGCAGAACTGCCGCCGGCCGGATGCGGACGATTCGTACGTCACCGGATCGCCCGAGATCGTCACCTGCTCCGTCTTGAATGCGATCCAGCCGACCATCGGCGCGCCCGCGTTCCGCCGGCAATCGCTGCAATGGCACAGCGCATGATGCTCGGGCTCGCCCTGGGTTTCGTAGTGGATCGCGCCGCAATGGCACCGACCCGTCATTTTCGTCGTCATGGCCAGTCCCCTATAGTCCCTGTTTGCTCGACACGGCCCTGCCGATGGCAATCCTCATCCTACAGAAACGGCTTGAGGACGAATGTCCGGTCCGTCGCGATGCCACCCCGTTCGACCGACAGCGTCACTGGCGTACCCGGCGCGCCGCTGATCTTGCGGATCACCGCCGGAAACGGTTCGCCGACGATCCGGTCGCCGATCTTGACGCCCGCAGCAGCCGCCGGACTGCCCGTACCGACCGCGGCCACGGTCATGCTTTCGCCTTTCCGGTCGATCCACAGCCCCGACATCCCATAGCGCTCTTCCGAAGCGTCGGCGGTGGTGTGCCGTTTGACCCACAGCGCACGCGCCCGCACGTCCGTCGACAGGTTGAACTGTCGCAGCACCTGCAACCCGATGATGCCGTTGACCCGCGGCCGCGTGTCTCCCTCGCCGCGAAGCATGACCAATGGGCGGTCGAACTGCGAGTCGCCGAACGTGAAGCTGGCGGCGCGCACGATCCTGGCAATCCCGGCCTGTCCGCCGATTCCGCGCGGCCGCACCGGCGCGTAGGGCTGCGTCTCGTTCCACAACCCGAGCGATTGCGCGGTCGGCCGATCAAGCGACAATCCGCCCGGCGCCCCCGTATCGAGCAGGAACCGCAGGCCCCTGCCCCCGACCGTTGCACTCCCGTACAGATGCCGCGATCCGGCGCTAGGTCCGCTACCCGACGCCATGTCGCTGATCGCGGACTCGATCCGGTAATAGCCGGTACGGGGCGGGTGCCCGTCGGGATAGGTCCGCCACTCGCCGGCCTCGATGTCGAGGTCGCTGTCCATCGTGGTCAGTATCCCGGCGGCGAGCATTCCTTTCACGTCGCTGCCGAAACCGAAACCGTCCACCCCGGCGAAAGCGACCGCGTTCTGCCGAACGCCCCCGCCGAACACGATATCGCGAGCGAGGTAGACGGGCACGGTCGTCCGTCCGCCCACGCCCGAAGCTCGGGTCATGCCCGTCGGGGTCAGCTTGAGGGATTTTGCCAGCTCGTTGTCGATCAGGCTGAGAAAGCCACCAGTGTCGATGGCAAACAGATACGGTCCCGCATCGCCGATCATCACTGCCATCACGACGCGACTGCCGACAAGTTCGATTTTGCTGACCAGCACGCGCCCGGGCTCGGCCGCGATCGCGCGCGCCACGCCGATCGTGCCGATCGCAATGCCCCCGCCGGCCACCGCCAGCATCCGAGATCACGTCACGTCGATCCATCCGGCATCTCCCTCACACGCACCACCACCCTACCGCATGCCCTCGCGCCGACAAGACCAAGTGCTTGCCCGATCGGCCGCCGTTCCCTACCTGTTCACCGGTGAACCAGATCGCCCAAACGTCCGCGCCGCAAGCAGAGCCTCCTATCTCCGCGGCCTCAATCCGCCGCAGCGCGAGGCTGTGCTGACCACCGATGGCCCGGTCCTGATCATCGCCGGCGCCGGCACCGGCAAGACCGCGGCACTGACCGCCCGCCTCGCGCACCTGATCTTCACGAGGAAGGCGTGGCCGTCGGAAATCCTCAGCGTCACCTTCACCAACAAGGCCGCGCGCGAGATGCGCGAGCGCGTGGGGCGGCTGGTCGGCGATGCGGTCGAGGGGATGCCGTGGCTCGGCACCTTCCACGCGATCGCGGCCAAGATGCTGCGCCGTCATGCGGAACTGGTCGGGCTGCAATCGAATTTCACGATCCTCGATACCGACGACCAGTTGCGGTTGCTGAAGCAGCTGATCCTCGCCGCCGATATCGACGAGAAGCGCTTCCCGACCCGCAGCCTCGCCGGACTGATCGACCAGTGGAAGAACAAGGGCCTCGTCCCCGCCGACATCGATGCGGGCGAGTCCGAACGCTACGCCAATGGCCGCGGCGGCGAGCTGTACCAGCAATACCAGGCGCGCCTGATCGCGCTCAACGCGTGCGATTTCGGCGACTTGCTGCTCCACATGCTCGTCATCCTGAAGACGCACCGCGACGTGCTCGCGCAGTATCAGCAGCGCTTCAAATACATCATGGTCGACGAGTATCAGGACACCAACTCGTCACAATATCTCTGGCTGCGGCTCCTCGCGCAGGAGCGGAAGAATATCGCCTGCGTCGGCGACGACGACCAGTCGATCTATTCGTGGCGCGGCGCGCAGGTCGAAAACATCCTGAAGTTCGAGCGTGATTTTCCGGGTGCGAAGGTCATCCGCCTCGAACAGAATTAGCCGCAGCACGCCGCACATCCTCGGCGCGGCATCGGGCGTGATCGCCAACAATGGCGGGCGGCTCGGCAAGCAGCTTTGGACCGAGCGCGACGTGGGCGAGAAGGTCAAGGTCATCGGCGTCTGGGACGGCCCCGAGGAAGCGCGGCGCGTTGGCGAGGAGATCGACATCGTACGTCGCTCGGGCAAGAGCCTCGACGAGGTCGCGATCCTGGTCCGCGCGCAGCACCAGACGCGCGAGTTCGAGGACCGCTTCATCGCGATCGGCATGCCGTACAAGATCGTCGGCGGCTTCCGCTTCTACGAACGCGCCGAAATCCGCGATGCGCTGGCGTATTTGCGCGTCGTCAACCAGCCGGCGGACGACCTCGCCTTCGAACGCATCGTCAACGTCCCCAAGCGGGGCCTGGGCGACAAGGCGGTCGCACGCATCCACCAGTTGGCGCGCGCCACCGGCACCCCGCTGACGACGGCCGCCGCGCGCATCCTCGACACCGACGAACTGACAGGGGCGGCGAAGAAGTCGCTCGGCCGGCTGGTCGGCGACATCGCCCGCTGGCGCGACATGGCGACCAGCCTGCCGCACGCCGAACTCGCGCGGCAGTTGCTCGACGAGAGCGGCTATACGGCGATGTACCAGGCCGAGAAATCGGTCGAGGCGACCGGGCGCCTTGAGAACCTCAGCGAGCTCGTCCGCGCGATGGAGGAATACGATTCACTCGGTGCGTTCCTCGAACACGTCTCGCTGGTGATGGACAACGAAGGCGGCGCGCAGGATCCGCAGGTCACGATCATGACCATCCACGCGGCGAAGGGCCTCGAATACGACACGGTGTTCCTGGTTGGCTGGGAGGAAGGCCTGTTCCCGTCGCAACGCTCGCTCGACGAAGGCGGCGTGAAGAGCCTCGAGGAGGAACGCCGCCTCGCCTATGTCGCGATCACGCGCGCGCGGCGTCTGGCGGTGATACTCCACGCCGCCAACCGCCGCATCTATGGCCAGTGGAACTCGTCGATCCCTCGCGCTTCGTCGCCGAGCTCCCCGCCGAGCACATCGACACGGAAACGACGATGTCGGGCGGCGCAAGCCTCTGGCAAGCCAACTGGTCCGACCGGGCCGATCCCTTCGCCGACGTTGCGCGCGGCACCGGCCGCGGTCCCGGCTGGCAGCGCGCGTCGGGAAGCGCCGCCGGTACCGGCAGCACCTTCAACGCCAAACCCGCCCGCGTCGTCGAGAGCCGGTCCAGCGCGATCAGCCTCGGCAACAAGGGGCGCGACGACCTGTCGCTCGGCATGCGCGTGTTCCACCAGAAGTTCGGCTACGGCGCGATCGCCGAGATCGAAGGCAACAAGCTGGAGATCGACTTCGAGACGTCCGGTCGCAAGCGCGTGATGGACAGCTTCGTCACGATCAACCCGTAGACGTCCCTGCTCGCTCGACAAAAAAAGGGCCCGCCATCGCTGGCGGGCCCCAGTCGGGGAGAGAAGGAAACCCTTAGAACCTGATCGTCGTGCCGATCGCGAGGTTCCGGCCGAGCGAGTCGTAGCGCTGCAGGATCGTGTTGGTCCGCGCGAGAAGCGACGTTGTACGAGTCCGGAACGATCGGCGGGGTCTTGTCGAACAGGTTGTTCGCGATCAGGCGCAGCGAGAACTGCTTGGCGATCGCGAAGTTGAGCGCGAGATCGAAATAGCTCTGCGGCGAGACGTGGTAGTAGCTCGTCCGCTCGCGCTCGGGCGTGCCGCCGATCGCCGGATCACCCGAATTGTCCGCGTTGGTCAGCGAACCGACATAGCGCCAGTTGAACGACGCGCTGAAGCCCTTGTCGACCGTCGTATAGGTCGCACGCAGGCCATGCGACCATTTCGGGATCAGCTGGCCGCAACCATTGCCGTAATAGCCCGCGCAGTTGCGCTGCGGCTGAACCGGCGAATCCTGACCACCCGCGAACGTCGTCAGCGACCCGTTGAAGCTCCAGTCGACTTTGCCGATGCTGGCCAGATCCATCGTGTACTGGGCCTGGAAATCATAGCCGCGCGCGATCGACTTGTAGAAGTTGGTCGTGCCCTGGCGGATGAACCCGGTGGTCGGGTTGCTCGACGCCGGCGAATACAGCGTGCCGGTGCCGGGATTGCGGACGATGCCCTGGCAGAAGAACGCGTCGCCGTTCGAACGCTGACACCCATCGGTGTAATAGCTGTAGTCGTTATAGCCGAGCGAGTCGTCGATCTTGATCTTGTAACGATCGACCGAGAAGACCAGCCCGCGCACGAACCGCGGCTTCACGATCAGGCCATAGGTCTGCGTGTAGGCGGTTTCCGGATCGGCGGTGAAGCCACCCGAGCGCACCGTGCACCCGGTCGCCCCGGTCGAAGCATCGCCCGGGCAGATCAGCGTCGGGCTCCCGTACAGCGCGTCGGACAGGCCGGTCGCGCGGCAGACGTCACGCGAGGCGATCGGTGCGCCATAGCTGACGCCGCCGTTCGCGTTGGTGGTGACGGTCAGGGCGCAGAAATCGTTGATCGTGCCCGAACCGCCGCGGGCGAATTCGACGTTGGTCGCCTGGCGGATCTCGACCACGGTCGGTGCGCGCTGCGCCTTGTTGAACGACGCGCGGAACGTCAGGTCGCTGACCGGCGCGTAGATGCCCTCGATCTTCCAGGTGTTGAAGGTGCTTGGGTTGCTGCTGTACTTCGACACGCGGTAGCCGCCGTTCACCTGCAACAGGTCGACGAAGCGCTTATGCTCGACGAGCGGCGCCTGCACCTCGATATTGGCTTCCCAGACATCCTGCTTCAGATAGGTATCGGTGCCGCCCAGCCCTGCGCGATACACGCTGTCGGCGGTCGATTTCAGCGTATCCTTGCGATATTCCGTGCCCAGCGCGATCGCGACGCCCTGTTCGGCGAACGGCGACGTGACGCCGTATTTGCCGAGGTCGCCGGTGACGTTCGCCTGCACGTCGTACAGCGTGCCGGTCGTGGTCGAGGTGCCCTGGTCGTACAGATAGTCGATCAATGCGGTGTTGGTGTTGCCCGCGCTGAACGCATCGAAGGGAACGCAGGCGGCATCGGTGGTGGTGGCGCAGGTCGGCGACGTACGCGTGCCGCCGACGGTGATCGAATTCTGCAGGTTGGTCGCGTTGACGAAGCTCGGCGTGTAATCCTGATGATTGCGCGCATAGACGCCGCCGAGGTCATAGGTCCACGCATCGCCGACCTTGCCACGGACGCCGCCGGTCAGGCGGACGCCGGTGTTCAGGTACGTGTCGGGTTGATCGTTGCCTTCGCCGAGACGATAGCGCAGGTCGATCGGCGCGGTCGCCGCGGTACCGGCAGCGGCGCCGCAGATCGCGGTCGCCTGCGATCCCGACAGAAACGGGTTGTTGCAGTTGACGTTCACGGTGCCGCCCGCGATCGCCGGATAGTTGTTGTACGACTTGTCGCGGAACCAGATGCCCGACGCATACAGCTCGGCGTCCGGCGCGATGTCCAGGCTGACGAAGCCGCCGGCGTTCACGCGCTCCGAAGGCCGCTGATAGGCATAGTTGCTGAAATAGTTCGACGCGTTGCCGGCACCCGGACCGAACGGCACGAATTCGCGCGTGCCATTGGGGTTGTTGACATACTGCGCGTTGGCGTTCGCGCCGGTCTGCGGCGTGATCAGGCCGCTCGTCGAGCTGCTCGGGGTCAGGCCGCACGACAGCGGCGCGTTCAGGCTCGTCTGCGTCGAGATAGCAGCCCGAGTTCGAGCGCTCAGACAGCAACACCGGATCGGTGTGCTTGTAGTTGACGAAGCCGTTGATGCGCAGCGCGCCGTCGAACAGCTTCTTGCCCGCGGTCACCGTGATGTCCGCCCGGCCGCCGTCGTTGGTCAGGCCACGCGGGCTGCTGAACCCGGCCGCGCGCGCCAGCGGCGACACGACCGTGTCCTTGTTGTTGTGGTTGTAGAAATTATAGTTGCCGTCGATCTGAAGACCTTCGAAGTCCTTCTTGAGGACGAAGTTGACGACGCCCGCGACCGCGTCCGATCCGTAGACCGACGAGGCGCCGCCGGTCAGCACGTCGACCCGCTCGAGCAGCGACGGCGGGATGATGCCGACGTCCTGGCCGTTCTGCGTACCCAGCCGCTTGCCGTCGATCAGCACCAGAGTGCGCTCGAACCCGAGGCTGCGCAGCTTGATCCGCTGGCGGCCGTCGGAGTCGTTATAGGTCTGCTGGCTGTCCGGCGCGACCTGCGGAAGGCGGTTCAGCACGTCCTCGACGTTCACAGCGGCCTGCGCGCGGATATCCTGCGCGGTGACCGAGGTGATCGGCGCGGCCGACGTCGTGTTCGGCCGCTGAATGCGCGATCCGGTGACGACGATCGAATCGTTCGCCCCGCTATCGGTCGGCCCGACCGCGGTCGTGGCGGTGGTCGCATCGGCCTGGACCTTGGCGTCGGCGGGGGTCGGCGCAGCAGCCTGGGCCGGCGTGACGGGATCGGGCGTCATCTCCTGCGCCGCGCCGGGCAATGCCCACAGCATCAGCGAACCGGTTAGCGCTATCTTCGATACCGAATGACTGAAGTTCATACCCTACCCCTTGTCCCGGATTGCGCGACGTCGCTTGCCCGGCGTGTGGGCTAAATGCTTGATCATATAATTTATGCCGTCAATACCTATACCATACCTTTACGGAACATTTACGACGAGATGTTGCAAATGCGTGACGCCTCTGGCGGACCACGCGACATCGCGATACCGTCGGGATATCACGTGAAATGGGGGCCAATACCGATGACTTCACGCCGTTCACTGCTCGCAAGCCTCGGAACGATCGGGACTTTTTCGCTGGCCGCACCGTTTTCGAGGGCGGCCACCGCGGCCACCGGCGGTCGATCGGGGGCGGTCATCCTGTCGACCTGGGATTTCGGCGCCGCCGCCAATGCCGCGGCATTCGCACGACTTCGCCGCAGGTGGATCGCTGATCGATGCGGTCGAGGCTGGCGCGATGGTACCGGAAGCGGACCCGACCAATCACAGCGTCGGCTATTCGGGCTATCCCGACCGCGACGGGCACGTGACGCTCGATGCCGTCATCATGGACGATGCGGGTGGCGTCGGCGCGGTCGCGGCCCTGGAGGACACGGTGCACGCGATCTCGGTCGCGCGGCGGGTGATGGAGCGGACGCCGCACACGTTCCTGGTCGGCGAAGGCGCGACGCGGTTCGCGCGCGATCAGGGCTTCCCGCAACAGTCGCTGCTGACGCCAGACTCCGAGAAGGCATGGCGGGAATGGCTGAAAACCGCCAAATATCAGCCCGAGGCGAACAGCGAAGTGCGCGGGCTCAAGCCAGCCCGCACGCCGGGCGGTGCGCTGGATCACGACACGATCGGGCTGCTGGCACGGACGGCCGACGGGCGGATGGCGGGTGCCTGCACGACATCGGGCATGGCGTTCAAGATGCGCGGGCGGGTCGGCGATTCACCGCAGGTCGGCTCGGGCCTGTATGTCGAGGCCGGCGTCGGCGGCGCGACCTCGACCGGGCTCGGCGAAGAGGTCACCCGGGTCGCCGGGTCGGCGCGGGTGGTCGCCTCGATGCGCGGCGGCGCCACTGCGCAACAGGCGTGCGAAGAGGTGGTTCGCCATATCGCCAAGCTGCGCGGCGACGCGATCCGCGGCGTCCAGGTCGGCTTCCTCGCGCTCGACAACAAGGGCAATGTCGGCGCGTTCTGCCTGCTGCCCGGCTTTACCTATGCCGTGACCGATGCGGCAGGCCGGACGACGGTGTTGAAGGCGGCATCCTTGTTCAAGGCGTGACACGATCGTAACGACGACGCCGACCAAACAATACCAATTCAACCCGAACAGGACCGGTCGAGCCTAGTCGCTCGGCTGGTCCCGGAGCGAGAAGATCCTCTCCATGGCCACCCATTTCGGGCCGGCCGGATCGATGGGCCGCTGGTAGCGGTCCATCTCCGATTCCCACTCGGCGACCTTGGACTGGACGGCAGGGTCCGCGGCGCGGGAAAATCATCCTCGACCTCCGCGATCATCACGAGCCGGTCGGCGACCTGCCAGATCTCCATGTCGCGATAGCCCCGGTCGCGAATGTCGCGAACGATCTCGGGCCAGACCGCGCCGGCCGCGTGCCGCTCGCGATAGGCGGCGATCAGGGCCGCGTCGTCGACGAGATCGAGCGCGCTTACGATCCGATATGCCATGTTCGCTTGATCCTCAGCCTCATCTGACCGCGTCGCGGGACCCGGCTACCGCCCAATCATATCGCAACCCTTCACAAAAGCTACTTTGACTAATAAAACCGAGCCAACGCACAACGACGCGCAGGAGATGGAATGAGACTGTCGGGCAAGACCGCGGTGGTGACCGCTGCGGCGCAGGGCATCGGCCGCGCCACCGCCGAACGCTTCCGCGACGAGGGCGCCCGGGTGTTCGCGCTCGACCGCGACGGCGCCGCGCTGAAGGCGGTCAAAGGCGTCGAGCATATCGTCGTCGACCTGCTCGATCCCGCCGCCATCGCCGCGCTGCCCGCGGCGACCGGCCCGATCGATATCCTCGCCAACATCGCCGGCTTCGTCGCAGCGGGCGACATCCTGCAAGGCAGCGATGCGGACTGGGACCTGTCGTTCAACCTGAACGTCCACGCGATGCACCGCATGACGCGTGCGTTCCTGCCCGGCATGCTCGACAAGGGCGCCGGCGCGATCGTCAACATGAGCAGCATCGCCTCCAGCGTGAAGGGCATCCCCAATCGCTATGCCTATGGCGCGTCGAAAGCCGCCGTGGTCGGGCTGACCAAGGCGATCGCCGCCGATTTCGTCGGGCGCGGCATCCGCTGCAACTGCGTATGCCCCGGCACGATCGAGACGCCGTCGTTGCGCGAACGCATCGTCTCGCAGGCAGGGTCACAGGGTATATCGGTCAGCGAGGCCGACGCCGCTTTCGTCGCGCGCCAGCCGATGGGTAGGCTCGGTCGTGCCGAGGAAATCGCCGCGCTGTTCCTGTATCTTGCCAGCGACGAATCGAGCTTCACCACCGGCGCGGTCCATGTGATCGACGGCGGCTGGGTCAACTAAGGATCATCAGATGAAACTGTTGCGTTACGGCCCACGCGGCCAGGAAAAGCCCGGCATCCTCGATCAGGACGGCGTCATTCGCGCGCTGCCCGCGGAGCTCGGCGACATCGCCGGTGAATTGCTGTCGCCCGAAGGCCTCGCGAAGATCGCCGCGCTCGATGTGGCGACGCTGCCCAAGGTCGAGGGCGCTCCGCGGATCGGGCCGTGCGTCGCGCGGACCGGCAAGTTCATCTGCATCGGCCTGAACTATTCGGACCACGCCGCCGAGAGCAACATGGCTCTGCCGGCCGAGCCGGTCGTGTTCGGCAAATGGACCAGCGCGATCCAGGGCCCGAACGACGACGTCGAAATCCCGCGCGGCTCGAAAAGACCGACTGGGAGGTCGAGCTCGGCGTCGTAATCGGCACCCCGGTCGCCACATCGCCAAGGCCGATGCACTGTCGCACGTCGCTGGCTATTGCGTCGTCCATGACGTGTCCGAGCGCGCGTTTCAGCTCGAACGGGGCGGTACGTGGGACAAGGGCAAGGGCTGCGACACGTTCGGCCCGATCGGGCCGTGGCTCGTCACTGCCGACGAAGTCGATCCGCAAACCTGAACCTCTGGCTGGAGGTCGACGGCCATCGCTATCAGGATGGCACCACCGCCAACATGATCTTCGACGTTGCGACGATCGTCTCGTACCTCAGCGACTTCTGCACGCTGGAGGCGGGCGACATCATCTCGACCGGCACGCCCGCGGGCGTCGGTCTCGGCCAGAAGCCGCCGGTATATCTGCGCGCAGGCCAGACCGTACGGCTCGGTATCGAGGGCCTGGGCGAGCAGACCCAGACGATGGTCGCCGCCGGGATCGCCGCCGCATGACGCAAATCACCGGCCTCAGGACGATCGACCTTCGCTTTCCGACCAGCGCAGGGCTCGACGGCTCCGATGCGATGAATCCCGATCCGGATTATTCGGCCGCCTATGTCGTCCTCGACACCGATACGGACGGGCTCGAAGGCCACGGCCTGACCTTCACGATCGGTCGCGGCAACGACATCTGCGTCGCCGCGATCGAGGCGATGCGGCATCTCGTGATCGGGCTCGACCTCGACTGGATCATCGAGAATCCGGGGCGGATGTGGCGGCATCTGACGGGTGACAGCCAGTTGCGCTGGATCGGCCCCGACAAGGGCGCGATCCACCTCGCGACCGGTGCGGTGGTCAATGCGATCTGGGACCTGTGGGCGAAGGCGGTCGGCAAGCCGGTCTGGCGGCTGGTAGCGGACATGACCCCGGAGGAGTTGGTCCGCACGATCGATTTCCGGTACCTGACCGACGCGATAACGCCGGAAGATGCGCTCACGCTGCTAACGAACCGCGCTGCGGGCAAGGCCGAGCGGATCGCCGATCTCGAGGCGACCGGCTTCCCCTGCTACACCACGTCGGCGGGGTGGCTCGGCTATCCCGACGACAAGCTGCGGCGGCTGGCCCAGGAAGCGGTCGATGCCGGGTTCGACTATATCAAGCTGAAGGTCGGTCGCGATCTGGAGGATGATATTCGTCGCCTGACGATCGCGCGCGAGGTGCTCGGTCCCGACCGGAAGCTGATGATCGACGCGAACCAGGTGTGGGACGTTCCGCAGGCGATCGAGTGGGTCAACGCGCTCGCCTTCGCAAAGCCGTGGTTCATCGAGGAGCCGACCAGCCCCGACGATATCCTCGGCCACCAGGCGATCCGCGATGCGATCGGCGAGGTGAAGGTCGCGACCGGCGAGATGTGCCAGAACCGCATCATGTTCAAACAGTTCATGGCGGCGGGCGCGATCGACGTCGTGCAGATCGACAGCTGCCGTCTGGGCGGCGTCAACGAGGTGCTCGCGGTGCTGTTGCTCGCGGCCCGGTACGACCTGCCGGTGTGCCCGCATGCGGGCGGCGTCGGCCTGTGTGAGTATGTCCAGCATCTGTCGATGATCGACTATCTCTGCTTCTCCGGGACCAAGGAGGGGCGCGTGATCGAATATGTCGACCATCTGCACGAGCATTTCGTCGACCCCTGCGTGATCCGCGACGCGGCCTATATGCCGCCGACGCTGCCGGGGTATTCGATTGAGATGAAGCCGCAGTCGCTGGTCGATTATCGGTTCGCCGGATGAAGCTCGGGCTCGACGGCAAGGTCGTGATCGTCACGGGTGGCGGGGCCGGTATCGGCCTCGCCATCGCCCGCGGGCTGGCCGAGGAGGGCGCGATCCCGGTGATCGTGTCGCGCTCGCCGCCGGAGGATTTCACGGCCGAGCACCTGTTCGTCGCGACCGAATTGTCCGACGACGATGCGTGCGCGGCGGCGGTCGAGGCGGCGGTCGCGCGCTATGGCCGGATCGACGGACTGGTGAACAACGCCGGGGCCAACGACAATATCGGCCTCGACAAGACGCCCGCGCAGTTCCGCGCCTCGCTCGACCAGAACCTCGTCCATTATTTCGCGATGGCGCATCACGCGGTGCCGCATTTGCGCAAGTCCGGCGGTGCGATCGTCAACATCTCGTCGAAGACCGCGGTGACCGGGCAAGGCGATACCAGCGCCTATGCCGCTGCAAAGGGCGCGCAACTCGCGCTGACCCGCGAATGGGCGGTGGCGCTGCGCGGCGACGGGATCCGCGTCAATGCGGTGATCCCCGCCGAGGTGATGACGCCGCTCTACCAGCGCTGGATCGACAGCTTCGACAACCCGGCGGAAAAGCTCGACGGCATCGTCGCGCGCATCCCGCTCGGCCACCGCATGACCGAGGATCGCGAGATCGCCGATACGGTGGTCTTCCTGCTCTCCGACCGGGCGAGCCACACGACCGGCCAATGGCTCTACGTCGATGGCGGCTACACCCATCTCGACCGCGCGATAGACTGACGACCAAAAACATAATCAGGAGTGGATCATGAGCGGAACGACCGCCGACAGGAAATACGTGCCGGCGATTGTGCTGACGGTCGCGCTGTTCTTCCTCTGGGGGATGGCGAACAACCTCAACGACATCCTGATCGCGCAGTTCAAGAAGGCGTTCACGCTCACCGATTTCCAGACGAGCTTCGTCCAGCAGGCCTTCTACATGGGCTATTTCCTGCTCGCGGTCCCGGCCGCGCTGGTGACGCGGGCGAAGGGCTACAAGACCGCGATCGTCACCGGGCTGGTGCTGTATGCGGCGGGGGCGCTGCTGTTCTATCCGGCCGCGCATTACGGCGAATATCTGTATTTCCTCGCGGCGCTGTTCGTGATCGCGTGCGGGCTGGCGTTCCTCGAGACGTCGGCGAACCCGTTGATGACCGAGCTGGGCGACCTGAAGACCGCGGCCAAGCGGTTGAACTGGGCGCAGGCGGCGAACCCGGTCGGTACCGTCGTGGGCGTGCTGATCGGCAAGTATTTCATCCTGTCGGAGATCGTCCATGACGATAGCACGGTGGCGGCGATGACCCCGGCGGCGCGCGAGGCCTTCTATCGCAGCGAAGTGGTCGCGGTGCAGACGCCGTACCTGGTGATCGGGCTGGTCGTGCTGCTGTTCGCGGTCGCCGCCGCGGTGATCCGCTTTCCCGAGCACCGTGCGGAAGAAACCGTCGGTGCGCCGTCGCGGTTCGTCGACGTGTTCCGCCATCCGCGGCTGATCTTCGCGACGATCACGCAGTTCTTCTACGTCGGCGCGCAGGTCGGGATGTGGAGCTATACGATCCGCTATGCGCAGGCGAACGTCCCCGGCATGGCCGAGCACGATGCTGCGGATTACCTGTTCGCCAGCCTCGTGCTGTTCGGGATCGGCCGGTTCGTGGGCACCGCGCTGATGGGCCGGATCGCCCCCTCGCCTGCTCGCGATCTTCGCGGTGGTGAGTGCCGTGCTGGCGGGCATCGCGGGGCTCGTCGGTGGACAGGTCGGGCTGTACGCGCTGGTGCTCGCGAGCCTGTTCATGTCGATCCAGTTCCCGACGATCTTCGCGCTCGGCATGGACGGGCTGGGCCCGCTCCGCCGCGCGGGGGCGTCGCTGATCATCATGGCGATCATCGGCGGCGCTGTGCTGACCGGGTTGATGGGGCACATCTCCGATCTTGCCGGGATCGATACCGCGATGCTGGTGCCGGCGGTGTGTTTTCTGGTGGTGCTGGCGTTCGCGGTGAAGGCCGGGCGGACGGTTTCGGGTCAGGCGATCCAACCGACGATCCACTGAGCAACCAAACACGACACGCCGAGGAGAGTTCGCAGGACCTCGCCACTAACCACCACCCCGGCGAAGGCCGGGGCCCAGTTGGGGGACGGAGGTAACTAGGGACCGTCCTACGTTATGACGACCTTTCCAACTGGGCCCGGCCTCCGCCGGGGTGGTGAACTTGGGCGGCGTGCGTTTGCATAGAGCGGGCCTTGGGAAGTCCCGCTCTCAAACCAGAATACCCCGGTCGATCTCCGCGATCGACCTGACCCCCGTAAGCGCCATCGCCACACGCATCTCCCGCTCGATCAGCGTCAGCAACTGCGTGACCCCGCCTCGCCCCGCGCCGCCAGCGCATAAAGCCACGCGCGACCCAACAACACACCGTCCGCCCCCAACGCCAGCATCCGCACCACGTCCAACCCCGACCGCACGCCCGAGTCCGCCAGCACCGTAAGCTGCCCCTTCACCGCGTCCGCGATCGCCGGCAGCGCCGCCGCGCTCGACAGCACGCCGTCGAGTTGCCGCCCGCCATGGTTCGACACGACGATCCCGTCCGCACCGATCGCCGCCGCCTCGCGCGCATCGTCGGGATCGAGGATGCCCTTGATGATCAGCGGACCGTCCCAGCCTTCGCGGATCCACTCCAGGTCCTTCCACGCGATCGACGGATCGAAGTTGCTACCGAGCCAGCCCATATAATCGTTCAGCCCGCTCGCCTTGCCGAGCACCGGCTCCAGATTACCGAGCTGGTGCGGTCGCCCGTGCAAGCCCACGTCCCACGCCCAGCCGGGCCGCCCCATCGCCTGCAACATCCGCCGCAGCGGCGCGCGCGGCCCCGACATCCCCGAATGCTGATCGCGGTAGCGCGCGCCCGGCACCGGCATGTCGACCGTGAACACCAGCGCCTTCGCGCCTTCCGCCTTGGCGGTCGCCAGCAGGTCGCGCATGAACGCGCGGTCGCGAATGACATAGAGCTGGAACCAGGTCGGCCCCGCCGGCGCCGCCTTCACCACCTCGCTGAGCGAACACAGCGATACGGTCGACAGGCAGAACGGTACGCCGGCGGCATGCGCCGCCCACGCCGCCTGAGTCTCGCCGCGACGATGATACATGCCCGCGATCCCGACCGGCCCGAGCCCGACCGGCAACGCCTGATGCTGGCCGAACAACGTCGTCGACAGATCGAGATCGGACACGTCGCGCAACACCCGCTGGCGCAGCGCGATCCCGGCTAAGTCGCTCACGTTGCGGGCGAGCGTCGCCTCCGCATAGGAGCCGCCATCGGCATAGTCGAACAGGAACCGCGGCAGGCGTTTGCGCGCGGCCTCGCGGAAATCGAGCGTCGAGGCGATCGTCATGCGGCGTCTCCCATTCATGCGCATCGATCCAGAAACCGTGGCGTACGGGCGTGCCCTAGCAAGCCACCACCACGGCGAGCAACTTTCAGATATGAAAGATTGCTGTATCGACCCGCCGCGCTTGCGGCATAAGGTTCGCGTCCGCAACCACGATCGCCCCGCCATGCCCCCTCCCCGCAGTCGCCACCGCCACCGCTCAAGCCGGACACCGCCCCGGACACGGATACCGCAGGGCCCCGCGTCTATTCCGCACCCGCGCTGGAGAAGGCGATCGAGATCATCGAGCTCCTCGCGCGCGAGCCGGGCGGGCTCACGGTCAGCGACATCGCGACCCGCCTGTCGCGATCGATCAGCGAGCTGTTCCGCGTGATCGTCGTGCTCGACCGGCGCGGGTGGCTGCACAAGGATCCTGCGAGCGACCGCTACCGCGTGACCTACAAGCTGCTCGAAACCGCCCACCGCGCGACCCCGGCGCAGGAACTGACGCATGTCGCAGCGCCGCTGATGCACGCCTTGGCGGCGACCGCGATGCAGTCCTGCCACCTCGTCGTGCGCAACGGCGCGAGCGGCCTGATCGTGCTGCGGCAGGAAAGCCCGGGCCCGACCGGTTTCGCCGTGCGACTGGGGACCAGTATCGCGCTCGCGACGAACTGCTCGGGCCATGTCCTGCTCGCGTTCATGGGCGAGGACGCACGAACCGCGATCCTCGACGAGACGACCGACGCCGCGACCCGAGCGAGCCTCGCCCCGCATCTCGCCGCGATCCGCGACCGCGGCCATGAATGGAGCAAGAGCAACCGGATGGCGGGCGTATCGGACATGAGCTGCCCGATCTTCGGTTATGACGGGCATGTCGTCGCCGCGCTGACGATCCCGTTCCTCGAGGTGATCGACGAGACCCCGCATATCTCCGCCGACGAAGCGTTGATCGCACTGAAACGGACCGCCACCGCCATCTCGCAGGCGCTGGGCTGGTCCGATCCGCAGGCGATGCCGCTCAACCCCAGCCTCTCGGTCGCCGCCCCCGGCAAGCGCAAGCGGGCAGCACAACCATCGACGGGGAGGATCTGGCGTGATCCCGCGCCGATCCCCGTTCTGGCTGCTGCCCGCGTTACTGGTCACCGCGTCTGTGCCCGTCATCGCCCGGCAGGCGCCCGATACGCCAGCTCTCGCGCCACCGCCGACGGACCGCCTGAACGAGCGATGGTGGACCGATCGTCACCACGCGATCCTCGCCACGATCGCTGAACATCCCGACCCCGCCGTCGTCCTGATCGGTGATTCGATCACCAACAACTACGACAAGGCGACGCCGCCGGACGAGAATTTCGCGCCGACATGGGCGAGATACTATGTGCCCCGCCGCGCGCTCAACCTCGGGTTCAGCGGCGATACCACGGCCAACGTCCTCTGGCGGCTCCAGCACGGCGAGGTCGAGGGCTTCGTCCGAAGGTCGCGATCGTGCTGATCGGTACCAACGACACCGCAGGGGCCGGGCGAACCGCGGCGCAGACCCAAGCGGGCATCGACGCGGTCGTGGACGATCTCAAGCGCCGCCTGCCAACCACGAAGATCCTGCTGCTCGGGTTGCTACCGAGTGCGATCACAGCCGCCAAATCGGCGACGGATGCAGCGGTGAACGCCTATCTGGCCGACCATTATGCGGCCGATCCCCGCGTCGCCTACCGCGATATCGGCGCGATCTTCCGCCGCCCGGACGGCACGCTCGACGAGACGCTCTTCTACGATCCGCGCCTGCCACAGCACGGCAAGCCGTTGCATCCTGACACCCATGGCCAGCGGATGATGGCCGAGGCGATCGAGCCGACCCTGGCGAACCTGCTCGGCGAGCGAGCACGGTAAACGGCTCAGTCGACTGGGATTTCAGCTACGCTGGAATGGAGCGGGTGAAGGGAATCGAACCCTCGTCACTTGCTTGGGAAGCAAAAGCTCTACCATTGAGCTACACCCGCGAACGGCTATCTGACGCCGGTCGGTCCGGTTCGTCCACCGGCTCTCGATGGTCGGCCGAGTGCCACAGTCCTTGCGGCGACGTCAACGCAAAATCGTCCCAAGCACCAAGGCAGCCAGCTGCCGGACCGGCTAGCCGCGCAACCCGATCACCTGCGACCGCTCGCTCTCGGGCACCAGTCCCTCCAGCACCGCCCAGAACCCAGACACCGCGCTCTGTCCCGCGCTCGCATACGCCGCGGCCATCTGGATCCGCGCCGCCTCGAACAGCTCGCGCTCCATCTTCGAGCCCTCGGCCGTCAACCGCAGCAATCGTTGCCGACGATCGCGCTCGCCCGGCCGGGTCTCGACCAGCTTGCGGTCCGCCAGCTCGTTCAACACGCGGCCGAGCGACTGCTTGGTGATCGCCAGCAGCGACAGGAGTTCGCTCACCGTCATGTCGGGCTTGCGCGCGATGAAATACAGCGCGCGGTGGTGCGCGCGCCCCAGCCCCTCCTCGGCCAGCCCCTGGTCGATCGATCGGGTCAGGTGGCTATAGCCGAAGTACAGCAGCTCCATGCCGCGGCGGAGTTCGGGTTCCCGAAGGAACAGGGTGAAGCAGAAGACGCTGTGGCAGGCATGTTGACCGGTTTAGACATCGCCCGTAGTCGTCGGCAACCCGCCACGAGAGAGATTTTCGATGTCCGCTCCAGCTTTTACGTCGCCTTCCGCCTTTCGGCATGAACCGAACGCGACCCCGGTCGAGGCGAACGAGCGTGCAAAGCGGCTGATCGATCCCGGATTCGGGCGCGTCTTCACCGATCACATGGCGATGATCCGCTATAGCGACGCCAAGGGCTGGCACGACGCGCGGATCACCGCGCGCGCGCCGCTGACGATCGATCCGGCGTCGTCGGTGCTGCATTACGCGCAGGAGATCTTTGAGGGGATGAAGGCGTATCGACTCGCCGACGGCGGCACCGCGCTGTTCCGTCCCGAGGCCAACGCGCGCCGCTTCCAGGATTCGGCGCGGCGTCTCGCGATGCCCGAACTTCCCGAGGACCTGTTCATCGAATCGGTCGAGCGGCTGGTGAAGACCGACGCCGACTGGATCCCCGAAAGCGACGGCGGTGCGCTGTACCTGCGCCCGTTCATGTTCGCGTCCGAAGTGTTTCTCGGCGTGAAGCCGTCGTCGGAATATCTCTACATGGTGCTCGCCTCGTCGGTCGGCGCGTATTTCAAGGGCGGCGCCCCGACCGTGTCGATCTGGGTCAGCCAGCAACACCCGCGCCGCGCAGGGCGGCACCGGCGCCGCCAAGTGCGGCGGCAACTATGCGGCCAGCCTGCTCGCGCAGTCGGAAGCGATCCGTAACGGCTGCGACCAGGTGGTCTTCCTCGACGCGGCCGAGCGCCGCTGGGTCGAGGAACTGGGCGGCATGAACATCTTCTTCGTGTTCGACGACGGCAGCATGGCGACGCCCGCGCTGACCGGCACGATCCTCCCCGGCATCACCAGGGACTCGATCCTGACGCTCGCACGGGCTCAGGGCATCAAGGTGCGCGAAGAGGGCTACACGATCGACCAGTGGCGCGCCGATGCGGCGAGCGGACGACTGGTCGAGGCGTTCGCGTGCGGCACCGCGGCAGTGGTGACGCCGATCGGCACGGTGGCGAGCCCCGAGGGACGCTTCACGATCGGCAGCGGTGGTCCAGGCGCGCTGACGATGCGGATGCGCGACGCGCTCGTGTCGATCCAGCGCGGCACCGCCCCCGACGCCAACAACTGGCTGCACCATCTCGCCGATTGACGCGCGGAAGGGCTTTCAGCGCGGCGCGGCCCCGCTATAAGGCCGCCTCTGTTGGGGCGTCGCCAAGTGGTAAGGCAGCGGCTTTTGATGCCGCCATGCGCAGGTTCGAACCCTGCCGCCCCAGCCAACTTCCCTTAAATCGATCTAGCGAGCCGCGGCGGCCATTTCGGCGTTGCGGCGCTCGGATGCGGCCAGCGTTTCGGTGAGCAAGGCGACCAGCGCATCGTCGCGGTCGAGGACGTTCATGCCTTCGCGGGTCGAGCCGCCGGGGCCGGCGACGCGGTCGGCCAGTACAGCGGGCGAGACGTCCGCATCGGCGGCCATGATCGCGGAGCCCTCCAGCGTGGCGATCGCGAGCCGTGCGGCCTGGTCAGCCGGAAGCCCTAACGCCGCGCCAGCCTTGGCCAGCGCATCGGCGAAGCGGAACACGAAGCCGGGGCCGCAGCCCGCCAGCGCGGTCACCGCATCGAAATGCGCTTCGTCGGCGATCCACTCGTAATGGCCGAGCGGGGCTGCGAACGCTTCCGCCGCGGTGGTCGCCTCGGCCGACGCGCCGGGCGTGTAGAGCGACGTCACGCCCTTGCCGATCGCGACCGGGAGGTTAGGCATCGCCCGGACGATCGCGTCGGCCTCGAACCGCCCGGCAAGCGCGGCGTGATCGACACCCGCAAGGATCGACAGCAACAGCTTCGGAGCGCCCTTCATCGGCGCGAGCAACGCCCGCGCCGCGTCGATCTGCTGGGGCTTGAGCGCCAGCATCAGCGTACCAGGCGCGTCTTCATCAGGCAGCGCGGTCAGCGAGCGGACACCGTCGGGGACACCCTTGCCGCTGCGCGTGATCACCGTCACGCTCGCCGGATCGAGCCCGGCGGCGATCCAGCGCCGCAGCATCGCCCCACCCATGTTGCCACAGCCGATCAACCATAGCGGGCACGTCGGAAATCCGTTGACCGGAAACCCCATGCTCAAGCCTCGCCGTGCGTTTCGATCAGCGCCGCAGCGAGCGCGTCCTTGGGGTCTTGCCGCCCCACAGCACGAACTGGAACACGGGGTAGAAGCGCTCGCATTCTTCAATCGCCGATTCGACGAGCAGTTCGGCGGCCTCGAGCGACATCGTCCCGTCATCGCCGCCATCGACCATCGCCGCATGCCGGAACAACAATATGCCGCTCGACGACCAGAGCTCGAAATGGCCGATCCAGAGCTGTTCGTTGACCAGCCCGATCGTCTCGTACACCCGCCTGGCGGCGCTCGTCGGGCACCTTGATGTCGGGAAAAGCGAGGAATTGCAGCACGCTATCGTCCTCGCGCCACAGGGCACGCAGTTCATACGTCGCCCAGCTGCCCTTCACGGTCGCGACAATCTCGTCCTCGTGGCGCTCATGCTCCCAGCCATGCGCAGCATAATAGCTTTCGAGCATGTCGATCGGAGCAGCGTCTTCGTGGTCGTGGTCTACTTGGTCGAGCATCATTAGGTCCTGGCGGTCCTTATCGCACGACAAGGGTGCCGAGGCAAAAACGCCACGGCAACCCCATCGAACCCGTTTGTGCGGAAAACTGTGGAAAAGTCAGTCGACCGACGCCCCGAGCGGTGCATTTACCGTCGACTGGGCCGCGATCTTGGCCTCGAGCGCATCGAGACGCGCCTTCAACACATCGTTCTCGTCGCGTGCTGCGGCGGCCATCGCCTTGACCGCGTCGAACTCTTCGCGGCTGACGAAATCGAGCCCGCCGAGCCATTCGCGCGCCCGTTCCCGCGCGCCCGAACCGGCTTCGCGACCGACGCCCGCAAGCGTACCGGCCGCACCGTTCAAGACCTTGACGATATCGTCGAACACGCGGTTTTCGGACTGCATTGCTTCAAAACCCCAGAGACTGTTGCATATACTGCTGCGTCACAGCATTTGGGAGGTACGGGCCGTCGGTGCAAGTGTTTCGGCATCCGGGTTCAACTGCCCGATGCTGAACGCGAGCACGCCGGCAAAGCTGATCCACACCATGTACGGCACCATCAGCCACGCCGCAGCCGGCCGGATCCGTGCGAAAACGAAGGTCGCCGCGATCGACAGCGCCAGCATCGCGACGATCACCAATACCGACGCACCGATCCGGTGCGCGCCGAAGAAGACGGGCGTCCAGGCGAGGTTGAGCACGAACTGCCCGACGAACAGCGCGGCCGCGAGCCTGCGCAACCGCGCGCCCCGCGCGTTGAGGATCATCGCCAGCGCGAGCCCGATCAGGATGTAGAGCGTCGTCCAGACGACCGGAAACACCCAGCCCGGCGGGTTCAGCGCAGGCTTGGCAAGCGCCATGTACCATGCGTTGTCGCTGCCGACGCTGACCGATCGTCCGGAGAGGAAGCCGAGCAGCAGGATCAGGGGCACGGTCACGACCGCCCAGCGGAGGAACGACATCCTCAACTGGCCCTTCGAAGCGATACCGCCCACATACGTCCTTCCGTCTCTACGCGGGCACGTCCTGCCGCGCGTTTGGCGATCCGTAAACCGTGCGTGCGGGGAAATCGTTCCGCTAGTGGTTCATTCCGGCACGGTGGCGGCGCTGGCCGCGGTTTTGAAGCACACCCACCGCCACATCCGTCATCCTGACGAAAGTCAGGACCCAGAGTACAGAGCGCAGCCTTCTTGGCTCTGGGTCCTGACTTTCGTCAGGATGACGGGAGGGTTTGAGGACACTTCGACGCTTCCGATGCAGGCCTTTCATCCCCAAGCCTAGCAGCGATCAGGAACTCGACGTTACCCTCAGGGCCGGTGATCGGGCTCTCGACCACGCCCTCGACGTGCCAGCCCTGCCCGGTCAGCCATGCCGCGACCTCGTCGCAGACCCGCTGGTGGATGGCGGGATCTCGGACGACGCCGCCCTTCCCCACTTCCTCGCGGCCCGCCTCGAACTGCGGCTTCACCAGTGCCATCAGCCGGGCGTCGGGCGCGGCGAAGGACATCGGGCGTTCGAGCACCTTGGCCAAGCCGATGAAGCTCGCATCGCACACGATCAGGTCGACGGGTTCGGGGATATGCGCGGGCGTCAGGATGCGCGCGCTGGTCTGTTCGTGGACGATGACGCGCTCGTCCTGGCGAAGCGACCATGCAAGCTGGTTGGTGCCGCTGTCGACCGCGTACACCTTGGTCGCGCCATTCTTCAGCAACACGTCGGTGAAGCCGCCGGTCGACGAGCCGACGTCGATCGCGACTGCGCCGCTTACGTCCCAGTCGAAATGCGCGAGGCCGTGCGCGAGCTTGATCCCGCCGCGCGAGACCCAGGGATGATCGCGCCCGCGAACGTCGAGCACGACGTCGTCGGGGAGCGTCTGGCCGGGCTTGTCGACTTTCTTCGTGCCCGCGAACACCAGGCCCGCCATGATCAGCGCCTGCGCACGCGTCCGCGACTCGACGAGGCCCTGTCGACCAGCATCTGGTCCGCCCGTATTTTTACCATGCGCGCATCCTTGCCATGCCCGCCTATCGCCGCCCCGTCCGGCCACCGCAAGCTGCCTTCCTTTCGCCGCAATCTCATTGCCTATCGATTAAGTAGGATTAGCTTCGATATCGGAGAGCGTGGCGTGACCGGCGTCCCCTAGAGCGCCGTTCACCCATGCTTTCCACCCTCTATCCAGAGGGCCCGGAAACCGGGAATTTGGAGAAGGAGAAGCGCTGTGGGTAGTTTCGCACCGTATGAATCCGTCCAGCCGACCATCCTGACCGTGCCGGGTCTCGGCGGTTCCGGCCCTCGCACTGGCAGACCCTGTGGGAAGACGCGCGGCCCGACACGGTCCGCGTCGAACTCGGCATGTGGAACACGCCGCACCGCAACGCCTGGGTGACGCGGCTCGACGAGGCGATCCGCCGCGCGGACGCACCGGTGATTCTCGCCGCGCACAGCCTTGGCTGCCTCGCGGTGGCATGGTGGGCCGAACTCAGCCCGCAACCTTATGGGTGGCCGGTGGCCGGCGCCTTGCTGGTTGCGCCGGCCGATGTCGATCGCGGCGGCGCGCAGGCCGAGCTGAAGGGTTTCTCGCCGACGCCGCGCACGCCGCTCCCCTTCCCGTCGATCGTGGTGGCGAGCAGCGACGACCCCTGGGTCACGCCCGAACGCGCGCACAGCATGGCAGCCGACTGGGGCAGCCACTTCGTCGACGCCGGACCGCAGGGACATCTGAACGCCGCGAGCGGGATCGGCTGGTGGCGCGAGGGGCAGGACCTGCTGGAGCGGGTGATCGCGGCGAGTGGTGATGGGCGGGGCAGGCTTTGCCGCCGAGCACGGCGCGGTCGATCCTTGCGGTGAGTGGGACGGATGCTGCGCAGGCGCACTATTTAGGCGGGTAACGCCGCCTACTTAATGAGCCACCACCCCGGCGAAGGCCGGGGCCCAGTTGGGAAGCGTTGGTAACGGAGCGCGGTCCCTCGTTACTGCGACCTCACCAACTGGGCCCCGGCCTCCGCCGGGGTGGCGTGCGGGGAGCGATTCACTGAATCCGAGAACCGTCCTTATCGAACAGATCGGGATTAGCCACCTGCTCGGCCTTCGCCGCGGCCAGGCCACCCCGCATGCGCCGCCACATCGCGATGTTCAGCGACACCATCACGATCACCGCCAGAACGATGATCACGATGGCTTTGGTCGGCCCGGTCATGCCCGCGCTTCGGCGACCCCGCCCGAATTGTGGCGAAGCGCCTTGAGCACCGTGTCGACCAGCGCAGTCGCATCGAGGCCCGCTTCAGCGTACTGGATCTCGGGCTTGTCCTGGTCCTGGTACACGTCCGGCAGGCGCAGCGTGCGCAGCTTGAGCCCGCCGTCGATCAGCCCCTCGTCCGACGCCATCGTCAGCACGTGCGCGCCGAAGCCACCGACCGAGTTTTCCTCGATCGTCACCGCGACCTCGTGCGTCGTCAGGAGCTTGCGGATCAGGTCGACGTCGAGCGGCTTGGCGAAGCGCAGATCGGCGACCGTGGTCGACAGCCCCTTGGCTTCGAGGGTTTCAGCGGCCTTGAGCGCCTCCTCGAGACGCGTGCCGAGCGACAGGATCGCGACGGTCTTGCCCTCGCGCACGACGCGCCCCTTGCCGATCTCCAGCAGTTGCGGGATCTCGGGCAGCGCGACGCCGGTGCCGTTGCCGCGCGGATAGCGGACCGCGATCGGGCCGGTGTCGTACTGCGCCGCGGTATGCGTCATGTGGACCAGCTCGGCTTCGTCCGCCGCCGCCATCACGACGAAGTTCGGCAGCGTCGCCAGATAGGTGACGTCGAACGACCCGGCATGCGTCGCACCGTCCGCGCCGACCAGACCCGCGCGATCGATCGCGAAGCGGACCGGCAGGTTCTGGATCGCCACGTCATGCACGACCTGATCATAGGCGCGCTGGAGGAACGTCGAGTAGATCGCGCAGAACGGGCGCATCCCCTGTGCGGCGAGGCCAGCGGCGAAGGTGACGCCGTGCTGCTCGGCGATACCGACGTCGAAGAACCGGTCGGGATAGGCCTTGGCAAACGCGTCGAGCCCGGTGCCCGAAGGCATCGCCGCGGTGATCGCGCAGATCCTTGGGTCCTTAGCGGCCTCGGCGACGAGCTGCGCGCCGAACACGTTCTGGTATTGCGGCGGCCCCGGCGGTGCCTTGGTCTGCACGCCGGAGATCACGTCGAACTTTTGCACGCCGTGATATTTGTCCGCCGCGGCCTCGGCGGGCGCATAGCCCTTGCCCTTCTTGGTGACGACGTGGACGGGAATCGGGCCCTCTTCGGCGTCCCGGACATTCTCGAGCACGGGGATCAGGTGTTCGAGATTATGGCCGTCGATCGGGCCGACATAATAGAAGCCGAGTTCCTCGAACAGCGTGCCGCCCATCGTCATACCGCGGGCGAACTCCGTCGGTCTTCCGCGCGGCGTTGTGGAACGGGCGCGGCAGGCGACGCGCGAGCTTCTTGGCGAGTTCGCGGATGCCGAGGAATTCGCGGCTCGACACGATCCGCGACAAATACGCCGACAACCCACCGACGGGCGGCGCGATCGACATGTCGTTGTCGTTGAGGATCACGACCAGGCGGTTGCCGGCCTGCTCGGCGTTGTTCATCGCCTCGTACGCCATGCCCGCGGACATCGCGCCGTCGCCGATCACGGCGATGCCCTTGCCCGGCGTGCCTGCGATCTTGTTGGCGACCGCGAAGCCCAGCGCTGCGGAGATCGACGTCGAGGAATGCGCCGCGCCGAACGGGTCGTATTCGCTCTCGCTGCGCTTGGTGAAGCCGCTGAGCCCACCGCCCTGACGGAGCGTGCGGATGCGGTCGCGGCGGCCGGTGAGGATCTTGTGCGGATAGCATTGGTGGCCGACGTCCCACACGAGGCGGTCGCGCGGTGTGTCGAAGACGTAGTGGATCGCGGTGGTCAGCTCGACCACGCCGAGACCCGATCCGAGATGGCCGCCGGTGGTGCCGACCGCGGAGATCGTCTCGGTACGCAGCTCGTCGGCGAGTTGTCGGAGCTGATCGGGTTTCAGCTTGCGGAGGTCGTCGGGCGTCGAAACGGTATCGAGCAGCGGTGTCGAGGGAAGGTCGGCCATCATGCAGGCTTAATGCAGCGCGGGTATCGTGTCGATTGTTACCGTGTCCTAAGCTAGCATTCGCGCTGAAATTGCTCGGGAAGTGCACAATTATGAACTTTACGCACCGTGTTGCCGTCGAGGCGGATATCCCGGCGATCGCGGCGCTGATGACGCGGGCGATCGGCGCGCTGCAGGAGGATTTCCTCACGCCGGCGCAGATCGAGGCGAGCCGCGCGGTGATGGGGCTGGATACGCAGCTGATCGCGGACGGGACGTATGTGCTCGTGGAGGCGGACGGGCGGCTGGCCGGATGTGGCGGGTGGAGCCGGCGGGCGACCTTGTACGGTGGCGATCATAGCACCGCGTTGCGCGATTCGGCGCTGCTGGACCCGGCGCGCGATGCGGCGCGTATCCGGGCGATGTATACCGATCCCGATTTCGTGCGGCGGGGTGTCGGACGCTTGGTGCTGTCGGTTTGCGAGGCGGCTGCGCGGGAGGCGGGGTTTATGCGGGCGGAGATGATGGCGACGCTGGCGGGGGAGCCGCTGTACCGGGCCTGCGGTTATCTGCCGATCGAGCAGAATCGAGACGTCGGGAGAGGTACCGGTGCCGATGATCCGGATGGGGAAGGATTTGGCCTGACGGCTTCCCTTCTGCCCCCCCTCCCTGGAAGGGAGGGGCCGGGGTGGGTCGGCTTCCGTATCAGGGACGCTGGCGAAAACTGACCAACCCACCCCTACCCCTCCCTTTCAGGGAGGGACGAACTGAAACCGGGGTAAGCCCTACTTCGCCTCGCACTCCGCGCAACGACCGCGCACTTCGATAACCGGGCGAACCGGGGAGAAGCCTGCTGCCTCCGCCGCGTTACGAACACCTTTAGTGATCGTATCGTTGTCGAGATGCGTGGTTTGGCCGCACGAGTCGCAAACCAGGAAGATGCAGTCGTGCAGGCAGTCGGGATGCGCGTTGGCGACATAGGCGTTGGCGCTCTCGACCCGCCGGGCGAGGTTCGCGCCGACGAACAGGTCGAGGATGCGGTACACGCTGTTCGCGGCAACCCGGCGGCCTTCGGATTTCGAAACGGCTTCGGCGATATCGTAGGCGGAGGCCGGTTTCTCGAAACTTGCGAGCGCGGCGAACACGCTCGCGCGCATGGATGTCCATTGCTCGCCGGCCTTTTCGAGCGTCGTCTGCGCTGCGATGGTGAGATCGGCGCCTTGCGGTTCGGTGTGGTTGTGAGCGTGCGCCATGCTGGACGAAGTAGGATGCCGGAGGGGTTCCAGCAACCCGCTCAACTGTCTGCGCGGCGGTTGAGATCGTGACCGAAGGCAAGCAGGCCGACGCCGACGATCGTCCACAACGTCTCGCCGCCGCCGCTGTCGTGCGGCAGCGTCATCGCGCCCGCCATGATGCCGAGCCCAAGCGCGCCCATTGCGGCGGGCATCATATAGCCGTGATTGAGCACGCCGCGGCCGAGCGCCAGCGCGCCGAGGGCGATCGCGATCGTCAGGCCGACCTCGTGAAAGATCGGATCGAGCAGGAACCCGCTCGCGGTCGACATCAACGCGACCAGCACCGAAGTCGCCAGGCAATGCACCATGCACAGACCCGACAGCCCGATCGCATAGCGATCGAGACCGGCGAAACGGTGGGTATGCGTGGCCGAGGGCGTCATCGTTCGTTCGATATAGACGCCTCAACGAAAGGATACAACATTACATCGCATTTTTCTGACGGAATCTTCAGCTCCGTTGGGCCGGATCGGCGTCAGGGATCGCGTGGCAATCATGCTCAATCAACCCGACGACGACTCCTCCGTCATCCTGACGAACGTCAGGACCCAGAGCCGTAACCCGCAGCGCTTGGTACCCTGGGTCCTGACTTTCGTCAGGATGACGGAGAGGGCTTGACGCCCCCACCTCCGCCGGTCCGGCAACATGAAGCAACGGCACATCATGAAGGAATGGCGCCGCGCCTCGCAAACCACTATCTGCCTCCCATGCTTCAACCCAGCGCCGCTTTTCTCACCAAAGCCCGTCCTCGTGCGGTCGCCCTGTGGCTCTATACGGTGGCAGCGCTGATCGTCGCGATGGTCGTCATCGGCGGGATCACGCGGCTGACCGAGTCGGGGCTGTCGATCACGCAGTGGAAGCCGATCAGCGGGATCATTCCGCCGCTCAACGACGCGCAGTGGCAGGCCGAGTTCGACGCCTATAAGCGCATCCCCGAATATGCGGCGTTCAACGCGGACATGACGCTCGGCGGGTTCAAGGCGATCTTCTTCTGGGAATATCTGCACCGGCTCTGGGGCCGACTGATCGGCCTCGCCTTCGCGGCGCCGTTGATCTGGTTCGCGGTACGCAAGCGGATTCCGGTCGGATACGGCTGGCGTTTGTCGGCGTTGCTCGCGCTCGGCGCGTTCCAGGGTGCGATCGGCTGGTGGATGGTCGCCTCGGGCCTGTCGGTGCGGACCGACGTCAGCCATATCCGGCTCGCGGTGCATCTGCTCACCGCGCTGACGATCCTCGCGGGGATCGTGTGGACCGCGCTCGATCTGATGGCGCTGCATCGCAATCCTCTCACCGCCCCTGCCCGCCTCGCGCCCGTGGCGATCCTCGCGCTGGCGCTGTTGTTCGTGCAGCTCGTCTATGGCGCGTTCACCGCAGGGCTCGACGCGGGCTATGCGTTCGCCAGCTGGCCGCTGATGGGCGACGGGCTGTTCCTGGCTGACGTGCCGATGGTGAACCCCGCCTGGAGCAACGCGGTCGACAACCCGATCGTCGTGCAGTTCATCCACCGCTGGTTCGCATTCGCCGCCGCTGCGGGGCTGATCTGGCTGGCCGTGAAGGCGACCAAGACCGGCAGCAGCGCGGGGTTCTACGTCGTCGGACTCGTCACGCTGCAGATCATGCTCGGGATCGCGACGCTGATGACCGGCGTGCAGATCGACGTCGCGGTCGCGCACCAGGGGAACGCCGCGCTTCTCCTGATCGCCACGATGTTTGCCGCCCACGCGGTCGGCACGTCACCCCGCACGGGACTCCGCCAGAAGCAACGGGTATAATAATACCCGTCAGGAAACTCGGCGGAAAGCTTGACTTGAAGCCCCTCTTTCAGCATTAGGCCGGCATTCGCGCTGCGGGGCCTCCCCTTGGTGTGCTTGCATTCAATCTGGAAGGTCTAACGCCCATGAAGGCGCTCATGAAGACCACCAAGTCGGCGAAGCCGGCTGAGGTGGAGAAGCAGTGGCATATCGTCGACGCGGAAGGTCTCGTCGTCGGTCGTGCCGCATCGATCATCGCCAACGTCCTGCGCGGCAAGCACAAGGTGTCGTTCACCCCGCACGTCGATTGCGGTGACAACGTCGTCGTGATCAACGCCGACAAGATCTGCTTCACCGGCAACAAGGCCGCGAAGAAGATCTATTACAAGCACACCGGTTACGCCGGCGGCATCAAGGGCATCACGGCCGCCAAGGTCCTCGACGGCCGCTTCCCGGAGCGCGTTCTCGAAAAGGCTGTTGAGCGCATGATCCCGCGCGGCCCGCTGGGTCGTGAGCAGATGCGCAACCTGCGTATCTTCAAGGGCACCGAGCATCCGCACGAGGCACAGAACCCTGCCGTGCTCGACATCGGCAGCATGAACCGCAAGAACAAGGTGGGCGCATAATGTCCGACAACCGCCAGTCGCTCGCCGATCTCGCGAGCCTGACCAACCAGCCCGCGCCGGCTGCCCCCGCCGAGCAGGCTCTGCCGACCAGCGAAGGCGATCTCGCCGCGCCGGTCTCGAACGAGCCCGTCCGCGAGCCGATGCCGCTGCGCGAGCAGATCCTCGACAAGCAGGGCCGCGCCTATGCGACCGGCCGTCGTAAGGACGCCGTCGCCCGCGTCTGGGTCAAGCCCGGCACCGGCAAGATCACGATCAACGGTCGTGACCAGGAAGTGTATTTCGCACGTCCGACGCTGCGTCTCGTCATCAACCAGGTGTTCGGGATCACCGAGCGCGAAGGTCAGTACGACGTCGTCTGCACCGTCAAGGGCGGTGGCCTTTCGGGCCAGGCCGGCGCGGTCAAGCACGGCATCAGCCAGGCCCTGACCCGCTTCGAGCCGGTGCTGCGTGCATCGGTGAAGGCAGCAGGCTTCCTGACCCGCGACAGCCGCGTCGTCGAGCGTAAGAAGTACGGCAAGGCGAAGGCCCGTCGTAGCTTCCAGTTCTCGAAGCGCTAATCTCGCTTTTAGTATCTGCGTATCAGAAGGGCGGTCCGGCAACGGGCCGCCCTTTCTGGTTTTGGGTGTAATCCTGAAGGAAATATACCGTCCGGGTAGCAGCCCGAAGCGCAACGATCTCCCCTCCCTGGAAGGGAGGGGTTGTGGGTGGGTCGGCCAGCTTGAGCCTCAAGCGGTCCAACATGCGGAAACCGACCCACTCCTGCCCTCCCTTCCAGGGAGGGGAGATAGTCGGAGTCGAGGCGCTGCTGGCGCGGACACTACGGCTGTCGAGTTCGTCGACCGGTCCGACAGGCCGACATCGCTTCAAGCTATCCGCCTCGCGCCCGCTTATTGTTCTCCCGCGAAGGCGGAAGCCCAGTCTGGGTCCCCGCCTTCGCGGGGAAACAATCTATCTGTATCCCAGCAGCGCCGATTGTCTCACCGGCTTCGGCAGGACCTCACCCCAACGCAGCGACGATCTCGTCAAGCGAGGCATTGCGGATGCCGCGACGGTCGAACTCGTCGAGCATCGTCGTCCACCAGGCATGGAACCGCTTCAAATCCTGAGCATCGCGGACATAAGGCGTATGGCCGGGCGCGAGCGACGGCGAGTGGAACGACAGGTTGAACAGCCGCAACCCTTCGCCCGCCGCGACCGCCACCGCCTCGAGCGCGGCAGCGATCGGCATGTCCTCGGGGGTCAGCGCGATCCGCGACAACAGGCGCGCGCGCGCGAATACCCCCGGCCCTTCGGTACGCGGCCTAGCGCACGGTACAGCCAGGCACCGCCCTGTCGCGCGCGGCCGGTGAATACGGTGGTCAGCGGCAGCTCGACGATGCCGCGCGCGCGATACGCGCCCGCGTCCGCCATCGAGAAGTCCGGGCCGCCATCGCCGCTGTAATCGTAGCCGGGACGAACCGAACTATCGATCCGGTAGCCAAGCGCCGCCAGCAGGTCGAAACTATGCGGCCCGATGCCGTAACGGCCGGCGCGATACGCACGAGGAGCCGCGCCGAATGCGGTCGTGATCGCCGACGTGAGCGTCTCGAGCTTGGCGGCCTCCAACGCCCGCGGCAGGTTCCCCGCATAGCTCGCCGCCGATGTCGCCGCCCCCTCGAACGGCGGATTGACCCAGGCATGCAACTGTGTGCCGATCTCCGACCGTCCATCCTCGACGACGCGCGACAGGATCGCGACCGAAGCCGGATCGGTGGCGATCGGGTGGTCGATCATGCAGGTGAGCGCGACGCCACGCTCGGCGAACCGGCGATGCGCGTCGGGGAATGCGGCCATCGCGGTCGTCGCGCGGTTGCGGGAATCATGGGGAGCGCGCCAGTCGAACTCTTCCTCGACATCCACGAATACGGTGAAGCGGGTGCCGAAATCTTCGGGCCAGACCACCCGCTGCGCGTCGGTCGGCCGCGGCGGGCGGTAGGTCACCGCTGGTCGTCGGCGGTACGCTCCGCTTCCACGACATCGGCGGCCGGGAGTTGCAGCGTGAGGCGTTCCGCGCCGATCGTCAGGACGCCGCCGAGTTCGACCGCGAGATTCTGCGCGAGGCGCAGCGCGAAGCCGGTGCCGAGCAGCGGCGCGCCGTCGCTCTCCTGTTCGGCGTCGATGCTGAGCAGCACGTCGGTCGCATGCGCGACGAGTGCGGCGGGGCGGTCGAACTCGATCGTGACCGTGTCGGCCACCGGCCGCACGACGATCCCAAGCTGTTCGCCCTGCCGCCCGGCCGAAACCAGCGCGGCGAGCAGGCGGCCGACCAGCCGTTCGACCGCGCGATCGTCGCCGAGGATATCGCAGTCGCCCGCCGGCATCGCCACGGACAGGCTCGCCCCGCGCAACGTCGCGAGCGGTTGCAGATCCTTCGTGACGCGGTCGAGCAAAGCACGGACCGGCACCGTCGTCGGCCTCAGATCGAGCGCATGGCCTTCGATCCGCGCTGCGGTGTCGAGATCGTCGATCGCGGCGAGCAGGTCGCCCGCCTGCGTGCGGATCGCCGTCGCACGGTCGCGATAGGTCGGCGAGACGGGGCCGAGCAACTGCGTCTCGATCAGTTCGGCGAACCCGGCGATCGCATTGGTCGGCGTGCGCAGTTCGTGGACGAGCTGCCGGAGCAGATCCGCGACGGGCGACGATGGGCGCACCGGCACGCGCCCCGCGTGGGCGGTCTCGTCGCGACGCGGGCGGCGCGCGGTGCCGCGGAAACCGATGAAGCGGCCCGACGCGTGTTCGAACGCGGGCACGCCCGACAGCCGCCACGATCCGAACGCGTCCGACAGTCCGCCGACTTCGAGCCGCGCGTCGCTGAACCGCGAGCGGCGGCGGAATGCGCCGGCCGCGACACCGTCGAGATGCGCCTCGCCCTGCTGCGCGGCATAGGCGAGCGACACGCCGACCAGCGCCGAGCGCGCGACGCCGTCGACCATGCGGATGATGCCTTGCGCGTCGGTTTCGAAGCGGAAGCTCTCAATTTCGGCCGCCGCCGGTGTCGGGGTGGCGGCGTCGACGATACGGTCGCGGTTGAACGCCTCGATCCGCGCGACAAGGTCGGAGATCTCGAACCGGTCCGCCGGCGCAGGTCCGGTCGGTTCGACGACGGGAGGTTCGGTCTCGGCGAGCTTGGCGTGACGAAACGCCTCGGCGACGAACGGCAGCCCTCGGGCGACCGCGCCCAGCGCCATGAACGGGGTTTCGCTGAGGGGCGCGGAATAGAGCGACGGTTCGGGCGCGGCAGCAGGCGGCGTGTCGATCGGGGTGGGGCGAACACCTCGGCAACGGGTTCTTCAACGACAGGCGGCTCTTCGGCCAGCACCGGCTCGCCAGCGATCGGCGCGGCAGCGATCGGCTCCGCAAGGGTCGGCTCCGCCTCGACCGGCGCATCGGGTTGCGGCAGCACGAAGTCGACCGGACCGAAGCTCTGCAAGCCACGCTGGACCTCCGCCGGCAGGTCGCGGCGATGGCGCAGCACCGAACGGCTGGCGGGCGTCAGGCGCGGAAGGATCGCCAGCCATTCGTCGGGCTCCAGCGTCGCGGTCCGCAACACCGGCGCGGCGATCGCCAGCGCATCCTCGGCGAAGAACCCGACCAGGTTCGCATCGGGCCGGGCGAAGGCGAGCGCGCGCGCTGGCGGCGCGAACCTCGACCGGCACCGCCTGACGCAACAGGCGCAGTCGCGCTATGGCCGGTTCGTCGACCGCCGCCCGACCGCGGCCCATCAGGTCCACCAGTTGGCGCCACGCGGATTGCGCGCCGAAACCGGTGGCCATGTCGGCAGCGAGGATCGTCTTCAGGCTATCGTCGAACCGCACATCGCTCCCCGGTTGTCATGGGCCTACCACGCTCTCCGTACCGATTCCTTAACGCCGCCCCCTGGCGACGGAACAGGCCATTTCGGCAGGACGGAAGGTTCGTCGCATAGTGGGACAATTGCGTTTCGCCGCAACAATCTTATCGCTATGAGGAATGAATCGCTTGGTTTGCGATGCCTATCAGGAGTTGCGTGAAATGAGTTTTGACCGGATCGATCGGCAGATCCTGTCGCTGTTGCAGGCCGACGGTCGGATGACCAATGTCGACCTGGCCGACCAGGTGGGCCTTACCGCACCGCCTTGCCTGCGCCGCGTCCGCGCGCTCGAGGAGGCGGGGGCTATTCGCGGCTATCATGCCGATCTCGATGCGGGTCGCCTGGGCTTCCCGATCACGGTGTTCGCGATGGTGTCGCTGCGCAGCCAGGCGGAGCACGACCTCGCCGCGTTCGAGCATCATATCGCGGATATTCCGGAAATCCGGGAATGTCACATGCTCAACGGCGAGATCGACTTCATCCTGAAGATCGTCGCGGCGGATCTGAAGAGTTTCCAGGAAATTCTGACGACACACCTGACGCCAGCACCCAACGTGGCGAGCGTGAAGACGTCGCTGACGATCCGCACGGCCAAGGCGCTGTCGGGAATCCCGGTGGTGGTGGACTAGGGCTTGTGCACTTTCGCCCCTCCCTGGAAGGGGAGGTGGCTGGCGCTTCCCAGACGGAGGGGGCGGCAAGGAAACCGCTGCTGCGCGTCCTCCCCCTCCGTCGCCTTCGGCGCCACCTCCCCTGGCGGGGGAGGATCGAGGCGGTCGGACGTGCTTTTCGCCCCTCCCTGGAAGGGAGGGGTTGGGAGTGGGTCGGTTTCCGCGGGGGTCAGACCTCGTGGACACGAGCCAGCCAACCCACCCCTGCCCCTCCCTTTCAGGGAGGGGAGACTGATGGCCGTCTTTTCAGGGGAGACGACACAGCATGCTCGGCTAGCGACACCCCAAAACGAAAACGGGGCGGCATTGCTGCCGCCCCGTTTCCTCTCGACAGAGACCAGATCGCTTACGCGGCTGGTGCGCCGAGCCAGGTGTTCCACAGGCCGGCGACATCCGCCTTGGGCGAACCCTTGACCGCGGCGAATGCGGTCGCGGCACCCGCCTTGTCGCCCGAGCGGGCGAGCGCGATGCCCATGTGCAGGTTGACGTCGTCGGCGTCGACGCCGCCCTTCTGCAACGCCACGCGGTACAGTTCGACCGCCTTGGCGTAGTTGTTCTGGCCGAGATACGCATCGGCCGTACCGGCGGCGAGCTTGCCGTTGGCCGCAGTCGTCGCGCGCTTTTCGAGGCCCGCGAGCGGACCGTCGGCGGCGATGTTCTTGGTCGCGTCGGCGAGCAGCCCTTGGCCATCGTGTTCGACGCCGGGATCTTGCCCTGCGCCATGCCTTCCTTGAGCACGGCCTGCGCCTCGCTCGGCAGACCGCGACGGTTCACGCTATCGGCATATTGCAGATAGTCGGTCTGGTCGGCGAGCGAGTTGGTCGCCCGCATCAGGCGGAAGATGTCGACCTTCTGCGCTTCGTCGAGCGGGATCAGCGCGTTCTGCTGGATACCCGACAGGATCAGCACGTCGCGCCAGTTCTTCGCGGTCGGATAGGCGGTGATCCACTTCTTCAGCCACGCCATCGTGTCGGCGTTGCGCTTGGCGGCATACGACTTGGCGACCGCATAGCGGTAATATTCCTCGGGAGCCTTCTGGCCCGCCGCGGTCATCTGCGCGATGCTGGCGTCGAGATCGGCGGTCGCACCGGCGACGTCGCCGCTGTCCATCTTCGCCTTGATGATCTGCAGCGACAGGTTCGGATCGTTGTAGCCGAACTCCTTGGCCTTCGCGAAATACTGAAGCGCGATCGGATACTGCTTGCCGTTGAAGGCGAGCGCACCGCGGCGATACGCGTAGCGGCCACGATCGGCGGCCGGGGTCGCGGCATTGGCGATCAGCGCATCGAGCGGCCCGGCGAGCGTCGTCTCGTTGATCGGCGCGTTGGGGTTGGCGGTCTGTGCCGCGACCAGCTTCTCGTTCTCGAGCTGATAGCGCAGCGCGGCGCCGATATACTTCTCGTAATCGGTCTTGGCGGCTGCGTCGATCTGGTCGATCGCGGTCTGCGCACCGGCATAATCCTTGGCGGCTAGCGCGGTCTGCGCGGCGACGCCGGGCTTCTGCACTTCCGGACTCAGCTTCATCGCCGGCGCGGCATCGGCCTTCTTGTCCTTGGCGAACGCGGGCGCCGACAGCGCGAGGCCGCTCGTGCCGGTGGCGAACGCCGCAATCAGTGCAAGCTTCGAAATGGTCTTCATGCGGAAACTCTCCCTTTGCGTCGGCACCCTCAGGTTGGCGGCGCGCGACGACGCTATATGGTCCGCCATGCATACGTTCAAGCGAGCGGCTTGGATCCCGCAGATGTGCGATTGCGCGTGAACGGCAATTGAACGCGCTCCCCGCCATAGCTAGATCGCGGCCATGATCGCTGTCCTATCGCCCGCCAAGACGCTCGATTACGAGAGCGCACTGCCGAAGCTCGAGCCCACCACGCCGCGGTTCGCCGACGAGGCGAAGACGCTCGCGCATGCCGCCGCGCACCTGACGCAGAAGAAGCTGTCGGAACTGATGCACATCTCGCCCGCGCTGGCGAAGCTGAACGCCGACCGGTATCGCGATTTCGATACGCTGCCCGAGCGGCCGGCGATGTTCGCGTTCGCGGGCGACGTCTATACCGGGCTCGAAGCGAAGACGCTCGACGAGGCGGCGGTGGATTATGCGCAGGATCATGTGCGGATGCTGTCGGGGCTGTACGGTCTGTTGCGGCCGCTTGACCTGATGCGCCCCTATCGGCTGGAGATGGGCACGCGCTGGGCGCCGCGGAAGGCGAAGCTGACCGACTGGTGGGGCGATCGGATCGCAAAGCTGCTCGCGGACGATGTCGAGGCGGAGGGATCGGGGACGATCCTGAACCTCGCCAGCCAGGAATATTGGGCAGCGGCGGACGGGAAATTGCCGAAGTCGATCCGCGTCGTGGCGATCGATTTCCGCGAGGGCGAAGCGCAGAAGTTCGTCAGCTTCCACGCCAAGAAGGCCCGCGGCATGGTCGCGCGGTGGCTGGTCGAGCACCGCGTCGACGATATCGAGGGGATCAAGGGGTTCGACAGCGACGGCTATGCCTATGACGCGGCGGGCAGCAGCGACGCGCAGTTCCGGTTCGTGCGCAAGTGAGCAGCGCGGTCGTCATCGGCGCCTCGGGCGGCATCGGCAAGGCGATGGAGGAGGCGCTGATCGAGGAAGGCGGGTTCGACAATGTCTATGGGTTCGCGCGATCGGAGAGTGGCGATCGGCATCTCGATCTGGAAGACGAGGCCAGCATTGCGGCGGCGGCTTTGCGCGTCGGATCGCCGACGTTGGTGATCCTCGCGACCGGCTTGCTGCACGACGGCGACAAGGGTCCCGGAGAAGGCGATGCGCGAGCTCGATCCGGTATGGATGGCGCGCAACTTCGCGGTCAACGCGATCGGGCCGGCGCTGGTGGCGAAGCATTTCCTGCCGACGATGCCGAAGGCGGGACGGATCGTGTTTGCGGTTCTCTCGGCGCGGGTTGGGAGCATCGGCGATAACAAGCTGGGGGCTGGTACGGGTATCGGGCGTCGAAAGCTGCGCTGAACCAGTTGGTGAAGACGATTTCGATCGAGGACAAGCGGCGCAATTCGAGCGGGATCGTGGTTGGGCTGCATCCGGGGACCGTGGATACCGGGCTGTCGAAGCCGTTCCAGGGGAATGTGACGCCGGGCAACCTGTTCAAGGCCGACCGCGCGGCGGTGCAGTTGCTCGACGTGATCGACGGCCTGCGCGCGCCGGACAGCGGCAAGCTGTTTGCGTGGGATGGGGTAGAGATCACGCCCTAACTGCCCCCTCCCTGGAAGGGAGGGGTCGGGGTGAGTCGGCGGGTTGCAGACCACCACCGCTCGCCATTGCGGACGCCGACCCACCCCTGCCCCTCCCTTCCAGGGAGGGGTGAAGCTAAGTCCCCTCCATGACGCGGATTTCACCCGCCTGCCATCACGCGGTCAGGTCCCCCGGCGCATCCTCCGCTTATCGTTCTCCAAGGCCGAAGCAGAGAGGATACCCCCCATGACGAAGTCCCTCCCCTCGCGATCCTCGCCGGCGGCGCGCTCCTGTCCGGCGGCGCTGCGATCGCCGCGACGCAAACCAAGACCGTCCGGCCGAAGACTGTGGCGACGCACACGACCACCACCAAAACGACCACGCCGATGGGCAATACCAAGGTCGCCAAGCGCACCACCACGGTCAAGAAAGGCCGCATGGTCACCGCCAAGCTCGCGAACGGCAAGACCGTCACCTACGACTGCTCGCTCGCCGGCAACAAGACGAAGACCGCCTGCAAATAGCCTCGCACTTCGCGATGAAACCTCTCCTCCCGCGTGCGTACGCGTGCGCGGGGGTGGTAAGGCGGCGGCCCGTCGGCTAAGGTGTCCGATCATACCGAAACCAGCCGAAAGCGTTCAGATTTGACCGACGAGACCACACTCGCCGAACCCACCGGCGGCGAGCCCGCCGGCATCGCCACGATCTCGATCGTCGACGAGATGAAGTCGAGCTATCTCGACTACGCGATGAGCGTCATCGTCGCGCGCGCGCTGCCCGACGTCCGCGACGGCCTGAAGCCCGTCCACCGCCGCATCCTGTACGGCGCGCATGAAAGCGGCTTCGTCGCCGGCAAGCCCTACCGCAAGTCCGCGCGCATCGTCGGTGACGTGATGGGTAAATACCATCCGCACGGCGACAGCTCGATCTACGACGCCTTGGCCCGCATGACGCAGGACTGGTCGATGCGCGTGCCGCTGATCGACGGCCAGGGTAACTTCGGCTCGATGGATCCCGATCCGCCCGCGGCGATGCGCTACACTGAGGCCCGCCTCGGCAAGGTGGCCAACGCGCTGCTCGGCGATCTCGACAAGGATACGGTCGACTTCACGCCCAACTATGACGGCTCGGAGCGTGAGCCCTCTGTGCTGCCGGCGCGCTTCCCGAACCTGCTGGTCAACGGCGCGGGCGGCATCGCGGTCGGCATGGCGACCAACATCCCGCCGCATAACCTCGGCGAAGTCATCGACGCGTGCCTCGCCTACATGGAAAACGGCGCGATCACGACGGAGGAACTGTTCGAGATCGTCCCCGGTCCCGACTTTCCGACCGGCGCGATCATCCTCGGCCGCGCGGGCGCGAAATCCGCGTACGAGACCGGCCGCGGCTCGATCATCGTCCGCTCGCGCCACATCGTCGAGGAGGGCAAGGGCGACCGCCGCTCGATCGTGCTGACCGAGATCCCGTTCCAGACCGGCAAGAACGGCCTGGTTGAGAAGATCGCCGAAGCCGCCAAGGACAAGCGCATCGAAGGCGTCAGCGACATCCGCGACGAATCGAGCCGCATGGGCGTCCGCATCGTCATCGACCTGAAGCGCGATGCGACCCCCGACGTGGTGCTCAACCAGCTCTGGCGGCACACGCCCGCGCAGTCGAGCTTCCCCGCCAACATGCTCGCGATCCGCGGCGGCCGCCCAGAGCTGCTGAACCTGCGCGACATCATCGGTGCGTTCATTACCTTCCGCGAGCAGGTCATCACCCGCCGCTCGAAGTTCGAACTCGCCAAGGCGCGTGAGCGCGCGCATCTGTTGCTCGGCCTCGTCATCGCGGTCACCAACCTCGACGAGGTCGTCAAGATCATCCGCGGCTCGTCGAGCCCGGCCGAAGCGCGCGGCAAGCTGCTCGCACGCGAATGGCCGGTCGAGGAGATCGCACCGTACATCGCGCTGGTCGAGGCGGTCGAGGACAAGCAGCAGGAGGGCATCTACAAGCTGTCCGAGCCGCAGGTCCGCGCGATCCTCGATCTCCGCCTGCACCGCCCGACATTGCTCGGCCGCGACGAGATCGGCGACGAGCTGAAGGCGCTGGCGGCGACGATCGGCGAGCTGCTCCACATCCTCGGCGACCGTGCGAAGCTGTACGAAGTGATGCGCGGCGAGCTGATCGCGATCCGCGACGAATTCGCCACCCCGCGCCGTTCCGAGATCGCCGCGGCCGCCAACGGCATCGACGACGAGGACCTGATCGAGCGCGAGGACATGGTCGTCACCGTGACCATGCAGGGCTATATCAAGCGCACCAGCCTCGACACGTTCCGCGCGCAGGCCCGCGGCGGCAAGGGTCGCGCGGGCATGTCGACGAAGGACGAGGACGTCGTCACCGAGCTGTTCGTCACCTCGACGCACACCCCGGTGCTGTTCTTCTCGAACCTCGGCAAGGTCTATCGCTACAAGGTCTGGCGCCTGCCCGAGGGCGGGCCTGCGACACGCGGCCGGCCGATGATCAACCTGCTGCCGCTGGCGCCGGGCGAGACGATCTCGACCGTGCTCCCGCTGCCGGAGGACCTGAGCGAGTGGAGCCGCCTGCACGTGATGTTCGCGACGCAGCGCGGGCTCGTGCGCCGCAACGCGATGGATGCGTTCACCAACGTGCCGTCGAACGGCAAGATCGCGATGCGCTTCGAGGAGGGCTCCGAGGACAAGCTGATCGGCGTCGCGCTGCTCAGCGAGCATGACGACGTGCTGCTCGCGACCAAGTGCGGCAAGGCGATCCGCTTTGCCGGCGACGACGTGCGCGAGTTCCAGAGCCGGACGTCGACCGGCGTGCGCGGCATCACGCTGAAGAACGACGACGAGGTGATCTCGCTGTCGGTTCTCCACCGTGTCGGCGCCACGCCCGAGGAGCGCGAGACGTACCTCAAGTTCGCCCCCTGGAAGGGCGAGCGCGAGGGCGATCACGGGATGGGCGACGAGCGCTACAACGATCTCAAGGACCGCGAGCAGTTCATCCTGACGGTCTGCGAGAACGGCTATGGCAAGCTGTCGAGCGCCTATGACTATCGCCGCACGGGTCGCGGTGGCCAGGGCATCACCAACATCGATAACATCGCGCGCAACGGCCCCGTCGTGGCGAGCTTCGCCGCGGCGAAGGGCCATCAGTTGATGCTGGTCACCAACCAGGCGAAACTGATCCGCACGACGCTGGCGTCGCTCCGCGTCATCAGCCGCAATTCGGCCGGCGTGAAGCTGTTCGACGTGGCGAAGGGCGAGCATGTCGTCTCGGCCGCACGGATCGAGGAAACCGAGGAAGACGCCGAGATCAACCTGGCCGACGCCGTGCCGGAGGTCGCTCCGGATACCGGCGCGACGATCGGCGAAGACACGGCCGCGGGCCCGGAGGACGGCGAATGAGCCGCGATCCGATCGCGTACAAGGTGCTGACGGGGGAGCAGCTGGCGACCTTGGAGAGCGGGAGCTTTGCGGGGGCGCCGGTGGATGTGGCCGATGGCTATATCCACCTCTCGACCGCGGAGCAGCTGACGGAAACGGTCGATAAGCACTTCGCCGGGCAATCGGACCTGCACGTGGCGGCGATCGATCTCGAAGCGATTGGCGACGATGTGAAGTGGGAAGAGTCGCGCGGGGGGCAGATGTTCCCACACGTCTATGGCGGGCCGTTGCTGCTGGAGACGGTGCTGTCCTACGGGCCGCTGGAGCGCGATGACGCGGGCAAGGTCAAGCTCCCCGTCGCGGGGTAAAGCTGACCCAAAGCCTGTTCTCCCGCGAAGGCGGGAGCCCAGACTGGACTCCCGCCTTCGCGGGAGAATCAAGGCAGCGGGAGATGTCGTAGATTTCCGACCTCTCGGCGCCGACTACACTTCCACCCCGGCGAAGGCCGGGGCCCAGGTGGGGATGTCAGCTTACGGAGCGGAGCGCTCCATTACATCCACCTTTCCAACTGGGCCCCGGCCTTCGCCGAGGTGGGGCCTAGTGGTCAGGTTAACTCGATTCCGAACCTCACCCAGCCGCAAACGCAGCTCGCACGAACCGCGCACACGCCTCAGGCGCGGTGATCGGGATCATGTGCCCCCCTCGATCGTGTCGATCTTGGCCCCCGGAACCACCGCCGCGGTCCGGTGACCATTCCACGCCGGATCGAGGATCGCATCCTGCCGCCCGAACAAGATCCGCGTCGGCACGCCGATCTCCGCATACCGCCCGACCATCGCCTTCACGTCGTCGTTCGCCCCGGCAAGATCCGCCGCCGCCGCCGCAATCGCGATCGGCCGCGCCGACAGCGCGCCACCGCCCCGCGTCACGAAATCCTCCGGCACCGCCTCAGGCGCAAACACACCCTCGAGCGTCTTCTTCGCGGTCAGGCGGCTCAGCGGCGTGCCCAGCACTTGCGCGAACGCCAGCCGCGCACCCGACGGGATCCGCGCCAACCCACGGAAACTCTCCGGCACCTGTTCCAGCGGCTGCGTCAGCGGCGCGATCAGCGCGAGTGCGCGGACCAGATGCGGATGGTCGAGGCCCACTGCCAGCCCGATCGCGCCACCCAGCGAATGGCCGACGAACAGCGGCCGATCGAGCCCGAGCTTCTGGATGAAGTCGGCGATGATCGCCCCCTGCGCGATGATCCCCGGCGTCGTGGCGCCGGTAGCGACCGAATAGCCCGACCCCGGCCGATCGACGACGATCACGCGATATTCGTCCTTCAACTGGTCGACGAGCGCATAGCTGAAATTGCGCAACTGCCCGCCAAGACCGTGGACCATGACGATCGTCGGACCGGATCCGACATCGAGATAGTGCAGCCGTGCGCCCGCGACATCGAGGAAGCGCCCTTCCGCGGGCACCAGTTCCTCCGCCTTGCGCGCGACCCGGCTCGAATAGAGCGACAACCCGATCCCCGACATCGCCGCCAGCACCGCACCACCAATCAAGCCCTTGCCCGTCCGCTTCATCACGATCTCCTTCGCATCTGTTGTGGGCCGAACGCGCAGCCATGCCCAAAGTCGCAGGGCGCGCGTGCGGGAACCCGTCGCAACCGTCGAACGTCCCACGCCCAAAGGAGATGCAGGTGGATCCTCAGGCCCGGACGATACTCGAGACGATCGCAACACTGGCGCCGGACGCCGACCCCATGGCGGACGATGCGCAGTGGTTGGCGGATTTCCGCTATCAGACGGCCTTGCTCAAGACGTTTTCGGGCGAACCCGAACCGGTGCACGCGATCACGCACCTCCTGCTGCCGTCCGAAACGGGGCCGCTGGTCGTGCGCCTGTATCGGCCGAAGCCGGGGCCCTTGCCGCTGCTGCTCCACATCCACGGCGGCGGGGCGATTGCGGGGTCGATCGACGGTCACGACCCGGCGCTGCGAGCACTGGCAAACCGCACCGGCTGGCTGGTCGCCGCACCCGCCTATCGCCTCGCACCCGAACACCGCTTTCCCGCGCAGCTCGACGATAGCTGGACGGCCTTGACGGGCCTCGTCGCGCAAGCCGCAGCGCTCGATATTGACGCATCGCGGATCGTCGTGTCGGGCGACAGCATCGGCGGCACGCTTGCAACCGCTTCGCCGCACGCGCCGCTGCGGAAAGCGGCCCGGCGCTGAGCGGCCAGATCCTGCTCTACCCGAACACCGACCTGCGCCGCGACACAGCCTATCCGTCGCGCAAGAGCGAGGACGGCAACATTATCGACGCCGCGTCGCTGGAGCGGCAGATCGACCTATACCTCGCATCGCCGGACGCGCGGGTCGATCCGCGTGCATCGCCGATCCTGGCGGAGGACTTGAGCGCCCTGCCCCCGACCCTGCTGGTGACGTGCGAGAACGACCCGCTAAGTGACGAGGGCGAAGCGTACGGCCAACGCCTGCGCGAAGCCGGCGTCGCGGTCGATCACCACCGGTTCGACGGCATGATCCACGCCTTCCTGCAATTCGGCGGACGCGTCGATGCGACGTCACGACTACTCGATCGCATCGCCGCATGGCTGAAGACCCGATGATGAAGAATGGTGCACCCAGAGCGATTCGAACGCCCGACCCTCAGATTCGTAGTCTGATGCTCTATCCAGCTGAGCTATGGGTGCATCGCCGTCCCGTGTCCGGTTCGACAAGCCCGCTATGAAGCGGAAAATCCTGGTGCACCCAGAGCGATCTCGAACGCCCGACCCTCAGATCTGTAGTCTGATGCTCTATCCAGCTGAGCTATGGGTGCACTGGAGGGGCGCTGATAGCAGGCATTTTCGGGGGCGCAAGGGTTTGCCGCGAGAAAGTTGTGCACGAGCGCCGGCCGGCATAGAGCGGCGGACATGAAACACGCCTTTTCGCTCCGCTTCGCATCGTTCGCGCTGGTCCTGGCAACCGGCGCGTGCAGCAAGGATCCGAACACCTACCCGTCGCTCGGCGTGCGGCCGGTAGAGAAGCTCGGATTTGCCGAGCCCGAGGCGAAGGCGGCGGTGGCGGCACCCGATCCGGCGCTCGACAAGGAGATCTCGGCGATCTCGGGCAAGCTCGATGCGATCACGACGGGCTTTACGCGCGATGCGGCGAAGGCGGAGGCGCTGGCACGGTCGGCGCGCGGCGGGGCGGTCGGCAGCGATGCGTGGATCACCGCGCAAACCGCGCTCGCCGGGCTCGACGACTGGCGCGCGCAGAGTTCGTCGCTGGTGACCGACATCGAGGCGCTCGCGACCGACCGCGCGGCGAAGCTGCAGCCGGATTATCCTGCGCTCGCGACGATCCGGGCGAAGGCGCAGGCGGAGACCGATCGCCAGAGCGAAACGATCGGCCGGATCCAGGCCAGCATGCCCGCGGCGTAAGCACATTTTCTCGATCCTCCCCGCCAGGGGAGGTGGCTGGCGCTTGCCAGACGGAGGGGGCGGTAAGCGCAACCAGCGTTCCGTGCCCTCCCCTCCGTCGCTTCGCGCCACCTCCCCTGGCGGGGGAGGATCGAGAAACTCAGAACCCCTTCAGCAACGGCAGGATCGTCGAGTAATCGTCGGTCCACGCCGCAAGCCCTCGCGCGGCGTCAGCGCGGTCCAATCCAGATCCTTCGCCTGCAACGCTGCGATCCCGCGCGGGTCACGCGACAGCGCTACCCAGTCCGACGCCGAGGCGCGATCGACCAGCAGGCTCGACGGCCGGTATTTCATCTTGACCGCGAACCATCCGCCCTCCCGCGCCGCCGCGGCGATCACCGGTTCGAGATCGATGAACCGGTTCGAGATATGCACCAGCAGCAATCCGTCGCGCGCCAGCACCCGGCCATAGGTCGCGAACGCCTCGCGCGTCATCAGATGCATCGGCACCGAATCCGACGAGAACGCATCCAGCGCGAGCAGATCGAGGCTGTTCGACGCATCGTGCGCAAGCGCTACGCGGGCGTCGCCCATCCGGATCTCCGGGTTCGGCAGGCACCGCGACAGATAGGTGAACTGGCCGGTATCGCGCGCGATCCGCACCACTGCCGGGTCGATTTCGTAGAAGCGCCAGCGTTGGCCCGGCCTTGCGTAACACGACAACGTGCCCGTCCCGAGCCCCACGACGCCGATCCGCGCGCGCGGGCCGTACAGCGCGGGTGCGGCCTGCATCGCCTGCCCGACGCCCGAGCCGGCCGCGTAATAGGTGGTCGGCGTCCGCTCGCGCCCGGGAGAACCCCGCAACTGGATGCCGTGCACGGTCGTGCCGTGATCGAGCTCGCGCAGGCCGCCATTGGGTCCGGGCTCGTCGCGGACCGTATAGACGCCGAAATAGCTTCGTACCCGCGCGCCCGGATCGATCGAGAGTTCGAGCGCGCGATAGCCGCCGAACAGGACCAGCGAGCCGGCCAGCACGATCATGTACGGCAGGCGCGCGCCGATCACGGCAAAGCCCAGCGCGGCGATGACGAGGAAATCGAGGCCCTGCCGGCTCTCGTCGAACACCGCGCTGGGATCGGTGATCCGTAACCCCGCGACGACCGCCACCACGACGGTGATCGCCGCGAGCGCGATCCACCGGGTCCGCCCCTTCGCCATCCAGATGCTCCGGAACTGGCCGAGCAGATACATCTGCGGCACCAGAGCCCCCGCAGCCAGGATCAGCAGCGGATATTCATAGGTCCAGTCGAACACCACCGGCGCGACCAGCGCGGCGAACACGCCGCCGAGCGCGCCACCTGCCGACATCGCGAGGTAAAACCCGGTCAGCCGATCGGGCGCGGGGCGCTTGCGGTACAGCGCGGTGTGCAGCGCGACCGAGATCATGAACAGCAGCACCAGCGCGATGGCTGCACTGAAGAACGGGCGCTCGTTCATGCCGCCCATGATGATGCCGCCGAACAGCAGGATCGTGATCGGCGCGATCCGCGTCAGCAGGTCGGCGAGCCAGCGGTCGTTCGCGAACGCCACGCTGAAGCTCAGCAGATACAGCCCGAGTGGGATCACCCACAGCAACGGCATCGCGACGATATCGGTCGAGATATAGGTCGAAGTCGCCAGCATCATCCCCGAGGGCACGAGCGCAAGCGCGATCCAGTGCGCGATCCGCCGGGCGCCCGGCGGCGGGCTGGTCGCCGCAACATGGTCGACCGCCGCGGTCCTGGGCAGGCGGGTGGCACAGGCGAGCACCAGCACGATCAGCAGCAGATAGCCGCCGCTCCGCAGCAAACTCTGCCCATGCACCGCCATCAGCGGCTCGACCAGCAGCGGGTACGCGATTAGCCCTGCGAAACTGCCCAGATTGGACGCCGCATACAGCGCATAGGGATCGCCACCGCCGCTCGCCGCACTGAACCACCGCTGGATCAGCGGCGCCTGCGCGGAGACTGCAAGAACAACGGCCCGATCGACAGCCCGAGCAGCCATGGCACCCAGAGCGCCGGCTGCGCCTCCGCCGACGGCGCCATCGCGACCAGCCCGATCGGCAGCCACAAGGCCGCGACGATCAGCACGCCGAGGTGAATCGCCGCCTGCGCGCGGGGTCGCACCCGCCCGAGCCAATGCGCGTACGCATAACCCGCCAGCAGCAGCGCCTGGTACACGAGCATCGCGGAGTTCCACACCGCCGGCGCGCCGCCAAGCCGCGGCAGCGCCATCCGCGCGACCATCGGCTGGACGAGGAACAGCAGGAACGATCCCGTCAGGATCGTCGCCACGAACATCGTCCGGCACCAGCGCGCCATCAGCGGCCGGTCTTCCTTCGATACGGCTTCAGACATAAGCGGGACGGTCGATCCGGTAGAGGATGTGGCGGCGCAGAGCGTCGTTTCTCGCAAGCTTGGGGTGATCGAAATCACCATCGATTACGCGGGCCATACCGAGCCGTTCCATGAGCGCACGGCTCGACTGGTTCGCTGGCACGGTAATCGCCCAGACCGTCGGCAAACTCAGCTCCCGCCAGCCCCAGGCGAGCGCCGCCTCAGCCGCTTCCCGCGCGTAACCCTGCCCCAATGCTCGTGCACGAGGCTCCAACCGATCTCGGGTTCGCCTTCGATCGGCGTACCGACGGGACCGGGCTTGATCCCGCACCAACCGATGAACGCCCCGGTATCCCGCCGTTCGAGCGCCCAGAAGCACGCGCCATAATCGGCAAGGATCGCGCTCTGGCGCGCTACCACCGCAGCGGAGTCAGCCTGCGACGGCGCCGGCCCGAGATACGCCATCACCGCCGGATCCGCACACATCGCATGATGCGCGGCGGCATCGTCATCGCGCCAGCCGCGCAAGGTGAGCTGCGCCGTCTCGATCATCACCCGAGCAATTTGGCCGCATGCGCCGCATGATACGTCAGCACGCCCGAGCAACCGGCGCGCTTGAACGACATCAGCGTCTCCAGCACCATGACGTCGCGCTCCGCCGCGCCCGCCGCGACAGCGTGCTCGATCATCGCGTATTCGCCCGACACCTGGTACGCGAACACCGGCACTTCGAACGCCTGACGGACGCGGACGATGATGTCGAGATACGGCAGGCCGGGCTTGACCATCACCGTGTCGGCGCCCTCCGCCAGGTCCATCGCGACCTCGCGCAGCGCTTCCTCGGCGTTGGCGTTGTCCATCTGGTACGTTTTCTTGTCGCCCTTGAGCAGCCCGCGCGAGCCGACCGCATCGCGGAACGGGCCGTAGAACGCACTCGCATATTTGGCGGCATAGGACATGATCTGGACGTTGTGGTGCGAGTCCGCCTCCAGCGCAGCGCGGATCATGCCGATCCGGCCGTCCATCATGTCCGACGGCGCGATGATGTCCGCACCCGCCTTCGCCTGATTCAAGGCCTGCGCGACGAGCATCTTAGCGGTCGTGTCGTTGACGACATAGCCCGCCGCGTCGACCAGCCCGTCATGGCCATGACTCGTGTAGGGATCGAGCGCGACGTCGGTCAGCACGCCGACCTCGGGCACCGCGTCCTTCAGCGCACGGATCGCCTGGCACATCAGATTGTCGGGGTTGAGCGCCTCGCGGCCGTCTTCTGTCCGGCGCTCGACCTGCGTGTACGGGAACAGCGCGATGCACGGGATGCCGAGGTCGCGCGCCTCGCGGCCTCGCGCAACGATCCTGTCGACCGACCAGCGCGACACGCCCGGCAGACTGGCAATCGGTTGCTCGACCCCTCCCCGTCGGTGACGAACAGCGGCCAGATCAGGTCGGCGGGAGTCAGCACGGTCTCGGCATGGAGGCGCCGGCTCCAGGCGGAGGCGCGGGTGCGACGAAGGCGAAGCGCGGGATAGCTTGCGGTCATGCCCGGGCTTTGCGGGATGGACGCGGGCGGATCAAGCTTACGCAAGAGCGTTACGGGTGCGAAACCGCATACCGTGCGTTGGGGGCCTTATGTCGAACGATACGATCACGTCTGCCGCGCTCGTCGTCAACGCGAAGTCGCGCAAGGGCCAGAAGCTGTTCCAGCGTGCCTGCTCGGCAATGTCAGGGCTGCCGTACGAGGTCGACGCGCACGCAGTCGATGATCCGAAGGAACTGGAGGCGACCGTCTTGCGGGCGCTGGCGAAGAAGCCGGACCTGCTGATTCTGGGCGGCGGCGACGGCACGGTCAGCGGGCTGGTCGACCTGATGGTGGGCCACGACGTGATCCTCGGCGTGCTCCCGCTCGGCACCGCCAACAGCTTCGCCCGCACGCTCGGCATCCCCTTGAACGTCGAAGGCGCCGTCGAAGTGATCCGCACCGGCAAGCCGCGCCGGATCGATCTCGGCATGATCGACGGCGATTACTTCGCGAACTGCGCGGCGATGGGCATCAGCCCCAAGATCGCCGAGACGGTGCCGCACGGGCTGAAGAAGGTCTTCGGCAAGGTCGGCTATCTCGCATGGGCGACATACCGGTATCTGCGTTTCCGACCCTTCACACTGATCGTCGGCGAAGGCCCGACCGCGGTGAAGATCCGCGTCGTCGAGGTGCGGATCTCGAACGGGCCGCATCATGGCGGCACCGAATTGGTGGACGCCGCGGCGGTCGACCTCGGGTGAAATCGTGGTGCAGGCGGTGATGGGCCACGTGAAGCGGCGGCTGGTGCAGAATTGGGTCTCCAGCGTGTTCCGGCTCGAGTCCCGCCACGAAAAGGTGCGCGACTTTCGGGGCAAGAGCCTGAAGATCAACACGATTCCGCCGCTGCCGATCTCGATCGACGGGGAAGTGCTGGCGAAGACCCGGTGACGGCGAAGGTGGCGGCAGGGATCATCCGGGTGATGGCGCCGGCCTGAGGGGCGGAAGAGCACCACTCCTCCTTGTTCTCCCGCGAAGGCGGGAGCCCAGACTGGGTCCCCGCCTTCGCGGGAAACGGATTGGTTCACGATAGGCCACTCCTACCAGCGCCGCCCGGCGAGGCCGAGGCCCAGTTGGAAAGGTCGCAGTAACGAAGCGCAGCGCTTAGTTGGCGACGTCCCCAACTGGGTTCCGGCCTTCGCCGGGTGGCTAGATTCAAGGGCGAAATAAGATCTTTCCCTACTTAACCCGACGAACGGTGAGTACCTTAACCGGCGCAGCAATCATCTGCCCCTTCATCACCCCAACCCCAGCCGTCGGCGAAGTCGGCGCAGCAAGAATGCGCTTCACCACATCCATTCCCTCCACGACATGCCCGAACGCTGCGAATCCCGCCGTGTCCCCTGTCCCCGCCGGGTTCGCATCGAGCGACAACACCGGCCCGATCGTGATGAAGAAGTCCGCCGTCGCACTGCCCGGCGCGAACCGCGCCAGCGAGATCGTGCCATCGACGTGCGACAGCCCGGTGGTGGTGGTCGGCTCGTGCGGAACAGGCTTCAGGATACGCTTCGGATCGCCCTGCGGCCCGCCCTGGATCAGCCCCGCCTCCGCGCCCAGCTTCATCGCCCGGTAGAACGTCACCCCATCGAGCCGCTTTTCATCGACATAGCGCAGGAAATTCGCGGTCGTCAGCGGCGCGCGCTCCTTTTCCAGCGCCAGCGTGATCGGCCCCTCGCTCGTCGTCATCACGATCGAGACGGTCGCCGGCACGGCCGGCGGCGGCGCCGACGGAGCCTCCTGCGCCGAGACGGAAACGGCGCCGAAAACGGCAAGAGCGAGCGTGACGAATCTGCAGATCATCCGCCACGCTACCGCCTCGCCCCGCTCCTGTCAGCGGCTCGCGACACGATATTGCGCGCGGCAAAGTATTGCTTGGGTTTGCACGCCCGCACGCAATGCGTATCCGGGTCGCGATGACCGATCTCGCCATTCTCTACGAGCACCCGCTCTGGTTCGAGCTGCTGTTCGCCGCGCTCGACCGCCGCGGCGTCGATTTCTCGCGCCACGCCGGACGGCTTCTGGAACCCCGCCGACCAGAGCGCCCCCGCCCCCGTCGTCCTCAACCGCATCGCGATGTCGAGCATCCTGCGCAATGACGAGCATCCGATCTTCGACACGATGGCGATGCTCGATCACCGGCGCCGCACCGGCGCGCACGTGATCAACGGCACCGACGTGCTCGCGATCGACGCGTCCAAGGCGCGGCAATTGTCGCTGATCGCCTCGCTCGGCCTCGCAATCCCCGAGACACGCGTCGTCCACCGTGCCGCCGATGTCGTCCCCGCCGCGCAGACGCTCCGCTTCCCGCTGGTCGTGAAGGCGAACATCGGCGGATCTGGCGCCGGCATAATCCGCTTCGACAGCCTCGAAGAGCTTCGCACCGCCGCCGCCGATAACGGCCTACCGAGCAGTGTCGACGGCGTCCTGCTGGTCCAGGAATACGTCCCCGTCCGCGACGGCGCGATCACCCGGATCGAAACGCTGAACCGCAAATACCTCTACGCGATCGAAGTCGCAGGCGGCGGCGCGTTCGATCTCTGTCCGGCGGACGCGTGCGTCGTCCCCGGTTCCGGCATCAAGATGGCCGCAGTCGAGCCTTCGCAGACCCTGAAGGATGCCGCCGAAGCGATCGCCCGCGCGGTCGATCTCGACGTCGGCGGGGTCGAGGTGATGATCGACGATCGTGACGGTGTCGCCCGCTTCTACGACATCAACGCGCTGTCGAACTTCGTCGCCAAGCCACTCGATGTGCTCGGCTGGGATCCGCACGACCGGCTCGTCGATTACCTCGTCGAACAGATCGAGAAGGCCCGCTGATGCGCTATGGTTACTGGACTCCCGTCTTCGGCGGCTGGCTTCGCAACGTTCCCGACGAGGGGATGGAGGCGAGCTGGGCTTACACCAAGGCGCTGACGCAGAACGCGGAGCGCTGGGGTATGACCTGACGCTGATCGCCGAGCTGAACCTCAACGACATCAAGGGCGTCGAACAGCCCGCGCTCGACGCCTGGTCGACTGCGGCGGCGCTCGCGGCGGTGACCGACAGCATCGAGCTGATGGTCGCGGTTCGCCCCAACTTCCACCACCCCGCGCTGTTCGCCAAGGCAGCCGCGAATATCGACCGGATCTCGGGCGGGCGTCTCGCGCTCAACGTCGTGTCGTCGTGGTGGGCGGACGAGGCGAAGCAATACGGTCTCCAGTTCGACCAGCACGACGATCGCTACGCGCGCACCGCAGAATGGCTGACCGTCGTCGACGGGCTGTGGACCGAGGAACGGTTCAACTTCGCGGGCCAGTTCTACACCACCGAACAGGCAATCTGCTCGCCCAAGCCTGCCAAGCGCCCGACCGTCTATGCCGGCGGCGAGAGCGAGAAGGCCAAGGCGATGATCGCCGCGCAGTGCGACGCCTACGTCATGCACGGCGACCCCGCCGACGCGATCGCGCCCAAGATCGCCGACATGGCCGCGCGGCGGAAGCCGCCGGCGGCGCACCGATGCAATACGGCATGGCCGCCTACGCGATCGTCCGCGACAGCGAGGCGGAGGCGAAGCGCGAGTTGGAGCGCATCACCAGCGTCACCGAACTGCCTGCGGGCTATGCCAATTTCGACCAGTGGCTGTCGGGCACGCAGCTCGAACGCGAATTGAAGATCCAGGAATATTCCGTCTCCAACCGCGGCCTGCGCCCCAATCTGGTCGGCACGCCCGAGCAGTTGAAGGAGCGCGTCGCGGAATACGAAGCCGCCGGTCTCGACCTGCTGCTCCTTCAGATGAGCCCGCAGGCCGAGGAAATGGAGCGGTTCGCGGTGCAGGTCATGGGCTCAGCATGATCCGCCTCACTGACGTCGTTAAAACCTATCCGGCAAGTGAAGCGGCTGCCCTGGACGGGATCTCGCTAGAGATCCCGGCGCGCGGCGTGTTCGGAGTCATCGGGCAGTCCGGCGCAGGCAAGTCGACGCTGATCCGCCTGATCAACGCACTAGAGCGCCCGAGTTCCGGTCGGGTCGAGGTCGATGGTGTCGACGTGGCGGCCTTGTCAGCCTCAGACCTGCGTGCGCTGCGGCGGCGGATCGGCATGATCTTCCAGAATTTCGGATTGCTCTCGTCGCGCACGGTAGCGGCCAACGTGGCGTTCCCGCTCGTGCTCGCCGGCATCCCCAAGGCCGAGCGCGAAACGAAGGTCGCCGCGCTGCTCGACCGCGTAGGCCTCGCCGATCACGCCGCCAAATACCCCGCCCAACTCTCCGGCGGCCAGAAGCAGCGCGTCGGCATCGCCCGCGCGCTCGCCACCGACCCCGACATCCTTCTCTGCGACGAAGCGACCAGCGCGTTGGATCCAGAGACCACCCGCTCCGTGCTGACCCTCCTCCGCGAACTCAACCGAGACCTCGGCCTGACGATCGTCCTGATCACACACGAAATGGACGTCGTCCGCTACGTCTGCGACCGCGTCGCCGTCCTCGAACGCGGCCGCATCGTCGAGACCGGCGAGGTCACCGACATCTTCGCCAACGCCGCCCACCCGGCAACGCAGCGCATGCTGGCGGCGCTGGCAGCATGAGCTTCTTCGTCAACATCGACTGGTCCGACATCGGCCAGGCGTGCCTTGACACGCTGATCATGCTCGGCGGATCGCTGATCTTCACCATAGCGTTCGGCCTCCCGCTCGGCGTCCTGCTCTACATTACCGGCCAAGGCCGCCTGTCGCAGAACCGCGTCGCCAACGCCGTGCTCGGCATCGTCGTCAACATCCTCCGCTCGGTCCCGTTCATCATCCTGCTGATCGTGATGATCCCGCTCACCGTGATGCTCGTCGGCACCTCGCTGGGCGTCGCCGGCGCGATCCCGCCGCTCGTCGTCGGCGCGGCGCCGTTCTATGCGCGGCTCGTCGAGGGATCGCTCAAGGAAGTCGACCGCACCACGATCGAGGCGGTGCAGGCGATGGGCGCCACCACGCGCCAGATCGTCACCGGCGCGCTGATCCCCGAGGCGCTCCCGGGCTGATCGCCGGCGCCACCGTCACCGCGGTCGCGCTCGTCTCGTTCACCGCTATGGCGGGCGTGGTCGGCGCGGGTGGGCTCGGCGATCTAGCGATCCGGTTCGGCTATCAGCGGTTCCAGACCGACGTCATGGTCGTCACTGTCGTGCTGCTGGTCGTGCTCGTCCAGATCATCCAATATGCCGGCGACGCGCTCGCCCGCCACTTCACCCGCCGCTAGGAATCGCCATGAACCGCCGCACCCTGCTCGCCTCGTTCTCGCTGTTCGCGCTTGCCGCATGCGGAGGCGCCAAGACCAACGACGGCAAGACGCTGACGATCGCCGCAACCGCGGTGCCGCACGCCGAGATCCTGGAGTCGATCAAGCCGACCCTCGCCAAGCAAGACGTCGACCTCCAGATCCGCGTCTTCAACGACTACGTTCAGCCTAACCTCCAGGTCGAGCAGAAGCAGATCGACGTGAGTTACTTCGAGACCAAGCCGTATCTCGATCAGTTCAACGCGTCGCGCGGTACGCATCTGGTGACGTACGCCGGCGTCCATGTCGAACCGCTCGGCGCCTATTCGCGCAAGTGGAAGTCGATCGCGCAGATCCCCAACGGCGCCACCGTCGCGATCCCGAACGAGCCCAGCAACGGCGGCCGCGCGCTGCTGTTGCTGCAAAAGGCCGGGCTGATCACGCTCCGGAACCCGACCAATCCGCTGTCGAGCCTCAACGACATCGCCACCAACCCGAAGAACCTGCAGTTCAAGGAACTGGAGGGCGCCACCCTGCCCCGGACGCTCGGCGAGGTCGATCTCGCGCTTATCAACACCAACTACGCGCTCGACGCCAAGCTCAACCCGGTCCGCGATGCACTCGCGATCGAGGACAAGAACAGCCCCTATGTCAATTTCGTCGTTGGCCTGCCCGGTGGCGAGAAGGATCCGCGCGTCGTGAAGCTGATCGCGGCACTCCGTAGCCCGGCCACCAAGACATTTATCGAGCAGCATTATCGGGGTGCAGTGCTGCCGGCGTTCTGATTACCGGCGCGGCCTCGTTAGCGTAATCTTTGAGGCTCCATGACGGTCGTCGCCGCGTATCTCTATCGTCATGGCAAGCGCGTCCGCGCGGTCTCGATCGACGAAAAGGTCGATTGCCCGGCGGATCGTTCCGAGTTCGTCTGGATCGGCATCTGCGACCCGTCGGCCGAGGAAATGCGGACGCTCAAGGAGCAGTACAACCTCCATCCGCTGGCAGTGGAGGACGCGATCAAGGCGGACCAGTTACCCAAGGTCGACGTGTATGGCGACCAGTTGTTCGTCGTGGCGCGGACCGCGCAGCTCGAGGACGACAAGATCGCGTATGGCGAGACCGCGATCTTCGTCGGCCACAGCCACATCATCAGCGTCCGCCACGGCTCGGCGCGCTCACACAAGGCGCTACGCGAACAGCTCGAAGCCGCGCCCACGTTGTTGATCAACGGCGTCGACTACGTCCTCCACGCGATCCTCGACTACGTCGTCGACGGCTACCTACCGATCATGGAGAGCATCGAGGACGAGGTGCTGGCCATGGAACAACGCACCATCGACGCGTTCCTAGGTCGCGACGAGATCGTCCGGATCTTCGGCTTGCGTCGAGAAATGATCCGCTTCCAGCGCATTCTCGGGCCGATGGGCGAGGTCGCGGGCAAGATCGTCCGCCTCGACCTGCCCTGCATCGATACCGAGGCGAAACCGTATTTCAGCGACGTGCTCGACCATGTCCGCCGCGTGCAAACGATGGTCGAGGGCCTGCGCGAAGTGCTGACGTCGGTGTTCGAATTCAGCAACCTGCTCGAACAGCAACGCACCGGCGCGATCACCCGACAGCTCGCCGCCTGGGCCGCCATTCTCGCCGTGCCGACCGCGATCGCCGGGATCTATGGGATGAACTTCGAGAATATGCCCGAGCTGAAGACGGAATACGGGTATTTCGTGGTGCTGGCCGTGATCGCGATCGTCTGTTCCGCGCTGTACGTGAAGTTCAAGCAGGCGAAGTGGTTGTAGGAAGGGGCGCAATTATCGTCATCCCCGCGGAGGCGGGGACCCATATTCTCAAACGCTCGCAGTCGGACCGAGACGCCTGCCAGTATGGGTTCCCGCCTGCGCGGGAATGACGATCGGGCGGTAAAGGCTGCTAGCTCAAACCTTGACGAGCATCTTCCCCGTATTCCCACCCGAGAACAGCCCCAGAAACGCATCGGGCATCGTCTCGATCCCTCGTGCACCGTCTCCTGCCGCTTCAGCGTCCCCGCCGCCAGCATCCCGCCCATGTCCTTGTAGAACTCGTCGGCGCGGCTCATGAAATCGCTGACGATGAACCCGCGGATCTGGATCCGGTTACCGATCAGCCGCGCGAGATACTTCAGCTGCGTCGCCGCCCCGCTGTTGTACACGTCGATCATCCCGCAGACGGCAAACCGCGCGTGCATATTCGCATGCGCCAGCGCCGCATCGAGATGCTCGCCGCCGACGTTATCGAAATACACGTCGATGCCCTTAGGAGCGGCTTGACCCAGCGCCTTCACCACCGGCACGTCGCTCTTATAGTCGATCACCGCATCCGCCCCGAGCGACTTCACCCAAGCGCATTTCTCCGCGCCGCCAGCCGAGCCGATCACCGTCATGCCCTTGGCCTTGGCGACCTGGACGACGGTCGATCCGACCGCGCCCGCCGCTGCCGACACGAACACCGTGTCGCCCGCCTTCGCCTCGGCAACCTGGAGAAGACCGAAATACCCGGTCATCCCCGGCATGCCGAGCTGCCCGAGAAACGCCTGTGGCGGCACGTCGAGCGAGGGCAGCTTCTGCACCTGCGCGGCCGGGACCACCGCCTCGTCGCGCCAGCCCGCCATGTGCAGCACCATGTCGCCGACCTTGATGCCGTCGTCGTTGCTCTCGACCACTTCGCCGACCGCGCCGCCCTGCATCGCATCGCCCAGCGCGAACGGCGGGACATAGCTCTTCACGTCGTTCATCCGCCCGCGCATGTACGGATCGACCGACAGCCAGCGATTGGCGATACGCACCTCGCCAGCGCCGAGCGCAGACTGGTCGAGATCGATCATCGCGAAGTCGGTATGCTTCGGCATGCCTTGCGGACGTGCCTTCAGGCTCCATGCACGGGCCATAAACTTGCTCCTGTCTTGAGTATTCGTGTTGTGGGTATGGCGAAACACGGGCCCAGCGCAACCTGCAAAAAGCCCGGACGTTTCCGCCCGGGCCCCTTTTTGGCTGACATCATGCGACGCCAGCCAACGCTTTCAACCAGTTAGTACGTGGTCGAACCCGACTTGCCGAGTGTGTCCGACGTCGTGCCGCCGGTCGTCGTGCCGGTGCCCGATGCCGTGCCGGTCCCGGTGCCGCCCGTCTGCGTGCTGCCCGTCTGCGAGCTCGAAGCATAACCGCTGGTGCCGGCATCCTTCTTGTCGCCGCCCGTGCGGTCGCCATACTCGAACATCGCCGAGTTGCGCTCTTCTTCCTTCCACGCCGCCTTGGCTTCATCGGCCGACTTCGACAGCGTCACCTTGCCATCGACGGTCTTGATCCAGCACGACGGGATCGAGTGATGCACGCCACCCGCATCACGGTCGTTCTTGGTCAGCAGGATCCGGTCGCCCTTCACCTTGTCGACCGTACCGACATGGCTTCCGTCGGAACCGACGACCTCCATATGCTCGGTTACTTGCGACAGCGAGCTGCGCTGGCCCTGACGCTCGGTGCGCCACGACGAGAACTCGTTCTCGAACTTCGAGCGGTTCTCGTTGCGATACTCGTCATAGTCACGGTCGAGCGCCGCGATCTGCGTGCTGCGCCAGCTATGATAATGATCGTCGTGCGTGTTCGACGAGCGGTTGCCGAACGAACGGCTATCCGAATTGCCATAGGAACGCTCGTCATAGCGCGCATCGGCTTCACGACGATGCTCTGCCTCGTCATCGCCGAACCACGAGCGCACTTCGTCGCCGGCGCGGGCGATAAAGCCGCGATCGTCATAGTCATAGCCCTGCGGCTGGCGGCCATAACCACAGCTGTCACCACGCTGCGAGTTGCGATTGTCGTCGTCCGCATGACGGTTGCGCCCTACATCCTCGAACCGACGACCGTCCGATGCGTAGCTGCCGTGATATTCGGTATCGCCCGAACCCTGGCTGCGCTGGCCGTAACCCTGCTGGCCATAACGCTGCTGGCCCGAATCCTGCCGACCATAACCCTGCTGGCCGTAGCGCTGGTCCGAGCCCTGGCCATAACGCGATTGACCATAGCGATCTCCGCCCGATGGCTGCTGGCGATCGTTATGACCACCGTAATAATCGCGGCCGCCCTGATCGCGGTTCTGTTCGCGGCCATAGGGATCGCGACCGTATTGATCTCGGCTCCCCTGATCGTCCCGTCCGCGGTTGTCGCGGTCGAATTCACCGGCTGCTGCGTAATCGCGCGCACTGGATCGACCGTAATCGCCACCATCCGACCGGAAATCGCGACCATAATCCTGCGAGTTCGGTCGACCGTAATAATCGCCCGACTGACGATCCCGGGTATTGCGTTCGTAGACCATAAGAGCCTCCTAATTGCTGTCCTGCGGCTGCCGGTCCCGTCGATCGCCCTAGTCGATCGCGTTCCCGTACATTCCGAGGACTACAAACGCCAAGCCGGAGGATTGTTCCTGTATTTGCCGTAACTTGACGGCGACACGACGCAACGTTGCGACGACGCGCCGGACCGAGATCGGGTGGTAGTCCCGCTGAGCAGAGTACCGCCCCAAGAGCCTGAGAACACAGGCCCGCCAAGCCAGTTGCATCCCCGAAATCGACCCGTTAAAGCCGCGATCATGGCCTATGGCCAACCGCGCGGGGCCGTAGCTCAGATGGGAGAGCGCTGCAATCGCACTGCAGAGGTCAGGGGTTCGATCTCCTCGGCTCCACCAGCGCAAACTATTGAAATCGTCTGTTTCAATACAGGCGGCGCCGAAACATCCAGTGCCGCCGCGGCGCCTTGCCGCTGGTCGCCTTCGAGCAGCAATCGCCCGAAGAACGAACGACAGGCTGCGCGGTTGAAGGGCTCATCGCGTAACGGCAGGGAGCACGACAATGGCTTGTCGTCGTCGCTTACCCGCGTGGGGTCATATCCAAAGCTGAGATCGCTGCTACGATCTTGCGTCAGCAAGCCAACAAGATGCTGGTCCCACCGGACGACAAGCGCGCGATCGGTCGACGCTCCAGACCATCAAGGCTCAACATCAACCCCAGCGCCGCGATCAGGAATATCGAGGCCGAGGTTAACCATATGGGCCCGAAGATCCCGATCGGTAACATCATCAAGGGAATGAGGCTATGCGTCGGTCGGCATCGTCGTGGAACGCATCATAGGTCCAGGGAGACCGACCACCCAGCGGAAGGACATGAGGGAGATCGAACGCCGCGGGATCGTTGTGATGCCTTATAGGGAGCCACGCAGCAATGAACGTCGACCAGATCGCCACCGAAATCGCCGCCGAGATCCAGGCCGACGCAAAGGCTGTCGAGAACGCGGCGGACGCAAAGACGCCGGGTCTCACACCCGGACCGTTCGGGATGGCGATCGCGATGGTCGATGGCTCGTTGATCCGGGCGGGATCACCCAAAACCTTCCCGATCCAGAGCATCTCGAAGGTCTTTGCGCTCGGCCTGGCACTGGAGAAACTTGGCGATACGGTGTTCGAACGGGTGGGGCGCGAGCCCTCGGGCGATCCGTTCAACTCGGTGATCGATCTTGAGCGAACCCAAGGCATTCCGCGCAACCCGTTCATCAACGCCGGCGCGCTGGTTGTCGTCGACATGCTGGTCGAGCAGTTTGGCGATGGTGCGCGAAATGCCGTGATCGATCTCGTGAAGGGCGGGATCAAGGATGCTACGTCGAAAGCGGCGGTGATGCTTGACCCGGAGGTATTGAACGAGGGCGGCGACCTCAACCGCGCGATGCTTCACTTCATGGTGCATCACGACAATGTCCGCTCGCCGATCGACGCGGTCATGGACGCGTATGCGCGGCAATGTGCGATCAGCGTGGATTGCGTCGGGCTTGCACAGGCCGGATGCTACCTGGCCGATACGCGAATGGCTGCCAACGCTGCGGACGATCGCGCCAAGCGCATGCGAACGACGCTCGCGCTGATGATGACGTGCGGCCATTACGACGGTTCGGGCGACTTCGCCGTCCGTGTCGGCCTTCCCGCCAAGAGCGGCGTCGGCGGCGGCATCCTGGCGATCGCGCCCGGCATTGCCTCGATCGCAGTGTGGTCGCCCAATCTGGATCAGCACGGCAATTCGATGCTCGGCGTACGTGCGCTCGAGATGCTCAACGCGCGCACCGGCTGGTCCGTCTTTGGTCCACCGATCGACTGAAAGGAGCGCCTCCGCACATGCTTGCCGCCGAAGCGAACCTCGCACATTATCCCTGAAAAGGGGGACGCGCGTGAACAAGTGGGTGCTGATATTGGCGCTGGTCATCACAACACCGGTCGCGGCGCGGGATTTGGGCGTGCCGGCCGACAAGGGCTGGAAACATGCCGAAACCGGCCTGATCCTCATGCCGCAACTGGCCGGTCTTTCGCGCACCACGCTCACCGATGCGACCGAGACCGAGCATGACGTGGCTGCGCAATATGACGTGGCGGACAAGAGCGTGTTCGCGACGATCTACCTCTTCCACCCAGCAATTCCCGACGTAGCGTTGTGGTTCGATCGGTCGCAGACCGCGCTTGAAACCCGCGACATCTTTCGCCATGCCGCCCCGGCGAGCGCCGATCCGATCGCCTTCGCCGCAGTGAACAGCGGGACGGCAACGTCCCTACGCCAGGTCTATGCCACGCCCGGCGGCGCATATCGGAGCACCGCCCTAGCGGTCGTGCCGGTCGGCGAGTGGATCGTCAGCATTCGCATGAGTGCGAAGACACTGACCGCGGACCAGCTCGACGCCCGCCTGCAACAGGTGATCAAGGCCGTCCTTTGGCCGCCCTCAACTACCATCGCAACCATCGCGGCCGCTCCGGTCAAGACTTGCGCCACGCCGCTGACGTTCACCAAGGCCAAACAGGCCAAGCCGAACGGTGGCGACCTGCTGATGTCCTTGATGGCCAGCACCATGACGGCCAAGGCAAAAACGGAAGAGAAGTCGGCTCCGCCCGTGCCGCATGCGAGCTGGTGTCGCGACGGCAGCGCGAGCACCGAATACGGCGTCTATCGGTCGAGCGCGGGCACGGGCGGCTACGTCATGGCGCTCTACGATGCCGGCCGTGTCGTCAGCGTCTATCCCTCACTGATGGGCCAGATCAACAAGAGCGGGACCTATGCGGTGTCGCTGGAGGATGTCGAAGGCACGACGTCGGTCTTTCCGTCCTTCACAGCCCTGCCTTCGCCAAAGCAGGTGTGGGACCTGGTCGGAAGCGGCAAACGCAGCGGTACGATGAAGGGCAAGCAGATGACGATCGACCCGAAGGCACTCTGATCCGTCATTCCAGATCGCCCGTCGCGTCAGCAACAGGGCGGTGATCCAGGCGAAAGCGAACCCACCCACCACCGCGCCATTGCCATCGGCGATCAGTATCTCAGCCAGAACGATCAGCGCCAGGGCAGCGCCGATCTTGCCCATCTGTCTTCCATTGCGATTCATCTTTGCGCTCCCCGATTGTCGAGGGCAGCTTTGCCGCAGTCCCGTCAGCGTCCGATCGCGAGGTCCGTGTGCGGTCCGTTCGCTTGTCGTGCAGATCCTGTGCAGAGGATGAATCCAAACCCGGCCGGTTTCCCTTCGCCGCGCGTTGCGAACGCCTCGGGGTAAGACTAGCCTCGGTCTGGGGGTATCGACGCATGGCGTGCAAAGACCGGATCGGCCGGCGTTTCGTAACGAAGCGTTGTCGTCTGTCCGCTACCCGTTCACCGATGCAGAACCAGAGTCCTCACCAGCGCCCCGGCCGATGTTCGCGATCTTCCTGACGCGCGCTTACGCGCCGTTCGCGATCGCGTTCGTCATCATGATCGGAATTGGGCTGATCGAGGCGATCGGCCTTGGGCTCGGGCATCTCGATCTCGACGCGGACGTTCATGCCGAAGCGGATGGCGGTGGCGTGCGCGACTGGCTCGGGCTGGGCCATGAACTACCGATCCTGATCTGGCTCACCTCGTTGCTCGGCTGCTTCACGCTTTCAGGGATTGCCATTCAGCAGGGCGCGACAGCATCGACCGGCGGCCCGCTGCACTGGAGCCTCGCCTCGGGTGGCGCATTGATCGCCGGCAGCCTGCTCAACACGCTTGCCGCTAACGGCCTCGCCCGGATCATGCCCGGCTTCGAGACCAGCGTGATCTCGACCGACGACTTCCTCCGCCGCCGCGGCACGATCCTCGAAGGCACTGCGCGCCGTGGGTCGCCGGCCCGCGCGAAAATCGTAGATCAGCACGGCCAGGCGCATTTCATCATGGTCGAGCCGCATGACGATGGCGACGCGATCGCCGCCGGTGAGACCGCGCTGATCGTCCGCCGCGACGGCAAACTCTTCTACGCGCTGCCCGAAGCCAACGCGCTTCTGCGGTCGATCTAACCAACGCATAACCGGGGAGGTTTTATGCCCGCACAGCTTCTGAACGTCCTGATCTACGCCGGCATCGTGCTGTTCGCGCTCGTCGTGATCGGCATTATCCTGACCTGGCTCTACCGCCGCGCGACCAAGGACGTTGCGCTGATCCGCACCGGTTTCGGCGGCGAGAAGGTCGTTCTCAACGGCGGCATCATGGTCATCCCGGTGCTCCACGAACTGATGCAGGTCCGCCTGACGACCGTGAAGCTGGAGGTGTCGCGGCTCAACAAGGATGCGCTGATCACACTCGACAAGTTGCGCGTCGACGTCGTCGGGCTGTTCCACATCAAGGTGAAACCCGACGCGGAGTCGATCGCCGCCGCCGCGCAGACGCTCGGCGATTCGGTCAACAGCCCCGACGCGGTGAAGTCGCTGCTCGACGGCAAGCTCGTATCCGCGCTGCGCTCGGTCGCCGCGACGATGACGATGGAGCACCTCCACGCGAACCGCGCCGACTTCATCCAAAAGGTGCAGGAGGCGCTGATGACCGATCTGGACATGAACGGCTTCCAGCTCGAGTCCGTCAGCATCACGCATTTCGACCAGACCGCGTTCGAGCATTTCAACGAGAACAACGCGTTCGATGCCGAGGGGCTGACCGTGCTCACGCGGACGATCGAGGAGCGCAAGAAGATCCGCAACGACATCGTCGCGACCAACCGGGTCGAGATCGAGCAGCGTAACCTCGACGCCAACAACCAGTCGCTCGAGATCGCGCAGGCCGCGGAACAGGCCCGCCTGACGCAGGAGCAGACGCTGTCGGCCCGACGCGCCGAGCAGGCCACCGCGATCGCCACCGCCGAGGCCGAGCAGACCCGCCTCGCCGAGATCGCACGGATTACCGCCAGCCAGGCGCAGACGGTCGCGCAGACCGAGGCGGACAAGGTGATCCAGACGGCGACGATCGCCCGCGACGGCGCGGTCCAGACGGCGACGATCGAGCGCGACCGCACCATCGAGATCGCGCGCATCACGACCGCCGTGCAGACCGCGCAGAAGTCCGAGGAGGAATCGACCGCCACCGCAGCCGCCAACGAGGCGCGTGCATTGGCCGTCAGAGCCGAGGAAAGCGTCGCCACCGCCAAGGCGACCGAGATCGCCAACCGCAACAAGAACGTCGCGGTGATCGCCGCCACCCAGCGCGCGCAGGAAGAAGCCGTCGGCATCACTGTCGCTGCAACCGCCGAGAAGGAAGCTGCCGAGGCTCGCGCAAGCGCCCTGCGTACCGAGGCGACCGCCGAAGCCGATGCCGAGAAGGCGCGGGCGGAAGGTCGCGAGGCAGCGTTCAAGGTCGACGCGGCAGGTCAGGCATCGCTCAACGAAGCGACCAACCTGCTGAGCGACGCGCAAACAGCGCTGCTGATCCGGCGCGCGATGCTCGAAGCACTGCCCGCAATCATCGCTGCGGCGAGCAAGCCGATGGAGAACATCGACAAGATCAGCATCCTTGATGCCCGGGGGCTACACGGCGACGGCGGCAGCGAAAGCGCATCAGGCGGTGGCCAGGGCAATCTCGCCGACGCCGCGGTCGCAGCCGCGATGCGCTACCGCGTCGGCGGCCCGCTGATCGATGGCCTGATGGCGGAACTCGGCATGACCGGCAGTTCGTTGAACGGCATGCTCGCCGGCAGCAGCGCTAATGCAGCGCCTGCCCGAACCTCCTCCACCGATCCCCAAAGACAAGCCGCCACGCTCAACGGTGGGTCGGACGGCCCGTCTGCTTGATGGTCTGCAACCACTTTTCAGTGCTGGGGAGGTCGATCCCGGCCAGCACCACCGGCGCGGCTGCGGGAAACCTGGGCGTTTTGCGTCCGTCCCCATCGTAAGGCCTTTCCCACTCAGAGCAGGATTTCTATCGGCGAAATCCAGCAGAAAGCTTTCCAGCCGATAGGGCGTCGCCTCGGGGAAATACAGTGCATGCTCTCGCCTGTATGTCGCCTCGATACGGACCGCGGATCGGCTGAAGCTCGCAACCATAATTGCGGACGTCATTACCCATGCGACCGTCGCTACGAGTAGAACCATCCAGTCATAAGACGGCAGCACATCCGAGAAATTGGCCATTGCGCCGCCCAGCGTGATGATCACCGCCGACGCGGTATTGGCGGAAATGGCACTTTGCTGAACGGACCCGAGCAGCGTTTGGAAAAAGGTGGCCTGCTTCTGTCGACGTTCCCAATCATCGGTAACCGGGAGTTCTCGGGAAGCTATATCGGTCATGGCGATCGAATCCTTTGCTGACGGTCGAAGACGTTTCGTTCATCGACACGGCCGACGACCACGCGCTACGACCCGACGTCCCACGATAGCATGATATCTGTTTCACCAACCCAGTTTGGGACACGCTGGCGCAAGGCGGGAGGATCGCATCGTCGGCCCTTCTCGCCCCAAACCTGTACGGGAGCCGACAAACACGTTCAGGAACGATGTCTCTCGATATCCGTATCAACGGCGCATCCCGATCGTCGGGTTCGAGAGGACATCTCATGAAGTTTACGCATCTCATCGCGGCCGGGTTGGCCTTCGCAACGCTTGGCCTCGGCACCGCCGCTCCTGCCGAGGCGCAGCGCGATCGCGGGCATAGCCAGCAGTATCGCGATAACGATCACCGCGGCGACCATCGTGGCGATCGGCGCGATTTCCGTCGCAACGATCATCGTGGCGATCGCCATGACGACGGGCGCTATCGCGGCCGTGGCAATGACCGTCGCAACTGGAACAACAATCGCCGTTGCCGCACCGAATGGCGCAACCATCGTCGCGTGCAGATCTGCCGCTGATGCAAGCCGATCCGGCGCGTAGTATGATGCGTCGGCACCAAGCGGGCGGTGGCATGACGCCGCCGTCCGCCCCTGCATGTGACCCTTGACGAGGATTTGGATCATGAAGCGTTTCTTCGGTACGGCTGCGGTGATTGCGGCGACGTGCCTTTCCGTTGCCACGCCCGCGATGGCGCAGTCGCAGGCCGACGATGCGCGCTTTGCCGCCGCTCAGGCGCGGCTCGACAGCGAGTTGCAGATCTTCCGCACGGAATTCGATCGCTACCAGTCGGTGCGCGGCAATCGCGGCGGCTATGCGCCACAGAGCGGCTATCGCACCGCGCCGGATCGCAGCGGCGACTATCAGGAGGCCTATTCGACGAGCGCGACGAGGGCAACTATGACCCCTCGCGCTATTACCGCGCCGGCCCGAACTATCAGGAGCGCGTGCTGGCGACCAACGACCGCGTCTATGCAGGTCAGGATGGCCGCTATTACTGCAAGCGCAACGACGGTACGACCGGGTTGATCATCGGTGCAGCCGGTGGCGGCATCCTCGGCAACGTGATCGATGGCGGCCGTTCGCGGATCGTCGGCTCGCTGCTGGGCGCGGCCGCGGGTGGGCTCGCCGGGCGTGCGGTGGATCAGAACAACAGCCAGGTCTCGCTGCCGCTGAGGTTGACGAGCTAGGAGCCTAACTGTTCCCCCGCGAAAGCGGGGCCCAGGAATCACAAGCGACACCGATCGTGGTCCTGGGCTCCCGCTTTCGCGGGAGAACAGCAGGGCACGTAACCCTACTTCGCCGGCCCCAGCAGTTTCTGCGCGAAATACGTCATCTGCAGCGCCTGCAACCGGGCGCCCTGCTCGATATCCGCATCGCCCGAATGACCGCCGGCGGTGTCCTCGTAGAAAAGATACGGCAGTCCATATTCCTTCAGCCGCGCCGCGAACTTGCGCGCATGCTGCGGCCCGACGCGGTCGTCCTTGGTCGTCGTCCAGATATACGGCTCCGGATACGCCACGCCCTTCCTGATGCTCTGATACGGCGAGATCGTCTCGAGGAACGCCTTCTCCGCGGGCACGCTCACCGAGCCATATTCATCGACCCACGACGCGCCCGCCGCGATCTGCTCGTAGCGGATCATGTCGAGCAACGGCACCTGGATCACCACCGCCTTCCACAAATCCGGATGCTGGTTGAACTCGACGCCCATCAGCAGCCCGCCATTCGACCCGCCATAGATGCCGAGCTTGGCCGGGCTCGTCAGCTTCCGCGCGATCAGGTCCTGCCCGACAGCGGCGAAGTCGTCGTAGATCACCTGCCGCTTGGTCTTGCGCCCGGCGTCATGCCATTTCGGCCCGAACTCGCCGCCGCCGCGGATATTGGCAAGCACGAAGCTGCCACCGCGCTCGATCCAAAGCTTGCCCGTCACCCCCGAATAATACGGCGTCATCGACGATTCTGAACCCGCCATAGGCGGTCATGATCGTCGGCGTCGTCCCGTCGAGCGCCACCCCCTTCCGGTGAACCACGAAATACGGAATCTTGGTCCCGTCCTAGAGGTCGCCTCGAACTGCTCGACCTCCGCGTTCGACGCATCGAACTTGGCGGGCAGCGCCTTGACCTGCTTCGGCACGCCCGCCGGCCCCGCATCGAGCGACCAGAGCGTCGTCGGCTGAAGGAAGCTCGTCACCTGCACGAACAGCGCATTGCTGCGATCGGTCGTGCTCGCCACGTCGACCGAGGCGTTGTCGGGCAGCGCCACCGCGCGCGACGTCCAGCCGTTCTTGGCATGCGTGAACACCACCGCGCGGCCGCGGACATTGTCGTAGACGCTCGCCACGACGTGATCGCGCGTCACCGACACGCCGTCGACCGACTGCCGCGCGGTCGGCGCGAACACCAGCGTCGGCGTGAACCGCCCCTTGCGCACCTCGGCCAGCGGTGCCGACGCGATCGCGCCCGCCGGGATCTGACCCCACGCCTCGCTGGTCGAGAAGATCACCTGTCCGTCGACCATCCCCGCCGGAAACACGCGCGCCGGAACGTCGAGCTTCACCAGCCCGGCCGGCGTGACGACATGTTTTTCGCCGCCGAAGAAGGTCTGCCGGCGCTGGTTGATCACCACGCGATTGCCCTGCCCGTCGGTCATCACGTCGGCATAGGTGCCGAGCTGGTCCGACGCCGCGCCGCGGAAGATCTCGCGCGCGGCGGTCAGCGGCTGGCCGCGCTTCACCTCCTTGACGACGAACGGATAGCCCGACGAGGTCATCGATCCCGCGCCCCAGTCGCGCGACACCATCAGCGTATCCGCGTCGATCCAGGTCGCGCCCTGCTTCGACGTCGGCAGCACGAAGCCGCCGGTGACGAACTGCCCCGCCTTCAGGTCGAACTCGCGGTAGGTGACGGCGTCCTCGCCGCCCTCCGACAGCGCGACGAGGCACAGCCGCTCCTCGGGCGGCAGGCAGGACGCGCCCTTCCACACCCATTTCTTACCCTCGGCCTTGCTCAGCGCATCGAGATCGAGCGTGGTCGTCCAGGCCGGGTTCGCCTCCGCGTACCCTGCCTCGCTGGTCCACCGCCAGATTCCCTGCGGATGCTCGGCATCGCGCCAGAAATTATAGATCCGCCCGAACAGCTGGTTCGGCATCGGGATGCGATCCTTCGCCGACGCGATCGCGAGCGCCTCGGCGTAGAAGGTCTTGTAGCGCGGATCGTTCTGGAGCCGTGGGAGCGTCTTCGCATTCTCCGCCTCGACCCAGGCGAGGGGCTTGGCGCCATCCTTGTCCTCGAGCCAGATATACGGGTCGGCGGCGGTGTTCGTTTTGGTCATCGGTGCGACTTGGGCAATGGCCGACGTACCCGCAAGCATCACTGCCGCCGCCGAAAAGCAAAACCACGCATACCCAACTCCTGCCGTCATCCCGGACTTGTTCCGGGGTCCACCGATCCGCATAACAAATCGCGTCGATTGTGCGGCACGGTGGTCCCGGAACAAGTCCGGGGTGACGAAGCGAGTTGAAGAAAATGCAGGATGGCCTGCCCAAGCCGCGTCGCTTCGTTGCCATCGCCGCGATCTCCGCGGGGACGGCGCTGACGATCATCGACGGCGGCATCGCCACCGTAGCGCTGCCGACGATCGCGCGCGACCTGAACGTCGGCAACAGCGCGGTGGTGACTGTCGTCACGGTCTACCAGCTGATCCTAGCGATGGCGCTGCTCCCGTTCTCCGGACTCGGCGACCGCATCGGCCTGAAGCGCATGTACCAGTACGGCCAGCTGCTGTTCACGGTCGCGACGTTGCTGTGTTTCTTCGCGAAGAGCCTGCCGTTCCTGCTCGTCGTCCGCGCCGCGCAGGCCTTGGGTGCGGCGGCGGCGCTCAGCGTCTCGTCGGCGCTGATCCGCTCGATCTATCCCGCCAAGCAGCTCGGCCGCGGGCTCGGCATCAACTCGGTGGTCGTGTCCAGTTCGGCGGCATTCGCGCCGACGATCGGCGGCCTGGTGCTCGCCATCGCCCCGTGGCCGTGGGTGTTCGCCAGCGCGGTGCCGTTCGCGATCGCCAGCCTCGTGCTCGGCCGCGCACTTCCCGAACTGCAGCAACGCGACGAGCCGTTCGACGTGCTCGGCGCGGTCATGTGCGCGGCAATGATCGGACTCGTCATCGGTGGTGCGGAAAGCGCGGTCCACGGCGACAGCCCGATCGTGTCCGCCGCAATCGTTGCGACCGGCGCGGTGATCGGCTGGTTCTTCGTGAAGCGCGAACAGGGCGAGACCAAGCCGATCCTGCCGATCGACCTGCTCGCGCGACCGGTGCTCGCGCTGTCGGCGATCGGTGCGTACACGGCGTTCATCGCGCAGATGACACTGTTGCTGTCGACACCGTTCCGCCTGACGCACGCTTACGGCTTCAGCGCGGCCGAGGTCGGTGCTGCGATCGCACCATGGCCGCTGGCGAACATGGTCGTCGCGCCGCTGTCGGGGTGGCTGTCGGATCGGTATCCGGCGGGGCTGCTCGGCGGGATCGGGATGAGCGTTTCGATCTGCGCGCTGCTGCTGCTCGCGTACATGCCGGCGGATCCGGGGTATTTCGATATCGCGTGGCGGATGGCGTTGTGCGGGTCGGGGTTCCGGGATGTTCATGGCGCCGAATGCGCGGCTGATCATCGGGAGTGCGCCGCGCGAGCGCGCAACGGCGGCAGGTGGCCTTGTCTCCACGGTGCGGCTGGTGGGCCAGACGACCGGCGCGACGTTGGTGGCGGCGTTGCTGGCGACGGGCGTGGGAGCAGGCATGACGCCACCGCTCGTGGCCGCCGGCTTGGCGCTGGTGGCAGGGTTGTGCAGCCTGTCGCGACTCAGGCCATCGATCCGCAACCCCCGACCGAGGAAACGCTGGACGTGCAGCCCGCCTGCCAAGCGAGGTGACCTCCTCCTCTCCCCTCCGGGGAGAGGGAGGAGGAGCAGAAAGGAGAAGAAGAATGTTCACCCGCGAAGGCGGGTGCCCAGACTGTGTCCCCGCCTTCGCGGGGACACATGCTTTGGGGCCACACAACGGCTTCCCCAAACGCCACCTCCCCGGCGAAGGCCGGGGCCCAGTTGGAAGGTCGGCGTAACGAAGGACTGCGCTGCGTTAGCGACGTTCCCCAACTGGGCCCCGGCCTTCGCCGGGGTGGCGTGTGAGGTGAACGTTGCAGCCTAAATCAAAACGCCGCGCTCGCCTTATCCTCCCCATCATCGCCTTACGCACCAACGGAATCGGCGGCCCGCCATAGCTCAGGAACTGGTCATGGAACGCCTTCCACGCCTTCCGCCCACCACGCGTCGCGGTCCAGTCGCTACGCAGCTTCCGGATCATCAGCTTCCCCATCGTATAGTTCAGATACGCCGGATCATACGTCCCCCGCGCCGCCTGTTGCCGGGCATTCCCCTCGTCCTGGTAACACTCGTCGACGAACATCCGGAACGACTGCTCCTGCGTCATCCCCTTCGCATGCATGCGGATCGCGGACAGATACCGGCAATCCCGCAGCAACGCGTTCGAGATCTGCCCGACATGCGTTTCCGCATCACCGTTGTTGAGCCCCGCCTCGAACATCATCTCCTCGGCATAATGCGCCCACCCTCGGCAAAAGCATACCCCACGAACAACCGCCCGAAGAGCGACGGCGACCGGTTCGCATGCAGGAACTGGACGAAATGCCCCGGCATCACCTCGTGCACCGAGGTGAACAGCAGGTCGTCCTTGCCCGGTACGAACGCGTCCTGCACCGCCTTGGTCCACGTGGGATCGGGCGGCGAGATGTAATAGATCGACGGCACGCCCTTATCGAACGGTCCCGGCGGATCGATATACGCCGAGTTCTGCCGGTTATACGGCGGCGATTCCTCGACCAGCGCCTGCTCGGTCCCGGGGATCGTCACCAGGTCATGATCGACCACGAACTTGCGCAAGGTCGGGATCTGTCGCCGAGCCTCCGCGACCGGCCCACCGACCGGCTTGTTCGCGTTCATCTTCGCCATGCAGCCGGCGATCGACAGCCCCTTGGCGAATACCCCGCACGCCCGCGCCAGCGCCGCCTGGTTGCGCTTCAGGTCGGCAACACCCGCCGCCTCGAGCTGGTCCAGCGGCGTATCGACGCCCTCGGTCATCGCCACCATCCGCGAGAACTTGTCCGCCCCGAGCGCGAAATCCTGCGTCGCGGTCGCCCGCTGGCCCTCGGTCCACGTCCCCAGATCGCGCATCGCCGCCGCCGCCGCCGTCGCCGCGTCGGTCAGCTGCTTCTGCGCCGCCGCGTCCTTCACGCCCGCAAACGCCTTCACCGCATCGCCGCTGTAATAGTCCGCAAAGCCGTTGAACGCCGCCGCCCCGAAATTGACGTAGCTCAGCGGCATCGGCGCCTTCAGGTTCGCCTTGATATTGCCCGCCGCCGCCGGGATCTTCTGGAAGAACGCGGTCAGCGCCTTCATCCGCGTCGGCGCGTCGGCATAGTTGCGCGCGATATAGACGTTCGGATCGAGCCCCGCGCCGACATACCAGGACGGGTTATGATGCGGCTGGTCGGCGTCCTCCAGCCAGAACAGCTTCCCCTTGGCGACCTGCACCAGATAGTCGCGCTCGAACGCCTCGGCCGGCGTCAGGTCGTTGAACGCCCCCGCCTTGTCGATCGCGCCATGCAGGAAATCAGCCTGCCGCTTCAGCCCCGCAGCGCTCCAGTCGCCCAAGCCCCCATCATACTCGTGCTTGCCCTGATAGACCGCGTTCGCCGGATCGATCTTGAACCAGCCGTCGATGAACCCATCGCGGAACTCCGCCCAATCGCTCTTCGCAGCGGTCGTAGACGCAGCGGGAGCCTGCGTGTTCGAAGGAGTCTGCGCGGGGCCGCACGCGCTCAAGGCGAGGACCGCGCCTAGCGCCGTCGTCAAAAGTCCGATCCGCATCCTGTCTCCAATTCCGATTCGTCGCCCCCATGCTGCCAGTCGAAGCCGCGTCGCGCCAGTGTGCGGAACGGCGCCCGCGCTGGGCCGTTGACCGCGCACCTGTTCGAACGACTGGAGAGCTTCATGCCCTACGTAAAAACCCGTGACGGTACCGATATTTACGTCAAGGATTGGGGCACCGGACGCCCGGTCGTCCTCACCCATGGCTGGCCGCTCAATGCCGACAGCTGGGACGCGCAGGCGATGGCATTGGCCCATGCCGGGTTCCGCGTGATCGCCTATGACCGCCGCGGGTTCGGCCGCTCGGGCCAGCCCTGGACAGGTTACGACTACGACACGCTCACCGACGATCTCGCCGACGTGATGGAAGCCACCGGCGCGAACACCGACGCGACGATCGTCGGTTTCTCGATGGGTGGCGGCGAGATCGCCCGCTACATGAGCCGCTACGACGGCAAGGGCGTGGTCGCCGCGGGGCTGATCGCGTCGGTGGTGCCGTACATGCTCAAGACCGACGACAATCCGCACGGCGTCGACGAGGAGACGCTCGCCACGATCGGTGCAGGTATCGAGGACGACCGCCCGGCGTTCTTCAAGACCTTCCTCCAGCAGTTCTTCGGCGTCGGTTTCATCACCTCACCGGTCAGCGACGAGGTCGTCGACTGGGCCTGGGGCCTAGCGATGCAGGCTGGCCTGCACCCGACGCTGGAATGCGCCAAGGCATTCGGCCACACCGACTTCCGCGCCGATCTGGCCGCATTCCGCGTACCGACGCTGATCGTGCACGGCACGAGCGACAAGACCGTACCGATCGACGCCACCGGCCGCGCTGCCGCCAAGGGCATCGCCGGTTCGCAGCTGGTCGAATATGACGGCGCCCTGCACGGCCTGACGGTCACGGAAAGCAACCGCTTCACCAACGACCTGCTGACCTTCCTGGGTCGGTAAACACTCGATCGGAAGCCGACCCCCTCTTCTCCCCTCCCGGGAAGGGAGGGGTCGGAGTGGGTCGGCTTCCGCATGTCCCATCGGTGGCGGCTCAAGCCAGCCAACCCACCCCCAGCCTCTCCCTTTCAGGGAGGGGAGCAAAAGATGCCCTCAGTTGAAAAGGGGTGCAGAAGCTCAATTCCCCAGCGGGACGATAACCTCGTCGGGATGCGCGACGTTCAGTTCCTTGCGGACCATCTCGTCGACCATATCCGGGTTCGCATGGTCCGGGTTCAGCAACGCCACCCGGTTCTTCAGCACCTCGCGCTTGCGCTCTAGCACCGCGTAATCCTGCTCCCGCTTCGCTAACTGGCGCTTATAGTCGCCATAGGCGAAGATACCGTTCGGCCCGAGCACGGCATACGCGCCGAAGAACGCCATCAGCGTCAGCCCCAGCGCCGGCCACGCGGCCTTGCGCATCGTCTTCCGCAGCTTGCTGGTCTTCGTCGTCCCGCGTGCCATGCTCGTCCTCCGGGCTCCAGCCTATCAGCCGCCGATCAGGATGTCGCGGCCCGCATAGCGCGCCGCATCACCCAGCTCTTCCTCGATCCGGATCAGCTGGTTGTACTTCGCCAACCGGTCCGACCGCGCGAGGCTGCCCGTCTTGATCTGACCGCAGTTGGTCGCGACCGCCAGGTCGGCGATCGTCGAATCCTCGGTCTCGCCCGAACGATGCGACATCACCGCGGTGTACTTCGCGCGCTGCGCCATCGACACCGCCTCCAGCGTCTCGGTCAGCGTGCCGATCTGGTTGACCTTCACCAGCAGCGAGTTCGCATAGCCGCCGTCGATGCCGCGCTTCAGGCGCTTGGGGTTGGTCACGAACAGATCGTCGCCGACCAGCTGAACCTTGTCGCCGATCAGGTCGGTGAGCGTCTTCCAGCCCTCCCAATCGTCCTCGCCCATGCCGTCCTCGATCGAGAAGATCGGGTAACGCCGCGTCAGGTCCGCGAGATATTCCGCCATCTCGGCGCTCTCGAGGATTCGGCCCTCGCCCGAGATGTCGTACTTGCCGTTCTTGTAGAACTCGGTCGCCGCGCAATCGAGCGCGAGCATCACGTCCTCGCCGGGCTTGTAGCCGGCCTTCTCGATGCTCGACATGATGAAGTCGAGCGCCTCGGTCGTGCTGCCGATGTTCGGTGCGAAACCGCCCTCGTCGCCGACGCTGGTCGACAGGCCCTTCTCGCTGAGGCCCTTCTTCAGCGTGTGGAAGATCTCCGAGCCGCAGCGGACCGCCTCGAGGATGTTCGACACGCCGACCGGCACGATCATGAACTCCTGGAAGTCGATCGGGTTGTCGGCATGCTCGCCGCCGTTGATGATGTTCATCATCGGCACCGGCAGCAGATGCGCCTGCACGCCACCGATATAGCGATACAGCGGCAGGCCGCGCGCTTCGGCCGCGGCCTTGGCGACGGCGAGGCTGACGCCGAGGATCGCGTTCGCGCCCAACCGGCCCTTGTTCTCGGTGCCATCGAGCTCGATCATCGCGCGGTCGAGGTCCGACTGGTCCTCCGCGTCCATGCCGAGCACGGTGTCGGTGATCTCGTCGTTGACCGCATCGACCGCGCCATCGACGCCCTTGCCGCCCCAGCGGGTCTTGTCGCCGTCGCGCCGCTCGACCGCCTCGTGCGCGCCGGTCGAGGCGCCCGATGGCACAGCCGCGCGGCCGAAGCTGCCATCCTCGAGCAGCACGTCGACCTCGACGGTCGGATTGCCGCGGCTGTCGAGGATCTGGCGTGCATGAAGGTCGATGATTGCGGTCACGTAACGATGCTCCTACAAATCCCGGTGCCGGGTCGTTCGCGCCGCCTCTACCGTCTCACGCCATTGCGGGCAATCGCGCGCACGCCCCGAGAACAGTGTCGTGCAATCGCGCGACGATTCGAGAACCGTGCTCCGGCGGCGGTGTTGAGGGCGTAACAATTCTGAAAGGGACCGTCATGGCCGACTCCAGCGTAAACGATACCGTCAACGACCTGAAAACGACCGCGAACCACGTCGGTACCGAGCTCGGCAAGACGATCGAGAACGAGACGGGCAACGCCGCCGGCAAGACCGCCGACGCCAAGCAGGCGATCAAGGAGAGCGCCAGCAAGTACAGCGCGCAGGCCGCCGACAAGGCGCGCACCTTCGCCGAGGACGGCAAGGCCCGTGCAAGCGGCGCGCTCGAGCAGATCGCCCAGCTTCTCAACGACGCCGCCGGTCAGGTCGACGACAAGCTCGGCTCGCAGTACGGCGGCTATGCCCGCAGCGCCGCCGACAGCGTCTCCGGTTTCGCCGATCAGGTGAAGGCGAAGGATATCGACGAGCTGGTCGACGACGCGCGCGAACTGGTGCGCAAGTCGCCGGCGATCGCGGTCGGTGCAGCAGCGGCCATTGGCTTCGTCATCGCGCGACTGGTCCAGTCGGGCGTCGACGCAAACCCGAAGGCCTGAGCCCTTGTCCGATCCCGTGATGCTGACCGGCGAAGACGAAAGCCTTTCGTCGATCGTTGGTCGGCTGGCGACCGAGACGAAGAGTCTCGCGACGGCTGAAGTGGCGGTCTACAAGGCGAAGTTCGGTGAGACGGCGAACGCGTACAAGTCGGCGGCGATGTTCTTCGCCGTTGGCGGTACGTTGGCGCTGGCCGCGCTGATCGCACTGCTGGTCGGTGCGATCTTGACGCTGGCGACGCTGGTAGGGCCTGGATGGGCGACCGCGATCGTCGTCGTTGTGGTGCTGGCACTTGCCGGCATTCTGGCGATGATCGGCAAGTCGAAGCTTCAGACCAAAAGCGAGCCCGTATCATGACATCCGCCAAAGTCGCCGCCGCAGAGATCGAAGCTGCCCTCGCCCGCCAGCGCGTCATGATGACGGTCGGGCAGTTGCAGGACCGGCTCAACCCGCGGAAGCTCGCGCTCAACGCCAGCCGCGACGTCGCCGATGCCGGCACCGCAGCGCTGACCGCGAGTGTCGAGACGGTGAAGCGCAATCCCGGCCCCACCGCCGGCTTCGCTGCGGTCGCGGGGCTGTTCCTCGCCCGTCACCGGATCGTCGGCCTGTTTCGCCGCGGCCGCTAAAAGCCTTGAAACCATGAAGTCCCGGCTCGCGTTGAACGACGAGCAGCTTGCCACCAGAAGGACCGTCCTATGACCGACGCCAAGACCACCGCCAACGAAGCCGCTCACGAGACTGAAAGCCGCCTGCGCGAGGGCCTCGACACCGTCCGCGAGACCGCATCGAAGGTCTATCCACGAGGCCGGCGACAAGGCCTCGAGGTTCTCGAAGTCTCACGCGAGAAGACCAAGCGCGTCGTCAACAACCTCGAGATCCAATCCGCTCGGCATCCTCGTCGGCGGCCTCGCCGTTGGTGCGCTCGCCGGCGCGCTGATCCCGCGTTCGGCGCGCGAGAAGGAATTGCTCGCGCCGGTCGGCAAGCGTCTCCAGCGAGACCGTCGTCGCCGCCACCGCCGCCGCCAAGGCTGCCGGCCAGTCGGAACTCGGTGAACTCGGCCTCACCAAGGACAATGCGCGCGGCCAGGCCAAGGGTCTGCTCGAAGGCGTCGTGAAGGCGCTCAGCACGGCGGGTACCGCAGGTGCGAAGGCCGTTTCGCAAAAGCCGGCGGTCTAAAAGAACCACCGGCAAAGGGTTCAAAGCGCGGGTCGAACACGCTAGGGCATCTGCAACCTCCTCCCAAGGAACAGCAGCGCATGAGCAAGCTCCACCTCGTATTCGGCGGCCGCGTCAGCGACCCGCGCACCCTGGACTTCAACGATCTGAGCAAGATCGAATTCGTCGGCGTTTTCCCCGACTACGCCAGCGCCGAAAAGGCCTGGCGTGCTGCGGCGCAGCGTACGGTGGATGATGCGGAGATGAAGTTCGTGGTGGTGCATCTGCACCGCATGCTTGAGCCGAACCTGACGGCTACGCCGGCTGCCTGACCCGACCACCACTAACGCCGTCATTCCCGCGGGGGAACCCATACAGGCTACTGTCGCGGCAAACTCGCAACGGCATAGAATATGGATCCCCGCCTGCGCGGTGATGACGGTTTTGAGCGACAGCACATCTGCCTTAGCCGACTTGGGCTTGAGCTCAAGAACTCGCGAAACTGGCGTAGCGCAAAACAACTTGCCCCCACCCTTCCCACGGCAAAGCAGCCGCGGGCTCTTCCCTCTCCCGTCGGGAGAGAGAGAACGCCAAAGGCGGCGATGGGTGAGGGCACGCTTAGCGGTGCTCCCGGTACCCGTTGCGCCGGCTCGTTGACAGACCCATTCCGATCACGCCCTACCTCCGCCTAAATAGGGTAGAGCTACGCCGGCACAGTCGACGAAGGCGCACAAGCGCGACATCTCCCACCCGTTCGTGCTGAGTAGAGACCAAGTAGCTCCGTAAGGAACGTATGATGGCTCGTATCGAAGCACAGGTCCCGCGCGCGCCAACCCATCCTTCGATACGCCGCTCCGACAAGCTCAGCAGCTACTCAGGACGAACGGAAAGGACTCTCAAGCCGCCCGGTAATGCCAGAGCAACAACGGCCGAGCCAGCACCAGCCCCGCCAGGAACCCGCCGATATGCGCTCCAATAGCAATCGGCCCACTAGCCCCAACCGAAGCCCCGAACCCGGCCAGCCCCATCAGCAACTGGATCCCGATCCACGCCGCCGCCAGCCAAACCACATGCACGACCCCCGCCGGCACCGGCCCGATCGCCTGCGCCCGCCGCTCGCCATACAACAGCGCATAAGCCCCAACGACCGCCGAAATCGCGCCCGAAGCACCGATCATCGGCGCGGTAGACTCAGGCCCAAACGCCCAATGCCCAGCCGCCGCCGCATACGCGCCCAGCACGTACACAACGACCAACCCGACCGTCCCCAGCGCCTTCTCGACGAACTGCCCGCAATACACCAGCATCACGAGGTTCAGCGCGATATGCGCCCACCCGCCATGGATCAACGTCGCGGTCAGCGGCGTCGCCCAAGCGGGCACGATAAACATATGGTCGCTAGGAATACCAAGATCGGTCAGCCGCAACGGAATGAACCCGGCATTCACCGCCCAATACCCAAGCGACCCGCTCAGCACCAGGAATCCCGAGACGATGACCGTCACGATCGTGATGATCGCCGTCGCCCGCGTCTCGAAAAACGTCATAGGGCTCAGATGAACTCGATCTTAGAGACGACGTAATAGCGCTCGCCAGCCGGCACCGTGACCTCGACCTCTTCGTCGAGCTTGCGCCCGATCAGCCCACGACCCAGCGGCGAATTGTACGAGATCCGACCCGTCTTGGCGTTCGCCTCGGTCTGGCCGACGATCTGGTACTTCACCGGCTTGTCGTTCTCGTCGAGCAACGTCACCGTCGCGCCGAACACGACCTTGTCGCCCGAAAGGTCCTTCGGATCGATGATCTGCGCGCGGGACAGCTTGTCCTCGATATCCGAGATCGATGCCTCGACCTGGCCCTGACGCTCCTTCGCGGCATGATATTCCGCGTTCTCGCTCAGGTCGCCGTGCGCGCGCGCCTCTTCGATCGCGTCGACGATCGTCGGACGTTCGGCCTTCAGGCGCTTGAGATCCGCACTGAGCGTCTCATAGCCTTCCTGCAGCATCGGCATCTTTTCGACGGTCGCCATCTTCTCGTCCCCAAATCCATTACCCCGCGCGGGGCGCCATAACGGCCCCGCCCACACATCACGCTTATGTCGGGATCAGTTGTGCGACTGCGAATAATAGGATTGCAGCGGCCGTACTTCAAGGCTGTGCGTCGAAAGCTTGGCAATCGCCTTCGCCGCCTCGAGCGAAGCCGGTGCCGTCGTGAAGTACGGAATACGCTGGCCGAGCGCCGAAGCACGGATCGGCTGCGAGTCCTTGAGGCTCTGCCACCCCTCGGTGGTGTTGAAGATCAGTGCGATATCGCCGTCCTTGATCCGGTCGACGATATGCGGCCGGCCCTGCGCGACCTTGTTGACCTTCTCGACCGGAAGCCCCGCGAGTGCGAGGTAATCCGCGGTGCCGCCCGTGGCGACGATCGAGAAGCCGGTATCGACCAGCGCCTTGACCGCCTCGACGATCATCGCCTTGTCGCCGTCCTTCACGCTGACGAAGACGTTGCCCTTGGTCGGCAGGATCGTCCCTGCACCCAACTGAGCCTTGGCAAACGCAATCGTGAAATCGGGATCGATTCCCATGACTTCGCCGGTCGACTTCATTTCCGGTGACAGGACCGGATCGACGCCGGGGAACTTGTTGAAGGGAACACCGCCTCCTTCACCGCATAATAGTCGATATGCCGGTCGATCTTCGGGAGGTTGACCAGCTTCTCGCCCGCCATCACCCGCGCGGCGATCTTGGCGATCGGCGCACCGATCGCCTTGGCGACGAACGGCACGGTGCGCGACGCGCGCGGGTTCACCTCGATAAGGTAGACCAGGCCGTCCTTCACCGCGAACTGGATGTTCATCAGCCCGACGACCGACAAGGCATGCGCAAGCGCCACCGTCTGCCGCTCGATCTCGGCGATGATCTCCGCCGACAGCGAGTAAGGCGGGATCGAGCACGCAGAGTCGCCCGAATGGACGCCCGCCTCCTCGATATGCTGCAACACGCCCGCGACCACCACGTCGGTCCCGTCGCAGATCGCGTCGACATCGACCTCGATCGCATCGCGCAGATACTGGTCGATCAGCACCGGCGAGTCGCCCGACACCTGCACCGCGGTCGCGATATAATGTTCGAGCTGCCCCAGCGTATCGACGATCTCCATCGCCCGGCCGCCGAGCACATACGATGGCCGCATCAGCACCGGATAGCCGATCCGCTCCGCCGCCGCGACCGCCTCGTCCCGACTCCGCGCCAGGCCATTGGCCGGCTGCAACAGCCCGAGCTTGGTGATCAGCGCCGCGAACCGCTCACGGTCCTCCGCCAGATCGATCGCGTCCGGCGTCGTCCCGAGGATCGGAATCCCGGCAGCTTCAAGCGAGCGCGCAAGGTTCAACGGCGTCTGCCCGCCGAACTGCACGATCACGCCGACGAGCTCGCCCTTCGACGCCTCGACATGCAGGATTTCCAGCACGTCCTCGGCGGTCAGCGGCTCGAAATACAGCCGGTCCGACGTGTCGTAGTCGGTCGACACGGTCTCCGGGTTGCAGTTAACCATGATCGTCTCATAGCCCGCATCCGCCAGCGCGAAGCACGCATGGCAACAGCAGTAATCGAACTCGATCCCCTGCCCGATCCGGTTCGGCCCGCCACCGAGAATGACGATCTTCTTGCGATCCGTCGGCTCGGACTCGTTCTCGGGCTCGCCGAAGCTCGGCGCCTCGTAGGTCGAATACATATACGGCGTCTTCGCATCGAACTCCGCCGCGCACGTATCGATCCGCTTGAACACCGGCCGCACGCCCAGCTTCAGACGATGCTGGCGCACCTCCTCCTCGGTCACGCCGCCGGTCATCGCCTTGACGACCTCGTGGATAAGCCCCGACCCGCGCGCGATCCCGCGGTTCATCCCGCGCAGATTGGCGGATTGCAGCGCCAGCCACGCGAGCCGCTTGTCGCTGAACCCCATGCTCTTCAAACGCCGCATGCCCGGCGCGTCGATCGGCAGGCCGTCCTTCATCACCTCGGCCTCGGCCGCGATGATCTCCGCGATCCGCTCCAGGAACCACGGATCGTACTTCGCGATCGCATGCACTTCGGCGACCGTGAAGCCCTCGCGCAGCGCCTGCGCCGCCACCAGCAACCGGTCCGGCGTCGCGACGGCCAACGCCGCCTCGATTTCCGCGCGCGGCGCACCGACCAGATGATCGACCTGGTTGAACCCTGACAAGCCCGTCTCGAGCCCGCGCAAAGCCTTCTGCATCGATTCATGGATGTTGCGACCGATCGCCATCACCTCGCCGACCGACTTCATCGCCGTGCCCAGCGTGTTCGACGCGCCCTTGAACTTCTCGAACGCGAACCGTGGGATCTTCGTCACGACGTAGTCGATCGTCGGCTCGAACGACGCGGGCGTGGCGCCGGTGATGTCGTTGGTGATCTCGTCGAGTGTATAGCCGACCGCCAGCTTGGCTGCGACCTTCGCGATCGGGAAGCCGGTCGCCTTCGACGCCAGCGCGGACGAGCGCGACACACGTGGGTTCATCTCGATGACGACCAGCCGGCCATCCTTCGGATTGACTGCGAACTGTACGTTCGAACCGCCTGTTTCGACACCGATTTCACGCAACACCGCGATCGATGCGTTACGCATGATCTGGTATTCCTTGTCGGTCAGCGTCAGCGCCGGCGCGACCGTGATCGAGTCGCCGGTGTGGACGCCCATCGGATCGACATTCTCGATCGAGCAGATGATGATCGCGTTGTCGTTGCGATCGCGCACCACCTCCATCTCGTATTCTTTCCAGCCGAGCAGCGATTCCTCGATCAGCACCTCGGTGGTCGGCGACAGATCGAGCCCGTTGCGGACGATCGCGATGAATTCCTCGCGGTTATACGCGATGCCGCCACCCGAGCCGCCCATCGTGAAGCTCGGCCGGATGATCGACGGAAGCCCGGTCTTCTCAAGGCCTTCCAAGGCTTCTTCAACATTGTGTGCGATAGCCGAGCGAGCGCTTTCCAGCCCGATCCGGTCCATCGCGTCGCGGAACTTCAGCCGGTCCTCCGCCATGTCGATCGCATCGGCATCCGCGCCGATCATCGTCACGCCGTACTTCTCCAGCGTACCGTCATGGAACAGCGCCAACGCCGTATTCAGCGCGGTCTGGCCCCCATCGTCGGCAGGATCGCGTCGGGACGCTCCTTCTCGATGATCTTGGCGACGATCGCGGGCGTGATCGGCTCGACATAGGTCGCGTCGGCCAGCTCGGGATCGGTCATGATCGTGGCGGGGTTCGAATTGACGAGGACGATACGATAGCCCTCCTCCTTCAACGCCTTGATCGCCTGCGTGCCCGAATAATCGAACTCGCACGCCTGGCCGATGACGATAGGTCCTGCGCCGATGACGAGGATCGAGGAGATGTCGGTGCGTTTTGGCATTACATGGTCGCCGCTGTTAGAATTAGTCCGACGATGGCCAGCACAAGGCCCGCCACCCCATTGATATTTGAAAGCACTGGTGACCTTAGAAGCCTCATAATTTCAGGCCAAAGCGGGTCAGGTGTTTCAACGAGCTTTTCTGTAGCTTCAATAATAGCGATTGCGTTTGCACGCTGAGAATTGGAGAGGCGAGACTTCTCGATAATCACAAGAATCTCTGCCAGCTTTCCTCGTATTTCATTTTTTCTATTTTCAGAAAGGTCAAGACGCCCTGTCCACGATGCACTTTGCACCGATACGAGTCGTTGACCCGTTTCAATAAAATCAATTCCGGCTGCCGTAATTTGAAACAATCGCCCACCCGAAATCTGATAAGCTTGCCGAGTGATAATGTAACCGACCGTTTCCAAATCGTCGGTCAAAGTTAATACATATTGGTTTGACCCGGAGATCTTGGCATTTTTCTTGATGGTCGGAATAGTGCAGTATCGTGCGTCGCCGCCAGCAAGTCGGTCGTGAAGATACTTCAAGACTTTCTGCTGATCGATCGACGCTGCCCCACTCACGATAGCTGCCCTACGAACTTCTCGAAGAGGTATAGGCTGTCCTGCGGCCCTGGGCTCGCTTCCGGGTGATACTGCACGCTGAACGCGTTCCGATCGGTCAGCTCCAGCCCCGCATTCGACCCATCGAACAGCGACACATGCGTCTCGCGGACGTTCGCGGGCAGGCTTTCGCGCTCGACCGCGAAGCCGTGGTTCATGCTGGTGATCTCGACCGCACCATCGCTCAGGCGCTTGACCGGGTGGTTGGCGCCGCGGTGGCCCTGGAACATCTTGGTTGTGGTCGCGCCGACCGCGAGGCCGAGCAACTGGTGGCCGAGGCAGATGCCGAACAGCGGCTTGCCCGTCTCCAGCAGCTGGCGGATCACCGGCACGGCGTAGTCGGCGGTCGCGGCGGGGTCGCCGGGGCCGTTCGACAGGAAGATGCCGTCGGGGTTCAGGGCCATCACCTGCTCGAAGCTGGCGGTGGCGGGGACGACGGACACCTTCGCGCCGGCCGCGACGAGGTTGCGGAAGATGTTGCGCTTCGAGCCGTAATCGATCGCGACGACGTGGGGTCGGGCCTTCTGCTCCCCTCCGCGGAGCGGAGGGGTTGAGGAGGAGCATGGCCTCAGGCGGGGTCGGCGCTGATTGGTCAGCCCCTCCCCGACCCCTCCCGCAAGCGGGAGGGGAGCAGAAGCGCCCTCTCCTGCTTGCGAGCTGTCCCCATAGCCGAAGCCCAGCCGCCACGTGCCGCCGGGCGCATCCTCACCCCAGCCATAATGCATCTCGGTCGACACGTCCTTGGCGAGGTCCATCCCCTCAAGCCCAGGCCAAGCCCGCGCCATCGCCAGCAGCGCCGCCACATCGAACTCGCCGCTAGCCGAATGCGCGATCACCCCATTGGGCGCCCCCGCGACCCGGATCCGCCGCGTCAGCGCACGCGTGTCGACGCCCGAAAGCCCGATCCGCGCGTGCCGCTTCATCCAGCCATCCAGCCCCTCGACCGCGCGGAAGCTCGACGGCTGCGTCACGTCCTCGCGGACGATGATCCCCAGCGCGTGCGGGTCGTCCGCCTCGACGTCGTCGGGGTTCGCGCCGACATTGCCGATGTGCGGGAAGGTGAAGCAGATCATCTGCCCGGCGAAAGACGGGTCGGTCAGCACCTCCTGATAGCCGGTCATCGCGGTGTGGAAGCACACTTCGCCGACCGCACTGCCCTCTGCGCCGAACCCGCGACCCCAGATCACGTCGCCATTGGCGAGGACGAGGACGCCTGTTGCACCGGCAGGCATGGCTATAGGCTGGGCGTCGGCCATCAGGCTGGGCACTCTCTTTACATTGACGATGTCGCTAAGTGGTGTCCGCTAAGGCCGCCGCGCCGCAGCGTCAATCTGTTAAACATTCGGCGGACGCGCTATCCCGTCGGGCTATCCCGAACCGCCCGAAAGACCAGTACATGATCTCGCGACGACATCAAGGCTGCGCAGCTGACCGCCATGAAGGCCGGCGACAAGCAGAGCCGCAACGCTATCTCGTTGATCCAGGCCGCGATCAAGAACCGCGACATCGAGGCGCGGACGGAGAACCGCCGGAGAGCGACGACGCGCTGGTGATCGAAGTGCTGCAGAAGATGGTCAAGCAACGCCGCGAGTCGATCGAGATGTTCTCGAAGGGCGGCCGCCAGGAGCTCGCCGATGCGGAGACCGCAGAGGTCGCGGTGATCGAACGCTTCCTCCCGCAGCAGATGAGCGAGGCGGAGACCGCGGCGGCGATCGAGGCGATCAAGGACGAGCTCGGCGCGACAGGCATGAAGGACATGGGCCGCGTGATGGCCGAACTGAAGGCGCGCCACGCAAGCGAGCTGGACATGAGTAAGGCCAGCGGCCTGGTAAAGGCAGCGCTGAGCTGACTGCTCCTCCCGCTCGCGGGAGGGGTCGAGGGAGGGCAGTGCCACAAAGGAGACGGAGCATTGGAACAACGCACCCGCATCCGAGCACTCCGCACCAACCCCACGCGGGCCGAAAGCGCGCTATGGCAGCACCTCGCCGCGCGTCGAACTTCGGGCGTGCGGTTCAATCGGCAAGTCCCGATCGGTCCGTTCATCTGCGACTTCGTTTCCCGCGGGGCCAAGCTCGTGATCGAGGTCGACGGCGGACAGCATGACTGGCACTCCGACGACGACGCGCGGCGAACGCGTTTCATCGAACAACAAGGCTACCGTGTGATCCGGTTCTGGAACAACGACGTGTTGGAGCGGATGGAGGGCGTAGTGGTCGAGATCGGGCGCGTACTTGCGGAACGCCCCTCCCTAACCCCTCCCGCAAGCGGAAGGGGGACTCTGTTGCGCTCCCCGCGAAGGCAGCCCCCTTCTACTCCCCTCCCGCCTGCGGGAGGGGTCGGGGAGGGCGTGGTCGCACAAACCACTCCCACCAAAGTCATCCCATGGCCCTAACCCCACAATTCCTCGACGAACTCCGCGCCCGCACGTCGCTCTCGGCGCTCGTCGGAAAAACCACCAAACTCACCAAGGCCGGTCGCGAGCACAAGGGCTGCTGCCCGTTCCACAACGAGAAGACGCCCAGCTTCTACGTCAACGACGACAAGGGCTTCTACCACTGCTTCGGCTGCTCCGCGCACGGCGACGCGATCAAGTGGATGACCGACCAGCGCGGCCTGCCCTTCATGGATGCGGTCAAGGAACTCGCCCAGGCCGCCGGGATGGACATGCCCGCGATGGACCGCCAGTCCGCCGCCAAGGCCGAACGCGCCAAAGGCCTGCACGAGGTCATGTCCGACGCCGCCAACTGGTTCACCGAACAACTGAACGGCCTCCCCGGCACCGAAGCCCGCGCGCTTCTCGACCGCCGCGGGATCAGGCCCGAGACGGCGCGCGCATTCGGCATGGGGTTCGCCCCCGACAGCCGCGGCAAGCTCAAGTCCGCGCTGAAGGAGTACGGCGATCCGATGCTGGTCGAGTCCGGCATGCTCATCTCGGTCGAAGGCAAGGACCCGTACGACCGGTTCCGCGGCCGGCTGATGATCCCGATCCGCGACCCCCGCGGGCGGACGATCGCGTTCGGCGGCCGCGTGCTCGACGGTGGCGAGCCCAAATACCTCAACTCGCCCGACACACCGCTCTTCGACAAGGGCCGCACGCTCTACAATCTCGACAAGGCCGCCCCCGCCTCGCGCAAGTCCGGCCGCGTGCTCGTGGTCGAGGGCTATATGGACGTCATCGCGCTCGCCCAGGCCGGCTTCGGCGAAGCGGTCGCCCTGCTCGGCACCGCGCTCACCGAAGCGCAGCTCGAACGACTGTGGCGGATGGTCGACGTGCCCCTGCTCTGCTTCGACGGCGACGGCGCCGGCCGAAGGCGTCGCTCCGGGCCGCCCACCGCGCTCTCCCGCTACTGGCGCCCGGCCGCAGCCTCGCCTTCGTCACGCTCCCGCAAGGCCAGGACCCCGACGATCTCGTCCGTGCCGGCGGTCCCGGGGCGTTCGAGGCGTTGCTCAAGACCCCCGAACAGCTCGTCGACCGGCTATGGGCGTCCGAAGTCGCCGCCGAGGCGCTCGACACTCCCGAACAGCGCGCCGGCCTCAAGCGCCGCCTCCACGAACTCGCGGAAGGCATCGCCGACCCGTCGGTGAAGCAGCAATACCATGCCGAGTTCAAGAACCGCTTCTACGAGCATTTCAAACCCGTCCGCGCGCCCTTCGTCCCCCGCGGCGAGCGCCCCAAGGGCGGCTGGAAGCCCCCGCTGCGCCAGTCACCGCCGACACTAAGGCTTTCTGGGCCGCCGGCATTGACTACGCGCTGGCCAAGCGCGTTTTAGCCGGGCTGATCCGCCATCCAGCCGAGATCACCCGCCATATGGAGGTGCTGGGGCCCCTTAGTCTGCTGGATGGAGATCTCGGGCGATTGTTCGAAGCGGTCGTAGATGTTGCACTTGAGGACCAGAAGCTTGATAGCGGGCGCTTGCTCACCATATTGGCGAGGTCCGGTTTCAATTCAGTCGCGAGTGACCTGTTGAGAGCCGATACGATGCCCTACTCGTTCACGCAGACCACGGCCGATCCAGCCCGCGTCCGTGCCGACCTCGACGAGGCGATCGCGATCATGGTCGCGCGGCCTGAGGTAGACGCGGCACTCAAGCAGGCGACCGCGGCGATGCAGACGCACTTCACCGAAGATGCGTTCGAACGACAAGTGGCTATGGTAAGAGAGAAACAGGCGTTGGAAGTCCGACTTGCAAATCTTGTACAGTCGAACGAAGACGCCCGAGCGTTGGGTACCGAGGGCGATTGATGGCTAAGGCGAACATGGCGGAACCCGCCGAGACGAACGAAACCGGCGATGCGCCGCTGATCGACATGAACGATGCGTCGATCAAGAAGGTGATCGCGCGCGCCAAGAAGCGCGGCTACATCACCTATGAGCAGCTCAACGAAGCGCTGCCGCAGGGCGAGATGTCGTCCGACCAGATCGAGGACATCAGCGCCGCGCTGAGCGAGATGGGCATCAACATCGTCGAGAACGACGAAGCCGGCGAGGACGGCGAGACCGAGCCCGCCAAGGACGACGAGGACGAGCCGGAGGCCGCCGACGCGGATGCCGACACAGGCCCCGCGATCGAGAAGAAGAAAGAGACCATCGATCGCACCGACGATCCGGTCCGCATGTACCTGCGCGAGATGGGCGCGGTCGAGCTGCTCAGCCGCGAGGGCGAGATCGCGATCGCCAAGCGGATCGAGGCGGGTCGCGACACGATGATCCTGGGTCTCTGCGAGTCGCCGATCACCTTCAACGCGATCATCGACTGGTCGACCGCGCTGAACGAGGGCACGATGCAGCTGCGTGAGATCATGGATCTCGACGCGATGCTGTCGAAGGACCCCGCGCCCGAGGCAATGGCCGAGGACGGCGAAGCCGACGACGGCGAGATCAGCGAGAAGAACGCCGGCCCTTCGTTCAAGGAAGAGGCCGAGCCCGAAGAGCCGTCCGCCGACGAGGACGAGGACGGCGAGCGCCGCACCCCGCGCGCCTCGGACGACGAGGAGGAGGACAACACCCTCAGCCTCGCGCAGATGGAAGAACAGCTCAAGCCGATCGCGCTCGAACGGTTCGCCAGCATCACCGCGCTCTACAAGAAGTTCAGCAAGATCCAGCAGAGCCGCGTCGACGCGATGGGCATCGGCGGCGATTTCTCGGCCGCCGACGAGCGCAAGTACCAGAAGCTGCGCGAGGAACTCACGGCCGAGGTCGAGAGCGTCCAGTTCCACAACGCCAAGATCGAATATCTGGTCGATCAGCTTTATGCCTATAACCGTCGCCTGACCGCGCTGGGTGGCCAGATGCTGCGCCTCGCCGAGCGCCACAAGGTGCCGCGCAAGGACTTCCTCGATCGCTATATCGGTCACGAGATCGACGAGAACTGGCTGACGACGGTCAACAAGGTCGACAAGAAGTGGACCGCGTTCGTCGCCAACGAGGGCGAAGCGGTCGAGCGCATCCGCGCCGAGATCGCCGACATCACGCAGCAGACTGGCATGGCGCTCATCGAGTTCCGCCGGATCGTCAACATGGTCCAGAAGGGCGAGCGCGAGGCGCGGATCGCCAAGAAGGAGATGGTCGAGGCGAACCTGCGGCTGGTGATCTCGATCGCCAAGAAATACACGAACCGCGGCCTGCAGTTCCTGGATCTCATCCAGGAGGGCAATATCGGCCTGATGAAGGCGGTCGACAAGTTCGAGTATCGCCGCGGCTACAAGTTCAGCACCTATGCGACGTGGTGGATCCGCCAGGCGATCACCCGCTCGATCGCGGACCAGGCGCGGACCATCCGCATCCCGGTCCATATGATCGAGACGATCAACAAGCTGGTCCGCACCAGCCGCCAGTTCCTCCACGAGCAGGGCCGCGAACCGACCCCGGAGGAGATGGCCGAGCGCCTCTCCATGCCGCTGGAGAAGGTGCGCAAGGTGATGAAGATCGCCAAGGAGCCGATCAGCCTCGAAACGCCGATCGGCGACGAGGAGGATCTGCATCTCGGCGACTTCATCGAGGACAAGAACGCGATCATCCCGGTGGACGCCGCGATCCAGGCGAACCTCAAGGAGACGGTCACGCGCGTGCTGGCGTCGCTGACCCCGCGCGAGGAACGCGTGCTGCGCATGCGCTTCGGCATCGGCATGAACACCGATCATACGCTCGAGGAAGTCGGCCAGCAGTTCTCGGTGACCCGCGAGCGCATCCGCCAGATCGAGGCGAAGGCGCTGCGGAAGCTGAAGCATCCGTCGCGTAGCCGGAAAATGCGGAGCTTCCTCGACCAGTAAGGGTTGGGGATTGCTGATCGAACGAACGGGCCGCGGTGGAAACACCGCGGCCTTTTTGCACATATGCCGCCGACAAACTTACGTTAGATCAAATGCTTTCTCGAATAGGTTATAACAGGCTCTGCTGCATGGGCGCAGGAGCGACCTGAACAATCCCGTTGATGAGCCATTGATCTAAACGTCGCTTATGCGTTCCCATCGCGAGCACGATGCCCCTCGCCGGTAATTCGACACCAAATTTATGCTGCATCCAGTCCAGCGCCTTCGCCTCTGACTGAAATTCAGCGCGTCTGCGAAGAAAAGTGGCTTCGGTTTCCCAGTCTTGGCAAGTACCCGTATGAAGCCCGTCGTCGTCGCGATACGTATATTTAAATGCAAAAGGCGACGCTTCTGATGCTACGTTTTCCGAAAGCTGAAACATATCGCCCTGCTCGCGGATGGCTTTTCGGCTAGCTAGTTCGCGCCCGACCTCCTCAACGGAACGGCGCTCAATACGGAAGTCAACGACCTCGATTTTCAGAAGAGCCAAACTACGCCCGGCAGCGGATTCGGCTTTTAGGCTGCTAACAGCGGTTCGATGTATCAACGGCCCGCGCTCTGAGGCGGGCAAACTGCCGATAATCTCAATAGAACGATCGTCGACGCGCCGACTTTCAGATCGGCGATCTACCACTGCACGCGGTAGTCGCCATCGATACCGAATTCGGTCCCAGCGCCGAAATTTTTGCCTCTCTTCGAGGTACCGAAATGACACGGGGTAAAGTCGAACCCAGGCGCCGTTTCTATCTATGGCCGCGCAACAAACTGTTGCCCCATATTGCTGGCTGACTCGAGGCGCAGCCTTGATGACTACGAAAGCTTCTCCATCAGCATGCTCCAGCGTGCCGCTCGGCTCCATCAGCGATCTTCCCCCCAGATCGCGCCAAGGGCTGAACGCCAATGTGCTTGATCTCAAACGATCCTAGCTTCTGGAGACCATCGCACAAGAGTTGTCGATGGCATTGCTTGTGATTTCTTTCATAGCAAAGGAGAACGCAGCGCTCCGATGCCAGAGTCGCGACCAAATTATTTAGCTCATCTTTTGCAGCAGTCGTCTCCATATGGGCTGCAAAAATTTGCTTGAATTCATCATGACGTCCGGCGCGCGCTGCATCGCGCCCCGGTTTGGGATCACCAAGGCGCTTCCTATGTTCATAAGCGATATTTTCGTTCTGAAGCGCAGCGGCAAGAATGTTTTTTGAAAATCCTGGACGTCTCGACTGCGGCAGTTCACGAACGTCAACGACACGCTGAATACCCGCCTGATGCAGGGTCGCAAGGAAGTCCGCGAGCGACGCGCCTTCATAGCCGATCGTATAAATCATGGTCATGTGGCGTCCGTATCATCCAACCTAGTCAAAAATGTGAAGCGCTTTCTCGCAAAGCGCTATCCATGAAATAGCATCGTACTCGACCCCGCTATCAGCGTCGCCCTAAAGGGCACATGACTCGGGTAATCCTGTTCAACAAACCGTACGACGTGCTCAGCCAGTTCACCGATGTGAACAGTCCGACCCCGCGCGCGACGCTGTCGCAGTTCGTCGATGTGCCGGGCGTCTATCCGGCGGGGCGGCTCGACCGCGATAGCGAAGGGCTGTTGCTGCTGACCGACGACGGTCGCCTCCAGGCGCGGATCGCGGACCCGAAGTTCAAGCTGCCGAAAACCTATCTCGTGCAGATCGAGGGCGATGCCGATCCCGCCGCGCTCGACCGGTTGCGACAGGGCGTCGTGCTGAAGGACGGCCCTGCCCGCGCCGACGTCGAGCGGATCGACGCGCCCGACCTCTGGCCGCGCGTGCCGCCGATCCGGGTCCGCGCGAGCATCCCCGATTGCTGGCTGAAGATAACCATCCGCGAAGGCCGCAACCGGCAAGTCCGCCGCATGACCGCGGCGATCGACCACCCGACGCTGCGGCTGGTCCGGTGGAGCATCGGCGAGTGGACGCTGGCTGATCTGGCGCCGGGCGCGTGGCGCGACGTCTGACGGGCGGTTGAGGCGGACGTGCGGGCGCCTGCGAGCCATCTGAGGCGCTTACGGCCCGCCAAGACACGCCCTTCGGACGGCAGCGTTCGTGACGACAAGCGAAACGCCTCCCCACCCCGCCGTCATCCTGACGAAAGTCAGGACCCAGGGTCACGAACGCCGCGCTGCCTGGCTCTGGGTCCTGACTTTCGTCAGGATGACGGGCTGGGGGTTACGTCCTGCCCGACCAACGATCGTCATTCCCGCGGAGGCGGGAACCAAACTGGCTGGCCTCGCAGTATGATCAAGAACCCCCGAGGATATGGATCCCCGCCTGCGCGGCGACGACGACGCATTGCGGGATGCGGAATGCGTTTGGGTGAAAGGTATAACTCCCTCCCCTTCAGGGGAGGGTCGGGGTGGGGCAGTCCCCCAAGAGGCGATCCGCGTGGCAGGCGCCGCCCTCCAACGAACGGCAACCCCAATCCCCGAGCAAAGCGTGTTCCCCGCGAAGGCGGGGCCCAGACTGGACTCCCGCCTTCGCGGGAGAACAAGGAAGCGGAAGTCGTCTGCGCAGGAATGCGCGTCCCTGTCCGCCCAAAAACCGCCTCCCACGCCCAAGGACAGAAGAGGAGCGCAGACACCACGGCCACCTCACGCCAAAATGCTAATCAACTGTCCTACACGCCAGCAAAAGCGCACCGTCGCCGGATGCCAGCGAACGCCCCTTCAACCGCGACACCGCCCCCACACCCCTACGCCACAGCCGCGACGAAAATGCTTCCCAGCGTCTATACTTCCTATACTTCCGCACTGCAGCATAAACGCACGCTGCGCAGAAACCACAGCACTTCCAACCACTTGCCGCCCCAACCAGCCCCCACCCCGCGCACAACGAAAAAGGGCGCGGGGACCATCGCCCCGCGCCCTTCCTCAACTCTAGCAGGTTCCGATTACTCGGCCGCTGCGGTGCCCTTGGCGGGGCGCGTGTCGCGGCGCTCGGCGATACGCGCTGCCTTGCCGGTGCGGCCACGCAGGTAATACAGCTTGGCGCGACGCACGGCGCCCTTGCGGACGACTTCGATCGAATCGACGTTCGGCGAGTAGAGCGGGAAGACGCGCTCGACGCCCTCGCCGAAGCTCATCTTCCGCACGGTGAAGTTCGAGCCCATGCCCTTGTTCGAGCGCGCGATGCACACGCCCTCGTAGTTCTGAATACGCGTGCGCTCGCCTTCGACGACCTTCACGCCGACCTTGAGCGTATCGCCGGGGCGGAAATCGGGGATCGTCTTGTTGGCCAGGAACTTCGCGATGTTCTCGGCTTCGATCGTCTGCAACAGGTTCATGTCTCGTCCTCGTGTCGCTGCGCGCCGAGGGCGACTGGACCCGAGCACCCTCATGGCGCTCCCAAGGTCCGGTCGCCGTGACCGTGTATCGATCTCCGCACGGCGTTTGCGCCATGCCGCGATCTTCGCATGATCCCCCGATCGCAGCACCTGCGGGATCGTGCGCCCTTCCCATGATTGAGGTCGGGTATAATGCGGATATTCGAGCAGCCCCGTTTCGAAGCTCTCGTCATCCCCACTAGAAGCCGCGCCCATTACGCCGGGCAGCAGCCGAATGCAAGCATCGAGCAGCACCAGCGCGCCCATCTCGCCGCCCGACAGGATGTAGTCGCCGATCGAGACCTCCTCGATCTCCCGCGCCTCGAACAGCCGCTCGTCGAACCCCTCGAACCGGCCGCAGAGAATGGTGACGCCGGGGCCCTGCGCAAGCTCGCGGACCCGCTCCTGGGTCAGCGGCTTCCCCCGAGGAGTCATGGCCAGCACCGGCCGCCCATCCGCAACGCTGTCGATCGCCGAGGCTACCACGTCGGCCCGCAGCACCATCCCGGCCCCGCCCCCGCCGGCGTATCGTCCACCGACTTGTGCTTGTCCGTCGCAAAGTCCCGTATCTGCACCGGCGAGCAAGACCACCGCCCCTCCCCCAGCGCGCGCCCGGCAAGCGACGTCCCCAGCGGCCCCGGAAACATCTCCGGATACAGCGTCAATATCGTGGCAGCGAAAGTCACAGCGTCCAATTCTCTATGCGAAGGCCCGCCACGTCGGCGAAGTCTTCGGCGTTGTTCGTAACGAGGGTCAGGCCGAGTGCGAGCGCATGCCCCGCGATCAGCCGGTCGAACTTGCCGCGTTTGAACGGCACGGTCCCGTACGCGCTCGCGGCGGCGATATCGAACGGCAGCACCGTTATCAGACCGAATAGCCGCCGAGCACTTTCTATCTGCACGCGATCCTCAGGCTCGATGCCACGCATGACTTCGGCAAAGGCAATCGCGGACGTAACCAGTTCACCCGGATCGCAACTTTCGACGTGCTCTCGTGCACGCTTCGAAACGCCCTTCAGCAGATATATCAGAATGTTCGAGTCGAGCAGGAAGCGTGGCTCACTCATGCTTGAGCAACGCTCCGGTCCAGTCGAGATCACGCGGCTCCATGATCCGATCCTCCTCGGTCAGCAATTTCAGTCCGGGGATCGAACCGTAGATACCAGTCAGGTCGATTTTCTTGCGCTCTGTCACGATCGGCTCGACGACGAACCGACCATACTCCTCACGGACCATCATCTCACGCCCCTCCTCAATGCCAAGCCCCTTCGGCAGCCGCAGCGCGACCGAGTTGCCCGACTTGAACGTCTTGGCGCGGTATTCCTTCGTCATGACATCCTCCGTATATACGCAGTGTATATACATCGCTGTAAATCTCAAGGAACAATTACGCTTGCGAAACGCTCGCGGGGGCATGGACGATTGCATCATCATCGGCGCCGGCCCGGCAGGGCTGACCGCGGCCATCTATCTCGCGCGGTTCCACCTCTCGATCCGGCTGTTCGACTGCGGCAGCAGCCGCGCGGCGCTGATCCCGTGCACGCATAACCATGCGGGGTATCCCGAAGGCATCCGCGGCACGGAGCTACTAGCGCGGATGCTGGCGCAGGCGGAAAAATATGGCGCGGTCCGCGAAGGTGCGCGGGTGAACGCGATCGAGGTGGACGACGATGGGTTCACGGTGCGGATCGGCGATCGGCGGGCCCGGGCGCGGAGCGTCCTGCTCGCGACCGGCGTGGTCAACAACCGCCCCGACATGCCCGATGCGATCCACGACGAGGCGCTCGAGGCTGGCCTGTTCCGCTATTGCCCGATCTGCGACGGTTATGAGGTAACCGACAAGCGCGTCGGGGTGATAGGCACAGGCGGCCACGGCATGCGCGAGGCACTGTTCCTGCGCGGCTACACGAAGGACGTGACGCTGATCGCGCCCGAGGGTGGCCATGACCTCGATCCCGCATGCGAGGCGGCGCTCGACGATGCCGGGATCGTCCGAGTGGGCGGTCCCTGCGGCAATTATGCGATCGAGGGGACAGGCTCGCGCTCGACACGGTCGAGGGCCGCATGGCGTTCGACAGCGTCTATCCGGCGCTAGGCTCGGTGATCCGATCGGAACTCGCCGTTGCGGCGGGTGCGAGCGCTTCCGAGGATGGCTGCCTGGAGGTGGACTCGCATCAGCGGACGTCGATCCCCGGGCTATTCGCCGCCGGTGACGTCGTGAAGGGTCTGGACCAGATCAGCCATGCGATGGGCGAGGCCGGCGTCGCCGCCACGACGATCCGCAACATGCTCGCCCAACAGAAGCCTTTGCGAAGATAGGCAGATTGTTTCCCGCAAAGGCAGGGACCCAGACTGGGCTCCTGCCTTCGCGGGAGAACAAGACTTAATCGGCGGCGAACGAGGCCTCTACGACGAGCCTTTCCGCATTCCACTCGGGGACTGCTTCGACACGCATCGGGACCATGAAGCGCTTGCCGGGCTTGTCGTCCACCGGTAGGCGTTCGATCTCGATCACGTCGCCCGCGCCGAAATTGTCGATCGCGACTACGCGACCGATCGCTTCGCCATCCGTCGACACCACGTCCAGCCCGATCACGTCGGTATGATAATATTCACCATCCTCAAGCGGCGGCAACGATGCGCGCGGCACAGTCAGCTCAGTACCGCGCATCGCCTCTGCAGCGTTACGATCAGCGACCTCGGCGAAGCGCGCGATCATGCCGTTGTTGCCGCTCCGCGCGGACTTCAGCGACAGCGCGCCGTTGTTGAAGCTCTTATAGCTCCCGAAATTCTCGGCGAAGACCTTGAGCCGCACTTCGCCACCGATGCCGTGGGCACCGATGACGACGGCGAGCGTCACTTCATCCTTGCGCGGAGCCTTCATCGCGGCCGGGGTGTCGTCGGAGCCTTCGGCGGGGTCGTCGGCGGAGACGCCTTGGTTGGTGGCATCTTCGATGTCCTCGGGTGCTGGGGCTGTGCGGGGGTCGGATTCGGGGGCCATCATGCGCTCCTTTTCGGGGGTACCGAGAGGAGAACGCATGACGCGCCGATCGGGTGCGGTTGGCTACCCGTAGTAGGAACGGGAGAAGCTTCCCGCCCTTCGTCACCCCGGGCTTGTTCCGGGGTCCACTGTTCCGCGTACCCAATGCTCTCGGATTCACGGACGAGTGGATGCCGGAACAAGCCCGGCATGACGGAGAAGAGGCGGAGGGACCAAGCCCCCGCCCCCGAATATTACGAAGCGCTCGTAGCGTCTTCGATTTCAGCAGCGGCGACCTGCTCGGTCTCTTCGTTGCTGCCGGTCGCAGGTGCAGCCTTTGCAGCCGCTTCGGCCTCGGCAGCTTCGGCCGCCTTGGTCGCACGCTCTTCAGCGCGCTCGGTGGCCTTCTCGCCGGGCTTGCCCTTGTTCGGGTTGTTGCGTGCCGAACGCTCGAGCACGCCAGCCTGGTCGAGGAAGCGCGCGACGCGGTCGGTCGGCTGCGCGCCGACACTCAGCCAATGCTTCGCGCGGTCGGCGTCGAGCTGCACGCGCTGCTCGTTGTCCTTGGCGAGGAGCGGGTTGTAGTTGCCGATCTTCTCGATGAAGCGGCCATCACGCGGGCTGCGCGCATCGGCAACGACGATCTTGTAATAAGGACGCTTCTTGGAGCCACCGCGCGCGAGGCGAATGTTGATTGCCATGTCGTAATTCCTTCTTGGATTTCGTCACCCCAGCGAACGCTGGGGTCTTGTGGTTGTCAGGTCCCTCGCCTTCACCGGGAGATCTCAGCTTTCGCTGGGATGACGGTCAGGGGTTGGGTTGGTTATTTCTTCTTCAGAAAATCGTCGAAACCGGCCGGCATCTGCGGCATCTTGGGGCCACCGAGCCCCGGAAGCCCGCCGCCGGACGAACCGCCCGGCAGGCCACCAGCGCCAGCCTTGTTGAGCATGTCGCCCATCTGCGGCCCGCCGATCGCATTGCCGATCCCGCCGAGACCGCCGCCAAGGCCGCCCTTGCCGAGCATCGCCATCATGCCCTTCATGCCGCCCATCTTCTTGATCTTCTTCATGGCGGTCGACATTTCGAGGTGCATTTTCAGCAGCTTGTTGACTTCCTGCACGGTCGTCCCGGAACCCTTGGCGATGCGGATCTTGCGCTTGGCGTTGATCAGTTCGGGCTTGTTGCGCTCCTTGATCGTCATCGAGCCGATCATCGCGTCCATGTGCACGAGCACCTTTTCGCCACCGACCGACGCGACCGCGCCCTGCGCCTTCTTCATGCCGGGGATCATGCCCGCCAGCGCGCCGAGCCCGCCCATCCGCTGCATCTGCGCCAGCTGGGCGCGCAGGTCGTTCATGTCGAACTGACCCTTGGCCATCTTGGCGGCCATCCGCTCGGCGTCTTCCTGCTGGATGAGACTCCGCGGCGCGCTCGACCAGGCTGACGACGTCGCCCATGCCGAGGATACGGCCGGCGACGCGTTCTGGGTGGAATGACTCGAGCGCGTCGAGCTTCTCGCCGGTCCCTGCAAACTTGATAGGCTTGCCGGTGACCGCGCGCATCGACAGCGCCGCGCCGCCGCGCGCATCGCCGTCCATGCGGGTCAGCACGATACCCGTCAGCGGCACCTGGTCGGAGAAGTTCTGCGCGACGTTGACCGCGTCCTGACCGGTCAGCGAGTCGACGACCAGCAGGATCTCGGCCGGGTTCGCAACGTCGGCGACCGCCTTCATCTCGTCCATCAACGCCTGGTCGACATGGAGTCGGCCGGCTGTGTCGAGCATCAGGACGTCATAGCCCTGGAGCTTGGCCGCCTGCATCGCGCGACGGGCGATATCGACCGGCTGCTGGCCGGCCACGATCGGCAGCGTCGCGACCTCGATCTGCGTGCCGAGCGTTGCCAACTGCTCCTGCGCGTTCGGGCGATTGACGTCGAGCGACGCCATCAGCACCTTTTGCGCTCGCGACTGCCCTGTCCAAAATTGGCCTGCCCCGCCGCCAGCCGTTTGGCGATCTTGGCGGTCGTGGTCGTCTTGCCCGAACCCTGAAGGCCGACCATCATGATGACGGCCGGCGGGGTAACGCCCAGCTCCAGCTCCGAGGCTTCGGAACCGAGCATCTCGACCAGCGCATCGCTGACGATCTTGACGACCTGCTGGCCCGGCGTGACCGAGCGCAGGACGTTTTGGCCGATCGCCTTCTCGGTCGCCTTGTCGACGAACTCGCGTGCGACGGGCAGCGCGACGTCGGCTTCGAGAAGCGCGACGCGTACCTCGCGCATCGCCGAACGCACGTCCGCTTCGGTCAGCGCACCCCGGCCGCGAAGGCGGTCGAAGACGCCGCCAAGTCGATCGCTCAGGCTTTCGAACATCGAAATACTCCCTATCACCGTCGCCAAACGCAAAAGCGCCGGCGGGCGAAACCTCGCCGGCCAGCGTGCATCCTTGGATGCTCGTCATATGCGCTCCGTAACGGAACGTGGCGGGTCCACTACTGGAAGTGGGGTGGAAGTGCAAGACGGGTCCCGACTTGCCCCATTTCCTCGGTCAAGCCGGAACAAGCCCGGCATGACAGATGCGCGCAACCAATCGCGTCTGTGCCACGCCCTGCCCCGCGCTAACGCCGCCTTAACACCTCCTACACTTCTCGCATGGCACACCGGCAACCAATCAAGGACCGGACATCCACATGACCGCAAAGTCGGCGGCGACGCGTTCGCCCCGCAACATCAGTCGGGAATTCATGACCGGCGCCGTGACGGGCGCCGCCATTCTGCTGTTCGTCGGCACCGGCGGTACGGTGCTCGTCAAGGCGCTGGCGAACCTGCACGGCAGCAACGCGGTAATCGACCGGACATTGATTGCCACGATGCTGCTCAATATCTCGCTGATCCTGTTCGGCTGGTTCCGCTACCGAGCGCTGGCCGAGGAACTGAGCGACCTGACCGAAGCCGGCCACCGTGCGCAGGCCCTGGCGCAGCGCGATCCGCTGACCGGCCTCCTCAACCGTCGCAGCCTGTCCGAGGACGGCGCGACCTTGTTCGCCAGCGCCCGCCGCCGCGGAAAGGCGATGGCCATGCTGACGATCGACGTGGATCATTTCAAAAGCGTCAACGACCTGCACGGCTATGCGGTCGGCGACCTGCTGCTCGCCTATGTCGCCGAGACGATCGCGGCGATTGCGCCCGGCGCCAGCCTGCTCGCGCGGCTTGGCGCGGATGAGTTCGCCTGCGCGTTCGTGTTCGATTCCGCGCACAAGAACGTTGCCGATCGGATCGCCGAACGCATGGTCGCCGGCCTCGCGCTCCCGTTCCGCAGCAACGGCGTCGAGATCCATATGAGCGTGTCGATCGGTATCGCGCGCTCGGACTTCGACTGCGCCTCGGTCGACGGGTTGTTGCGTAACGCCGACATCGCGCTCCACGCCGCCAAGACCGCGGGGCGCGGCCGGCATGCCTGGTTCGATCGCTCGATGGAACGCTCGCTGCAACTGCGCGGAGAACTCGAAGCGGGCCTGCGCCATGCGATCCCCGCGGAGGAAATCGTCCCTTATTTCGAGCAGCAGGTCGACCTGACCACCGGCCGCATTACCGGCTTCGAAGTCCTCGCACGCTGGGAACACCCGACACGCGGCACGATCGCCCCGGACGTCTTCATTCCCATCGCCGAGGAGATCGGGCTGATCGGAGAGCTCTCGCTGTCGATCATGCGCCAGGCATTCGCCGCCGCGCGCGACTGGGACGCGGCCCTCAGCCTGTCGGTCAACGTCTCGCCGCTGCAACTGCGCGACGCATGGCTCGCACAGAAGATCATCAAGACGCTGGTCGAGACGGGCTTCCCCGCCAGCCGGCTCGAAATCGAGATCACCGAGACCGCGTTGTTCGACAATCTCCCGCTCGCGCAGTCGATCGTCGGGAGCCTGAAAAACCAGGGCATCCGCCTCGCCCTCGACGATTTCGGTACCGGCTATTCGAGCTTGGCGCATCTGAGGGCGCTGCCCTTCGATCGGATCAAGATCGACAAGAGTTTCGTCACCTCTATCCTGGACAACCCCGAGAGCATGGCGATCGTGAACACGATCGTGCGGCTGGGGACAGCCTCAACCTGCCCACGACCGCAGAAGGGATCGAGGACGCCGCGATCGAGGAACGCCTGCGTGCGATCGGATGCGCGAAAGGCCAGGGGTATCTGTACGGGCGACCGCTCGGCACGGCACAGGTCCGGCGCTTGCTAGCGGAAAAGCGGCTCCTGGCACAGCGCCCAGACCGCGATGCGCCACCACCGCGAGGGATTGCGCCTCGATTGGCGAGCTGACTGCGAGCACTGTGCCCCATCTACCAAGCACCACCCCGGCGGAGGCCGGAGCCCAATTGGAAAGGTCGCAGTAACCGCGGATAGGCCGTAGTTAGCAACGATCCCCAACTGGGCCCCGGCCTTCGCCGGGGTGGTGTGGGTGAAGGCCCACTCCCAATCTGTTCTCCCGCGAAGGCGGGAGCCCAGGACCAAGCAGCGCTCCGTTTGATACCCTGGGCTCCTGCATCCGCAGGAGAACGGCGGTGGACAGCCGGGCATTTCCCACAGACCACAAACCGCAAAGCGTGGACTTCCCCCGCCCCTCCTAAATCGCGCCCCATGTCATCCGCCCCCGCGCCAGAGGTCATCAGCCTCGGCTGCCGCCTCAACATCGCCGAAAGCGAGACCATCCGCGCGCTCGTCGCCGGGCGGGACATGGTCGTGGTCAACAGCTGCGCGGTCACCAACGCGGCGGTTAAGGCGACGCGGGTGGCGATCCGCCGCGCGAAACGCGACCGCCCCGAGGCACAGATCGTCGTCACAGGATGCGCCGCGCAGATCGACCCCGCCAGCTTCGCCGCCATGCCCGAAGTCGACCGCGTCGTCGGCAACGCCGACAAGCTCACGTCGCAAGCTTGGCAGACCGAAGCCCCGGTCGTCGTCTCCGACATCATGCAGGTCCGCGAGACCGCCCCCATCTCGCCGCCAGCTTCTCCGCGCACGCCCGCGCCTTCGTCGAGGTCCAGAACGGCTGCGACCATCGCTGCACGTTCTGCGCGATCCCGTTCGGCCGCGGGCCAAGCCGCTCGGTCCCCGCCGGCGCGGTCGTCGGAAGGATCGCCCACCTTGTCGACGCCGGCCACCGCGAGATCGTCCTCACCGGCGTCGACCTCACCAGTTACGGTCCCGACCTTCCCGGCGCACCGACGCTAGGCCAGCTCGTCGAACGCATCCTGCACCACGTGCCAAAGATCGAACGCCTGCGCCTGTCCTCGCTTGACGGCATCGAGATTGACGACCACCTCTTCGCGCTGCTCACGGGCGAAGCGCGCATCATGCCGCATGTCCATCTCTCGCTCCAGGCCGGCGACGACATGATCCTCAAGCGCATGAAGCGCCGCCACTCGCGCGCCGAAAGCGTCGCGCTGGTCGAACGCCTGAAGACCGCCCGCCCCGATATCGCGATCGGCGCAGACCTGATCGCCGGCTTCCCGACCGAGGACGCGGCGATGTTCGCCAACACGCTTGCGCTGATCGACGACTGCCACATCGTCCACCCGCACATCTTCCCCTATTCGCCGCGCGCCGCCACCCCTGCCGCGCGGATGCCGCAAGTCGAACCCGAAGTCCGCCGCCAACGCGCCGCCCTACTCCGCCAAGCCGGCGAAACGGCAAGAGCGAACTGGCTCCAAACACTGGTAGAAACCTCGCAGGACGTACTCGTCGAACGCCCCGGCGACCGCGGCCATATCGGCAATTTCGCAGAAGTCGTACTGGACGAACCCGCCTTACCCGGCGACATCGTCCGCATCACGATCACCGGCGCCGACGGCAATCGCCTCAGCGCAACACGAGAACCATCATGAGCACCACCCCAACCTGGCACGACAAACTGATCGGCGGCTTCAAGCGCACCTCCGACCGGCTCGTCGGCAACCTCGCCGGCCTCGGCGGCGCGCGGCTCGACAACGCGACGCTCGACGACATCGAGGAAGCGCTGATCGCCTCTGATCTCGGCCCCGAGACCGCCGGCCGCATCCGCCACCGCCTCGCCGAGGGCAGCTTCGAGCGCAACATGGAGGAGCTCGGGATCCGCGTTATCGTCGCGGAGGAGGTCGAGAAGGTGCTCGCCACGGTTGCCAAGCCGATCGAGATCGACGCCTTCCCGCGCCCGCAGGTGATCCTCGTCATCGGCGTCAACGGATCGGGCAAGACCACCACTATCGCCAAGCTCGCGCATCTGCTGATGGAGCAGGACTACGGCGTGATGCTGGCCGCGGGCGACACCTTCCGCGCCGCCGCGATCGGCCAGCTCCGCACCTGGGCGGAGCGCGTCGGCGTGCCGATCGTGACTGGCCCCGAGGGCGGGGACGCGGCGGGCGTGGTCTGGGATGCGGTCAAGAAGGCGACCGAAACCGGCATCGACGTGCTGATCGTCGACACCGCCGGCCGCCTCCAGAACAAGCGCGAACTGATGGACGAACTGGCGAAAATTCGCCGCGTCCTCGGCCGCATCAATCCCGAGAGCCCGCACGACATCGTCCTCGTTCTCGATGCGACCACCGGCCAAAACGCACTCCAGCAGATCGAGGTCTTCAAGGAGGTCGCAGGCGTCACCGGCTTGGTGATGACCAAGCTCGACGGCACCGCCCGCGGCGGCGTTCTCGTTGCGGCGGCAGAAATACGGCCTGCCGATACACGCGATCGGGATCGGCGAGGGCATGACCGACCTGCGGCCGTTCGATGCGAACGAGGTCAGCCGGATCATCGCCGGGGTCGAGAGCGTTCGGAAATAACGCGCGGAACTGTCCGTCGATACGCCGCCTCGACAAGCTCGACGGCTACTCGGGACGAACGGGTGGTTGGACCCACATGCCTACCCCCATCCCGTTCGTGCCGAGTAAGGATCGAGCTTGTCGAGAGCCTGTATCGAGGTACATGCCCGCACGCACACCGCTCCGCCAGGAACCAAAAACCCAGTGACCAAGCCCCCTGTCCCCGGCCTCCGCATGGCCATCGATTATGGCCCACTCGCGATCTTCTTCGCGGTGAACTTCCTCACGCCCGGCCTGCCGATCGTCCGCGTCGTCGCCGCCACCACCGCGTTCATCATCGCCACGGTCGCGGCGATGATCGTGTCGAAGGTTAAAACCGGCCACATCTCGCCGATGCTGTGGCTGTCGGGCGCGCTGATCGTCGTGTTCGGCGGGCTCACGATTTATTTCCACGACCAGCGCTTCATCCAGATGAAGCCGACGATCATCTACGCGATGTTCGCCGCCATCCTGACCTTTGGGCTAGTCACCGGCCGCCCGCTGCTCCAGTCGCTGCTTGGCACCGCCTATCCCGGCCTCTCCGCCGATGGCTGGCGCAAGTTGACGCGCAACTGGGCGGTGTTCTTCGTGTTCATGGCAGTGCTGAACGAAGCCGTGTGGCGCAACACGACCTGGGATTTCTGGGTCGGCTTCAAGCTCTGGGGTGCGATCCCGCTGACGTTGCTGTTCGCATTCGCCAACATCCCGATGCTGTTGAAGCACGGATTGCAAACGGGCGACAAAGCCATAACCGACCTGCCGCCCGAAGGGTAATCCTGCTCCCCTCCCGCCTGCGGGAGGGGTTGGAGAAGGGCGTGCCGCACTAACCGGACGCCAGTACGGACGTCGAGCCCTCCTAGCCCCTCCCGCAAGCGGGAGGGAACTTCACTCAGCCCGCAACCTTCGCGTAGCGCTCCCCGACGACATCCCAGTTTACGATGTCCCACCAGGCCTTCAGATAGCCGGGACGGTCATTCTTGTACGTCAGGTAATAGGCGTGCTCCCACACGTCGTTGCCCAGCAACAGGGTGCCGGGCTCTTTGGCGTCGTCCATCAGCGGGTTGTCCTGGTTCGGCGTGCTCGTCACCTTCAGCTTGCCGCTCGCATCCGCGATCAGCCAAGCCCAGCCCGAGCCGAACTGTCCCGCGCCCTTGGTGTTGAACTCTTCCTTCAGCTTGTCGAGGCTGCCGAAATCGCGATCGATCGCCTCGGCCAGCTTGCCCGACGGTGTCTGGCCGTTCTTGGCCGCCATCGTCTTCCAGAAGAAGTCGTGGTTCCAGAAACCACCTCCATTGTTGCGCACCAGCGGCGGCTGCGACGAGATCATGCCGAGGATGTCCTCGATCGACTTGCCCTGCAGCGCCGAGATCCTTCTCGACGCCTTCGTTCAGCTTTGCGGTGTACGCCGCGTGATGCTTGTCGTGATGAAACTTCATCGTTTCCTGGTCGATCACCGGCTCGAGCGCGTCATAAGCGTAAGGCAGCGGTGGGAGTTCGAAAGCCATGGGGTTTCTCCTTCATGAATGGGGTCGGACGTGAAACGCCCGCGCGCTCAAATGGTCCCCACAAAGTCGTTACGCAAGCGGACCGGGTGCAATGCCTGTTGTTCAATAGGCGGGTTGCGGGGATCGAATATGACGGGCGGCGCGCCGGGCTTCCGTACGGTCGGCCCCATCCGGAAATGCACCCGGTCGATGCAGCCGGTATAGCCAGTTGCGGACGGTGCCCGCTTCGCCGCCGTCAACAACCGCACCGCCTGCTCGCCAAACTCCTCGGCGGGTTGCGCCGCGAGGACACGGACGTTGCCCGTCTGGCCCCACGGCGCGACATCGTAGCCAACCAGGGCCCATCCCTCTACCGCGCGACGCCGAAACTGCTCGGGATAGGTAAGGTTCGGCTCCACAGCCCATTCAGCTTTGGAAGGACAGGTTGCCGCGGCCGCACGGAATTTCGCTTCCTCCGGCATCGGCGGCGCCGGCATGGTCGCAGACCCGACCCAATACGGATATTGGCAGCCGATCCGGGCGCCGGGCGCGAACCGCGACTCCGTGATCGCGGTCATCGACGCCGCTTCCAGCGCCGCATTGCCGTTCCCTGCCACGGGCTTCACGTGGATAGGCTTGCCTGCCTCGTCGATGTCGAAGCCGATCATGCTCCAACTTTGCCGACCCGGTTGCTTCGGGATCGCGTCGAAATCCGGAAATGCGCGGTTGCGGACCTGCGGCGGCGGATCGTAGCAGGTGGAGCCAGTCGGCTTCACGCTCGCCCACATCTCCGCCGTCGGCGTTTGCTGGGGAAACATCGTATAGGCCATCACCGACGCCACCGGTGCGGCAGCGATAGGTTGTGGCGCGGGTACGAAAGTCAGGCTGCACGCGCTCCGCGCGGCACCGGCCGCGAACTGCCCGACCGCCAGCGCCGGTGTGAGATCCTCGCCTGCAACCACATACCCCTTCGCGACGCGTTTGATGTCCAGCGGACGACCGGTCGGATCGATCGTGAAGCTGTACGCCACTGGCTTCATGCCGATACTGGACGACCAGCCGAACGCGGGCATGACCGCCGGCGGCCGTTGGAATGCCACGGGAACACCGGCGCAGCGTATGTCCGTAGCGGTCCAGGTCACGAAGACCGGCCCGCTCGCAGGCCCAGCCGAAGGTCCGGCATGCGGGAATGGTATGCTAATTACAGGCGGCGGAACTTGCGCCGCTGCGGATACGGTCGCGGCAGGCAAAATCGACAGGACCAACCGGAACAGCCTCATCACGCATACTCCCTGTTACACGCATATCCTGTCGCTTTGCCGTTACAACCGCAAGTCAGGCGGCGGTCTTGCCGTATTCCTGCCGCGTCACCGGGTGGCTCGACGAGAGCCCCCATCGACCGCGATCGCCTGGCCGTTGACGTAGCTGGCGTCGTCGGAGGCGAGGAACAGTGCCACCTTCGCCAGTTCCTCGGGCTGCGCGCCGCGGTGGAGCGGGTTGAGGCGGCCGACGCGGTCCATCTTGTTCGCCTCGCGCGCGTAATCGAACACGGGCTTGGTCATGCCGGTCTCGGTCAGGCCGGGGCAGATCGCGTTGACGCGGACGTTCGAGCCGGTGAGTTGCTGCGCGGAGACGGCAGCGAGGTTGATGACGCCGGCCTTCGAGGCCGAATAGGCGGGCGAGCCGGCGCCCGAGCGGATGCCGGCGACGCTCGCGGTGAGGACGATAGCCCCCTTGCCCCGTTCGGCGATACGCGGCGCGGCATGCTTGATCGCGAGGAACGGGCCGATCAGGTTGACGCGCAGCACCTCGGTGATCAGCGCGACATCGGTGTCGAACAGGTTCGCCATGCCGCCCGAGATGCCCGCATTGGCGAACATCACGTCGAGTCCGCCGAAACTGTCGCACGCGAGCGCGACCGTGCGGATCACGTCCTCCTCCAGCCCGGCGTCCATCCGGATCGCGTGCGCGATGCCGCCGGCCTCGGTGATCATGTGCGCGGTCTCGTCGGCACCCTCGGTCTTGTCGGCGACGATGACCTTGCCCCTTCGCTCGCGAACAGGAGCGCGGCGGCGCGGCCGATGCCCGAACCTGCGCCGGTGACGATGATCGACTTGTTCTCGAAACGCATGGGGTTCCCTTCCGGTTAGATCGTGACGCCGCCGTCGATGACCATCGTCTGGCCGGTCATGAAGGCGCTGGCCTGCGAGGCGAGAAAGACGACCGCGCCGGCGATCTCCTCGGGTTCGCCGATCCGGCGGAGCGGCACGCTGGTGTTCGCCGCCTCGATCCGTTGCGGGTCTTCCCACAGCGCTCGCGCGAAGTCGGTCTTGATCAGACCTGGGGCGATGCAGTTCACGCGGACGTTGGACGGGCCGAACTCGACTGCGAGGTTGCGCGCGAGTTGCATGTCGGCGGCCTTGCTGATGCAATAGGCGCCGATCACCGGTGAACCGCGCAGTCCGCCGATCGACGAGATGATGATTATGCTGCCGCTGCGGCGCTCCAGCATCTCGGGCGCGACCATCTGGATCAGCCAGTGGTTGGAGACGATGTTGTTGTCGAGGATTTTGCGGAACTGGTCGTCGGCGATGCCGGCTTGGGGGCCGTAATAGGGGTTCGAGGCGGCGTTGCAGACTAGGGTGTCGATGCGGCCGAAATGGGCTCGGGTCTGGTCGACGAGGTTCTGGAGGCCAGCCTTGTCGGAAATGTTGGCGGCGATGGCGATCGCGGTGCCGTCTCCGTGCCTGGCGTTGAGTTCCGCGGCAACGGTGTCGCAGGCGTCTTGTTTCCGGCTGGAGATCACGACCTTCGCGCCGTGCTCGGCCAGTTCTCGCGCGGAGGCGAGGCCGATCCCTCGCGAGGATCCGGTAACGATGGCGACTTGTCCCGTCAGATCGAACTGCGACATCTTCTACTGCTCCCCTCCCGCATGCGGGAGGGGTCGAGGAGGGCCCGATCTTTCCGCAACGTTTCAAACCGAGGCCAGGTCAGCCCCTCCCATAAACCCTCCCGCAAGCGGGAGGGAATCAGGCCCCCGCCTTCACCGCGAAGCTCCAGGCAGCGTCCGCCAGCCCGTGGATCTTCGCCACCGTCTTCTCTGCCTGCGCACTCGATGCAGTGCCATCGACGATGCGCTTCTTGATACCCTGGACGATACCGGTCAGCCGGAAGAGGTTGTAGGCGAAATACCAGTTGAGATCGGGCACGCCGTCGCGGCCGGTGGCGGCGCAATAACGCTCGACGACCTGCTCGATCGTCGGGATGCCCGTCTCCGGCCCGGTCATGCCGAGCACGCCCGAGCGCCCTTCGGGTTCGGTCACCCAGCTCATCAGCAGATACGAGAAGTCGGCCAGCGGATCGCCGAGCGTCGACAACTCCCAGTCGAGCACCGCGATGACCTTCGGCTCCGTCGGTGCGAAGATCATGTTGTCGATGCGGTAGTCGCCGTGGACGATCGAGGTCCGCGTTTGCTCGGGGAGCGTTCTTGGCAACCATTCGATCAGCCGCTCGACCGACTCCATATGTTCGGTCTCGGCGGCACGGTATTGCTTGGTCCAGCGGCCGACCTGACGTTCGAAATAATTGCCGGGCCTGCCGTAGTCGCCCAGCCCCGCGGCCGCATAATCGGTGTTATGGAGCGCGGCGAGCGTGTCGACCATCGCTTCGTAATGCGCGGTGCGCTCAGGCGGAGCCGCGCCCGGCATCGCGCCGTCCCAGATCGTCCGGCCCTCGACCATTTCCATGACGTAGAAGGCCGAGCCGATCACGGCCGCGTCTTCGCAGAGACCATAAGGGCGCGGCACGGGAAAGCCGGTCGGATGAAGCCCCGCGATGACACGGTATTCGCGATCAACGGCATGCGCGCTCGGCAGGATCGGGCCGAACGGTTTCCGGCGCAGGACGTAGGCGCGGGTCGGCGTATCAAGGCGGTAGGTCGGGTTCGACTGCCCGCCGGCGAACTTAGCGTAGGTGAGCGGCCCGGCATAACCCGGCACGTTGCCCGTCATCCACGTCCCGAGTGCGTCGAGGTCGAGCTTGTCGCGCTCGCCGACTTCGATCGTGCCGACCATGCTGGTGGCTGCGTCGCTCGTCACGAGAAGGTGATCACGCTGCGGGTGGTGTCACCGCGACGAAGCTCGTCGAACGCGTCGTTGATCCGCTCCAGCGGCATCCGGTCGGCGATGATAGTGTCGAGATCGAGCAGCCCGCGCATATAGAAATCGACCAGCCGCGGGATGTCGACCGGGAAGCGGTTCGAGCCCATGAAGCCGCCCTGCAACCGCTTGCCCGACAGCAGGTCCATCGCCGACAGCCCGACCTTCTCGCCGAGCGGCATCATCCCGAGGATCGTCGCAGTGCCCCCGCGTCGCAGGACCTTCACCGCCGTGGCAGCCGACTGCGTACGCCCGACCGCCTCGATCGCGTGATGCACGCCGCCCTTGGTGATCTCCACGACCTGATCGGCGGCGGTATCGGACAGCGCGTCGATGCTGTGCGTCGCGCCGAGCTTTTCCGCCATCGCGCGCTTTTCAGGCACCGGATCGAGCGCGATGATCTTCCCCGCGCCTGCGATCTTGGCCGCATTGACCGCCGCGAGGCCGATACCGCCGCAACCCACCACGCACACCGTCTCGCCCGGCGTCACGTCGGTGGTGTTGAACACCGCCCCCGCCCCCGTCGTGATCGCGCAGCCGAGCAACGCCGCGCGGTCCATCGGCATGTCGCGGTCGATCGCGACGCACGCGTGTTCGTGGACCAGCATCATCTCGGCATACGCGCTGAGGTTCAGCATCTGCGCGATCGGCCGGTCGCCGAGCATGAGGCGCGGTGCGGCGCCCTTCGGACGGCGCACGCTGGCATCGATGCACAGCGACATCCGCCCGGTGACGCAGAACTCGCACTGGCCGCAGAAGGCCGAGAGACAGGTCACGACATGGTCGCCGACCTTCACGCCGCGCACTTCGTCGCCGATCGCTTCGACGACGCCGCACGCCTCATGGCCGGGGATCGTCGGCATGGCGTGCGGATAGGCGCCGTCGACGAAATGGAGGTCGGACCGGCACACGCCGACCGCCATCGTGCGGATAAGCACCTCGTGGGCCGTCGGCTTCGAGACGGTCACGTCCTCGATGCTGAGCGGAGTGTCGGCTTCGAAAAGGACTGCGGCTTTCATGCACTGAGCTCCGGAAACACTGCCGTAAAAACACCGTTACAAATTTTGCCGTTCGTCCCGAGTAGGGGTCGAGCGAAGTCGAGAACCCGTATCGAAGGACCTGCGTTCGGCTACAGGTCCCTCGATACGCCATCTCGACAAGCTCGATGCCTACTCGGGACGAACGGAAGGATGCGGATGGGGTTACCGGCTCACCCCGACATCCCCGCTCGACACGCCACCTTTCCGGAAGTCGCCATACTTCCCGAACTCGTTGCGCGCGATCGAGCGGTTGTGGACCTCGTCCGGGCCGTCCGCGAACCGCAGCGTCCGCATCGCCGCCCAGTCATGCGCCAACCGGAAATCGCCAGAGACGCCACCGCCGCCATGCGCCTGGATCGCGTCGTCGAGGATCCGCAGCGCCATGTTCGGCGCGGCGACCTTGATCATCGAGATCTCGATCTGCGCCGACTTGTTGCCCGCCTTGTCCATCATGTCCGCCGCCTTGAGGCAGAGCAGTCGCGTCATCTCGATGTCGATGCGCGCGGTCGCGATCCGCTCCTCCCAGACCGAGAAGTCGGCGATCCGCTTGCCGAACGCGACGCGGTCGAGCAGTCGCCGCGCCATCGCCTCGATCGCGGTCTCGGCCACGCCGATGGTGCGCATGCAGTGATGGATACGGCCTGGCCCGAGCCGCCCCTGCGCGATCTCGAACCCGCGGCCCTCGCCGAGCAGCACGTTCTCGACCGGCACGCGGACGTTCTCCAGCACCACCTCGCCATGCCCGTGCGGCGCATGGTCGTAACCATAGACCGACAGCATCCGCTTGATCGTCACCCCGGGCGTGTCCATCGGCACCAGGATCTGGCTCTGCTGCTGGTGCCGCGAACCCTCGAAGCTCGTCTTGCCCATGACGATCGCGATCTTGCAGCGCGGATCACCGACGCCGCTCGACCACCACTTCGTGCCGTTGATCACGTAGTGATCGCCATCGCGCACCATCGACGTCTCGATGTTGGTCGCATCCGACGACGCCACCGCGGGCTCGGTCATCAGGAACGCCGAACGGATCTCGCCGCGCATCAGCGGCCCGAGCCACCGGTCCTTCTGCTCGCGCGTGCCATAGCGGTGAAACACCTCCATGTTGCCGGTATCGGGCGCCGAACAGTTGAAACACTCGCTCGCCCAGCCGACCTTGCCCATCTCCTCCGCGCATAACGCATATTCGAGATTGGTCAGCTGGGAGCCTTCGAACGCGAAAGAATCATCGACGTGCGTCTGGCCCGAATGCGGCGGCATGAAGAAATTCCAGAGGCCGGCGGCCTTCGCCTTCTCCTTCATCTCCTCGATCACCGGAATCACCTTCCAGCGCTCGCCCTCATGCGCCTGGTGGTCGTAATCGGCCTGCCGCGGGCGGATATTCTGGTCGATGAAATCGCGGACCCGATCCCGGAAATACGTCTCTCGTTCGCTCAGCGTAAAATCCATGCGGGCTCTCCGTTCGTCATCGCTTTTGAGACGGGTTAGACCATACCGCGTATTCGGTAAAGCGTGTGCGGGGCCCGGAAAGCGTGTTTTCAAGTCCGCCCTGAAAGCGCCTAAAAAGCACTGTATCTTCAAATCGAAGCTGTTAGGGTGTTTCGATGAAGGTTCCGGCAGAGGCCAGCGACGAGAGCGAACAGGGGACCAAGCGCTTCCGTGCGAAGCGTGACGCGATCCTCGCCGCGGCGGCAGAAGCGATCAACGAACAGAGTGCCAAGGGCATGACGTTCGCGGACGTGGCGCGGCGCGTCGGGCTCAACACGACCAGCGTTACCTATTATTTCAAGCGTAAGGAAGACCTCGCGGCGGCGGCGTTCGAGAACACGCTCAGATCCTTGATCGCGATGCTCGACGTCGCAATGGAGGAGGCGACGCCGGAGGAGCGCGTGCGGCGCTACCTCGCGCTCAATATGGATCGTCTCGCCCGCATCCAGCGCGGCGAGGAGAAGGCGTTCGCGGTCCTCTCCGATCTGCGCGCGACCGAGGAGCCGATGCGCGGCCGGCTGATGGCGGGCTGGCGCGAGGTGTTCCGCCGCACGCGCCTGTTGTGGGGGCCGGCCTCTTCGCGCGCGCAGACCGATCTCAACGGCGCACGCGCGCATGTGCTGCTCGAGAACACGTTCTGGTTGCCGATCTGGCTGACGCGCTACGAGCCCGATCAGTACGGGCGCGTCGAGGAACGGCTGATGGACGTGTTCGCGCACGGCATCGCGGGCAAGGACGCCAAATGGTCGCCCACCCTGCTCGATCTGAGCCATGACGAGGCGGAGCCTGGGCGCGAGGCGTTCCTGCTGGCGGCGACGCGCCTGATCAACGAACTCGGCTATCGCGGCGCATCTGTGCAGAAGATCGCATCCGAACTGAACGTCACCAAGGGCAGCTTCTACCACCATCTCGATGCGAAGGACGATCTCGTCATCGCCTGCTACCGTCGCAGCTTCGACACCATCGCCGATGCACAGAGCCGCGGCGAAGCCGAGGGCGGCAGTTACTGGCACAAGCTGTCGAGCACCGTCGCGACCTTGCTCGACGTCCAGTTCGCCGAGCGCGGGCCGCTGCTACGTACCACGGCGCTGAGCGGCCTGCCGGTCGGCGTGCGCAATGCGATGGTCGATCGCTCGAACGGCATCGCGCGGCGCTATGCGGGCATGATGATGGACGGGATCGGCGAATGCTCGATCCGCGCGGTCGATGCGCTGATCGCGGCGCAGGCGTTGATGGCGCTCCAGAATGCGGCGTTCGACATGCGGAAGTGGGCGTCGACGATGCCGCGTGAACGGGCGATCGCGATGTATGCCTCGACGTTGATGTACGGCCTGTTCGACGATCGGATGGCGAAGGCCTGACCGTTCTCCCCAGACTGGTCGACGTTCGCAGCCGGAACGGTTTGGTTACGCCGCATTAACCGCTGACAGTTGATTTCTGGCCTTCACGGAGGCCGCATGCACACCATAACGACCGATCTTGCGACGGGTATCATCGAGGTCGACGCGTCCGGCTTCTGGACGATCGCGCATGTCGAGGAATTCCTGCGCGACCTGGAGCGCGAGGGACGGCGCGTGCTGGCAACCGGCAAACGCCACATGCTGCTCTGCAATTTCTCGAAGTCCGCGATTCAGCCACAGGAAGTGATCGCAATGCTCCAACGCGTCGCGGTGTCGATGCCGCTGAAGTCGCGCAAGGTCGCGCTGTATACCGACGGCAAGCTCGCGCGGTTGCAGGTCAAGCGGATCGCGTCGGTGCGCGACGACATGGCGGTGTTCGACGACCGGGCGAGTGCGCTGGCGTGGATGCTGGAAGACGGGCCCAACGGATAGCTCGAGTAAGCAGTATCCCCTCAATCATCTTGCGACCGTGTGGGGATCGCCAACGCCCGCCCCCACCCCGTCATCCTGACGAAAGTCAGGACCCAAAGTTACGAACGCCATCCCCTGCGATCCTGGGTCCTGACTTTCGTCAGGATGGCGAAGAAGGCGTACGTCACCTGGCCAAATCTTCGTCCCGCTTCAACAGAACCCCGGCGCGCCAATAATGGAACAGCGCCCACGGCGTCATCAACACGATGATCACCAGAGCATACCGTAGCGAGATCCTCGCCGAATCCCGGCTTCAACAGATCGCTCAGCCACCCTACCAGCGTCGGCCCAAGCCCGAGCCCGACCAAGTTGATCACCAGCAGCGTGATCGCCGCCCACATCGCGCGGATCTGCAACGGCGCGAGATGCTGGATCAGCGCGAAGCTCGGCCCGAGATAAGAATTGGCGAAGATCAGCGAGACGAAATAGCTGCCGATCGCGATCGCCGGCGCATCGATCAGGTAGAAGGCGAGCGCGAACGGCAGCGACAGCCCCTTCATCCCCAGCACGACCCAGGCCTGCACATGCAGCCCGTGGCGCTTCGCCAGCACGTCCGCGATCTTGCCGCCCGCAAGCGCCGAGACCGCGCCGAACAACGCCCCCGGCAACGCGACATAACGCGAGATATCGAGCATCGAGACGCCCAGCGAGCGCTGCATATAGCTCGGCCCCCAGCCGGTCAGCGCATAGCCGATCATCGAAGTGAGCGTGACACCGACCACCAGATGCCGCGCCGGGGCACTCGCCCACATCGACGCGAAGCCTTGCGCGACGCTGGGCATCGGCTTCACCTCGGTAGCGCGGGCAGCATCGGACAGGCCGCGGCGCGGCTCGACCATGAACAGGCGGACGAGGACCGCGAGCGCGATTCCCGGCAGGCCGACCGTCATCATCGCGATCCGCCAGCCGTAGAGTGCGCGACGACTCCGCCGATCAGCGTGCCGAAGCCTGCGCCGAGTACCACGCCGAGCGAATATACCGCCATCGCGCTCGCGCGCTTCTCGGGCGGATACAGGTCGGCGATGATCGAATGGCTGGGCGGGCTCGACCCCGCCTCGCCGATGCCGACGCCGATCCGGAACAGCATCAACTGCGTGAAGTTCTGCGCAAGCCCGCACAGCGCGGTCATCGCGCTCCAGATCGTCAGGCTGGCCGCGATGATGTTGCGCCGGCTAGTCCGATCCGCGAGTCGCGCGACCGGGATTCCCAGCGTCGCATAGAAGATCGCGAACACCAGCCCCGACAGCAGCCCGAGCTGCGTATCGGTCAACAACAGGTCCGCCTTGATCCGCTCGAGCAGGATCGCGAGGATCTGACGGTCCATGTAACTGAAGAAATACGTGAAGGTGAGCAGCGCGAGCGTCAGGCCCCGTCGCTTCATCGCCAAGGCATCGGCGATCTCGAGATGGGACTGATACGCGACGGCCATCGGCAATACCTCGAAGTCGAAACAGACCTTACGCTAGGGCATGGCGACCGTACCAGACAAGCTAAAGCTGCAATCCCCGTACATCTGCGACGAGCCGAGGGCATGACGATGCCGGGCGGGTTTGTCGCGACCGAGCAAAGTCTTGCGGGTTTCGCGGTGTAACCGGCGGTTCGCGAGAAGGACGGCGGAAGATGCGTCCTCATTCGGGTCGCTCTTCCGCCTTATCCCCTCTCCAACGTCGTGGCCGGGCTCGTCTTCGCATCGTCGATGGAGCGGAGCGTCCGGGCAATCTGAATACCGGGTATGCGGCTCCCTCGCATAGATTCGCGGCGTTGCAAAGCGACTTTTGCCCGCCGCCGCATTCTTGGCGAATCCGACCGCCGTGTTGCGCTTGTTGCACGCCGTGCCCTGCCCCATCTGCACTACGACACAATCGACGGAGCACCCCGATGATCGACCTGTTTTACTGGCCCACGCCCAACGGCCACAAGATCACGCTGTTTCTCGAGGAGGCGGGGCTCGAGTACACGATCAAGCCGGTAAACATCGGTGCGGGCGAACAATTCGCACCCGATTTCCTGAAGATCGCGCCGAACAACCGGATGCCGGCGATCGTCGATCACGCACCCGCGGATGGCGGCGAAGCCGTCTCGATCTTCAGATCGGGTGCGATCCTTTTGTATCTGGCTGAGAAGACCGGACGGTTCGGCGGCGGCGACCTGCGTGGGCGGACTGCGGTGAACCAGTGGCTGATGTGGCAGATGGGCGGTCTCGGGCCGATGCTCGGGCAGAATCATCACTTCAATCGGTATGCCCCGGAGAAGATTCCGTACGCGATCGATCGCTACGTGAAGGAGACCAACCGGCTGTACGGCGTGCTCGACCGCCAGCTCGAAGGGCGCGACTTCATCGCGGGCGAGTATTCGATCGCGGACATGGCGGCATACCCGTGGATCGTGCCGTACGAAGCACAGGGCCAGCGGCTGGAGGATTTCCCGAATTTGAAGCGCTGGTTCGAGTCGATCGCGGCGCGGCCGGCGACGATCGCGGCGTATGAGAAGGGCAAGGCGGTGCATGACACCAACGTCCCGATGACCGACGAGGCGAAGAAGACATTGTTCGGGCAGACTGCGGCTGCTCGGTAAGGGGGCCGTAAGGCGGGGTGCGGTAAATCCTCTCCTGCCATTCTGTGTGAAGGCAACGTGAAGGCGAGGTTGCGCTTTCAAACGCCACCCCGGCGAAGGCCGGGGCCCAGTTGGGTGACGCTGCAAAATTTAAAGCAGCGCTTCGTCACAGGAGCCGTTCAATCTGGGCCTCGGTCTCCGCCGGGGTGATGCCTCAACTGCCCGCATCAATAACTGCCCGCATCGGGCAGCTTGGCTCGTGACGTCGGTTTGCCGCTCGCTAAGTTCGCGATGCGGACCTTGTTAATCCTCCCCGCAAGGGGAGGTGGCTGGCCCTTGCCAGACGGAGGGGGCGGAAAGGAGCGGCTGCCGTTCCGTGCCCTCCCCCTCCGTCGCCTACGGCGCCACCTCCCCTAGCGGGGAGGATTGAACTTTCGCCGCTTACCGAGATCATTGATCCCCTCACTCGTCCCGACCCGGCCGCCGCGAGAGGGCGACGTCGAGATGCCCGCCGCCATCCAGCAGCAACACCTCGCCCGTCATCGCCCGGCTTATCGGATCGAGCAGCATCTCGATCGGCCCCGCGACGTCGTCGGGCCCGGTCGCAAAACCCATCGGTACCGACGACGCGACCTTGGCGTTGAGTTTCGCGAACCCCTCCTCGCCCAGCTTCTTCTCGTACCAGCCGGTCGCGACATACCCCGGCGCGACGGCATTGACCCGGATCTCCGGCGCCAGCACGCGCGCCAAGCTCTTCGTCATCGTCACCAGCGCGCCCTTCGACGCGGCGTACGCGACCGACGATCCCATCCCGAACACCCCCGCGACGCTCGCCACGTTGACGACCGCACCCATCGGGCTCGTGCGCAACGCCGGGGCGCAGGCGCGGACCATCTGGAACGGTGCAATCGCGTTCAGCCGGTAGATGTCGAGGAAGTCCTCGGCGTCGAGCGCGTCGAGATCCTCATGTGCGGCGAACTTGGTGCGGCCGGCATTGTTGACCAGGAAGTCGACCCGCCCGAACGCGTCGGTGGCCGCCTTGGCCAGCGCTCGGCAGGCAGCATCGTCGACGATGTCCGCCTGCACCGCGATCGCGCCCTGCCTCACTTCTGCGGCGAGCGCCTCGGCCTCGTCGCGGCTGGTCGCGTAGTTTATGACGCATGACACGCCGCGCGCCGCCAGCCGGCGCACGACCGCGGCGCCGATCCCCGTGCCGCCGCCGGTCACGATCGCGACCGCACCCTGCATGACGTCGCTCATGCCTGCGCACTCGGACGAGCCGACGCACGGGCATGCCAATCCTTCAGGTGCGTCAGTTCGTCGGGTACCGCGATGCCGACGAACTTCGCGAAGTCGATCGTCGTCAGCAGGACGATGTCGGCGATCGTATAGCGCTCGCCATCGAGCCAGTCGCGACCATCGAGCGCATGATCGAACTCCGTCATCGCCGCCAGCACGCGCGGGCGCTGGCTCTCGCCGAACTCGGTATATTGCGGCTGGACGATTCGCGCGGTCCAGGGATGCGTGTGCAGCCAGACCATCGACAGCGGCGTCATCAGCCGCAGCTCGATCCGCCGCGTCCACATGTCGATCTCGGCGATGTTGTGCGCGCCGTGGCCGAACAGCGGCGGCTCGGGGTGCAGCACCTCGAAATAGCGGCAGATCGCGACGCTTTCGGTCAGCACGCGACCATCGTCGAACGCCAGTGCGGGTGTTTGCCCCAGTGCATTGACCGAAAGGAACGAGGCCGACTTGTGCTCGGCCTTGGGGATCGAGATCTGCGCCATCGGCACGCGGACGTGCTTTTCGGCGAGGAAGATGCGGACGCGACGCGGGTTGGGCGCTGGCAGCGCGCTATCGTAGAACAGCAAATCCGTCTCTCCTCGATTCCGGTTTTCGAATATACCGTATGGCATTGCCGGACGGGTTCGCCTAGCGATGCGCAGATGACGACTGCCGCAGACATGCTCGCCACGGGCTTCGCCACGCTGCCCGATCTGATCCACGCGCATGCGCTCGAACGGGGGATCGCATCGCGGTTGCCGATTCTCAGGGTAGCATCGACTATCGGACGCTCGATTCGACGATGGACCGGGTGGCGGCGGCGTTGCAGCGCGACAGGGTGGCGCCGGGGACCGCAGTGGCGATCGTCGCGGCGCCGACGACGGACTATGCGGCCGCTTTCCTTGGTGCGGTACGCGCGGGGTGCGTCGCGACGCCGATCGCGCCGTCCGCTACGCCAGCGGCGATCGCGGCGATGATTGCCGATAGTGGCGCGCCGATCGTGTTCCTCGATGGGGAGAATGCGCGGGCGCTGGAGGGACAGCAACTGACGGCCCGCCCGATCTTGTTCTCCCGCGAAGGCGGGGTCCAGACTGGGCCCCCGCCTTCGCGGGGAACTAGCTTTTCAGGCTTTCGAGGACTGGCTCGCTCCCCCAAAGCTGAGCCAACGCCCGTCGCGATCGCCCCCGAAGACCCGTTCAACATCATCTACTCTTCCGGGACCACCGGAACGCCGAAGGGCATCGTCCAGAGCCACGCGATGCGCTGGGCGCATATCGCGCGCAACAGCGCCGCGGGGTTCGACACCGCCGTGACGATGATCGCCACCCCGCTCTATTCGAATACCACCCTCGTAAGCTTTCTGCCGACGCTCGGCTGGGGCGGCACCGTCGTGCTGATGAAGAAGTTCGAGGCCCGCGCGTATCTCGAACTCGCCGAGCGGTACCGCTCGACGCACACGATGCTGGTCCCGGTCCAGTATCAGCGGATCATGGCGCTGCCCGATTTCGACGACTTCGACCTGTCGGCCTTCCGCTTCAAGACCAGCACCAGCGCCCCCTTCTCCGCCGCGCTGAAGGCCGACGTGGTCGCGCGTTGGCCGGGATTGCTGGTCGAATTCTACGGCATGACCGAGGGCGGCGCGAGTTGCGCGCTGAACGCGACCGCCAACCCGACCAAGCTCCACACCGTCGGCCAGCCGATGCCGGGGCACGAGATCCGCCTGATCGACGACGACGGCAACGAGGTCGCGCCGGGCGAGATGGGCGAAGTCGTCGGTCGCAGCCCGGCGATGATGAACGGCTATCACGGCCGCTCGGAAGCGACGCGCGATGCCGAATGGTATGACGAAGCCGGCAACCGCTATATCCGCCACGGCGATGTCGGGCGGTTCGACGAGGACGGATTCCTCACGCTGATGGACCGGAAGAAGGACCTGATCATCTCGGGCGGGTTCAACATCTATCCGTCCGACCTGGAGACGGCGCTGGCGCAGCACCCCGACGTTGCGGACTGCGCGGTGATTGGCGTTCCGTCCGACGCCTGGGGAGAAACGCCGGTCGGCTTCTACGTCCCGCGCGATGGTGCAAGCGAGGATGCGCCTTCGATCCTGACGTGGGCGAACGCGCAGCTCGGCAAGACGCAGCGGCTGTCGGCGCTCCACGTCGCGGACGAACTGCCACGCAGCGCGATCGGCAAAGTCCTTAAGCGCGAACTCCGCGATCGGCTCGCCTCAAAAGTCCCGTCATCCTGACGAAAGTCAGGACCCAGAGCCACAAGCGCCCCGGTCCTTGGCTCTGGGTCCTGACGTTCGTCAGGATGACGACGGAGGCGAAATCGGCGTTCTACGCGCAATCACCCGCAGACGAGAAAGCTAAACCGATGACCAGTCTCAAACAGGCGATCGACGCGCTGGAGCCGACCGAGGGCGGCTGGCGCGGCACCGTGCCGGAGAACTGGCTGCAAGGCCGCACCGCCTATGGCGGATTCTCCGCCGCGCTCGCGCTCTATGCCGCGCAGAAGTCCGACACCGACCTGCCGCCCTTGCGGTCCGCGCAGGTGTCGTTCATCGGGCCGCTGTCGGGTGATATCACCATCCGCGCGAGCCGGTTGCGGCGCGGTCGCAACGCGGCGTTCGTCCAGGCGGATGTCGAGAGCGCAGCCGGGCTGGGCCTGCGTGCGACCTTCGTCTTCATGGGCGCGGTGGAGTCGCGCGTCGATCATCAGACCGGCGGGGCGCCCCACTTCCCGATGCCGACCGCCGACACGCAGACCTTCCGCGGCCACAGCGCGGTGGCGTTCTCGCGTAATTTCGACCTACTCGACCGCCGAGACGACAGTGTCGGGCCGGCCGAGTGGCTGCGCTGGGCGCGGCTGGTCGAGCGCGAGGGCCTCGATCCGATGGTCGAGATGATCGCGATCGCCGATTGCCTGCCGCCCGCCGCGCTGAAGCTGCTCGGGGCCCCCGCTCCGCTCAGTTCGATGACGTGGCTGCTCAACATCCTCGGGCCGCAGCCGGTGACGAGCGACGGCTGGTGGCTGCTCCGCGCGACCACCGATTACACGCGCGAGGGCAGCTCGAGCCAGCAGATGGCGATCTGGAACACCGACGGCACGCCGATCGCCGAACAGATGCAGAGCGTCGCGATCTTCGCGTGACGCCAGCGGAGGGCGCGTGCGCGCCCGACATATCTTGCGACACATTGGCAGCCCGACGGCAAAACGCTGCGACAACCGGGGTTTAGACCGTCGTCATTCAGTGGGAACTCGTCCCACACAGCCGGAGTCCGACATGCGCAAGACCGTCCTTACCCTGATGCTCGCTGCCAGCGCGATCACGTCCGCTGCCAGCGCGCAGACCGCCCCCGCCCCTGCCCCCGCGACCCCACGTCCGCCGATGCGGCAGGATGCGAACCGCGACGGCGTCATCACGCGCGCCGAGGCGATCGCGCAGGCCGACGCCCGGTTCGCGCAGATGGATACCGACCGCGACGGCCGCGTCAGTGCCGGCGAGATGCGCGCCTATCGCACCGCGATGCACGACCGGATGGTGGCGAACGGTCGCGATGTGCCCGTTCCCCGCCGGGCGGTCGCAAGCATGACGGCATGGGTCGCGGGATGGATCCGAACCGGGACGGCAGCGTGACGCGCGAGGAGTTCGAGGCGCGCGCGCTCAAGCGGTTCGACCGGATGGACGCCAACCGCGACGGCACGATCGACGCGACCGAGCGCGCCAATGCCGCCGAGATGCGCCGCGTCGACCGGCGCGAACGCCGCGAGGGCGTAACCCGGCCCGCCCCGTCTCCGCCCCTGCTCGATAATCCGGAAAGGGGAGGCACCGCGTCCCCGGTGCTTCCCCTGGACAGCCGCCATGCTGAGACACTGCCCCGATGGGAGATATGCCGCATCTGTTGCTCGTCGACGACGAGCGCTCGATCCGCGAGCCGTTGGCCGCGTACCTCACCAAACAGGGGTTTCGCGTCACGCAAGCGGGCGATGCGGAGAGCGCGCGGACGCGGCTGACCGCCTATGCGATCGATCTCGTCATTCTCGATATCATGATGCCCGGCGAGGACGGGCTGTCGCTGTGCCGCCACATCGCCGCGACCAGCGACGTGCCGGTGATCCTGCTGACCGCGCGGACCGAGGAGACCGACCGGATCATCGGGCTGGAGATGGGCGCCGACGATTACGTGGTGAAGCCGTTTTCGCCCCGCGAACTCGCGACCCGCGTGAAGGTCATCCTGCGGCGGGCGACCGCGGGCGGTGCGCGGCAGCATGCGCCCGAGGCGAACGCCTATGCCTTTGCCGGCTGGGTACTGAAATCGGGCGAGCGAGCGCTGGTCGACCGCGAGGGCGTGTCGGTGCCGCTGTCGACCGGCGAGTATAACCTGCTGCTCGCGCTCGTCACCCGTCCGCGCCAGGTGCTCACCCGCGACCAGTTGCTCGACCTGACGCAGGGGCGCGAGGCGGCGGCGTTCGATCGCGCGATCGACAACCAGGTCAGCCGATTGCGCCGCAAGATCGAGGCGGATGCCAAGACGCCCGAGCTGATCAAGACGGTCTGGGGCGGCGGCTATACGCTCGCCGCCGAAGTGACCCGGCTGTGATGCGCCGCCGGTGATCCGGCAACCATGATCCGGCCTTGGCCGCGGAGCCTCGCGGGCCAGATGGCGTTGCTGATCGCACTGGCGCTGTTCGTCGCGCAGGCGATCAATTTCGGGTTGGTTCTTCGCGATCGGATCGAATTTCGTCTTTCTCAGGCTACCCGGCCGGTCGCGACGCGGATCGCCGATGCGCTCGACCGGGAGGCGCATGGCGGTCGCCCCCTCGTTGCAGACCGCGGTCGCGTTCGCCGGCTTGCCGCCAACCCGATCCCGCCATCGGGGTATGAGCGCCACCCCGAGGTAGCCGCGGAGCTACGCCGCCAACTCGCGGATCAGGGCGTCACGGTCGGACGGATCGATACCGGGCTCCAGCCGTCGACATCGGCGGATACCGGCGGGGATCGCGACACCCGCCGCCGGGCCGGGGTCCGCCGTAGCAACCGCGATGGCGCCACGTTGCTGATGTCGGTCGAACAGCCCGGCCGCGGCTGGCTGACGATCACCGCGCCCTGGCCTCAGCCGGGCTGGCGGCTGCTGGTCGCATTGCTGAGCCAGACCGCGATCCTCTACATCGTCGTCCTGTTACCGGTGCTGTGGATCGTCCGCCGAATGTCGCGACCGTTGCGCGATCTGCGCGAGGCGGCGGAGCGGTTCCGGCCGGGCGAACCGAGCCCGCCGCTCCCTGCGCGCGGCCCCGACGACGTCGCCGCGCTGATCACCGCGTTCAATGCGCTTCGGCTGCGCGTGACGGGGATGCTCGACGAGAAGGACCGGATGCTTGGCGCGATCGGGCACGACCTGCGTACGCCGCTCGCCGCGCTGCGGGTGCGGATCGAGTCGGTCGAGGACGACACGGATCGCGCGAAGATGATCGACACCGTGGCGGAGATGAACCGGACGCTCGACGATATCCTGTCGCTCGCGCGGCTCGGGCGGCCGAGCGAGCCGCCGACCGATGTCGATCTGGCCGCGCTGGTCGACGCGGTGGTCGAGGATTTCCGCGATCTCGGCTGCGAGGTGAGCTTCGTCGAGGCGGACCGGCTGCGGATGCGCCTGCGCCCGTCGCTGATGCGACGTGCGGTGCGCAATTTGATCGAGAATGCGGTGAAATACGGCGTCTCGGCGGAGGTCCGCGTCGAGGCGGGTGCCAAGACGGTCGCGATCGTCGTGGCAGATCAGGGCCCCGGCATTCCCGAGGACCGGATGGGCGACGTGTTCGACGCCTTCACGCGGCTGGAGAGTTCGCGCAACCGCGAGACGGGGGAATCGGCCTCGGGCTGGCCCTGGCGCAGGCGATCGTACGCGAGGCCGGCGGGGAGATCCGCCTGGTCAACCGAGCCGAAGGCGGCCTCGACGCAATCATCGAACTGCCGCGATAACTCTTCTGCTCCCTCTCCCCGGAGGGGAGAGGAGCAGTAGCTCAATCCTCCAGGATCTGGCTGTGTGTCCGCGTATCCTTCATGCGGAGGTACACGATCAGCGACACGCCGATCATCGCGGTCACATACCAATAGAATCCACGCTCCATGCCCTCGTTCTTGAGCCACAGCGCGACATATTCCGCGGTGCCGCCGAACATCGTGTTCGCCAGCGCATACGGCAACGCCACGCCGAGCGCGCGGACATGCGCGGGGAATAGTTCCGCCTTCACCACCGCGTTGATCGCGGTGTAGCCGGTGACGATGAACAGCGATCCGACCACCAAGCCGAACGCCAAATAGGGGTTGGTCGCGGTTTCGAGCACGGTGAAGATCGGCACCGTGCACAGCACGCCGGCGATCCCGAACCCGACCATCAGCGGTTTCCGACCGATCCGGTCCGACAACGCCCCCGCCAAGGGCTGGAACGCCGCATACAGCGCCAGCGCCGCGGTCATGATCAGCGTCGCGGACTCACGGCTGAACCCGCTCGTGTTAACCAGGAACTTCTGCATGTACGTCGTATACGCATAGAAGGCGAGCGTACCGCCGGCCGTCAGCAGCAGCACGGTGAACGCCTCGCGCGGGTATTTGCTGAACAGCAGCCACCCGCTCGATTTCGGCGCGCCGTCCGACTTCGCATTCTGATAGCTCTCCGTCTCGAGCAACCCGCGACGAATACGGAAAACGACCAGTGCCAGCACGCCGCCGATCGCGAACGGAATGCGCCAACCCCATGCGTCGAGCTGCCCTTCGCTGAGCGTCGACTGCAACAGCAGCAGCACGCCGAGCGCCAGCAACTGCCCCGCGATCAGCGTGACGTACTGGAAGCTGGAGAAGAAGCCGCGTCGCGACTTGCCCGCCATCTCCGACAGATACACCGCACTCGCGCCATATTCACCGCCGACGCTCAGGCCCTGCATCAGCCGCGCGAGGATCAACAGCGCCGGTGCGATCCAGCCGATCGTCGCAAAGCCCGGCGTGATCGCGATCAGGAACGAGCCCGCGCACATCAGCGTCACCGACAGCGTCAGGCCTGATTTGCGCCCGTGGCGATCGGCATAGATGCCCATCACCCACGCACCGATCGGCCGCATCAGGAAGCCGACCGCGAACACCGCGGCGACGCTCATCAATTGCGCGGTCGAATTGCCCTTGGGGAAGAACACCGGCGCGAAATACAGCCCGAACGCGGAATAGACGTACCAGTCGAACCACTCGACGAGGTTGCCTGCCGACCCGCCGAGGATGGATTTGAGACGGTGGTTCTTCTCGGGCGGAAGTGTGCTGCTCGCCATCATTTAGCTCCCTGCGCCGCTTGTGTCGGGACAAAGCCGCGCTTCTTGAGCAGTGCGTTCACGTCCGGATCGCGACCGCGGAAGGCGCGATACGCCTCGGCACGATCGGTCTCGTTACCCGTCGACAATAGGACCTTGGCGAACTTGTCCGCCGTCGCCTTGTCCCATGGGCTGCCCGCTTCCTCGAATGCCGCGAACGTGTCGGCGTCCATCGTCTCGGACCAGAGGTAGCTGTAATAGCCCGCCGAATAGCTGTCCGACGCGAACAGGTGCTGGAACTGCGGCACGCGGTGACGCATCACCAACTGCTTCGGCATGCCGATCTCGGCGAGCGTCGCGGCCTCGAACTTATCCGGGTCGATCACGCCGTCCGGCACGGTGTGGATCTTCATGTCGACGATCGCCGACGAGAGATATTCGGTGGTCGCAAAGCCCTGGTTGAAGGTGCGCGATTTCTCGATCTTGTCGAGCAGGTCCTGCGGCATTGCGGCCTTGGTCTGGTAATGCCGCGCGTATTTGTCGAGCACGTCGCGGGTCAGCAGCCAATGCTCGTTCACTTGGCTCGGATACTCCACGAAGTCGCGCGGCGTGCCGGCGAGCCCTGGATAATAGACGTTCTGGAGCATCGCATGGATCGCATGGCCGAACTCGTGGAACAGCGTCTGCGCATCGTCGAGGCTGATCAGGATCGGCTCGCCGGGCGCACCCTTGGCGAAATTATTGTTGTTCGACGACAGCACGAGCTGTGCCGGCGCGAGGCCACGCTGGCCACGATACGTGTTCGCCCACGCGCCCGATCGCTTACCGGTCCGCGCGAAATCGTCGCGATAGAACAGCCCGACGTCCTTGCCAGCCTTGTCCGTCACGCTCCAAACCCGCATGTTCGGTTCGAACACGGGAACGGTGCCGGTGATCTCCTTGAAGTTCAGCCCGTACAGCCGGTTGGCGGCGTACAGCGACCCCTGGATGATGTTGCCGAGCTCGAAATACGGCTTCAGCTGCGCCTGATCCAAGTCGTACCGCGCCTTGCGGACCTTCTCCTGATAGAAGCGGTAATCCCATGGCTCGATCGTCAGCGAGGTGCCCGCGACCTTCTGCATGTCCGCGACCTCTTCGGCGACGCGTCCCTTCGCGGCGGGCCAGACGCGCATCATCAGGTCCATCGCCGCAGCGGGCGTCTTCGCCATCGTGTCCTGCATCCGCCAGTCGGCATGCGTCTTGAACTCGAGCAGGTGCGCGCGATCGGCGCGCAGCTTGACGATCTGCGCGATCGTTGCGTTTGTGTCGTTCGCACCGCCATTGTCGCCGCGGTTGACGAACGCACGCCACACCTTCTCGCGCAGCGCCCGGTCGGTGGCATAGGTCAGCACCGGATCGACCGCCGACCGCGTGTTGACGATCGCGAAGCCCGGCAGCTTCCGCTCGGCCGCCGCAGCCTTGGCGACCGCCTTCACGCTATCGGGCAACCCGGCGAGTTGCGCCTCGTCGGTGACCGAGATCGCCTTGCTCTCGTCCGCGAGCAACTTCTCGCCGAACGTCGAGAACGCGGTCGCAAGCTGCTGGTTATACTGCGAAAGCTGCGCCTTCTGCGCATCGTTCAGCTTGGCGCCCTGCCGCACATAGCTGTCGTAGATCCGCGTCACGAGCCGGATCTGCTGCGCGTTCAGCCCGCTCGAATTGCGCGTGTCGTAGATCGCCTGGATGCGCGCGAACAGCGGCTTGTCGAACGTGATCGCATCCGACGCTGCGGAGAATTTGGGCGACCATTCGCGGTCGAGCTTCTGATAGGCTGGCGTGTTCATGTTGCCGGTCATCACGCCGAACAGCGTCATCACCTGGCCGTAACGCTTGCCGGCAAGCTGCATCGGCACGATCGTGTTTGCAAAGGTCGGCTTGGCGGGATTGTCGGCGATCTTGCGGTAGTCCGCGGTGCGCTCGGCCAGCGTGGTCTCGAACGCCTGCGGGAACAACTCGGGGCGAACCTTGTCCCATGGCGGCACCCCGCCGGTCGGGCCGGTCCAGTCGGCGAGCAAGAGGTTCGCGGCGGGTGTCGTGGTGGCTGCACCAGTCTGCGCGACGACGGATGTAGACGCCATCAGCGCAACGGCACTGGCGGCGAGGTATAGAAACTGCACATGGATCTCCCGGTCGATGTACCGGGTAGCATAGAGATAAAGTCACACAGAGGAAGCGGCACGGGGCAATTAGCCCCTGACCCGCCGCGGCGGGCGACCGTTCCGCTCAGTCCAGCGGCAGTTCGTCGGTCGCCTTGGTGGCCACCTGGGTCGCTGCGATCTCCGCCGCGGCGATCAGCCGGCGACCGGTCTCCGCCGCCGCCTCCGGGGTCATCGCGATCGCCAGCCCGACGGGCCCATCTAGCATGACCAGACCATTCTCCGCCGCCGCTACGCCCGGTATCGTTTCCGGCTTCAACATTATCGCGCTCCAGCTTCGTCGGTTCCGGCAGCGATCCGCTGCTGCCGGCCGCAGTCAGTCGCCTCGGGAACCATAGAGATATTGTGGTTCGAACTCCGCAACGGCTGCGAGCGCCTTACGATCCAGAATATTCACCTCACCTGCCTTGAAAGTCAGCAGATTCTTCTCGCGCAATGCTCTCAGCACGCGGTTTACATGCACGCCGGTCAATCCGCTCGCCTCGGCCAGATCGGGTTGCGTCATCGGCAGCATGTATCGCCCGTCGGCGGCCATCCCGACCATCTCCAGCCGCGCGTTCATCTCGCAGAACAGGTGTGCAACCCGTCCTTCCGCGCCAAGGCGGCCGAGCCGGAAAATCCACTCGCGGTGCATCGCCGCGTCGAGCAGCGTACTGAACCACAGCTTCTGCGTCAGGTGCGGATAGCGTTCGGTGATCGTCTGCAGCGTCCGATGTTCGAAACAGGCGATCTTGACCGGACCCAGGGTGGCGATGTCGTGATCGAGCCGCTTCATCGGAAAGGCGTGGAGATCGACGAAATCGCCGGGCACGTGCACCGCGACCAGCTGCCGCTGGCCCTCGCGGTCGTCCATGTAGCGACAGACGAACCCTTCGAGCAGCAGCGTGCTCGTTTCGATCAGCGCGCCCGCGCGCACGATCTGCTTGCGCGCTGGCACGTGCCGCACGGATTCGATGCTGTCCTCCAGCACCTGCTTTTCTTCATCGCTCAACTCATGCCGGCCGCGCCCCATGAGAAACTTTTCCGAGATCATCCAGGCCCCTTTTCCGCGCATTCCCGTACCGCCCTGCGGCGTAAAAGAACAGATCGGGATTCGTACTGATACATATCAAAGATTATGTCGCGGGCGAAACATTGGCCCCGCTCGCGGGTTCCTCCCCGACCATGTATCAGCCAATCTTCCAAAACGACCATCCCTCGCGCGCAAGTTTATCGAAACGGTGCAGGCACCGCAGTTTCCGTGTGTCGGAGCAAAGTCCGCGCTCGCCAAAGGACAGATGGACATTCTCGTCGCGCGCGACGTGCGATCTGCTTGGGATGACATGAGAATTTCCCCGCTTTGGGCGAAACCGTTCGCAAATACCGCGAGGACCGCGCGATATTTCGGACGCTCATCATCCTGTTCGAGGCCCCTGCCTTATTGTCCGAAGAGCAGTTCGAGGCGCATCTCTGGGCGCGCGCGCAGTCGCTCAGCGACAAGGACTCGTGGCTCGGCTATCGGCCCGACCTGTCGGTCAGCAGCGATCCCGACGATCCCCATTTCTCGTTGAGCTTTGCCGGCGAGGCGTTTTTCGTCGTCGGCCTGCATCCGAATGCGAGCCGCCCAGCGCGAAAATTCGAATCGCCGGCGATGGTCTTCAACCTGCACGACCAGTTCGAGGTGCTGCGTACCCAGCAGCGCTACGACAAGTTGCGCTCGTCGATCCTCGCGCGCGATCTCGAACTCGCCGGATCGATGAACCCGATGCTGGCGCGTCACGGCGAAAGCAGCGAAGCGCGGCAGTATAGCGGCCGCGTGGTCGACGAATCCTGGAAATGCCCCTTCAAGCGAGGTGACGCGCATGGCTGATATCAAGACGATCCCGCCGCGCTCGGGCGCCGGCTTCACGCTCGACAAGGGGCAGACGCTGACCGTGATCGATCCCGAGGGTCGCCAGGTATCGGACTTGCTGGCGTATAACCGCGCCGACATCCGCGAGGCGATCTCTTCGGGGCGGACGCTCGACTATGCGAGCCGGCTGTATCTGACGACCGGCGACTTGCTGTATTCGAACCGCAGCAACGTGATGCTGGAGATCGTCTCGGACGACGTCGGCCGGCACGATTTCTTGCTGACGCCATGCTCGAAGGAAACCTTCGCGATCATCTATGGCGATACCGATCCGCACCGCGGCTGCTTCGGCAATCTCGCCGAAGCGCTTGCGCCGTGGGATATCGAGCCCGACCAGATCCCGGTGGCGTTCAACTGCTTCATGAACGTGCCGATCAACGGCGAAACCGGGGAGTTCACCGTCGAGCCGCCGCTGAGCAAGGCCGGCGACACGATCGTCTTCCGTGCGGCAATGGACCTGGTGATCGGCATGACCGCCTGCTCGGCGCTGCAATCCAACGGCGGCAGCTTCAAGCCGATCCAGTACCGGATCGACTGAGCATCGTCATGGGTGCTGCCGGACCGCCCCAGCCGCGCGGACGTCGGCGATCGTCGGATAGCCGTTGACCGCCATCAGCAGGTCCGCCTCGGCCAGCAGGCATTTAAGGACATGCGCCGCGCCCGCTGCACCGTCGAGCGCCAGCCCATAGGTATAGGGCCGGCCGACCCCGACGGCGGCCGCGCCGAGCGCCAGTGCCTTGACCACGTCGGTCCCCGACCGGACACCTGAATCGAACAGCACCGGCGTCGATCCGGAGGCGGCGACGACATCCGGCAGCATGTCGATTGCGGCGATCCCGCCATTCGCCTGCCGTCCGCCATGGTTCGAGCAGTAGATGCCATCCGCGCCCTCGTCGATCGCGCGGCGGGCGTCGTCGGGATGGCAGATGCCCTTGAGCACGATCGGCAGCTTCGTCAGCGACCGGAGCCACGGCATGTCCGCCCAGGTCAGCACGCGGCCGAACGTCGCCGCCCAGGCGCCGATCGCCGCCGCGGATCCTCCTCGGGCGGTTTGGCGAGCAATTTGCGGAAGGCCGGGTCCGAGAAATAGTTCATCAGCACGTGCCCGCGCAGCTGCGGGAAATTCGCCGCGTTCAGGTCGCGGGGTCGCCATCCCGTTACCCAGGTGTCGAGCGTTACGACGATGGCCTTATACCCGGCCGCCTCCGCGCGGTGGACCAGGCTCTCCGCGACGCCGACGTCCTTGGGCGTGTAGAGCTGGAAGAAGCCGGGCGTTTCGCCAAGCGCCTCCGCGACCGTTTCCAATGGATCGTTCGACAGCGTGGACGCCATCAGCGGCACGCCGGTGATCGCCGACGCACGCGCCGCCGCGAGGTCGCCATGCTGGTCCTGCGTGCAGATCCCGTTGATCCCGACCGGGGCCATGAACAGCGGCGTCGGCAGCGTCATCCCGAACAGGTCGATCGACAGGTCGCGCCGGCTGCAATCGACCATCATCCGCGGCGTGAGTCCCCAATGCCGAAACGCGCGCGCATTCTCGCCTTGCGTGAACTCGTCCCCGCACCCGCCCTGAAGATACGACAGCACCGCCGGCGGCAGCGCCGCGCTCGCGCGCTGTTCGAGCGTCGCGAAATCGACCGGCAGCGTCGGCACCATGCCGCGCAGGCCAGCGCCATAGATCGCGTTCTGAAAATCGCCGTAATGCGCCATCGGGACCTCTCGCATGTCTGTTTGCGACGATCGTGGCGGAGTGGCGGAAAGACTGCAATCGGACGTTGCGCACAAACGTACGCGCGGCCTTGCAGACGGACTATTTGGAAATGGTGCCCCTGGCCGGAATCGAACCAGCATGCCTTGCGGCAACCGATTTTGAGTCGGTCGCGTCTACCAATTTCGCCACAGGGGCAGCGGCGGGTTGGCTAGACGAAGCTTTCCTCCGCCGCAAGCTGTCTTGACCGGAAAACGCATCCGTTCAGTTCCGCGGTGGTTGGCGGCGGTAGCTGAGCGCTTCGGCGATGTGGATGCGGCCGACGGTCTCGCTGTTCGCGAGGTCGGCGATGGTACGGCCGACGCGGAGGATACGCGTATAGCCGCGGGCCGTCAGCCGCATCGCTTCCGCGGCTTGGGCGAGAAGCTTTCGGCCGGGTTCGTCGGGGGTGGCGACGGCATCGAGCAACGCGCCATCCGCCTCCGCATTCGTGCGAACCGGATGATCGCGGTAGCGGTCGGTCTGGATCGCCCGGGCCGCGGCGACGCGGGCGGCGACCTCGGCCGAGCCTTCAGTCGGCGGCGGCAGGATCAGGTCGGCGGCGCTGACCGCCTGAACGTCGATGTGCAGGTCGATCCTATCTAGCAAAGAGGCTCTTTTCAAGTAGAAGGCCTGCCATGCTCGCTATCGCCTATGCTCGTTGGTCCTCGATGGAACAAACGAAGGGCTCGACCCTCGCCCGCCAGATCGAGGCGACCACCGGCCTTATCGAGGCGCGCGGTTGGGAGTCGATCGGCGACCCGCTTATCGATCGCGGCAAGAGCGCTTACACGGGCGCGAATATCGAGACGGGGCAGCTAGGCCAATTCCGCGACAGCATCATGAGCGGCGCGCGCGACGCCCGCAATCTGGTGCTAGTCGTTGAGGAGTTGGATCGCCTGAGCCGCCAGCCCGCCGACCTCATGCTCAGTTGGTTGTCGCCGCTAGTCCGTAAGGGGCTTTCGATCGCGGTTGTGAACACCGGGCAGATGATCACCCGCGACATGCTCGATACCGACATGGGCGGGCTTATGATGATCCTCATTACCGCGTTCGGATCGCACACCGAAAGCCGCAAGAAATCTACGCGCGTCGCGGCGGCATGGGAGCAAAAGCGGGAAGCGGCCCGCAACGGCGACATCGCCAAGATTCAGCGTAACCACCGTCGTCCGAAATGGGTTGAGATCGCGGAAGACGGCTCATTTTTCGTGCCGCCCGTGAAGCTTGAGATCATCCGCCTGATTTTCGAAAACCGCGTCGCCGGTATCGGAAAGGGGCTCACCGCTAAGACGCTTAACGACATGGCGCGCGATGACTCGCGCTACGCGACGTGGGAGCTAGACGCGGGCGAACGGAAGGCCCCGGCGCATTGAGCCCTACCTATGTCGGGCGCATCCTCGCTAACCGTGCCGTCATGGGCGAATGGCAACCCTATCAGCGCCCGCGTAGCGGCGAGGTAATCGCGCTTGAGCCGATCGCCGACTTTTACCCCAAGATCATCGAACCGGCGCTTTTCACGCGCGCTAATGAGGCGCGGATTTCTGAGGCGCTCAAGCGTCAAGGGCGCGGGGCGTCGCTTTCGAACCTGCTAGGAACGCGGGCACGGTGCGCGACGTGCGGCGGGCAGATGGCCGCGCTAGGCTCAGCCGCCTACAAGATCAACAAGGCGGGCGTAACGCGCCGTCATTATTCGCTCTATTGCACGAACGCCAAAATCGCGAAGTCGTGCGATAACGTGATGGGCTGGGCTTACGACAAGGTTGAGGGGCCTATCCTCGACACGATCCTTACGCTGGCGATGGATGATCAGCACTTTGGTGCGAAGGCCAACGACACGGCACCGCTAGAGGCGGCGGTTCATACGGCTAAGGCGTCGATCGCTGAGACTGAGCGCAAGATTGAGTTCGTTATGGACGCGATCGAGGGCGGCGGCGGTGAAGCGGCTAAGGCCCGCCTCGCCATGCGCCAACGCGAGCTTGCGGACGCCAAGGAAGCCCTCGACCAAGCTGAGGCGGCACTATCAAGCGCACGGGGCGCGGTATCGCCAGCCGAGCACCTCAAGCGCGTTGGTGAGGTTCGCGAGCTTATGAACGCCGACGATCCCGATATTCGTTTTCAGGCTCGCAGCCGGGTGAAGGCCGCGCTTGGCGCACTTATCGACAAGATCACTTTTCACCCCGCTACCGGCATCGTGTCGGTTTTGGTTGTTGATCGCGCGCGGCTCTTTTCGATCGCAAACGCGACGTGCCAGCCACGCGGCGGAAACTTGCGTAAGAATGCGGTTGAGCCTCAACCCTACATCCTGAGCGACCTCGATTTCACCGCGATGGGGCAGGCCCCGGCTATGGCAAGGTTACGACGATCGAAGGGGGCACCCGGAAGGAAACCGTTTCGAATGACCTCGACGCCGACCAGATAGCGGCCTCAAAGGGATATGTTCGACGGAAGACGGCTAAGGGGACCGCGAAAACGGGCTCAGGGCCTAAATAGGGGTGATCCCTACCACCATCGTTGACTTCTATTTTCGCGACCGAGCGAACGCCGACACCACCGACGAAAAGCGGCGCGTCTGGCGCACCTATGCGCGCGCGGTGATCGAAGAGTTTCAGCGACCTGAGCGCCGCGTTCATACGATCGGCGCACCCGTGATTATCTGGCGGCGTGCCGCCAACGATGACACCTTGCCAATTCGATGCCCGCCCTATTGGGCATCCGTGCCCTCGCCGACCTCCAAGCCCTATGGCTTGCCCTAGAACGCGCACGCGCCCCGGCGACGCCCTCATGAGCCGCAAGCGCGCCCCTGAGCCCCTCACGATCCCCTCCACCCTCACGGACGCTCAGCGCGCCATGATCGAGGGTGCGAGCAGCGATGCAGCGCGGGCGATTCTCCTAAGCTTGTTCGCTAAAGCTCAGGCTCGATAATCTCTTAACGAAGGTTCCCGCTCAGCTAAAGTTTTCCTTGCATGTGGTAAGTTTGCAACGCGCGAACTTTGCGGACCTGAGCGTTAAGCATCGCAAACCCGCAGAAATCAGCCATTCCTGAGCCTAAAAACGATAAACGATTATAGATCGCTGCAACATTAAGCTGAGCGTGTCAAAACCTTAGTGGACAAATTTGCTAAGTCTGGCATTTTAAGCGCCATAAGCAGGACGCTAAGCAGTGGATTAAGACATGACCGACCAGCCCCGTAAGATCGAGTTCACCGACATGATCGAAGCGCTCAAAGCCGCCGATGAGGATCGCGTTAAGGCCGATGCTGAGCGCGAGGGCTGGAAAGCGCGGGCGGAAGCCGCAGGACGTGAGCGCGACAAATGGAAGGATCAGGCGTGCAAAATCGGAAGCCGCCTCCTCGCCATCGTTGATGACCTCGACATTGCGCCAAAGGCAACGATGAGCGCCTATCCGGTTGCGGCCCCGGCTGAGCCGGAAACCGAACCGTTTGAACCGGCGTTCGATGCTGAGTTTTTGGAGGCTGAGGAACGCGCGCAGCGTCACCACATCTTGCGCCACCTCAACTATGAAGCACCCGATCCGATTGATATCGACAGCGCGATTACCGACGCTTGGGGTATTGGCGGGCTGGTGATGATGAGCGAGGAACGCGCTTACCGCATTCTCGACCGCTTGTTTGCGCAGTATGCCGACGCGATGAGCACGGGCGACAGTCTCGCTCATCGCATCGCCGACTTCGACACCCCGGATGGCTTCGATTGGGATGCGGCGATTGAGCGGGCAGACGCGACGCTTGCGGGCGGTGAGCCTATGCCGACTTACAAGGGTTTTGATAAGCAGCCGACGCCCCGGTTTGTGACCCTCCGTATGCGCGAACTGATTTCGGCGCTCGATACGCACGCCCCTGAGCCGATCAACCTTCGCGGCGTCGTCGCGGAAGCGAACAACTCGCGACCGGAACCCGATTGGCGCAAGCTCACGCAAAGGATGCTCGCGCGATCTATGACCGCTTGGTGAAGCAATACCCCGGCTTGATCGAGCGTGTCGGCGGCACCTACCGGGCAACCCGTCCGATCGCGGCACGCGATGCCGAGGGCAACATTCATGAAGACCTGAGCGCCATCTATGACGATTGGGAAGCCATGCTTGCGCAGACGTTCGCTGGTGATCCGGTTGCCTTCATGCCCGACCACGTTCCGGCACCTGAGCGGATCGTTGCGCCCGCACCGGCCCCGGCCCCGGCCCCGGCCCCGGCCCCGGCCCCGGCCCCGGCACCGGCACCGGCACCGGCACCGGCTGGCGGGCTTGGCGACATGATGGCGGCGATCGAGCGCGTGACCGGGCAAAAGGCAAACTTTGCCAAGGCCCCCGGCGACCAGCCCAAGGCGGTGAAGGTTGAAACCCCGGCGTCGCGGTATGCAGGCCCGTTCCTGAGCTTGGCATTCCGTCGATGGTGGACGAAAACGATAATGCGCTATTCCGGGCGCTGGTGCGCGCCTCGAAGGAACACCCCGGCGAGTTCATGAAGGTTGCACCGCTCTATGCCCTCGCCAAACTCGAAGGCTACACGAACGGCGAACCGGCGCTTCGCTTCCGTATGCACCTGAGCGCTAACCCCTCGCCAAGTCGCACGCGCGCTTGATCGAAACTCAGGCCAAGCCCTTGGGATGGAAGTTGCGCACGCCCTCGCCGGATGGTGGCGACAAGGTGAAGGCGGACGATGGCGCGGCGGTTGCCCCTGAGCCCGCCCCGGAAGACTCTGACGAAGTGGCGAACGTGAGGTTCAACAAAGGCAAGCCCGACGAATACGCCCTAAAGCTCGATTACTTCCCGTTCTTTGGCGAGTATAAGTTGCGCAAAATGAGGCTCCGGTTGGCGACGCTCACTATTGGGAATGCGAAGACGAGTGGAGCGGCTCACTTGGCGACGTGTTCAGTAGCGTAAGTGCGAAGGATGTTCGAAAGCTGAGCGCCGCCATGAAGCGCGAGCCCGCCGAGGCCCCGTCTGAGCCCGCCCCGGCGTCGCGCAAGGTTCCTGACAGCGTGTTCCTCGACGCTTTGAGCGCTACTGAGGAACGCGGCGCGCACGCCCTCTATCGGACGCTCGACCAGTCGCACGGGCTTACGGAAGGGACGACGAACCGTCGCTTGCGCCACCTCGTTGACGTTGGCCTTGCTACACGGCGCAAGGGCGGGCTTGGCGAATATTTCTATCGCCTTGTCGCCCCTGAGCCCGCCCCGGCGAGTGAAGCGCCAGCCGTTACGAAGGACAATCTAAAGCCACTGAGCAGAAAGCTTTGGGCGCATCTGGGCTTGCTCAACTATTCCGATGATCGCGAGTTTGTTCCGATTATCCGTCTTTACGACGGTATCATGATCGAGGCTCGTCAACTTGGTTATCGTGACGAAAAAACGCGCCATATGTTCGAAGTTAAGCGGCAAGGCGTATGGAAGATCACTTTTAAGCGCCACGATCGCAATGCCACGGTTGAGCACTTTACGATCACGGGCGATGCAGGCCAGTGCGGACGCGATCTTAACGCCTACTTGGCGACCCCTAAACACTTCGAAGCGCATCACAACGGCAGGACGCGCAAGTATGGCAAGCTCTTAAACATGATTGGAACCGACGATATGACGACAGTTGGCGAGATCAAAGCTAAGCTTGAGGCGGAAAACTTCTACGTCGATTATGAACGGTTGCGGGCGATCATGGCAAATTGCGTCGTCACGCCGATCAAGGACAAGATCGAACGCGACGCGCACGTTGCTACCGCTTGGCGGTGGAAGGCAGGCCATTCGCACGCATGATCCCGACCCGGCACAACGGTAAAAGAACTTTAAGGAGGACGCCTTATGTTCCACTGGCGTAAGAATACCCGCACGGCTCCCCATGCTCAGCCATTCCACGGCGATCATACGGAAGACGAATTTCTCGCAACGATCGCAAACTTTGACGGAGGTAAATGGATGCCAGCAATAGAAGACACCGCCAGCCGGGTTGCCGCCCTCGCTAACATCGTGAGCACGCACGTTGGCCCGGATCATCTAACGATCGTCGCTCGCGATCCTGCACCCTTCGACACGATCGCCAGCCTCACGGGCAGCATCCGCACGGTTGAGGTGATCGTTGCCACCACGGTGAGCCCGAACGATGCTGAGCGCTTCCGTGAGGCGCGCGACGCTGAGCGCTTCCCCGCGCGTTCTATGATCGCCACGGCAACCCGGACGGGCAGAACGTCGCGAAGGCAAAGGGCCTTGCGGCAGACATCGGCATCACCACCCCGCCGACCCTGAGCGCGATCTTGGGCACGAAGCTGGGGTTCTATTCGCGACCGCCGAGGATGCTGAGGCATACGATCGAGCGGCCTAAGACGCTCCACCGGCGCTAGACACGAAAAAGGGGAGCCTTCGCGGGCTCCCTTTGTTTTGCCCCTGAGCGCGCGTTTAGGCGGGCTTCCCGCCTTTCTGGCGGCTTGCGTCGCTTCATACTTCGCACGACGTTCCGGCGACCAGCCAGCCCGGACGCTCCCGGCTTGCTGCATACGGGCATCGCTACCGCGCCCCGCCGACGCCTTCATTGCGCCCGACTCAGCTTCGTGAAGCACCGTATCGTGCTCGCCCGCTTCGACCTCTTTGCGAAGCTCAGCAAGGGCGTTCAAAAAGCGTTCGGATGGAATGTGGAATTCATCCTTGCCGTGGAGCTTCACGGGTGCGCTCATCATCTTGGGGGTGAACCGCACGACGTTGTTATTCGCGCTCCACTGAGATTGCGGGTTGTTGCTTTGCTTGCCTTCGTTGAACGTCGATCTGACCTTAGCGAGGCCGCGCAGGAAGGTGGCGCGCACCTTGGTAAAATCGGGCGCAACATACGCGAACGCCTCAGAAAGCTTGTCGTCTACCAGTGCGAGGAAACCGCCCTTAGCCATGCTTCATACTCCGCTTCGATAATCGCTTAACGGGACGCGGCTTAACTTAGTTTCGAGTGCCCGACAATGAGGAGCTTACGGGAGGTGGACGGGCAGCGCGCTGAACAAAAAAGGCAAGCGCTCAAACTCACCAACTTGAAAGGTGCCACCCGTCCGGGTTAAGCGGGAGCTAAAAGCTTCCGGCTTGCGCATCATAGCACGCGCCCAATTAGGTGGCAGTAATCGGATGATCGGCTTTCATGGTGATGAGAATATCGATGCCGTGAATGGCTTTCATCAATTTGGCCTTGAGTTTGAATGTCGGCGTGATCGTCGCGGGGCTCTTGAAATCCTCGACAACCTCGACGCCATCAATTTGATAGCGAAAGTCGGCTCGATAGATTGCGATCTTTAGCCCGTTCACATCAAGGCGATAGCTCGCTTGAGTTTCGAGGTTCGTAATCTCGCCAGCATCCGCGCGACGCTTGAGCACGACGTAACGCGACGCTTCCCTTTGCTATCAAAGGTGATGCCATCAACGACGGTGCGACGATTGTTGAACTTGCCCGCCATTATGCTTCGTTCGTGCTCAGCTTACCGCCCGAACCGATCCAGACTGGCGAACCGACGACGGCGACACCGGTAGGCCAGCGACGCGCAACGCATCGATCCTTGGCAATGCGGGTGACATTCACGGCGTTGGACTGATTACCACCAAGGACGTGATACGCGGTCGCATCCTCGCCGACGTAGAAGCCGACGTGACCGCCACCGGGGCGCTTGAACACCAGCACCGCACCGGGTGCGAGGCGATCGGCGCGCAGGTTCGCGCCCCATGCTTCCCATGAGGACGCGCGCACGGCGACCTTGGGAGGCTTCTAGGCCAGCCTCCGCAACGCAATGCGCCGCGAAGGTGCCGCACCACGGCGTTTCATCATCAACGATGGCGATGCCGAGCACGCGCGAACCAAGGCGTTTAGCCCAACCAAGGATGGTTGGATTATGCTTAGGCCCGACGATTTCACGGGTGCCGATGAGGGACTTTGCGACTTCATACCATTTCATCGGGTATTTAGGCGCGGCGCTTTAGGGCCTCGATTTCGGTTACTAGCTCGATAAAAGCGGCGGTAAGCTGGCGTTGATCGGCCTCAAGTTCATCGATCCGATCGCGGGCGCTTGCGAGATCGTCGGCGAGCGTGGCATTGCGGTGGATCGCTTCCGTAGACCGGCGCTCAGCGGCGGCAGCGGTTCGCCCGACCGTGGCGGCATCCCAACGCTCTAAGGCCGCTTGTGAGGCGATGTAGGCGCTTAGAGCGGCGATCGTCTCAGGATCGCCGCTCAGGGCATCTAGCAGTTGCTTGGCTTCATCGTGAGGAATGAGAGGCATCTACTATTTAAGATGAACGATACCGTTTGCTGCATTTCCAATGACACTACGCCTCACGCCTATTAGCGATGACGCATGAACGGAAAAACATTCGGCATCACGGCGTTGCTTGTGGCTGGCGCGGCTATCGCGACCGATGCGCGATCATGGCTTGTTGGTAAAATTCTGGACGCCATTACGCCGACCGGGGGCTGGAGCGCCGCCAACCTCCTGAACATGCCGTGGGGCAGTATCATAGGCGTCCCTGCCTTCATCTGCGCAGCGCTTTGGCTATTCTGGGATACCGTTGGACGTGTCACCTTTCGCGCACGCTTTGGCACCGATCGCGCTCTGAATGAATTTGTCTATCCGCTTGAACGGGAGATCATTGACGCGCGAAACCAGATCAAAAGCCTGTATTCAGCGCTTGGCTCCTTGAACGATCGCGAGCGGCTTAAAAACTTAACCGCTGAGCTAGAGGAAGCGGCAAGCCCTATCGACAAGCTGGCGCATGAATACGGAAAACTGAGCGATACGCAGGAAATGCTACTTATGCAGTTTGAGGGCGAGTGGACGAGCATCTACTCCCATTGGCTGAGTATCGCTCGCCCCTATGATCCAGACCTGATTGACACCCTCATTTCGTTTCCTGAAGGAACATTTGAGGAAGTGCTACCGAACGCCGCAAACTTTCGAAGTCAAGATTGCGCTCGATTATATCAAGCGTTTTCCGCAAGGATGAATGCATGGCGTGAATTGCGCGATGAAATACAGACGAAGGTTGATGACGCCGCGTTTGGGCGCAAGACAATCTTTCAACGGCTAGGTGGCACCCTCCCCGTGATCGGCGAGGAGCTTTAAGCAGCCACCCTGAATAGGATCGTCGCGTTGATCTTGCCGGAAGGCGTATAGGCAAACTCGCCGCTATATTCGCGATCGGCCCGCGCGTAAGCCTCAGCCGCAAGCTCAGGAGTCGCGTAGCACCCGAGAAAGACGCGCTTACCGTTGACGCGCATACGGGCCTCCTAAGGCCGGTTAGGACAGTGGCGGCGATAGGTCGCGCCCTTGTATGGCGACTTACCTTGCTTAGGCGTGTTACGCAGATTCTGAGATCGCGTCGCGGCTCGCATATTGGCGATCGAGTTATCGAGCTTGTTACCGTTCTTGTGATCGATTTCCGCAACGGGCCATTCGCCGTAGTGGATCGCCCATGCGACACGGTGCCCAAGCATCATGTTGCAGCCGATGGGGCGAACGAACAAATAGCCGATGTTCATGACGGTTCCGGCAGGCTTGCCAGCATACCGACGATTGAAGCGCAGCGTGTAGGAACCGTCTCCGGGGCGTAGCTTGTGGATAAGCTCACCAGTCTCAGGGCGGTAATCGAACTGAGCGCGAAGCTCAGCGATCGACGGCAACGGCGTGGTGCGAGGGCGGGCCATCTTAGTAGACCGCCAGCTTCGTGACGGTGCCGACCGGCTCAACGCCTCCAAGGCGGTAGACCGGTTCGTTGACGTGCTCGACCAGTGCAACGCCCGTTTCGTTGATCACCGCTTCGATGCGAGCAAGGGCAGCTTCAGCGCGGTGCGCGCGGATCATATGACGCACAAGCTCGCCGAACATGGCGAAGTATGACACGCCAAGAAGCGTGATCAGTAGGTTTTCAATTGTCATTGTTCTAACTCCAAAGCGGCTTCATTGCCGCCACAGTTTTATTTAGTCAGAACAGCTAAAACGCCTGCCGTAAGCCCCATTTTACGCGGACTGCGCAGATCAATATTGCGGCGGTGCGCGGGAGTCAGGCATTCTCCTAAATAATCGATGCACGGGGTGTAGTGACCCTATGGCGGACGTTTCGAATATTGAGCTTAAATAGAATGTGCGGTAAGATCGTCGCACAAACTCCAAAGCAAAAGTCTCGGGCGCTCGGTAGGCACTACACTACCGGGCGCTTTTGCTTTGGAGACTACCCTATGCCTAAGTTCGCTACCCAACTCGCTGAGATCAAATCTATCAGCATCGGCGGGCGTTCGCCTGAGACGATCGACAGCCTCGCACTCGACCTCACGACGCACCTTACCGACCATGACGAAGCGCTTGCGCTCATGTTCGCCGACGACGTGGATTCACCCGTCTACCAGCCCCATGAGCCCGACATGACGCGCCTTGTGCCAGTCGCCGCCGACTTCCTCGTCAAGGATCACGGCACCGCTCCCGCTATCACGATCAAGGCTACCGCCGCCAAGTGCTACACGCTCGCCGTGTTGATCGCCCGTGGTGAAGCATGAGCGACGCTCGCACCATCTTGGAACGGTTGCGCGCTCAGTCTGGCGATAGCCTCGCCAAGGCCCCTATGCGCCCCGTGGAGGCCGATAGCGCCCCGATACCACGCCAGCACCTGCCAGCCCCGAAACTCACTGGTAACGCCCTATTCGAGGCGTTCGTTGAATATGCCAAAGCTGAGCCGCAGGTTCTTGAACGTCTTGCTCACCGCTTCGAGTGGAAGACCCCGTTCGCCAAGGCTAAGCTGGTGCCGCCGTGCCCGTTGCTCAAGGCTACCGGTATCGAATTCAGCGTGAACGATAACGGCAAGCCTAAGCAGACGGCACGCGATCGACCGGAACGCGAAGCCATGCGCTACCGGGGCAACCTCAAACTGTTTGTCGGATCGAACAAGCAGACCAGCAACCCCGATTGGGTTGGTTGGCTGGAATGGCGCAACGGTGCCCGCGCCAAGGAAGACACGCGCAAGCACGTCCGCGAAGGCAACTTCACGCAAGCGTTCGCCGACATGATCACCGGGGCGGTGGACAACATCCCCGGCGACAATCTGTTCGGGTTCGTCCGCGCCGATGGTCGCGCGCAAGAGGCGGGCTCACCTCACGTTAGCGGGTTCCTCTTCGTCGCCGATCGGGCAGGCATGGAGGCGCTCAACCCAAGCATCACGATCTATGCGATGGACGATAAGGGCGCGGTCAAGATCGACCTTCCCCGACTCGACACCCGCACCAGCAAGGGCAACCTCCTTGGTGGCAAGATGGTGCTACAGTGCCGCGCATCACGCACGGCATGGGATTGGGCAACCGGCACCTATGAGTTTGCTCGCTTTGGGCAAGCCGTAGACCCTGCCCAATCTACGCAATGAGGCGTGGGCAGGGTCTAGTAATCTGCCCAAATTAGCTAGTTTTGGCTGGGCAGGGTCTAGGAGAATGCCCAAATCGACAGATTGGGCAGACTCTTTATAAAGCATCTCTAATCTTTCATCTGAAGAGATAGTTATAAAGACCCTGCCCAATCTGGGCAGGTATGGAACTCCCGCAAAGCGGGATCGGATCGAGGCAAGCAATGACTTGCTCGAAGCGAAAGGAACCAATCTGTCTCGAAGTCACAAGGCTTGCGCGTCCTGAATTAAGATTTTGCCTTGCGCGCCGCCCCTGCCCCTCGCGCCGCCAGCGAACTTGAAAACGGGTGAGGGAAGCCGAGCCCGATCGATCCAACTACGGCTTGCCCAACACTCGATCAAAGACGTTTTCGAGCCAGTTTTGCTTTGGTCCCGATGGTTTCGGACGGGCCGGTTTCAACGCCCGCGCTACCGAAAGCAGGGCCGCGACAACCAAGCCGAGCATCAAGCCAAGAGGCCCGAGGACGACAAACCCGAGCAGACCGAGGACGATCATATCGAATAGCGTTTTTAGCGCTGACATCGCGTCGTGCTCCCCGTTCCCGTTGAGCAGGAGGTAAACCGTGGCCGCGCGATGCGCAAACCCGCCTGAGGTCCGGTTTTAGGTGGCGACCTGAACATCTGACGATATGACGGAAGCATGGTGCTCCTGAACATCGATCTATCCGGCCCCGAAACCAAGCGGCGCAGGGAGTATTGGGAGGCGCTAGGGCGTTTCATTCACCGCTTTGCGAGTGTTGAACGTCAAATCACTCACCTACTCACACTCGAAAGCGCGCTATCCGATGCCGCCGCCAGCGTTATATTCGATAACACGCGACTTGGTGCGGCGATCACGACAATTAAGCGCCTACGAAAGGCAGCGGGGAAACCCGACTCCCTCTGCTAACGCGCGCGTTCGATCAGATCACGATAATCAGTGAGACGCGGAACGCTATCGTTCACCTTGGGGCCATCGTCCGATACGACAAATTCGAGGTTCACCCGAAAAATAAACCCGGAGCCAGTGCGGCTAAGGTCCGCAGCGTTTCCCCGGAAGTAATGAACGCGATGACAGCGGACTTAGATATTATCAGCCACCTTATCTATCTCGAACAGTGCGCCGTTATTGGGCAGAAACTTACGTTTTCCGAGGGGCGGCTCTCGATGCACCGTGGCAATACGTCGAACCACCCTCGACCGGGACAGGGAAAGCGAAATGAAGCGCTTTAGCTTGGCCGTGATGCTATTTTTGTCGGCTTGCGGGTGCGACAAATACGCCTCCGACTACCCGTGCAGCTATGTCGAGAACAAGGCTGATTACGAAGTCTGGTATTGGAAGAACGTCGAAAACGACGATGAGTCCGATAACAAGATGATCGGCCACGCTACCGGGGTTCGGCAGTGCGAGGATAACGCTAGGGCATATGCAGCTTCGATTGGCGACGACTTCAACGACCGTGCTTACATCTGCGTCCTTATGAAGGACGGCGAGCGCAAAGAGAAGCATCGCGCTTTGTGAGCTTCGTCAAGGCGACCAGCACTAGAGCGGCAAGGTGATACGAATAATGCGGGCCACGGGCAGCTAGGCGACGACGCGCCTTGCATACGGCCTACTTCGCTTTCTCCTCAACCTTTACGCTATCCGTCGCGTTGCTCGCAGCAGCCTGATTGCTGAGTGGGTGAACCGGCGTGGTTGGTAGCGCCGTCACCTTTTGCTCGCGCGTGATGATTACCGGCTTAGCTGCGTCTGGCACGGTTATGGCGGTTTGAGGATTGCCGCCCTTAGCCGTGACGGGCTTTCGATTAGCGAAATTGACGGCAATAATAACAACGATTGCCAGAGCAAAAACGCCAATCACGCCGATCGCTATGCTGCGGGTGCGTTGATACACCTTTTCACCGGCCTTGACACGCTTCCACTCTTCCTTGAGCAAGGTATTGGACGCCCTAATAAACTCTCCTTGCTCAGCGTCAAAGTCTAGTTCCGCAGCAAGCAAAGGGTCTTTAATAGCTCGGGATAGCTTTAGCATCGAGTCCCGCACCGCCTTCGAAGAATCCTCCTCAACATTTAGGCGAAGCGCGATACTGTAGTATGACTCGTTTAGCTTTCCCGTTTGCTCCTTCACGGCGTCATATCGTTTGGCATCAGACTCAAAGTCGATCGTATCAGCATCGGCCAGAGAATTAAGATTACTGGCGAACGAAGCCAGTTCGCTCCGCAGGCTGTCAATCCAAGCCTGCCGGAACTCGGAAACCTTGGATTCCTTAGCGACGATCAGACCCGCCAGCGAAAGCATGGCACCAATGATAGCCGCTAAAATCGCACCAATCGCAACGTCGGGGATCATATTTCGCACACTCGCATGGCGTAGGTCAGGTTGACTGTTTCACCAGTAATAGCTGAAACAAGGTTCCAGTGGGAGCGATTCAATGCCGGATATGGCCTCGTTTGAGCTAAAATTGCGCGGCGGGCTTGCCGAACGCCACATCATGGAGGGCTTCGACGGCTATAATGCCCTCGCTGGGGCCGCTTACACTCTCTCACTTGTCGCTAACTACGTCGAAACAGGCGTTATTCGCTACAAGGGCCAGTTTATAGGGCGTCACATCGTTCTAGCTGAGCCAATCGCTCAAGGCAGTATTTTGGCAAGGTTCAAAGTGCTGTTAACTGGCGATGCCGAGCAAGTGTTCGACATCCCGGACGCCGATAGCGAGAATTTGCTTTATGGCCTCGTTAGGCGCGTCGTGCAGAGAAACTTCGGTTTACCAGCAGAGCCGATCAACGCCGAAACTGAAGCCCTCCTCGAAGATCGAGCCGGTGAGGTTGAGGAACTTGTCCTCGCAGTAGAGCCCTCTCTTCGCAGAGCCCATGAGGCCATCGGGCCGAGCGCCACCTCGATGGAATGGACTGGCGGGTTCAGCACCATGGGAACCTTAGACCCCGCTACGAAGGAGTATATTAAAGCTTCGATACCCGAACGGATACCGATGACACAGGACGTAACCGTAAGAGGTTTTTATGGAAACACCGGACGGGGCCTTATCTACGACCCGACTATCGACCGGAACATATCGATTTCGATGCGAAAGGAGACGCTTGCCGCTATCGGCAGGGTCTTTTCCTACGGCCTTGACCAGTATCTAAACCGAACCGGCAACACGATCCGCATCGAGTTTACGCGCCTACTGTCATCCGATGGTAGACCTAAGCATTATGTCATCACCGGCGCACGCGCCACAAGGATGCTTACCCCTTCCCGTCCCGTTTAGCGTTCCTGAGCTTAAATAGTGGATGACCGATCAACCATCATCCTCAGAACATGGCGCTAAGGTGAGCGCAGCCCTCGCCTTGCGTGCCGAACACCGCCAAGCCATGGGCACAAAGCGCGCTCAAGAGATCGATGAGGGCGGTAAGTTCGTCGCACTGGTGAGCGAAGACCAGTGGAATCAGGTTCTTGAGCGTATTTCGAACGGCGAGATAAGCGCTCACGTCATGAAATCGCTTGGACTTCATAAATCAGCCCTTAGCGCGAAGTGTCGCCGCGATCCTGAGTTCAATGCTCGCTATAAAGACGCGCTCGAAGACCATTACGTTACAGTATTCGAAGACGTGCGATTGATTACGCGCGGCGTTGAAGGATATTCGACTGGCGATCGACAGCGCGATGCTTTGGTTGCTGAGTATGACGTTAAGATTGCGCGCACGATGGCAAGCAAGGTGCTCGCTGAGCGCACTCAGCACGAACATACAATGAGCGTCGCGCCCGTCATGCTTCCGACGATCGCCTTCCATACGATCGATCCGCCTAAGCTTACCGACGATCGAGACGACGACGACGCGGAACCGATGGACGTTTAAGCTCCGTAAGAAAAGCGACAACGACCGTTGACATAAACCTGACGAAGAGCGAATCAGGGGCAACAACCTTTAGGGGATGCCCTTTGCCTCTTTCGACCTGCCCAAGCTGGGGTGCTCGCGCCCATAACCTCGAAGTCATCCGCACGATCGACGCGGGCGCTCCCTGCTACGTCGTAAAGCTCTCGCCTTCCGATGTTACCGACCCTCGCCGGTTCGGTTTCTATGAAGGCGACTGGTGGCGCATCGAAGGCGATCATGAGGGTGCCGCTGAGGATCGCCTTAGCGTGTCGCCAGCGTGGGGCGCACGATCGCGCCACGGCATCAAGCCCTTGCCCCGGTTCGCTGGCGGCGGACGCTACGCCCCGGCGCTCAAGCTCATCATCACCAACAAGGACGATCCCGAGGCGATCGGCACGTTCCGCAACTCGACATGGAAGGTTGAAGCCAATGCGTAAGAGCAACCTTGGACCCGCCACGATCCCCGCCCCTACCGGGCGGGGCACCGTCGCTCGCTTTGCGGATGGCACCTACGCTGAGACGGACGCTCAGGCCGCACTATGCACCCGAGTGATCTACACGCACCGTAGGGGCCTCCTACCCCTGCCCAAGCGCCTACAAGGGAGTGGGAATGCGTCGTGTTCGCCAAGGATCACAACGCCATGAACTTCGCATCGCCCTTGCTCATGCTCGCTCGCAACCCCCGGATCGCCTATCTGAGCGAGGAAACGGTTCCGGTATCCCCGGCATGACCTCGACATTGCCCCGGCACCGTCGCACCCGCTATGCCCCGCGTATGGCGGGTTTCGTTTCATATCTGAGGGTGAGCACCAAGCGCCAAGAGGACAGCGGGCTAGGGCTCGAAGCGCAGCGCGCGGCTATCGCCCACTACATCGGCGACGACGACCAGCTACACGCTGAGTTTATCGAGATTGAATCCGGCAAGAGCGACGACAATCGGCCCGAGCTTCACAAGGCGTTCGCTCAATGCCGTATTCGCAAGGCGACCCTTATCGTTGCCAAACTCGACAGGCTGAGCCGTAACGCGGCGTTCCTCCTAACGCTCAGGGATAGCGGGGCGTCGTTCATATGCGCCGACATGCCGGAAGCTAACACGATGACGGTAGGGGTAATGGCGCTAGTCGCTCAGCACGAACGCGAGACGATCAGCCGACGCACCAAGGAAGCCCTAGAAGCCCTCAAGGCGCAGGGTAAGCAGCTTGGGGGATACCGAGGCCAGCCCGTAGACGGCAAGGCTCTGGCGACGCTCTCAGGGGCCGCTAGGGGCAAGCTCGCCGATGCCTATGCCAACGATCTCAGGGGTGCGATCGAGCAAGCCCGTAAAGACGGTGCCACCAGCCTACAGACGATCGCCGATCACCTTAACGCGCAAGGTATCACGACACGGCGGGGCGGACGGTGGAACAAGGAAGGCGTGAGGACGGTATTGGCACGCATCGAATAATGCGCCCCGCCCCCGATCGCGCTACAATCGGGGGTAAGTTGCGTTGTGCTCCCTTTGATTTCCATGAGAGGCCCGTTCGGATACCATCCCGAGCGGGCCTTTCGCTTAACGGGCGCATTCGAACCCCGCCGATAAAGTTTCGAAATCAAATAATGCGAATCGGACAAGGGGGCACGTAGGTAGGGTTTACGGCAACGACGCCGCGACCTTAACGAAGGCCCTACGCAATGCTTACCTCGACCCCCTACTTCCGCGCTCCGCAGAACCTTGACGCCCTCAACGACGTGCCCTTGGTTGGGTTCATTCTCGAAATGCTCGGCAACAGCGACGCAAAGACCATCGACGATGGTTGCACCACGATTACCCCGGATGTGAGCGGCGGCGTTTCGGTAACGATGCGCAACCATGCCGGTATGATCGTTATTGATTTGTCGTGCTCGCCAGACGGCGAGGTTAAGGCTTGGGGATGGGCTTGGAATGTCATCCTTTGGCTCGATACTTGGGCTAAGACCCTTGAGGGGTTCTCGGCATTGGCGGGCAAGCCGGTTGAATCGGATTTTATCGGCGATTGCCTAACCGCCCTCGATATCAGCGATGCCGATTGGCTTAACGAAATGAACCTACAGACCGCTTCGCAGCGTAAGCGCGGTATCAAGGTTCCGAAAAAGGTGAGCCCGCGCTTCCTTCGTAAGACGATCAAGCAGGCCGTCAGGACCGCCCTCGCAACCGCCTAACCCGCCCAATAGGAACCCCGTGATGCCCAAGGCCCGTTACACCCTCGACCAGCTTAATGAAATGCTCGCCTTCAACGAAACCGTGCGCGACAAAGCGTTTGCGCAAGTCGCCAACATTGCCACCAAGGATTGGCAGGACGACCCCCATAAGCTCGACCGGGGCGAATTCCTCCTATTCCATGCCAAGGTGGCACGATCGTTCGAACGCGACGTAAACCGCATCCGCGCCAAGATCGCGAAGCATCCCGACACGCTTGCGCACGTCGAATAATGCGCCCCCCCCAACCAAGCGCCAGATCAAATTTGGCGTTGGGGATCGGTTAAGAACCCGACATCAGATCGATGATCGGTCGAAGCGACGGCATGGCTCGGATGTCTACGCCATGCCCGTTAGCTGCGATCAAGGCGCGGTTATCGTTCGCAACATACTCTTTCCAAATATCCGGCAACTTACCGCGCGCGGTGAAGAGGTAGAATTCGAAGCCATTCAAAGCGAACCGCCACGCCCATCGCTGCATCATTTTCACACGGTATGGGTTGAGCGCCATGTCGATAGGACCAAGCTCGCGCAGCATCATGCCGGATCGTGCTACCATCGTTTGGAAGTCGTAGGGGCCGTTGTTTAGCAACCGCGAAAGTAACTCATCCTTGTAAGGCCCCAAGTGCAAGGGTTCTCCCCTACGCAAACCACTCACGACGTGTCGCCAGACGGTGCCGTAGATAAAGTGGACGAGTAAGTCGGGTTCGGGGTTAGCGAGCAACGTAGCTCGACCATCCATAATCATGGGTGCGTCTGGCGCACGCCGTAGCAGCCTCACCGCATAGTCGTCGCCCCGGCCTATCTGTTTCTCATGGGCGTCGCACAATATCAGGTCGTCCCAATCACCATTCTGGGGAAGCCTTATTCCCTTTGAGAAGCGGTCGCCCTGAACAAGCGACTTCGCATCGCCGCGCATCGCGAGCATGAGGGCGCGAGGAAACAGATGCGACTTAACGGTAGGACCGTCGCCACAGACCACGCACCTACCGTTTGCGTTCGCCATAATCCCCTACCTGCCGCACCCACGTTCTCTCTCTATGGGGCACGGTTGGTTGGATTTGCTATAGACTCATCACGCGGCTTACACCGAGGCATGTCCGATGCTCTGATCTCCGCACGCAAATTCCTCGAAAGCCTTCAACGGTTCGATCTCTCACTTCTGTTGAGTGAATGCACGATCTCGGTTGACCCGATCAAGGGCGGCTTCGTTGATGACGACTGGTATACCAACCTTCAAGCAGAAGTCGCGACCGTCAAGGCCCCGGCTCCAATCAACGAAGCCTTGCGATCACTTCCGCCCGAAGATCGCAAGCGTATCGCAGAAGCGATATCGAACGGTTTCAAACTCTTACGGACGTTTGACGATATTTTTGTAGAGCCGACGTTCGAAGAAGTCGCAGGTATGGCTGCACTACTTGGCGAACTCGTTATCCATCGTGGCATGATGATTTCCGTGGCAACCGGTGGCTCACGTATCCAAGAGGTGAACGACTATTACATCGCAAGAGAAGCTCGCATCAAAGAGACCATTCCCGCCGATATCGAATACTCGAACCCTCATGCCGACCTATGGGATTGGTATCATCATTGGAGCGAACATCTCGGTGCGTATGCCCCGCGCCGCCAATACATCCGCACCATGTTCGCCCCGGCGATCCAATCGGTAGCGAAGCGCTCCACGATCCCGATCCCCAAGCGCGAGGCAACGGGGTGGGACCGGGTGGACCGAGCACTCGCAAAGGCGCGGACGCAATTCTCCACGGCTTCGGTTGAGGAAGACTTTCAAGCAATCGGCCTCCTATGCCGCGAAGTGATCATCTCGCTCGCACAGGCGGTGTTCGATCCAACCATCCACCAGACAGTGGACGGGGTGACCGCCAGCAAGACCGATGCAAACAGAATGCTCGAAGCCTATGTCGGGCATGTGTTCCCCGGTGACAGCTACAAGGAAGTCCGGGCTCACCACCGAGCATCACTGGCGCTTGCGCTAAACCTCCAACATCGCCGAACCGCAACGCGGCAACTGGCCGCTTTATGTGTGGAGGCAACCGCCTCTACCGTTGCAGTTGTCTCGATACTTGCTCGCGAGGGGTAGCAGGGAAACGACCAATCTAAATAGGTGATGGAAACTACCATCACCGTTCATGGCCGCGAAGGATACAGCGCCCTAGTTAAGTCGATCGTTGACGGCCAGCCCGTCGATCTTTCCGGCGCGAGCATCTACTTCGAGGTTCCGGGCGCTAAGCTTCGCCTTCGCCTTCCCGTCGATCCCGTTGATGCGACCTCACTTCGCCTCACGCTCACCCGCGCTCAGGTTGAGACGCTCCCGAGCGTGCCTAGCCCGTTTGCGATCATCGACGAAACCGGCCTTCCCAAGGTGATCGAGCGCGGCACCATCGTGCGCACCGGCTACAAGGGTGAGCCCAAGTGAGCGCGCCCAAAGATGGCGTGATCATCATCACCCCGCCGCTCCCCAACACGATCATCACGCAGGCTCAGCCCTCGACCATCGGCGTTAAGGGCGACAAGGGCGATCCCGGCGAGCGCGGGCCTCCCGGCGCGGATGGCCGCGACGGTATCGACGGCAAGGACGGCGCTAACGGTCGCGATGGCATCGACGGCAAGGACGGCGCGAAGGGCGATGATGGTGCCAAGGGTGCCGATGGCATCGTTGGGCGTGATGGCGTTGATGGTGCCCCCGGCAAGGACGGCGCACCCGGCCTCAAAGGCGACAAAGGCGACAAGGGCGACGCTGGGGCAGACGGTGAGCGTGGCGAACGCGGCCTAACCGGAGCAGACGGCGCTAAGGGTGACGATGGCGCGCGCGGGGCGAAAGGCGATCCCGGCGAGGACGGCGCACGCGGCCTCAAGGGCGATATTGGCGACACTGGCCTCAAGGGCGATAAGGGCGATTCCGGCGCGGATGGTGTCCCCGGTGCCCCCGGCAAGGACGGCGTAGATGGTATCCAAGGGCTTCCCGGCCTCAAAGGCGACAAGGGCGACACTGGCGCTCAGGGTTTGCCCGGTGAGAAGGGCGATAAGGGCGACCAAGGTATTCAGGGGATCAAGGGCGACGCAGGCCCCGCAGGTTCGGCGACCAATGGCCTCCCGGCTGGCGGCACCACCAACCAAATTCTCACCAAGACGGCGGCAACCGACTATGCGGCTTCGTGGCAGACCAAGACGTTCCTCGCGACGGCGGGTTCGAACGGACAGGTGCAGTATCGTAACGGTGCGGCACTGGCGGCGGCGACTAAGGTTTCGATCAACGCCGATGGCAACCTTTTGCTCGATAACACCTCAGTCGTGCGAGCCGCGAACATCGCGAACCGCGCGTTCCTAAGCACGTCGGATATCTACAACACGGCGAGCGAATTTCCGCTTGGGATTTCGACGGGCTTCTCCTCGCAACGCGAATGGTTGGCGCACGGCGATGGCGTGAACATTCACCGCAAGGCTTGGGATGCCGCCTATTACGGCACCCCCGTGGGCGTTTCGATGGCGAACAGCGCGGCGCTTTGCGAACCGCAGATTAGCTATGAGACGGCAGCGGCGGCGAATTCGGTTGCGGGGATGGTTTGCACCAGCCCGATGATCAAGAGCTTTACCACGGGCGTTGGCGGGCTTTACGCGACCATTCGACTTCGCATCCCGACCCTTACGGCTGGGCAGCGTTGGTTCGTCGGCATTACGAACGATCTTAACGCGCCGATCGATCAAGACCCGACCACGCTAACGAACGTGCTGGGCTTTGGGGCGAACGCTGGTGATACGAACCTATTCTACATCACGCGCGCTACCGGCACGGTTACGAAGACCGATATGAACATGCCCGCCAACCTTGGTGGCGCGTTCTATACCTTCATGTTCTATGCGCCAACGGGCCTTTCGAACACTACGGCGATCGTTCGTAACGGGCCTTACAACATGGGCGGCGCAACTACCGGCTTGCCGGAAGGCCGCTACTATCTGAGGACTTGGATTAGCACCGGCACGACGACGACTAAGACGGCGATCAACATTAGCCGTGGCTATATCGAGCACCTTTACGGCACTTATTGAGTGAGCGGGGCAGCAATGCCCCCGTTAGCTTAAATATGGGATGGCCTCTATCGTCCCTAGTCAAATCAATACCTCGACATTCCAGCCAAAGCACCTCCAGCTTTTCCAGTGGATCGCCGATCCGTCCGTTCGCAACATTCTAGCCGCTGGCGGCGTCCGCTCAGGTAAGACCATTGCCGAGATTACGGGCATGTTCTTTCGCGCCTTGCGCGCGCCCGGATCGACGCACGGTTTCTTTCACCAAAGCCGCGTCTCTTGTAAACGAAACCTCTTTGACGAGTCATTCCCAGAAACTTTAGATATCCTCATGCCGGGTTGGTATGCGGACCTTAAAGCCGCGCCTGAAAACTATATCAACCAATCCGATCTAACGGTTCGCCTGCCCAACGGCTCGAAATTTCTATTCATGGGGCTGGACGATCCCGATAAGGTTCGCGGCCTCAAGTTCTCTACTATCATGCTCAACGAAGCCAACTTCGTTGATTACAAGACGGTTATGACGCTTCGCGGGCGTCTATCCGAAAGCATCCCGACGCTTGGACCTACCGGCAAAGCCGATGGCCCGCCACTCGAAACCAAGATGCTTTTCGACCTTAACCCGACGTTCAAAAGCTCTTGGGATTATCAAGTGTTCGTTGAGGGCGTCGTTCCCGGCGAGCGTAAACCGATCCCGCGCCACGATCAGACTTACCGCTACCTCACGATTAACGCGATCGACAACAAGGCCAACCTTCCGGCGTCATTGTTCGAAGACTTCGAGTCGATGACTGAGGAACAGCGCCGTCGCGACGAACACGGTATGTGGACTGAGGACAACCCTCACGCCTTGTTCAACCTTAGCGCGATCGGACGCAAGCAGATTAACCCGGCCACGCTTAGCGAAATCGTCGTTGCGATCGACCCGGCAGGCACCGCCAATAAAAACAGCGATCATACCGGTATGATCGTCGCGGGCCGCGACAGCGACGGTAACATGCACGTCTTAGAAGACGCGACGCTCAAGGCTAAGCCCGACGATTGGATCAAGGAAGCGCTTCGCCTTCAAGCCAAGTATGATGCCAACTGGATTCTTACGGAAAAGGATTACGGGCGCGATATCCTCGAAAGCCTCTTGTTCCGCGTCGCTCCTAGCGCACCTCACAAGTTCGTTGACGCTCACGGACGCGGTAAGCGCCTTCGCGCGGAACCGATCGCCGTTCTTTATGAACGCGGGCGCGTGTCGCACTCGCGCGTTTTCCCTGAGCTTGAACAACAGATGATCGAGTTTGATCTCGCCAAGCTTTAAGGGTTCGCCCGATCGCGTTGATGCTCTCGTTTACGCGCTTACGCACCTATCGGGTGAACGTGGGGCAGGCCCGGTAAAGGTTCACAGGCTCAAGGGCTACATGGGAAGTTAAGCAACCTAAATATCGGATGCTTATTGACGACCGCGACCCCGCCCTTTCCGATTTCATCGACGAATGGAAGACTAACCGAGCCCTAGTTATCGGCGAGCGCGCCGTTAAAAAGATCGGTTGCGAACGCTTCCTTCCGCGTGACGACAACATGACGCCTACGGCGTATGAGAACTTTAAGAAGCGCACGCCGTTTTTCCCCGGCGCATCGAAAGCGTTTGAAAATTATCGCGCGCTTGCAACCCGTAAGCCCGCGACGATTACCGCGCCGGTCAATACGCTCGATATCCTCAACACGATCACGGCTAAGGGTTTCACTCTCGACAAGCTCGCCGATAAGATTTTCGCAGAGTTGCTCATCACCAACTTTGTTGGCCTTGTGGTGGACTATCCCGAGGGCGTCGGCACTGTCTCTCAGGCGGAGGCGATCGAGCTTGGCGTTCGTCCGTTTATCTCGATGTTCACGGCTGAATCGATCCTTGGTATTGAAACCGCCACGATCAACAACCGCCAGCGCGTCACTCGCGTGCGCCTCTACGACAACGCGGCCCTAACCACGATCCGTGAGCTACGCCTTGATGGTGGAGTTTATCGGGTGAACCTTTGGGAACAGACGCGCGGACAGTGGCGCGTTGTCAAAACGATCACGCCGACAAAGGGCCGCACCCGCCAGACGCTGGACGAAATCCCGTTTACGCTGGTGGCGACTGAGGAAACCTTTGAGCCGATCAAGGCACCGCTCGCCGACGTTTGTTCGCTCAACGCTCAGCTATACATCGCGCAATCAAACCTCGCTCAGTGCCATTGGTGGAGTTGCTCGCCGATCCCCTACGTCATCAAAAACTCACGGAAGGCGAAGGCGAGATTAGCATTGCCCCCGGCATGATCTGGCGGTTCGATTGCGATCCGAAAGAGGCGGTTCTTGGCTTCCTCGAATGGAACGGCAGTCAGATTAGTGAGCTTCGCGCTGAGGTTGAAAGCCTCAAGGCAGATATGGCGAAGGTTGGCGGGCGTATGCTTGCCGACGACAAGCGAGTTGCGGAAGCGGCGGAAACGGAAGCGATCCGTCGCGCCGCTGAAAACGCCGTTGTGGCTAACTTCATTCGTTCGCGTGATGGTGGACTCAACGACAGCCTTAGTTGGGTTTCTTGGTTCCTCGACCTTCCCGAGGATGCCATCACCTACGAAGGTAGCACCGATTTCAACGCGATCCCGCTTACCGCTCAGGATTGGGCGTTTCGTAAGTCGCTTCGCGACAGTCGCGAATTATCAAAGAACAAGTGGTTCGACATGCTCGAAGCGAACGAGGTTATTCCCTCGACTTTCGATCGCGAAGAGAACGACCGTGAGCTTTCGGAAGAGTTGGCGGACATGCCATCCCCGATCGTAATGCCGGTAGCAGACGACAACATCGGGCAAGACGATCCGCCCGCCTCCTAAATAGGAGGTGGACGATAACAAACTCAGGGATATTCTCTACCGTCACGTAACGGCGGCTCAGGGAATGGGGCAAGGGCTGGCTAACGATTTCGTTAGTCAGCTTAATGCCGTTGACGATGATCTAGTTGACCAGATTACGAAGCGTTACGCGCGCATCGAGGCCGATGGTTTCGACCGTGGACCGGCGACGACTAAGCGACTTGAGGAAATGCTCGTCGCCGTCCGCGAAGTTAACTCGAAGGCATACAAGAACGGCGCGGCTGGGCTCACGAACGAGCTTGAGGCTATCGGCGCGCACGAAGCTGAGTTCGCGGCGAAGGCCGTTAAGAGCGCTGGCGGCGTTGTGGACTTCCGCACGACCATTCCGAGCGCCGATTTCATCAAGGCCCTTGTGAAGAACACCCCGCTTCCGTTCGCGGACGATGGGCACACCTTGCTCATGCCGTGGCTGAGCACTCAGGAAGCGGGCCGCTTGCGTCGTCTCGAAGGCGCGCTTCGTCTTGGGATTTTCGAAGGCCAGTCAACCGGGCAGCTTGTCGCGCGTATCCGGGGCACGAAGGCGAGCGGATACACGCTAGGCCCGGACGGTAAGCAAAGCATCCTCCAGACCAGCCGCAAGGACGCGACGACCATTGCGTTGACGGCTAACGGCGCGATCCAGAACGCGGCTCGCAACGAGTCCTATTCGCGGATGAAATCGGTTCGATACGTCGAGTGGAGCGCCATCCTCGACGATCGCACCAGCAAAGTTTGCATGAGCCGTAGCGGCACCGTTTACGAAAAGGGCAGCAAGCATCCGCAGCCGCCCGCGCATCCGCGTTGCCGTTCGATGCTCCTACCCCGCCGCGACAACGAGGGTTCGAAGCACAAGCCATATGGCGAATGGCTACGCGACCAGCCGGAAGCCGTGCAGGATGAGATAATGGAGGGCAAGGCGCGCGGCGACGTGTTCCGCGCGAACCCGGACTTCGATTTTCAGGGCTATTTTCGTGAGGGGGCGGCAGCTTCAAGACCCTTGGCGAGCTTCGCCAGTTCGATGAGCGCCTATTCGGCGAGGGAGGCGCAAAGAGCCCCGCCAAGCCCAAGGCGAAGCCGGAAGCCCCCAAGGCTCCCGAGCCTGCCCCTGAGCGCGCGCCTGAGCCTCCTAAGCGTCTCACCAGCGCGATCGACCCGGCAATCAACGACAACACGGTTCCCGTGATCTCGAAGCGTGAAGCGACGAAGCGACTCACCCCGGCATCGCTGAGGCGGCAAGCTCGCCGATCTATGAGACGCGCCCCGAGTATCGAAGCGTTAAGCCTGAGCACTTTGGCAAGGTATCGCTTGGCACCAACCTTAGCGACGAAGCGGCTTCGGCGATGGCGGCACTTTGGCCCGAGGTTAATCGCATCACCGATGCGTTTGCGGTTCCGCGCCTTCGCGGCATCAAGGGCGTTGGTGGACAGAACGCAATCGCCAGCATGGGCGATGGCATCCTTAACATCAACGCGACGCACTTTAATGGCTTTGCAAGCCGCGTTGGCCTAAAGGAAACCGGGGCGGAGTCCGCCGCGTTGATCAAAGCCCGTAAGCAGCAAGTGGAGTTGAAAGCCGAAATCGATCGCATGAGCGCACAACTGGTAAAGCTTCGTGAACAGGGCATCGCCTTGGGCAGCGATCCCGCGAACCGTGATCAACGCTTTTGATCGCGGCGGAAAGTCGCGAACTCGTGACGGCTTACAAAAAGCTCGCAAACAAAGAGTTTAAGCTTCGCGGCACGATCCGCACGATGGAACGCCAAGGCGGCGGCGAGCCCGTGAGCGAGTGGAAGGTTGGCGACGATATCAAGCTTCGACCCTACACGAACGACAAGTATTTTAGCGGCATCGATAAGATGCGTTCGACGCTCTACCATGAACTTGCGCATCAGGTGCATCAGATGTGGAAAAAGAACGGTCGCCGCTACATCGGCAACCGGAAGAACAACCCGCCGCTCGAAGACCGCTTGTCGTCAATGTTCTTTACTAAGTTTCATGGCGCGGCCCCCGGCAACATTGGCGGGCGCGGCATCGAACGCAAGAACCAGCTCAGCACCACCTACGCAACGACCAACGAGTTCGAATGGTTCGCGGAAAGCTTTAGCGCATACATGATGGGACGCCCCGACTTGGCGGACCCCGATCTAGTCAAACTAATCGAGGAGTTGCTTGATGAAGCCGCAAACGCTTGATGCCCTTAGCGACGTGATCGCTAAGGGATATGATCTCACTCTTGAGGATGCTCAGGAAATCGACTTCCTCACGACGCAAGTCGATTGGGAAGTTGCGTGCCGCGCATTCGATGCGGTGCGGCTGATCATCACGGACCCGATCTATCAGGGCGATATTCCCGCCGACTACTTCGACACTGGCGACGACTAATCCCGATCCTTCCGGGGCGTGGGGATAAATAGTTGATCGCTGGGGAAGCCCCGGCGCTCAACGCGGGAAGCCCGCAACCACGATGGGGAAGCCCCTGAAGGAGAATATGACCGATAAAATCACTGATACCGAGACCAACGAAGACGTTTCGGGCCTCAAGGCGAATAACAACGAGCTTCGCAAGAGCCTTCGCGATGAGAAAGACAAAACCCGCGATCTCGAAAGCCGCCTGAGCAAGATCGAGCAAGAGCGCGAGGACGCAGCCGACAACACAAAAACTGAGCACCAAAAGGAGCTTGGCAAGCTACAGCGAGCGCTTGATAAGGCGAACGCCGATCTTACCGCCCGTGATACGCGCCTTGGTGAGTTGCTCATCGATAACGCGATCAAGAACGCGATCACCGCAAACCATGTGATGCCCGATCACGCGGAAGCCGTCGAAGCGCTACTTCGCATGAAGACTGGCGTTAAGATCGAGAATGGCGAAGCCGTCACGAAGGATGGCATTGCGTTTGAGGAAGCGACGACGGACTTTTTCAAGTCCAAGCAGGCCATGGCCTATGTCGCCGCCAATGCGGGCACCGGCGCTGGTGCGACCGGCAACACCACCACCACCGCGCCCCGCTTCACTAAGCCGCCCGTGTCGCACGACGAACTTCAAGCGTGGGATAAGGCCGTGATCGAAAACCCGGCTGAGATGAAAGCTCTGGCAACTAGCTGGGGAATGCCGCACCTCGCGTCCTAAATCGGCTTACGACACACCGACAATCCTAAATAACCGTGGAGATTCTTTAAGTCTCCACGGCTCCAACGCGGGCCGTTTAACCCATTTGTTGGAGCTTGAATTACATGGCTATTGTCGGCACTACTGTTTCTAACCTTGTCGGCGGCACCGAAAAGCGTCTCGCCGGTTCGGTTGACTTCCTCACGCGCACCGAAAACGAGCTTGTTCGTTCGGGCCTTACCGTTACTTCCCCGGAAACCGCGATGCTTATGCAGGGCGGGCCGCGCAAGGGTTCGATCCCTTACCTCCTGCCGCTCAGCACCGATGAGGTGAACGTCTCGAATGACAACATCAACGATCAGGGTTCGACTGGAAACCTGACGGCAGACGAGTTTTCGTGCCTTCGTTTCGATCTCAACTACGGTTGGGGCGTCACGGACCTCACCAAGATGGTGACCCAGTATAACGCGAACGGTGGCATCGCCGCTGGTATCGCCGCTTATTGGGATGGCATCATCAAGAAGTATGCCGTCGCATCGATCAACGGCGTGCTCGCCGCTGGCGGCAATGCCGTCAAGGTTGGCACCACGACCGGCGCATTCTCGGACGCACTTATTATCGACGCGGAGGCGACCGCTGAGGAAAACTCGGAGAGCTTCGACATCATGTTCGTCACCCCGGCGATCCGCGCGCTCATGAAGAAGCAGGAAGGCAACGCCTTCGTGCCCAAGTCGCGCACCGATACGAAGTTCGATGAGTATCAGGGCAAGCGCCTTATCACGACTTCGGCGTTCGGCGCTGGCGTTACCGTTCTCGCTCGCTCCAATTCGCTGGGCTTCGATTTCGGCACCGTGCCGTATCAGGTTGCAGTCGAAGTTGAGCGTCTCGCCAACGGCGGCGGCGGCGGCGGTGCGGAAATCCTGCACTCGCGTCGTTCGTTCGTGATTCACCCGCAGGGCGCGAACTGGACCGGTTCGATGGTTGTTCCGACGACCGTTGAGCTTGCCGCAGCCGCTCAGTGGGCAATCGAGGTTCCGGTTAAGGACTTCGGCTTCCGTAAGATCGTCCACAGCGCCACGGGCGTTGGGGCGTAATCCTTACCACCTCCAAGGGATTAAGCGGCTGGGGCAACTCAGCCGCTTTTTCTTTGCTCTTCATAAATACCCTCATGATGATTTCTGAGGATGGCACCGGCACCCCCGGCGCGAACAGCTACGCGACACTTGCGCAGGCGGCGGACTACCACGCGGCTCGCCTCAACACGGCTTGGACGGACGAAGACGACGCGACGCAAGCCGCGAAGCTCATTCTGGCTACCGACTACATCGAGGCTCGCTTTCCAGCCCCGGCGCTCGCCTGAGCCCCGGACAGGGCCTCCAGTGGCCTACGGCGGGCACTACGGCGGTTCCCGCCGCGATCGTCGCCGCAACCATCTTGCTGGCCTCCTACGCCCTCAAGGGGCCTCTCATCGCCCCGGCTGAGCGCGGCACGTCCAAGAGCACCAAAAAGCTCGAAGGCGTTGGCGAGCTTACGACCGAATACGACGCGGCACCGTCCGACCCTTACCCGGCGATCACGGCGATGCTTGCCCTGTTGGTTGCCCGCCCGTCTGGCGGCGCGCTCATCATGGGACGCCTCACCCGGTGAGCATCTTTGACGACTTCCGGGGCCTCACGGCTGAGCTATTCGACGCCTTCAACCTCCCGGTTGCCACCATCACCCGCAAGACCGAGGCCGCACAATCGAACGCCGATCGCGCGGCGGGGCGCAAGGAGTCGTCACGATCGCGATCCTCACCGGGCACGGCGTGCTGGCAAAGCGCAACCTCAAGCTCGAAAACGGAACGATCGTATCTCAGTCGATCGCGAAGCTGAGCGTCGCCGCCAAGCGTGGCGATCGGCTCAAGCTGGGCAACTTCGAAGGCGACATTCTCGAAACTGAGGAAGTCGCACCAGATGGCGGCTCGCCTTTCATCGTCATCGCGGTGCTCAAGTGATTAGTCTCACAATCGACATGAGCGACTTTGAAACGCTCGCCGATGAGCTTCGCGAAATCATGATCGAGGAATGCGAAGACTTGATGAGCGACGTATTAGTTGAGCTTACCTCAGCCCCGCCAGTCGGCACCCCGGTTGATACCGGTAAGGCTCGCCTTGGCTGGCAACTCGACACTACCGACCCGCTGAAGATGGAAATCTATAACCGTGAGCCGCATATCGGACGGCTTAACGACGGGCACTCTAAGCAGACGCCAGCCGGGTTCGTTGAGCGAGCCGTGATTAAGCACGCCCCCGATTGATTACCCTAAATATCGGATGACGCACCACCCCGATTGATTACCCTAAATATCGGATGACGCACCACGACGATATTACCGCCATTCGCGATCGGTTCCTTGATGCTTGGGGCGATCTTACACCCGTGATCATCCCCGGCGTCGATACCGCTCAGGATGAGCCGGATACCGCGTATTGCGTGCTTCGCGTCGATCCGATCGATGAAGCTCGACTAACCCTCAGCCTCGACCCGGATTACGAAGCTATCGGCCTTGTCTGGATCGATATCTATTCGCTCTTGAGCGATGGCGACGCCGTAGCGTGGAACCTCGCCGATCGAGCCGCGACGATCCTTCGTGACTGGCGTTCGAACGACGGTCGCGTTCGTTGCGAAACCGCGTCTTTCCGTAATGGTGCAGACGAAGGCGAGTTCATGCGCTTGATCATCAACGTGAAGTATCGAGCCCGCCACTAAAACCGCTCCAAAGGCCCCGCCTCTCATAAATAATGGCGGAGCCACTTCGCTCCTATCAACTCATTTAGGAGCTTTTTTGTGAGCAATCCCGTAGACAACATTTATGCCGTTTCGATTGAGGACGTGAAGGGCGTTACGAACGCGAACCCCGTATTCAATCTGGCTGATATCACCAATGGCGGCGCTACTATGGCGTTCAACATGAACGACCTTAACAGCGAAACCATGAAGCAGTCGCGCGACATGGCAGGCATCCGCAAGGTTGCCGGTTCGGGTTCGGGCTCGATGAAGTTTGAGCTTCGCCGCGATCCGGTTATCACAAACTTCCTCGCCGCCGCTTTCTCGGCAGTCAAGAGCGACACCGGTAAGAACTACATCGGTTCGAACAAGGATACGTCGTTCACCGTCCAAGAGCAGATGACCGTTGACGCGGGCAAAATCTATTTCCGTCATCGCAACGTGCATATCTCGAAAGCGACCATCACGGTTGACGCTGAGTCCAAGGCTCAGGTTACGTTCGACTACGTGAGCGGCGCGTTTGAGGAAGACGAAGACGCGATCATCGGCGCGACCTACGTCAAGACCCCAAAGGGTCAGGAGCTTGTCGGTCGCGATATCGGCACGATCAACATCGCTGGCCTCACCGCCCGTTATATGTCGCTGGAAATCACCGTTGAGCAGGCTCGCGAGCCCAACTATGCGCTTGGTGAGCGTGACGCCTTCGAAATCGGCACGAACGCTAACCGCATCGTCAAGGTGACGGCGAAGATTTTCCGCAAGGATTTGACCCCTGAGCGCCTTTTCAACGACGACACCCCGGTTGCCGTTGGTATCGAGCTTGGCGACGGCGCGAACGGCTACGGCTTCACGCTCCCGGCGTGCGTGGGCAGCTTCCCGACCAGCGAAGCGAACGGTTCCAAGCAGCTTGTGAACCTCGTGCTCACGGCTCAGTATGACCCGACCGCAGACTATGCGGCTATGTTCACTGAGCTTATCTAATCGCCCCTCCTACAAGTAAGCGATGTTAAGCGCCGTCCGGGCTTCCGGGCGGCGTTTTTCATGCGCTCATACGGGCCTTCGATCGATCACGATAAATAAGATATCTCTTGTAGGAGCTATCTTTAGAATGACCGCATTTCACTTCCCCGCCCGTTACGATGAAGCTCAGGCCGATGAAGGCGTTTGGACTTCCGTTATCGATGAAGTGGGCAACCACTACGGGCGCTTTAAGCTCTGCCTTTTCGATGAGCTTACCCCGCGCTACCGCGTGACGCTTGAGCGTCTCCAGCGCAAGTATCCCGCCAAGAATGGCCGCACCAATGAGGCTTACGCGGCGAAGTCGGATGACGAAAAGAACGTCGAAGTCTTCGTTGAGCTTTCGCTTGTCGATTGGGAAATCAAGGACGAAAAGGGCAAGGCCATTCCGTTCGCGAAGGATACGGCTATCGCTTATCTTGGCGACGTTCGCGCCCTCTACGTGCTTCGTGAGCTAGCCGCCTTCGCGCGCGATGTTCGCAACTTCCAGCCGGAAGAGCAGATGGACCTTCCCGAGGAAACTAATCGGGCGCTTACTCTTTGAAGTTGAGCACGGCGATGACCTTGCCAACTTCAAAGCAGCCGCGTGCATCGATGGGCCTCAAGGCGACGTAGCGCGCGAAATTCTGAGTGAGTGCCCAACTCTCACACCTTACGAAATGTCGTTCTATCGCGCCTTTCGCGAGCTTGGAACCATGCGCCAAGTTGGCATGAGCGCGGGCGCTATCCCTTGGGATAAGATCGTCGCTTACGCCAACTATCACGGCTTTAGCCGCACCGACACCGACATCCTTATTCGAGTAATCGAAAACATGGATGCCAACTGGCAAAACGCTATCCGATTGAGGAACGCGCCAAGTCAATAAATAGGTGATGGCCGCTACAAACGACAAAATCATTCGCATCCGCTCCGACATGAACGCGGCGCTTCAGGATGTTGCTAAGCTTCAACGCGCTTACACTCAGCTTGGCGGGGTGAACCCGGCGCTACAGTCGATGGTGAACAACCTTAACGGTGCTCACGGTGCGACTACGCGCGCGGGTGCGGCAGTTAACGCGGCGAACAACAACGTGCGTTCGCTCACCGGATCGTTCGGCGGGCTCGGCAGCGCAGCGCAGGCCGCAATGGGCAAGCTTAGCGGCATGACTGGCGCGCTTGGTGGCATCGCTACGGCTGGTGCCGCTATTGGCGTTGCGGCTATCGCTGGCGGGCTCATCGCGCTCGGCACGGCGGCGGTTAAGGCGAGTGCCGAAATGCAGGGCTTCCGCGCCTCGCTCACCACCGTTCTTGGCGACGCTGAGAAAGCAACTCAGGCGATGGATCGCTTGGTTGAGTTCGCTCAGAAAACCCCGTTCTCGCTCAACCAGTCCGTCGAAGGCTTCATTAAGTTGAAGGCGCTTGGATTGCAGCCGACTGAGGCCGCGATGCTGAGCTATGGCAACACCGCAAGCGCGATGGGCAAAGAGCTTAACCAGATGATCGAAGCCGTCGCGGACGCTTCGACCGGTGAGTTTGAGCGCCTGAAAGAATTCGGCATTAAGAGCAAGGTTGAGGGCGATAAGGTTGCCTTCACCTTCCAAGGCGTCACGACCAAAATCGGCAACAACTCGAACGAAATCCAAAACTACTTGATGGCGATCGGAAACACTCAGTTTGCCGGTGCCATGGAAAAGCAGATGAAGACCTTTGGGGGTGCCATGAGCAACCTCGAAGACACTTGGAACCAGACCCTCGCCGCAATCGGCGATGCGGGCCTAGCTTCGAGCGTTGCCGGTATCATCAACATGATCACGGACGGCATCACGTCGATTACCCCGCTACTGGTGAGCGTGGGCAACGCGATGGCGGGCATGGTTTCGGGCGTCGGTTCGATCCTTGGCGGCATCGGCGACCTATTCTCAGCGATCAACACGGGCGGCGGTTCGGGCGTGTCGATCATGGAAAACCTCACCTTCCAGTTCAACATGATCGGCGAAGTCGCTCAGGTTATCGGCGCGATCGTCGGCGGCGTGTTCTCGGCAATCGGAACCGCGATCAACGGCGCGTCGTCAATGATCATGGGCAGCATGGGCGCGGCCCTCGATTGGCTGGGCATCAAGTGGGAAACGTCGGGCCGCTCGTGGACGAACAGCATGTTCGGTATCCTTCGCGGCGCGAAGGCGGTTGCGATGGCGCTTCCTCAGATTTTCCAGATCGCGATCAACGACCTACTCGGCATGTTCTCGACCCTTGGGCAGGCGATCACCGCGTTGCTTTCCGGGCAGTGGGATAAGGCAAAGGCGCTCGCGTCGAAGCCGCTATTCACCAACACGGGCCGCGCGCTCAACGCCGTGGGGCGTATTGGCGTCGCCACCTATAATGACGAAGCCGGGGCCGATCGCGCCATGAACCGCATGCTTGCTCGCAACAAGAAAGCGGCGGGTCCGTCGCTGGACTCGCTTGCGGGACCGGCCCCCAAGATCAGCCCTACGGCTGGCAAGGACGGCGACGCGGATAAGGCGGCGAAGGCGGCGGCGGATCGTCTCAAGCGCGAAAACGAGTTTTGGAAGGCACTTAAAGATCAGGCGACGGCGGCGGGGATGCTCACGCTTCAGGCTGAGGAATATAACAAGGGCCTTGAGCTTCGCAAAATCCTTGAGCGTGAGCTTTCGGCTAGCGAGAAGACGCGCATTTCAGCGGCCCTTGGTGAGCTTAACACGGCTAAGGCGATCACCGCCCTCAAGCAGCGCGCTTTCGAGGCTCAGAACGAATACACCGTTGAGCTAGGCCGCGCTAAGGGCCTCACCGAACAGCAACGCGGCGTCGAAGACGACCTTTTCAAGGCGCGTATCGATGCGAAGAACCGTGGCGTCGATATCGATGCCATCGCCTACAAGTCGGCTGAGGACGCGCTTCGTATCCAGCTTGAGAAGAACGCGGCGCTCAAGGCTCAGAATGAGCTTTTGAAGGAAGCGCAGGACTTCGCCCTTTCGATGTCGTCGGGCGCTAAAGCGGCGGATGACCTCAAGACGATCGAAGCTCAGTATAAGGCTTACACGGACAGCGTAGCGGGCGGGAATATGCCCGACACGTTCCGCGACCAGATCGTTGCGGGCTTCGAGGCCGCTAAGCTCAAGATCGAACAGGACGCTATCAAGCTAGTGCTCGATATGTCGCCGACCGCCAGCCGGAACGCGCGTATCGATACGGCTAACGGACAGTTCAAGGAAGGCATGGCGCAACTCGCCAAGATGGACCTTACCCCGGAAGCCCGTAAGCAGCTTGAGGGCGAAATTTACACGACCCATAAGAACGCGCTCGGCAAGATCAAAGCCGAAACCACGCGCGAATGGGTAGATATGTTCGACGATCTCGCCGACACGTTCGGCGGGAAGCTTGGTGGCGTGCTCGGCAAGTTTGCGGATGGCTTCGAGAAGATTGCCGAAATGATGAGCGGCGATCTCACCGGCCCCGCTGGCATGTTCGCGAAGCTCTTTAAGCGCGAAGGCGCATACAAGGACAGCGCGAGCGAGTTCAGCCTTCCCAAGATCGGCGAAGCGATCAAGAGCCCGCTCAGCAGCCTTTCGAAGGGCTTTGGCGACTTCAAGTCGATGTTCTCCACCGATCTCGCTACCGGCCTCACCAAGGGCCTCACCAAGATGCAGGCGGGCGCTCAGGTTGGCGGCATGGTCGCGGGCGTCGGCGACCTCTTGGGGCTTGGTAAGGGTTTCTCGAAGGGTGCCAGCATCGGCGGAACCGTGGGCGGCTTGTTCGGCCCGATCGGCTCGATTGTCGGTTCGCTTGGTGGCGGGCTCATCGGTTCGTTGTTCTCGAAGGCCCCCAAGGGGAAGGCGATCCTCACGGGCGCGGGCGAAAGCGCTATCAGCGGCAACAAGGGCAGCGCTCGCACGGCGCTTACCGGAACGGCGGCGTCGATTCAGGATGGCTTGGCTTCGCTGGCATCGCAGATTGGCGGCACCGTGGGCGCGTTCAACGTGTCGGTTGGCAAGTATAAGGACAGCTTCCGCGTAAGCTCGACCGGCGCAACCAACGTCGATACGAAGAAATCGAAAAAGATCAGCGGCCTCATCTATGAGGGCAAGGACGAAGCGGCAGCAATCGCGGCGGCGATCAAGGACGCCATCGCCGATGGTGCGATCACCGGACTTGCGCCGATCGTCCAAAAGGCTTTGGCTGGCCTTGGAGCAGATAGCGCAATCCAGTTTGCTAAGGATTGGAAATCGGCAATGGACGATTACAAGTCTATGACCGATCCAGTCGGCGCGGCTATCGATCTCGATCGTTACCCCGCTCAACTCGCTTCGCGAAACGATGCTCAAGGTTGGCGCTTCCACGGAAGACCTCACCAAGATTGATGAGTATCGCACCCTAAAGCTCAAGAACGCGCTCAAGGAACAGCTTGCGAGCCTCACCGACTTCCTCGCCGCATTCAAGGGCGAAGGTTCGGGCGTCACTCAGATGGACCAGCTTAACGCTAAGATGGCTGAGTTCGACACCTACAAGGCGCGCATTGCGTCGGGTGATGCGAGCGTTGATCAGTCGGCGTTCACTCAGCTTGGACAGTCGATTTTCAGCCTTGCGGGTGATATCTACGGCACGGCGACCGGGCAGTTTCAGGCTATCCGTTCGATGCTCACCGGCACCACTCAGGCGCTGGCGGAAAATGTGACGAAGGCGTTCAACACGGCGGCGGGCTTCGATGTCACGAAGGCGGCAGCGGATACCACCACGGCGGCTATTCAGGCTCAGGCGGCATCGGCGGCGGCTCACTATCAGGCTCAGGCGAACAGCAACGCCATTCAGGAAAGTTGGCTCAAGCAGATTGCGCAGGGTATCGCCAAGCTCGGCAATAACGGCACCGTCGCCGCTAACGACGACTTGGCATACAACGGGCAATACATGGGCAAAACCTACTAAATAGGTGATGGCTTCTAATCCCGATCGCGCAATGCTCGTCACCCAACCGTATCGTTACGCGATGCGGAAGGTTGACGGGACGCTTGCGCTCTATCCCAACTCGAAAGTTATCGAGATTAACACCGCCCTTGATGAAGAGGGCGGTGAAGCTCTCGCGCAAGAAATCTTTGACCAGTCGGGCGAAAGCACGCGAACCATTCGAGTTACGCTCTCTGAGGCCATCAATCGTGATGACTTTATCGATGGCCCGCCCCGCTTCATGCTTAACTTTCCCGAGCATCCGGCAGCGGACCCGACGAAAATCTACACCGTCATTGATATGAAGGTGCGTGATCTTTCTAACCGCACCATTTTGATGGTGCGCGGATGAGCGCGCTTTTCGTTGCCCCGCTGGCGTTTACGGACGCGAACAGCCCCGCACCGATCGACGGCACGACGGTGGGCAATCTCAACAACGACAAGCCCGGTTACGTCTGGCGCGGATCGCTGGCGAGCGCATCGTTCACGATCGATCTAGGCCCCGATCCCGTCGAATATGACACCATCGCGCTTGTCGGTTCGAACCTACGCGCGAGCGATGGCGTGCGGGTGCAGACCGGCACCACCAGCGACGTGAGCGACTATGACAGCGGCACCGTTGCGGCTTGGACTGGCAAGAAACCCAAGCAACTTAGCGCCAAGACGATTGCCCTACTCCCTTCCGTTCGCACCGACCGTTTCGTTCGCATCACCATCACCGCCCCCGGACACCCGCGCGGCTATGTGCAGGCTCAGCGGCTGGTAATCGGCGCGGCGACGCGAACCTACGGCGTGAAGTTTGGCGCGAAGGTAAACTTCGAAGATCGCAGCCCTATTACCATCGGCCCCGGCTTCGAGGATGTCGATCGTTACGACGTGCTCCCGGCGTGGGACATCACCACAACCGGCATCACGGACGCGGCATGGCGCGAAACTTGGTTTCCGCTAATTTTGGAAGTCGGCTCAAGTTCGGGCCTTTTGTTCGTTCGCGATAATCGAGCACCCGAGACTTGGCAGACGGATGCGGTTTATGGTCGCATCACTTCGAAGGCTTCCGGCGAAGCGGTCAACTTCGATAGTTGGGTTTTCGTTGGCACGATTCTGGCGTTCGCGCCCTAAGCGTCCGCCAGCCGATCCCGAAAACCGCATAAATATCGTATGCGGAATATCCTTATCGAAATCAGCGCCGTTAACCCGGACACTAAGCTTATCAATGTCGTGCGCTTGTCGGCGGCTCACGCCAAGGCTGAGGGCGTTTTCCTTGACGGTAAGGTTTGGGTTCCCGCGATTACAGGTGATCCCGAACATTCTATCAGCTATTGGGGCGACGGTCGCACTCAGCCTCTAACCGTGTCTTACGGGCAGGTTGATCTAATCCTTAGCCGCGCCCTCGACAATAAACATTGGGGCAAGCTCGACTTCGACGGCGCGGATGCAACTATCTGGATCGGCGAAATGGGCGCACCTTTCGCCAGCTATCGCCAAACCTACACCGGCAAGATCGGCCCTTTCATCGAAGCCGATAGCCGCACGGCGCGTTTCTCGCTCTTGGGGGCTGAGGCTCAGCTTAACCGTGAGTTGCTTGATCGCACCTACGCGGGAACGGGCGGGCTCGAAGGGCCTAGCGCGATCACCGGCACCCTCAAGCCGATCTCATTCGGCGAGTGCGTCAACGTAGAACCGGTGCGGTTCGACACTATCAAGTTCATCTATCAGGTGAACGCCTACGCGGCGACACCGATCAACGCGGTATATTCGAGCGCGCTCAGCCTTGGTGCCCCGGCGACGGTCGCGACCAGCTACGCGGCCCTTGTGGCGCTTCCCTCAAGCCGGGTGAGTGGGCATCGTGCCCTAGCGCTGGCATGTTCCGCCTTGGTGGCGATCCCGGCAACGCGAAGATCACCGCCGACATCGGCACCCCCATGACCGCTACGGCTATCGCTGGCGAGCTTGTGAAGCGCTCAGGCATCGTGCCCGCGCGCATCGCTTCGAGCTTCGCCACGGGCACCCGCTTGGCTTCGCTCTACAAAACCGAAAACGCGACGATCGGCGATCTCGTGCGTGAATACGCTTTCGCTTCGTCACGCCTGCTAATCACGGATTCGAAGGGCGTCCTTCACCTCGCACCGAACAACTCGACCAAGGCCCCCGGCAAGCTGGCAAGCGACGGCTCAGCGGCACCGTTCGTGCTCCCCGACACAATCGCGCTCGAAGCCCCGGCGTCGCCATCGTGGAAAGTCGTTATCGGGCACACCCCGGTTTGGGCGGTTCACTCAGCGACAGAAATCAGCCCCGCGATCTACGCTGAGGGTGCCGATCTACTGGCGTTGATCGCGGCGGCAAAGGCCGCAAAGGAACGCGCTGAGGCGGCTCGCGCATCGTCGTTGCTGGCGATCAAGCGCCTTGATGACGCGGTTAAGGATTCGATCCTCGACCGCACCGAAAAGCGGGCTTGGCTCACCGAATATGAGGCCATCACGGCGGAAGCTCAGGGCATTGTTGCGGAAGCTCGCACCCGTGGCCTCAACGCCGATGCTCAGGCCCTAGCGGACGCCTACGCGGCCCTTACCGCCTACATCGCCACCCTCAACCCGGCGCTCAGCGATATCGACCGTGATACCACGATTGACGGCGCGACGTTCCGCGCTCGCTTCGTCGGCTATTACACGAACCGCCAAGCGGTGCTGGACGCCCTTGCGCGTATTGCCAAGCTCGACGCGGGACAGCCTACCAGCGTTGCGGACCTGAGCCCGATCGACGGCGCGAAGCTTGATGAGGCGGTCAAGAACGCCAACGACGCGAAGGACAACGTAGACAAGGTGCGCACTCAGCTTCCCGATCTTGTCGGGCCGCTCTTGCAAACCCCTATCGACAATGTGTCGGCGCTCCACCTCAAGGGCAGCGGCGCGATCCTCAAGGCGTCGAAGGCGCTCAGCGACAAGAACGCCGTAGCGATCTCGACCCTTGGCACGCGCGTTGATGAAAACGGAGCGATCATCGCTGAGGAAATCACGCAACTTACCAGCCGCGTTAAGAACGGCGAGGATACCGTTGAGGCGGGCTTTCTCGAAGTAAACCGGACGATCGCCAACACCAAGGTTGCGATGGCGGAACAGATCGTTTCCACGATCGCCAAATATGGCGAAAGCGCATCGGCGGGCATGGTTGAGGAACGCCGCGTTCGCGCGGAAGGCGACAAGGTTCTAGCGGAATCGATCGACCAGATGGAAATTAGCCTCACCAACTCGATTGGCGAGACGATCACCGGACAGATCAACGACGTTAAGCAGATCATCGCGGACAGCAACGGCGCAATCGGAACGTCGATCGAGGAGCTTGGCGTCAAATTCGAAACCGATCTCAACGGGGAAAAGCTCGCGCGTGAAGCGGCTATTCAGACGGTTGAAAAGACGGTTGTCGATGCGAACGAAGCGACGGCGGGGCGCATCGATACTATCTCATCGTCTTATGACGCGCTGAGCGGTTATGTCGGCAACGTCGCGGATGCCGTGGGCAACGTCGATGGTCGCGTTGATGCCGTTTACGGCGTGATCCAGACGACCCAAGAGACGGCGGCGAACGCCAATGAGGCACGCGCGGAAGAAACGCGAAGCCTTACCGCACGCCTCGACAACATGAACTATGCGCAGCTTCAAGAAAACTTCAGCACCTATGCCTCTAAGGTTGATGGCATCGGCGCTGAATACACGCTTAAAGTGCAGACGACGCAAAACGGTGAAAAGTATATCGCGGGCATGGGGTTGGCGATCGACAATGGCGTAAGCGCGATCAACTTTCTCACCGATAGCTTCCGCATCACGACCCCGGACGGCACCGGCACGCGACAGATTTTCTATGGCGACGAAGAAGGCATCTACATGCCCAATGTCCGCGTTGATAAGCTTGTTCCGGGCACGATCGACTTTGAGTTCATCGCCAAGCAGTCACTTCGCAACCCGAACGGCGGTTATCAGGTATTTCCGGGCGGCATGATCATGCAATGGGGAAGCTATCGCGGGCTTATCAACTTCGAGCAGGCGATTTTTATCAACTTCCCGATGCCGTTCCCGAACCAACTCCAAAGCCTGAGCGCCACGCCTTACATCACCGTCGCGAACAACCGCGATCGAGATTTGTGGATGCAGACGACGGCGAACCGCAACAACGGGGGTGCTGAGTTTATGGCTCAGGCAACCTCTAAGGATCGCTCGATTGACGGTTTCGACTGGCAAGCTTGGGGATACTGAGCTTCGGGCGGGGTGCCGCGTCATCTTAATAAATACCGTATGGCTATTTTTGAATCGACCGGCACCGTTGCCCTTACGAACAACTCCACTCAGGTTACTGGTGCGGGCACCAATTGGGCGGTTAACTACCCCGGCGTTTTGCTCATCATCGAAGGCATGAGCTACCCGGTTGCGTCGATCAACGGCGCTAACTCGCTCACCCTCACCAAGCCGTTTTCGGGTCCGACCGCTTCCGACCTCGAATACACGTTCGCGCCGTTGCAGCCCGACAACTATAATCTGAGCGTCAAGGTAAACGAAATCATCGATATTGCCGGTGATCTTGTAGACGCTTCGCGCGGCCCCGAGGGCAAGCAAGGCCCCGAGGGTAAGCAAGGCCCCGCAGGCAAGAACGGCGATGTCGGCTTTGGCGCGGTGATCGGCCTCACTGAGTATGCAGGCCAGCCCGCTGGCGGCTCAGGCGTAAACCTCATCGTGCCCGTCGCGACCGGCGAACCCGGCATCACCCTTACTCAGTCGTCGCAAGTCGTGTTGCCATACGACAAGCCCAACGCTGGCATCGGCCTTTGGATCAAGGCGACGACCTCCGGTTATGCGATCACGCTTGGCCTCACGAATGCGCCGCTTCCGCAGCCCGAGGTTCCTACTGAGCCGATCGATCTATCGGGTTCCTCGACCATCTACGGCACCCCCGGCACCATCATTCCGCTTGGCATTTTCGTCGGCGGATCGAACGCCGATTTCACCGTCAACATCCCGGAAGCCCTCCCCATTCGGATCGAGCGCAAGACCGGCATTATCGTGCCGACTTCGACCAAGTGGACGCTTGGCGGCACGGGCGCACCTTACCCCGCCGTTGGCGATGCCGTGCCGTCTATGGCGGGCTTTAACAAGTCGGGCACCGGCTTTGACTTCCGCAACGGCCATGTTGTCGTAAACAACGGCTCTTACCTTTTCACGGACGCGCTCGGCCTCGATTTCGGTTCGTCGGCTAACGAAGTCACCACCCAGACCCCGCCGACCTTTCGCATGAAGTGGAAGGGCGTCGTTCCCGCGACGGCATCGGAAGCCATCCTCATGAACTTGATGGACTATTCGACGGGCGGTTTGACGTTCGGGCCTTATTGGGATGGCTCGACGCTACAGCTTAAAATCCATCGCAATGGCTCGACCGAAAATATCACGAGCGACTCAAGCGACTTGCGCGTTCTCGGCACCAACCAGCTTTACGAAGCCGAGTATATCGACAACCCGACAGGCGCGGGCGGTTCGGTAAACTTCTACGTGAACGGCACAAAGATCGGCGAGACGAAGCAGACGACCAGCAAGCCGCGCATTGCGAGCGTCGCCGCGCTCGAAATCAACGCATCGGTTGGCAACACGTCGCAGAGCGTTAGCAACCTCGAAATCGAATATCTCGCTCTCGATGTCGGCAAGCCCGACGTGCAAAGCAACTTCGAGGCGGTGAGCGATGGCCCGATCACGCGCGCCGACTTGCAGGCGCTTGTCGTTGACGCGCGTTCGATCTCGACCAACCAGCCCGCCTATCACCTCACCTACACCGCGAACGGTATCCAGACTTATGATATCGAAATCGTGGTTGGCGAAATGGTTGTTCCCGCTGGACGCGCTTACAAGGCAGTTCTTGAGGATTGGAGCACGGGCGTAGGCGTCTCGCATCCGGCTCACCTTGTGATGACGAAGCCTAGCGCTCAGAATTGCAAGTTTGAGGACGCGAACCTTTACACGTCTCAGCCGACTTGGACCGAGGTTCTACCGCAAGGCCCGGTGCCTGTTATTAACGGCATCGCGTATTATTGCGAAGGCATCCGCATCGGCACGTATGTGCAGTTCCAGTTCGGTTACGATTGGGACGCCGCAACCATGCCTTACAACCCGTTCGGCGATCCGACCGGCAAGGACTCTTACATGGTGCCGCATAAGTGGCGGATCGAGGACGTGAACGGCACGGTGCTTTCGCGCATCGAAATGCCCAACGGTGAGCCGCTCAACTCGGCAAACCGCAAGCCCGCTTGGCAGGGTTCTTACGACGGTCGCGGCGTCGCGATCATCACGGCTAACAACCAGTGGAACCCGTTCGGCACGACCCGTTCGGGCGTCGTCTGGCGCTCGCATGAGCCGGTTGCATACTCGCAAGCCGACGTTTGGAAGAATGTCCCCGCATACGACATGCGCGTTCCATTCGCCGCTAAGACGGGCTTTTCCGTCAACGGCGGTGATGCTCGCGTGTTCGGCGACGGACAGGCGAACGGCTTTGGCAACTATCGCGCAATGTCGTGGGAGCCGACGACTTACGCCGACATCATCACGGCGGGTGCCAACACTCAAGACCCGTGGAAGGGCGGCGTTTACAACTCAGACGGCATCGTTCCGAACGCTGGTATTTGGCTGAAATACACCCCGTTCAACCAGATGGGGCGAAGCCCCGTGACGGGTTCGGGCGGCGCGCGTGACGATCGCCAGATTATGCCGGAAATGGTGGCTGAGTATGTTCGCGACGTGAACGCTAAGCGCCCTCACGATGGCCGTTCGATGAAGTCGATTAGCCTCGACTACCTCACCGGCTATGCGTCCGATCCGTTCCACTCATTCGAGAATGGCCGCAACCGCCCGCTCTATAAGGGCAACATGCGCCGCAACATCACGATGCGGAACCACTATTATGGCCCCGGACAGGCCGCGACTCCCGCGTCTCAGGCGTATTACGCTCAGGGCGGACGCCAATACGAATGGCAGTCGTCGGCGTCGCCGCTTCGCGTCAAGGTTCCTTACGCGGGCATGGCTTCCGATCGCCCGATTTTCGGCACCAACATGATCGATGAGGCGCACGCTCACCAGTTGCCGCATTGGGGCTCGATGCTTTGGCAGACGCCTGAGTTTGCGTTCCTTGGGCACCGTTTCTTTGATCAGGCGAAGCTTTACGATAACGTCATTCTCGGCAAGACGGATAGCGCGACCGAGTTTTACGAGCGTGGCGCGGCATGGAAGTTCTTGCACGCCGCCCTTGCGTGGAAAACGGCGTCTAACAACTCGGATCGTCTCTACAGCCGCGCGGAAGTGATGGACTTTATTACGTTCGACTTCGAGACGTTCTATGATCTTTGGTATGCCGCGACGCCCGGTTTCCTCAATCCGCCCGCCAACATCATGAGCGGCGGCGAGATTGACCAGCGTTCGGCAGTGTTCGCGGGTGCGGCTCGCTTTGGTCCGTGCCAGTTCACCGACATTGGCGTTCATTGCCACGATTTCTTTTCGGGCTATTGGCTGAGCGCGCTTCATGCGGCGAACAAGATCGGCTTTATCGACGCGCTCAAGGCCGCTTCGCCAAAGGTTAAGGCGGTGATCGAGTGGTTGCTTGCGATGCACCGTAAGCGGATGATCGGTCGCGTTAAGGACGGCTTGCTTATCAACGCATCGGGTTCCGATTACCTCACCAGCTATTGGACCGAGGCGGAAATTCGGGCGGCTGGTGGCGATGTGTCGAAGCTTCACCAGACGTTCGCAGCGGTGCAGGCCGCGCGCCCCGCGCCTTCGTGGGATACCTTCGTGAGCGATGGGCAGAACTATGACCGCGACGGGCAGGCGATGGATCAGCTTCTAGCAGGCCCCGCGATCATCAAGGATTTGGGGATGACCGGAACGGATATCGACCAAGCAGTTACGATCGCGGAAGCCCGTTTTCAGGAAAAGCTCACCGCCGAAACCGCGAAGGGTCCGGGGCAAGCCGGTTCGACTTGGTTCAAGTATCATCAGGTTACGAACAACCGGCCTTACAAACCCTGAGCCAACCCCGTGGGGCCTTGATCGGCCTCACGGGCTCCCTTCCCTAAATAAGAGATGATCAAGAACCTCAAAAGCTATGCCGTGGCGCTCGCCGTCTATCTCGGCAACGGTGCGACCCGTCGCGCCCTCGCATCCGTTATCATGGCTGGCGCGCTCGCGATCGGCGGCGTTGCCCTCGATATCGAGCACGTCGATACCATGCTAACCCTTTTCATCCCGCTGGCGGCGGCGTGGAGTTCGAACACTCCCAAGATCGAAGGCGACACTACCGAGGCCGATAAAGGCGGTGAGTAATGGCTACGGCACCGCGCAAGCGCGCCCCGGCCTCACCGGCACCCGATCCTAATCTAGTGGCAGCGCTCGCCGCCCTCACGCCCCCGGAAGAACGGGGCATCGCTAAGCACGCGGCTTCGATTATCGGCGCGGTAATCTTGGCGCTCATCCTTTGGGCTGGCGGGCAGCTTTTGAACCTCAACAACACCGTCACCCGGATGAGTGCCGACGTGAGCGCGCTCAGCAAGTCGATCGATGGCCTCCAGTCTGGACAGGGCGCGAGTGCGAAAACGATCGGCGATCTACAGCGCTCAGACGCGGCTCAGGACGCCCGCGACAACGCATACGAAGCGGACATGAACCGCGTTAAAGAACGGGTGCGGATGCTCGAAGGGCAGAAACCCCTAGAGCTAAACCGGCCTCGAAATGCCGATTGAGCAAGCCCGCTTGATCCTACTGGCGGCGTTCGTCGAAAACCCGGACTTGCCCGACGACATGAAGGCGAAGCTCGCGAAGCTCATCGTTCCGCCGCGCAAGCGTAAGGCGTTGCTCCCATTCTAAACGGCGGAAAGCCGCCAATCTTTCGACTTGAAAAGGGCCGCATTACGGTCGAGCAAAGGCCCGGACACCTTCGCCTGGTAATCCGCGGCACATTTGGGTGCCCTCGCACAGGCCAAGCTCGCATCGCCGAGGTGGCCGCACCGGCAGGGGTTCATCGCCGCGATCAATTGGACGCGCGCGGGGAATGTGACGTGCGCGTTGGCGCGGGCAACGCTGACCGTACCCGTCTCCAGCGGTTGGCGGAGCGAGATCGAGGACGGCGCGCTGGAACTCTGGGAGTTCGTCGAGAAACAACACGCCGAGATGGGCGAGGCTGACTTCACCCGGCTTCACCTTCAGTCCCCGCCGGTGAGCGCCGCCATCGATGCGGAATGATGCGGCGCGCGGAACGGGCGTGTACGGGTCAGGCGACCGCCGGAAAGCGTGCCGGCGACCGACTGGACCATCGACACTTCGAGCGCCTCGGCGGGGTCCAGCGGCGGCAGGATGCCGGGAAGGCACGACGCCATGAGAGACTTCCCAGACCCCGGCGGACCTACCATCAGTAAATTGTGAGAACCTGCCGCGGCGATCTCCAGCGCGCGCTTGGCGGTCTCCTGCCCCTTCACCTGGCGCAAGTCCGGACCGTGATCGGCGGCTTCGGCGATTCCCGGCTTGGGTGCGCTAAGCAGGCCGTGACCCTTGAAGTGGTTGAGCAACGCCAGCAGGTCGGGCGCGGCGATCACTTCGATCTCGCCCGCCCAGGCCGCCTCGGATCCTTGCGCGGCGGGACAGACGAGCCCCTTCCCCACTTCAGATGCATGCAGCGCCGCGAGCAGCACGCCCGGCGAGGCGGTGATCCGTGCATCGAGGCCCAGTTCGCCGACGATCACGTAATCCGCCAGCGCCTCGGCATCGACCACCCCCATCGCCGCCAGCAACGCCAGCGCGATAGGTAGATCGAAATGCGACCCTTCTTTCGGGAGATCCGCAGGCGACAGGTTCACCGCGATGCGTTTCGGCGGCAGCGACAGCCCCATCCCGGCGATCGCGCCGCGTACGCGTTCGCGACTTTCGCCGACCGCCTTGTCCGCCAGCCCGACCACGTTGAACGCGGGAAGTCCTGGAATCAGTTGGACTTGCACCTCGACCGCGCGCGCTTCGAGTCCCAGATACGCCACCGTCGCTACGATCGCCGCCATGCCCGCTCCCCCGCGACACGACGTCACGCCTTATTCATACCCGATTTGCCCTGTCTGCAAGGACGCGCGGCCGGAATCCTCTGCAACTGCCGTCTTGTTAACCTAATACACCGGACCCACATGCCTTCCGTGAAAGCCGTCCGCTCCCCTATTCTGCGCATCGGCCAGTTGCTGCTCGGGGTGGTCCTGATCCTGAGCGCGCCGATCCTTGCGCCATTGCCGGGGCCGGCGGGGATCTTCCTGTTCGCCGGCGGGATGGTGCTCGTGCTGCGCAATTCGCGCTGGGCGCGGCTGAAATGGGCGCGGTTGAAGCGGCGCTGGCCGCGGACCGGGCATTTCGTCGACCGGATGATGCGGCGGCAGAGCGCGATGCGCCGTCACGAGCGCGCGAAGGCGGCTAAAGCGCCACTGCCGCGACCGGTGTGAATTGACTTACCCGGCTCGTTTCCGTAAGCGCCCAGCCATCAAGGCCGTCCCCGTGGCGGCCGTTTTCTATTTGATGACCTAGGGAATGACCAATGAAGCGGACCTTTCAGCCGAGCAACCTGGTACGCGCACGCCGTCACGGCTTCCGCGCACGGATGGCGACGGTCGGCGGCCGGGCAGTGATCCACGCACGCCGCGCCCGCGGTCGCAAGAAGCTGTCGGCCTAACAATTCTAGACAAGCGCCGCGATTTTCTCGCGGCGAATGCGAGGAAGCGCGCACCGATGCCGGGATTCGTCCTGCTCATGCGCCCCCGCGATGACGGTGACGCGACGATGCAGAATCGGCTTCACCGTCACCAAGAAGATCGGCAACGCCGTCGTCCGGAACCGCATGAAACGGCGGTTGCGGGCGTTGGCGCGCGAGCTGTTGGCGGAGCGCGGCGTTGCCGGGGCCGATCATGTTTTGATCGGGCGGAACGGCGGCGTCGAGCGGGACTACGCCTTGTTGCGGACCGAGCTTGGCAAGGCGTTCCGAAAGGTTACGCCGCAAGCTGCTGCAACCGCCTCAGCGGACACCACCACAGCAGCGCAGGCCACCACCCCGGCGAAGGCCGGGGCCCAATTGGGAAAGCGGCCGTGATGAATGGCTGCGCCTCGTTATCGATGTCCCCCAATTGGGCCCCGGCCTTCGCCGGGGTGGCGCGGGGTTGAGATGGCGGAGGAACGAGTGTTGCTCGACGCGCCTACCCCGTTCCTTGTTCTCCCGCGAAGGCGGGAGCCCAGTCTGGGTCCCCGCCTTCGCGGGGAAACAATTTGAGGGCAATATAGCGTCGGCCCCACCATGCTAGCCCGCCTCCTCATCCTCATCGCCCGCGGCTGGCAACTCGGCCCTTCCCTCGTCCTGCCGTCGAGTTGCCGCTACGATCCTTCGTGTTCAGCCTATGCAATAGAGGCCGTTGGGCGCTATGGCGCGCTCAAGGGGGCTGGTTGGCGGCGAAGCGCATCGCGCGTTGCCATCCGTGGGGCGGGTACGGACCTGACCCGGTTCCTGACCGCGACCCAGATATCGACAAGAAATTGAAAGACGCCGCCCTGTGAAAGACGACAAGCAGAATTTCGTGCTGTTCGCGGTGATCGCGGCGCTGATCCTGTTCGGATGGCCGCTGATCCAGGGCAAGTTCTTCCCGACCGCGAATCCACCGGTCACGAAGATCGAAGGCGGCAAGACCAAGCCGGTCGCGAACCCCGCGGCCGATCCAGCCGCAGACGGTGCCGCAGCCATCGGTGATCGCAACGCCGTGATCGCCAGCACCCCGCGCATCCGTATCGAGACGCCCCGCGTGTCCGGTTCGATCAACCTCAAGGGCGCGCGGATCGACGATCTCGTGCTCAAGGGCTATGACGAGACGGTCGCGAAGAACTCGCCGCCGATCCGCCTGCTCTCGCCCGCCGGTGCGCCCGACGCGTATTTCGCAAGCTTCGGCTGGCGCGCGCAGGGCCTCGCACCGCCCGCAGCAGACGCCGTCTGGACCCCTTCGGGCGCGACCACGCTGACACCGACCACGCCGGTCACGCTCGACGCGACCAACGCCACCGGCCAGCGCTTCCGCATTCGGATCGCGGTCGATCAGGACTATATGTTCACGGTCCGCCAGACCGTCCTGAACGCCGGCACCGCGCCCGTCCCCGTCGCCACCTATGGCCTCGTCAACCGGGTCGGCATCTCGAAGGATCCGTCGTCGATGACGATCCATGTCGGGCCGATGTCGGTCGACAATGGCGGCGCGCATTACCGCCCCGACTACAAGGACATCGACGAGGCCACGCAGAAGTTCACGACGACCGGCGGCTGGCTCGGCTTTACCGACAAATACTGGCTCACGGCACTCGTCCCCGATCAAGGCCAGGCGTTCGACGGCCAGTTCCGCGCCGGCGCCAACAAGGCGTACCAGGCCGACTACGCGCTCCAGCCCAAGCAGGTCGCACCCGGCCAGTCGATCACGCAGACGTCGCGCTTCTTCGCCGGCGCCAAGGAAGTCCGCCTGCTCGATCGCTACACCGATCAGGCCGGCGGCGTCGCCAAGCTCGATTACGCGATCGACTGGGGCTGGTTCCGGATCGTCGAGAAGCCGATCTTCTATTATCTCGACTGGCTGTTCCGCATGGTCGGCAACTTCGGCGTGGCCATCATCCTGCTGACGGTGACGATCCGCGGCCTGCTGTTTCCGATCGCGCAGCGCCAGTTCAAGTCGATGGCCGCGATGCGCGCCGTCCAGCCGAAGATGAAGCTGCTGCAGGAGAAGTATAAGGACGACAAGGTCCGCATGCAGCAGGAAGTGATGGCGCTGTACAAGGCGGAGAAGGTCAATCCGCTCGCGGGTTGCGCGCCGACGCTGCTCCAGATCCCGATCATGTACGCGCTCTACAAGGTGCTGATGCTGACGATCGAAATGCGTCATCAGCCGTTCGTCGCGTGGATCAAGGATCTGTCCGCGCCCGATCCGCTCACGCCGCTCAACCTGTTCGGCCTGCTGCCGTTCACGCCGCCGCACATGATCGCGATCGGTGTCGTGCCGATCATCCTGGGCATCAGCATGTACTTCCAGTTCAAGCTGAACCCGACGCCGATGGACGACACGCAGAAGCAGGTCTTCAAGCTGCTGCCATGGGTCCTGATGTTCGTGATGGCGCCGTTCGCGGTCGGCCTTCAGGTGTACTGGATCACGTCGAACGTCCTGACGATCATCCAGCAGAAGCTGCTCTACGCCCGCCATCCGGGCCTGAAAGTGCCGGTGACCAAGTGAACGACGTTCCCAACTTAGGTCCAGACCTGGAGCAGACGGAAGCGCCGTTCACGCCCGAGATGCTGGAGCATGCGCGAAAGCTGTTCGCGGGGCATGTCGGCTTCCTGAAGTCGGCACCGACGCTCGAATTCCTACCCGATGCGTCGGTGCCCGAGGTGGCGTTCGCCGGCCGCTCGAACGTGGGCAAGTCGTCGCTGTTGAACGCGCTGACCGGGCGCAACTCGATGGCACGCACGTCGAACACGCCGGGCCGTACGCAGGAGCTGAACTTCTTCGAGGTCGGCGCCCCGCTCGCGTTCCGCCTCGTCGACATGCCCGGCTACGGGTTCGCCAAGGCACCCAAGGACGTCGTCAAGAAATGGCGATTCCTGATCAACGATTTCCTGCGCGGTCGTGACGTGTTGAAGCGCGCGCTCGTGCTGATCGATTCGCGTCACGGCATCAAGGACGTCGACCGCGAGATCCTCGAGATGCTCGACAAGGCCGCGGTCAGCTACCGCATGGTCCTGACCAAGGCGGACAAGATCAAGGCGTCCGAACTGGTCGAGGTGACCGAGCGCACCGCGATCGAGGCGCGCAAGCGTCCGGCCGCGCATCCCGACATCCTCGTCACGTCGAGCGAATACGGGATGGGTATCCCCGAACTCCGCGCAGCAGTCGTCGAAGCGGTCAGCTAAACGAACGGTTGCGGACCGATCTTCGGTTTCCGGCTGACACGGTTCGTCAAACTCCGTAGCTTCCCGTAAAGGGGAGTACGATATGCGTAGGGCGTTCGGGGGAATGTTGGCGATGGCGGTGATGCTGTCGGGCTGCGGGGGCAGCGACGAGGGCACGATTTCGACCGGCGGCAGTACGCCCGCGCCGGCTCCGACGGCCTCCACGGGATGCTCGCTGCGCGAACGCCAGGACTGGGCGGCGGCGCAAATCCGCGAATGGTATCTGTTCCCGGACACGCTGCCCGCGACGCTGAGCACCGCGTCCTACACGACGGTCGACGACTATATCGACGCGCTCACCGCCACCGCGCGGGCGCAGCGGAAAGACCGGTTTTTCACCTATCTGACGTCGATCAAGGAAGAGAACGCCTATTATAATGCCGGGTCCAGCGCAGGCTTCGGGATCCGGTTCGCGCTGGATCAGTCCGGCCAGCGGCTGTTCTCGGCGGAGTCGTTCGAAGGCGCGCCGGGGCTCGCGGCAGGGATCGATCGCGGTACGGAGATCCTGGCGATCGGTACGACGTCCGCCACCCTTCGAACCGTCAGTGCGATCGTCGCCGCGGAAGGCACCGCCGGGCTGACTACCGCGCTCGGCCCCGATACCGCCGGAACCGCACGGGTCATGCAGATCAACGACGCGGCGGGGACGCGTACCGTCACCGTTACCAAGACCGACTTCTCGTTGCTGCCGGTCTCGAGCCGCTATGGCGCGAAGATCATCCAGGATGGCGGGCAGAGCGTCGGCTACATCAATCTGCGGACGTTCATCAAAACCGCGGAGCCCGCGCTCAAGACCGCCTTCGCCGATTTCCGCGCCAAGGGCGTCACGAAAGTCATCATTGATCTGCGCTACAACGGTGGTGGCCTGATCGAGACGGCGGAGTATCTGGGCGATCTGCTCGGTGGTGCCCGGTCGACCTCCGAAGTCTTCGACTACGTCACCTTCCGCACGGAGAAGGCCTCGAACAACACGACACGATTCTTCGCGCCGCAGCCCGAATCGATCGCGCCCACGCGGATCGCATTCATCGGCACGGGCGGCACGGCGTCGGCGAGCGAACTCGTCATCAACGCGTTCACGCCGTACCTGCACAGCAACGCCGGACTGATCGGCACCAACACCTATGGCAAGCCGGTCGGCCAGATCGCGCTCGACAGGGAAGCGTGCGACGATCGCCTGCGCGTGGTGGCGCTTGCGACCCAGAACGCCGCGCGCAGCGGGGATTACTATGACGGGCTGGCCACCAAGGTCGAGGCGTCCTGCCAGGCGTCGGACGATATCGGCTACCAGCTCGGCGACCCGTTCGAATCGTCGACGCGCCAAGCCCTGAACTTTCTCGCTGGGCGGAGTTGTACGCCGATCACGGGCGCGGCGAACGCACGATCGCTCCGTACCGCCGACACGCGGCGCGACCTGCTGATGTCGGATCGCCCGGGCACCGCACAGCGCGAAGTGCCGGGCCTGTTCTGACCGCACGACACGAGAGGGGACTGCGAGCGAGTTGCCTCTTTCCGTCCCCTCGCCTAGCACCGCGCGCATGAAACTGATCATCGGCAACAAGGCCTACTCCTCCTGGTCACTGCGCGGCTGGCTCGCGTGCAAGCAGTCCGGGCTGCCGTTCGAGGAGGTGGTCGTGCCGATGTACGACGCCGATTGGGAAAAGCGCCGCTCAGGGAACGAATTCGCGCCGTCGTCGGGCAAGGTGCCGATCCTGTGGGACGGCGACGCGGTCGTGTGGGACAGCCTCGCGATCGTCGACTATCTCGCCGACAAGGTCGGGCGCGAGCGCTTCTGGCCCGAGGACAATGCCGCACGGGCGATGGCGCGGTCGATGGCGGCGGAGATGCATTCGAGCTTTGCCGCGCTGCGCCGCAAGCACAGCATGAACGTCCGCCAGGTGTTTCCGGCGCGCACGCCCGACGACGACGTGCTCGCCGAGTTGCAGCGGATCATGGAGATCTGGGCGCAGGCTCGCGCGCGCTTCGGCGGTGGTGGCGATTTCCTGTTCGGCCAGTTCGGCGCGGCGGACATCATGTTCGCGCCGGTCGTTACCCGGATCGTCACCTACCAGCTGCCGATCGCGCGCTTTGCCGCCGGCTACATGCAGGCGATGTTCGAGCATCCCTTCATACAGGACTGGATCGCGGCCGCGCAGGAAGAGGAATGGGTGCTCGAGCAATATGAGCAGCCCACGCCCGCAACCGCATGATCGACCCCGTCGCGCTCACGCAGGCGTTGCTGCGCGCGGATAGCGTCACGCCGGCGCGCGGCGAGGTATTCGATGTGCTGGAGGCGGCGCTGGAGCCGCTCGGCTTTGCGGTCGATCGGTTCGTCGTTGGCGAGGCTCCGGACGGTCCGGTGGAGAATCTGCTCGCGACACGCGGGACCGGACCACGGCATCTGGCGTTCGCCGGTCATGTCGACGTCGTTCCACCGGGCGAGGGCTGGACCGGTTCCCCTGGTCCGGCGAAGTCCGCGGCGGGCTGCTGTACGGACGCGGCGCTGTCGACATGAAGGGCGCGGTTGCCGCATTCGTGGCTGCCGCCAGCCGCAGCGATGCCGGCACGCTGTCGCTGATAATCACCGGCGACGAGGAAGGCCCCGCGACCTACGGCACCGTCGCGTTGATGGAGCGGATGGCCGCGCGGGGCATCGTGCCCGATCTTTGCCTGGTCGGCGAACCCACCTCGACCGCACGGCTCGGCGACATGGTGAAGATCGGGCGGCGCGGCTCGGTGAACATCTGGATCGACGTGCCCGGGCGGCAGGGTCACGTCGCCTACCCACACCTCGCCGACAACCCGATCCCGCGACTGATCGCGATCCTGGCCGAGGTTGAAACCGTCGTGCTCGACGAAGGGACCGACTGGTTCCAGCCATCGAACATCGAGGTTACCGACATCACGGTCGGCAACCCCGCGCACAACGTCATCCCGGCCAAGGCGTCGGCACGGCTCAGCATCCGGTTCAACGATCGGCATCGCGGGGCCGACCTGATCGAGCGCATTCACACGATTGCCGAACGCCATGCGCCGGGTGCGGTAGTGACGGGCAAGGTCTCGGGCGAAGCGTTCCTGACCGAGCCGGGTGCGTTTTCCGCTTTGCTGTCTGACGCGATCATCGCATCGACGGGCATCACGCCGGAGTTGTCGACCACCGGCGGCACCTCCGACGCGCGCTTCCTCTCGAAGCTGTGCCCGGTGGTCGAGTTCGGCCTGATCAACGCGACGATGCACAAGGTCGACGAAGCAGTCGCGGTCGAGGACCTGCTGGCGCTGACGGATATCTATGCCGGCGTGATCGACCGGGCGCTGCGATAAATCGGCGACGCAGTATCTAATCCTCCCCGCCAGGGGGAGGTGGCTGGCTTCTCGCCAGTCGGAGGGGGAGGTAAGGAAGAACCGCCGTGGCGTGTTCCTCCCCTCCGTCGCCTTCGGCGCCACCTCCCCCTGGCGGGGGAGGATTAGTCCTAATGTCGCCTAATCCCGCCCGCGGCGCAGCACGATATACAACGCCCCTGCCCGCCATGCCGCGGATGCGCGCCGCGCACGGCCGCGATCGAGTCCGCATGACGCGACCCCGCCAGCCAGTCCGCCACCGCCGACCGGATCGCCCCGCGCGCATGCGGACGTTCGCTCTCGGGTCGTGGCGGCTTGCCCGTCACCAGCAGCAGCACGCGGTCGCCACGCGCGATCGCCCGCCCGAGACCAACGTCGAGCAACGTATGCGCGGACGCCAGCGTATGTCCGTGAAGGTCGATAGAGCTATCCGGACTGACCACGCCGCGCGTCAGCCGCTTGTCCCAGCCACCATCCAGCGTATTCGCGGTGATCGGCTTGGCGACCGGCCGCGGCGGTACCACCGGTTTCGCACCCGGGCGGCTGGCGAACGGCGTGACGACGGTACGAACGATCGGTTTCACCCGGCCCAGCGGCGCCGGTGGCGGCGGAACGACCTTGCCGTTGGGCCCGATCACCGGCTTCGGCGGGGGCGGCAGCGGCGGCGCGCGCTCGGGAATGCGAACCGCGACCGAGCGCATCGGCCGGACGGTCTGCATCACCCGCGCCCAGAGCTGCGCCTCCTCGGGGGTGAGCGGGTCAGGGTTGAGGGGTCGGCCCGCCATATTGCGCCCCATTCGCTTGGCCATTGAGACGCTGAACCGTACCGATCGGCAACAGCAGGAACGCGGTGCCACGCCCCGCCATCCCGCCTGCGGTCGACTCCGCCGCTGGCCCGGCGCCCCAGAACGTGTCGAAGCGATTGCTCCCCTTGATCGCGCCGCCGGTGTCCTGCGCCACCCACAAGCCGCTCGCATCCTGCCGATCGAGCGACAGGAACACGGGTGCGCCCAGCGGCACGAACTTGACGTCCGCCGCCGCACTCACCTGGCCGGTGACCGGCAGGCCGAGTGCCCCCAACGGTGCCCCCTCCAGTTCGCGGAAGAACACGAAGCTCTTATTCTCGCGCATGATCGCCTGCCCCTCGGCCGGGTGCGCGTGGAGCCAGGCGACGATCCCCTGCATCGAGGTCTGCCCCGGTTGCAGCAACCCGCGCGACTTCATCAGCGCGCCGATGCCGGTATAATCGCGGCCGTTCTGCGTCGCATAGCCGATCCGCAGGATCTCGCCGTCGGGCAACCGAAGTCGCCCCGAACCCTGGATCTGGAGGAAGAACAATTCCACCGGATCGCGCGCCCAGGCGAGGATCGGCGCCCGCCCCGAGATCGCACCCTGCTCGATCGCGGTACGGTCGTAATAGGGCACCAAATTGCTGCGATCGACGCGACCGCGGATCTTCTTGCCCTTCAAGCTGGTCGAGAACGCACCGAGATCGACGTCGATCAGGTCGTTGGGCCGCCCGTAGATCGGCGCATAGCCATCGCGACGCTCGAGCGAGCCGGCGATTTCAGGCTCGTAGTAGCCCGTCGCGAACGCCTTGCCGTCACCGACCTGCACCGCCTCGAACCACTGCGTGAAAAAGGTCCGCGCACCGCCGCGAGGAACCGCGGCCGCCGCCGCACAAGCCGGCTGCCAATCGGTGCCACGCGTTAAGCCGGACGTATCGGTACGACGCATCAGCGAAGGACAGCTCGTGACGAACGCCGACAACGCCGACTGCGCCTGCGTCTCGTCGATCGGCAGGCTGGCGACCGGCGGACCGGCGATCACGCCGGCAGCAACCGCATTGGTCGGTGCCGTCGGCGTTACCACGGGAATCGACAACATCGGCACAGAGCCGACGATCCGCGCCGGCATCTGGATGCCACGGATGTTGGGCGAAGCACCCGTATCGCGCGAAGGATGCACACGCACCGGCTCGCGCGAAGGTTCGCGGTCGGCGGTACCGCCCCGATCGACCGGCGCAGGACCCGAACGCGGCGGCGCGACGCCACCGACGCACGCGCTCAACATCAGCGAGAGACCAAGTCCGCCGAGCCCCGCCCCCTGAAGCGCACGGTCACGCCTCGTCGGTGTCGGCGAGCTTCCAGTTCGGATCACTGCTCTTCAGCGTCCGTGCGAACGTCCAGACGTCGTGCGTCTCGACCGCGTCGGTCAGCGACCCGGCCAGGACATTGCCCTCGCCGTCGCGCGTGACGGCCGCGATGTCCGCGTCGAACCGCACCGTAATCCGCGCATCGCGACCCGACACGCTCGCATCGGAGATCACCGCGCGCTCGATCGAGACGAGACGATTGTCGAGCACTTCGCCCGCCGCGACCCGCGCTGCGATCGCCTCGGCGAACGCCGCGCGGACGTCATCCTCGGCGAGATAGCCCAGTTGCTCCTCGTCGCCCTTCCAGAACGCCTCGAGCACCATGCGGTACGCCGCCTGTGCGCCTTCGAGGAACTGGTTGACGTCGAACCCGGATTCGGCGGCGACGATCGACCGCAGGCCTGCTTCGGCGCGCGGCTCGATGTTGCGGCTGGCGACCTCGCGGGGCTCGGGCGTCGCATCCACCGTTCGCGGAACGGCGGCGAGCGCAGGACGGTCCTCGGCCGCGCGCGGCAAGGGCTGTTCATGCCCCGTCCGCTTGCCGAGCACGCTATACAGTCGCATCGCCAAGAAGCCTGCAACCATCGCGAGAAGAACTACGTAAAACAACCGTGCCTCCGATCTTCGGGCTAACATAGGCCAAAGCTGCGCTTATTCAAACCCGGGCCCGTTGAAACGCCCGGTCGGCACTGCTACTCGCAGCCCCTGACCGACATGAACGCGCAAGCGTGCCGCTTCGGTCCCTATTTCACGCTTCTTCGCAAGGACACGACGAATGGATGATCAGGACAATGGCGTGACCGCGCCCGACCAGATGGGCGACCAGTTCGTGAACGGAGAGGACACGGTTCCCGCCGCCGGCCTGATCTCGCAATACGTCAAGGATCTGTCGTTCGAGAACCCGAACGCGCCTGCAGTCTACCAGAACCAGACCCCGCCCGCGATCGACGTACAGTTCAACATCGGCGCGGCGCAGGTCGGCGACGAGGTGCACGAAGTCGTGCTGAAGATCGACGTCCGTGCCGAGACCGACGGGCAGGTCGCGTTCATCGTCGACCTTTCGTACGCAGGGCTCTTCGGGCTCCGCAACATTCCGGCCGAGCATGTCCAGCCGTTCCTGCTGGGTGAAGCACCGCGCCTGCTGTTCCCGTTCGCCCGCCGCGTGCTGTCGGATGCGGTGCGTGACGGTGGCTTCCCGCCGCTGCTGCTCGAGCCGATCGATTTCGGCCAGCTGTACCTGACCCAGTCGGAGCAGCAGGGCATCCAGCCGAACGTCGGCGATTTCGGCCAGGCCTGATCGACCGGAGGTGGAGCGCGCGTAGATGAACCTGACCAAGGCGCTGGGATCGGTCGGCGGGCTGACGCTCGCCAGCCGTGTCCTGGGGCTGGTGCGCGACTCGCTGTTCGCGCGGTTCGTCGGCGCGGGGTTCGCGTCGGACGCGTTCCTGATCGCGTTCCGCCTCCCCAACATGTTCCGCGCCCTTTTCGCGGAGGGCGCGTTTTCCGCGGCGTTCATCCCGATGTTCAATCGGAAGGTCGGCGACAAGACCGGGCGCGGATTGCCCGACGGGATCGCGTTCGCCGAGGATGCGCTGTCGGTGCTGCTCCCGACGCTGATCCTGATGACCGCGATCTTCGAACTCGCGGCGTGGCCGATGACGTGGCTGCTGACCTTCGGGTTCAACGGCGCCAACGCGGAACGGTTCGACTATGTCGTCCATCTGTCGCGGATCACCCTCCCTATCTGCTGCTGATCAGCCTCGTGTCGCTGCTCGGTGGCATCCTCAATTCGCTGCACAAGTTCTGGATCAACGCGGCGGCACCGATCCTGCTCAACGCGACGCTGATCGCCGCGCTGCTGCTGTTCCACGAACGCCAGCCGCTGCTGACCGCGCGCAACCAGGCGATCGCGGTGACGGTGTCGGGCGCGTTGCAGCTTCTGTGGCTGATCTGGGCCTGTCGCGCGTCCGGCGTGAAGCTGCGGCTCAAGCGTCCGCAACTCAATCCCGACGTTAAGAAGCTGATGTCGCTGATCTGGCCCGCCGCCGCCGGGGCCGGCGCGGTGCAGATCAACCTCGTCGTCTCGACCGCGCTCGCTGCCGCGCTGCTGCCCGCTGGCTCGGTCTCGTACATCTATTTCGCCGACCGGTTGAACCAGCTCCCGCTCGGCCTGATCGGCATCGGTCTCGGCACCGTCCTGCTTCCCACCATCTCGCGCCAGCTCGGCCGCGGCGAGGAGGCCGAGGCGATGACAACGCAGAACCGCGGCATGGAACTGGCGCTGTTCCTGACCCTCCCCGCCACGGTCGCGCTGATCGTGTGCGGCGTGCCGATCGTCGGCGCGCTGTTCCAGCACGGCAAGTTCGCGCTCGACGACAGCGTGCTGACCGCGCAAGCCTTGGCCGCCTTCTCGATCGGCCTGCCGTCGTACATCCTCGTGAAGGTCCTGACGCCCGGCTATTACGCACGCTCGGACACCAAGACGCCGGTACGCTATGCGACGATGTCGATGGTCGTGAACCTCGTCCTCAACCTCGCCTTCATCAAGCCGCTCGGCCACATGGGCCCGCCGCTCGCCACCGCGATCGCGAGCACCGTCAACGTCGCGATGCTTTACCGCACGCTCGTCCGCCGCGGGCATTTCACGCCTGACGCCAGGCTTCGCCGGCGGACGTGGCGGCTGCTGGTCGCCGCGCTGATCATGGGCGTCGTGATGTTTTTCCTCAACGACCTGTTCCAGCCGTTCGTGACCGGCACAAGCATCCAGCGCTGGGGGCCATGCTGGTGCTGGTTACCACCGGCGGCGTGGTCTATGCGATCGCGACATTGCTCACCGGCGCGTTCCGGCTGGGCGACATCTCCACGCTTCTGCGTCGTTCCAGATAGGTTTTTCTATGCGCGTCGTCTCCGGCATCAAGCCAACCGGTAATCTCCACCTCGGCAATTACCTTGGCGCCGTGAAGCAATGGGTTGCCCTCCAGGACGACGTCGCGGCACAGGGTGGCGAGTCGATGTTCTTCATCGCCGATCTCCACGCGCCGACCGAATGGATCGCGCCGGCGGAATTGTCGTCGCACACGATCGAGGTCGCGGCGACGATGATCGCAGCCGGCATCGATCCGGCGAAGTCGATCCTGTTCAACCAGGCGCGGGTGCCGGCGCACAGCGAGATGGCGTGGCTGCTCAACACCGTCGCCCGCGTCGGCTGGTTGAACCGGATGACCCAGTTCAAGGACAAGGCGGGCAAGAACCGCGAAGGCGCGAGCGTCGGGTTGTACGACTACCCGGTGCTGATGGCGGCCGACGTGCTGCTTTACAACGCGACGCACGTGCCGGTCGGCGAGGACCAGAAGCAGCATCTGGAACTCGCGCGCGACATCGCGACCAAGTTCAACGGCGATTATGGCGTGGACCTGTTCACGCTGCCAGCGCCGCTGATCAGCAAGGCCGCGCCGCGGATCATGTCGTTGCGCGATGCCTCGGCGAAGATGTCCAAATCGAGATCCGTCCGAGCAGTCGGTGGTCAAACTGATCGACAGCGATGACACGATCGCCGACAAGTTCCGCAAGGCGAAGACCGATCCCGACAATTTGCCGGCAACGGTCGAGGAACTGGGTGATCGCGCGGAGGCGCGCAACCTGCTGACGATCTACGCCGCGCTGGCGGATAGCGATATCGCGACCGTGCTCGGCGAGTTCGGCGGCAAGGGCTTCGGCGCGTTCAAGCCCGCGCTAGCGGACCTAGCGGTGGCGAAATTGGGCCCGATCCGTGATGAGATGGTGCGGTTGCTGGATGATCGCAGTGCGGTGACGGCGGTACTGCAGGCAGGCGCGGAGAAAGCGCGCGCGCTGGCGGCACCGGTGTTGAAGGCGACGCAGGACGCAATGGGGTTGCAGGTCTAAACGCGAACCGACCTGCCCCCCTGAAAGGGAGGGGCGGGGGTGGGTCGCCAGCCGCATCATGGAACCGGTGCGACAAGCTGGCCGACTCACCCCGGCCCCTCCCTTCCAGGGAGGGGAAGACTTCAGTATGCCAATGAAGTGTGTTCCCCCGCGAAGGCGGGGTCCAGTCTGGGCTCCCGCCTTCGCGGGGGAACAAGGAGGGAAGGCTAGCCTTCGAGCTCACGCATCAGCACGCGGACCGCCGCATCGATATCGCGATCCAGATCGCGCAGTTCCTCGATCTTGCGCACCGCATGGATCACCGTCGAATGATCGCGCCCGCCGAACTTCCGTCCGATCTCCGGCAGCGACCGAGTCGTAAGCCGCTTGGCCAGATACATCGCGATCTGCCGCGGCCGTGCCACGGCGCGCGCGCGACGCGCCGAGATCAGGTCGAGCGGCTTCAGTTCGAAATGCGCGGACACGAGCTTCTGGATTTCGTCGATCGTCACGCGCTTCTGCGCGCCACGGAGGACTTCGCCGAGCGTAGCCACCGCGAAATCGAGGTCGATCGTGTCGCCGGTCAGCTGCGCATAAGCGACGACGCGGTTGAGCGCGCCCTCGAGCTCGCGGATGTTCGCATGGATGCGGCTGGCGAGCAGGTCGAGCACGTCGGTCGGCACGCGCATGTCGGGCAGGTCGACCAGCTTCCGATCGAGAATCGTCCGGCGCAGCGTCAGGTCGGGCGCCTTGATGTCCGCGACCAGCCCGACCGCCATCCGGCTGATGATCCGCGCCTCGACGCCTTCCAGCGCCTGCGGGCAGCGATCGGCGGAGATCACCAGCCGCTTGCCCGCCGCCATGATCTCGTTGACCGTGTGGAAGAATTCTTCCTGCGTCGCGTCCTTGCCGGCGATAAACTGGAGATCGTCGATCAGCAGCAGGTCGGCACCGCGCAGCCGCTGCTTGAACGCATGCGTATCGCGCGCGCGCATCGCCGCGACGAAATCGTACATGAACCGCTCGGCGGACATGCACAGCACGATCGCGTGCGGGTTATGCTCGAGGAACGCGTGGCCGATCGCGTGCATGAGGTGGGTCTTGCCCTGCCCCGTGCCGCTGTGGAGGAACAACGGGCTGAACCGGACCGGCCCCGGCTCGGCGAGCACCTTGGCCGCGTTGAACGCGACCTTGTTCGACGGATCAACGACGAATCGCTCGAAGGTATAGCGTGGATCAAGCGGCGGGCGTTCGGCTGGCACGCCGACCGCCGCCGTTGCCTCGACGACCGCTGGTGCAGGCTTAAGCGACGGATCGACACCGAACTTCATCGATACCTGTGCAGGCGCAGCCGGCTGGGGTTCTGCGACCGGCTTGGCTTCGACGACCGGCTTCGGCGCGGCAGGCTCTACGACCGCCGGATCCGCCACCGGCTCGATCGCCAGTACGACGGGCGCGCGACCCGGCGCCCGGGTCTCGATCTGGACGGTGCGGACGTTGGGCAGGATCTGCTTGAATTCGAGCACGAGTCGGTCGGCGTAATGATTGCGGACCCAGTTGGTCATGAACGCCGATGGGAGCGCGAGACGGATCGTGTCGTGGTCCTCGCCCGGGATCAGCTCGATCGGTTTCAGCCACTGCTCGAACAGCCGCGCGCCCGCCGACTCGCGCAAGGACGCACGCACGCGGGCCCAGGCCTTCTCGGCCTCGGTCGCGTGGGTCATCGGTCCTTGCCACTTCGTCACGCGCACACTTCTCCGACCCCGCACGACAGGCGTGCAGGTGACATAGTCCCGACAGAAAATGGCCCCCAGACGACCCTAAGGGTCATCCGGCATCTTCGCCCTGTTTGTTGATGCAGCGGTGGAAACCACCGTCGCTGTGAGCCCCGTTATGAAGCGATCAGCGATCCGAGCAAGGCCCCGACGCGTCACATTTTCGAAATAAAGCGGGTTGACTTGATCAAGCCGCGGAAATGCGTCGATATTTTTATAAGTCGCTGTGTTTACGCATTTTTTGCAATTTCGGCGATTGCATGACGTGATTCTCTCGCACACGAATCGTGGCAGAATCCTAGGGTTATGCGGACTCTCCGGAGGTTCCTTCGCACACGCAAAAACCCGCCGGGAATGTCCCGACGGGTGATCCGCTTTCGACAGTGATCGTTCGCTTAGGCGAGCCCGGTCACGGCCTTGGTCAGACGCGCGAACTTGCGGCTCGCGGTGTTCTTGTGCAGCACGCCCTTGGCGACGCCACGCTGCAGCTCAGGCTGTGCGGCCGCGAGTGCGGTGGTCGCTGCGCCCTTGTCGCCCGACGCCAGTGCGGCCTCGACCTTCTTGATGAAGGTACGGATACGGCCGACTCGGTTGCCGTTCACTTCCGCGCGACGGTCGTTGCGACGGATACGCTTTTCGCCTGCGGCGTGTTCGCCATGAAGCCCTCTGGATGTTCGAATGAATAAAAGGGGCGCCGGATTGCTCCTACGCCCTCTCGAAGCCGCGGCCCTACTCACTTTGCTCCTGCGCGTCAACCGAAACGCTCAGCCGCGCTGACACTTCGGACACCAGAAGGTCGAGCGCCCGCCTTCGGTGCGGCGCTTGACGGTGGAGCCGCATTCGCACGCCCCACCCTCGCGACCATAGACGCGCCATTGCTTGGAAAAATAGCCAAGTTCGCCGTCCGGCCGCACATAATCGCGGAGCGACGACCCACCCGCCAAGATCGCCGCCGTCAACACTGTCCGAATCGCCTCGACCAGCCGCTCGAGTCGAAACAGCGAGATCCGTCCCGCCGCCCGGCTAGGCGCGATCTTCGCCATGTGCAGCGCCTCGCACACATAGATGTTGCCGAGACCCGCGACGATCCGCTGGTCGAGCAGCATCGCCTTGATCGACGCCCCCGCCCTTCGAGCGCCTCCAGCAGATACGCGGCGGTCAGGTCTCGCCCGAGCGGCTCGGGCCCCATGCTGAGGAACGGGGGTAATTGGCGATGTCCTCGGTCGCCCAAAGATCGAGAAAGCCGAATCGCCGTGGGTCGTTGAGCGCAACCGTCCGGCCCGCCGCGGTGCCGATCAGCAGGTGATCGTGCGCGAGCAGTTCGCTCGGATCGACTCGCCAGCGCCCCGACATGCCGAGGTGGAAGATCAGCGTATCCCCGCGATCGGTATCGATCAGGCCGTATTTGGCGCGCCGCCCCAGCGTCGTGACGGTCGCCCCGGTCATCCGCTGGCGCAGGTCGACCGGGATCGCTTTGCGCAGGTCGGCGCGGCGTGGCTCGACCGAGGTCAGGCGCTGGCCCTTGAGCACGGGCTCCAGCCCGCGCACGGTGGTTTCGACTTCTGGTAATTCTGGCACGCTTTGCAGCTAGGTTGCGTTTGCTCGCGCCACAAGGCGCGGCTAGAGCGCAGGATATGAACGACTTGATCGCGCCCGCGCCCGCTTCGACGCCCGATACCGTCTCCTTCGGCTACGAAGACATTCCCGCCACCGAGAAGACCGCCCGCGTCGGCGGCGTCTTCTCGAACGTCGCGGGCAAATACGACCTGATGAACGATGCGATGTCGGGCGGCATGCACCGGCTGTGGAAGGACCGTTTCGTCCGCCGCGTGAAACCGCGCGAAGGCGAGCAGATCCTCGACATGGCGGGCGGCACCGGCGACATCGCGTTCCGCATGGAGCCGTCGGGCGCGTCGATCACGGTCGCCGACATCAACCCGCAGATGCTCGAAGTCGGCATGCAGCGCGCTCAGAAGCGCGGGATCGACGGCCTGGTCTGGACCGAAGCCAATGCGGAGACGCTGACCTTCCCCGACAAGTTCTTCGACGCCTACACGATCGCGTTCGGCATCCGGAACGTGACCGACATCCCCAAGGCTCTGCGCGAAGCGCACCGCGTCCTGCGGCGTGGCGGGCGCTTCTATTGCCTCGAATTCTCCACGACGGTGTGGCCTGGGTTCGCCGAGGTGTACGATGCGTACTCGCACAAGATGGTCCCGAAGCTCGGCCAGTTGCTCGCGCAGGATGCCGACAGCTATCGCTACCTGATCGAGTCGATCCGGCGCTTCCCCGACATGCCAAAGTTCAAGGGCATGATCGCGGACGCGGGCTTCGTGCAGACCAAGGTCGAGCCTTTGCTGGGTGGACTCGTCGCGATCCACAGTGGGTGGAAGATATAGTGATCACGCGAAGGCGCGAAGACGCAAAGATGTGTTCACGCGGAGACGCGGAGACGCGGAGAGTAAGTAAGGGCGAAAGCGCCAAGAAGCCTCTTGCGCGCCAGCGCTTTGCAACCGCTTCGCTCATGATGAAAAGCCGCAAGCGCGGCGAGGCGCCACATTTCCGCGCCTCCGCGCCTCCGCGCAAACCACTTCTTCTTTCTCTCCGCGTCTCCGCGTCTCCGCGTGAACAAATCTCTCTTCGCGCCTTCGCGCCTTCGCGTGAACATAACCCTTCTCAAGGCGCTCCGGCCCAGTGACCGCCTCAACCACCCACATATGGCGTCTCCTAAAATGGGGCCGCATCCTCGCTCGCCACGGCGCGCTGCGCGGGATCGAGCGTGACCCGAACACGCCAGCCCCGTCCGCCGCCTCGCCCGGATCGCCCGGTTCGGCGCGCGCGTGCCCGCAGTGCCGCGTTACGCCGACGCGTTCCAGACGATCGGACCCGCGGCGATCAAGCTCGGCCAGACGCTCGCCACCCGCCCCGATCTCGTCGGCGAGGACGCGGCGAACGATCTGCTCAGGCTCCAGGACCAGCTCTCCCCGTCCCCTACGAGACGATCGAGGCGGCGATGCTGGCGAGCTTCGGCAAGCCGCTGGAGACGTTGTTCTCGCGGATCGAACCGATTCCGGTCGGCGCAGCATCGATCGCGCAGGTCCACCGCGCGGTCACCACCGATGGCCGCCAGGTCGCGGTGAAAGTCCTCCGCCCTGGCGTTGAAGACGATTTCGCGCGCGCGATCGACACCTATAGCTGGGCCGCGGCCCAACTGGAGGCGCTCAGCCCCGAAGCGATGCGCCTGCGCCCGCGCCTCACGATCGAGACGTTCAAACGCTGGACCCTGCGCGAACTGAACTTCCGCCGCGAAGCCGCCTCGGCGTCCGAACTCGCGGAGGGCATGACCGCCGAGCCCGATTTCGTCATCCCCGCGATCGATTGGGCGCGCTCGACCAACAAGGTCATGACGATCGAATGGATCGACGGCATCAAGCTGTCCGATCGCCCGGCGCTCGTCGCCGCCGGCTACGACCTGCCCGGCCTCGCCAACACGCTCGTCCGCGCGTTCCTGCGCCAGGCGATCGCCGACGGCTTCTTCCACGCCGACATGCACCAGGGAAACCTGTTCGCGCTGCCCGGCAACCGGATCGCCGCGATCGATTTCGGCATCATGGGCCGGATCGACCGCCGCGCGCGCGTCTGGCTCGCCGAGATCCTCTACGGGCTGATCACCGGCAATTATAAGCGCGTCGCCGAGATCCATTTCGAGGCCGGCTACGTCCCTGCGCACCACGACGTCGCCGAGTTCGCCACCGCGTTGCGTGCGGTCGGCGAGCCGATGCGCGGGCTGCCGGTCAAGGACATGTCGATCGGCATGATGCTCGACAGTCTATTCTCGATCACGCGCGATTTCGACATGGCGACGCAGCCGCATCTGCTGCTGCTCCAGAAGACGATGGTGATGGTCGAGGGCGTCGCGACCAGCCTCAACCCCGACATCAACCTGTGGGAAGCCGCCGAGCCGTTCGTCCGCGACTGGATCCGCGGCGAACTCGGCCCCGAGGCCGCGATCGCCGACCGCCTGATCGCCGACTTCCAGACGCTCACCCGCCTGCCCGAGTTGGTCCGCCGGATCGAGGCGCATTACCCCGCCCCCGGCGGCGCGCCCCCGATGCCGCCGCTGCGCGAGATCGAAGTCATCCGGATCGGCGGCGGCTGGCGTTATGCGGCGGTGGCGGTGATCGCCGCGCTCGTCGGCATCGCAGGAACGTGGTTCAGCGTGACGTGACGATGCGCCGCCCGCTGACCCCGGTCTGGCTCGCGGCGCCGTCAAGGTTCGCAAACATCTCGCAACCCGCCGCCCGCGCGGTGGTCGCGCTGCTGGCCTTGATCCTGACCACGACGTTCGCCGCGCTGTCCGTAGCGCCTGGTCATACCGATACCGCGCTATACGCAATGATCGTGGACGGCGTTCGCCACGGTGGCAATTACTATGCGGTAGCCGCGGATGCACTGCGCGCCGGCGGCTATCCGCTCGCGCCATTCACCGCGTTCCGCCTGCCCACGCTCGCGGTGATCGAGGCCGCGCTGCCGAACATAGCGGTGATGGCGATGGTCTACCTGCTCACCGCGGCGGTCGCGGTCGCCTGCCATGGCCGTATGCAGCCGGTACTGAAGACGCGCGCCGCGCAGACGGCGGTCGCTTTGCTGCTGTTCGCCAGCCTCGCGCCGCTGCTCCAGCCCTCGCTCGCGCCATTGCCCGATCTCTGGGCCGGGCTCGCGATAACGCTCTCGCTCGCGATCAGGCGGCACGGCCATTATGTCGACGCGATCGCATTCGGTGTTGCAGCGGCCGTGCTCCGCGAGACTGCCGCGCTCTATCTGATCGTCATGCTGGCGTTCGCGCTGGCCGAACGTCAGCGGCGCGAGGCGCTAGGCTGGGCCGCCGCGCTGATCGTCGCCGCCCTCGTACTGGCAATCCACGCTTATGCCGTGGTGCAGGTCGTCAAGCCACTCGACGACATGGTCTTCGAGTGGGCCGGGTTGCTCGGTTTCGGCGCGTTCGTGTCCGCCACGATCTCGGCCACCGCACTCGCCTGGCTGCCGTTGGGTTTCGCGGCGCCGATCGTCGGCCTCGCGCTGTTCGGCTGGGCGACATGGCGCGATCCCCTCGCCCTGCGCGCGCTCGCCATGATCGTCCTCACCGCATTGCTGATCACCGTGTTCGGCACCGAGGAGACGCCGCACTGGGCGCTGCTGGTCACGCCGTTGCTGCTCACCGGGCTCGTGTTCGTCCCCGACGGCCTGCGCGATCTGGTCCATGCGGCGCTCGACAGCCGACGCATTACCGTGACGCGGATTATCCGCTAAAGACGCCCTCATGACGCGCATTCTCCTGATCGTCGGTGGCGGGATCGCCGCCTACAAGGCCGCCGAACTGATCCGCCTGCTGAAAGGCCGCGGCCATGCGGTGCGCTGCGTGATGACCGAGGCGGCGCATCATTTCGTTACGCCGATGACGCTCGCCGCACTCAGCGAGGACAAGGTCTACACGACGCTCTGGGATCTCAAGGACGAGGCCGAGATGGGCCATATCCAGCTCAGCCGCCAGGCCGATCTGATCGTCGTCGCCCCCGCCACCGCCGACCTGATCGCGCGCATGGCCGGCGGACTCGCGAACGACCTCGCGACGACACTGCTGCTCGCTACCGACAAGCCGGTCCTGGTCGCGCCCGCGATGAACGTCCGGATGTGGACCCACGCCGCGACCGTCCGCAACGTCGCGCAACTCCGCGCCGACGGCGTGACGGTGATGCAACCCGACGAAGGCGCGATGGCGTGCGGCGAATACGGCCCCGGCCGCCTGCCCGAGCCCCCGCGATCCTCGCCGCGATCGAAGACATGCTTGCTCCCGGCCCGCGCAAGCGCCTCACGAGCCGCCACGTCCTCGTCACCGCCGGCCCGACTCACGAACCGATCGACCCGGTCCGCTACATCGCCAATCGCTCCTCGGGCAAACAGGGCTTCGCGATCGCCGCGGCGCTGGCACAACTCGGCGCACGCGTCACGCTCGTCGCCGGCCCCGTGACGCTCGCGACCCCGCCGGCGGTCGACCGGATCGACGTGGAAACGGCACGCGAGATGGCCGACGCCGTCGACCACGCGCTGCCCGCCGACGCCGCCGTCATGGTGGCCGCGGTCGCCGACTGGCATGTCGAATCCTCCCAGCAGAAGATCAAGAAAGGCGATGCAACGCCGACGCTGACGCTTGCGGAAAATCCCGATATTCTCGCGACTTTGGCGCGCAGCCCGCACCGCCCTCGCCTCCTGATCGGGTTCGCCGCAGAAACCGAACACGTGCTCGAACACGCCACCGCCAAGCGCGTTCGCAAGGCCGCCGACTGGATCGTCGCCAACGACGTATCGGGCGACGTGATGGGCGGCGCGGACAACAGCGTGCATCTCGTCACGGCTGCCGGCGTCGAGAGCTGGGAGCGCCTGCCCAAGGACGCGGTCGCCGCCCGACTGGCGGACCGCATCGCCGATGCGCTAGAAGCCGCATCATGATCCGCATCGAACTCAAACGCCTCCCGCACGGCGAGGGCCTGCCTTTGCCTGCCTACGCGACCGACGGCGCCGCCGGCATGGACGTCGTCTCCGCCGAGGCACTGACGCTCGCCCCCGGCGACCGCGCCGCCGTCGCGACCGGCTTCGCGATCGCCATTCCCGACGGGCACGAGGTCCAGGTCCGCCCCGCTCCGGCCTCGCGCTCAAGCACGGCGTCACCTGCCTCAACACGCCCGGTACGATCGACAGCGACTATCGCGGCGAATTGAAGGTGATCCTTGCCAATCTCGGCCAGGAGCCATTCGAGATCGCGCGCGGCGACCGCATCGCGCAGCTCGTTCCCGCGGTCGTCCTGCGCGCCACGCTCGACGAAGTCGCGACGCTCGACGACACCACCCGCGGTGCAGGCGGCTTCGGATCGACCGGCCGATGATCGCCGCCTTCCTCCTCCTGCTCCAAGCCGCGGCGCCTCCGATCGCTCAGGTGCAGGTCGTCCCCACGATCCCGGCGACGCCGCCCGCTACGGTGCCCGCATCTGCCCCAGTATCCGGCCCAGTATCCGGCCCATTGCCCCCACAGGACTGGAGCACGCTGCCCCCTGCGCATCCGTCGCCAGGCGACCACGCTCGCCAACACCTCGGCCTATGTCCACGGCGAGGTCATGGCCGGGCGTTGCGCGAAGGCGGTCCGGACGGTGCAGGGCTGGTCGCTCAGCCTCGACCTCGCGGTGCTGATGACGCGCGACGGCCGCGTCCGCCGCATCACCCCGCGCGCGATCGATTGCCCGACGGTCGAGCAATATGCGGCCGGCGTCATCCTCGGCGCGCGCGATTCGATCGACGTGGTCGATACCGATACGGACACCTGGTATCGCACCAGCCTGACGTTCGCCTGGGGCGCATGATCCTCTCCGACGACGAACTCACCCGATATGCGCGGCATATCGTCCTAAAGGAATTCGGCGGCTCCGGGCAGGCGCGACTGAAGACGGCGACCGTCGCGATCGTCGGCGCAGGCGGGATCGGCTCGCCCGCGATCCAGTATCTGGGGGCCGCCGGCGTCGGTCGCCTCATCCTGATCGACGACGACCGGGTCGAGCCGTCGAACCTGCAACGCCAGACGATCTTCACCACCGTGGATACCGGCATCGCGAAGGTCGAGGCGGCAGCAGCGGCGGTCCAGCGGATCAACCCGCATGTCGCGGTCGAAACCCACCGGGTGCAGATCGATCCGACGAACGTCGCGGGCCTGCTGGCCGGGGCCGACGTCGTGCTCGACGGCTGCGACAACTTCGCGACCCGCTTCTGCGTCGCCGACGCCGCGCATGTCGCGAAGATCCCGCTCGTCTCCGCCGCTGTCGGGCAGTTCGAGGGACAGCTCGCCACATATCGCGGCTGGGAAGCGGACAAGCCGTGCTACCGCTGCTTCGTCGGCGAAGACCCCGAGCGGGCCGAGACGAGCTGCGCGGAAGACGGCGTCCTCGGCCCCGTCACCGGCGTGATCGGCAGCCTCGCCGCACTGGAAGTCCTGCGCGCCATCGCCCCGTTCGGCGACGACCCCGCGGGCAAGTTGCTGTTGATTGACCTTCTGGCGCTGCGCTTCCGGTCGATCCGCCTGCCGAAGGATCCGGGTTGCCGCGCCTGCGGTACAACGCGCGGCTAGGCGCACGCTCGACCACCGACGTCGTCATGCCGGACGTGTTCCGGTGGCCCCGAACCAGTCGGAACCATTCGGCGCCCCCTTTTCCACCTGTAACGTCATCCCCGCGGAGGCGGGGACCCAGATGCTCAGGAGGTCGCGATCATGTCGCGAGGTTTGCCAATACGGGTTCCCGCCTGCGCGGGAATGACCGTTACATGTTTGACGCGAATACGTGCCGAACCGGTTCGGGGTAACGGCTCGGCAACGACCCGGTTCAGCCCTTCAGCAGCCCCTTGGCGAACTCGCGCACGGCCGGACCGATGTCGGCCCGCGACAGCGCGATCGCCAGGTTCGCCTGGATGTACCCCGCCTTGTCGCCGCAATCGTAACGCTGGCCGTCGAAGGTGAAGCCATGGAACGGCTGGTTGCCGATCAGCTGCGCCATCGCGTCGGTCAGCTGGATCTCTCCACCCGCACCCTTCTCCTGGTTCTCCAGGATGCGCATCACGTCCGGCTGGAGGATATAGCGACCGGGGATCATCAGGTTCGACGGCGCGGTGCCCTGCTTGGGCTTCTCGACCAGAGCCTTCACCTCGGTCAAACGACCATCGATCGCGCCGGGCGAGATGATGCCGTATTTGTCGGTCTCGGAATCGGCCACTTCGAGCGCACCGATCACATTGCCGCCGACCTGGTTATACGCCTCGACCATCTGCTTCATGAAGCCCGGCTTGCCCACCATCAGCTCGTCGGGGAGCAGGACGGCGAACGGCTCGTCGCCGACGATCTCGCGCGCACACCATACCGCATGGCCGAGGCCCAGCGGCTCCTGCTGGCGGACATAGACCGGCGAACCCGGCTTCATCCGGATCTGGCTGATCGCGTCGAGCGACTTGCCGCGCGCGCGCATCGTGTCCTCGAGCTCGTACGAGATATCGAAATGATCCTCGAGCGCACCCTTGCCGCGACCGGTGACGAAGATGATCTGCTCGATCCCCGCTTCGAGCGCTTCCTCGACCGCATATTGGATCAGCGGCTTGTCGACGACGGTCAGCATTTCCTTGGGCATCGACTTGGTCGCGGGGAGAAAGCGCGTGCCGAGCCCGGCAACGGGAAATACGGCCTTGCGAAGCGGCTTGATCGTCATTCGGAGCTCCAATTATGTCTTCGAGGTCGTTTAGTTGCGCTGCACCATTTACCGGTCGTTACGGACCCGCGCAATTCCGATCACCCGATCAAAGAAACGCTGTAACCGGTTAGCGCGTCATTAAATATCGTCGGCTAGAGAGGTTCCATGTCCAAGATCCTCGTCATTTTCGGGACGCGCCCCGAAGCGATCAAACTCTTTCCGGTGATCCGTGCGCTGGCGGCAACGCCTGGCCTCGCGGTGCGAACCTGCGTTACCGCGCAACATCGCGGGTTGCTCGACCAGGTCCTCGCCATCGCCGATCTGTCGCCCGACATCGATCTCGACCTCATGGAGCCGGGTCAGACGCTCGATCGCCTGACCGCGCGACTGCTCACCGGACTTGGCGAAGTGATGGACGCCGAGATGCCCGATCTCGTCATGGTGCAGGGCGATACCGCGACCGCGATGACGGGTGCGCTCGCCGCCTATTACCGCAAGGTGCCGGTCGCGCATGTCGAGGCAGGGCTGCGCTCGGGCGACATCTACCAGCCCTGGCCGGAAGAGGTGAACCGCCGCATCGTCGCGCCGATCGCCGCGCTGCACTTCGCCCCGACCGAGACCGCAGCCGAGGCGTTGCGGCGCGAGACGATCCCTACCGACACGATCCACGTCACCGGCAACACTGTGATCGACGCGCTGCACTGGACCGCCGACCGTGTCGCCGCGGATCCTGCACTGGCGGCGGGTCTCGACGCCATTGCAGCGCGCTTCGCCGGCAAGCGCATCGTCCTGGTCACTACGCATCGGCGCGAGAATTTCGGCGACGGCATGGCGGCGATCGCCCGCGCGATCGGTCGGATCGCCGAGCGCGACGACGTGGCGGTGCTGTTCCCCGTCCACCCCAATCCCAACGTCGTCTCCGTGATGGACGCGATCCTGGGCGATCGCGCCAACGTCGCACGGATCGAGCCGCTCGATTACCCGCATTTCGTCCGCGCGCTCGGCATGGCGGAGATCGTCCTGACCGATTCGGGCGGCGTGCAGGAGGAGGCCCCCGCGCTCGGCAAGCCCGTCCTCGTGATGCGCGAGACGACCGAGCGGCCGGAAGGCGTGGCCGCCGGCACCGCCAAGCTGATCGGGACCGACGAAGACCGCATCGTCTCCGAAATCTTCACGCTGCTCGACGACGCAGGCGTATATGCCGCGATGGCGCGTGCCCATAACCCGTTCGGGGACGGTCATGCCGCGGCCAGGATCGCCGAGACAATCGCAGAAACACTCGCAAAGGGCGCCGGGCATGCTGTCTGATACCAACCTCAACGTCGTCGTGCTCGGGCTCGGCTATATCGGCCTTCCCACCGCTGCGATCATCGCGCGGACCGGCGCGCAGGTGCTCGGCGTCGACGTGACCGAGATCGGTCGTCGAGACCGTCAATTCGGGCCGGGTGCATATCGAGGAGGTCGATCTCGATGGTCTCGTCTCCGGCGTCGTCGCGCGCGGCACGTTGCGCGCCTCGACCGCGATCGAGCCGGCGGATGTCTTTGTCATCGCCGTGCCGACACCGTTCGATGCCGATCATGCGCCCAACATCGGCTATGTCCTCGACGCTGCGACGACCATCGCGTCGGTGCTGAAGGCGGGCGATACGATTATCCTAGAATCGACCTCCCCGGTCGGCACGACGGAGAAGGTCCGCGATCTGCTGGCGACCTTGCGGCCCGATCTGCGCGTACCGGGCAAGACCGGCGACCAGGCGGACATCGCGATCGCCTATTGCCCCGAGCGCGTGCTGCCCGGCCGCATCCTGGTCGAGCTGATCGACAACGACCGCGTCATTGGCGGGATCACGCCGCGGTGCGCACGCAAGGCCCTCACCTTCTACCGCCGGTTCGTGCGCGGCGCCTGCGTCACCACCACCGCGCGCGCCGCGGAAATGACCAAGCTCACCGAGAACGCGTTTCGCGACGTCAACATCGCGTTCGCCAACGAATTGTCGCTGATCGCCGACACGATGGGCGTCGACGTCTGGGAGGTTATCCGCCTCGCCAACCGTCACCCGCGCGTCAACATCCTGCAGCCCGGCCCCGGCGTCGGCGGGCATTGCATCGCGGTCGATCCGTGGTTCCTGGTGCATGCCGCCCCCGACCAGACGCCGCTGATCCGTACCGCGCGCGAAGTGAACGACGGCAAGACCGACCACGTCATCGCGCAGGTCGCCGCTCTCGTCGAGGCGTCACCGGACGCAATTGTCGCGTGCCTCGGCCTCGCGTTCAAGGCGAACATCGACGACTTCCGCGAGAGCCCTGCCCTCAAGGTCGCCGAAGCGGTCGCGCGGCAGTTCGGCGACCGGGTGCGGATCGTCGAGCCCTATGCGCAGACGCTGCCGACCGTGCTGGCGGGCACCGGCGCAACACTGATCGACGTCGATACCGCAATCGAGACATGTTCGATCATGATCGTGCTGGTCGACCACGACGTGTTCAAGTCGATCCCGCTCGAGGAGCGCGCCGACAAGGCAGTGCTCGACACGCGCGGTATCTGGCCGGACCAGCCGCGCCCGTCGCTGCCCGCAGTCAGCGCAACGGCACGTTTCGAGTCGCAACGACTGGCGGGATGATCGGCCGCGTCGAGGTCGCCGCGATGTCGCGCGCGGCGGCCTCAAGCACCTCGGCGCGTGCCTTGGACGAGGCATGCGTACGACTGCGGAACAGCCCGCCGTCGATCGTTCCGCCCTTCTGCCGCCAGAATTTGGGCGCCGACATCGGATCGTATCCGGCATTGGCGAGCAGGTAGATCCCGAGCAGGTCCGCCTGGTCCTCGGTCTCGCGGATCAACCGGCCGTTGCGACCCAGCTCCGCCAGCATGCCGCGGTTGATCTTCGCGGCGTCGAGCCTGTCGCGGTGGCGCAGGATGTTGTGCGCCAGCTCGTGCGAGACGACGACCGCGATCTCCTCGTCGGTATAATCCTCGAAGAAGCGCTCGCCGATCTGCACGATCGCGCCATCCGCCGTTGCGCTGAGCCCGCTGCCCAGCAGGATCTCGAACCGCGAGCGACACCCCCCGACCGGCTGCACCGCGATCGGCAAACGCTTCCCTCCGCGCAGGATGGTCAGCCGCAACGGTTTGGCGATCGGCGCCGCCGCAATCACCGCTTCCGCCGCATCGCGTGCCCCGCGCCCTCTGTGGCATCCGCACCCGGCAGCCCGGGTTGCTCGGTGTCGTTGATCGTGAAGATCGAGTCGTTCGCGCGCAAACCAGCCCGGTCCGCGGGCGCTCCGGGCACGACCGCCTCGACGCCGACCGTCGATTCGAAGCCGAACGCCGTCGCCGCGGACGGGCGCGCTGCCGGCCCGTATTGCGTCAGCGCATGGATCGGCATTCCGATCTGCGGTTGCTGTCGATCGCACAGCGCAGCGTTGGCGGTCGTCAGCCGGTAGGCGATCGTCGCGAGGCGGAGGTCGGCTGCACGCAACGTCTCGAAGAACGCGGGGCTGGGCGCGACCTCCTTGGCGGGCGACGCGGCGGTGAGCAGCAGGAGCGGCAGCAGGCGGGGATCATCGACATGAACCTTCCTTAGCCATCGCGCACGGCCGCGTCATGCCGCATAGGCACCGATCGCAGACGCTTGGCATACATTGCGACCGACCGTGGAACATCCTATGCGACCGCGCGTCCGATCAGCTCTGGTACATCTTCCCTCCCCATCGATAGCGACATGATTTCAAAGCTTTTCAAGTCCCGTAGCAGCGCCAAGACGAACCAGCCCAGGATCCCCGACGGTCGCCGCGTCTATGCGGTGGGCGATATTCATGGCTGTGCGGACCTGCTCGACGAATTGATCGGCCTGATCGAGGCGGACGAGCGCGCGCGCGGCCCCGCGGAGACGACCATCGTGTTTCTCGGCGATATCGTCGATCGCGGCCCCGCCTCTGCCGCGGTGATCGACCGCCTGCGCCATCTTGCCGCCGCGCGCGCCGACGTGCGCTTCCTGCTCGGCAACCATGAGGAAATCTTCCTCGGCGCGCTCGACGGCGAACCCAAGGCGCTACGCCTGTTCTGCCGAATCGGCGGCCGCGAGACCATCCTCAGCTACGGCATGGACCCGACCGAATACGAACGGCTGGACTATGAGGAACTCGTCCACCGCATCGACGCGCTGGTGCCGGACCAGCACCGGGAGTTCCTGCGCCGCTTCGAAGACATGATCGTGATCGGCGACTACGCATTCGTCCACGCTGGCGTGCGTCCCGATACGCCGCTGAACCTGCAGCGGACGTCGGACCTGCGCTGGATCCGCGATCCGTTCCTCGATCATCGCTCGACGCTGGAGAAGACCATCGTCCACGGCCACACGATGACCGACGAGGTCGAGCGGCGCGGCCACCGGATCGGCATCGATACGGGCGCCTACGCCTCGGGCCGGTTGACCGCGCTCGGAATCGAGGGTGCCGAGACATGGTCGTTGCAGACCGCGGCGGATCCCGCCGGACGGGGGATCAGGTTGGCGCGAAATAACCTACGACAAGCAAACTGCCGCTTCTCCCACGGTTTTGGATCGGTATAAGGAGGGGGCGGCAGTGTGTTGCACTGCCGCAACAGTGCGGAAGACTTCGCACGGTTATCTAGACCTCGGTTGCCTCGGTGGCGGTTTCGTGCCAATGCCGGGCTGACGAGCACAAAGGGAGTTCATCATGCGTCTTGGGAAATATCTCCTGACCGCAGCAGCAGCCACGATGGCAGTTGCTCCGGCCATGGCAGCACCGGCAACTTCGTCGGCTACCGTTCGTTCGGGTTCGGTTTCGGCTGACAAGAACGAGCTGGCTGGCGGCGGCATCATCGTTGCGGTTCTCGCAGCAGCTGCAGTTGTCGCCGGTATCGTTATCGTTGCAGACAACGACGACGATTCGGACAGCAACTAAGTCTTACGACTTTGTTTCGAGAAATAGCGGTCTTCGGGCCGCTATTTTTTGCCCGCCGCAGATGCGGACCGCGCCGATACTCCAGTATCGTCTACCCGAAAGCCTGCTGACCCGACCGCGCCGCGCCCTGTTGCAGCGCCGCAAGGACTGAGGGTTGCGACCACCAACGCGCACGACCTGACTTCGCAGGACATCCTCCGCCGGGCGCTTTAGGCCGGATCGATATTCACGAACGAGCACGCGTAAACGCGCCCGGCCTCTACCGCCGACATCTCGCCGTTTTCCCGCAGAGGCTAGTTGGAGACATGAATCGGCAGGGCGTCGCAGACGCGGCCGAATGTCTGACACCGCGTTACCGCACTGCGCCTGTCACTTACTCAGGTAAGGTTGGCGACGCGCCCCCGCCCAGCGGCACCACCCGCCCAAACGAAAAACGCGCCCCCGAACGACCGGGAGCGCGCTTGCGAATCCATGGAGACGTTGCTCAGGATCGTGACGCCGGCAATCTGCCGGCCATCACTCAGGGCTGAGGCTGGCCCGGTGCGCCACCCGGCATACCGCCCGGCGCACGACCCATCTGCGCCTGGGCCTGCATCTGCTGCACCACGCTCTGCGGCAGGAAGTCGAGCAGTTCGACGTCGAACACCAGCGTCGAGTTCGCCGGGATCGGCCCGGCCGCCTTGTCGCCATACCCCAGCGCCGGCTTCATCCAGAAGCGATACTTCGAGCCCTTCGGCATCAGCTTCAGCGCTTCGGAGAAGCCCGGGACGACGCCGGTCACCGGCATCGGCGTCGGCTGCTGCGACTTGTCGAAGGTGGTGCCGTTGAGCAGCTTGCCCTCGTAGTTCACCAGCGCGACGTCCGCATCGGTCGGCTTGGCCGCACCGGGCTTGCCGGGCGCGATCACCTTGTACTGCAGACCCGACGCGGTCACGACCACGCCCTTGGCGCGGGCATTGCGTGCTAGCGGATCGTCGCCCTGGCGCGCGAGCGCGACCGCGGCGATCAGCGCGAGCGCGATACCGGCCCAGAGATAGACGAGATAGCTGCGCTTGGTGGGCTGCAGCGGCACTGCGGTGACGGTCGACATCGGATCAAGGCCCTCAGATCATCTGGGATCATCTGGTCACGCCGGAGCGCCGCGCGTGCCGTTGGAAAGCAAGCGGGGGCGCCGTTCTCGGCCGCCCCGTAAATACCGACCCGACCCGATCACCGGGTCTGGTCGATTAGATCTTACCGTGCGCCGTCGCGCTCGGCGCGCTTGCGGTCGAGCTTGCGCGAACGACGAATCGCTGCTGCACGCTCGCGTGCGCGCTTCTCGGACGGCTTCTCATAGTGCCGGCGCAGCTTCATCTCGCGATACACGCCTTCGCGCTGCAGCTTCTTCTTGAGCGCGCGAAGGGCCTGGTCGACGTTGTTGTCGCGTACGATGATCTGCATAAACCCGTTTAGCTCCGGTCGAATAGATTTTTGCCGTCGCGAATAGGTCCGCGCCGCATGAACTGGGGCCCCTATCAGGGGTCCGCCAGCGTTTCAAGCCAAACCCGCGACCAAAGCCAGCGACCGTCCGCTCGGGGCGGGTGCGCCACCTCGATGTGCAGACCGATCGCGGACACACACCGCAACACCGCGAAACACCCGGGCCACACGTCTTCGCCAGACGGCCTTCCTTACCAGATAGGCCATATCATGCACCATCACGACCAAGGCCCCCACGCCGAGGGCCACGGCCACAGCCTGGTCGAGGACATGGCGGTGATGCGGACGCTGCTCGCCCGCCGGGACGCGCTGAAGTGGTTCGCCGGCACAGGCACGCTCGCCTTGCTCTCCGGTTGCGGCAATGCCGAGTCGTCGGACGACGTGGTGATCGTCACCGACGTCACCCCGACCCTCGCCTCCACCGCAACGCCGACATCGACGTCAACCGCGACGACGACCGCCACGACCTGCATCGCCGATCCGACCGAAACCGCCGGCCCCTACCCCGCCGACGGCACCAACGGTTCGAGCGGATCGACCGCCAACGCGCTGACCGTGTCGGGCATCGTCCGCAGCGACATCCGCGCGAGCTTCATCGGCACGACCACCGTCGCGACCGGGACGCAATTGACGATCACGCTGACCTTGGTCGACGTCGACGTGACCTGCGCGCCGCTCGCCAACTACGCGGTCTATCTCTGGCAGTGCGACCGCAACGGCAACTATTCCCTCTACAGCGCGCCGACCGAGAGCTATCTGCGCGGCGTCCAGGTCACCGATGCGGCAGGCCAGGTGACCTTCACGACGATCGTCCCCGGCTGTTACGACGGCCGTTATCCGCACATGCATTTCGAGGTCTTCTCGAGCCTGACCGCAGCGACCGGCGGCCGCCATGCAATACTGACGTCGCAGCTCGCCATGCCTGCCGCACTCTGCAACGCGGCCTATGCGGACACGACGCTGTATCCGGAGAGCGCGACGCGGTTCGCCACGATCTCGACGTCGAGCGACACCGTCTTCGGCGACAACACTGCCGTGCAGGTCGCGCCGCAGACCCCGACCTTCTCGGGCTCCGTCGCCGACGGCTACACCGCAAGCGCCGTGATCGGCATCACGCGCTGACGGGCGGCGAGTAGGCGGGCTATTTGCCGCCGCCCGCGCGGTCGCTAAGAGGCGCGCATGACCCGCTCCCCACGACGCTATACAACAGCCTCTCGCGACAGCTCGAGACGTTCACCCCGATCGACCCCACAAATGTCGGCATCTATTCCTGCGGCCCGACGGTCTACAACTACGCGCATATCGGCAATCTGCGCGCCTACGTCTTCACCGACACGCTCAGCCGGGTGCTGACGTGGAAGGGCTATCCGCTCACCCACATCATCAACATCACGGACGTCGGCCATCTGATCTCCGACGCGGATGTCGGCGACGACAAGATGGAAGCGGCAGCGAAGGCCAGCGGCCAGGATATCTGGGCGATCGCACGTCATTATACCGAGGCCTTCAAACGCAACCTCGACGACCTCAACATCCGCCCGCCGAGCAAATTCCCGCTCGCCACCGATCACATCGAGGGCATGATCGCGTTCGGCAAGGCGATCGCGGACAAGCATTGCTACCAACTCCCGGACGGGCTGTATTTCGACACCTCGACGGTGCCCGATTATGGTCGCCTCGCCCGATCCCAGGACGATGCGGGCGAAAGCCGGATCGATCCGGTCGAGGGGAAGCGCCATCCGCAGGACTTCGCGATCTGGCGCACCTCGGCGCCCGGCGAGAACCGCCAGATGGAATGGGATTCGCCCTGGGGTCGCGGCGCGCCGGGCTGGCATCTCGAATGCTCGGTGATGAGCAAGCAGTATCTCGGCGACACGTTCGACATTCACACCGGCGGGATCGATCACCGCGAGATCCACCATCCCAACGAGATCGCGCAGAACCAGGCGCATTGCGAGTGCGGCGATACCGGCGCCACGCTGTGGATGCACAACAACTTCCTGGTCGAACGCTCGGGCAAGATGTCGAAGTCCGGCGGCGCGTTCACCACGTTGCAGACGCTCGTCGACCGCGGCTTCCACCCGCTCGCCTACCGGCTGATGTGCCTCCAGGCGCATTATCGCAGCGAGCTGGAATTCTCGTGGGAGAACCTCGCTGCGGCGCAGACACGGCTGAAGCGGCTCGCGATGACCGTCGAGACGCTGGCCGCCCGCGGCCCCGGCGGTCCCTCTGGTAGCGCGCGCGACTACCGCGAACGGCTCGACGCCGCGGTGTCCGACGACCTCGCCACCCCGCGCGCGCTGCCGATCCTCGACGAACTGCTCGCGGACAAGCGTATCGCACCCGCGGACCGGCTCGACGCGCTAGTCGATTTCGACGCGGTGCTCGGCCTCGATCTCGGAACGATCCGCCGCGAAGACCTGCGCATCCGCCCGGTAACCGCGACGATCGACGAAGCCACCATCGCCGCACGGCTTTCGGCCCGCCGCGACGCCCGCGCCGCCAAGGACTTCGACACGTCGGACGCGATCCGCGACGAACTGGCCGCCGCCGGCGTCGAGGTCATGGACGGCGATTCGCTAGGCTGGGACTGGAAGACCGCGGTGGAGTGAGTTCCCGAGTAGCTAGGGGAAGAATAAGGTCGCCATCATCGTACGGTCGTCATTCCCGCGGAGGCGGGAACCCATACTGGCCGGCCTTACGAATAAATCGCAAACCCTGAGTATATGGATCCCCGCCTGCGCGGGGATGACGAGATTGGGTTGTAGCGTACTAACCCACTCAATACGCGGCCCCCGCCCCACCCCGAAACTTGACTCTCCCGGCCACCAACCGATGTTCCCCCAATGAAAGCCGTCCTCCCAGCCGCCGCCCGCCCCCTCCTCGAACCGCACCTCCCCGCGGACCTCGACACCGCCTGGTTCGCCAAGCCCGCGGAGGCCAACGCGATGATCGCGGACGCGGACATCGCCTGGGTCGACATGCAGCCGACCGAACTCGTCGCCGACGCGATCCGCCACGCCGGGCCAGATCTCAAATGGGTCTCGACGATCTACGCCGGCCTCGACGCATTCCCGCTCGATACCCTGCGCGACAATGACGTCACGCTGACCAACGGTGCCGGCATCAACGCGGTAGCGGTCGCCGAATACGCCGTGATGGCCACACTCGTCGCCGCCAAGCGATTCGACACGGTCCTCCGCGCGCAGGACCGCCACGAATGGCTGAAGGACGCGCCCGGCAAGATCGAACTCGCCGGCACCAGGGCGCTGATCATCGGCTATGGCACGATCGGCCGGATGATCGGCGACCGCCTGAGCGCGTTCGGCGTCGACGTCACAGGCGTCACACGCACCGGCCGCGACGGCACGCTCACGCCCGATGCCTGGCGCGACCAACTCGGCGACTTCGACTGGGTCGTCCTAGCAGCGCCTTCGACCGGTGCCACGCACGCGATGATCGGCCACGACGAACTCGCGGCGATGAAGCCCTCCGCGTGGCTGATAAATATCGCCCGCGGCGACATGATCGACGACGACGCGCTGATCGCCGCGCTCACCGACGGCGGGATCGCGGGCGCAGTGCTGGATCCGACCAACCCCGAGCCCCTGCCCGCCGATCACCCGCTCTGGTCGACGCCCAACGCCATCGTCACGATGCATCTGTCGGGCCGCAGCCAGACCACGATGTTCGCGCGCGGCGCCGCGCTGTTCCTCGAGAACCTCGCCGCGTTCCTGGCGGGCACGTCGATGAAGAACGTCGCGGACCTCGACGCAGGGTATTGAAACCAGCCGGCACACCCGCCCCAAAGCTTTACTTCATTGCGCGAAAAGGCGTTTTCGCGCATGGCCAGCCCCACAATTCATCAATCGGACGACATGATATGGCCGCGAACTGGGCCCCCGACAGCTGGACGCGTCACGAAGCACGGCAGCTCCCCACCTACCCCGACGCCGCCGCGCTGACCGCCGCGACCGATCAGCTTGCGACCTTCCCGCCGCTGGTCTTCGCCGGCGAAGCGCGCAACCTGACCGCGAGCCTAGCCGAGGTCGCCGCCGGCAAGGCGTTCCTGCTCCAGGGCGGCGACTGCGCCGAGTCCTTCGCCGAGCACAGCGCGAACAACATCCGCGACACGTTCCGCGTCATCCTGCAGATGGCGGTCGTCCTGACGTTTGCATCGAAGCTGCCGGTCGTGAAGCTCGGGCGCATGGCCGGGCAATTTGCGAAGCCGCGCTCGACCGATACCGAGACGATCGGCGGCGTCGAGCTGCCGTCGTACCGCGGCGACAACGTCAACGACATCGCCTTCACCGCAGAGGCCCGCGCGCCCGATCCGCAGCGCATGATCCGCGCCTATTCGCAGTCGGCTGCCACGCTCAACCTGCTGCGCGCGTTCGCACAGGGCGGCTATGCGAACCTCCATCAGGTTCACCGCTGGACTCACGACTTCATGGGCCGCAGCCCTGGTCGAAGAAATATGCCGAGACCGCGGACCGGATCGGCGAGGCGCTCGAGTTCATGGCCGCCTGCGGGATCGACCCCGAGACCGTGCCACAGCTCGCACAGACGCATTTCTACACCAGCCATGAGGCGCTGCTTCTCCAGTACGAGCAGGCGCTGACCCGGCAGGATTCGCTGACCGGCGACTGGTACGACACCAGCGCGCACTTCCTCTGGATCGGCGATCGCACCCGGTTCGAGGGCTCGAGCCACGTCGAATACCTCCGCGGCATCGGCAACCCGATCGGCATCAAGTGCGGGCCTAGCCTGGAGCCCGACGCCCTGCTGAGGATGCTCGACACGCTCAACCCCGGCCGCATCCCCGGCCGGATGACGCTGATCACGCGCTATGGCTATGACAAGATCGAGGCGAACCTGCCCCGCCTCGTCCGCGCCGTCACGCGCGAAGGCCATCCGGTGGTGTGGAGCTGCGACCCGATGCACGGCAACGTCGTCAAGGCCGCCAACGGCTACAAGACGCGGCCGTTCGACCGCATCCTCGCCGAAGTCCGCGGCTTCTTCGCGGTCCACCGCGCGGAAGGCACGCACGCCGGCGGCATCCACGCCGAGATGACCGGCCAGAACGTGACCGAGTGCACCGGCGGCGCGGTCGACGTGACCGAGCAATCGCTGGCGGATCGCTATCACACCCACTGCGACCCGCGCCTCAACGCCAGCCAGAGCCTCGAACTCGCCTTCCTCCTCGCCGAGATGCTCAACGAGGAAATGGCCGAACGCAAGAAGGTCGCGGCCTGACAAAACGGCGGGCGTCGCAGGAAAAGTCGGCAGGTGTCTTGACGCCTGCCACCACCTTCCGTAGACGCCCGCATCTGCTAACGGCCCCTTCGTCTAGCGGTTAGGACGACGCCCTCTCACGGCGTAAGCACGAGTTCGATTCTCGTAGGGGTCACCAGCTTCTCCATCATCGCAGGCTCGATCGTCGGCCGCCGACCGCCCCGCCGACATTAGCCGCGACCCGTGCCGCAGGTCCGTCGATCGCCACGCGACCTTCTCCCGATTCTCCCGCGATAGGGTTACATTCGCGCCGTACCGCAACGACATGAGCCCGACAGTTCGATCGACGCAAACGGAGAGACGCTGATGACTGCGACCTACGATACCAAACTCGGGCTTTATATCGCCGGCGAATGGCTGAGCGGGGACGGTCGCGACACGCGCGACGTGCTCAATCCGGCGACCGGTGGGGGCAGGCCGCGTTGCCGCTCGCCAGCGCCGCCGATCTCGATCGGGCGCTCGAGGCGACGCAGCGCGGGTTCGTCGCGTGGCGCACCACTCCGCCGGAAAAGCGTGCCGCGATCCTGACGCGCACCGCGCAACTGCTGCGCGAGCGCGGGGATCATATCGCGCGCATCGCCACGCTCGAACAGGGCAAGATCCAGGCGGAGGCCAAGGGCGAGGTCGCGTTCGCCGCCGCACTGCTCGATTTCCACGCGGCCGAAGGCCTGCGTGTCTATGGCCGCGTCCTGCCCCGCCCCTCGGGCACCCGCAGCCTCGTGCTTCACCAGCCGGTCGGACCGGTCGCCGCGTTCTGCGCGTGGAACTTCCCGATCATGAACGTCGTGCGCAAGATCGCGCCGGCGCTCGCGGCGGGCTGCTCGATCATCATCAAGCCGTCCGAGGAAACCGCCGGCAGCGCGGTCGAAGTGCTCAAGTGCTTCCAGGATGCCGGCCTGCCCGGCGACGTCGCGCAGTGCGTGTTCGGCGTGCCCGACATGGTCTCGCGCCATCTGCTCGCCTCGCCGATCACGCGGAAACTGAGTTTTACCGGGTCGGTACCGGTCGGCAAGGCGCTGATGAAGCTGGCCGCCGACACGATGATGCGCACGACGATGGAGCTTGGCGGTCACGGTCCGGTGCTCGTGTTCGACGATTGCGATCTCGACAAGACGCTCGACACGCTGGTGGCGCACAAGTTCCGCAACGCCGGACAGGTCTGCGTCGCGCCGACCCGCTTCCACGTGCAGGACGGCATCTATGACCGCTTCGCCGCGGGGTTTGCCGAACGGACCCGCGGCCTGAAGGTCGGCGACGGCATGGATTCGGCGAGTCAGATGGGTCCGATGGCCAATGCCCGCCGCCCCGATGCGATCGCCGAGTTGGTCGGCGACGCGACCAACCACGGTGCCAAGCTGCTGGCGGGCGGCGACTATGGCGGCCAAGGCGGGTTCTTCTTCCAGCCGACCGTCCTGTCCGACGTGCCACTGTCGGCGCGCGCGATGAACGAGGAACCGTTCGGCCCGGTCGCCCTGCTCAGCCGCTTCGGCAGCGACGAGGATGCGATCGCCGAAGCCAACCGCCTGCCGTTCGGGCTGGCCGCCTATTGCTTCACCGAGAATGGCCGGCGCCAGAACCTGCTCGGCGATGCGATCGAGGCCGGGATGGTCGGCATCAACACCGTCCGCCTGAGCTATCCCGACAGCCCGTTCGGCGGCGTCAAGGACAGCGGCCACGGCTCGGAAGACGGGCCCGAGGGCATCACCGCGCATCTCGTCACCAAGGCAGTCCACATCAGCTGATCGCGGCCCCGCGGCTCTACCTCCAACGAACGCGACCTGCCGGAAAATGCCGAACTGGCGATCCCGGCGGGTCGCCCCCGACCCGACGACTCCGGCCGAACACCGGCCAAGATATCTCCATATCAGCGCAATACCGCTACCCCTGCCCCCGATCAGGGCCAGTCCGGGTCTCAAGCGCTTGGCACCACCCAGTCTCAATTCTGAAACTTTTATTTGCCGATCAAGCATAGCTATCTGTGCTTACGACAGAACTTGTCCATCTCGGATGCTTTGCGCCAAATACAATCGAATTTGGTTCAATTGCCAATTGCGGCCAAATCCCAATCGGATCATGACGCTGATAGCTCAAGAATCATCGAACAACAGTATTCGATTCATTGACGACTGATTAACTAAATCTCAGTCTACACAATTGTCATTAGAGTCAAGAGCCGAGCCGACCTTTACTCTTGGATTCTATTCAAAAGATCAGTGCACCAATACGTGCTGCTGGTTGCGGCGACCTGTGCCTTGGCAAAACAGCCCCCACGATCGCCTCATCGCTCCGGATATTCCGGAAACATAGGAGAAGGCGCTATGACTGGTTACGCTCAGAACTATCTCGGTGGCTCCGTTCAGCAACGGTATGGCGGCGGCAGCCCCGCGGTCGGTTGCCCGATCATAACGGGTACGATCTTCTGCACGATCGGCGTGGACACGGCGGTCGGCGCAGGAGCCGGCACGCCCGGCTGCAAGGACGTGATGTGGACCGCAGGCTGCACCTTTGCCGGCCAGCAGGCGGCAGCCGTGGATTGCGGCAACGTGCTGACCACGCTCGTCTGTACGCTCGGTGCACCGCAAGCCGCCCCTGCTGCTGCGGTCGGGTGCGTGCAAACCGTGTTCAGCCTGGGCTGCACGTTCCAGGGCGGACAGGGTGTCGGGAAGCAGGCGGCCGGCTATGGCGCGGCGTGCGGCAACGTGCTCACCACACTGGCGTGCACGCTCGATGCGCAGGCTCCCGCGGCTGGGGACGCGATGTGCGTCACACTCGTCACTGCACGACCGACCTGGTGCGCGCCGGTACCGGCCGGCGCCGGCAGCGACGCACAGCTGGCGGATTGCAAGCACGTCATGTGGACGGCGGGCTGCACGTTCGCGGGACAACAGGCGAACGCGGTCGAATGCGTCCAGCTCCTGACCACGACCCTCTGCACGCTGGGCGCTGCACAGCCGGCCGCAGCGGTGGATTGCGGCAACGTGCTGACCACGCTGGCCTGCACGTTGGGTGACGAGCAGACCGGTGCGCTGGGTGCGACACCCGGATGCAAGGACGTGCTGTGGACCGCAGGGTGCACGTTCCAGGCTGCTGAATCGGTCGCCGATTGCGGGCATGTCCTGACGACCCTCGCCTGCACGTTGGTGGCGGTTCCCGAGGAAAACGTCGCGGCCACGGATTGCAAGCACGTCATGTGGACGGCGGGCTGCACCTTTGCCGGCCAACCGCAGGCCGCCGAGGTCGAACTCGACTGCAAGCACGTCATGTGGTCGGCAGGCTGTACCTTCTGATCGATAGCCGAATGCCGTCGGCCCTCACGGGTCGGCGGTTCTTCGCAGGTTTCCCTCGCATATGGCAGGCCGCATGGACCCGATCGTCACGCGCAATCTCATCCGCTACCTGACAGGCAAGGGCCTGATCGACCGCGCGGGAATCGTCGATGGCGGCATGGTCCTGACGATGAGCCGCAGCCGCAACCGGTTCGTGATGCTCAAGCAGCGGAACGGCCCGGCGTATTTCATCAAGCAGGCGATCGAGACCGAGCCCGGCACGCGTGAGACGATCGCGCGCGAAGCGGAGGTCTATCGCGGCGCGTTCGGCGACGAACGCCTGCGCCCGCTGCGCGATCTGCTGCCGCAGTTCCGGCTCCACGATGCCGAGCAGGGCATCTTGATCAACGATCTGATTCCGGACAGCGAGACGCTGACCGCAGTCCACCGCAAGCTCGGGACCTGCCCGGTCGATCTCGCCGCACGACTGGGGACCGCCCCTGTCCGCCTATCACGCGATCCGCTTCGTCGAAGGCGCGCCGCAAGCTGCGCTGTTCCCTCAGCAATCGCCCTGGATTCTGCGGCTCCACGGCGAGGCGGATGTCAGCGGCATGCGGCGCAGTCCGGCGGCATCGGCGCTCCTCGACATATTGCTCGCGGCGCCCGGCGCGGGTGCGATGCTCGGCGAACTGCGCGACGGGTGGAAACGCGACACGCTGATCCATACCGACATGCGCTGGGAAAATTGCCTGCTCGCACCGAGGGCGACGCGCTGGCCGACCGGCGACTCTACATCATCGACTGGGAACTGGCCGATATCGGCGACGCCGCCTGGGACGTCGGCAGCATGCTGCAATCCTATCTCGCCTTCTGGATCGGCTCGATGCCCGCGGGATCGGATCCCGCCGCGCTGTTCGCGGGCGCGACCGTGCCACTCGCGTCGGTCCAGCCGGCGATCGCGTCGTTCTGGGCGGCGTATATCACCGCCAGCGACGCCTATCGGGGCGACGCGCCGGGCTTCCTGAAACGCTGCATCGGCATGTTGGCCGCGCGCATGATGGTGACCGCCTTCGAGCGTAGCGCCTGGAGCCAGACGACCGATCCGATCGCCATTCTGCTCGCCCAGACCGCGCTGAACATCCTTGCCGATCCGGACCGGGTGGCGGAGGAATTGCTGGGCATCGTCGATCCGGCCGCGCGGGTGCTCGACCGGGCGCCTGACCGGGCGCCCCACCAGGCAATCGCGGCGTGACCGGCACCACGAGCGAACTCGCCCCTTCGTCGCGGCGCTGCGGATCGGCGACGACGGTGCGATCCTGCTCGACGACGTGTCGGTCGGGCGCGTCAACGGCGCCGCGACCGAAGATGCGCTAGCGACCGCCCTGATGCCGGTGGTCTACGAACATGCCTATGCGCGGGTGTTCCCCAGGGACGATGCCGTCGCCGCGGTCGAACCCGCCGACCTGACGACCGCCCTGGAACGCGCCAATACCAGCCGATCGCGCGCCGAACAGGGATGGATCTTCAGCGGGAGCGACACGAACGGCAGCGTGCTGGCCACGCGCCACGGCCGCACCCGCCGGTTCGTGCCCGGCCAGTTCCTCGCCATCGATGGCGTCATGCCGATCCCGAAGGGAAGCGCGCTGGCGGTGCAGATCGCCGGCGGATCGGCCACTGCGCAACCCGGCTTCTATTACGCGTTCGGCGAAGCGTTTCGCGACGTGAACGATCTCGCGCCCATGGTCCGCTTCTACTGGAACGTGCGGATCGGCGGCGCGGTCGATCTGGTGACCGGATTGACCGCGCTGCTCAATCGCTACCGGATACCGTTCGATTTCAAGATCGTCGTGCGCAGCGCCGATTACACCCGTCGCGACAACGCGGTGCTGTATGTCGCGCAGCACCTGTTCCCGGCGGTATCGACGATCCTTCTCGCGGCCTACCCCGCCTTCGCCGCGTTGCTCGACCAGCCCGTGCCGCTGTTCGCGAGGCGCCTGGCGCCCGGGCTGGGCTTTGCCGAGGATCCCGGCAACCGCGAGAGCTTCGGCATGGCCCGCAGCCGCCTGGTCGCACAGGCGCTCGCCGCGTCGCGGGCCGATGGCGGGTTCGCCGCACCGCTGTTCGCCGCAACGCTGACGGCAAGGATCGCAGAGGCCGGCCTGCGCGCCGACGCCCTGTGGCTCAACGCCGGGTCCGACGACCAGTACGACGTTCCCCAATGCTCTCGCAGCAGGCGATACAGTGACCATGAACCCCTCTATCTCGAAACCGCGTTCGATATCGGCACCAAGCTCGCGCGCGATGCGGTGTGGCATGATGCGCGGTGCAACTGGTTCGGCCCGGTCCATGAGGATTTCACCGGCACGCAGGTGCTTGGCTGCGGCACGATGGGTCCGACCTTGTACGACGGTACCGCAGGGATCGGCCTGTTCCTCGCGCGGCTGCACCGGGCGACGGGCGATCCGCTGGCGGCACGCACCGCCACCGGCGCGATCGCACATGCGCTCGATCGCGCGGCCGATATCCCCGACGCGCTCCACCGGGGGTTCTACACCGGGTTTCTCGGGATCGGCTATGCCGCGATGCAGGCTGGCTCCGCACTCGGTCGCGAAGACCTCGTCGCGCAAGGCCTGGCGATGGTCCACCGCGCGGTGGCGTTGTCGCCGGAGGGGCGCGTCGCGATCGACGTGATGTCCGGAAATGCCGGCGCCATCCCCGTATTGCTTGCCCTGGGCGCGGCCTATGACGCGCCCTCGCTCACGGATGCCGCGACCGTCGCAGGGGAACGCCTGCTCGACGGCGCGGAGACCAGCGACCGCGGCATGTCCTGGAACGCGATGGGCGAGATGGCCGAACTGGTCGATCTATCCGGCCTGTCGGACGATCTGGTCGCGGACTTTCGCGCCCAACGCCGCCCCAATTTGACCGGCCTGTCGCACGGCGCGGGCGGGGTCGGCTGGGCGTTGCTCGAACTTGCCGCGGTGACAGAGGACGATCGGTTCGCCGCCGCGGGACGCGCCGCGTTCGCCTATGAAGACAGCTGGTTCGACACCGCGAGCGATCAATGGCCGGATCTGCGCAGCCATGATGCAGGCAAGCCGTTGGGCGCCGCACCCGCCGCCTGGTGCCACGGCGCGGTCGGCATCGGTCTCGCGCGCATTCGGGCCTTCGACCTCACCGGCGACGCGATGATGCGCCCGGCGATCGAGTCCGCCTTGCGGATCACCGCCCGATCGGTGATCGGCCAACTCGCGCGCAGCAGCTGCAACTACTCGCTGTGCCACGGCGCGGCCGGCGATGCGGAACTGTTCCTGAGCTGGACCACAGCGAGCGGCGATGCCGAGGCGCGAACGATCGTCGACGAAATCGCCCGGCACGGGATCGACACCTATGGCGCAACTGGTCGCCCCTGGCCGTCGGGCACGCCCGGCGCCGGCGAATCCCCAGTCTTATGCTGGGCCTAGCCGGCACCGGTCATTTCTACCTTCGGGCGTTCGATCCCGCGGCGACACCGTCGGTCCTGCTGCTCGCCCCGTCTTCGGCAAATCCCATCGTCAATCAATCGCGCATCCGATCGCCGGAGTTCGCCGACTAGAGCACCTCACGACTTTTTGCTAACAATTCTCAATAGCCTTGATTCCCGTTTGGCGACGCGATAGGCGGTGGCGGTGAACACGCCCCAGCCTCTGCCACAGTCTCTCATCTCCCGGGGATCCGCCCCACCGCCCGTCGTCGCCAAGCGAAAGCGCAAATGGCGGGGCTGGTGGCTCAAGCAACTGCACACTTGGCACTGGATCAGCGCAGCGTTGTCCCTGGTCGGCATGCTGTTGTTCGCGATTACCGGCATCACGCTCAACCATGCGGCGACGATCGGCGCCAAGCCGGTCGTGGCCGAAAAGACGGGGATGCTGCCGGCGCCGCTACTCCGCATGCTGACCGCACCGCATGCCGCCGATGCGCCACTCCCAACGCCGGTCGCGAAGGGCGTAGCCGCCGCGATCGGTCTCGATCCCGCAGGCAAGCCGGTCGAATGGTCCGACACCGACGCCTATGTCGCGCTGCCCCGTCCCGGCGGCGATGCCTGGGTCAGCATCGCGCGCGCGACCGGTCGGATAACCGCCGAGACGACCGATCGCGGCTGGATCTCGTACCTCAACGATCTCCACAAGGGTCGCAATGCGGGCGCAGCGTGGAGCTGGTTCATCGATATCTTCGCCGGCGCGTGTATCCTGTTCACGCTGACCGGGCTGCTCCTGTTGCAGCTCCACGCACGCCATCGACCGGCAACCTGGCCGATCGTTGCCGCCGGGCTCGCCATTCCCGTCCTGCTCGCCATCCTGTTTATCCATTGAGGGGTCCTGCCATGCGTCCAACCGCGTTCCTGTTGCTCGGCGGAGCGATCACCGCGCCCGCGCTGGTACCGCCCGCGAGCGCCGCGCCTGCGGGGACCGTCACGATCACCGTCCCGCGGCTGAACGTCGCCGAATATCACAAGCCCTATGTCGCCATCTGGCTCGAGCCGGTCGGCGGCGGTGCCCGCGCACGCTGGCGGTCTGGTACGATTTGAAGAAGCGCGGCAACGACCCCGGCACCAAATGGCTCGCAGACCTGCGTGCATGGTGGCGAAAGGGGGCCGCAGCCTCGACATGCCCGCCGACGGCATCAGCGGCGCCACGCGGGGGCCCGGCCAGTACACCATCCCGCTGCCCGCCAATCTCAAGCCCGGCAACTATATCCTGACCGTCGAAGCCGCCCGCGAGACCGGCGGCCGCGAACTCGTCTCCGTACCGCTTACCGCCGGAGCCCGCACCACGGGCAAGACCGAACTTGGCGCCATCGCCGTCTCCGCCCGCTGAGATGGGCTTGCTGAAGGATCACATCATGAAGCCTCTCGCCAAGACGTCTTTTGCGGCACGCTTGCTGGCCGCCGCCGCATTGTTGTCGATCCCCACCGCGCTGTCCGCGCACCGCATGTGGCTGCTGCCGTCCGCCACCGTGTTCTCGGGGACCGACGGCTGGGTGACGGTCGACGCCGCAGTGTCGAACGACCTGTTCTTCTTCGACCACCAGCCGCTCAGGCTGGACGGCATGAAGGTCTGGCAGCCCGACGGCAGCGAAGGCACGCTCCAGAACGGCGCGACCGGCCGCTATCGCTCGGTCTTCGACGTGAAGCTCGACAAGCCCGGCACATGGAAGATCGGCACCCAGATGTCCGCCGTCATGGGCAGCTTCAAGGTCGACGGCGTCGAGAAGCGCCTCGGCCGTCGCGGTCCACCGCAGCCGAACGCGCCCGCCCCGCTGACCGTCGCCGACATTCCCGCCAACGCGACCGACGTGAAGGTCACCGAGGTTACCGGCCGCAACGAGATTTTCGTGACCGCCGGCGCACCGACCACCACCGTCTTCAAGACCACCGGCAAGGGCCTGGAGTTCGCACCGGTCACGCATCCCGACGAACTGGTCGCGGGCGAGACCGCCAAGTTCCGTTTCCTGGTCGACGGCAAGCCAACCGCCGGCATCAAGGTCACCGTGATCCCCGGCGGCAAGCGCTACCGCAACGACGAAGGCGCACGCGAACTGACCACCGGCGCGGACGGCATGCTCAGCGTCGATTGGCCGACCGCGGGTATGTATTGGCTCAGCGCGACGATGACCGACGCCAAGGCGACGAGCCCGCGGGCGACCGAACGCCGGATGAGCTACGTCACGACGCTCGAAGTGCTGACGCCGTAACCATCCCGGGTGAGCAGGCCCCTTCCCACGACGCGGATCGCATTGCCGGCGACGATCGCGCCGGCAATGCCCGATCCCTCCGATATCGTGATCGCACTGCGCGGCGAGACGATGGGCACGACCTGGCACGCGCAACTCGCCGCCCCGCGGGACTGTGACACGGCTGCGATCCAGCGAGCGATCCACCGGGCGATCGTCTCGCGGCTCGCCGGGATCGTCGCGGCAATGAGTCACTGGGTACCGACGTCGCTGCTGTCCCGCTTCAATCGCGCGGCAGCGGGGACATGGACGACGCTCCCGACCGACTTCGCACGGGTCATGGTCCGCGCGCTCGCCATCGCCGAGACGACCGGGGCGCGTTCGATCCGGCGATCGGCCGGCTCGTCGATGCCTGGGGGTTCGGTCCGATCCCTGTCGAGGGTTTGCCCAGCGAGCCGCAGATCGAGGCGGCGATGGCCAGATCAGGCTGGCGCCACCTCGCCCTGTCTACTTCCACGACGTCTACCTCCAGAACGTCCAGGTCCGCGACCGGCACGCATCTGCTCCAGCCGGGCGGCATCGCACTCGACCTTTCGGAATCGCCAAGGGATATGCCGTCGATGCGGTCGCCGCGCTGCTGGAAGCCGCGGGGTTCGTCCATCACCTCGTCGAGATCGGCGGCGAACTCGTCGGCGCGGGAATGCGGCCCGACGGCGATCCGTGGTGGGTCGATCTCGAAACCCCGACCGGTACGATCCTGCCGCCGTTACGCGTGGCGCTGCACGGCATGGCGGTCGCGACCTCGGGCGATTACCGGCGCGGCGCGCATACGCTCGATCCGCGCACGGGCCGCGCGATCGACACCGGGATCGTATCGGCCAGCGTGATCCACCGGACCGCGATGGACGCCGACGCCTGGGCCACCGCGCTCACCGTGCTCGGTCCGGTCGCGGGCCTCGAACTGGCCCGCGAACAGGGGCTAGCCGCACGATTGGTCACGCTCGTCGATGGCGACACATGCGAGTATCTGAGCCCCGGCTTGGCCGCGATGCTGTTCGACTGACGGGAGCCGCCGCCCCAGGTCGACGCGCCGCTACCCGATCCGACATTCGCGCGTTATCGCTCGGCTATGACCGCAACGCTCTCCCCGCCTTGCTCGCCTCCCCGCCTTGCCCGCCGCGACCCTGGTGGTGTTTCGCGAGTCCGGCGATGGCGCACCGACGCTGCTCATGGTCGAGCGGGCGAAGGCGATGGTGTTCGCCGGCGGCGCGCTGGTGTTTCCAGGCGGGCGGGTCGATCCCGGCGACCATGCGCTGGCCGCGTTGTCGGGCCAGGCCGATGACGACACCGCCGCGCGCATCGCCGCGATCCGCGAGACGATCGAGGAGGCGGGGCTTCCCGTCGGATTGTCGCCGATGCCGTCGCCGACCACGTTCGAGCGATTGCGCGCCTCGCTGCACGCCGGCACCGCATTCGGCGAGGCGTTGGCGGAAGCCGGCGCCAGTCTCGACCTCGACGCGCTCACCTATTTCGCACGCTGGCGGCCGGCGCATGCGCATGCCCGGATCTTCGATACGCGCTTCTACCTGGCGCGGCTCTCTGCGGATGCGCCCGAGGCCCGGGTCGATGCGACGGAGAATGTCCGGCTGTTCTGGGCGACCGCGGCCGACGTGCTGGCCGACGCCGATGCGGGCCGCGCGACGATCATCTTTCCGACCCGCCGCAATCTCGAACGGCTCGCGCAGTTCCCCGATTTCGAAGCGGCCGTCACCGACGCGCGCGCGCATCCCGTGCGGACGGTGACGCCGTGGACCGAGATACGGGACGGCGTCGAGCATCTCTGCATCCCCGACGATCTCGGCTATCCGGTGACGTCGGAGCCGATGTCGGACGCGGTGCGCGGCTGACGTGCGGGCGGTGCGGCTCACCCTTGGCTGGCTCGTGGGGCTGGCGATCGTCGCGACGCTCGCGCTGATGCTCTGGTCGATGGCGCGCGGCCGCCCGCAGGATGTGCCCTGGGCGCCGCTCGATCTCGGCCAGCCGATCGGTATGTTCACCGGTCGCAAGTTGACCGCGCTGACCGAGGATTTCCCGCAATGCCGCGCGCTGCTTGATCGTGCGGGGGCGCGCTACACCGTCCTGCCACCGCGCAAGGGCGAAGGGCAATGCGGCTATTCGGATGGCGTCAGGTTGACCGGCGGCGCGCGGAAGATCGGGTTCGTGCCCGCCGGGCTCGGCATCGCCTGCCCCGTCGCCGCGGCCCTGTCGATGTGGGAATGGGACGTCGTCCAGCCCGCAGCCGAGCACCATTTCGGCGCGCGAGTGGCCAGCATCGATCATTTCGGCAGCTATAGTTGCCGGCGGATCTACGGTCGCGATGCGGGAACTGGAGCGAACATTCCACCGCGGACGCGGTCGACATCGCCGGCTTCCGCCTGACCAACGGCACCCGCATCACCGTCGCGCGCGACTGGAAGGGCGACGATGCAAAGTCGGCCTTCCTCCGCGAAGTGCGAGACGGAGCGTGCAAGGTGTTCGCGACGACGCTCTCCCCGATTACAACGCCGCGCATGCCGACCATTTGCATCTGGATCAGGCGAACCGTGGATCGATGGGCTGGCGGGCGTGTCGGTGAACGGGATGACTGGAGTGACCGGGTAGCTCGGATTTGGAGCGCGTAACCACGCCTTCCAAAACACAGCGGCGCACCCCTTCTCTACCACCCCGGCGAAGGCCGGGGCCCAATTGGGGGACGCCAATGACAAGCGTAGCGCATCGTTACGACAACCTCACCAATTGGGCCCCGGCCTCCGCCGGGGTGGTGAGGAGCGCGCGGCCGAAGCCCGTTGCAGCCCAAGTGAAAAGTTTCAATCCTCCCCGCAAGGGGAGGTGGCGCCGAAGGTGACGGAGGGGAGGACACGGAGCAGATGTTTCGCGTGCCTCCCCTCCGTCAGGCGTTGCCGCCACCTCCCCTTGCGGGGAGGATTGGCTAAAGCCAAACTTCAACTCGCCAGCGTCGTCCCCGAATCCACCTTCTCCACCCAATACGGAAAGAACGCCGGCTGCCGGTTCGACCAGCCTGACGCGGTCGCCGCAGCCTCGCTGATCGACTGGAGCAGTTTGCGCCGCAATTCCGGATGCAGGTGCGGGAGCGCCGCCGCCGCACAGAATGCCGACGGCAACCAAGGCCGAACCTCCGCCCCGATCAACCGCTCGTACAGGAACCGCAGCGCCGAAAAGCTCGTCAGACGCCCCTGCCCCAGATCGAACGCAACGAGGGTCATCAGCGGCGCCAGGAAGGGCTCGATCGCATCCAGCCCGCTATCGTCGGGCACCATCGCGCGCAGGTCAGGGAGGTTGTTGTAGAGACGCGCCTGCGCCCGGATGCTCGCCGCCTCGACCACGTCGCGCGACCAGCGCAGCATCGCGTCCTCGCGGTCGAGCCCCACGTCGAGCGAGCGGCGGATGTACCGCTGCGTCGAACTCGGGAAGCTCGCAAATTCCTTCATCTCGGCCAGCGTCATCGAGCCCTGTGCCGGTTTCATTCTGGAAGCCATGTCGTCACCCCGCTCTCGTCAAGGAACCGGCAGACTATGCGCCTGGATGGTTAACAACGACCCTATCGCGCGTCATCTTTCCGTAACACCAAGCCACCATGAAAGCTGTTGCGCTGCAACAAGGCTGCGACGAACCGAACGAAACTAAGCGATTTGATCGTCTTGCGCGGCGTTTGGGCAACAAAAGCGCCGGTCGTTGCCGACCGGCGCTCGTTCGTTGTGCAGACGAGGGCGTTACGCCTGCTTTTCGCGCAGCGCCCGCTCGGCGTCCTCGTCATACCCCGACGACTTTGCCGCCTCGCGATTGGAGCCCGGCTGCGTCGCGGACAACGGGTCGCTGCCGTCCATCGATCTCGTCGAGCCTGTTGTCGAGACGGGCATCGGCGCTGTCCGGGTTCTTCTGCAGACGCTTGCCGATCGACTTGTCCTGCCCCGCTTCCTGGCGCGGATCGCGACCCGAGCTCTTGCCCTCGGAATCCTTGTCGTCGGGCGCTACGGACAGGCTGTCCAACGCGCTCTTGTCTATGTCGGTCATTGCGACGTCCCTCTTTAATCTTGGCGATGATCAACGGTCCAAGTGGCAGAGCGTTCCTGTCCCGCCTCCAGGTCGTGCCGCTTCGCCACCCCCCGTCCGCCCTTTTCCTTCCCCTCCCTGAAAGGGAGGGGTCGGGGTGGGTAGGCCAGCCTGAGCCCCAACGGTCCGAACATGCGGAACCCGACCCACCCCCAGCCCCTCCCTTCCAGGGAGGGGAGCAAAGAAGGCAGAACGGAGAGCAGACCGTTCCCCCTGCTGCCTTTCCTTCCAGCGAGATGGCAGCGCCTCAATCGATCGGCGCAACCGCCACCGTCGACCCTTTCCTTCCCCTCCCTGAAAGGGAGGGGTCGGGGGTGGGTAGGCCGGCCTGAGCCCCAACGGTCCGAGCATGCGGAACCCGACTCCACTCCAGCCCCTCCCTTCCAGGGAGGGGCAAAGAAGGCAAAACGGAGAGCAGACCGTTCCCCTGCTGCCTTTCCTTCCAGCGAGAGAGCGGCCCCCTCAATCCAGCGGCGTAACCTTCACCGTCTGCTCCCACAGATACGCCTGCCCAAACACCGTCATGAACGCGATATCCGTCGCGTCGCGGCCCACACACACCCGCGCGATGTCGCTGCACGTCGCCATCTTCGTCGCATCGATCAGTCGCCAGTCGCCGGCCAGCCACAGCTCCGCCACCGCATGGAAGTCCGGCGGATCGACTCCCGGCGCATAGGCCGACACGCACCGCGCCGGGATTCCGCCCGCCCGCGCCAGCGACACCAGCAGATGCGAATAATCGCGGCATACCCCGGACCTCGAAGCAAACGTATCGAGCGCAGTCGTCTCCCCGCTGCTCGACCCGCAACGATAGTCGAGCGACTGGTACACCCACTCGGTCAGCGCGGCGGCGAGCGGACCACCTTCCAGCCCCCGAACTCGCGCGCGACGAACCCCTCGAAGCGGTCCGACGGACAATAGCGGCTCGGCATCAGATACGGCGTCAGCTCGCCGTCGAGCATCCGCGGCGGCGTCGCGGGATACAGTTCGAGCTGCACCCGCTCACGCTTCACGGCAACCACGGCCTTATATTCGGCGGTAAAGCGGCCATGCCCACGCGACCAGCAGCGCTGGCCGATCCGTCCTCGCCGCGCACCGCGCGGATCGGGCTGTCGGACCACAGAGTGAGGGACTCGGACTCGATCGTCTGGTCGGCCATCGCCGCCGCCTCGATCTGGAGGAGCACATCGGCGTCCCCGATGATCCCGTAATCCAGACGCACGTCGATCGAGAGCCGCATCGTGCGTCCCATTCCTGTGTCAAGGCCAAAGAAAAGGGCCCGGCGGTGTCCCGCCGAGCCCTGCGTTCGTCACACCCTTAGCGGGCGTTAGTTGCGGCTGCTACCAAACAGACGCAGCACGAACATGAACATGTTGATAAAGTCGAGGTAGAGGCTCAGTGCCGCCATGATCACGACCTTGCCGATCATGTCGGTGCCGGCAACCTGTGCATACAGCGCCTTGGTGCGCTGCGTGTCGTAGGCGGTGAGGCCCGCGAACAGCAGCACGCCGACCGCACTGATCACCAGCTGCATCACGCTCGACTGCAGGAAGATGTTGATCAGGCTCGCGACCAGCAGGCCGACGACGCCGATGATCAGGAACGTCCCGAACGCCGACAGGTCGCGCTTCGTGGTGTAGCCGTACAGGCTAAGACCGGCGAAACCGGCTGCGGTTGCGAAGAACGCACCGGCGATTGACGTGCCGCTATAGACCAGGAAGATGGTCGACATCGACAGGCCCATCAGGACGGCAAAGCCCCAGAAGAGCATCTGCATCGTGCCCGTCGACATCTTGTTCTGGCCATAGCTCATGCCGAACACGATCGCGAGCGGCGAGAACATGATGACGTATTTCAGGATGCCACCGCTCATGAACACCTGGGCGGCAGGCGATTGTGCGCCGCCCCATGCGAACAGCATCGCGACGATGCCCGTCAGCAGGACAGCCGAGCCCATGTAGTTATACACGGACAGCATGTACGACCGGAGACCAGCGTCATAGGCCTCGGTACGCTGGCCCGTGGCCGTCGTTCCGAACGGCGCGGCGCGGGGCCGGGGGTCAGACCAATTAGCCATTGTGAAATCAGCTCCTTTGTCCGGCATAATGCCGGTTACGGTGAATATCGTCTTTTACAGGACGCTTTTCAGCTGAGTGGTTGCATCGGCGCCGTGGTTCGCGGTTAACCTGCCGCACACCATGATCCGCCTGTTCGTCGCCCTCCGCCCACCGCCGGCTATCCGTCAGAGCTTGCTCGACATAATGGAGGGCGTCCCCGCCGCACGCTGGCAGGACGACGAGCAGTTGCACCTCACGCTGCGCTTCATCGGCGCGGTCGAGCGGCCCGTCGCCGAGGATATCGCGGTCGCGCTGAGCCAGGTCGTCGCGCCGGCGCCGCGCGTGTCGCTGACCGGAGTCGGGCGCTTCGAGAAGCGCGGCCGGACCGATACGCTCTGGGTCGGCGTGACGCCGCACGACGCCTTCGCCGCGCTCCACCGCAAGGTCGACCAGGCCTGCGTCCGGGCGGGGCTGGAACCCGAACGCCGCGCCTATCTGCCGCACATCACGGTCGCGCGACTGGCGCGATCGGCCGGTGTCGGCTTTGCGATCGACGCGTGGCTGGCAGCGCACGCCGCCCTGTCGAGCGCGCCCTTCCCGCTACCCCATCTCGTGCTGTACCAAAGCCATCTCGGCCGCGACGGCGCGACCTACGAACCGGTCGCACGCTGGGCGCTCGATAGCGGGACGGAACCTGAGCGACGGCGAAGGGTTCGCCAAGAGATCACGAGATCAACAGGGAGAAACGACATGCGGATTGCGACACTGGCACTGCTCGGCGCGGCGACGATGGGCCTCAGCGCCTGCGACAAGAGCGGGATGGACACGGGCACGCCGATGGCGGGCGGCCAGCGCGCCACCGCAATGCTCCAGACCGCGACCGGCACCGACGTCGGCCGCGCCACCGCCACCGAAGTGGCGGGCGGCATCCGCTTCACGCTCGACGCCAAGGCGATGCCCCCGGCACGCACGGCGCACACATCCATATGGTCGGCCGCTGCGACGCGCCGGACTTCACCACCGCGGGCGGCCACTGGAACCCGACCGGCATGAAGCACGGCAGCATGAACCCGCAGGGCCCGCATGAGGGCGACCTCCCCAACCTGATCATCGGCACCGATGGTCGCGGCACGCTCGGCATCACGATCCCGGGCGCGACGATGGCCGGCCTGATGGACGCGGACGGCTCGGCCTTCGTGGTGCATGCGGGTCCGGACGACCTGATGACCGACCCGGCCGGCAACAGCGGCGGACGGATCGCCTGCGGCGTGTTCCAGGCGGGGTAAGACCCCAACTACCGTTCGTGCTGAGTAGAGACCGAGAAGCTTCGCAGAAGCGTATCGAGGGCTCGTATCGAAGCACAGGTTCCGCGCACCAACCTGTCCTTCGATACGCCGTCTCGATACGCTGCTACCGCAGCTACTCGACGGCCACTCAGGACGAACGGAAAGAGGCAGGCAGCCCGAACTAGGAAATGGGTCGATCCTCCCCGCCAGGGGAGGTGGCTGGCCCTTGCCAGACGGAGGAGGAGGAGAGGATACCCGCGGTTCCGCATCCTCCCCTCCGTCACCTACGGCGACACCTCCCCTTGCGGGGGAGGATCGCAAAAACCCTCAAACCACCTCTCCCGCCGCCCGAGCCCGCGCCTCCCGCGTAGCCTCCGCCCGCGGCGCCAGCCGGTACGCCGCCACCGCACACGCCAACGTCACCGGCGTCACCACCAGCAGCGACAGCATCCCGATCGACAGGCTCCTGGTCAGCGTCGACACCCGCCCCGCCATATACGGCCCGAGCGCCAGCCCGATCAGCGTCGTCCCGATAAAGAACGTCGCCGTCGCCGTCCCCCGCATCCGCGGCAACACCATGTCCTGCGTGGTCGCCGCCGCCGCACCCAAGGCGCAGGACGCGGTCAACTGAGCCAGAAAATCCCCGCATAAAACGCGGTCTGCGACGATGCGGTGAAGGCGAGGATCAGGAACGGCACCGGCACCACCGCCCCGAAGATCACCACCCACAGCCGCCCCGCCGCATTGCCCCGCCGCAGCCGATCCGATACCACCCCGCCGATCGTCAGCCCGAGGAACCCCGCGGTCGCGCCGAGGCTGCCGATCATGAACCCCGCCGACGCCGGCGTCGCACCAAGCTCGCGCAACGCGTACGGCGCGGCCCAGAAACTCGCGGCGTAGCTCAGGAACGCGTTCAGCCCATACGCCACCACCGTGCACAGGAACGCCGGCGTCCCGACGATCAGCGCGAAGGTCGGCGGATCGCGCCGCTTCAGCGCCGACGCCCACGAGAACACCGCATAGACGCCGATCCCGATCGCCACCCATTGCGGCCACGGCTCGCCCGCCGCGACCAATCCCGACACCGCCGCCGTCACCACCGCGAGCGCCAGGATATTATACCCGAGCGCCCGCGCACCGCCCATCGCCGCACCGATCAACGTCAGCGGCGGCACGATCGTCACCAATTCGGCACCGAAAGCCCTGAACGGCGCGGGATGTTTCTCCGGCTCGGGCAGTCCCTCGACCAGCCCGCGAATGGGCTCCTTCAACGTCGCGATCCAGATCGCGAGCAGCAGCCCCGGCAGGCCGACCGCCATGAACGCCGCCTGCCAGCCGACCAGCCCAAGCGGTCCGCCGCCCGGATACGCCTTGTTCCAGCCCTGCACGATCAGCCCGCCGATGAACAACGAACAGCCGCCGCCGACATAAAGCCCGGCCGAATAGATCGACAGCGCGGTCGCGCGGAGCCGCTTAGGGAAATAGTCGGAGATGATCGAATAGGCGGACGGACTTGCGGTAGCCTCGCCGATCCCGACGCCGATCCGCGCCGCCGCCAGATGCCCGCCGGTCCGCGAGAAACCCGACAGCGCGGTCATCACCGACCACAGCGACAACCCGATCGTCATCAACCGCACGCGGTGCCAATTGTCCGCCAGCCGCCCGAGCGGGATCCCGAACAGCGAATAGAACACGCCGAACGCGGTGCCGTACAGGAAGCCGAGATCCTGATCCTTCAACCCCAGGTCGCGCTTGATGTCCTCCGCCAGGATCGAGATGATCTGCCGGTCGACGAAGTTCAGGACATAGACGAGGAACAGGACCGACAGCACGTACCAGGCATAGCGCGACGCGCCCGCCTCCCGCTCGCCCACGATGGTTTCGGCACCCGCCATGACCCCTCCTCGTTATGTTTTCGAGCTATGGGTATCAGAGGGAAGAAGAGAGAAACAGCGCTTTCGAGGCGATCGGGTACGCCAAAGCAAGCCCGATCCTTCCCCTCCCTGAAAGGGAGGGGTTGAGGGTGGTCGGCTTCCCCAAGTTCGCCCGACGGTGGCAAAGCCGGCCTACCCACTCCAGCCCCTCCCTTCCAGGGAGGGAGCAGTTCGGGGCAGCCTCCTGGGGAGCGGTGGGCTCAAGCCTCAATGCGTACCGATACGCCCCCGACGCAGCGCACCCTGTTCGAGCCGCCGCAACAGCGCCTCGATCGTCGGCGGCGAGGTCGGCTCGCCCGTCGCACGCGCGGGCCGGGCGATCGGCGTCGGCGCATTGATTTCGGGCGCCCCGCGCTCCCCGCCCCGCCTTGCGCCACCCCGTCCTCAGCCAAACCGGCTTCCGCAACCCCGTCCTCCGCGACCTCCACCGGCCGCTCGACCGGTTCCACCAACGGCGCCGTCACGAACGTGTCGGGCTCCGCCGTCGACGACGACTCCACCACCGGTGCGACCATCGCCTGCGCCAACGGAGAAACCGGCCGCACCGGCTCCATCGGCACCGGCCGGATCGCGTGCGGATCGAATGCGGCGAGCGGCTGATCGAGATCGGCCGGGATCGTCCGCTCGTCGCGCCCAGCATTAAGCCCAGTACCAAGACCAGCCCCGACACCCACTTCCATCATCGGCGTACCAAGGTCCGCCGCCGACATCGGCTTGCGCGGCGGTGCGTCGGGATGCGCGTCGGCGCGGCGGATCACCGGCACGCCGTCCTCGCGCGGCGATGCCTTCGCAACACCCCGCCCGGACCGAACAGCAGGAACAGCGACGACCACAGCAACGCCGCGACCAGCGCCCCACTCCCCAGCGCCAACAGCGGCGCGCGGTCGTCCCGAGCGGCGGCGCGGCAGCGGGCACCAGTGCCGCCACCCCCGTCGTCCACACCGCGGACTCCAGCGTTTCGATCGACGCCAGCAGCACGGCCGTTGCAGCGATCAGGCCGCCAACCACCGCGCCGTACACCGGCAGCGAGCGGATCAAGGTCTGGCGGGTCAGCGCAATCATCGATTTTCCCGTGCAGCGGCCATCATCAGCCGCCGATACAAAGGATCGTAGCGGCGAATGTTTGACGACCAGTTACGCTCTTCGCGAACAAATGCACGTCCCCGCGCCCGCCGCTCGTCCCAGCCCGATCGATCCGCGAACATCGCCGCCAACGCCGTCGCGATCGCCGGCGGATCATCCGGCGGAAACAGCGTCCCCGTCTCCCCGTCGCGGATCAATTCACGGTGTCCGCCAACATCGGACGCCGCCACCAGCCGCCCCTGCGCCATCGCCTCGAGCGGCTTCAGCGGCGTGACCAGATCGGTCAGCCGCATCCGTTTGCGCGGGTAAGCGAGGATATCGACCAGCCCGTAATAACGCTCTACCTCCTGATGCGGCACGCGCCCGACGAAGCGGATCGCGTCGGCCACCGGCGACGCCTCCGCCTGCGCCCGGAGCGCCGCCTCCATCGGTCCGCCGCCGACCATCACCAGCCGTGCCTTGGGCCGCTTGGCTACCAAAGCCGGCATAGCCGCAATCAGGTCGTCGAGCCCTTCGTAGTCGTAGAAGCTGCCGATGAATCCGACCACGTCCGCGCCATCGAGCCCGAGTTCCGCCCCCAGCGCATCGTCGCGCGGCGGCGCGTTCCCGAACAGGTCGAGATCGACGCCGTTGGGCGAGACGATAATCTTGTCCGCCGCGATGCCACGCGCGACCAGGTCGCCGCGCAGGCCTTCGCAGATCACCGCCACCGCATCCGCGCGCCGCACCGCCCACGTCTCCAGCGCGCGCGTCGCCCGGTAGCGCATCGACGTCGCGGTCCCCGTCCCATTGCCGACCGCCGCATCCTCCCAGAACGCGCGGATCTCGTACACCAGCGGCAGTTTCCGTTTGCGCGCCACGATCAGCGCGGCAAGCGCGTCAATCACCGGCGAGTGCGCATGGAGGATGTCGGGCTTGAAGGCATCGACCGCCGCCTCGATCCTTCTGGCGAACGCCGCGATCCCGACCATCTCGCCGACCGGACCCGGCTTCACACCGGCCGCGGTCCGGTAGAAGGTCAGCCCGTCGACCGACTCCACCGACGCCGGCGCAACGCCGTGGCGCGGGCCGGTGACCGCCGCGACGGTCCACCCCAGCCCCTCCTGCGCCTTGAGGATCGCCCGGGTGCGGAACGTGTAGCCACTTTGCAGCGGCAGGCCGTGATCGAGAATATGAAGGATACGCATCGTGGACGTCGTCCGCCACAGATCGCTTAACGGCGCGTCAACCGACTATGGCTACGCACGAATCTCGAAAAGCCCTCACAGGAAAGGAGGCCGTCCCATGATCGACAATCTCGCGCTCGGCCTCAGCCACGGGCTGATGATGCTCGCCGCGTTCTTGCTGCTCAAGCGCCCGGACCTCGACCGCGAGCCGAGCCCGCACGACGCGCCCGACAAGAAGCGCGCGCCAATAGAGAAACCCCGCAGCGATGCGTGATCTCGCGTTCATCGCCTTCCTGCTCGCGTTCTTCGCGATGGGCTTCAAGCGGCCGTTCCTGCTGGTGCTCGTCTATGTCTATATCGACATCGTCTCGCCGCAGCGGCTGACCTACCTCCTGCTCAACAGCGTGCCGATCTCGCTGATCGCGGTCGCGCTGGCGGTCGGCGGGTGGATCCTCGCGGACGACAAGCGCGACACCCGCGTCGGCGGGCGGCAGGTGCTGATCGTGCTGCTCATGCTCTATTGCTGGGTGACGACGATCGGTGCGGATTTTCCGGTCGAGGCGAAGGAGAAATGGGACTGGGTCTGGAAGACGCTGATCTTTGCCGCCTTCCTGCCGCTGACGCTGCGCACGCGACTGCGCATCGAGGCGCTGCTGCTGTTCATGATCCTCTCCGCCTCGTCGATCATCATCGTCGGCGGGATCAAGACGATCGCCAGCGGCGGCGGCGGCTACGGCCAGTTGAACCTCATGGTCGACAATAATTCGGGTCTGTACGAGGGCAGCACGATCAGCGCGGTGGCGATCGCGATCATCCCGCTGATCTTCTGGTTCATGGTCCACGGCACGATCTTCAGGCCCGACTGGCGCGTGAAGGGCTTCTGCCTCGCGCTGGTGTTCGCGTGCCTGCTGATCCCGGTCGGCACCTCGACGCGTACCGGGCTCGTGTGCATCGGGCTGCTGGCGGTGCTGTCGGTGCGCGCGGTGAAGCGCAAGGCGCTGTACCTTGCGGCGGTGGCGGCGCTCGGGCTGGCGGCGATCCCGTTCCTGCCCTCCGCGTTCACCGACCGGATGAACACCATCAAGACCTATGACGCGGACGAATCCGCCTCGACGCGGCTGGCGGTGTGGAAATGGACGATCGAATACGCGAAGACCCATCCGTTCGGCGGCGGCTTCGAGGCGTATCGCGGCAACCGCATCCGCTACGACCTGAAGAGCACCGGCGCCGCCGCTGCACCCGGCCCGCGGGTCGAGACCGACAAGGCCCGCGCGTTCCACAGCGCCTATTTCGAGATGCTGGGCGAACAGGGCTATCTCGGGCTTGCGCTATGGCTCGCGATCAATTTCATCGGCGTTTTCAGGATGGAGATCCTCCGCCGGCGCTATAGCGACCCGGCCGGCGAATTCGCCTGGGCGGGGCCGCTCGCAGCCGCGCTTCAGAGCGGGCAGATCATCTATCTGTTCGGCGCGGCGTTCGTCGGCATCGCGTTTCAGCCGTTCGTCTACATGCTGATCGGCGCGCAGATCGGTCTCGACACCTATCTCACGCGCAAGCGCAGCGAACAGACGTTCCGCCCGATGCGCCGAGCACTCCCCGCTAGCAGGAGGGGAGCAGATAGCGTCAGTCGACCGGCTCGTCCGCCAGTTCTTCTTCCAGCGCCGCGATGATCGCCTTGTTGAACGCGGGGATGTCATCCGGCTTACGGCTGGTGATCAGGTTGCCGTCGACCACGACCTCTTCGTCCACCACGTCCGCGCCCGCATTCTCCAGGTCCGTCCGGATCGACGGGAAGCTCGTCACGCGGCGCCCGTCGATCACGTCGGCCTCGGCCAGCAGCCACGGCGCATGGCAGATCGCGGCGATGATCTTGCCGTCCTCCATGAACTCGGTGATGATCTCGATCGCGCGCTCCTGCTGGCGCATCGTGTCGGGGTTGGCGACGCCGCCCGGCAGCACCAGCGCGTCGTAATCGTCGGTATCGACCTCGTCGAGCGTCAGGTCGGGCGTCGCCGTCTCGGCCTTGTTGATGTCGCCCTTCATGCCCTGGATCGGGTCCATCTTGATCGAGGCGAGCTGCACTTTCGCACCCGCCGCCTCCAGCGCTTTGCGCGGTTCGAACAGCTCGACGGTCTCGAAACCGTCGGCAGCGAGCATCAATACGCGAGCTTGGGAAAGATCGGTCATGTCATGTCTCCAGTGAAATCCCGTGCCCCTCAACCCCGCGTCGCGCGGGTCGTTCCGGAACGATGCGTCCCCCCGAACATTTCGAGACCGGAAGGACCACCGCATTGCCCACCAAGATCGTGTATTCCGACGACTCCAAGCCCGGCATCACCCGCAAGAAGATGCGGAACGGCTGGGGCTATTGGGATGCCAGGGGCGAGCGCATCACCGACCGCGACGAGATCGACCGGCTGAACGCAATCGGCCTGCCCCCGCTTATGGCGACGCGTGGTTCTGCCCCAAGCCCAACGGCCATATCCAGGCGGTCGGCTGGGACGAGAAGGGCCGCAAGCAATACCGCTATCACACCGGCTTCCGCGAAGCGCAGGAGGCCGCCAAATACGAGCGCTGCGCCGATTTCGGCCACGCCCTCCCCAAGATCCGCAAGGCGGTCGAGGCCGACCTCCGCAAACGCTCGCTGACCCGCGAGCGCGCGGTTGCGGCCGTCATCCGCCTGCTCGACGGCGGCCACATCCGCATCGGCAACGAAGCCTATGCCGCCGCCAACGAGAGTTTCGGCGCGACCACGCTCCGCAAGCGCCACGGCGAAGTGAAGGGCGCGACGCTGAAACTCCAGTACAAGGGCAAGTCCGGCAAGATGCGGACGCTCAAGATCACCGACCGCTCGCTCAGCAGCTTCGTCAAGAAATGCCAGGACCTCGACGAGCAGCATCTGTTCGCATGGCTCGACGACGCAGGCGTTGCGCATCCCGTCACCTCGACCGACGTGAACTGCTACATCCGCGACGTCACCGGCACCGATTTCACCGCGAAGAACTTCCGCACCTGGGCCGCCAGCGTCGCCGCGTTCGAGGCGCTAGCCTCGGCCGAGCGCGACCTAAGCCTGAAGGCGATGCTCGAACCCGTCGTCGCCCGCCTCGGCAACACCCACGCGATCGCGCGGAAAAGCTATGTCCACCCGTCGCTGATCGCGCTGGTAAAGACCGGCCAGTCGACCTTCCGCAAGGCCCTCCGCCTCCCCCGCGCCAAGCGCTACATGAGCCGCGAGGAGTGTGGCCTGATCACCTTCCTCGAAGCCGGCACGCCCGCCGTTGCAACCATCGCAAAAGCGGCCTGACGAGTATCTCCATGACCAATACCACTTCCGCCGCCAAGCAACCGATCTTCGACGCAAGCGACGTCGGCGATCACGCCCAGGGCTTCGTCACCGCCAGCATCGCCTGGGTTCAGGCATACTGGCTGCAGATCCTGATTGCGTTCGGGATCGGTGCTGTGATCGTCATCGTCCTCCACACAGCGCGCCGGTTCGGCAGCAAGCTCTGCGAACGCCCGCGCGCGCTGAACGGCTGGGGGCTGGTCGTCGGCAAGGCGATCGCACGGACCGGCAATTTCTTCATCGTCATGCTCGCGGCGAAACTCGTCTCCGGCTATTCCGCCGCCCCCGGCGAGGTATCGAAGACGATCGATTTCCTCTTCACCGTCGCCGCCGTCATGCAGGCCGCCGTCTGGGTTCGCGAGATCATCCTCGGCGCGATCGAACACCGCACGCAGTCCGAACATTATTCGGGCGAGGCTTTGCTCTCGGCGATGGGCCTGATCCGTCTGCTCGTCACGTTCGTGGTCTTCGCGGTCGCGCTGGTGGTGGTGCTCGACAATCTCGGCGTCAACGTCACCGGCCTGGTGGCGGGTCTCGGCGTCGGCGGCATCGCGATCGGCCTTGCAGCGCAGGGCATCTTCGCCGACCTGTTCGCCGCGCTCGCGATCATCTTCGATCGCCCGTTCCGCCGCGGCGACTCGATCAGCTACGATACGGCCTCGGGCAGCGTCGAGGCGATCGGCCTGAAATCCACGCGCATCCGCGGGATCGACGGCGAGGAGCGCGTGATCTCGAACAAGAACCTCCTCAACAAGGAGATCCTCAACAACACGCAGCGCAATCACCGCCGCGCGAAATTCCTCATCGGCGTCACCTATTCGACGCCCCCGGAAGTCTGCTCGCGCATCCCCGCGATGCTGAAGGAGATCGTCGAAGCCAACGACAAGATCTTCACCCGCGCCGGCTTCACCGGCTTCGGCGCGTCGAGCCTCGACTTCGAGGTCCAGTTCGACAGCAAGGGCCCCGATTATGCGAGCTTCTACGACGGCCGCACCGCAGTCGGCATCGCGATCCTGAAGCGCCTCAACGACGAGAAGATCGAGATCGCCTTCCCCACCCAAGTCAACATGATGGCCGCGCCGGATGGGTCTATGGTGATGCCGTATCCGGAAGGGCGACTGTCGGGCGCGGACGCAACGCCCGCCTGATTAATCGCCTGGCGCGTTCACCGGCGTTCGCGTTCGGGTATGTCCGCGCCGGTTAGGGCGGCCTTACCCGACCTTGTTCTCCCGCGAAGGCGGAGCCCAGTCTGGATCCCCGCCTTCGCGGGGAAACAATGCTTGCTGGAGTACCGTGAACACGGCTGCCGAACAAACTGGGCATGAAGAGCTCGCCCCCATGCCCTAACACCACCCCGGCGAAGGCCGGGGCCCAGTTGGAGAGGTCGCAGTAACGAAGCGCAACACCCTTCAGCAACGTCTCCCACCTGGACCCCGGCCTCCGCCGGGAGGCGCTACCGCCGGGAGGCCCTATAATGCGGGGACCTGGGTTCTGTCGGGCCGAAACTAAATCCCACCCTCATCCAACGACAGCAACGTCGCATTCCCCCGGCACTCGTCGTATCCACCGAAACCGCCCGCTCCGCACAGAACCGATACAAATACCGCGGCCCACCAGCCTTAGGCCCGGTCCCCGACAACCCTCGCCCCCGAACGGCTGAGACCCGACGACCGCGCCGATCATCGACCGGTTGATATACAGATTCCCCACCGCAGCCTCGGCCTCGATCACTTCGGCCGCCCGCGCGATGCGGCTGTGCAGCCCCATCGTCAGGCCGTAACCCTTGGCGTTCACCCGCGCGATCGTCTCGCTGAGCTTGCCCGCCTCCCAGGTCGCGACATGCAGGATCGGCCCGAACCATTCCTGGTTCAGATCCTCGATCGCGCCGATCCGCACCAATGTCGGCGGCACGAACAGCCCATCCGTCGGCACGTCGAGCGTCTTCAGCCACTGCCCGCGCACGCTCTCACGGTACGCCATCAGCTTGTCGTACGCCGCCTGGTCGATCACCGGCCCGACATCGGTCGCCGGATCACCCGAGCGCCCGATCCGCAACGTCTCCATCGCGCCCGACAGCATCTCGATCACGCCGTCGGCGATATCCTCCTGCACCAGCAGCAGCCGCAACGCCGAACACCGCTGCCCCGCAGACCGGAACGACGACGCGATCACGTCCGCCACCACCTGCTCGGGCAGCGCGGTGGAATCAACGATCATCGCATTGATCCCGCCCGTCTCGGCAATCAGCGGCACGATCGGCCGCGTGTCGTCGTCGAGCAGAGCCCGCGCAATCTTGCGCGCGGTCGCGGTCGACCCGGTGAACGCGACCCCTGGATCCGCGCGTCCGCGGTCAGCGCAGCGCCGACTTCGGTACCGCCCGTGACGAGGATCAGCACGTCGGCCGGCACCCCGCCTCATGCGCCAGCGCGACCGCAAGCGCGGCGATCCGCGGCGTCTGCGGCGCGGGCTTGGCGACCACGCTGTTGCCCGTCACGAGCGCCGCCACCGTCTGGCCGAGGAAGATCGCCAACGGGAAGTTCCACGGCGCGATCGTCGCCCAGACACCGCGGCCCTCGATATGCAGCATGTTGCGCTCGCCGGTCGGCCCCGGCAGCTCGATCGCCTGAAGGTTCGTCCGCGCCTGCTGCGCATAATAGCGACAGAAATCGGCCGCCTCGCGCACTTCGCCGATCGCATCCGCGATCGTCTTGAACGCCTCCTGCACGCAGATCGCCATCAGCTCGTCGCGGTGCTTCTCGAGCAAATCGGCGAGGCGCTCCAGACAGGCCGCCCGATCATCCACCGGCGTCCGAGACCAAGCCGGAAACGCCGCATGCGCGCGACCAATGGCAGCCGCAACAGAACTCCCCTCCCGCTCGCGGGAGGGTCGGGGAGGGGATGACCAACCCGCGCTCGGAACCTGTGGAGGATAGGTCGGCCCCTCCCCGACCCCTCCCGCAAGCGGAAGGGGAGCAGAAACGGCAGCAACCGTCGCCTCAAGCGTCCCCACATCACTCAAATCCAACCCGGCAGAATTCCGGTGCCCCCGGCCCCAAACAAATCCACTGGCAACGGAATGCTAGGATGCCGCTTCCCCCGACCGCAGCGATCTTCGCCACAGGATCCGCCAGAATCTCCGCCTCGGTCAGCCGCTCATCCGCCAACTGGTGCACGAAGCTGGAATTAGCCCCATTCTCCAGCAACCGCCGAACCAGATACGCGAGCAAATCCCGATGCCCCCGACCGGCGCATAAACCCGGCAATGATACCCGTTCTCCTGCACCAGCCGCTCGTACAGCCCGTCGCCCATCCCGTGCAGCCGCTGGAACTCGAAATCGCGCGAGTTGCCCGCCCATTCCATGATCGTCGCGACCGTCAGCGCATTGTGGCTCGCAAACGCCGGCCGGATATTCTCCGCCGCCAGCATGTCCTCGCCACCGCCAGGTACGACACGTCGGTCGCCGCCTTGCGCGTGAACAGCGGATAGTCCGCCAGTCCCTCGACCTGCGTCCGCTTGATCTCGCTATCCCAATACGCGCCCTTCACCAGCCGTACGTTCATCACGCGGTCCAGCCCGTTCGCCCATTCGATCACCGGCCGCGCGCGCTTGCCATACGCCTGCACCGCCATGCCGAATCCGTCCCAGCCCTTCAGCGACGGCAGCCCCGCGACCGTGCCGATGATGTCCAGACTCATCTCCAGCCGCTCGGATTCCTCCGCATCGACGGTCAGCGCGATGCCCTTCGACGCCGCCTGCACCGCCAGCGCCTCGAGCATTTCGGTCAGCGCGGGGACGCATTCGCTCCACCGCGCCACCTCGTATCGCGGGTGCAGCGCCGACAGCTTGACCGAGATCGAGTGCCCCGCCGCCGGATCGCGCCCGACCGCGTCGACCGCACCGACATACGCCTGGAAATATCGCTGCGCATCGGCATGCGTCCGCGCCGCCTCGCCGAGCATGTCGAAGCTGGCCGTGAAGCCCTTGTTCTCCGGCCGGCGCATCCGCTTCATCGCCTCGTCGATGGTGCGACCCATCACGAAGATCTCGCCCATCATCTTCATCGCCGCGCCGACCGCCTGCCGCACGAACGGCTCGCCCGCCCGGCTGATCAGGCGCCGCAGCGGCCCGGTCGATCCCTCGCCGACCAGCACGCGGCCGACCACCAGCCCCCAGGTCGCCGAATTGACGAGCTTAGAGTTCGATTTCCCCGCATGCGCCCGCCAATCGGCATCGCCCAGCTTGTCGGCAATCAGCAAATCCGCCGTCTCGGGATCGGGCACGCGCAGGAACGCTTCCGCCAGCGACAGTAGCGCGACGCCCTCCGACGAATTGAGCCGATATTCCTGGAGGAACTGGTTCACCCAGCCCTTGCTCTGCGCCGCCCGCAGGTCCGCGAGCAGCCCCAGCGCATGCCCCATCACCCGCTCACGCGAATCCGAATCGAGCGCGGCGCGGTCCAGCAAGGGTTTTAGAACATCGGGTTCGCTCGCGCGGTACAGCTTCGCCATGATATCACGGGCATTGGACGTTACGGCAGTCGACATTTTCCAGCTTCCGGTTGGGTGAGGCTTGCGATCCGCTTGCCTGTACGCCTAGAGACATTTCAGCGCTTAGCGCCAAATGAGCTTTGAGGGGAATGCCGTGGCGACGATCACCACCGCGCAGATGCAGCAGCGCATCGGCACCGAGACGGTTTCCGACTGGGTCGAGGTCACGCAGGCCATGATCGACAAATTCGCCGATGCGACCGGCGATCACCAGTTCATCCACATCGATCCGGTTCGCGCGGCGCAGACCCCGTTCGGCGGCACGATCGCACACGGCTTCCTGACGCTGTCGCTGATGCCGCTGCTTTCGTCGAAGGTGCCCGACGCCCCGCAGATCGAGGGTGCCAAGATGGGCGTCAATTACGGCGGCAACTCGGTCCGCTTCCTGACGCCGGTCCGCTCGGGTTCGAAGGTACGCGGTCGCTTCAAGCTGCTCTCGTTCGACGAAAAGCGCCCCGGCCAATGGCAGCAGACCAACGCGTTTTCCGTCGAGATCGAGGGCCAGGAAAGCCCGCCCTGATCGCGGAATGGATAAGTCAGATTTTCGTTTGAAACTAATTCCCCTCCCGCTTGCGGGAGGGGTCGAGGAGGGTCCGAGATAGCCGCGATTGCGCCGGCTGCTTTGGCCACCCCTCCCCCAACCCCTCCCGTAACCTGAATGGGAGCAGAAAAGAGGAACACCCATGCGTTCAGCCGTCATCGTCTCCACCGCCCGCACCCCCATCGGTCGCGCCTATCGCGGCGGCTTCAACAACACCCCGGCGCCGACATTGGCGTCGCATTCGATCAAGGCCGCGGTCGAGCGTGCCGGCATCGACGGCGCCGAAGTCGACGACGTCGTCTTCGGTTGCGCGCTCCAGCAGGGCCACCAGGCCGGCAACATCGCCCGCACGTCCTTGCTGCGCGCCGGGCTCCCGGTCACCGTCTCGGGCATGTCGGTCGACCGCCAGTGCGCGTCGGGCCTGATGGCCATCGCCACCGCCGCCAAGCAGATCATCACCGACAATATGGACATCACGATCGGCGGCGGTGTCGAGAGCATCAGCCTCGTCCAGACCCCGCAGATGCGCGTCGCCCTCGATCCCCAGCTGATCGCGATGCACAAGGACGTCTACATGCCGATGCTGCAGACCGCCGAGGTCGTCGCCAAGCGCTACGGCATCAGCCGCGACGCGATGGACGCCTACGCGCTTCAGTCGCAGCAGCGCACCGCCGCCGCGCAGGCCGCAGGCTATTTCGACGCGGAGATCATCCCCGTCGACGCCAACATGGCCATCGTCAACAAGGAGACGAAGGAGGTCACGTACAAGGACGTGACCATCACCAAGGACGAGGGCAACCGGGCCGACACCACGCTGGAAGGTCTCCAGTCGCTGAAACCCGTGATGGGCCCCGACTTCACGATCACCGCCGGCAACGCCTCGCAGCTCTCCGACGGCTCGTCGTCATCGGTACTGATGGAGGAGAAGATCGCCTCGCAGCGTGGTCTCCAGCCGCTCGGTCGCTATGTCGGCATGGCGGTCGGCGGCACCGAGCCCGACGAGATGGGCATCGGGCCTGTGGTAGCGATCCCCAAGCTGCTAAAGCGCTTCGGCCTGAAGATGGACGATATCGGCCTGTGGGAACTGAACGAGGCGTTCGCGGTGCAGGTCCTGTACTGCCGCGACACGCTCGGCATTCCCGACGAGCGGCTCAACGTCAGCGGCGGCGCCATCTCGATCGGCCATCCCTACGGCATGACCGGCGCCCGCGCGACCGGCCACGCGCTGATCGAAGGAAAGCGTCGCGGCGCCAAGTATGTCGTGGTGACGATGTGCGTCGGCGGCGGCATGGGTGCAGCCGGGTTGTTCGAGGTCCTGTGACCTTGCAAGGTATCCGCCGAAGGGATATTTAGAGATCGGCGAAGGACATTCTCGCCTTTCTGGGAGCCTCGACCGTTGCAGCGGTCGGGGCTCTAATCACGTTTGGGGCTTGGCTTGCAGGCCAAACCCCGCCCGTGTGCTTATCCTCGACGTGCAACTTCGATGATCTTCACGACCAAGGTCGCGAAGGCAAAGAGCACGCCTAGTATCAGACACAGATCGGTGAGAGACATTCTCGATCCTTTCTGGTCGACAGCTGAACTGCTGCCGTCAGCACCATGACGTGCAACTCGCGCTTTCACCAAGCGACATCGTATGCACTCGCGCAACCAACCTCCGCCCCGCCCGTTCTCAGTGGCAATCCAAGCCCATAGGAGAATGACGATGGCCGACAAGGATACCCCACAGGAAGTCGCAGCGAAGTTCATCGACAAGCTGAAGGCCAGCCCGTTCGTCATGATCGGCCTGCATGATGGCCAGCATTCCGAACCGATGACCGCGCAGATCGACGACGATCAGCCCAACACGCTGTTCTTCTTCGCCGGTCGTGACAACCGCATAGCCAAGGGCGGCGCGGCGATGGCGCAGTTCGTCGGCAAGGGTCATGATTTCTTCGCCTGCATGTCCGGCGACGTCTCGACGTCGAACGACCGCACGCAGATCGACAAGCTCTGGAACAACCAGGTCGAGGCATGGTTTCCGGGCGGCAAGGAAGACCCGAACCTGACGCTGCTACGCTTCGACATCGACAGCGCCGAGCTGTGGGAAACCGACATCTCGATCGGCGGCCGCCTCAAGATGCTGTTCGGCGGTACGATCCAGTCGGACGAGTCGAGCAGCCACGCGGTGGTCAACTCGATCGCCTGATCCAATCTCGGGCAGCCCTCACGGGGCTGCCCATTTTTCACCCATTCGCGGTAATGAACTCTTCGACCACCGCGGCGATCTTGTCGCGCCAGCGCGAGCCGTTGAAGATGCCATAGTGACCGGCACCTTCCGCCATCAGATAGCGCTTCTTCTCATCGGGTAGCGCGGTCGCCAGCGTCAGCGCCGCCTTGGTCTGCCCCAGCCCAGAGATATCGTCGCGCTCGCCCTCGACCGCGAGCAGACCGATGTCGGTGATCGCCGCCGGATCCACCAGCCGCCCGCGATGCGTCATGATCCCGCGCGGCAAGGCATGGCTCTGGAACACGACGTCGATCGTCTGGAGATAGAATTCCGCGGTCATGTCACAGACCGAGCGGTATTCCTCGTAGAAATCCTGGCTCTGCGACGCGCTCGCGCCGTCGCCCTGGACGAGATGCTTATACATCTCCCAATGCGATACCATGTGGTTGCCCAGGTTCATCGACATGAACCCGGCGAGCTGCAGGAACCCCGGATACACTTTCCGCCCCGCACCAGGGTAATTGCCCGGCACCGTCGCAATCACGTTCTGCTCGAACCACGCGTGCGGCCGGTCGGTCGCCAGCGTGTTCACCGCGGTCGGCGCCTCACGCGTGTCGACCGGACCGCCCATCATCGTCAGCGTCTTCGGTCGGCACGGATTATTATCCGCACTCATAAGCGCAACGGCAGCATAGCACGGTACCGACGGTTGGCAGACGGCGAGCATGTGCGTGCCCCCTGCCCCTCGTTCGGGCCGATCTGCTCGAGGAACGCGATCAGATAATCGATGTAATCGTCGAGATCGAACCGCCCGGCCGACACCGGCACGCTGCGCGCGTCGCGCCAGTCGGTGATGTAAACGTCGGCAAACGGCAGCATCCGCTCGACCGTGCCGCGCAGCAACGTCGCATAATGCCCAGACATCGGTGCGACGATCAGCAGCTTCGGACCGCCATCGATACCTTCGCGCACGAAGCGCTTCAGCTGCCCGAATTCCTTTCGCAGCACGATTTCCTCGCGGACGGCGACCTCGCGGCCGTCGATCGTCGTCGAGTCGAGCCCGAAGGCAGGCTTTCCACGAGTCGTATTCGCGTGTGCGAACACCTCCAACGCCGATCCGATGATCGCGCCGCCGCCCAAATAGGAGAACGGGTTTGCCGGATTGTTGAGCATGTCCGCGCCGAAACTGGCCATCCTGCTGGCACCGGCCATCATCGAACGCTGGAATTCATAGGCATCGTAGAGCATGCGGTATCCTCTCACCTCATCGGGCTTTGGACGGTGGTAACGCAATTTTGCCGCAGTGCAACGCGCGATCGACCGGTGCTGTGGTCGAGGGCGATCGATTGCCGCCCTTCACGACGCCCGGTTCTCGTTGAGCGCCACCCTCGCCACTGCTAGGCCCCGCGCATGCCCAAGCCGATACCCGAAGAGAAGACGTCCCGCCGGATCGGCGATCTCGCGATGGTGTGGCGGCACGCCTCGCAATATCCCCGACAGATCGCCTTCGCGGGCCTCGCGCTGATGATGACCTCGGCGGCGACGATCGGCATTCCCTACGGGTTCAAGCGCGTGATCGACCGCGGCTTCGGCCCCGGCGCGAGCGGCTCGGTCGGCACCTCGTTCCACTATCTGCTGATGATCGTCGTCGTGCTCGCGCTGGCGACCGCGGTGCGGTTCTATTACGTCTCGTGGCTGGGCGAGCGCGTCGTCGCGGACATCCGCACGACCGTGCAGCGCCACCTCCTCCGCCTGACGCCGCGCTTCTTCGAGGAGAACCGCCCCTCCGAAATCGCCTCGCGCCTGACCTCCGACACGGCGCTGATCGAACAGGTCGTCGGCAGCACGGTGTCGATCGCGCTGCGGAACACCTTCACCGGGATCGGCGGGCTGATCTATCTGTTCGCGATCTCGCCAAAGCTCGCGGGCATGCTGATGATCGGCATTCCGCTGATCATCCTGCCGATCGCGCTGCTCGGCAAACGCGTGCGGAATTACTCGCGCACGTCGCAGGACCGCGTCGCCGATGTCGGTTCGATCGCGACCGAGACGCTCGGCGCGATGAAGGTGGTGCAGGCATTCGGCCAGGAAGACCGCGAGGCGATCCGCTTCTCGGACGCGGTGGCCGCGACGTTTGCGGCGGCGCGTGCGCGGATCCTGTTGCGCGCGGTAATGACGGCAATCGTCATCGGGCTCGTCTTCGGGTCGATCACGCTCGTGTTGTGGGAAGGCGCGATCGACGTCGCCGCCGGGCGGATCAGCGGCGGTGCGATCGCCGCGTTCGTGCTGACCGGCGGCATCGTCGCAGGCGCATTCGGCGCGCTGACCGAAGTCTATGGCGATCTGTTGCGCGGAGCCGGTGCCGCCGGGCGGCTGTCCGAGCTGCTGCGCGAAAAGCCCGAAATCGCCGCACCCGCCAACCCGGTCGCATTACCGCAGCCGCCGCGGGGCGCGCTCGCGTTCGAGAATGTGCAGTTCCATTACCCGACGCGCCGCGACGTAGCCGCGCTCAACGGCTTCTCACTCAACGTGACGCCGGGCGAGACGGTTGCCGTCGTCGGCCCCTCGGGCGCGGGCAAGACGACGTTGTTCCAGTTGGTCCAGCGCTTCTACGATCCCGACGCGGGCCGCGTGACGCTCGACGGAATCGATCTGCGTGATGCCGATCCGGCAGAGGTCCGCGCGCGGATCGCGATGGTGCCGCAGGAGACGATCATCTTCGGCGCCTCGGCCCGCGACAATTTGCGTTACGGCGACTGGTCCGCGACCGACGACCAGCTCTGGGCCGCCGCCGAAACCGCCAACGCCGCCGAGTTCCTGCGGAAACTGCCCGAGGGGCTCGACACGTTCCTCGGCGAAGGCGGCGCGCGGCTGTCGGGCGGCCAGCGCCAGCGCGTGACGATCGCCCGCGCGTTGCTGCGCGATGCGCCGATCCTGCTGCTCGACGAGGCGACGAGTGCACTCGATGCAGAAAGCGAGCGACTGGTGCAGGAAGCCCTCGAACGGCTGATGGCGAACCGCACCACGCTGGTCATCGCCCACCGCCTCGCCACCGTGCGCGCGGCGGAGCGGATCATCGTGATGAGCGATGGCCAGATCGTCGAGGAGGGCTCGCATGGGTCGTTGATGACGAACAGTGGGCTGTACGCGCGGCTGGCGAGCCTGCAGTTTAACGAGGCAGCGTAGGGCTTGAGCTAGATCGGCCATTTCGGGTCACGACAGTTCCACAATTTCTCGGCCGCCCTGGACTGGGTCGGTGATCAAGCCCGACCGACAATCACCTCCCCGGCGGAGGCCGGGGTTCCACCATTCCTCCCCTCCCTGGAAGGGAGGGGTTGGGGTGGGTCGGCTCGCTTGTGCCGCTAACGTTACCCGATGCGGAAACCTACCCACTCCCGGCCCCTCCCTTCCAGGGAGGGGAGAAGCAGTCGTGCTCTCAGGCTCCCGCGTTGAGCAGATCGCGGCGTGGCTGTCGGCAGTTGTTCGGCACTATGCCCTTTATGCCCTTTCTTGTTCTCCCGCGAAGGCGGTAGCCCAGTCTGGATCCCCGCCTTGGCGGGAAACAATCTTGGGTGTTCGACCGAGATAGCGGTCGAACCAGTCCGGGATGACGGCGCTATTGGGCTATAATGACCGGCAACCGCTGAACATCGATCCGCCTAGACCTTCTTCGCCTTCGGCTTTCGGTTTCGGCAGCGGCAATTCCGCGGTCGAGATGCGGACGAGGTCGGCTAGCCAATCTGCGTCGTCCCAACGGTCGGCGTCGACCAGCAGGCACGGTTTCGCCCCTGGATAGGGCGACGCCTCGTCGATCGCGCCCGCAAACGCGCGACCGCCTACGGTCGGTTTCACGAACAACTGGTCGTCGCAGATCATCGCGACCATCCGGCCATCGCAATAGAGTCCGTATTCGCCGAACATAGGCTTTGCGGAGACATCCCCTGCCGCGGCGAGCTGGTCGACGATAAACGCGACGGTTTTGCGATCGGATGCCATCCGCCAATGCTGGCAGATCGGTCCGCAGATGGCGAGTCCTGGCCCATATTGGCGTTTCGCTTGCGACGACGCGCCCGCGCGCGCAAAACTCGGCAAAACAGGAGACGGATATGCGTGACTTCGACATCGTCATCTACGGCGCGACCAGGTTCACCGGTCGGCTGGTCGCCGAATATCTCGTCCAGACCTACCCGACCGGCGTCCGCTGGGCGATGGCCGGCCGCTCGCTGACGAAGCTCCAGGAGGTCCGCGATCTGATCGGTGCGCCCGCCGACACGCCGCTGATCACCGCCGACTCCGACACCCCCGCCAGCCTTCGCGCGATGGCGGAGCGGGCCACCGTCGTCATTTCCACGGTCGGACCATACCAGCTTTACGGCTCTGACCTCGTCGCCGCCTGCGCCGCGACCGGCACGGGTTATGTCGACCTGTGCGGCGAGCCGGCTTGGATGCGCCACATGATCGACGCGCACGAAGGCGAAGCGACGCGCACCGGCGCCCGGATCGTGTTCTCGTGCGGGTTCGACTCGATCCCCTTCGATCTCGGCGTGCTGACGTTACAGGACGCCGCGAAGGCCAACACGGCATCCCAGCGCCCCGCGTGAAAGGCCGCGTGCGCAAAATGCAGGGCACGTTCTCGGGCGGCACCGCGGCCAGCCTCAAGGCGACACTCGCCGCCGCCGCCCGCGATCCGGGCATCGTCAAGCTGCTGACCAGCCCGTTTGCGCTGACGCCGGGTTTCAGCGGACCGCACCAGCCGACCGGGCTGATCCCCGAATACGACACGACCATCTCCGCGTGGGTAGCACCCTTCGTGATGGCGCCGATCAACACCAAGAACGTCCACCGCACCAATTTCCTGCTTGGCGAGGCCTATGGCGCGGACTTCGTCTATGACGAGATGATGGTCGCCGGGCTCGGCGATCTCGGCAAGGTGGCGGCCGAGGCGATCGCGAAGTTCAACCCGTTCTCGGGCGACAAAGGGCCGAAGCCCGGCGAGGGACCATCGAAGGAGGAACGCGACGCCGGCCATTACGATCTGCTGTTCGCAGGTCTGATGCCCGACGGCGAGCGGATCGATGCGGTCGTCACGGGCGATCGCGATCCAGGCTATGGCTCGACCAGCAAAATGATCGCCGAGGCGGGGCTGTGCCTCGTGCAGGACGTCGAGGGCGACGGCGGGATCTGGACGCCGGGCGCGCTGATGGGCACGAAACTGCGCGATCGGTTGGTGGCAAAGGCGGGGCTGAGCTTTACGGTCGGGTAATGTGACGGGGTGTTGCGTCTACTGCTTACCGGCTCACTCCGTCACCCCGGACCTGTTCCGGGGGCCACCGATCAGCAAACTCGTCGGCGGCAGAGTAGGCGGAACGGTGCATGCCGGAACAAGCCCGGCATGACGAATACCGGGCAATTCTGATCAACGCCCCCGTCACCCCTCCCCGGTCACTCAGCCAGCGCGAACACCGTGGCCGCGGCGGCTGCACTGGCGACCACGCCCGACGTCGCCGCAATCGCCGCGGCCCGCCTGCGCACGGCACCGCGAAACGCGCCGAGCCTGCCTGCGTCGAGATGATAGCGCCCCGCGCCGTCTTCGACGATCGCGCCATAGCCGCACAGGCGTCGAAACGTACGCTGGTCAGCCGGTTCATATGCGATCGCGCGCGCAGCCGTCGTCGCCTTCGCTGCGACGAAATCATTGACGATCCGCCGCCGCGACCGGCCTAGACCTAATCTCCACATACCAGTCTCCCCGCTCAGACGTCGCATAACGCGGGGGTTTGCGCAAATCCTAACGCCGCTTGCCCTGATGCCGGATGTTCGCCGGGCGTCCGCGCCGCTTGATCTCTCGCGCCGGCTTGCGTCCGCCGCGCATCGGGGCGCAGCGCCTTTCCCCTCGGGCATCTCGAAGCGCAACGCCCCCGATACCGGGTTCGCCTCCGCCAGCCGCAGCTCCAGCGTCTGGCCTTGCGCGAAGACGTCGCCGCTATGCTCGCCGGTCAGCGTCCGCGCACCCTCGTCGAAGCGGAAATACTCGCCGCCCAGGTCGCGCACCGGCATCAGGCCATCGCCGCCGATCCCCTCGACCGTCGCGAAGAAACCGAAGTTCGTCACGCCGGTGATCCGCACGTCCATAACCTGGCCGACGCGCTCCGACAGGAACGCCGCGACATAGCGATCGGTGGTGTCGCGCTCCGCCTCCATCGCCCGGCGTTCGAGCCGGCTGATGATCTCGCCAACCGACTCCATGTTGGCCGCGTCGTCCGCCGGCAGCCCGCCCTCGCCGAGCTCATAGGCGGACACCAGCGAGCGGTGGACGAGCAGATCGGCATAACGCCGGATCGGCGACGTGAAGTGCGCGTAACTGCCGAGGCTCAGCCCGAAATGCCCATGATTGCCGGGCGCGTAATAGGCCTGGGTCTGCGTACGAAGGATCTGCTCCATCACCTGTGGCCGAAAATCGGCATCGCCGATCCGCTCGATGATATGGTTGAAGGTCGCCGGACGCACGACCTGCCCCAGCGCGAACGGCACGTCGAACGTCTCGAGATACTCCTTCAGCGCCATCAACTTCTCGCGGCTGGGCGGCTCGTGGATCCGGTACATGACCGGCGCCTTCTTCGCCTCCAGCGCCTTGGCGGCGGCGACGTTGGCGGCGATCATATAGTCCTCGATCAGCCGGTGGGCATCGAGCCGTTCGCGCGGCGATACCGACATGATCCGACCCTTCTCGTCGAGCACGACACGACGTTCGGGCAGATCGAGGTCGAGCGGCGCACGCGCATCACGCGCCTTGGCGAGCGCATGCCAGCACGCCCAGAGTGGCTGCAACACGGCCAGCATATCTCCCTCCCGTCTTCGGGAGGGGTCGGGAGGGGCTTCCTGACTCACGGTAGAATCGAGTGCGGCACCGCCCTCCCGACCCCTCCCGCAAAGCGGGAGGGGAGGAAGAGTCGATGATCGCCTGCGCCTCCTCATACGCCAGGTTCGCCGCGATGCGCACGACCGCCCGCGTAAACCGCCACGACTTCAGCGACCCATCCTTGCCGATCCGCAAATGACACGCGAGTGCCGCCCGGTCCGCGCCCTCGTTCAGCGAGCACACCTCGGCCGACAGGATCTCGGGCAGCATCGGCACGACCCGGTCGGGGAAATACACCGAGTTCCCGCGCCGCCGCGCCTCGCGGTCGACCTCGGACTTCGGCCGCACATAGAAACTCACATCGGCGATCGCGACAATCGCCTTCCACCCGCCAGCGTTGGAGGGATCGTCATCGGCCTCCGCCCACACCGCATCGTCATGATCCCGCGCATCCTCGGGATCGATCGCGACGATGGGCAGATCGCGCAGATCCTCGCGGCCCTCTCCCAGTGGCAACTTCGAAACCCGCTCAGCCTCGTCGAGCGCCTCCTGCGAAAACACGTCCGGGATCCCGAGCTTGTGGATCGCGATCAGCGAGAAGCTGCGCGCCGCAAACGGATCGCCCAGCTTCGACACGACGCGCGCGGCAATCTTCGGCGGCTTTCCCGCGAGTTCCGCCAGCACGAGATCGCCCGGTGCCGCGCCGCCCGCATCAGCCACCGCAAACTCGCGCCGCTCACGCTTGTCGACGCCGGTCAGCCACAGCCGCCCACCATCCTCGCGCAACACGCCAAGCACCTGTTCGGAGGCAGGGGCGAGCACCTTCATCGGATGCGCGATCCAGCCGTTCCCCGCCTCCTCGGTCCGCGCAAGGATCCGCTCGCCGACCTCCAGCGCACCCCGCTTGCGCTCGCGTACGCGCAAACGCGGCGGCGGCACGCCTTCCGCTTCCAGCGCTCGGGCACCGCCCAGACATTGCCGCCATCGTCGACGTCCGCGATCCGCAGCACCGTCACCTTCGGGATGCCGCCCATCTTGTGGAACGCGCGACCGGGGGCGCTGTCGATCAGCCCCTCGTCGGCCATGTCCTTGAGCAGCGCCTTCAGCCCGATCTTGTCCTGCGCGCTGAGCCCGAAGCCCTTGGCGATCTCGCGCTTGCCCGCGGGCACGTCGGAATTGGCGATGAAGTCGAGGATGTGCTCGCGCGTGGGAAGACCGGCTTTTGGTTTGTACATGGCACAAAGATAAGGACGCCGACCCGTTCCGTCACCCCGGAACCGCTCCGCGATTCCGCCGTAGCGCGCCCGGCGCTGGAACGACGCGCGATTGGGCAAGAGCGACTGCGTATCATCGAACCGGTACGCCGGGCTGCTGACGCGCACCACACCGATAGACCATACTTTCGAGCAATCGGTACGCAATCTCGCTTTAACGCTTGCAACACACCCAGATAGGCATAGTCTGTTGAAAACAGCATAGGAGAGAGATCATGGCAATGTCCCTGAAGCTCGAAGCGGACCCCGAGGACAAGAACCTCGTCATCCTGCAGAGCCTTATCTGCCTGCTGCGCGAGAAGAACGTGCTATCGCGCGCGGATATCGAGGAGCTGTGTGACAAGGTCCAGGCGCGGGTAGTCAATCATGACAGCGATCCGCTGCCCTGCCAGATGGAAGGCGCACGTGCCGCAGCAACCGAAGTCGCGCAGATCGGCGACTATATCGGGCGTAAATACGGCGGGAAGCACCGTCGTTCGCTGTAACGCAGCAGACCGATCGACAACGACGCGGGGATAGCCACGCGGCGCCAACTGGCCGCCAGCGATCTCATCGATCCCCGGTGCAGGTAAAGATTTCCCCGTGGGGGCGACCGGACGGACACAGCGGGTCTTCGAATCGGCTGGCGAGTGTCGATCGGTCGGGCATCGTCAGTTATGCGGCCGTCACGTAGACATGCGGTTGATGCCCGGTGATCTCTGCCACCCGTCCGTTAAAAGCTCGACCGCTCCCCGCGAACGCGCAGGGTCCAAAGCTCACTCGCTACGTGGCCCGGCCCCCGCCCCCGCCCTCGCGGGCGACTTAGGTGGTCAATCAGCCAGCGACTTTAGCTCGCAACGAAGCACGTCTCGCCCGCCACGCGCAACCGACCGCAGATATCCGCCGCCTGGTTCGCGCTGCCCGCATTGACGCGCAGCCGGTACAGCGTGCGCCCCCCGTCGCGACCGGCTGGACCGACTTGCCCAGCGCCGCGATATAGGCGAACCGCTTCGAGAAATTCGTCCATGCCGCGTTGGCGACCGCCTCGCTCGGATAGGCGCCGAGCTGGACCAGCGAGCCACCCGTCGCCGCGTTCGCGGTGCCCGAGCGTGACGGCGCCATCGGTGCGGCGGCGACCAGACGGCCGCTCGAGGCCGGCACCTGTGCGACGGCGTTGCGACCTGCCACGTCGGAGGTCTTGGGCGCCACCGCACGCTTGCCGTCGACCGGCGCTTCCGGCACGCCGCGCAGGTCGATCGCGCCACTGCCCGACTTGCCCGCGCTCGTCGCGATGGCCGAGTCGCCCTCGCCCTTGACCTTCAGACCGCCGGCATCGTCAGGCTTGACCTTATAGTCGCCCTCTTGCGCGGCGATCAGCTGGCCGTCGCCCGTGGGTGTGCGCTGTTGCAGCTTGTAGATGCCGAAGATGATCGCTGCGAGCACCGCCAAGCCGAGTACGACCAGCGCGATCACGCGGCCGATGCCAACCGTGTCCTGCTCGTCCGGCTCGACGGTTTCGAGCCAAGGGAGCCGGTCTTCCTCGCGCAGATCCATGTCGTCGGCCATCACTTCATCTCCGAAACCGCTTCGACACCCATGATGGCGAGGCCATTATGAATAATCTGCCCTATAGCGGACGCCAAGAAAAGCCGTGCGGCCGTCGCCTGCGGATCCTCGATCACAAGGAAGCGGCGATCGGGACGGTCGTTGCCGACATTCCACAGCGCATGGAAGGCCGCCGCCAAGTCATAGAGATAGAACGCGATTCTATGCGGCTCGCGCGCCGTGGAGGCAATCTCGACAAGCCGTGGAAACTGCGCCGCGAGCTGCACGAGCGCAAGTTCGTCCGTATCAAGCCGGGACAAATCGGCCGCAATCGGCGTAATTCCCGCCTCTTCCGCGCGCCGATGGAGCGATGCGATGCGGGCGTGTGCGTACTGGACGTAGAAAACCGGGTTGTCCTTCGACGCCTCGACCACCTTGGCGAAGTCGAAATCCATCTGCGCGTCCGACCGCCGCGTCAGCATCGTGAAGCGGACGACGTCCTTGCCGACTTCGCGCACGACGTCGGCGAGCGTGACGAAATTGCCCGAGCGCTTCGACATCTTGACCGGCTCGCCGTTGCGCAGCAGCCGGACCATCTGGACGAGCTTCACGTCGAACCGCGTCTTGCCGCCGGTCAGCGCCGCCACCGCCGCGACGATCCGCTTCACGGTGCCGCCATGATCCGCGCCCCAGATGTCGATCAGCTGGTCGGCGCTCTGGCTCTTCTGGAAATGATAGGCGAGATCGGCGCCGAAATAGGTCCACGATCCGTTCGACTTCTTGATCGGGCGATCCTGGTCGTCGCCGAACTGCGTCGAGCGGAACAGCGGCAGCTCGACCGGCTCCCAATCGTCGGGCGTCTCGCCCTTCGGCGCTTCGAGCACACCGTCATAGACGAGATCGCGCGACCGCAGCTCCGCCTCAGCCGCTTCGGGCTTCTTTGCGGCCTGCAGTTCGGCCTCGGACGAGAACACCTCGTGCTCGATCCCAAGCAGCGCGAGATCGGCGCGGATCACCACCATCATCGCCGCGACCGCCTGCGTGCGGAAGACGGCGAGCCATTCGCTCTCGGGCGCGCCGACGTAGCGGCCGCCGAACTCCTTCGCGAGCGACTGGCCGACGGGGACGAGATAGTCGCCGGGATACAGGCCCTCGGGGATCTCGACGGTCTCGCCGAGCGCCTCGCGGTAGCGCAGGTGGACCGAGCGCGCGAGCACGTCGACCTGGCCGCCCGCGTCGTTGACGTAATATTCGCGGATCACCCGGTGCCCGGCGAATTCGAGCAGGCTGGCCAGTGCATCGCCGACCACCGCACCCCGGCAATGCCCCATGTGCATCGGTCCGGTCGGGTTGGCCGAGACATACTCGATGTTGACGGTGATCCCCGCGCCTTGCGTCGACCGGCCGTAATCGGCGCCTGCCTCGGGGATCGCCGCGAGTTCGGCGCGCCACGCGTCGTCGGTCAGCTTCATGTTGATGAAGCCCGGCCCGGCGACGCTCGCCGACGCGACGTCCTCGAGCTTCGACAGCTCGGCGACCAGCGCATCGGCCAGCACGCGCGGATTGGTCTTGGCGGGCTTGGCCAGCACCATCGCGGCGTTGGTCGCGAGATCGCCGTGGCTCGTGTCGCGCGGCGGCTCGACCGTCACGTTCTTGCGGTCGAGCCCCGTCGGCAGCGTCCCCGCCGCGGTCAGCGTGTCGAGCGCCGCATCGATATGCGCGGCGAAACGGGCGTAGAGCGTCATGGCAATTCCGGTATCACAAGGAAGCGCGCGCTCTAGACCATAGCGGCACGGCGCTCAATTTTAATCCCGTCGCGTAGACGCGGTCAGTTCCCGTCCGTCACAATGGAAAGCTTTAACGGTTCCCCGCGGACGCGGGGCCCAGCTAAACCACAGGCGCCGCGCGAGATTCTGTTCCTCGCGTTCGCGAGGGAACAGAAGTGTGTCGCGGCAAGATGAAAAGAACGACCTTAGACCCGCACCAAACCCTCGACTGCGGCCGTCTTCGCGCTCGCCGGGAACAGCGCCGCCATCGCCCGCGCCGGCTCGATGCCGAAATGCGACGACACCGCCCCGCCGATGAACGCATCCAGCTGCATCGTCGGCTTCAGATCGCGCGCCTCGTACAGCGCGGCGGGGCCAGCCCCGGCCAGTCCGACACGACCCGCCCGCCCTTCACGCCGCCCCCGAACAGCATCGCCGCCGTACCCGTCCCGTGATCGGTGCCGCCGGTGCCGTTCACCGCCACAGTCCGCCCAAACTCGGTCGCTACCAGCACCATCGTGTCCGCCCATAAAGGCCCCAGCCCCGCCTGCAGCGAAGCGATCATGGCATCCAGGCCCTTCAACTGCGCCGCGAGCCGCCCGCGCTGCCCCGTATGCGTATCCCAGCCACCCGTCTCGATCATCGCGATCCGCGCGCCATTGTCGGGTTTCAGCAACCGTGCAGCCAGCGCACCGGTCGCGGCGGCATTGCGGCCGCCGTCCTGGCCGAGATCGCTGGTCAACTGGCGTGTCGCCATCGCCTCGCTCCACAGCGCATGCAATTGCCGGTCGCCGTCGTAGAGCATCGCCACGCGTTGCAGCAGGTCGTCCGACGCATCCGGCAGGTTCGACGGCGCGTAGGACGCCACCTCACGCCGGCCGCGAAGCGCCATCGGCACGGTCGCCGCCACCGCGATCGCGCGCGCCTCGTCTGCGGGCAGTACGCCCAGCAGTCGGTTCAGCCACCCGTCGCGGACCTGATACGCACTCGCGCCACCCGTCTCGAGCACGTTCTGCCCGTCGAAATGCGAGCGGTCGCGATAGGGCGAGGCGATCGCGTGCGCGAACAGCGCCTGGCCCTGTTTGTAGAGACCCGCGCTCGCCGTCATCGCCGGATGCAACGCGAACATGCCGTCGAGCTTCGTGCCGGTGGCGAAGTCGGCCGCGAGATCACCCCTGACCCCGGCGAACGCGGGATCTCCGACCGCACCGATCGTGCCGAGCCCGTCCGCCGCCCCGCGCTGGATGACGAACACGAACCGCTTGTTGGTCGCGGCCCGCGCGAAGGCGATGCGCGGCGCGAAGGCGGACGCTAGCACGCCGAGCGTACCGGTCGAGAGAAAGGAACGACGGTCGAGCATGACTATCTCCGCATCGATTCGGGGGCGACGAGCAGCAACGCGAGCCCTGCGCCGGACTGTCCGCGCGGGCGATCGCCTGCGTGGTGGCAGGACTGAGCGACGCCGGGAACAGCGTCGGCGCCAGCGCACGGGCATCGACCGGCCCGGCACGCGCAGCAATCGCTCCGCCGCCTCCACGCGGCGCAGGATCGCGTCGGGCCCGGCCCAGGCTGCAGCGATATCGTCGTAGCCGACCGGTTGCCCCGGCTTCCACACCGGCTGGCCGAGCTGGTTCATCATGCCCACCGTCACACCGGGCTGGACCATGGTCGTGCCGAGCGCACGCTGCGTCGAGACATACCATTCCCACGGCGATTTGAATTTCACCGGCTGCGTCACCCAAGCTTCCGGGGACGCCACCAACGCGCGATAGACAGTCGGCAGGTCGCCGCCCGATGTGAGGAACGCGGCCTGGAGGCGCTTCACCATCGCCGGCGGCGGCGTGTCGCCCGCAAAATGCCGCGCGAGCTTGGTCGCGATATGAGTCGCGGTCGCCGGATGGATCGCAAGATCGGCCAGCACCGCCTGTGCCTGCGCCTCGCCTGCCGCGGGATAGCGCTTGCCCATCACGGTCCGGTCGCCCGGCTGATGCACCTCAGCGAGAAACAAGAACGCGCCAGGACGCGCGTCATCCCGCATGCGCGCACCCGGCCCGCGACCGATCCCCGCGACCGTCCAGCCGGTCATCGCCCGCGCGAATTCGGTGACATCGGCCTGGGTATACCCGCTGCGGACGCCGAGCGTGTGCAACTCCATGATTTCACGCGCGAGATTTTCGTTGAGGCCGGTGCGTCGCTTGGGTCGGCGCGCGGCGAACGGGCTGTCGGGGCCGACCGATACGGCCTGATCGAGATACAGCAGCATCGCCGGATGACGCTCGACCGCGTTCAGCATGTCGGCGAAATTGCCGAGGACGTGCGGGCGGATCGCCTCGAACTCCATCGGCCCGGCGAGCCCGGTGACTTCGAGCTTGTCGGTGGAAACCGCGAAATGGTTCGCCCAGAAATGCACGAGCCGCTCGACGAACGGCGCACCGCTCGTCAGCGCGGCAATCGTTCAGGCCGCAACCGCGCCGCCGTAATCGTCGCGACTCTGCTTGCCGGCGAGTTGCCGCGCGGCGCGCCGGGCCGCTTCGCCGGGATTGTCTGCGGCTGGACCGGGCATGGCGGGCGGGGCCATCGTGGCTGGCAAGGCGGGTGCCGCCATCGGCGTAGAGGTGCCCGGCGCGTTCATCGGCGCCGCGGCGCCCGGCGCCGGTTTCGGCCTACGGGGTCCGAACTCCGCCCTGATCATCCTCTGCTGCGCAAAATACGTCGCCAGGGTCGCCGAAACGCTCGACGTCGACGGCGCGGTGGCAATTGCTGGGGGCCGCGCATCAAAGCGCTCGCACTGCGCGAGCACCCATTTCGCCGGGTCCCCGGAGACGCCCTCACCGGGCCTCGCACCAAGGCCGAACCGATTGAGCGCGATACTGGAAGCAGACACGATCCTCTCCTTCGCGTCGGCTATGCGCCTGAGATGTCGCGGAACTATGTCACCGCCGCAGTTCACCGCATCGTCAGGTCGATACGTCGTTGCAGCGCACGCAAGCGTGATCGCCGGCTTTGCAATTGCGGCTTATGCTGCACCGCAATATTTATCCGACTCGAGAGTTGGGAGAAGACCTGATCCGGCTCGACGCACAACGCGGGAGACACGATCATGCGCACTAGTTTCAAGATCATCGCAGCAGCAGCAGCCGCCCTCACCTCGACGATCGGCATGGCCGCAGAGTCCAAGCAGAGCTTCGTCCATGAGGGCAGCACCTATGTCTACACCTCGACCCAGGACGGTGGCCGCCAGGTCATCGACGGCCGTCGCTACCCGTCGGGCCAGAAGTTCCACCTGATCGTCCGCGGCGATCGCGTATCGGGTGTGTCGGGCGGCGTCCCGGTCGCATTCAAGACCGCCGAAGCCACTGGCGCAGCCGGCGGCATCGCTTCGGTCACGCGCTGAACTAACTGGGTTTTAGTGATTGCAGCGGCGGTCGGACCACGGTCCGGCCGCCGTTTTGCGTTTGGGGCAATGCACTGTTTCGATCCTCCCCCGCCGGGGGGGGGTGACTGCCAGACGGAGGGGAGGTAAGCGCCAACATCCGTTGCGCGTCCTCCCCTCCGTCACCTTCGGCGCCCCCTGGCGGGGGAGGATCAGTCGCTCAGAACCCCTCGGGCAGATCGATCGGGCCAACCAATTCGCGGTAGCGCGACACGGCATACCTGTCCGTCATCCCCGCGATGAAATCCGCGATATGCCGGCTACGGTCGGGATCCTTGGACGGCAGCCGCTCGCGCCATTCCTCGGGAATCGTCGCGGGATCGTCACGATACACCGCGAACAGTCCGGACACGATGCCGTGTGCCGCATCCGCCGCCGCCAACTGGCGCGGGTGATGATACAGATTGGCATACATGAAGCGCTTGAGATCACGCTCAGCCTCGCGCATCTCACTTGAAAACCCGACCAGGCACTGCCCGGCGGCACGGACGTCGTCGACGCTCGCAACGCCGCTCGCCGCGATCCGCTGGCGGGTTTCGGCGATCAGATCGTTGACCATCGTACCGATCTGCGTGCGGACGAGTTCGCCGACCAGCCGCTTCGGCGCAACGTCCGGGAACCGCCGGCGGACGTCGTCCCAGCCGCTCGCGACCAGCGGCACCGCCAGCATCTGGTCGAGCGTCAACAGTCCGGCGCGCAAGCCATCGTCGATGTCGTGATTGTCGTACGCGATATCGTCCGCGATCGCCGCGACCTGTGCCTCCAGCGACGAAAAACTGGTCAGCGCAAGCGGAAACTCCGCATCCGCCGCGGCCAGCGCCCAGCCCGGATGCCGCACCGGCCCATTATGCTTGGCGAGACCCTCGAGAGTCTCCCATGTCAGGTTGAGCCCGTTCCACATCGGATACGGCCGCTCGATCGTCATCAGCGTGCGCAGCGTATGACCGTTGTGGTCGAACCCACCCTGTCCGGTCAGCGCCGCCTTCAGCGCATCCTCGCCGGCATGGCCGAACGGCGGATGGCCGATGTCATGCGCCAGACACAACGCCTCCGTCAGATCCTCGTTCAGCGCCAGCGTCCGCGCGATCGTCCGGCCGATTTGCGCGACTTCCAGGCTGTGCGTCAGACGTACCCGGAAATGGTCGCCGTCCGGCGCCATGAACACCTGCGTCTTGTGGCGCAGGCGACGGAAGCTGATCGAATGGATGATCCGGTCTCGATCGCGCTGAAAGGCATCGCGAGGGCCACGGACGGACCCGTTCTGTTCCTCTTGAAGCCGTCCTTTGCTGCGCGCCGGGTCCGAAGCCCAGGGCGCGCGGTAACTCACTTCGACGGCAACTTCGTAATGACCTGGCCCGGTTCGCTGGTGAAGCTGAACGTCGAAACGCCTTCCTTGGCGAGCTGATTGACGAAGGTGCGCGCCTCCGCATCGGTCTTGAACGGCCCGGCCAGCACGCGATTCGTCGCCTTCCACGGAGTCGTCCAGCCGCTGCGACTGCCGACCACGGCCGGCGCCTTGGCCTTCACACCCTTCCACGCCTTGGGCAGATCGCCCTCGGTCGCGCCCGTCGACACCTGTACCCAGATGCGTTCGGGATTGGCGCGCGCGATCCGCTTTTCCTCGGCCGCAGCCTTGTCGGCAGCAAGCTTCTCGGCGGCGGCCGCCTTCTTCTCGGCAAGCGCCTTCTTGTCGGCGATGGCTTTTCGCGCCGCCGCCTTCTTGTCGAGGTTAGCCTTCTTGTCGGCAGCGAGTTGCTCGGCCGCAATCTTCTTTGCCGCCGCATCGCGCTGGAGCTTGGCCTTCGCCTCGGCGAGCACGCGCTCGGCGTCGTCGGAGACCGGCACAGCGGCCTGCGTCACGACAGGCGCGGGGCGCATCGGCGCGACATCGAGCTCTGACGCCGGGATCGACAACCCGGCAACGATCCGCGCGAGGATCGAATCCTCACTCGCCGCCACTGCGCGCGGCGGCATCGCCGCGGCGACCTCGACCGGCGTCGTAGTCGTCGTCGCTCCATTTGCGGAGAAGCCCGGAGTCGGCAGCGGTGCGGCACTGGCCTGCTGAACCGGCCTTGGCTGGACCGAAGCCTGCTGCACCGGCGCCGGTGTCACGGGCTGCGACTGGACTGAGGCCTGTTGCACCGGGGCCGGTGTCACGAGGGTGGGCGCTACCGGCTTGGCCGTCGTACCCGTCGACGCGAGCGCCGCGGCCGCGATCGAATTGGCCACGCGCGTGTTGCTTTCGGACTGAATCCGCCCCGCGGGCACGGCCGCCATCTGCGTGACGGTGGTCGCGGGCAGCGCCCTGTCGAAGTCGGCGCGGAGGTGGGCACCGGCGTCGGTGTCGGCACGACGCGTGCCACGGCGACCGGTGCCTGTGTCTGCGGCGCGACGGTGGTGGTCTGCGCGACTTGCGGTGCACGATAGGTCGGCTGCGGTGTCGCGACACGCGCCGCTGTCGATTGCGGAGGCATGGCCTGCACCATCGGGACCGACGACGACGCGAGTTGAACCGGCGGTGCGACCGCAGCGGGAATAGTCGGAGCGGGGGTGGCCGGAGTAGGCGTCGCTACAACGGGGACCGGCGTTGTGGCGCGCGTCGTCGCGGCCATCTCGGTCCGGCCCGGCTTGCTGCGACGGCCGCGCTTGGTCTTGCCGGACGCAGCGACGACGACCGGCTGCGGCACCGCAGCCATCATCACCGGCGCGGTCGGATCGGCGGCGAGGATGCCTAGCGGCGGCGCCATCCGCGCATCCGCCAAGCGCGCCGGCGTCGCATGGACCTCACCGAAATGCACCGCGAACGCACGGTCGCTCGCCGGCAGGGTCGGCAGACGCTGGAAGAACGGTTGCAGACCCTGCGCGGTGCCGGCGGGCATCATCGTGGTCGCTATCTTCTCGGCACCCGCGACGTCGCCGTTCATCGCGATGATGAACGCGCGCGAGCGCCATGCACCGCGATCGCTCTTGAGCAGCAGAGGATTGAGCTGCTGGATCGCGAGTTCCGGCTTCCCCGAAATGCCGAGCGACAGCGCGTAGCGCCTGATCGTCTCGTCATCCGGCGCATTACGGAGCGCGACCCGGTAATCGCGCTGCGCACGATCCTGCTGGCCGATCAGATCGTAGGCGAGCCCGCGATCCGCCGCGAAATTCCGCGGGTCGAGACCGAGGCTTTCCGCCTGCGCATAATAGCGCAGCGCCTCGCCCGGCCGCTCCGATCGGACCAGGATCGACCCCATCCCCGCCTTGATCCGACCATCGCGCGGGTTCACTTTCTCGGCGCGTGCGAACAACGCCGCGGCGCCGCTCAGATCGCCCAGCCCCATCGAAAGGTCGCCCGCCCGGATCAGCGCATCGACGTCGCGAGGATTGCTCGCGACCCGGCGCATGAGATCGCCCAGCTTGTCCGCATCGGTCGTCCCCGGGATCGCCTGCACGACTTCCTGCGCGACGACCGCGCACGGCACGGCAGCCAGCACGAGCGCCAGCGCGGCAGTCAGGAGATGATGGGACGAGCGGGTCATGAGGATCATCTGTCTAGACGCCAGCCCGACCGAACCGGCAATGTCTCCGACGCATGGGCGCGGCGAACTGGGGCGGGGTGTCGACGAGTGCAGCACCGAGGGGCAAGCAACGGGCGAGGATTACGATCTGCGGATTCGACATATGCGATCTTGGAAAAGCGCTCACTCTGCAATGCCGCCTCCCCGGCGAAGGCCGGGGTCCAGTTGGGAGACGGAAATACCGATCGAAAACGTTCCGTTACATCAACCTCGCAACTGGGCCCCGGCCCCCGCCGGGGAGGTGAAGATGTTGCAGAACGACACCCCGACCAACCCATCTAGCCCCGCCGTTCTCCCGCCAGACCAAGAGAACGGCGCGCAGGCTTACTGGTTGTTTTGGCGATGCAGGAAGCGCGGGATGTCGAGCGGATCCTGCGGGGTCGCTTCGCCGTCTTCCTTCGCCGCGCCGCGGGCCGCGTTGGACATGCGCTCGAACAGCGTACCACCCAGCTTCACGCGCGGTGCGGCCGGAACCGCCTCCGGAGCCGCTTCGGCACCCGGCGCAAGCCAGCGGCGCCGCGCGCCACCCTCGTCCGCAGCGGGCGTCGGCGCCGGGATGGCGGGTGCGATCGGCGCACGGGCCGGCGGCACGGCCGATGCCGAGGCCGGACGTGCGATCGGACCGCGACCATAGGGCTCGTCACCATAGACGCGCGGCGCAGGAGCCGGCTGCGGCGCCGGTGCGGCCGGCGCGGGCGCGGCCAATGGTGCTGCCTGCGGAACGATCGTCTCGGCACCGAGCACCAGCTCGTCGTCCGACTTCGACGACGACGGCTCGACTTCCGACGACGCATTCAGGTCGAGCGGCTCTTCGTCAGCGGCCGACGCAGCGGGCGCGGCCGACGCCGCAGCCGGCTCGCTCGGGCGGAACGACGTGTTCTCATCCGTCTTGCGCGACCCGAAGCTGAACGAGCGCGTCGGCTCTGGCGCAACCTCGGGCGGGCGCGCATCAGCGTCGATTCCGGTCGCGACGACCGAGACGCGGATCTTGCCCTCCAGCTCCTGGTTGAACGCCGAACCCCAGATGATGTTCGCATCGGGATCGACCAGGTCGCGGATGTGATTCGCGGCTTCGTCGACTTCGAGCAGGCGCATGTCGTCGCCGCCGGTGATCGAGATGATGACACCCTTCGCGCCGCGCATGCTCACGCCTTCGAGCAGCGGGTTCGAGATCGCCTTCTGCGCCGCCTCGAGCGCGCGGTTGTCGCCGCTTGCCTCGCCGGTGCCCATCATCGCCTTGCCCATCTCCTGCATCACCGAGCGGACGTCGGCAAAATCGAGGTTGATGAGGCCCGGCATCACCATCAGGTCGGTGATGCTGCGGACGCCCTGCTGGAGCACCTCGTCCGCCATCGTGAACGCTTCCTTGAAGGTCGTGTTTGCGTTGGCGATGAGGAACAAATTCTGGTTCGGGATGACGATCAGCGTGTCGACATACTTCTGCAGCTCGTCGATGCCGCCCTCGGCCGACTTCGCGCGACGGTTGCCCTCGAACGCGAACGGCTTGGTCACGACGCCGACGGTCAGGATGCCCATGTCGCGCGCCGCCTTGGCGATGACCGGTGCCGCGCCCGTGCCCGTGCCGCCGCCCATGCCGGCGGTGATGAAGCACATGTGCGCGCCTTCGAGCATCTTGGCGAGCTGGTCGATCGTCTCTTCGGCGGCCGCACGCCCAATCTCGGGACGCGAACCGGCGCCGAGACCTTGCGTGATCTTGGTACCCAGCTGGATCCGCTGCGGTGCGGTCGACTGCTTCAACGCCTGCGCGTCGGTGTTCGCCACGAGGAAGTCGACGCCCTGGACGTCGGCCCGCATCATGTTGGCGATCGCGTTGCCGCCCGCGCCGCCGACGCCGATCACCGCGATGCGGGGGCCAGATCGTCCACTTCGGGACTAAGGAATTCGATGCTCATCGCCGTTCTCCGCACAACCCGGTAGATACGCTACGGCCGGGCCCCTGATTAATCTGTGTGCACCAACGCCACGGCCGGTTCCAGCCGAAATAACGCCAGCGCCCTCGAAACTCTTAATAATTCGCGCGTGCCGCCTGAATCAACTTGCGGACCATGCCCATTCCCTTTGGCCGGTGCACCGTCGTCCGCTGCGGCGCGAGCCCGCGAAGGTCGATCGGGTTGGTCGCCGCATAGAAGGCCAACCCCGCTAGCGTCGCGAACGCCGGTCCGCCATGCGCTTCCGGCAGCGCGGTCAGCCCGCGCGGTCGACCGATCCGCACCGACCGCCCGAGCGCCTGTTGCGCATAGTCGGCGATGCCCTTCAGCTCGGCGCCGCCGCCGGTCAGCACGACCTGACGCCCGACCGGCCCCTCGAACTTCAGTTTGGTGAGCGCGTTGCGCACCTCACCCATCTGATGCTCGAGCCGCTGGCGGATCACCCCGATCAGCTGCGCTTTGGTGATCTGAGCCCCTCGCCCGCGCCGTCCTCGGCGGAGATCGGCATGACCGGGATCATGTCGTGATTATCGCGGGGCGACGCGTTGGCCGAGCCGTGGAAGCACTTCATCCGCTCGGCATTCTGCCGCCGCGTGCCGAACGCGCTGGCGATGTCGTCGGTGATGTCCTGCGCGCCGATTGGGATCGAGGTCAGGCCGACGAGCATGCCCCCTGCGAACAGCGACACGTTGGTGATCCCCGCCCCCATCTCGACCAAGGCGACGCCAAGCTCGCGCTCCTCGTCGCTAAGGCACGCAAGGCCCGTCGCGACCGGCGAGGCGATGATCGACTTCACCTCGAGATGCGCCGACCGCACGCACAGATCGAGATTGCGCACCGGCGAACCGTCCGCCGCCACGACATGGATATGCACCCCGAGCCGATCCGCATGCAGACCGAGCGGCGTCTTCACCCCCGTCAGCCCGTCGAGCGTATAGAGCGCGGGCTGCGCGTGCAGCACCATGCGACCCTGCGGATCGATCGAGTTGCGCCCCGCAGCGAGCAACGCATCGATATCCTGCTGCTCGACGCGGTGGCCGCCCAGTTCGAACTCGACCTCGGCGACATCGGATACGAGCCCGCCAGCCGAGAACCCGACCCAGACATTCTCGATGTTGATCCCCGCGATCCGCTCGGCCTGCTCGACCGCCTCGCGCACCGCCGCCTCGGTCGTCGCCATGTCGGCGATATAGCCGCGCTTGACGCCGCGGCTCTCGCGCTGGCCGGTGCCGAGCACGATCAGCTCGCCCCCGTCCCCTTCTGCGCGATCATCGCCGAAACTTTCGACGACCCGATATCGAGCGCCGTGATCAGCCCTTCCGGTGCCACCTTTGCCATGTCATCCCTCCCCGCCCGTTACGTTCGCGCCCGCCGTTTGCGACGGGGTATTCGTAGTCTCGCCCGTTTCCGGCACGCTGGCCCCCACACTGGCAGGGGCCGGCACGTCGACGCTGTGCGCCAGGCTCGCGCCCGGCTTGCGCGCGACCAGCTTGGTCGGATCGCGCATGTCGAACCGGATCCAGCCGCGCCCGAGCAACGGCCGCGCGCCGTCCAGCTCGGCGAACTTCACAAGCGCTCGGGGCGCTCCGTCCTCGGGTAGCGCCAACGTCTCGCCGCTCTCGAAGGTGAGGTCCCAGCGCCGATTGCCGACCCAGGTCGCCGCCTTCACGCGCGGCTTCAGCGCGGGCGCGGCGGCGAGCAGAATCTGGTACGACGCCTCCTGCCGATCCGCGCCCGGCCCGATCACCAGCGGGAGATTCGGGATCGCATCGGGCTGCACCGGCTCCAGCAGCACACCCGACGAATCGATCAGTGTGAGCTGGCCATTGTCCTGCCACACCGCCGCGGGCGTGCGCTCGACGATATCGACCAGCATCGTGTTGGGCAGCCGCCGCGACACATGCGCGTCCGCGATCCAGCCGTAGCGCAGCAGTTTCTGCCGCACCGCCTCCAGATCGACCGACAGCATCGACGTCTGGTTCTGTTTGTCCTCCAGCGCGACCGCGTAGACCGACATCCGGTCCATCCGCTTGAGGCCGGTCACCTCGATCTGCTCGACCTTGAAACCCGCGCGCCCGGCGCCTTCGGCCAGAGCGGCACCGATCATGCCGGGGATGCCGACCCACGTCGCCGCCGCAATCGCCACCGCCCCACCAGCGCCGAGGATCGACCAGGTCGCAATTTTCTTGAGCGTCTCCTCGCTGACCGGGAGCATCCCGACCAGCCGGTCCATCACCGACACCTTCTTGACCGCGACCTTCCGCCGCGGGGCGGGCCGCTTGGGCGGCGGACCGCGCTTGATCGTGCGGCTCATGGCGCCCCGCTTTGCGCAAGCGGATGATCCGCCAGCGCCTCGTCGACGATCGCCTGCACCAGTTCGGCATAGCTCATGCCGATATGCCGCGCCTGTTCGGGAACGAGGCTCAGCGGAGTCATCCCCGGCTGCGTATTGACCTCGAGTAGGAACAACCCGTCGACGCCGCGCTCGTCATCCCAGCGGAAATCCGACCGCGACGCGCCCTTGCAGCCGAGCAGCCGGTGCGCTTCGAGCGCAAGGCTCTTGCAGGCGTCGGTGATTTCGTCGGGAATCTCCGCCGGGCAGATGTGCACCGTCATCCCGTCGGTGTATTTCGCGTCGTAATCATACCAGCCGCTCTTGGGCTTCAACTCGGTCACGCCGAGCGCCTTGCCGCCCAGCACGGCCGTCGTCAGCTCCCGCCCACGGATATACGGCTCGGCGAGCAGTTCCTCGAACTCGCCCCAAGGCCCGACGCTGTCGCGCGAAATCGGATTGCCGTAATTGCCGCTGTCGGTGACGATCGCCACGCCGACCGAGGATCCCTCGTTGACCGGCTTCAGCACATACGGCCGCGCCATCGGATCGCTCTCGAACAGGTCCGCCGACTTGACGATCCGCCCACCCGGCATGGGCACTCCCGCCGGGACGAGCAGCAGCTTGGTAAGCACCTTGTCGATCGCGATCACGGAAGTCGCAAGACCGGAGTGCGTGTAGCGCAGACCCATCAGGTCGAGCAGCCCTTGCACAGACCCATCCTCGCCAGGCGTCCCATGCAGTGCATTGAACACGAGGTCAGGCTTCGCCTCAGCCAGCTTGGCAGCAACATCGCGCCCCATGTCGATCCGCGTAACCCGGTGCCCGAGCGACTCCAGCGCGTCCGCACAACCATTGCCCGACATCAGCGAAACCTCACGCTCCGCCGACCAGCCGCCCATGAGAACCGCGATGTGAAGAGGACCTCTCACTGCTCCCCTCCCGCCTGCGGGAGGGGTCGGGAGGGGTTGATGCGAGATGCCGGTATCCAGACCGCCCTCCCCGACCCCTCCCGCAAGCGGGAGGGAGAGAAATGCCAACCCGCTGGATTTCCCATTCCAACGTCACCCCCGAATGCGCCTTCACTCTGTCCCGTACCTCTTCACCCAGCGCCTCGATCTCCGCGCTCGACGCGGACCCGAGGTTCAGCAGGAAATTGCAATGCTTCTCGCTGACCTGCGCATCGCCGCGAGTCAGCCCCCGACACCCCGCCGCGTCGATCAAAGCCCAAGCCTTGTGCCCCTCGGGATTCTTGAACGTAGACCCACCGGTCCGCGAGCGGAGCGGCTGCGAAGCCTCGCGCTCGGCCGCGATCCGATCCATCTCCGCACCAATCACCGCCGGATCTCCGGGAGTGCCGGAGAATACGGCTTCGACCACGACCGCGCCGGCCGGCAAGTCCGAATGGCGATAGGTAAAACCAAGCTTCTCAGCAGGCCAGACTTCGACCGAACCGTCCCGCGTAACCACAGTGGCCTCAACCAGAATATCGCTGACGTCGCGGCCATAAGCACCCGCGTTCATCCGAACCGCACCGCCGACGGTGCCCGGAATCCCGCGCAGAAACTCGAGCCCGGCAATCCCAGCATTACGCGCGGCGCTGGCGACCGTAATCCCCATTGCCCCAGCCCCGGCACGAACGCGACCGTCCTGCACCGAAACCTTCGCCATCGCCTTGGGGAGACGCACGACCACACCGGGTACGCCACCGTCGCGCACGATCAGGTTCGAGCCTACGCCGACCGGTAGGACGGCCGTCGAAGGATCGAGCGTCTTCAGCATTTCGGCAAGATCATCAACGTCCGCTGGTCGCACAAGCAATTCGGCCGGACCACCGGTACGAAACCAGATAAAGTCGGCGAGCGAACCACTAGCCTCGACACTCCCCCTGATGTTCTCCCGCGAAGGCGGGAGCCCAGTCTGGGTCCCCGCCTTCGCGGGGAAACAAGGAGATGCAGAACTCACGCCAGCACCTTTGGGCGCTCAATGGCAATCGCATCGGCGAGGCCAGCCGCCCATTTCGTGATGTCGCCAGCCCCCAAGCAAACAACCATGTCGTCAGCCTCGATCGTCGCCGCCAGTTCCACCGCCAGTGCGTCAGCGTCCGCGACCACACCCGCAAACCGGTGCCCACGCCGCTTCAACCCCTCGACCAGAGCCGCCGCATCGACGCCTTCCACAGGGGCCTCCCCGCCGCATAGACCGGCGTCACCAGCACCCGGTCCGCGTCGTTGAACGCCGTCTGGAAATCCTCCATCAGATTGCCCAGCCGCGAATACCGATGCGGCTGCACCACCGCGATCACGCGCCCCTTCACGCCTTCACGTGCCGCCGCCAGCACCGCGCGGATCTCGACCGGGTGATGGCCGTAATCGTCGATGATCGTGACGCTCCCACCTTCGACGGCCACTTCGCCAACGTTGGTGAAGCGCCGCTTCACGCCGCCGAACTTGGCGAACCCCTGCTGGATCGTCGCATCCGCAATCCCGAGTTCCAGCGCTACGCCGATCGCCGCCAGCGCGTTTTGGACGTTATGCCGCCCCGGCATCGGCATCTCGATTCCCGCGATCGTCCGCGTCGCGCCGTCGCGCTCGCGAACAACGCAATCGAAGCGATTGCCGCCCGGGATCGGCGTTACCTCGACGCCGCGCACGTCAGCCTGCGCCGAAAAACCATAGGTCACGACCCGACGATCGCGCACCCGCGGCAGTATCCCCTGCACCTCCGGGTGATCGAGACACAGCAGCGCCGCGCCATAAAAAGGCACGTTCTCGACGAACTCGACGAACGCATCCTTCACCGCGTCGAACGAGCCGTAATGATCGAGATGTTCGGGATCGATGTTGGTAACCACCGCGATCGTCCCGTCGAGCCGCAGGAAGCTGCCGTCGCTCTCGTCCGCCTCGACGACCATCCAGTCGCTCGCACCCAGTCGCGCGTTCGACCCGTACGAGTTAATGATGCCGCCATTGATGACGGTCGGATCGACGCCACCCGCATCGAGCAACGCCGCCACCATCGACGTCGTCGTGGTCTTGCCGTGCGTCCCCGCCACGGCAACCGTCGACTTCAACCGCATCAGCTCGGCGAGCATTTCCGCGCGCCGCACCACCGGCACGCGCGCATTGAGCGCCGCCTCGACCTCCGGGTTCGAGCGCACGATCGCGGTCGACACGACCACCACAGCGGCGTCGCCGATGTTCGACGCGGCGTGACCGATCGCCACCGGAATGCCCTTGTCGCGCAACCCTTGCACGACATAGCCCTCGGCCACGTCCGATCCCTGCACGCGGTAGCCGAGGTTCTTCATCACCTCGGCGATGCCCGACATGCCGATCCCGCCGATCCCGACGAAGTGGATCGTGCCGATATCCGTCGCGACGCCCTTCATGCGAACTGCGCCTTGGGCTTGGAGGGGGCGCCGACCGGAATACGCGACACCGGCGCATCCAGGCTCTCGACCAGATCGGCCAGATCGCTCGCCGCATTGGGCCGTCCGCAACTCCGCGCACGCCCCGCGGCGTTCTGCAACGCGGCCGGATCGAGCCCGAGTTTCTGCATCTGCTTGGCCAGTTCCACTGCGGTAAAGTCTCCCTGCGCGATCGTCCGCGCGCCGCCCGCCTTCGTGATCTCGCGCGCGTTCACCGTCTGGTGATCGTCGGTCGCGCTCGGCAGAGGCACCAAAATCGCCGGCCGCCCCGCCGCAGTCAGCTCAGAGATCGTCGACGCCCCCGCGCGCGCGATCACCAGATGCGCCCACGCCAGTTGCTCGGGCATATCGGGCAGATACGTCGCCAGTTCGGCCGGGATATGATGCTCGGCGTACTTGGCGCGCACCGCGTCGATATCCTCGATCCGCGCCTGGTGAGTCACCTGCAACCGCCGCCGGAACGTCACCGGCAGCATCGCCAGACCATCGGGCACCACCTGCGACAGGATGCTCGCCCCCTGGCTCCCCCGGTCACGAGCACGCGGAAAATGCCGTCTTCCTCCAGCAACGGATACGGGCGCGCACGCAATGCCAGCACCGCCTCGCGCACCGGATTGCCGACCAGATGCGTCTTGCCCAGCAGCTTCGGCGCGAGGCGCTCGGTCGGCTCCGACGACGTCGCGATCGCATCCACGCGCCCTGCAACAAAGCGGTTCACCCGGCCCAGCACCGCATTCTGCTCATGCACTGCGGTCGGGATCTTGTCCGCGAACGCAGCCAGCAACGCCGGCAGCGCGGGATACCCACCGAAGCCGATCACCGCAGCGGGCTTGAACGTCCGGTAAAGCTCGCGCGCCATCGCCCGCCCGCGCCACATCTCGCGCGTCGCCTTCGCCCAGCCCAGCGGCCCGCCACTGAACCGCCCAGCCGGCAGGACATGCGTCTGGATTTCCTCGAACAGCCCCGGAAACCGCACGCCGCGCGCATCGCTCACGAGAGCGACGCGGTGGCCACGCTTGGTCAGCTCGGCCGCGAGCGCCGCTGCCGGGACCATGTGTCCGCCCGTGCCACCGGCCGCTAAGACGTAATGCTTACTCATTCACCACTCCAGCGGACGACATAGGGGCTCCGCGTGAGAAACGGATTGCGCCGGGTAAACGCCAGCAGCAACCCCATGCCGACCGACAATGCCACCATCGACGAGCCGCCATAGCTGATGAACGGCAGCGTCATACCCTTCGACGGCGCGAGGCCGGTGTTCACCGCCATGCTCACCAGCGCCTGCGCACCGAACTGCGTCGCGAGCCCGGCCGAGGCGAGCAATTTGAATTCGTCCTGCTCGTCCAGCAGCTTGACGAACACGCGCACCACGATCGCGAGGAAGATCACCGCGATCACGGAGCACGCGATCAGCCCGAATTCCTCGCCGATCACCGAGAAGATATAGTCGGTATGCGCCTCGGGCAGCCCGAATTTCGCCGCCCCCGCGCCAGGCCCAGTGCCGGTCCAGCCGCCCGCAGTCAGCGTGTTGTGCGCGGCATTCGTCTGGAAATGATCCGACGCACCCTCGCCCTCGACGCCCGGAAACAGGAACGCATCGATCCGCGACCGCGCCACGCCGTAGAATATATAGGCTGCGACCAGCCCGGCCGGCGCGAGCGCGACGAGCCCGACGAGTATCCGCACGGGCGTCCCCGCGATCATCAGCAGCGCCAGCCATACCGAGCAGAAGATGATCGTCTGGCCGAAATCGGGTTGCAGCATCAGCAGCACCGCGACCCCCGCGGTCATCGCGCCGGTAATCAACACGGTCGGGAGTTCGGCATCCTTCGCACGCAACGACAACAGCCACGCGACGGTAACGATGAACAGCGGTTTCAGGAACTCCGAAGGCTGGAACTGCGCGAACCCGACGCCGAGCCAGCGGCGCGCGCCGTTCGCCTCGACCCCGATGAACGGCGTCACCATCAACATCAGCACGAACAGCGCACACCCGCCGATCGCCATCCGCCGCGCCATCGAGACGGGCATCATCGACACGCCGAACAGCACGGGGAGCGACACCCCGACCCACATCAACTGCCGCCAGAAATAATAGAGCGGCGCGATCTTGTGATGCTCACCCGAATAGCGAACCGCGCTCGCCGGCGACGCCGCGGCGACCGCGATCAGCCCGATCGCGATCAGGAACAGCGTCAGCAACAGCAGCATCCGGTCGATATCCCAGAACCACGTGCCGAGCGGCGACTGGTCGCCCCGCCCGCCGCGCCGCTTCATCTTCGCGACGATCCCGTTCTTCTGTCCGGACACACCCATATCCATGGTCCCAGCGCGCATATCGGTCATGCCAGCGACTCCACCGCAGCGCGGAACACCGCCCCGCGCGCTTCGTAATCGCGAAACTGGTCGAAGCTAGCACAGGCTGGGGATAACAACACCGTGTCGCCGGGCTTGGCGTTGGCGGCGGCGATGCGGACGGCGGCGTCGAGCGTGCCGACATTCTCGACGGGCATGGAGTCTTTCAGGATTTCAGCGAACCGCGGCCCCGCTTCACCGATGGTGTAAGCGCGAACGACGTGACCAAAGGCTGGCTTGCAGGCGTCGAGGTCGTCCCCCTTCGCGCGGCCACCGACGATCCAGTGGACCCGGTCGAACGCAGCGAGTGCGGGCGCGGTGCTCTCGGGATTGGTCGCCTTGCTGTCGTCGACATAGGCGACGCCGCCATAGGAGGCGATCTGCTGCATCCGGTGCGGCAGGCCGGAGAAACTGGTGAGGCCACGATCGATATCGACCTCGCTAACCCCCAGCGCCTTCACGACCGCGATCGCAGCGAGCGCGTTCTGCGCGTTGTGCGGGCCTTGGAGCGCGGGCCAGTTGCTCTGATCCATGCACACGCCCGGCGCGATCTTGGTGAGATGCTCGCCCTTCGCCGACAGCCCGCGCGCGATCTGCGCGGACGGCGCATCGCCGATCCCGATGACCGCGTCATGCTCGACCGACTGCATCGCGAACAGCCGCGCCTTCGACGCCGCATAGCCTTCGAAGCCGTCATAGCGATCGAGATGATCCGGCGTGATGTTGAGCAGCACCGCGACGTCGCAATCAAGCGTCTGCGTCAGGTCGATCTGGTAGCTCGACAGTTCGAGCACATAGACGCCGCCCTCGGGGAGCGGTTGCTGTTCGAGGATCGGCAGGCCGATGTTGCCGCCCATGAGCGTCGGGATGCCGGCGGTCTTGAGGATGTGGTGGACGAGCGCGGTGGTGGTGGACTTGCCGTTGGTGCCGGTGATGCCGACGACCCTGTGCGGGGGAGGTCTGCGCGGGCCTGCGCGAAGAGTTCGATGTCGCCGATGACAGGCACGCCGGCCGCACGCGCGGTTGCCGCGAGCGGATGCGTGTTCAGAGGCACTCCCGGCGACACGACGAGCGCGTCGAACCCGGCGAGGTCATCAAGCGGTGCGATCTCTAAAAGCCCTCTCCCTCCGGGGAGAGGGTTGGGTGAGGAGCTGTTCCAGGCGCAGCATTGCTGGGCTGCCCCTCACCCCAACCCTCTCCCCTGAGGGGAGAGGGAGCAAAGACGTCACGCCGAACTTCATCCGAATCCCAAGCGACAACGCTCGCCCCACCAGCCACAAGCGCCCGCACAGTCGCAGCCCCAGACCGCGCCAGCCCCAGCACCGCATAGCGTTTCCCGCGCCAGGCCTTCGCAATAATCACCGCAACTTCAACGTCGAGAGGCCGACCAGCGCCAGCACCAGCGCGATGATCCAGAACCGGATCACGACGGTCGCCTCGGCCCAGCCGAGTTGTTCGAAATGATGGTGGATCGGCGCCATCCGGAACACGCGCTTGCCGGTGCGCTTGTAGAAGAACACCTGGATGATCACCGACAGCGCCTCGATCACGAACAGCCCGCCGATGATCCCCAGCACGATCTCATGATGCGCGACGACCGCGATCGTCCCCAGCGCGCCACCGAGCGCGAGGCTCCCGGTATCACCCATGAACACCGCCGCCGGCGGCGCATTGAACCACAGGAACGCGAGCCCAGCCCCGACGATCGCTCCGCAGAAGATCGCCAGCTCACCCGCACGCGGCACATGCGGAATACCGAGATAATCGGCGAACTTCACGTTCCCGACCAGGTACACGATCACCATGAACGCGACGCTGGCGATGATCACCGGCATCGTCGCCAGACCGTCGAGCCCGTCGGTGAGGTTCACGGCATTGCCGAACGACACGATCGTGAACGCCGCGAACACCGGGAAGAACCAGCCGAGGTCGAGATACATGCGCGACGTGAACGGCAGATACAGATGCGGCCCGTTCTGCGACATGATGATCGTCGCGGCGATCCCGGCGATCGCGAACTCCAGCAGCAGCCGCGTCCGCCCGCTAATCCCCGCAGTGCTCGCTTTGCGCACCTTGTCGTAATCGTCGAGAAACCCGATCGTCCCGAAGCCGAGCGTCACGAACACGCACGCCCAGACATACGGGTTGCTCAGATCCATCCACAGGAAGATGGCCAGGCACATCGAGGTCAGGATCATCAGCCCGCCCATCGTCGGCGTGCCGCGCTTCGACAGATGCGTCTGCGGGCCGTCGGCGCGGATCGGCTGCCCCTTGCCCTGCCGCACGCGCAACCAGCCGATGAACTTCGGCCCGATGATCAGGCCGATGATCAAGGCGGTCGCCACCGCACCACCGGTCCGCACCGTCTGGTAACGGATGAGGTTCAGCAGGCCGGGAAACCCCAGATGCTCGGCGAGCCAGTACAACATTCAGTTAATCCCGCCTTTGAGGCCAGCTTGAAGACCAGCCACGACGCGGGCGAGGCCCACCCCGTTCGATCCCTTGACGAGCACGACATCGCCCGGCGCCAGGATCGTCCGTAACGACGCGAGCGCGGCCGCAGCGTCGCCCACATGGACGGTTTCGACTTGTCCCTCAAGCACCTGCGCAAGCGGCGCCATCGCTTCACCGACGAGCAGCGCCATTTCGACGCGCGCGGCGAGGATCGGCTCGGCGAGGCCGGCATGATAGTCGTCCGAGCCCTCGCCCAGCTCGCGCATCTCGCCGAGCACCGCGATGTGCCGGCCGGGTTCGTGGCTGAGGACGCTGAGCGTTGCACGCATCGAGGCGGGGTTGGCGTTGTAGCTCTCGTCGATCACCAGCGCCTGCCCGTCGCCAACCTCGACGAGCGACCGCGCGCCGCGACCTTGCAGCCCACCAAGCTCGGCCAGCGCGAGCCCAGCCAAACCGAGATCGCCCCCGCCGCCCGCACGCACGCCAACACGCCCAGCGCGTTCGATACCCAATGCGCGCCGGGCTGCGCGACCGTGAAGCTCAGTTCGTGCTCGGCCCCCTGCCCCATGCGCGCGGTGACGAACGTCCCGCCGGTCGGCAGCCGCATCGCCTCGATCGCGCGGACATCGGCGCCCTTCTCGCTACCGAACGTGACGATGTGCGCGGCATGCGGCGCGGCGTGACCGAGCAGCCGATCGCGGTGCGGGCTGTCATAAGGCACAATCGCCGTTCCGCCCGGATCAAGCCCGGCGAAGATCTCCCCTTGGCATCCGCAATCGCGCTCTCGTCGGGAAAGAACGCGGTATGCGCAGGCGCGATCGCGGTGATCATCGCGATATGCGGGCGGACGAGTTGCGTCAGCTCGGCGAGTTCACCGGCATGGTTCATCCCCATCTCGAACACGCCGAACTTCGCATCCCGAGGCATCCGCGCGAGGCTGAGCGGCACGCCGGTATGATTGTTGTAGCTCTTGACCGACCGATGCACCTCGCCGGGGGCTGCGCGGTCGAGACAGGCGAAGAGAGCCTCCTTCGCGCTGGTCTTGCCCACGGAGCCAGTGACGCCGATGATCTTGGCACCGCTCCGAGCCCGGCTCGCCCGCCCAAGCGCCTGCAACGCGACGAAGCTGTCCGCGACAAGCACGTGCGGATGATCGCAAGGCTCGGACACGATCGCCCCGCCGCGCCCTGTGCGAAGGCTTGGTCGAGAAACAGGTGTCCGTCACTGGCCTCGCCCTTCATCGCCACGAACAAGTCGCCCGCGCCAACCTCGCGCGAATCGAACGCGACGCCGCTGACGGAGAAATCACCAGACGCGACACCGCCAGTAGCGGCCGCGATCTCGGCGGAAGTCCAGAGACTCACTGCTCCCCTCCCGCTTGCGGGAGGGGTCGGGAGGGGCGAGCCAAACGAACCGGACGCCAGTACGTACGTCGCGCCCTCCCTAGCCCCTCCCGCAAGCGGGAGGGGAATGAAGACGTCGCCCCCTCACGCCGCGCACTCCCGCGCCACTGTCACGTCATCGAACGGCAGGACCAGATCGCCGACGATCTGGCCCTGCTCGTGGCCCTTCCCCGCGATCAACACGATGTCCTCGGGCCCAGCCTCGCGCACCGCAGCCCCGATCGCCGCCCGCCGGTCGCCGATCTCCTCAGCCCCGCGCGCGCCCTTCAGGACATCGCAGCGGATCGCCCGCGCATCCTCGGTCCGCGGATTATCGTCGGTGACGATCACCCGGTCGGCGTGCTGCACCGCGACCTGCCCCATAGTCTCGCGCTTGCCGGTGTCGCGGTCGCCGCCTGCACCGAACACCACGATCAGCTTGCCTCCAGCATGGGGCTTGAGCGCCGCAATCGCCGCCTCCAGCGCATCGGGCGTATGCGCGTAATCGACATAAACCGGCGCACCCGACTTCGCGATCACCGCACGCTCCAGCCGCCCGCGCACCGGCTGCAACCGCGCAAGGTTGGCGATCGTCGCGGCCACGTCGCCGCCGGTCGCGATCACGAGCCCGGCGGATACCAGCGCGTTTGCCGCCTGATATGCGCCGATCAGTGGCAGCGTCACCTCGTAGGTCCGCTTCTCAGCCTCGATCGCCAGCCCCTGCCCCAGCAAGGTCGGATCGCGGCCCACCAGCCGCAAAGTCTCGCCCTGCGTCCCGACCGTCACCAGCCGATTGCCACGCTCCCGCGCCAGATCGATCACCCGCGCCGACTGCGGATCGTCCGCCCACACAACCGCCGTACCGTCCGGCGACAACACTTCCGAAAACAACCGGATCTTGGCAGTGAAATACGCTGCCATGTCGCCGTGATAATCGAGATGGTCGCGGCTGAGGTTCGTGAAGGCCGCCGCGGTCACCTTTAGCCCCTCGGTCCGGTACTGCGTCAGCCCATGGCTCGACGCCTCGAACGCCAGATGCGTCACACCCTCGCGCGCGAGCCCCGCCACGTTCGACAGGAACGTCACCACGTCAGGCGTCGTCAGCCCGGTCGTCACCCGCTCGTCAGCCGTCGTAACCCCGAGCGTCCCGATCGAGGCCGCATGGAACCCCGCCATCCGCCACAACTGCCGGGTCATCTCGACGCACGACGTCTTCCCGTTCGTGCCGGTAATCGCCACCGACGTCTCGGGAAACGGCGCGAAGAACTTCGCGGCCAGTTGCGCGAACCGTTCGCGGGGTTGTCGTCGGCGATGTACGTCGCGCCCTCGACCGTCAGCCCCGGCCGCGCGACCACCGCGATCGCGCCCGAACGGATCGCGTCGGCGATAAAATCCTCGCCGTTCACGCGTGCGCCTTCGAACGCGCCGAACACGGTGCCCGGCGCGACCTTGCGGTGATCGATCGCGAACCCCGTCACCTGCGCCTCTTCCGTCCCGTCGGTCAGCGCTGCGAGTTTCATGCAATAGTCCTCATTGCCCGGTCGGCTGCGTATGCGACGGGTCCTGCCACAAAGTCGGCACGATGTCAGACACGTCGATATCGCGGTGCGCATCGGGCACCACGCCCAGGATCGCCCCGACGCGCGAGATCGTCCGGCCCACGACGGGCGCGGTATTCCACGCCGCCGTCTTCCACCCGAAGGTTTCCTTGGTACCGAGCGGCGAGATCGAGCATCGCCAGCACGACATAGCGCGGCGCATCCATCGGGAATGCCGCGGCAAATGTCGCCACGTTGCGCGAATGATCATACCCGCCAGAGACTGCCGCCTCGGCCGTCCCGGTCTTGCCGCCGACGCGGTAACCCGGCGCATCGCCCTTGCGACCGGTGCCGCGCTGCACGATCAACCGCAACATCTGCCGCATCCGTGCGCTGGTCTGCTCGCTGATCACGCGACGCCCGACCGGCGCATGCCCCGGCGCGACCTTCAGCAAGGTCGCCGGCCGCCAGATCCCGCCATTGACCAGCGCGGCATATGCGCTCGCCAGATGCAGCGGAGTCACCGCGATACCGTGGCCATAGGCGGTGGTCATCGTCGTCGTCCGCGCCCAGTATTTCGGCCACAACGGCCGGCCCTTCTCGCGCAGTTCGATGTCGGGCTTGGTATCGAAGCCCAGCTTCTTGAACATCGCCTGCATCTTCGCGGGACCGACCTCGTCGGCAACCCGCGCGGTGGCGATGTTCGACGAATAGATCAGCGTCTCGGCCATGTTCAGCCAGCGCTTCGGATCGCCGCGCTCGTCGTGAATCGTGAAACGCCCGACCTGGAGCGGATGCGTCGCATCGAAACGCCGGGCGAACGAGGTCACCACGCCGGTATCCATCGCGGTCGCCATCGTGATCGGCTTGAACGTCGATCCCAGCTCGAACACGCTCTGCGTCGTGACGTTGCGCAGTTCCTCGCTGCCCGACATGCCGACCCGGTTGGGATTGAAGGTCGGCAGCGAGACCATCGCGATCACCTCGCCGGTCGCCACGTCGAGGACGATGCCGCCAGCGCCGCGGGCCGAGAAGGTGGTCATGGCGCGGCCGAGTTCGCTCTCCATCGCCGCCTGGACGCGGTTGTCGAGCGACAACGCGACCGGCGTGCCGTTGAGCGCGGGGTTGGTCAGCCGCTCGTCGAGCACGCGCTCCATCCCGCTCATGCCGTGACCCGCGGTCGACAGAAAGCCGAGCGCATGCGCCGCCATCGTCGATTGCGGGTACAACCGCTGCGTATCGCGGTCGAACACGATCGCAGGCTCGCCGATCGCATTGACCTGCTCGACGAGCGCCGGCGACGCACGGCGCTGGAGATAGATGAAGTTCTTTCGCGACGTCAGCAGCGCATAATAATGCGCCTGGTCGCCGGCCTCGGGCATCAACGCCGCGAGCTTGCTGGCGATCTCGGTCGGATCGCCGATCAGCTTCTTCGGGTGAACCGCGACCGTCCACGCATCGATCGTCCGCGCGAGCGGCGAGCCGTTGCGATCGACGATATCGCCGCGCGCCGCGATCGCGACCGAGCGCGCCTGCGGATCGGCCAGCGATGCCTGCACCGCCAGCATCCCGAGCCGTCCGACCACCACCAGCACCGCTGCGCCGAACAGGAACATCAACATCATCAGGCGTGTGTGCGCCGTCGCCACCAGGGCGTGACGCTGGTTGGCGCTACGCTGTTGCGAGACAGGCCGGGCGACCAAGGCGGTCACCGCCGCTTACGGCTCTCGGAGCGGGCCCCGCTCATGATGTCACCCAGCGTCGTATCGGACAGCAGCTTGCGGTCGAGCATCGCAACCGCCTGCGGACGAACCTTCGCGACGGCGGCGAGGCGCTCGGTCTTGGCGGCGCGGACGAGCGCAGCCTCGGCTGAGCGTGGCGTCGATACCGACGCGCGGATCACGACCGGCTAGAGCGCGGTCTTCGACGCAGCCTGGATCGCGACGTTCATCGCGCGCGGTGCGCTGACCTGCGCCATCTGAATTGGAGCAACGGGGGAAAGCTTCACGACTGGCGGAGCAGCGGTCACCGGGACGGTCGACGTGGAAACGACGGCCCCCGCCCCCGACGGCACGAGCAGCGCGGCGGTCTGGACCCCGTCCGCGCGAAGGCTGTTGACGTCGAGCGCCGCGAGCGCGGCCTCGCTCACCACGAACTGGCCGGCGGTCGGCGCCGACAGCGCCAGCGTGTCACCGTTCCAGCGCTCGAGCTGCGCCAGATTGCCGCGCGTGTCGAACTCGGTCTCGAGCGCACGAATATCGCGCTGGGCGACGCGGATCTGACCATTGACCGCCTCCAGCTTCTTGCGCTCGGCGGCGACCTGCAGCGACACGAGGTAGAAACCGAGCACGACGGCCACGCAGCCCCCGAACCAGCCCACACCCTTCATCCGATACGCCGCCGTCATGTCGTCACCTCTTCCGTCCAGGGTTGCGCGGAGGTCCGCCGCGCCGTCCGTAATGTCGCCGAGCGCGCACGCGGGTTGCGTGCGATCTCGGCCTCGCTGGCGCGAACACCGCGGCCGACGTGAAAAAACTAGGTTCCGCAACGGCTTTCACCTGCGGAAGATGACGCGAACCTGAAGGCGAGCCGCCGGAACGCGTGCGCAGGAAGCGCTTCACCATCCGGTCCTCGAGGCTGTGGAAGGTCACGATGGCGAGCCGGCCACCGGGCTTGAGCACGCGCTCGGCCGCCAGCAATCCGTCGGCCAGCTCGCCCAGTTCGCGGTTCACGTGAATGCGGATCGCCTGAAACGCGCGCGTCGCGGGGTCCTTCTTGTCGTGCGCCTTATAGCCGAGCGCGCGGCGGACGATGTGCGCCAGCTCGCCGGTCCGCGTCAGCGGGCGCGCCGCGACGATCGCGCGCGCGACGCGTCGCGACTTGGGCTCGTCGCCATATTGATAGAGCACGTCGGCGATCTCGTTCTCGTCCGCTTCGTTGACGAAATCCGCCGCCGACATGCCGGCCTGCGCCATCCGCATGTCGAGCGGGCCATCCGACTGGAACGAGAAGCCACGCTCGGCCTGGTCGAGCTGCATCGAAGACACGCCGATATCGAGCGTCACGCCGTCGACCGGTGCCAGCCCGCGCGCTTCGAGTTCCGAGGCCATCGCCGAGAAGTCCGCGGCGATCAGCGTCAGGCCTTCTTCGGCTTCTTCCATCGCGCGACCATTCGCGATCGCGTCTGGATCGCGGTCGAACGCGACGATCCGCGCACCGGACTTGAGCAGCGCCAGCGTGTAGCCGCCCGCACCGAACGTGCCGTCGACCATCGTCTCGCCGGGCTCAGGGAAAGCGCGGCCAGAACTTCGTCGAGCAATACCGGGATATGCGGAGCTTCAGGAGTGCTCACAGCGCAACCCCTTCTCGGCCATATAGAAGCGCGCCATTTCCTTGACGACGGGGGCATGCCGTCGGTGGCGATCAGCGTCGCAGGGTCCCAGATCTCGATGTAATCGAGCACGCCGTAGAAGAACGCATGGCCCTTGATGCCCGCATAGAAGCGCGGGAACGCAGGCATGATGAAGCGCCCGGAGCCGTCGAACGGCACCGCTTCGCCCGACGCGGCGGCGCGCTTGATGTTATAGTCGTATTCGCCGCTCTCGGACGTGTTCTCGGATTCGCGGCGATCGAGTCGATCGGCGAGGATGTCGACGTAACCGGGATCATACGCGACCAGGCAGCGATTCTTCTGATGCGCGCCGATGATGATGGTCCCGCCGTCCTTGCCGTTCGCCTTGGGCGCATTTGCGGAGAGGGTGGCGCGGAGTGCCGAAGGGATGGCTACCCGGCCCTTGTCGTCGACAAGGCCGATACCGTCTCCTTGATAGCGACCACGAACCGACACGCCAAAACCCTTCGAAATGGCGCACACGTTTCACCATCCCGGAAAGCGACCATCGTCGCGCTCCGGCCGCGCTTTAAAGCTAACGGTGAACGTGCCCCTATTAACCTCCATCTATCATAGCCATGCGGGGACGCAACGGGATTTTTGGGGATTGGACGGATTTCACGCCGGTTTCGACGTTCAGTCCGGGGGCAGTCCGGGGGAATTTACCCGCAGATTGGATGTTACCTGCTGCAGAGCCCGATCAGTCCTGGGGAAATTCGGGGATAGTCCAAAGGGAAGCGCCTGCCCTGCGGCCAGCGACAGCGAGGGCTCGCCACCCGTCATCAGAGGACGACGCTCGCCCCTCCCTGAAAGGGAGGGGTCGGGGTGGGTCGGCTTCCGCAGATCGACCGCCAGTGACCAAGCGGACCAACCCACTCTCAGCCCCTCCCTTCCAGGGAGGGAGCGAGATACTGCGGCGTTAGGCTGACGATTACTGTGCGACAGCCTGCACGTTCGCGCTCGGTGCCACGCCCATCTCCGCGAGCGGCTCGCCCGCACCGGCCACCACCACGCTGTCAGAATCGACCATGAGCGCTCGTCCCTCGGAGGCCGGCAGCCAGAGCGCGTTACACGTCATCGAAGGACAACGCTTCCTCCCTGGAAGGGAGGGGTCGGGGTGGGTCGGCTTCCGCATGATCGACCGCCAGTGACCAAGCGGACCAACCCACCCCCAGCCCCTCCCTTCCAGGGGGAGCGAGATAGTGCGGCGCTACGCTGGTATTACTGTGCGGGAGCCTGCACGTTCGCGCTCGGTGCCACGCCCATCTCCGCGAGCGGCTCGCCCGAGCCGGCCACCGCGACGCTGTTCGAAACGACCATGTTCGCCACCACGTCCGCCTGCGCGGTGCCCGCGGTGGCGACCGGTCGTTCGCGATTCGTCGAACCGATGATCGCGCTCGCCAGTCCGATCAGCAGCACGACCGCCGCCAGGCCGATCATCCCGACCTTGATCCGCTGCATGGTCTGCGAGGGTTCGTGTGGTAACTTCATCTTACCGCGTTCCGATACCCGACCACCGCCCGCCTGTCGATGCCGGGGCGGTTTTCCGCCGGGCTGGACGCTCAAGCGAGGCCCTTCGCCTCGCGCCACGTCGGGTCATACAGTGTCGAAAGATAGCGGAATCCGGTGTCGCACAGGATGGTCGCGATCCGCTTGCCCGGTCCCAGATGCCGTGCCAGCGCCACTGCGCCGGCGACGTTGATGCCCGACGAGAGACCGAGGCACAGCCCTTCCTCGTCGAGCAGGCGGCGGACCCAGGCATAGCCCTCCTGGTCGGAAATCCGGAACTGCGTATCGATCGGCGCGCCCTCGAGATTGGCGGTGATACGCCCCTGACCGATCCCCTCGGCGACCGACGATCCCTCGGACTTCAACTCGCCGTGCGCATAATAGTTATACAGCGCCGCGCCGTGCGGATCGGTGAGCGCGATGCAGACGCTTTCGTCCTTCGCCTTCAACCCCAGGCCGACCCCGGCGATCGTCCCGCCGGTTCCGGCCGCGCAGGTGAAGCCGTCGACTTGGCCCTCCAACTGCGCCCAGATCTCTTCGGCCGTACCGACGATGTGCGCGCGGCGATTGGCGGTGTTGTCGAACTGATTTGCCCAGATCGCGCCCGGCGTCTCCTCGGCGATCCGCCGCGAGGTATGGACGAAATGGCAGGGCGAGGAGAAGGCGGCGGCGGGGACCAGTACCAGTTCGGCACCAAGCGCGCGCAACGTGTCCATCTTCTCGCGGCTCTGCGTCTCGGGCATGACGATGATCGTCTTGTAGCCCTTCGCATTGGCGACCAGCGCGAGGCCGATCCCGGTATTGCCCGCGGTCCCCTCGACGATCGTGCCGCCGGGCTGGAGCAACCCGCGCTGCTCGGCGTCCTCGACGATGAACAGCGCGGCGCGATCCTTCACCGACGCACCGGGGTTGGCGTATTCGCACTTGCCGAAGATATCGCAGCCGGTGGCGTCGCTGGGTCCTTTCAGCCGGACCAGGGGAGTATTGCCGATGAGGGCGAGCGTGTCGGGTGTCGTTTGCATCGTCGATATGTGGCGCCGCGACCCGCCCGGAGCAAGCGAGGGAAAGTTTGCGCCGTTAAACGCGTCGCCGCGCCAGCCTGGATACCCCCGCCCCGCCCCCAAGGTCCCGATTGGTTTCGGTCGATTTTCACCACGTCCATTTGCCGTAATGACATCGCCGACGCGCCAATCTACCAGTCGCGCTGTAATAAAACAGCGTGGAACGAAGTCTAACCTATGTTAATTCATACGACTTGGTCTCGCCGCTTTCGGCTACGCGAAGCGGCCTTTGCCTGCAGGGGGTAGTCACCGTGGAAACTTATCTGGATGCCTTGGCCCTGTTGCGGGAAGCGTTGGCCATGATGGAGGCGGTCGGCGATACGCTGATCGCGGCGCATATCGCGACTCCGCTGGCCCTGCTCGAAGACCGGGTGGCGGCACAGAACGGTATCGCCGAACGGGATGACCCGGCCTGATTCCCCCGGGCGGATTCCGTCGGCCTGATTCTATCGCGTGAATTGGTGTCTGTGGTCTTGATACCCCTCCGGTTCGTCACCGGTAGGCACCCGTTCGTCGCGCGTTGGTCGCTGGCCGTGGTGGGAAAGGGCCATTAACCTTGACGCTCCATGCTGCATGCGCGAAGCGAGATTCCGTTATGAAGATCCTCCCCATCTCCGCCGTTGCCGCGCTGCTTGCGCTGGCCGCCTGCAACTCCCAGCCCGCCGCGCCCGAGGTGGTGGATACCAATCCCGATCCGATGGCGAACACGCTGGCCAACGCCGCGCCGGTCGAGCTGCCGCCCGCGATCAAGTCCGAGGTGACGCTGCGCTGCAAGGACAACAGCCTGCTCTACGTGACGTTCTTCCAGGGCGACAAGCAGGCTCGGGTCCGCACCAAGAAGGACGGAACCGCAACCACGCTGAAGTCGGACGTCGCCGGTGCGCCGATGACCGCCGAGGGTGGCTGGTCGATGACCGGTGACGACGCCAAGGTTACGCTGACCGCACCGGGCAAGTCGGCCCAGATCTGCCACGCGTGATCTAGGCGCCCGATCTAACCGCCTGATTTAGGCGCTATATCGATAGTCCTGACGGCCGGCGGATCATTCGCCGGCCGTTTTTCTTTGTGTCGCACGCTCTTGCCCTCGCCGCCGCGGACCGGCACCGTAGCGGCATGGCAACAGTCGCGATCTACAGCCTCAAGGGCGGCGTCGGGAAGACGACGCTTTCGGTGAACCTGGCGTGGTGCGCCGCAACCCTGTCCGCCCGCCGCACCCTGCTCTGGGACCTCGACCCGCAGGCCGCCTCGACCTGGGTGCTCGGGGGCGCGAATAGGGTCGACCAGGCGCAGGCGATGTTCTCGAAGGACGTCGCGGTCACCAAGCAGGCGCGGCCGACCGCCTATCCGCATCTCGACCTGATCGCCGCCGATGCGTCGTTGCGCGGGCTCGACCAGCTGTTCCACGATCTCGACAAGAAGAAGCGCCTCGCGAAGCTGCTCGCCGACCTGAAGGCCTATGACCGCGTGATCCTCGATTGCCCGCCGGGGCTGACCGAGACCGCGGACCAGGTGATGCGCGCCGCCGACCTGATCGTCATTCCCGTCATCCTCCCCGCTCTCGACCCGCGCGTACGACGCGGTCGTCCAGCATCTCGGCGGTCGCACGCCGCTGCTCCCCGTCCACGTGATGGTCGACAAGCGCCGCGCGCTGCATGCGGACGCCCTGGCACGCCATCCCGACTGGCCGGTCATCCCGATGGCGAGCGGGATCGAGTCGATGGCGGTCAAGCGTGCCCCGGTCGGCGTGTTCGCCCCGAAGTCCGCCGCTGCGCTCGCGTTCGCGGACCTCTGGCGCCGGATCGAACACCGGCTGACCGCATGAGCGATATTTTAGACCCGCAACTGGTGTTGGGCGCGTATTCGGTCGGCGTGTTCCCGATGGCGGACAGCCGCGACGCCGCCAGCGTCTACTGGGTCGAGCCGCGGCGCCGCGCCGTCCTCCCGCTCGACGGTTTCCAACTCTCGCGCTCGCTCAGGAAGACGATCGCCGCCGACCGCTTCCAGGTCACCGTCGACACCGCCTTCGACCGCGTCGTGCAGATGTGCGCCGAGAGCGTCGAGGGCCGCCCGGAGACCTGGATCAACGACGGTATCGAACGCGTCTTCCAGACCCTCCACGCGATGGGGTTCGCGCATTCGGTCGAATGCTGGGACGGCGGCAAGCTGGTCGGCGGGCTCTACGGCCTGTCGCTCGGCCGCGCGTTCTTCGGCGAAAGCATGGTCAGCCGCGCCACCGACGCGTCGAAGGTCGCGCTCGCGCACCTCGTCGCACGGCTGCGCGCCGGCGGCTTCACCTTGCTCGATTGCCAGTTCCAGACCTCGCACCTCGCCTCGCTCGGCGCGATCGAGATCGACCGGGCGGATTACGTCGCGTTGCTGGGCGCGGCGCTCGACGGTGCGCTCAAGCCGTCGTCCGCCGCCGGGGCAGCCTCGGCAGCCGGCGATTTCCGTGCGCTCGATCGCTTGGCGGGCAAGGCTTCGGCGGGCGGTGCGGTATCGGGGCCGGTCGCCGGGAAAGTCATCGCGCAGCTCTTGGTCCAGACGTCGTAGACCGGATGCTGCACCGCGTTCAGCGCGGGGCGTTCCTTGTACAGCCAGCCCGAGAACGTCCGCCGCCAGCGCGTGTCGACGCCGCGCACCAGCACCTGCACGAACGCACCGGTCAGCTGCTCCTGCTCCCACGGCGCGGTCTGTTCGCACGCCCGCAGCCGCAGCACGACATCGCCCATCCGCGTCGCCTGGCCGGGTTTCAGCGTCACCTCGCGGGTTTCGCCATTACGCTTGTTGAGCAGGCCCAGCACCGCGACGCGCTGCGCCATCGGCGTGCCGCCATTGGCGATCGCCGCGGCACCGGTCTCGATCGTCTCGATCGACGAATTGCCCGGCTCGTCCGCGCCCGGCAGGTCCTGCTGGACTGCGGCAACCGGCGTCGCAGGCGTGGTGAGCGCGCGGTATCCGAACCAGCCGCCCACCGCCAACGCCACGACCAACACGGCCGCGGCGAGCCAGCGCATGATCACCCTTCGGGCGTCCAGGCTTCGTAGTCACCCGTCGCGGTGGCGCGCTTGCCACCCTTTTCGAGCGCACCGGCGGGACGATAGGCGAGCGCGGTACCGGTCATGTTCGGCACCGCCGGCTTCTGCCAGGTGCGGACCGGCGGCAGCGCGCGATCGGGCACGTCGTCGACCTGGTGGTGCAGCCAGCTGAACCACGCCGGCGGCACCCGGCTGGCGTCGGTCGCGCCCTGGTAGATCACCCAGCGGCGCGGGTTGCCCGCGGTGTCCTTGCCGCCCTGGTAATAGACGTTGCCGAGCGCGTCCTCCCCATCTTCGCCATGCTGCGCAGGCCGAATTTGGTGCCGAGGGTGGCGCCGTTCCACCACGTGAATGTCGATGCGAGAAAGCCCATGCGCCGCGCTTAACCCGAGTGGGGGCGGGCTTCAACCATGATCATCGGAAGGCGCGCGCATAGCGCCTGCAAGATCCTCCCCGCAAGGGGAGGTGGCGCCGCAGGCGACGGAGGGGGCGGACACGGAACCGAGGTATCGCCTACCTCCCCTCCGTCAGGCTGAAGCCTGCCACCTCCCCTTGCGGGGGAGGATCGTAAAGGTCCGCCGTGGAGGCGATCGTTATGCCTTGGATGCAACCCCACTTGTTCTCCCGCGAAGGCGGGAGCCCAGGCTGGGTCCCCGCCTTCGCGGGGAGACACTTCGCTGGAGACGTCGGCTAGCCAAATACCCACCCCGGCGAAGGCCGGGGTGGTGTAATCGATCGAACGGTTCGCCTGCTTACTTCGCCTTGTCCCACGTCACCAGATCACCCTCGGCGATCCCCAGCTCCGCAGCCCTGCCGCCGATCAGTTCCAGCACCGCACCGACCGGCTCGCCCGAGGGAATCGGCGTTTCCGAGAACGGCACCGTATTCTCCGCGATCCGGGCGATCGTGCCGTCAGCGCGAATATACAGGATATCCAACGAGCTCGGCGTGTTCTTCATCCAGAAACTCGCCGCGACCGGTGCGCCGCCAGTCGGCGGATACGGCCAGAACAGCATGCCGCCATCGGGCTTCAGGTCGGTGCGAAACATCAGCCCGCGCGCCTGCTCGTCCTGCGTCTTGGCGCTCTCCACCTTGAACGTGTGAGTCCCGTTCGTGCTCTTGATCGAGAGCGGCAACGTGGCGACGGTCGCCACATCCGATTTAGCGTCGCTGTTCATGTACGCGACACCCCCGGCGCCGACGCCCAGCGCCAGCACCCCCGCCAACACGGCCTTGGCAACAAAACTCATCCCAGATCCTCTTCGACCGCAACGGCCAGCGGCCCCTTGCGCCCGGCGACGACGCGCACGCGCAGCGGTTGATCGGGTTCGACCGACTCGATCCCTGCGCGGCGCAGCGTTTCCATGTGGACGAAGATGTCGCTGCCATCGGCGCCCCGTACCAGGAAACCATAGCCCTTCAAACGGTTGAACCATTTGACTGCCGCCGCTTCATACGGCCCGGCGGCGTCGATCATCGCGATCGGATCGATCCGATCAGGCGAGGTGGGAGGACGAACCGTTTCCTCGACCGCGTTGGTCATATCGATCGAGACGATCTCACGCGCCTGGAATCCGCGCCCGCGCTGCACCGCCAGCGTCTCGACCCGCGCGCCCTCGGGCAGGCTGCGACGACCATGCGGTTGCAGGACGGAGAAATGCACGAGGATATCGCCGACGGCCGCGTCGTCCGCGACCGCAAACCCGAACCCGCGGGTGACGTCGAACCATTTGATCACGCCGCCGATCGCGCGCACGTCGACCGCACGCCCATCGACCCCGCGCCCATCGACCGCGCGCCCATCGCCCCCACCCTCGTCGATGGTAGCCACGGCATCAGCCGAAACCGATTCCTCCGCCGCCTCCAGGACAGGTTGCGAAACCGATCCCGGGACTCTGATCATCGCCGATACGGCCTGCGCCGTCATGTTCGCATCCTGCTGCGTGTCGTTACGCATTGTTACACCCCTGAGCCCCTTGCTAGCACGCTTCGTCGCAACCGCAACGAACCCGATGCGATCCTCAGTCGAAATCCATCGATTCGGGCGCGTCGGACGGCGGCGCAGCAACAATTTTGCGCGCGAGATCGAACCGGTGGCCCGCCCGCATCATCGCCGCGAGCTGTTTTTCGTGAAGCTTCCGGTCGCCGTCGCCATTCCCGTAAGGCCCGATCGCTTGCGCCGTGCAAAGGCGAGCGCCGATTCGACGGCGCGATCGGCGATCGCGGGCGCCACCGACTCCGCATCGCCCTCGTCGATCCCCGCCTCGCGAAACGCTCCCGCGACCCGCCGCGCGCCGAGCCCGCGTCGCTGCATCGCAGCAGCCCGCTGTTCGGCAAAGGCCCGGTCGTCGACATAGCCGAGATCGGCCATCCGCTGCGCCAGTTCGGCGGGCTCGGCCAGTGCCGCGGCGGCGCCCCTGTCCCAGCCGCGCTCGCGGATCTTGCGCATCAGATAATCGGTCAGCCGCCCCGCGTCGTCGCGAACCGCTCGACATAGCGCAGCGCCATCCGCTCGAGCGCCGCGGCGTCTAGCGGTTTGGGCGGAGCACGTTCGGTAGTACGCCCACGTCCACCGGTACCCGCGCGTGCGCTTCCAAACCCTGGTCCAAACCCTGGCGCGCCCGACTTGCCACGGCTTTTGGGGCGCCCAGTCGCGCGATCGGGGTCGTCATCGTCGGACACGCCATCATTGTGCCACACTGACACCCGAAGTTGAACGGCTAGACTAGAAATAGGTGTGCTGCGTTCAGCCGCCATGCCGGGCAAGACGCCAAAGACAGGAACTGCGATGACGACAGAGACGCTTCAGAAGGACGGCCAGACCGCGGCGACGATCGTCGCGACGCCGACCGAGGACGCCCTGCCGCGCCGTTTCGCCGATTTCGGCACGCTGGGTGAAGCGCTCGATTACGCCGCGAGCGGCAACCGCGGCCTGAACTTCCACGACGCGCGCGGCACGCTGTCGCAGCCCTACCCCTATTCGCAGCTCCGCACCGACGCCCGCGCGATGGCCGACCGCCTGATCGCCGCCGGCGTTGCCCCTGCCGACCGCATCGCGCTGGTCGCGGAGACCGGCCCCGAATTCGCAGCGCTGTTCTTCGGTGTCGTCTATGCCGGCGCATGGCCCGTGCCGCTGCCCCTGCCGACCTCGTTCGGCGGCCGCGATTCATATATCGAACAGCTCCGCGTCCAGCTGGCCAGCTGCGACCCGAAGATGCTGATCTTCCCGCCCGAACTCGCGCAGATGGCCGGCGAAGCCGCGCGCCTGTCCGGCACCATCGGCATCGACTGGTCCGAGTTCGCCGCCAAGGACGCGCCGGTCGCGACGCTGCCCGAGGCCAAGCCCGACGACATCGCGTATCTGCAATACTCCAGCGGCTCGACCCGCTTCCCGCACGGTGTCGTCATCACGCACGCCGCTTTGCTCAACAACCTTGCCGCGCACAGCCACGGCATGGAAGTCTGCGACACCGATCGCTGCGTCTCGTGGCTGCCCTGGTATCACGACATGGGGCTGGTCGGCTGCTTCTTGTCGCCGATCGCCAACCAGGTCTCGACCGATTATCTCAAGACCGAGGATTTCGCGCGCCGTCCGCTCGCCTGGCTCGATCTGATCAGCCGCAACACTGGCACGACGCTCAGCTATTCGCCGACCTTCGGCTACGATATCTGCGCGCGCCGCATGTCGTCGCAGACCAAGGCGAGCGACCGCTTCGACCTGTCGCGCTGGCGCGTCGCGGGCAACGGCGCCGACATGATCCGTCCCGACGTGATGCAGTCGTTCGTCGACGCGTTCGCCGATGCGGGCTTCAAGGCGAGCGCATTCCTGCCGAGCTACGGCCTCGCCGAAGCGACGCTCGCGGTCTCGCTGATGCCGCCGGGCGAAGGCATCCGCGTCGAGCTGGTCGAGGAAACGCAGTTGTCGGGCGGCTCGCGTGGCGGGGACCGTCCTCAGCGCTACCGTGCGATCGTCAACTGCGGCAAGCCGGTCCGCGACATGCAGATCGAGATCCGCGAAGAGGACGGTACCCCTCCCCGAGCGCGCGATCGGCAAGGTCTGGTGCAAGGGCAAGTCGGTGATGGTCGGCTATTTCCGCGACGACGCGGCGACCGAGGCGTGCATGTCGGACGGTTGGCTCGATACCGGCGACATGGGCTATATGTCGGACGGCTACATCTACATCGTCGGCCGCGCCAAGGACATGATCATCGTCAACGGCAAGAACCACTGGCCGCAAGATATCGAGTGGGCGGTGGAACAGCTTCCAGGCTTCAAGGCCGGCGACATCGCCGCGTTTGCGATCACGACCCCGGTGGCGAGGAAACCCCGCGGTGCTGGTCCAGTGCCGCAGCTCGGACGAGGCCGAACGGCTGCGCCTGCGCGACGAGATCTGCGAGCGGGTGCGGTCGGTGACGGGCATGAACTGCCTGATCGAACTGATCCCGCCGCGCACCCTGCCCCGCACCTCTTCGGGCAAGCTCAGCCGGGCGAAGGCGCGCAACCTGTATCTCAGCGGCGACATAAAGCCGTATGACATCGCGGCGTAACATCGCCGTCCTGTAAATAAACTGCAGCCGAGAAAGACTGACCGAGCCGTAACTTAGCCCCTTTCTGCCGAGCGATTGCATCCATTTCGGTGCTATGCGAACGTTCCGCTAACCAACGTGTCTTAAAACTGACGTCGTGAGTACCAGATCGCCTTTTCTATCGAGCCGGACCACGGTCGATATTCCTACGTTGCTGGGCTTGCGCGATGGCGCGGACCCGGCCGAATGGAGCCGAATTCGCGCCGCACAGTTGTTCGCAGGCCGACGGATGGCGTTGTTCCTGCTCACGGCCAATCTCCTCGCGGCGCTGACGACCGCGGCGTTGCTCGACGGCCTCTCGCCATTCTGGGAGATCGCGACGTGGTTCGCGGCGGTCGTCGCCATTGCCCTCACCGTCGCATTTCGTCGTCTGGCGACCCACCATCGCGGCGACAGCTATGCGAGCGTCCGCGACGTGCGCAACACCGGATGGGACGGACTGGCGCTCGCCCTGGCCTGGTCCGCGGTACCCGTGCTGTTCTGCACGCATGCGCCGTCGGGGACGACCGCCGGGCTGGGGATAACGCTCGCGGTACTGATGACGGCGGCGGCGTTCGCGATGGCGCCGCTGGTGCTCGCGACGCTGGTGTTCCTCGGGTATCTCGGCGCCGCGATGGTCATCCAGCTTGCGATGGCGGGGACGGTCGCGGCGGCGATGGGGATATTCGCCTTTACGGCAATGCTGATGATCATCTGCGTCAGCCGTGCGCGGACACTCGTGCTGATCCGCGCCGGCGAGATCGCGCTCGGCGAACGCAACGAGACCGTCAGCCTGCTGCTCCGCGAATTCGAGCAGACCGATGCCGACTGGCTGTGGGAAACCGATACCGCGCGTCGGATCGTCCGGGCCTCGGCGCGGTTCGCCTATGCCTGCCGGCTCGATCCGGCGGGGATCGAGGGCATGCCGTTCCTCCAGGTTCTCGCGGGGCCGACCTGGGAGACGGGCAATTTCGCCGCGGGGCTGCGCACGCTCGCCGAAAAGCTGAAGGCGCGCGAAAGTTTCCGGGATCTGCGCTTGCCGGTGCAGATCGACGGGGAGGACCGCTGGTGGGAACTCGCGGCTTCGCCCCGGTTCGGCGATCTCGGCGAATTTGTCGGTTTTCTTGGTGTGGCCTCCGACGTAACCGAACAACGCGCCTCGGCCGACCGGATAAATCGCATGGCGCGGTTCGATACGCTCACCGGACTACCCAACCGCCTGATGGTCAACGAAACGCTGGTGAAGACGATCGCCGAGGCCGACCGGTCCGGCGGACGTTACGCGTTCATGATGCTCGATCTCGACCGCTTCAAGGCAGTCAACGATACGCTCGGCCATCCGATCGGTGACCGCCTGCTCGGCCAGGTCTCCGAGCGCCTCGATCAGCTGATGGGCGAGGCGTATCTATGCGGTCGGTTGGGCGGCGACGAATTTGCCGTTGTCGTCCGGGACGCCAGCGACACCGTCGCGATCGAACGACTTGCGCAGCGTATCATCGAGTCGCTGTCGCTGCCGTACGAGATCGACGCCCACACGCTGTATATCGGCGCGAGCATCGGCCTGGCGATCGGCCCTCGGGACGGGCGTACCGCGGAAATGCTGGTGCGCTCTGCGGACCTGGCGCTGTATCGCGCCAAGGATGCGGGTCGTGGCGTGTTTCGTACCTACGAGCCCGAATTGCACGTACAGGCCGAAGAACGCCGCGTGCTGGAACTGGCGCTGCGAACCGCGGTCGAAAACGGCGAAATGCACCTCGAATATCAGCCTGTCGTCGATGCAGAAGCTGGACAACTCAGGGGTTTCGAAGCGCTACTGCGGTGGAAAAGTCCGGAATTCGGTACGATTCCGCCGAGCAAGTTCATCCCGCTCGCCGAGGACGCACGACTGATCGCGCCGATCGGTGCCTGGGTATTGCGCACCGCCTGCGCCGAGGCGGCGAAATGGCCGTCGGATATCCGCATCGCCGTCAATGTATCGGCAAACCAACTGCAGAATCCCGGCTTCCTCACCACGATCGCATCGGCACTGTCGAACGCCGGACTTTCTCCCGAACGCCTCGAGCTGGAAGTGACCGAAAGCGTGTTCCTTCACGAAGGGCTCGGGGTGACTCGAGTATTGGACCGACTGCTCGGTCTCGGCGTGCATCTCAGCCTCGACGATTTCGGCACCGGCTATTCCTCGCTCGGCTATCTCAGCCGTACGCGGTTCTCGTCGATCAAGATCGATCGCAGTTTCATTCACGACGCGGCCAAAGGCGTTCGCGAAGCCGTCGCGATCGTCCGCGCAGTGATTGCGCTTGCCGAAAGCCTCGACATGGCGACGACGGCGGAAGGCGTGGAAACTGCCGCGGAGCATAAGATGGTCCAAGAGTTCGGCTGCACCATGGCCCAAGGCTATTATTTCGGGCGCCCGATGTCGGTCACGGACGCGCGTGCCCTCGTCAATCGCCGTTGGAAAGCATCGGCCGCCGCCTGACCTTGCCTGGCGGACGGCTACCCATGGAGCGCTGTTACCGCCGCCGCTCTCGTCCCCCGAAACTCACCAAGCTTTCCGCGCCATTCGCCGACAGCGCCGAGACGCCGACGAAATTGTCGTCCACCGGCACCTGCACGAGCAGCGTTTGCGTCCCCGTCACGTCGCGCGTCTCCGCCCAGTCCTGCGCGTCGTTGCGGCGCCAGCGGACCCGGTATCCCGCCGCGCCGGGTACAGCGGTCCACTTGACCGTCGTGTCGCGCGACAAGGCACCGGCGATCGTCACCTCGTCCGGCGCAGCGGGTGCACCGGCAATACGTGCCAGGGTGGCGACGTTGATCGCAGTGACTTTCGCAAGATACGGGAAATCCATGCCTTCGATGGTGTCGCCGTAGACGACGCCGTTCTCGGTACGGAGGTCCTGGTGCTGGCGGTCCCAATTCTCGGCGGCGACCGAGAAGCGCACGGCAGGATAGCCCAGTTTGAGGAAGGGCTCATGATCGCCACCACGGCCGAACCGGTCCGGTCGACGATCGAGCATCACGTCGAGCCCGCCAGGAACGGTGCCCGCGATCCCGTCGATCGCCTTGGCCAGCGCGCGGCTGGGGCCATCGTCCTCGCCACCCTCGGCCCGGCGGCCCTGCTGCGCGACCAGATCCTCGGAGGCGCGGATACCTTCCGAGAACACGCGGACCTTGTCGGCGACGCGTACGCCGCCGTGCCCGACCGTGTTGCCGACGATGTCGTTGTTGAGCATCGCCGACACCTTCCAGCCGCGCGCCTTGGCGGTGTCGGCGAGCAGTTCAGCGCCCCAGAGCCCCTGTTCCTCGCCCGAGAATACCGCGTAGACGATCGTCGCATCGAACTGGCGTTGGGACAACAATCGTGCCGCCTCCAGCACCAGCGCAACGCCCGACGCGTTATCGTTCGCGCCCGGCGCATCGGACGTGACGTTCATCACGTCGGTCACCCGGCTGTCGATATGCGCGCCGACGATCACCACGCGGTTCGGGTCGCGGCCCTTCTGGATGCCGAGTACGTCCTCGACGACGACCCCGATCGGTGCACGCGGCCCGGTGAAGGTCCGCGCGATCCGCTCGACCGTGACGCAGCCGCCGCAGGTCGCGCCGATCTCGGTAAAACGCTGCGCCGCCCAGGTCCGCGCGGCGCCGATGCCGCGCTTGGGATCGGTAGTAGTCGACGCGGTGTGGCGCGTGCCGAAGCCGACCATCGCGGTGACGTCGGCCTTGAGCCGGGCCGCGGATGGCGCGGGCAGACGGGCGGGCGGGGAAGAAATCGGGGCGGCGGCTGCGAGAAGCAGCGGGACTGCGAATAAGGGCATGGCCAATCGTGCCCGTATCGGCGGCGCGGCTCAAGCCGGGAAATGCAGCAATCGAACTGCGTCCGCCGCGCATCCCGAACCGTAACTCGGCACACAGCTCAATATAAGTTCGCTTAATGGTTATGATCTATGTTTCAGACAGATAAAGCAAAACACTAAAAGCGCCGTCGAGGTTACAGGGAGCCGAGATGATATTGGGGCATTCGATTTCGACCGCTGCAGGGGTTATCCAGACGATCGACGAGATCCGTCGCGACGACATTGCAGCGCACACAAAAACAGCTGGTCGGCCGGTCGTATATGTCCATCACCCACCCGGGAGACATTGCGCGCAACCTTGCACAGGTCGCCGCACTGCAACCCAATGGGAGTTCGGCGCGAATACGAAAACGGTATATCGGCGGCGACGGTGCGGTCATCACGCTCGAAGTCCAGGTTTCGCGAATCGGCAGTTGCAGCGACGGATATCTCTTCGGTACGCTGTCGACCGTGCCGCGCGCCCTGCCCGCGGTTACCAGCCTCGCCGCTGCCGATACTGTGCCCTATCGGCTGTGGCGTCGGGCTAGGGATCTGCTCGACGTCATGCGGTCCCGCGATACGATATTGGGGGCCGACCTGTTTGCGGATCACGCCTGGGCCAGTTTGCTGATCGTCTATGTCGCAGAGGCCGAGAGCCGGATCGCGACGGTGGAATCGCTCGTCGCGCAGCTCAGCCTGTCACGCGCCACGCTGATGCGCTGGCTGCACGTGCTCCAGGCGAAGTCTCTGATCGAACAGATCGACAGGGACCTCGACGCGGTCCAGCTGACCCGGACCGGGATCGAGCGTATCGAGCGGCTGCTCTCGACCAAGGCGCCGGTTACGGTTGGCTGAGGCGGCTGGCTGACGGGGCCCACTCAAGGCGGCCGGCTGACACAGGCAGTTGACCGGGCTCAGCTCAACCGGTCGATCGCCTCGCGGGTCAGCGATCCCGGGATGATCATCACCGGCACGGGCAGCGCCCCAGCATCGGCACCGGTGAAATGCGCGATCAGTTCGCCCGGCGCACCGGTCGCCGCGGCCCCAAGCACCAGCGCGGCAATCTCGGGATTTGCCTCGATCATCTCGCGGATGATCTTCGGCCCCTCGCCTTCGCGGACCGTAATCGACGGGCGCAGCCCCGATTCCTCCAGCAATGTACCAGCTGCCCCCGCGACCAGCCCTTCGGCATGCAGCCGTGCCTCTTCCTCGATCGTCGCCTGGACGCCGCCGAACGCGATGAACTCCTGCGGCGGGATCACCGTCAGGATCTCGACGCCGCCGCCGGTCTTCACGGCACGCCGCGCGGCAAAGCGCAACGCGATGCCGGCTTCGGGACTGTCGTCGATAACCACCAGATAAATGCGCATTTTGGCCCCGTTATGCGACGTAGGTGGCCCGAAGCCGTGCACGACGCAAGACCGCCGAGTTGCGCCGACGGGGTTGACCCGAGCGGACGAGAGCGCGAGTAGGCATGCCGTTACGTCACGCCCTGGGGAAATCCATGTCGATCGAGATCAAGATGCCTGCCCTGTCCCCGACCATGGAGGAGGGTACCCTCGCCAAATGGTTGATCAAGGAAGGCGACGTCGTGAAATCCGGCGACCTGATGGCCGAGATCGAGACCGACAAGGCAACGATGGAATTCGAAGCCGTCGACGAAGGCACCGTGGTCAAGATCCTCGTTGCCGAGGGTACCGACAACGTGAAGGTCGGCACGGTCATCGCGATCATCGCCGAAGAGGGCGAGGATGCGTCCTCCGTTTCTTCGACACCTGCGAAGAGCGAGACGCCCGAGCCCGCCGCCAAGGAATCGGAAGCCAAGCCCGACCCGAAGGATCCCAACGACACCGGCAGCGAGACCAAGCCGGTCGAGCGCACCGAGGCTTCGGCCGAGGATCATGGTCGTCCGGACGACGCCGGTGCGGCAAAGCCCGCCGCCAGCGGTGACCGCGTGAAGGCCAGCCCGCTCGCGCGTCGCCTCGCCGCCGACAAGGGTATCGATCTCGGTGCCGTATCGGGTTCGGGGCCGAAGGGTCGGATCGTCAAGGCCGACGTCGAGAGCGCGAAGCCGGGTGCGGCGCCTGCCGCTGCAAAGACCGAAGCTGCTGCGCCGACCGTCTCCGCTGCTCCGGCACCTGCCGCCAAGCCTGCGACCGTGCCGGATATCCCGCATGAGGCGACCAAGCTCAGCAACGTGCGCAAGACGATCGCGCGTCGCCTGACCGAGTCGAAGCAGACCGTTCCGCACATCTATCTGACGGTGAACATCCGCCTCGACGCGCTGCTCAAGCTGCGTGGCGAGCTGAACAAGAGCCTCGAATCGCGCGGCGTAAAGCTGTCGGTCAACGACCTGCTGATCAAGGCGCAGGCCGTCGCGCTGATGCAGGTACCGACCTGCAACGTGATGTTCACGCCCGACCAGCTGATCACGTTCCAGCGCGCCGACATCTCGGTCGCGGTGAGCACGCCGTCGGGGCTGATCACGCCGATCATCGTCGGTGCCGACACCGCGTCGCTGTCGTCGATCTCGACGCAGATGAAGGATCTCGCCGCCCGCGCCCGCGACGGCAAGCTGAAGCCCGAGGAATATCAGGGCGGTACCGCCTCGATCAGCAACATGGGCATGTTCGGGATCACGCAGTTCGATGCGGTCATCAACCCACCGCAGGCGATGATCCTCGCGGTCGGCGCGGGTGAGAAGCGTCCGTTCGTGGTCGGCGACGAACTGACCGTGGCGACCGTGATGTCGGCAACGGGCAGCTTCGATCACCGCGCGATCGACGGTGCCGACGGCGCGCAGTTCATGAAGGCGTTCAAGCACCTCGTCGAGAACCCGCTGGGCATGCTGGCGTAAGATCGTGACGACCGCCTCCCCTACCCCGTTCGCCCTGAGCGAAGTCGAAGGGCATGAGACCCATGTACCTCGACTACGCTCGGCACGAACGGTTTAGGGGTGTTCGACATGAAGCAGACGACCATCGAGATCCTGCACATCCTTGCAGGCCTCGTCGTCGCAATCGCGATCACCTGGGCGGCGGCATGGTCCTATCCGCTCGGGCAGGACGTGATCTGGGCGTGCGGTGCGGCGGCGATGGTCGCGACCGTGCTGATGGGCGTGGGGCCTTTGCGCCGCGCGCGTCGTCTCGACCAAACGACCCGCAGGAGTGAAGCGTGACCGACCTGCCCCCAATAAGGCCCCGACGATCCGCGTCACCGCGATGCCCGCCGACGCCAACCCTTACGGCGACATCTTCGGCGGCTGGCTGATGGGCCAGATGGATCTCGCGGCCGGCTCGGTAGCGTCGCGGCGTAGCGGCGGCCGTGCCGTCACGATCGCGGCGGACGCGATGAAGTTCCACATGCCGGTCGTCGTCGGCGACGAGGTGTCGGTCTACGCAGACCTGATCGCGGTCGGTCGCACCTCGATGACGATCGAAGTCGAGGCTTGGCGTCGCGCGCGCCACAGCAACGACAGCTGCAAGGTGACCCAGGCGCGCTTCATCTTCGTGGCGGTCGGCGACGACCGCAAACCGCGGCCCGTGCCGCCCGAAACCAACTGATTTTCTGAAGGACTCTCACGTGGCTGATACTTTCGACCTCGTCATCCTCGGTTCCGGCCCCGGCGGCTACGTCGCCGCGATCCGCGCGTCGCAACTCGGCCTCAAGGTCGCGATCGTCGAGCGCGAGCGGCTGGGCGGCATCTGCCTCAACTGGGGCTGCATCCCGACCAAGGCGCTGCTCCGCACCTCGGAAATCTATCACTACATGCAGAACGCCGAGAGCTATGGCCTCAAGGCGGACAATGTCGGCTTCGATCTCGCCAAGGTCGTCGACCGGTCGCGCAAGGTCGCGGGCCAGCTGAATGCGGGCGTGAAGGGCCTGATGAAGAAGAACAAGGTGACCGTCGTCGAAGGCGTCGGCACCGTGACGGCGAAGGGCAAGCTGTCGGTCAAGCAGGGCGACAAGACGGTCGAGCTCGAAGCCAAGAACATCATCGTCGCGACCGGCGCGCGGGCGCGCGACCTGCCGTTCGCCAAAGCCGACGGCGAGCGGATCTGGACCTATCGTCATGCGATGGTGCCGACCGAGATGCCGACCAAGCTGCTGGTCATCGGCTCGGGCGCGATCGGCGTCGAGTTCGCCAGCTTCTACAACGACATGGGCGCCGACGTGACGATCGTCGAGATGCTCCCGCGCATCCTTCCCGTCGAGGACGAGGAAGTCTCCGCGTTCATGGACAAGGCGCTGACGAAGCAGGGCATCAAGCTGCTGACCCAGACCGGCCTCGAAGGGCTCGCCCCGTCGGCGAACGGCGTCACCGCCAAGATCAAGGCGAAGGACGGCAAGGTTTCGGAAGAGACCTTCAGCCACGCGGTCATCGCGATCGGCATCGTCCCCAACACCGAGAATATCGGGCTGGAGGCGCTCGGCGTCGAGACCGACCGCGGGCACATCAAGACCGACGGCTATGGACGTACGAACGTCGACGGCATCTGGGCGATCGGCGACGTCACCGGCGCGCCGTGGTTGGCGCACAAGGCCAGCCATGAGGGCATCATCGCGGTCGAGAAGATCGCCGGCGGTTCGCCGCACCAGATGGACAAGGCCAACATCCCCGGCTGCACCTATTCGCGCCCACAGGTCGCGAGCGTCGGCATGACCGAGGCGAAGGCCAAGGAAGCCGGCTACGAGCTGAAGGTCGGTAAATTTCCCTTCATCGGCAACGGCAAGGCGATCGCGCTGGGTGAGGCGGAAGGCTTCGTCAAGACCGTGTTCGATGCGAAGACCGGCGAACTGCTCGGCGCACACATGGTCGGCGCGGAAGTCACCGAGCTGATCCAGGGCTATGTCGTCGCGCGCCAGCTCGAGACGACCGAGGCCGAACTGATGGAGACGGTGTTCGCGCATCCGACGCTGTCCGAGATGATGCACGAGAGCGTGCTGGCGGCGTACGGCCGCGCGATCCACTACTGACCCTGCGATCCTCCCCCGCAAGGGGAGGTGTCAGGCGCTTGCCAGACGGAGGGGCGGTAAACGCCAACCTTGGTTCCGTGTCCTCCCCTCCGACGCCTTCGGCGCCACCTCCCCTGGCGGGGAGGATACGCGCTTATACCGCCCTTCCCCGTCATCCTGACGAAAGTCAGGACCCAGGGTACCAACCGCAGCGCCCTTGGCTCTGGGTCCTGACTTTCGTCAGGATGACGGCAGGCGGGTGCACGCAGCCCACCCCCGACCATTTTGCACCCGGCCGACCCGTTAAGTCGGGCAAACCATCCCGTTTCGGCCCTATCTTGCTTGACCGTCGCTCATGTCCCATCGAAGGGGCGTGGCGGTCGTGGGGTCCAGCGCTCCACGATTTCGCGAACACAAGCCCCCGGTGCAGGACCCGCGAATGTCGATCGAACCCGTACCACGCGCCACCGCTCGCATCGCCATTCTCGCCGCAACCGCGCTGTGCGTCGCGTCGCTCGCGCTCTTTTGGCCGGGCACCGCGATGTACGATACCGTCGCGCAATATCAGCAGGTCCTGTCGGGCGTGTACGACGATTGGCACCCGCCGATCATGGCGCGCATCTGGACGGTGATGGCACCGTTCGGGCCCGGCGCGACGCCGATGCTCGTCGTGCAACTCGTCACCTATTGGCTCGGCCTCGGCCTGATCGCCGGTGCGCTTGCCCGCCTCGGGCGCCCCGCAGCGCGCTCGCGATCCTCGTCATCGGCCTTTACCGCCGTTCCTCGGTTGGCAGGGTGTCGTGCTCAAGGACGCGCAACTTGCCGGCGCGTTGCTCGCCGCAGTCGGGATCGTGGGCTGGTGGCGCCTCGCGGGCCGCCCTTTGCCCGGCGCGATGTGGATACCGGTGACGCTGCTGCTCGCCTATGCCGTGCTGGTCCGGGCGAACGCCGTGTTCATCGTCGTGCCGCTGGTGGTGATGCTCGCGCCGCGCCCGCCGGCCTATTCGCCAAGACCGTCACCGGCCTGATCGCGGTGGTCGTCGTCCTCGGCGTCGCGCCGATCATCAACCATCAAGTCCTGGACGCGCAACGCAGCGGCGTCGAGGCGACGCAGGCACTCTACGACTCGGCCGGCATCGCCGCCCGCGTGCCGGACAGCACCACTACCGGCCTGACGCAGGCGGAAGCGGCGACCGTGATCGCCCGCCACTGCGCTAAACCGTTCTTCTGGGATCCGCTCGGCGACGACGTACATTGCGGGACGACGATGGCGCGGCTGAGAGCGTTGCCGACCGCGACGCTCTACGTCACGCTGGCGTCCGCGGCGCTGCATCACCCGATCGCCTACGCCACGCACCGCTTCGCGCATCTGAACTCGACCGACCGCTGGCTCGTACCGTTCCACTGGCCGAGCGCCGCGCCACCGACCGCGTCCGAACCCAATACGCTCGGGCTCGCCGACCCCAATGCCGCCGCCCGCACCTGGGAAGGCATGACCGCCGCGACCGTCGAGACGCCGCTGGGCTGGCCGATCGCATGGATCGTCGTCGCGATCACCGCACTGGCGACATGCCTGTCGCGCCGACGCGACGCCGTGCGCGACTTCGCCACCGCGCTGCTGGTGTCCGCGCTTGCCCTGGAGGCGAGTTTCGCGGTCCTCAGCATCGCCTCGGATCTGCGCTATCACCTGTGGCCGATGATCGCGACGGCGGTGGCTGTGGTCCTGCTCGCCGACCGAACCCCACCGCTGCGAACGCTGACCATCGGCGGCGGGGCTCTCATCCTGGTGATCTTCGGCGGGCTAGCCGCGCGCGCGACGCTTCCCTGCCACCGCAGAGTTACGCGGGTATGCTCGGCTGAGCCGCCCTTTAGCGCCGCCTGACCTTCCGTCGAGGATACGCATCGTAATATTGGGTGGTCGTCGTTGTCGTCGTGGTAACCGGTACAGACTGGACGATCACCGTCGTCGAACCCGCCGGATATGCGCCGCCGCTCGTTGTCGTAACCGTCGTCGCGCCGTCGGGTGAGACCCATGTGCCGCCCGGCGCGACCGTATAGCTGCGCGGCGGGGCATAGTCCCCGCCGTAGGGCTGGGGCGCGTAATCGTCGGCATAAGCGGGCGGCGGCGGTGCGTACTCGGCTGCGTAGGCCGGCGGGGGCGGATAGCCGGCTCCGTATCCTGAAACGCGTGCTGGTGGAGGGGGCGGTGGCGGAGGTGACGCAAGGCGGCCCCGGTCCTCGGTCTTTTCGATCGCGTATCCCGCCGCGGCACCGACGCCAGCACCGATCAGGGTCCCGCCCAGGCGATTGCCGCGACCCGCGATGACGTTGCCCGCGACGCCGCCGGCAACCGCGCCGATCGCTGCGCCACCCAGACCGGTGTCACGCCGAGGCGCACCGCGATCGTCATAGGGCGCGGCGTATCCGCGGTCGCTCGGCCCGGCATAGACCGAGTCGTTGGCGGCATAGTCGCGGGGGCTCACGGCCACGTAGCCGTTGGAGTCGTAGCGATCCCAGTCGATGTCGCTCGCCGTGTCGTAGATCGATCCGCGCGAGTCGATCAGCACCGCATCGTCGTAATAGCGCGCCCAGTTATAACCCTGCGGCGGTCGGGAAAGGCCATAGGTCGACCAGTCGCCGATATAGAAGCGCGGTGCGTTCCAATAGGTCGGCACGGCCCAACCACGATGCGGGCGACGGTATCCTGCCCAACCGCCGGGCGCGTTGGCGCCGCCCCACCAGCGCCCGCCGATCTTGCTGCCCCAGCGCGGCTGGCGGCGCGTTGCGGCCCGCTGCGATCCGACCGGTCGGGAGGACGTGTGAACGACGGGCGGACGCGCGGCGATAGGTCCCGGGCGACGAGGGTTTGCCATCGGCGCCTGCATCGTCGCACCCGGCACGCCGTAGCTGGTGCCGGGGCGCTGCTGGGCCTCCGCTGCGCCGCTGACGACGACAAGCCCTGCGCTCGCGATCAAAAGGCTCCGCATGTCCGTCTCCCTGGTTCCGCCACCCTATCCCGCGCAAACGCCGGATTTCTTAACGGGTTGCTTACCAAAGCCGCAGAGGAGTCACCAGCGAGCGTACCGTCCCGAAACGGATCAGGTCCTACAGCCGCTCGCCGAGCAGTGCCGCCAGCGCCTCGCACCCCGCCGCGTCCTCGGCATCGAACCGCGCGGGTTCGGGGCTGTCGAGGTCGAGCACCGCGACCAGCGTGCCGTTCTTGGTCACCGGCACGACCAGTTCGGAGCGGCTCGCAGCATCGCAGGCGATGTGGCCGGGGAACGCATGCACGTCCTCGACCAGTTGCGTCGTCAGCGTCGCGGCGGCGGCACCGCAGACGCCCTTGCCGACCGGGATGCGGATGCAGGCGACCTTGCCCTGGAACGGCCCGAGCACGAGTTCGCCGCCCTGTGCTTCGGGCACCAGCCGGTAGAAGCCCGCCCAGTTCAGGTCAGGGAGATATTCCCACATCAGTGCGGCGGCGTTGGCCATGTTGGCGATCGGGTCACGCTCGTCCGCGGTCAGCGCGTCGAGCGCGGCGAGCAGGTCGCGGTAGAGATCGGCCTTGGTGCCGGCGGAGATATCGAACTGGTACATCGGTCTTCCTTGATTGAGAGGCAGCTAACGCTCCTCAAATCCGTCACCCGGCAAACGCTAGGGTGACCCAACGGCAATGTGGTGATCCTCCCCGCCAGGGAGGATCGCAAGGTCGTGGGCTAGCCCCGCCCAACGAACGTCGACGACCCGCCCACGGGCATGGCCGCTCAATCGTCGCGGACCTTGCCGCGTCCCGCCTTGACCCCGCTCCGCACCTTCTTCGTATCGACCCGTCGTGCTTTCGCCGCCTTGGACGGCTTGGTCGCGCGGCGGGCCTTGGGGACGATCGTCGCTTCCTTGATCAGCGCGACCAGCCGCTCGCGGACTTCCTGCCGGTTGAGCAGCTGCGAGCGCGAGCCTTCGCTACGCAGCACCAGCACGCCGTCGCGGGTGAGGCGCGATCCCGCGAGCACGGCAATGCGGTTCTTGACCGCCAGCGGCAGGCCGGGCGAGAGGCCGACGTCGAAGCGCAGGATCACCGCGCTGTCGGTGGTGTTGACGTGCTGGCCACCGGGACCGCCCGAGCGGGTCGTGCTCTCGATCAGTTCGCTGTCGTCGATCGAGATCGACCGGGTGATCGGGATCGCGACCATAAGCCCCTCCCTCGGCTCTCAGCCGTCGGTGGAATCGGGCGTCGTCACCGCGTTGGCAACCGGAGCGACGTCGGCGGCTGGCGTCACCTCGTCGGCGAAACCGGCCTTGGCGAACCTTTCGGGCAGCGGCGCTTCGGCGAGCACGTCGGGCTTGCCCGGACGCGGTACGATCAGCCGCTGCGCATGGAGCATCATGCCGAGCCCGTCCGCCTGGCCGTACACGCCGTCGCCGACCACCGGCGCGCCGAGGCCGCTCGCGGCGTGGACGCGGATCTGATGCGTGCGGCCGGTCTCGGGCAGGAATTCGACCAGCGAGCGGCCGTCCTTGATCTCGAGCAAGCGCCACTTGGTGCGCGACTTCTTGCCGTCGGGATCCTCGACCATCCGCCAGCCGGTCTCGGCGGTGCTGACCTTGCCCAGCGCCATCTCGATCAGGCCGGACGTGCCTTCGACCACGCCGTCGAGCAGCGCGACATAGCGCTTCGACACGAGACCCTGTTCGAACGCTTGCTGCAGCCGGGCATGCGCCTTCGGGTTGCGCGACAGGAGGAGGCATCCGCTCGTATCGCGGTCCAGGCGATGGACCGCCTTCGGCCAGCGCTGGAAGCCGAACTTCAGGCTTTCGAGATGATTTTCGAGGCTCAGCGAGCCATCGCGGGGTGGATCGACCGGCAACCCCGCGGGTTTGTCGATTACCAGGGCCTCGCCGTCGAGGAAGAGTACGCGTTCACCATGCATGGCGCCGCCCTTGCCATCATTAGCGCCTGCGTGCCAGAGCCGTCACGATGTTGCACCGTATAGTTGCCCTTGTTCTGGTCCTGGCACCGACGGTCGCCGAGGCACAATTGTGCGAAGGCCAGAGCGCGGCGATCGCGCCGGATGGCCGCGCGTTCGGGCATTTGCCCTATGGCGATGCGCCCGAAAGCGAGCTGGTCACGCTGCCGTCGGAGTATTCGGTGGGCAATCCGTGCGTGGTGCGTGCCGACATGCTGCCCGATCTGTTGCGACTGTTCGCGGCGGCGCAGGGCGATCCCTCGGTGATGGGCCAGCTCCGCGCGCTGTCGTGCCAGCGGTCGATCGCCCGCCAGCGCAGCGTCTTCTGCCGGGGCGAGACCAGCAGCGCGGCCGATCGCGCGATCTCGGTCGCTCCGCCGGGGTATAGCGAGCATTCGACCGGCTATGCTCTGGATTTCGCGGTGCGGCCGGCGAACGGGTGTCCCGATGCGGAGGCGTGCATGGCCGCGACCCCTGCTGCGCGTTGGCTTCGCCTGAACGCCCCGCGGTTCGGGTTCGAACAGAGCTTTCCGGGTGGGAACAAGCAGCACGTGAAGTGGGAGCCCTGGCATTGGCGCTGGGTGGGCGCGAGCGGTAATGCGCGTGGGGCAGCGAAGGCGCGGTTCGTGTTCGCGCGCGCGCGACGGCAATACCCGGCGGACCCTGGGGTGGTGCCTCTGGTAGTGAAGTTCAGCGCACCGCCGCCGCTGCCCACGCCGGTTGCGCCACCGCCGTCCCGGTCGAAGAAAAGGCGCCGCTGACGCCAAGGGGTCGATCCTCCCCCGCCAGGGGAGGTGGCTCGCCCTTGCCAGACGGAGGGGAAGACACGGAACAGAGGTCGCGCTTGCCTCCCCTCCCTCACCTTCGGTGCCACCTCCCCTGGCGGGGAGGATCGGTTCAATCAGCGATCCTGCAGCCCGATCAGTGCAGCACCGCGCCACCCGGACGCACCACGCCGTCACGCAGCGCATAATCGTACAGGATCTCGGTCTCGAGCATCACCTGGCTCGATAGCCGGTCGAGCATCGACTCCGCCTGGACGCCGAACTTTTCCCATTCGTCTGGCTTGATGACCGGCAACCAGCGGCCGATGAACGCTTTCCAGTCGGACCGGAGGATGTCGAGATTCTCCTCCATCGTCGCGATCGTGTCGGGCGAATATTTCGCCTCCATCGCCACCACGGTGCGGTCGATCACTTCGTCCTCGAGGTCGAGATGCCTGGCGACGGTGACCGCGAGTTCGATCAGCTTTCGCGAGGCGAGGCCGCTCTGTTCGCGTGAGCCCTGCGCCAGGTCGGCGAGGACGATGCACTGCTCGGCGATCTGCTTGTGATCGTCGATCAACTGCGCCCAGTTGCGCGATCCTCGTCCGAGGCCGCCTGGACCATCACCCTGTCGCTTGCCACCTTGTCGTTCATCCTGTCGTATCCCCCGTACGTATACGATCGACGCCTTGCTGCGGATGCGCCTAGCGGTGCAGGCGATCCACAATCTATAGTATTTTCGTCACTGGCGACGCTCCAAAACCACCCATTGCGAGCCCCGGCGGCAACGTATCGTGCCGCATTTCGACACCAGCCCTTTGACAGAACGCGGTGCCGCGCCTATATCCGCCTCTCACCCCAGCATCCGGGAAATGACATGCCGTCGCGCAGCGTGTCGATCGTATTGGATACCGAGGTTTCATACGCTGAGAGCCGCCGCACACGATGCGCGCGGCCTTTCTGCGTTAACGTGCGTCCCGCTTAGGGGTTCCTAAGCACGAATTTACGGCTGACCCGATCAGTTTTTATAGGGCGAAATAAAACCTATGGCATCCAAGGCGATCGAACACGGCACTGCAAAGCGCCGTATCCGCAAGGTTTTCGGCAACATCCACGAAGTGGTGCAGATGCCGAACCTGATCGAAGTCCAGCGCGAGAGCTACGAGCAGTTCCTGCGCTCCGACAAGTCGATCGGCCACGTTTCGGGTCTCGAGAAGACGCTGCGCAGCGTGTTCCCGATCCAGGATTTCGCCGGCACCGCCTATCTCGATTTCGACGACTACGTCCTTGAGCCGCCGAAGTTCGACGTCGAGGAATGCCGCCAGCGCGGCATCACCTACGCCGCGCCGATGCGCGTCACGCTGCGTCTGACCGCGTTCGAGGTCGATCCCGATACCGAGGCCAAGTCGGTCATCGATATCAAGGAGCAGGACGTGTACATGGGCGACATGCCGCTCATGACCGAGAACGGCACGTTCTTCATCAACGGCACCGAGCGTGTCATCGTTTCGCAGATGCACCGTTCGCCGGGCGTCCTGTTCGATCACGATCGCGGCAAGACCCACGCATCGGGCAAGTATCTGTTCGCTGCCCGCGTGATCCCGTATCGCGGTTCGTGGCTCGACTTCGAGTTCGACGCGAAGGACATCGTCAACGTCCGCATCGATCGCAAGCGCAAGCTGCCCGTGACGGCGCTGCTCTACGCGCTCGGCATGACCTCGGAAGAGATCCTCAACTATTTCTACAACCGCGTGACGTTTGTCCGCGGCCAGGGTGGCTGGATCGTTCCGTTCCAGGTCGAGAACTGGCGTGGCCAGAAGCCGATGTTCGACATCGTCGATGCGAAGACCGGCGAAGTCGTGTTCCCGAACGGCCAGAAGATCAGCCCCCGCGCTGCGAACAAGGCGTTCAAGGACGGCCTGACCGACCTGCTGATCCCGACCGAGGAAATCTTCGGCCGCTATTCGGCATACGACCTGATCGACGAGTCGACCGGCCGCATCTACATCGAAGCCGGTGACGAAGTGACCGCCGAGAACCTCGAACTGCTCGACCAGGCAGGCATCGAGCGTCTCGACCTGCTCGACATCGATCACGTCGCGACGGGTCCGTGGATCCGCAACACGCTCAAGGTCGACAAGGCCGAGGAGCGCGAGCAGGCGCTGTCCGACATCTACCGCGTGATGCGTCCCGGCGAGCCGCCGACGCTGGAGACGGCCGAGGCATTGTTCTCAGGGTTGTTCTTCGATCCGGATCGTTACGACCTGTCGGCCGTCGGTCGCGTGAAGCTCAACATGCGTCTCGACCTCGACGTCGAGGATACCGTGACGACGCTGCGCACCGAGGACATTCTCGAGGTCATCAAGACGCTCGTGAACCTCAAGGACGGCAAGGGCGAAATCGACGATATCGACAACCTCGGTAACCGTCGTGTCCGTTCGGTCGGCGAGCTGCTCGAGAACCAATACCGCGTCGGCCTGCTCCGCATGGAGCGTGCCGTGAAGGAGCGCATGTCGTCGGTCGACGTCTCGACCGTGATGCCGAACGACCTGATCAACGCGAAGCCTGCGGTTGCCGCGGTCCGCGAATTCTTCGGCTCGTCGCAGCTGTCGCAGTTCATGGATCAGACCAACCCGCTGTCGGAAGTCACCCACAAGCGTCGCGTGTCGGCACTTGGACCAGGCGGTCTGACGCGTGAGCGCGCTGGCTTCGAAGTCCGCGACGTTCATCCGACGCATTACGGCCGCATCTGCCCGATCGAGACGCCGGAAGGCCCGAACATCGGTCTGATCAACTCGCTCGCCAGCTTCTCGCGCGTCAACAAGTACGGCTTCATCGAGACGCCGTACCGCAAGGTCGTCGACCACAAGGTCACCGACGACGTCGTGTACCTGTCGGCGATGGAAGAGGCCAAGCACACGATCGCGCAGGCCAACGCCGAGCTCGATTCGTCGAACGGCTTCGTCGAAGAACTGGTGTCGTCGCGTCAGGCTGGCGAATTCCTAATGGCGCTGCCCGACAACATCACGTTGATGGACGTCAGCCCCAAGCAGCTCGTCTCGGTCGCCGCATCGCTCATTCCGTTCCTGGAAAACGATGACGCCAACCGTGCACTGATGGGCTCGAACATGCAGCGTCAGGCCGTGCCGCTCGTCCAGGCCGAGGCGCCGTTCGTCGGCACCGGCATGGAAGAGACCGTGGCACGTGACTCTGGCGCCGCGATCTCGGCCAAGCGTGCGGGCATCGTCGACCAGGTCGACGCGGCGCGTATCGTGATCCGGGCAACCGGCGAGATCGATGCCGGCAAGTCGGGCGTCGACATCTACACGCTGATGAAGTTCCAGCGTTCGAACCAGTCGACCTGCATCAACCAGCGTCCGCTGGTGAAGGTGGGCGATGCGGTTCGTGCCGGCGACGTGCTCGCCGACGGCCCGTCGACCGAGTTCGGCGAGCTGGCGCTGGGTCGCAACAGCCTCGTCGCGTTCATGCCGTGGAACGGCTACAACTACGAGGATTCGATCCTGATCTCCGAGCGGATCGTGAAGGACGACGTGTTCACGTCGATCCATATCGACGAGTTCGAGGTGATGGCTCGCGACACGAAGCTCGGGCCTGAGGACATCACGCGCGACATCCCGAACGTCGGCGAGGAAGCGCTTCGCAACCTCGACGAGGCGGGCATCGTCTACATCGGTGCAGAGGTCGAGCCGGGCGATATCCTCGCCGGCAAGATCACGCCGAAGGGTGAATCGCCGATGACGCCGGAGGAGAAGCTTCTCCGCGCGATCTTCGGCGAGAAGGCCAGCGACGTGCGCGATACGTCGCTTCGCCTGCCGCCGGGCGTGTCGGGTACGGTCGTCGACGTTCGCGTCTTCAACCGTCACGGCATCGACAAGGACGAGCGCGCGATGGCGATCGAGCGCGAGGAGATCGAGCGCCTGAAGAAGGATTCGGACGACGAGCGTTCGATCCTGAACCGTGCGACGTGGTCGCGTCTTCGCGAGATGCTGCTCGACCAGACCGCCACCTCGGCGCCGAAGGGCGTCAAGAAGGGCGTCGTGATCGACATGGATCTGCTCGACAGCGTCGACCGCCACGAGTGGTGGAAGTTCGCGGTCGCCGACGACAAGGTCCAGAGCGATCTGGAAGCGGTCAAGATCCAGTACGACGACGCAGCCAAGCTGATCACGGACAAGTTCCACGATCGTCGCGAGAAGCTGGAGCGTGGTGACGAGCTGTCGCCGGGCGTGCTGAAGATGGTCAAGGTGTTCGTCGCGGTGAAGCGCAAGCTGCAGCCGGGCGACAAGATGGCCGGCCGTCACGGCAACAAGGGCGTCATCAGCCGCATCCTGCCGGCGGAGGACATGCCGTTCCTCGCCGACGGTACGCCGGTCGATATCGTGCTCAACCCGCTGGGCGTGCCGTCGCGCATGAACGTCGGGCAGATCTTCGAGACGCATCTGGGCTGGGCCGCACGTGGCCTTGGTCAGCAGATCACCCAGGCGCTCGAGACCTGGCGCGAGGAGAACCCCGAGGCCAAGCCCGGCGCGATGCCGGAGGCGGTCCGCGATCGCCTCAAGACGGTGTACGGCGAGCAGTATCACGCCGAGATCGACGCCCGTTCGGGTGACGAGATCGTCGAGCTGGCCAAGAACCTGAAGGGCGGCGTGCCGATGGCGACGCCGGTGTTCGATGGTGCGCGTGAAGCGGACGTGTCTGCGATGCTGGAACTGGCGGGTCTCGATCCGTCGGGCCAGTCGGACCTGTTCGACGGACGTACCGGCGACAAGTTCGATCGCAAGGTGACGGTGGGCTACATCTACATGCTGAAGCTCCACCATCTGGTGGACGACAAGATCCACGCACGGTCGATCGGGCCGTACTCGCTGGTCACGCAGCAGCCGCTGGGTGGTAAGGCGCAGTTCGGTGGGCAGCGCTTCGGCGAGATGGAGGTCTGGGCACTCCAGGCCTACGGCGCGGCGTACACCTTGCAGGAAATGCTGACGGTGAAGTCGGACGACGTTGTCGGCCGCACCAAGGTCTACGAGGCGATCGTCAAGGGCGACGACACGTTCGAGGCCGGCATTCCGGAGAGCTTCAACGTGCTCGTCAAGGAAATGCGCTCGCTCGGCCTGAATGTGGACCTGAAGCAGTCGGAGCCCGGCTTCGACAGCGACGGCATCCAGATCGCGGCGGAGTAAGCCTCAACTCCTCCCTCCCGCTTGCGGGAGGGGTCGAGGAGGGCCTGACCACAGGCGCCACCCCGAGAGGCTACGACATCCCCTCCTAGCCCCTCCCGCCTTGCGGAAGGGGAATGGAGAATAAAATGAACGAGATGACCCCCTTCGCCAATCCGGTCGCCAAGGCCGAGACGTTCGACCAGATCCAGATCGGCATCGCGTCCCCGGACAAGATCCGTTCGTGGTCGTTCGGCGAGATCAAGAAGCCCGAGACCATCAACTATCGCACGTTCAAGCCCGAGCGTGACGGCCTGTTCTGTGCGCGTATCTTCGGTCCGATCAAGGACTACGAGTGCCTGTGCGGCAAGTACAAGCGCATGAAGTACAAGGGCATCGTCTGCGAGAAGTGCGGCGTCGAGGTTACCGTCTCGAAGGTCCGCCGCGAGCGGATGGGCCATATCGAGCTCGCCGCCCCGGTCGCGCACATCTGGTTCCTGAAGTCGCTGCCGTCGCGCATCGGCCTGCTGCTCGACATGCAGTTGAAGCAGCTCGAGCGCGTGCTGTACTTCGAGGCGTACATCGTCATCGAGCCGGGCCTGACCCCGCTCGAAAAGTACCAGCTGATGACCGAGGACGAACTCCTCGACGCACAGGACCAGTATGGCGAGGACGCGTTCTCGGCCGGTATCGGTGCCGAAGCGGTCCGCATCATGCTCGAATCGCTCGATCTCGTCGGTGAGCGCACCGCGCTGCTCGAAGAGCTCGCGGTTACCAAGTCCGAGCTGAAGCCCAAGAAGATCATCAAGCGCCTGAAGGTCGTCGAGAGCTTCATCGACTCGGGTAACCGCCCCGAGTGGATGATCCTCGAGGTTGTGCCGGTCATCCCGCCCGAGCTGCGCCCGCTGGTGCCGCTGGACGGTGGTCGTTTCGCGACGTCGGATCTGAACGATCTGTATCGCCGCGTCATCAACCGCAACAACCGCCTGAAGCGCCTGATGGAGCTTCGTGCGCCGGACATCATCGTCCGCAACGAGAAGCGCATGCTCCAGGAGGCCGTCGACGCATTGTTCGACAATGGTCGCCGCGGTCGCACGATTACGGGCGCCAACAAGCGTCCGCTGAAGTCGCTGTCCGACATGCTCAAGGGCAAGCAGGGCCGCTTCCGCCAGAATCTGCTCGGCAAGCGCGTCGACTATTCGGGTCGTTCGGTCATCGTGACCGGGCCTGAGCTGAAGCTGCACCAGTGCGGCCTGCCAAAGAAGATGGCGCTCGAGCTGTTCAAGCCGTTCATCTACGCACGCCTCGACGCCAAGGGTCTGTCGATGACCCTGAAGCAGGCCAAGAAGTGGGTCGAGAAGGAGCGCAAGGAAGTCTGGGATATCCTGGACGAGGTGATCCGCGAGCATCCGGTCATGCTGAACCGTGCGCCAACGCTTCACCGTCTTGGCATCCAGGCGTTCGAGCCGGTTCTGATCGAGGGCAAGGCGATCCAGCTTCACCCGCTGGTCTGCTCCGCGTTCAACGCCGATTTCGATGGCGATCAGATGGCCGTTCACGTCCCGCTGTCGCTCGAAGCGCAGTTGGAAGCGCGCGTCCTGATGATGTCGACGAACAACATCCTGTCGCCCGCCAACGGCAAGCCGATCATCGTGCCGTCGCAGGACATGGTCCTCGGTCTCTATTATCTTTCGATGATGAAGGAGAACGAGCCGGGCCAGGGGATGCTGATCTCCGACATGGCGGAAGTGCATCAGGCGCTGAACGCGCAGTCGGTCACGCTGCATACCAAGATCATCAGCCGCGTTCCGCAGACCGATGAGAAGGGCAAGCAGTACCTCAAGCGGTACGAAACGACGCCGGGCCGCATGCTGCTGGGCGAATGCCTGCCGCATAGCCACAAGGTGCCGTTCGACACCGTCAACCGCCTCCTCACCAAAAAGGACGTGGGCGACGTGATCGACGAGGTCTACCGTCACACCGGCCAGAAGGAGACCGTCCTGTTCGCCGATGCGATCATGACGCTCGGTTTCCGCCACGCGTTCCGCGCCGGCATCTCGTTCGGCAAGGACGACATGATCATTCCGGACGCCAAGGTTGGTCTGGTCGACGACACCAAGGCGCTCGTGAAGGACTTCGAGCAGCAGTATCAGGACGGCCTGATCACGCAGCAGGAGAAGTACAACAAGGTGATCGACGCCTGGAGCCGTTGCGGCGATCAGGTCGCGAACGCCATGATGGACGAGATCCGTGCGGTGAAGGTCGACGAGGAGACCGGCCGTGAAAAGCCGATCAACTCGATCTACATGATGGCCCATTCGGGTGCTCGTGGTTCGCAGGCGCAGATCAAGCAGCTTGCCGGCATGCGCGGCCTGATGGCCAAGCCGTCGGGCGAGATCATCGAGACGCCGATCATCTCGAACTTCAAGGAAGGCCTGACCGTCCTTGAGTACTTCAACTCGACCCACGGCGCTCGCAAGGGCCTCGCGGATACGGCGTTGAAGACGGCGAACTCGGGCTACCTGACGCGTCGCCTGGTCGACGTGTCGCAGGATTGCGTCATCATCGAACCGGATTGCGGCACGACCCGCGCTCTGGAGATGAAGGCCATTCTCCAGGGTGGTTCGACCATCGCAAGCCTCGGCGAGCGCATCCTCGGTCGTACGACCGCGGAGGACATCGTCGATCCGAAGACCGGCAAGGTCGTCATCCCATCGGGCACGCTGCTCGACGAGCCGATGATCACGACGATCGAAGGCCTCGGCACGCAATCGTGCAAGATCCGCAGCCCGCTGGTCTGCGAGTCGAAGATCGGCGTCTGCGGCAAGTGCTACGGGCGCGATCTCGCCCGCGGTACGCCGGTGAACATCGGTGAAGCTGTCGGCGTCATTGCCGCGCAGTCGATCGGTGAGCCGGGCACGCAGCTAACGATGCGTACGTTCCACATCGGTGGTGCGGCGCAGCTCAACGAAACGTCGAACCTCGAGGCGCATGCCGACGGTACGGTGCAGTTCCGCGATCTGCGTATCATCGTCGACCAGCGTGGTCGTCGTGTGGTGCTCAGCCGCTCGGGTGAAATCGCGATCGTCGACATGGACGGCCGCGAGCTCTCGGTCGATCGCATCCCCTACGGTGCGTACGTGCTGTTCGACGATGGTCACATCGTGTCGAAGGGCGACCGGATGGCCGAGTGGGATCCGTTCACCATGCCGGTGATCACGGAGAACCCGGGCACGATCAAGTATGTCGACCTGATCGAGGGCAAGACGCTCACCGAGCAGACCGACGAAGCCACGGGTATCGCCCAGCGCGTCGTGATCGAATATCGTGCGGCGACCAAGTCGAAGGAGGATCTGCGTCCGCGCCTGACCCTGCTTGACGAGACGTCGGGCGAGACCGGTCGCTACATGCTGGCGATCGGTGCGACCCTGTCGGTCGAGGACGGCGCACAGGTCCAGGGCGGCGACGTCGTGGCCCGCGTCAGCCGCGAGAGCGCCAAGACGCGCGACATCACCGGTGGTCTGCCGCGTGTCGCCGAGCTGTTCGAGGCACGTATCCCCAAGGACTCGGCGATCATCGCCAAGATCTCGGGCCGCGTGGTGTTCGGCAAGGACTATAAGGCGAAGCGCAAGATCGGCATCCAGCCCGAGGATGGCGGCGACGTCGTCGAGTATCTGGTGCCGAAGTCGAAGGTCATCGACGTCCAGGAAGGCGATTACGTCAAGCGCGGCGACAATCTGATCGGCGGTTCGCCCGATCCGCACGACATCCTCGAGACGATGGGTATCGAACCCCTCGCCGAGTATCTCGTGTCGGAAATCCAGGAGGTCTATCGTCTCCAGGGCGTGAAGATCAACGACAAGCACATCGAGACGATCGTTCGTCAGATGCTGCAGAAGGTCGAGATCACCGACGGCGGCGACACGACGCTGCTTAAGGGCGAGCAGGTCGATCGCGAGGAAATGGACGCGACCAACGAGAAGCTCGAGAAGAAGCAGGCCCGCGCACAGGGCAAGCCGATCCTGCTCGGCATCACCAAGGCGTCGCTGCAGACCCGCAGCTTCATCTCGGCGGCATCGTTCCAGGAGACCACCCGCGTCCTCACCGAAGCGGCTGTCCAGGGTAAGCAGGACATGCTGATGGGCCTGAAGGAGAACGTGATCGTCGGCCGGCTCATCCCGGCAGGCACCGGTGCAGGCCTCAACCGCCTGCGGGTCGTGGCCAACAGCCGCGACGCCTCGATGCGCGTCGCCCAGCGGAAGATGGCGGAGGTGTCGATCGTGGCACCGATGTCGGCTGCCGACGAGCACGCCGCCGAACTCGCGCGCTCGCCGCGTGACGCTGGTGGTGTGGGTGAAGATCCGCTCGCAGCGGTCGTCACCTCGGGCACCGGCACCGACGCGGATGCCGGCGAGTATCTGAACGAAGCCGAGTAATCGGTTCCGTCGGACGCTCAGGCGCTGACTGAAACAAGGCCGCCGTCCGGGACACCGGACGGCGGCCTTTTCGTTTGTGCGAACGGGCCCCTTCCCTCTCCCAGCGGGAGAGGGAGAGACGCCGAAGGCGGCGAGGGTGAGGGCACGACGTACGTGGCCAGCCCTCCCACCTCGACGATGCTACAACGCACCCCCGCCCCCGGCGAATGAACTCTTGGTCATCAGGCCGCTGACGTGTTGCGGGGCGGGCGCGGGACGGCTAGGCGAACGGCCGATGCGGTCGGCGTACCATCCTTCGTCGAGCGAGACGAGCGTTTCCACGCGACGTCGCAGTGCCGCGTTCGTGCTGACGGTGATCGCGCACATCCTGATCATCCTGCTGCTGTTGCGGCTCGCCCCGTCGGCGGTCGTCAAGCCGGAGGAACGGCGCGATCCGGTGACGTTCCAGATGGCACCCGATCAGAGCACGCCTACCCCCCAAAGCGCACGCCGTCGCCGACCAAGCAGAAGCGCGCCAGCGGCGGCTCGCCGCCACGGGCGGCACCGCGCGCCGAGTCCGCGCAGGCGCCCCTGCCCCGCCGAAATCTCCGCCCCCGCTGCCGATCAAGATGCTGGGCGGGATGGAGATGTTCGACGCCGCCGATATCTCCAAGATGCCCGCGCATCCCGAAGACCAGCTCGCCGGGGGGATGGGGAGCGGGACGGGGAAGGGTCAGGACAGTGGTTCGGCCTATGGTCCTGGTGAAGGGCCGGGCGGGCAGCGGCTGTACAACGCCGAATGGTACCGCGAGCCCACCCATGCCGAGCTCGCCGAGTTCCTACCCAACGGTGCGCCGCCGGGCGGCTGGGCGCTGATCGCGTGCAAGACGATCGCGAATTACCAAGTCGAGAACTGCCGGTCGCTCGGCGAATCCCCGGTCGGCTCGGGTCTTTCCCGCGCGATGCGGCAGAGCGCCTGGCAGTTCCGCATCCGCCCGCCCCGCATCAACGGCAAGCCGATGATCGGCGCCTGGGTCAAGATCCGGATCGATTTCACGCAAGGCGGCGACAAGAGATAGTCGTGCGCCACGGCGACATTCCGGAGAAATATCGCCGACGCTCTGGAAATCCGGACCGACCACGGGCATTTTTAAAGCATGACGACCGATCCCAGCGACAAACCGCCCTCGCTTGCCCGTGCAACGCGGACGAGCGTGATGCTGAGCGCGGATGTGTTTCGCGTCGACCGGGACGGCGCCAGCCAGCACCGCGTCACCAACATCTCGGAAACCGGCGTCTGCATCGCGCAGGCCGGGGACCTCGTGGCGGGCACCGTCGTCGTCGTGGCGATCGGGTCGGTCGCCCCGCCGCCGCCAACGTGGTGTGGGTCCGGAGCGGGCTGGCAGGGCTGGCGTTCCAGAAGCCGATCGACGTCTCCGAAGCGCGCCGCCGACGGCCTCCGGCAGCACTTTGCGCCCGCCCGCCGCCGGCTGGCTCACCGAGCTCAACAATCCTTATAAGAGCTGACTACAGCGTCCGCGGCACCGTCTCGAAACGGCCGTTCTCGACGCGGATTTCGTTGAAGGCGGGTGGACTGCCGCGGGTGCGCTTCGACAAGGTGCCCGCACCGATCATGCGGATCGTCCGCCCTTCGCGTTCGATCGGAATGTCGAACGGATCGTGGACGTGGCCCGACAAGACCGCATGCGCACCAGCCTCCGCCAGCGCAGACAGCGCCGCGTCGCCGTGACGCGTTTTCGCGGTCCCGGTCGTTCCGCCTTCGATCAGCGGATGATGCGCGCCGATGAAGATCAGATTGCCCTTCGGCACCTCCGTGATCATCGCCAGCGCGCGCTTGAGCGAGCCGGGGCTCACGCGCCCCTTCGACCAGTTCCACCGCCACTGCGCCCGCGCGGTCGTCTTCAGCGGCACCACCGTGACACCGGGCAGCTCCAGCGGCCGCTCGATCATCTGCTCCACCGCGGCATAGCGTTGATAGGGCGAGAACAACCGCCGGAACGGGTCCCAATAATAGGGGATGTCGTGATTGCCGACCTCCAGCGTCACCGGCACGCCGAGCGACCGCAGCCAGTCGCCACCCTGTTGGAACTCGTCCTTGGTCGCACGCATCGTCAGGTCGCCGGTCATGATGACCGCGTCCGGCTTTTCCTGCGCCACGCAATCGGAGAACCAGGCGATCGCCGCCGGGTCCTCCGCGCCGAAATGGACGTCGCTGACGTGGAACAGCTTCAGTGTATGGCCCCCATCGTCATGTCAGGCGAGTTCGGCCAGCTTAGCCGGCTCGTGCATCGGACAACCGTTGAACTTGCCCCGGAAGTACGCCGACTGCTTGTACGTGTCCTTGCGCACGCGGTTCACGCCGCCGAGCGGCTGATGCGCAGTGATACCGTGCCAGATGCTGTACGACAGCGCGTCGTCGGTATGATCGGTGACGCCGTGTTCCCAAGAAAGCTGTGCCGGCACGTCGAGCGTGGCGACGGTCACGAACGGGCTCTCCGCCTCGTCCCAGACCACCGACGCGTCCTCGATCGGCATCTTTTCGAGATCGGTGTTGAGCTGCACGCGGAACTCCCATTTGCCGCCATGCTCGACCAGTTCCTCGCGAACGACTTCGCGCAAGGCGTCCGGGCGTGCGGTGATGTCGACCAGATCGCCGGTCAGCCGGGTCAGCTCGGGCGATACCGGGAACAGCGCGACCTTCGCGATATACTCGCCGAAGCGGAACGGCGTCTGCGAATAATAGGTCTCGCCGAGCGGGTGGACGGGCTTGGCGCCGCCGAGCGTGGTCAGCGTCGCCGACTTGCCGCCGACCGCCTCGAGCGCGGACTCGACGACGCGGAAGGTGGCGGACATCGCCTTCTTCACGCCCTCGAACCGATCGGTCGTCTTCGCCAGCAGCTTCAGGTTTTTAGCGAAGGACTTGGGGTCCGCCGCGGAAAAGGCCGGGCCGTTGACCATGATGAAGTCCTGCGTCGTGTCGCCTTCCGATCCCGGCAGGCGAGCGCCCTCGACATCGAGGATCTTCAGCGCGAGGCCGCGCGGCAGGCTGATGCTGTCGTCGAGGATATCGCCGGCGTTGGTCGAGATGCGGATGATCGCCTCATGCTGGCCCGGCGTCGCGAAGATGCCCTGCGCGAGTTCGGGCGGAAGGCCGTCGGCGACGGTGAAAGTGCCGCGCGCGATGCCGTGCGCCTTGGCGTGGACCGACCGGACCGCATGGCCGTAATCTTCCGAGGTGGTCTCCAGGATTTCCTGGAACGAGTCCTTCATGCTCTGCAGCGTTTCCTGCTCGTCGGGCGCAATCGTCTCGACCGACGGATCGAACCGCACGGGGTTGGTGCTGGGCATTGGGGTATCTCCGGTTAGTGCCTAGCGGTAACCCGTTGTGTCCACAGACGTTCCGGTTTGGACGCCTCGACCGGCCGTTGCAAAGGATGCGCGCGCAGTCGATGTAGGTCGGCAAAGGAGCCATCATGCACATTCCCACGATCACCGCCCCGACCGTCGCCATCGCCGGCTCGGCCGATCGCTTCCCGGTTCGCCGGATCTTCTGCGTCGGCCAGAACTACGCCGATCATGCGCGTGAGATGGGCTCCGACCCCGACCGGCAGGAGCCGTTCTTCTTCACCAAGCCCGCCGACGCGGTGGTGGAGAACGGCAGCGCGCTGCCCTTCCCGCCGCAAACCGAGGACCTGCATCACGAGGTCGAACTGGTCGTCGCGCTTGGCGCAGGCGGCAAGGACGTCGCGGTCGCGGATGCGGCGGCGATGATCTTCGGTGCCGGCGTCGGCATCGATCTGACGCGGCGCGATCTGCAGGCGGCGGCGAAGAAGATCGGGCGGCCATGGGATATGGCGAAGGGCTTCGATCGCTCCGCACCCGTTGCGGCGTTGACGCCGGGCGTGCCCGCCGCCTCGGGCAGCATCGCGCTCGCGATCGACGGCGAGACTTCGCCAGTCGGGCGACCTGTCGATGATGATCTGGAGCGTCCCCGAAATCATCGCGACGCTGTCGACCTTCGTCGAGCTGGCGCCCGGCGACCTGATCTTCACCGGCACCCCGCCGGGGTCGGCCCGATCCGCCGGGGACAAGCCGTGCGCGCGACGATCGATGGGTTCGAACCGCTCGAGGTGACATTCACCGCCTGATCGGCCATCGTCCCCGATTATAAGCGAATAAACGGGGGCGGCATGGCTGACACGCGGGAATACGGCGAACGAGATTCGGGCGCGGACGGCTTCCTCAGCCGGGCGCGCACGGTTGCCGCCCCCGGCTTCAACCGCTGGCTCGTGCCCCCGTGTGCGCTCGCGATTCACCTGTGCATCGGCATGGCGTACGGGTTCAGCGTGTTCTGGCTGCCGCTGTCGCGTGCGATCGGGATTTCGGACCCGGTCGTCTGCCCCAACCTCTCGCTGATCGGCGCGCTGACCACGACGACCTGCGACTGGCGGGTGAGCGATCTCGTCTGGACGTACACGCTGTTCTTCGTCGTGCTCGGAGCCGCCGCCGCGATCTGGGGCGGCTGGCTGGAACGCGCGGGTCCGCGGAAAGCCGGCATCGTCGCGGCATTCTGCTGGTGCGGCGGCATGGGCATCGCCGCGATCGGCGTGTCGGTGCACCAGCTCTGGCTGATCTGGATCGGGTCTGGCGTGATCGGCGGGATCGGGCTGGGACTTGGCTATATTTCGCCGGTGTCGACGCTGATCAAATGGTTTCCCGATCGGCGCGGGATGGCGACCGGCATGGCGATCATGGGCTTCGGCGGCGGCGCGATGATCGGCGGACCGCTCGCCGACCTGTTGATGAAGCATTTCGCGAGCCCGACAGGCGTCGGCGTCTGGCAGACGTTCCTGGTCCTCGCGAGCGTCTATTTCGTGTTCATGATGGCCGGCGCGATCGGCTACCGCGTTCCCGCCGAGGGTTGGGCGCCGGCGGGCTGGACCGCGCCGACTTCGGCCAAGGCCTCAATCAGCCGCTTCAACGTCGCGCTGTCGAACGCGCATCGCACGCCGCAATTCTGGCTCGTGTGGCTGGTGCTGTTCTTCAACGTCTCCGCCTCGATCGGGATCATCGGCATCGCCTCGCCGATGTTGCAGGAGCTGTTCGGCGGACGGCTGATCGATGCGCCGGGCGTGCTGTTCACCGCGTTCGACGACGACCAGAAAAAGGCGGCGGCGGCGGTCGGCGCAGGGTTCGTTGGCGCGATCAGCCTGTTCAACATCGGCGGACGGTTCTTCTGGGCGTGGCTGTCCGACCGGATCGGGCGCAAGCCGATGTTCGCGACCATTCTCGTCGCGGGCGCGCTGCTCTACGGTCTGGCGGCACCGGCGCTGGCAGGCACGACTCTCGGCCTGTTCATCCTGGTCTTCTGCATCCTCGCCTCGATGTACGGCGGCGGGTTCGCGACGGCGCCGGCGTATCTCGCCGACCTGTTCGGGACGAAATATGTCGGTGCCATCCATGGCCGGCTGCTGACCGCGTGGTCGACAGCAGGCGTTGTCGGGCCATTGCTCGTCGCGAACATGCGCGACCGGGCGATCGCGGCGGGCGTGCCGCGTGGCGATATCTATCCGCCGATCTTCTGGGTGCTGGCGGCGATGCTCGTCGCTGGGTTCGTCGCGAACCTGTTCGTCCGGCCGGTCGCAGCCAAGTTCCACATGCCCGCGGACGACAGGCCGATCGCGGTCGAGACGGTGGCCGGCGGGACGGTCGCGGCGGACGCCGGCACCTCACCGGTGGTCGTTTTCGCGTGGCTGGCGGTCGGGCTGCCGATCCTCTGGGGGATCTACATGACGCTGTCGAAGGCGTTGATCCTGCTCAAGTAGAGCGCAACCCGATCGATCGGCCATCGGTTGCCCCTGTTCCCCCAGACAGGAGCTTCCCATGGCCGACCGGCTCACGATGCAGGATCCGCGCACGCAATATCCGCAGCCCCCTTCCCGCAGCAGCCGCAGGAAGCACCGGGCATCGCGTCGAAGATGGACCCGAAACCCGATCACGGCGAGACGAGCTACACGGGCTCGGGCAAGCTGGGCGGGCGGAAGGCGCTCATCACCGGCGGCGACAGCGGCATCGGTCGCGCCGCCGCGATCGCTTATGCGCGCGAGGGCGCCGACGTCGCGATCGTCTATCTCCCCGCCGAGGAGGCCGATGCGAAGGAGGTCGTCGCGCTGATCGAGGCCGAGGGGCGCAAGGCGCTCGCACTGCCCGGCGACGTGAAGGACGAGTCGTTCTGCCGGGCGGCCGTGCAGCAGACGGTCGATGCGTTTGGTGGTCTCGACGTGCTGGTGGTCAACGCCGGACGCCAGCAGACGCGGCCGACCGTCGCGGATATCTCGACCGACGATTTCGACCAGACGATGAAGACCAACGTCTATGCGCTGCACTGGTTCGTTCAGGCCGCGGTGCCGCATCTGCCCGTTGGCGCGGCGGTGATCACGACCGCGTCGGTGCAGGGCTATGATCCGTCGGACAATCTGCTCGACTATGCGACCACCAAGGCCGCGATCGTCGCGTACACCAAGGGTCTCGCCAAGCAGCTGATCGAGAAGGGTATCCGCGCAAACGTCGTCGCGCCCGGACCGTTCTGGACGGTGTTGCAGCCGAGCGGCGGTCAGCCGCAGGAGATGGTCGAGACGTTCGGGTCGAAGAGCCATTTCGGCCGGCCGGGCCAGCCGGTGGAGATCGCCCCGGTGTATGTGCTGCTCGCCTCGCAGGAGGGGAGCTATATCACCGGTGAGGTTTACGGGGTTACGGGCGGCGCGGAGTCGCTTAGCCCTTAATCCTCCCCCGCCAGGGGAGGTGGCTGGCACTTGCCAGACGGAGGGGAGGTCAGGATCACCGCGGTTGCGCATTCCTCCCCTCCGTCACCTTCGGTGCCACCTCCCCTGGCGGGGAGGATCAGTCGACGAAGCGCCCGCCCTCACATCGCTATTGCACATCGTTATCAAATCTGTACCTGTGTGCCGGTGATCATCCGCCATCGCCTTTCCCCAGACATGCCCGTGTTCCGCGCATGACCCGCGGCACGATCAAGGCCTGGTATCTCGTCCACAAATGGACGAGCCTGATCTGTACGGCGTTCCTGCTGATGCTCTGCGTGACCGGCCTGCCACTGATCTTCGAGGAAGAGATCGACGGCTGGATCAACCCGCCCGCGCCGATGGCGACGCTGCCCGCGGGCACGCCGTCGCTCTCGCTCGACACCGTTCTCGCGCGGGCGGCTAAGGCCGCTCCCGGAGAGGTTCCGCTCTACATCAGCTTCGACGAAGAGCGGCCGATCGTCTACGTCACGACTGGGCCGACCCCCGACGCAGTACCCGCGGCGATGCATTTCCACGCCTTCGATGCGCGCACCGGTGCGAAGATGCCGCCCTATGTACCAGGCGTGATGGCGTTCATCCTCGAACTCCATACCGACATGCTGCTCGGCTTCTGGGCGGAGATATTCCTCGGCGTGATGGGCCTGTTGTTCTTCGCGGCAATCGTCTCGGGCGTCGTGCTCTACGCGCCGTTCATGGCCAAGCTGGACTTCGGCACGTTGCGGCGCGGACGCAGCAAGCGGCTCGGTTGGCTGGATCGCCACAATCTGCTCGGCATCGTCACTTTGGTTTGGGCGAGCGTCGTCGGCGTGACGGGTACGATCAACACCTTCGTCGTGCCGATCACCGCGATCTGGAAGGCGAACGGCCTTGCCGAGGTCATCGCCAGCGAGGCGCGCACGCCGCTCGGGCCCCAGCGTGCGTCGGTGCAGGCGGCGCTCGACGCGGTCCAGCGCAAGGCGCCCGACATGAAGCCGCAGTTCATCGCCTTTCCCGGCGTCGTCTTCAGCAGCCAGCATCACTACGCCGTGTTCCTGAAGGGCGCGACGCCGCTGACGTCGAAGCTGTTGCTGCCGGGCTTCGTCGATGCCGCGACCGGGCGGCTCGACGCGGTCGTGCCGATGCCGTGGTACATGCAGGCGATGCTGCTCGCGCAGCCGCTGCATTTCGGGAATTACGGCGGGCTGGCGATGAAGATCGTCTGGGCGATCTTCGACATACTGACGATCATCGTGCTCGGCAGCGGGCTGTATCTTTGGCTGCGTCGTCGCGGCGGTCCGAGCGACCAGCGCGTCCGCGAAGTCGTGATGGCGGGAGAAATCGCATGAGCCACAAGACCAACCGCCAGATCTTCGCGCTGCCGATCCTGCTGGGCGTGTCGACCGTCGCGGGGTTGGGCGCGGGATTGATCGGCGACGGTGTGTGGGACGTCGGCGCAGGGCTCCTGCTCGCGCTGCCACTGGCGGTAACCGGCCGCTACTGGGTCCGCCAGCCCGCTACGCAATCGCGCCAGAGCGCCGCCCCAAGAGTCGCGTCGATCGCCCGCTGAACCAATCCTCCCCGCCAGGGGAGGTGGCGCCGAAGGTGACGGAGGGGAGGACACGGAACGGCAGTTACACCTTACCTCCCCTCCGTCAGGCTAGAGCCTGCCACCTCCCCTTGCGGGGGAGGATCGTGAAACCTGCGCGGGGATGCCGGTGTCTTTGCCGCGCGGCTTCGATGCTGCCTGGAACGGAAAATGGAGCCGGTTTTACCCGGCTCCATCCTAGTCACGTCGCTGACGTAGCCTGCGGGGCCGGTGCGGTCGTCGGAGCCGTCGCGCCTGCCGGGGCACCGACCGGTGCTGGTGCTGCACCCGCAGTCATCGGCGGTGGCGGCGGCGCCATGCCGGCTGGGGGCGGAGGCGCGCCCGGGCCACCCGGACCGCCGGGGCCACCAGGACCGTCATGCCCCGGACCACCCGGACGGCCTGGACCGCCCGGCCCCGGCGGCGGACCGCCGATCGGGCCGAGCGCGGTCACCTTGCCGCCTGCACCGACGAGGAACGAGGCATGGACGAAGCCATTCTCGAACCGGCCCTGGATCGTCACCGGCTGGCCGGCGGTGACGAGAGTGCCGTCCTCGCCTTCACGGCCGAGGTCGACCAGCGCGCGGCCGGTCGGGTCGGCCATCACGAACTTGTTGCCGTAGATTTCGGCGACGGCGCCGCGGATCGTAACGATGCTGTCCGATTGGCCGTTCGCCTGGAGCGAGCGGATCGCGACCGGCGTGGCGGGCGCCATCGTCACGCTCGGGCGCGTGGCGGCGACCGTGACGGCACCGGCGGCGCCACCGACGGCGAGCAGTCCGGCCGCGGCGAGCGCGAGGCGGTTGCGGCGGAAATTGAAGCCCTTCTTCGGGGCGCTGTGGGAATGTTCGGTCACTTGCGTCTTTCCTCTCGTTGGTTGACGAATCACCGTCTAGGCGCGCGCTGCCGACGCCCGCTGAACCAAGCCGTTCAGATTCCGTTGGGGTCTCGGGCATAGGGACGATCGCATGCGGGTATTATTGGTCGAGGACGATGCGGCGATCGCCGACGGGCTGGCACGGGCCCTGCGTGCGGAGCATTTCGCGGTCGACGTCGCGAGCAATGGCGAGGACGGCGGCCATCTCGGCGCGACCGAACTGTACGACGCAGCGGTGCTCGACCTCGGCCTGCCAAAGCGCGACGGGCTGTCCGTGCTCCGCGACTGGCGTGCAGCCGGTCGCGACCTCCCCGTCCTGATCCTCACCGCGCGCGACGGCTGGTCGGAAAAGGTCGAGGGCTTCAAGGCCGGCGCCGACGATTATGTCGTGAAGCCGTTCCGCGTCGAGGAGGTCGTGATGCGCCTGCGCGCGCTGGTCCGCCGCGCCGCCGGCCACGCTGCGTCGCGCGTGACGTGCGGGCCGCTGGCCTTCGATGCGCAACTCGGTACGTTCGAGCTCGACGGTTTGCCGCTGAAGCTCACCGCGTTCGAATGGCGCGTCCTGTCCGCGCTGATGCTCCGCCGCGAGGTGGTGATCGAACGCGCGGACCTGATCGAGCGGGTCTATGAGGGCGATGCGGACGTGGACTCGAACTCGATCGAGGTGATCATCGGCCGGCTGCGGCGGAAGATCGGTGCGCAGATGATCGAGACTGTGCGCGGGCGGGGGTATCGGCTGACGGCGGACGGGGCGTGATGATGCCGACGTCTTGTGTTCCCCGCGAACGCGGGGGCCCAGGATTACAGGCGCAGACGCTCTTGGCTCCTGGACCCCCGCCTTCGCGGGGAACAGAAATGTGCGGCCGCGGGTCCTGCTCCGACTAAGTCACCCAAAATCAAAGCGCGATGAAGAAGTCCCCCGCCTCATCCCAAGATCGCTCTTCGGGCGGATGCTCGTCATCGCAGGCCTGTCTACCGGGCTAGCGCTCCTGTTCGCGGGGATCACGATCGGCAACGTGCTCGAGCGCTTCGTCATGCGCGGGCTCGACGAGCGGCTCGATGCGCAGGTCGCGGTGCTGGCGCGCGCGGTCCGACCCGACGCCACGCTCGATCGGACCCGCGCGGTCGACCTGCCGGAGTTCGGCGTGCCCGGATCCGACTGGTCGTGGCAGGTCGAAGGCCCCGCCGGTCGCTTCGATAGCGGCACAACCCGCCCCTGCCCCCGATCACGCCCCCGCTCCCAAGCCGGCGCCGCCGATCGACGCAGCGCCCCCAGCGCCGCGACCCGATCCTGAAGGACTACCTCGTCCTCCCGGTCCCGGTGGCCGCGAAGATCATGCACTCCATGCAGGCGACACGCGCGACCGCAGCGGCGAACGCATCCACTCGCGCACCCTGGACGTCACCACCCCACGCGGCACGGTGACGATCACCGCGATCGGTCCCCGCCGGATCGTCGAGGAGCCGCTGCGCGAGGCGATGATCCCGTTGCTCGGCTCGCTGGCGCTGCTCGGCGTCGGGCTTGCGTTGGCGACGCTGCTGCAACTCCGGTTCGGCCTGCGTCCGCTGCGCGATCTCCGCACGTCGCTCGCCGCGGTCCGCGCCGGCACCGAACGCCACGTTCCCGACGACCAACCCGGCGAGCTGCAACCGCTGGTCACAGAACTCAACGCGCTGATCGATCAGAACGCCGCCGGGCTCGCCCACGCCCGCCAGCATGTCGCCAACCTCGCGCATGGCCTGAAGACTCCGCTCGCCGCGCTCTCGCTGAAGCTCGCCGAAGCAGGGGCCGATAACGACGTCCGCGACATGGTCGACCAGATCGACCGCCGCGTTCGTCATCACCTCGGCCGTGCCCGCGCCGACGCGACCGGTGGCGCCCGCACCCGGACCCCGATCGCCCCCGCCGTCGACGATCTGGTCGCGGTGCTGCGCCGCATCCACGCCGAACGCCCGATCGCGCTCGACATCGCCATCCCTGCCGACCTCGCCGTCGCGATCGACCCACAGGACCTCGACGAGATGATCGGCAACCTGCTCGACAACGCCTGGCGCCACGCGCGCGGCGCAATCGCGATCGGCGCGGAGGCAGACGGTCCGCTCGTCACGCTCTCGATCGCCGACGATGGCACCGGCCTCGGCGATACCGCGATCGCGCAGGCGATGCTCCCGGTCGGCGCCTCGACGAGCAGGGCGATGGGCACGGCTTCGGCCTGTCGATCACCCGCGAACTCGTCGAACTGAACGGCGGCACGATCACGCTCGGTCGCTCGCCCGAACTGGGGGCTGCTTGTCCGCCTGGTTTTGCCGCAGCACCGCTAGTCCGGGTTTGACCGCCGCGAAGCAATCGACACGGCCAGGGATCGGCGGGCCGCAACGATGGTTGAGATGCCATGCCCGCTCCCCTTCCCCACTCGTTATCCTCCTGGTCCGAAGCGCCGCGCGTTCGGGCGCTGAACGCCCAAGTTGTCCGCCCGGACGGCCGCTATGTCCTGTGCTGGCTGCAACAGGCCCTCCGCGCGCGCGACAATCCGGTGATCGACGCCGCGATCCAGCTCGGCAATGCGCTGGGCCTGCCCGTCCTCGTCTATCACGGGCTGCGCGAGGATTATCCTTACGCCTCCGATCGCCTGCACCACTTCATCCTCGGCGCAAGCCGCGACCTGGCACGCGACTGTCGACAGCGCGGGGTCGGCTGCGTCCAGTACGTCGACCGTGCAGACGCGCGCGAAAAAGGCCTGGTCTACCGCCTCGCGGCCGACAGCGCTGCCGTTCTGGTCGAGGACCAGCCGACCTTCGTCGCACGATGGCAGTCGGAGCGGTTCGCGGAGCGCGTCGAGCGCGCAGTCTTCGCGGCCAACGCCGCATGCCTCGTTCCGCCGGCCGTGCTCGGCGACGGCATTGGTTCGACCACCGCGTTTCGGCGTCGCCATCAGCCGGTGCGGAGCGACTGGCTGGAAGCGACCGATGCCGTGCCGACGGTGGCGCCCTATGACGGACCGCTGCCATATACGCCGGACCGGCTGGATGCGTGTTCTGATGCCGACCTCGACCGCTTCGTCGCGGCGGCGGCGATCGATCACAGTGTGCCGGTCAGCCCGATATTCCGCGCCGGTCGCGAGGGCGCGCTGATACATCTCGAGCGGTTGATGGATACGGTGATGCCGACCTATGCGGCGACGCGCAACGACGCCACCAACCCGATCGGCGCCAGCATGCTCTCGCCCTATCTCCACTTCGGCGTGGTCGGCCCACGCGAAGTGATGGCGACGGTCGACGCCGCCGATGCGCCGGCCGCCAGCAAGGAGAAGTTCGCCGACGAACTGCTGACGTGGCGCGAATGGTTCCACTATCGGGCGCGCGCCCTGACAGCGCCCGAACGGTACGACCGCATCGCGGGATGGGCACAGGAAACGCTCGAAGCGCATGCCGCCGATCCGCGCCCCGATATCGAGACGCTCGACGCGCTGCTCCGTGGCGAAACCCGGGACGAGACGTGGAACGCCTGCCAGCGCCAGTTCCTGATCGACGGCTGGATGCACAACAATCTGCGCATGTACTGGGGCAAGCGGATCATCGCGATGACTCCCGATCCGCATACCGCCTGGGCGACTGCCTGCTACCTGAACGACCGCCTCAGCCTGGATGGGCGCGACCCGTCGACCTATGGCAACATCGCCGCGACGTTCGGCGGCGGTTCGCCAGGCCGGGACGGACCTTCGGTCTATGGCAAGGTGCCGACCCGCTCGGATGGCTCGACGCGCCACCGCCCCGGCGGTCCCGATTGGCTGCAAGCAGCGGCGGCCAGACCGCGTCCCGATACCACGGTGCCAACCGGCCTGCCGACCGCGCTTTATCTGACGGGCAAACCGCCGTTGTGAGCGGTTGCCTTCGCCAGTGTCGCCCTGGTGAACCTGGAAGCGGCTAGCCGCAGCACCGTTTGGATTTCTTGCCCGACCCGCATGGGCAAGGATCGTTCCTGCCGATCTTGGCCGATGCCGCGCCGATCGCCTGCGCCGGCGAGTCCGTCTGGCGCCGCGATCGCGCCAAGTGCAGGCGCTGGACGCCGTCGACCAGATCGGTCGTCGCGCGATCCTCGAATGCGTTGATCTCCATGCTGTCGAGCGGGCTTTCGTTGCGCGCGATGGCGATCAGCGTCGACAGGCTCTCGAGCGCGGCGGCAGCGTCCGGATCATCGCCGTTCGCCACCGCATCCCAGCCGTCCGGCCGTAACGCCATCGCCTCGGCGAACCCGTCGATCCACAGCTCCCACAACACGTCGCCGTTACGCTCGTCGACGTCGAAGATCGGTCGCAGCTTGCCGCGGGCGAGGTCGCGCGCGATCTCCGCATGGCGTGCCATGACCGCATCGGCGAACCACTGGACGTCGAGCGGGTCGTCGAATGCCGCGACGCCGCTGTCGTCGGAGCCCCAGACACTCTGCAACCATTCGGCCGGCGCGATAGCGTCGGGGCTGACCAATATGCCGGTCAGAAACCCGTCCAGCTCGGTCAGCAGCATCGGTTCTTCAAGCGGAAGATCGGCGAGCGCATCGTCGAGGCGGCGCAGTCGGGATGCGAGCTGTTTCATACCGTCACGGCGTGATCGGTCGGGCAGAGTATCGGGCGAGCACTCACAAGCTCACGCCGCGCCTGGTCATCTCGGCGGCGGCCATCGTCTTGAGCGCTCCTGATGTCTCGCGTGCGAAGATATCCGCGAGATCGAGCAGATCCTCGTCGTTGAGCGCGGCGATCGATGCGTGGATGGCCGCAAGTTCGGCGACCGCGTGAGCGCCCTCGACCGTGCGGCGCTTGATCCGTGATTTGAGCATCACCCGCCGATAGCAGCAGTTGGTCGAAAATGGCAAAGTCGGAACGCGTGCGATCAGGCCCGGCGAGCAGCCCCATCACGCAACGCCGTCCCGGGTTTCGGGAACCCGCAGCATCGCGAGCGCGGCAAGCGCCATGACGACCGCGGCGAAGGCCATCGTCCAGATCGGCTCGGTCGGGAAGAACGCCTTCAACACCGAGCCCATCAGCGTCGCGACCAGCAGCTGAGGTAGCACGATGAAGATGTTGAACAGGCCCATGTAGATACCGAGCTTGGCCTGCGGCAGGCTGGAGGCGAGGATCGCATAGGGCATGGCGAGGATCGACGCCCAGGCGATACCGATGCCGACTTCGCTGACGATCAGCAGGGTCGGATCGCGGACGAAGAGGAAGCTCGCAAAACCTGCGGCGCCGCACAGCAGGCACGCGATGTGCGTCTTCACGCGGCCGATCCGCTTTGCCAGCCGGGGCAGGATCAGCAAGGCGACCAGCGCCGCGACCGCGTTGTAGACCGCGAACAGCACGCCGACCCAGTCGCTGCCGGCATTGTATGCGGCACTCGTCGCGTCGCTCGATCCGTACATATATTGCGCCACGACGGGCGTGCTGAAGATCCACATGATGAACAGCGCGGACCAGCTGAAGAACTGGACGAGCGCGAGGCGTTTCATCACGTCCGGCATGTCGCCGAAATCGCCGACGATCTGGCTCAGCGCGTTGTCGGTGTTGCCGCCGCGCGCGAGCACGATGGCGACGAGGCTGGCGACGCCGAACGCGACGAGCAACCCGCCGAGCAGATACACTTCCTTCTGCAACGCGAGTTCGGGGACCGCGACGATCACCGCTATGCCGGCGACGATCCAGGCGATGCTGGTCGCAAAGCCGCGACTGGCGAGCGCGCGGACCGGTGCGGGCAGTGCCTCCTCCGCGTCGCGCTCGGCGAACGATGCCATCTGGCCGGGGCTGTACTCGCGCGTGTTGCCGACCGTCCACAGGACGGCGAGCAACAGTGCCGCGCCGCCGAACCAGAAGCTGTAGCGGACCGTATCGGGCACGCCCGCCAACGCATCGCCCGACACGCCGAGATGTGCGAGCACGAACGGAAAGATCGATCCGACCACTGCGCCGGCGCCGATGAACGCGGTCTGGAGCGCATAGCCGGCGGTGTGCTGTTCCTTCCGCAGCATGTCGCCGACGAACGCACGAAACGGCTCCATCGACACGTTGATCGAGGCGTCGAGCACCCACAATGTCAGCGCGGCGAGCCAGAGCATCTTCGCCTCGGGCATCACGAACAGCGCGAGCGCGGCGAGTACGGCGCCTGCGAAGAAGTAGGGGCGGCGGCGGCCGAAGCGGGTCCAGGTGCGGTCGCTGTAATGGCCGATGATCGGCTGGACGAGCAGCCCGGTCAGCGGGGCGGCCACCCAGAGATAGGAGAGATCGTCGAGCGATCCGCCGAGCGTCTGGAAGATCCGGCTCATATTGGCGTTCTGCAGCGCAAAGCCGATCTGGATGCCGAAAAAGCCGAAGCTGATATTCCACAGGCCGGCAAAGCCCTGGACTGGTTTCTCGGTCAAAACGCGGCTCTCCCTTGGCCGTCGCTTGTCTGCGCGACGATCCTGCCGGTGCGGCTTGACGCCAAGCGGCGGTCGAAACAACCATGCATACGAATACCTTGCCCTGTCGCGCCCCCGCACGCCATGAAGGCGGGGATGACCGACATGCCGAAAACCACGCTGCATCTCCAGGGCCGGGAGCAGCGTCCGCTGATCGCGATCGACGATTTCTGGTCCGATCCGGACGCGCTGCGCGAGGATGCGGCAAGCTTGCGGATGACCGCGATCGGCCCGCATTATCCCGGTGTCCGGGCCGAGGTACCGCCTCGCCTGGCCGAGACGATGCGCCGCCGGATCGCACCGTTGCTGGCGAAGCATTTCGGTCTCGATCCGGCGCCGGCGGTGTCGGAGGCTTATTATTCGCTGGTTACTACCGCGCCCACCGATCTGGCACCGATCCAGCGACTGCCGCATTTCGATGGCGTCGAGCAGCGGCGGATCGCGGTGCTGCTGTTCCTGGGGCATGGCGAGCAAGGCGGCACCGCCTTTTATCGGCAGCGATCGACCGGGTTCGAGAGCGTCGATGCGTCGCGGCTCGATCCGTTCAAGACGGCGCTGGAGGCGGGCGTGCAGGCGCATGGCATGCCGGAAGCGTCCTACATCGCTGGCGATACTCCGCTTTATGAGTGCGTCGCGGTCCAGCCGGCACGCTTCAACCGTGCGCTCGTCTATGCGGGGAATACGCTGCACTGCGCGTATCTGCCGCCGGAGGTGGTGCTGAATTCGGACCCCCTGGCGGGGCGGCTGACGCTGAATCTCTTCCTGTTCGACGATTGAGCGGCCACCCGTACACCGATCCTCCCCGCCAGGGGAGGTGGCGCCGAAGGTGACGGAGGGGGAGGTTACGCAACTGCGGTTGATCATGCCGCCCCCTCCGTCAGGCTGACGCCTGCCCCCCCCTGGCGGGGGAGGATTTTCGTAGCGCTATGCCCCGCTGCTTGCGCGGATCACCAGTCGGGTTGGCAGGGGGCGTCTTCGGACACATCGCCGCGCAATCTCGCCAGCAGCGCCCGCACCAGCGCCTCCCCGGCCCGGCGCGCGTCCTGCGTGACGGTCGTCAGCGGCGGGTTGGTGAGTTGCGCTGAGGCGATGTCGTCGAAGCCGACGATCGCGACGTCGTCCGGGATCGCTTGCCCTGCAGCCGCCAGCGCGCGCATCGCGCCGATCGCGATGCTGTCGCTGGCGGCGAAGATCGCGTCATACCCGGCACCGCGCCGTGCGAGTTCGGCGACCGCCTCCTGCCCGGCATCTTCGGTGGTGATCGCATCGACCTGCAATGCATCATCCACCACGAGGCCCGCCGCCTCCAGCGCGTCGCGATATCCCCGATACCGATCCTCGAGTTCGGGATACCGTCCGTCAGCCGTGCCCAGGAACGCAATCCGGCGCCGCCCTTGCGCGATTAGGTGCGCGGTCGCCGCCTCTCCCCGCCGCGGTTGTCCGAACCGACCGTTATCCCCGCCGGCCCGGTGCCGACCGCGCCCCAGCGCACCACCTTGGTCCCCTGTTCGGTGAGGTGATCGAGGCGCGCACGATAGGCTTCGTAATCGCCGTAACCGAGCAGGATGATGCCATCGGCCTTGCGGCTGTCCTGGTAATCGACGTGCCAGTCGCCGGACAATTGCTGGAACGAGATCAGCAGATCGTACCCGGCGCGCGCGCAGGCGTGCGTGATCGAGCCGAGCATCGACAGGAAGAACGGGTTGATGGTGGAATCGTCTTCGGCGGGTTCCTCGAAGAACAGCAGCGCCAGCGTGTTCGCCGATTGGCTCCGCAACGACGACGCATGTTTGTCGACGGCATAGTGCAGACTTCGGGCGATCGCCTCGATCCGCTGGCGAGTCTGCGGATTGACCGACTTCGATCCACGTAGCGCGCGCGACACGGTCGGCTGCGACACGCCAGCCAGTTGCGCGATGTCGAACGATGTCGGACGGCGGCCCATCATTGGAGCCTGTGTGGGCAAAAGTGGTCGAGAAGAGACAGGGACTGCATGAACCAGTGAATACGTATGCCCGTCCCTTTTGCAACGACCCCTGCCGAAATATAGCCGGCTTGCGACAATCGACGCGAAAGCACGACGTCGAGGCTACCGACACAAGTCATTGAGGATGCGCGGGATCATTCCCGCCAAAGGGGTATTCATGAGCAATTTTGCACCGTGCCGCGCGCGCGCCACGAACGGCGTTTCCGCGCACAGCCACCTCGCGCTCCGCGTCAGCGCCACCGCGCTCGCCGCCGCGCTGATCCTGCCTGGCCAGGCCGCGTTCGCGCAGGTTGCCCCCGGTGTTCCCAACGCCAATTCGACCGCGCCCGCGCAGGTCGATGCCGTCACGACCGCAGCAGAGCCCACGCCGCAGCCGGCCGACGCCGTGCCGACCGCGCCGCAGGACGCCGCCGCAGCAACCCCGGCGGACGACGGCGGTGACGATATTGTCGTGACCGGCATTCGCGCCGGCCTCGAATCCTCCGCCAAGATCAAGCGCCAGTCGGTCCTGATCGTCGACTCGATCTCGGCCGAAGACGTCGGCAAGCTGCCCGACGTGTCGATCGCGGACTCGCTCGCGCGCCTGCCCGGCGTGACCGCGCAGCGTCTCGAAGGCCGCGACCAACGCCTGTCGATCCGCGGTCTCGGCCCCGATTTCTCGACCACGCTGCTCAACGGCCGCGAACAGGTCACGACCGGTGACAATCGCGGCGTCGAGTTCGATCAATATCCGTCGGAATTCTTCAAGAACGTCAACGTCTACAAGTCGGCCGACGCCTCGCTGATCGCCGCCGGCATCGCCGGCACGGTCGACCTGCGGATGCTGCGTCCGCTCGACCAGCCCAACCGGATCGTCGCGATCAGCGCACGCGGCCAGATGAACGGCATCGACAAGCTCAATCCCGACGGCACACGCTACGGCTATCGCGCGTCGGCGACCTATGTCGACAAGTTCGCCGACGACACGCTCGGCATCGCGATCGGCGTGTCGGCGACGCAGACGCCGTCGCAGAACGAGCGCTACAACGCCTGGGGCTACACCGGCACCGGCACCGCGGCCGATCCGTTTCTGGTCAACGGCGCCAAGCCCTATGTCCAGTCGAACGAGCTGAAGCGCTACGGCGGCGTCGCGACGATCGAGTGGCAGCCGTCCGACAGCTTCCATTCGACCTTCGACGCGCTGTATTCGCATTTCGAGGAAACGCAGATCCTGCGCGGCATCGAATTCCCGCTTGCCGGGCAGCTGGCCAGCGCCGGCACGGCCGGCGGCACGACGGTTTCGGGCGTGACGAGCAGCGACGGTTTCGTCACCGACGCGACGTTCGGCAACGTCTTCGGCGTGCAGCGCAACGATTATAACCAGCGCAAAGCGGACAATTACTCGTTCGGCTGGAACAACGATCTCAAGCTGACCGACACGATCCACCTGAACGTCGACGCGAGCTGGAGCCATGCGGATCGCACCGACTTCCTGCTCGAGACCAACACCGGCACCGGCTTCGCCAAGAGCGGCGCGGCCGACACCGTCACGGTCAAGCAGAACGGCAACGGCACCTACACCTTCTCGCCGACGCTGGATTACACCGATACCAACGTCTTCAAGCTGACCGACCCGCAAGGGTGGGGCAACAACGGCACGCAGCAGGTCGTCCAGACCGGCTTCCTCAACCGGCCGAGCTTCAAGGACGATCTGAAGTCGCTGCGCGCGAGCCTCAACGGCGAATTCTCGGACAGCGTCGTCAAAGGCTGGGAAGCCGGCGGCAACTACAGCCAGCGCAAGAAGACCAGCGCCTACACGTCCTATTTCCTGTGCCCGCCGGGCGGCGGCGTGGGCTGCACCGTGTCGAGCGGCTCGCCGCTCAGCAGCGACGTTCCCAGCGAGTCGCAGCTCGGGACCAATGTCGCGCTCGACTATCTCGGCATCCCGCAGATGCTGACGCTCGATCCGCTCTATCTCTACAACACCACGCTGCAGTCGGCGTTCGACGGCCGGCCGTCCGCGCTGGTGCGCGACAACGTCGTGCTCGAAAAGGTTTGGACCGGCTACGCCAAGGTCACGCTCGACGGTCTGGTCGGCGATAAGCCGCTCAAGGGCTCGATCGGCGCGCAGGTTGTGCATTCGGACCAGAGCTCGACCGGGCAGATCGCCAGCGTCGTCGGCGGCGCGGTGACGATCGCACCGGTGAAGGAGTCGGTGAAATACACCAACTTCCTGCCGTCCGCGACGATGTCGGTCGAACTGATCCCGCTGGGCTTCGTCAAGGTCGGCGCATCGCAGACGATGGTCCGTCCGCGCCTCGATCAGGAGCGCGTCACACAGGACGTCGCGATCAATCTGACCAATATCGGCCAGACGCCCGCTGGTCTGTTCCCGGTGTTCACCTCGACCGGCGGCAACGTCAACCTGAAGCCGTATCAGTCGACCAACATCGACCTGTCGTTCGAGAAGTATTTCAGCGGTGGCGGCTATGTCGCGCTGTCGAGCTACTTCAAGCACCTGACCGACTTCGTCGATCCGAACAATTCGCTGCCCTACGACTTCTCGGCGCTGCTCCCTCCTGACCGCGGCGCAGCAGGCGCAGGTGATCGCGGCGGGCCAGACGATCGGTAACGTCTCTTTGCCCGACAATACCGGTCGCGGCGAAGTGCTCGGCGTCGAGGCAACCCTGTCGCTGCCGTTCAAGGCGATCACGTCCGCACTCGACGGGTTCGGCATGTTCGCCAGCGGCAACTACACGCAGTCGACGATCAAGTACGGCAGCAATCCGACCGAGGCGATCACCCTGCCCGGCCTGTCCAAATGGACCGGCAGCGGCACGATCTACTTCGAGAAATGGGGCTTCCAGGCGCGTGCGAACTATCGCTATCGCTCAAGCTTCCTCGCCGAGGTCGCAGGTCTTTCGGCCAACCCGACCTATCGCACCGCAAAGGCCGAGGCGATCCTGGATGCGCAGATCGGCTATGAGTTCCAGTCCGGCCCTCTGCGCAATTTCGCGATTTTGGCGCAGGCGAAGAACCTGACCGACCGGCCGTTCGTGACCTACCAGAACGACGACCCGCGCCAGGTGATCGACTACCAGCGCTATGGTCGTGATTACTATGTCGGCATCACGTACAAGTTCTAACGGGCAAGTTCCGATGTCGATGGCGGGGCGGTTCAGGCCACCCCGCATTTTGCCCGCGACGGCGGCACCTGACGGTTTCAAGCGGGGACGCGGACGATGGCCAATCACCCTTTGCGTATCGTGATCGCCGGTGGCGGTACCGCCGGCTGGATGGCGGCGGCCACCTTCGCGCGGTTCCTGGAGACGGGGTACGAGATCGACCTGATAGAGTCCGACGACATCGGCACGGTCGGCGTCGGCGAAGCGACGATCCCGCAGATCCATCTGTTCAACGATGCGCTCGGGCTGGACGAGGATGCGTTTCTCCGCGCGACCGGCGGCACGTTCAAGCTCGGCATCGAGTTCGTCGACTGGTTCAAGCCGGGCCATCGCTACATGCACGCGTTCGGCGATGTCGGGCGCGACGTCGGGTTGCTACCGTTCCACCAATATTGGCTCCGCGCGCGGTCGCTCGGGCTCGCTGGCGATCTCGGTGCCTATTCGCTCAACACGCATGCGGCGCTTGCCGAGCGGATGCAGCGGGGGCCTGCCCGTACCGCTCGGACGCTGCCGTCGATGCCGTACGCCTATCATTTCGATGCGGGGCTCTACGCACGTTACCTGCGACGCTATTCCGAGACGCGCGGCGTCAACCGGATCGAGGGCAAGATCGTCCGTGTCACGCGCGACGGCGATAACGGGGACGTCTCCGGCCTGGTTCTGGAGAACGGCACGACCGTCGCCGCCGACCTTTATATCGACTGCACCGGCTTTCGCGGGCTGCTGATCGAGGAGGCGCTCGGCACCGGATACGAGGACTGGACGCACTGGCTGCCGTGCGACCGTGCCATCGCGGTGCCGTCGAAGCGGAGCGAGGTGTTCACGCCGTACACCCGCTCGACCGCGCATGCCGCCGGCTGGCAGTGGCGGATCCCGTTGCAGCACCGGACGGGCAACGGCGTCGTCTTCTCTAGTGCTCACATGAGCGAGGACGAGGCGACCGCGACGTTGTTGGCCGGACTCGATACACCGGCGATGGCCGATCCGCGGACGATCACGTTCCGCACCGGCCGCCGCAAGCGGATGTGGAACCGCAACGTCGTCGCGCTCGGGCTGGCAGCGGGGTTCATGGAACCGCTCGAATCCACCAGCATCCACCTGATCCAGTCTGCGATCTCGCGACTGTTGAAGCTGTTGCCCGGTCGCGTCATCGCCGAGGCCGATCGCACCGAGTTCAACCGGCAGAGCGACTTCGAATACGAGCGCATCCGCGACTTCATCATCCTCCACTACAAGGCGACGGAGCGCGACGACACGCCGTTCTGGCGCCAGTGCCGCGACATGGCCGTCCCCGACACCCTCGCCGCGAAGATCGAATTGTGGCGCGGCAACGGGCACATCGTCCGCGAGCATGAGGAGCTGTTCACCGAAGTCGGCTGGCTTCAGGTGCTGGCGGGACAAGGCATCATACCGGCGGGCCACCATCCATTGGCGGACGCGATATCGACGAACGACCTGGGGGAATTCATGGACACGATCGACAAGCTCAACGCGCGCGAAGTGGCGCAGATGCAGGATCACGCCGCATTCGTCGCGCAGCACTGCGCGGCATCCGCAGGACTCGGCGCATGAGCATCGCCGCCGCCATCCTGCTCGCGCTGTCCGGCGCGGCCGCCGTGCCGCCCGCCGACTACCGCGCGCGTGCGCCGCAGGACGAGGTGATCTATTTCGTCCTGCCCGACCGGTTCGAGAATGCCGACCCGTTGAACGATCGCGGCGGGATCGCTGGCGATCGCCTCAAGACCGGCTACGATCCGACCGCCAAGGGCTTCTATCACGGCGGCGATCTGAAGGGCCTGACCAAGCGCTTGGATTACATCCAGCATCTCGGCGCGACCGCGATCTGGCTCGGGCCGATCTTCAAGAACAAGGCGGTGCAGGGTTCGCCGGGCCACGAGTCCGCCGGCTATCATGGCTATTGGATCACCGACTTCACGCAGGTCGATCCGCATCTCGGCACCAATGCCGACATGACCGCCTTCGTCGATGCGGCGCACGCGCGCGGGATGAAGGTGTATATGGACATCATCATCAACCACACCGCCGACGTGATCCAGTACCGCGAATGCGCGGTCGGCATGCCCTGCCCGTACCGCGCCCGCGCGACCTATCCGTACCAGCGCAAGGGCGGCGTCGGCGGCAAGGCGATCAATGGCGGGTTCGCCGGCGACGACGTGCGGACCGCGGCGAACTTCGCCAAGCTGACCGACACCACCTATGCCTACACGCCGTACGTGCCCGCCGCCGAGCGTAACGTGAAGGTGCCGGCGTGGCTCAACGACCCGATCTATTACCATAATCGCGGCGACACGACTTTCATGAACGAGAGCTCGACGATGGGCGATTTCTCGGGGCTCGACGACGTGATGACGGAGAACCCGCGCGTCGTGAGCGGTATGATCGACATCTTCGGATCGTGGATCGACCGGTTCAAGGTCGACGGCTTCCGCATCGACACCGCGCGCCACGTGAACCCTGAATTTTGGGCGCAGTTCGTGCCGGCGATGCTGACGCGCGCACAGGCGAACGGCATCCCGAACTTCCACATCTTCGGTGAAGTCTCCGATCACGAGGTCCGCCCCGCCGTGCTCGCGCAGCATACGATCGTCGACAAGCTGCCCGCAGTGCTCGACTTCGCGTTCCGCCAGGCGGTGGTTGAAACCGTCGCCGGCACGCGCGGCACCGACGCGTTCGAGGCCTTGTTCGACGGCGACGTGCTGTATGCGAAGGGCGTCGATACCGCAGCGATCCTGCCGACCTTCACCGGCAACCACGACGACGGCCGCTTCGCCACCTACGTGCGGAAGGCGTTCCCCCAGGCATCCGACGAGGAAGTGCTGCAGCGCGTCCTGCTGTCGAACGCGATGCTGCTGACGTTGCGTGGCGTACCGACGATCTATTCGGGCGACGAACAGGGCTTCGTCGGCGACGGTAATGATCAGGACTCGCGCGAGGACATGTTCGCGTCGAAGGTCGCGATCTACAACGACAACCGCCTGCTCGGCACGACCAAGACGACGGCGACCGAGAGCTTCGGCGAGACCAATCCGCTGTTCCGCCAGATCGCGGAGCTGGCGAAGGTGCGCGTCTCGCATCCCGCACTCTCGCGTGGCCGAACGGTCATCCGCAGCCGCAGCGAGACACCGGGCCTGCTAGCCGTGTCGCGCTTCGATCCGACGACGGGTGCGGAAATCCTGATGGCGTTCAACACCTCCGCCAAGCCGCTGACGCAGGCGGTGCAGGTCGAGATCGGCTCCACGCGCTTCGCTACGCTCGTCGGCAAATGTGCGGCTCGCGCTGCCGCCCCCGGCAGTGTCACACTCACCCTGCCCGCGTTCGGCTATGCCGTCTGCGCCGCGGAGACTCGTTGATGCCTGCACGATTGCCTGAGTCCGCTGCCGACCACCCGTGGTGGAAGGGTGCGACGATCTACCAGATCTACCCACGGAGTTTCGCGGACTCGAACGACGACGGGATCGGCGACCTACCCGGTATCACCGCGCATCTCGATTATGTCGCCAGCCTCGGCGTGGATGCGGTGTGGCTGTCGCCGTTCTTCACCTCGCCAATGGCGGACTTCGGCTACGACGTGTCGGATTACCGCGACGTCGATCCGATCTTCGGCACGCTCGCCGATTTCGACGCGTTGATCGCGCGCGCGCATGCGCTCGGCCTGAAGATCATCATCGACCAGGTCTATTCGCACACGTCGGAGGAGCATGACTGGTTCCGCCAAAGCCGCGCATCGCGCAGCGGGGACAAGGCGGACTGGTATGTCTGGGCGGATGCGAAGCCCGACGGCACGCCGCCGTCGAACTGGCAGTCGGTGTTCGGCGGCCCGGCCTGGACCTGGGACGCGCGACGCGGCCAATATTACATGCACAATTTCCTGAAGGATCAACCGCAGCTCAACGGGCATAACCCCGCGGTGCAGGACGAGCTGATCGCGACCGCGCGGTTCTGGCTGGATCGCGGCGTCGATGGCTTCCGCCTCGATGCGATCAACTTCGCGATGCACGACCCGGCGCTGACCGACAATCCGCCCGCGCCCGCGACCAATCGCGCAAGGACGCGGTCGTTTGATTTCCAGATGAAGCTGCACAACCAGAGCCATCCGGACATCGTCGGCTTCATCGAGCGGATCCGTGCGCTGCTCGACGAATATGGCGCCGGGTTCACCGTCGCCGAAGTGGGCGGTGACGACAGCGACCGCGAGATGAAGCTGTTCACCGGCGGCAATGGCCGGCTCAACAGCGCGTACGGCTTCGACTTCCTGTACGCGGATCGGTTGACGCCCGAGTTGATCGTCGATGCGGTCGGCAACTGGCCCGATACGCCGGGTCTCGGCTGGCCGAGCTGGGCGTTCGAGAACCACGACGCGCCACGCGCGATCTCGCGCTGGACCACGCCCGACCAGCGCGAGGCATTCGCGCGGATGAAGATTCTGCTGCTCGTCGCGCTGCGCGGCAACATCTTCCTGTACCAGGGGAGGAGCTGGGGCTGACGCAGGTCGACATCGCCTTCGACGACCTGCTTGATCCTGAGGCGATCGCGAACTGGCCGTTGACGTTGTCCCGAGATGGCGCCCGCACCCCAATGCCGTGGATCGGCGCGGCGCCCGATCTCGGGTTCGGCAGCACCGAGCCTTGGCTGCCGTTCGGGGAAGATCACCGCGCAATCGCGGTCGACGCGCAGGAAGCGGATGCGGCGTCGCTGCTGCACTGGACTCGGACGCTGATCGCCGCGCGGAAGGCGCATCCGGCGTTGCGGCTTGGGAGCCTGCGGATCGTGCACAGCGACGATGCGGTGATCGCATTCGAGCGGCAGTCCCAAGACGAGACGCTGCTCTGCGTATTCAATCTCGGGGACGACGCACGTGGCTGGCCGACCGGCATCGCGACCGATGGCGATATGCTGTTCGCAATCGACGGCGCCGACACGACGAAGCTGCCCCCGCTGTCCGGGCTGGTACTGCGGCGGTGATCGACGGACGCGGCCAGCACATCGTCGTCCTCGGCGGTGGCACCGCCGGGTGGATGACCGCGTGCCTGGTCGCACATCGCTGGAGCGCGCGCGGCGTCCGCGTCACGCTGGTCGAGAGCCCGGAGATCGGCATCGTCGGCGTCGGCGAAGGATCGACCCCGCAGTTGAAGCACTTTTTCGACACGCTCGGCATCGCCGAAGCCGGGTGGATGCCGGCGTGCGACGCGACGTATAAGCTCGGGATCGGCTTCGAGGGCTGGTCCGACCGCGCCGGGTACGAACGCTATTTCCACCCCTTCCCTACCGCACTCGACGGCCACACCGCGCCGCAATTCTTCTACAATGCGCGGGCAAGGCGGACCGGTCGCGATGTCGACGCGCATCCCGACCAGTTCCTGCTCCCCGCCCGCCTCGCCGCCGCGAACTGCGCGCCGCAGCCTGCCGCAAGCTTCCCGTTCGAGGTCAGCTACGGCTATCATTTCGACGCGTACAAGGTCGGTGCTTTCCTCGCCGCGCACGCTACCGAGACGCTGGGGGTGGTCCACCTTCAGCGCCGGATTGCCAGCGTCGAGCGCGCCCCGAACGGCAATATCGCCGCGCTGATCGATACCGATGGCGAGCGCATCGCGGGCGATTTCTTCGTCGACGCCAGCGGGTTTCGCAGCACGATCTTCAGCGCGCTCGAAATGCCGTTCGTCAGCTACGCCGACGCACTGTTCAACGATCGCGCGGTGGTAATGCCGACTGCGCACGTCCCCGATGCGGCGATCCCCAGCCAGACGCGCGCGACCGCGCTGTCGGCGGGCTGGGCATGGCATATCCCGCTGACCACCCGCATCGGCAACGGCTATGTCTATTCCAGCCGCCACCTGACCGAAGCGCACGCCGAAGCCGAACTCCGCGCACATATCGGCGGCGACACCGGCGAAGCGCGCCACCTCAAGATGCGTGTCGGTCGCGTCCGCGACAGCTGGTCGCACAACGCACTGGCCGTCGGGCTGGCCCAAGGCTTCCTCGAACCGCTCGAGGCGACCGCGCTGCACCTCGTCATCGCCACGGTAGAAGCGTTCCTCGACGGGGTAGATGCGGGTGGCGCGACCGAAGCGGTCCGCACGGCGTTCAACACGCGCATCGCCGCGCGCTACGACGGCGTCCGTGATTACATCGTCGCGCATTACCGGCTGAACCAGCGCCACGACGATCCGACCGGCTATTGGGCGGAAGCACGCGGAGTCGAAGCCCTGTCCGACGACCTCAAGATGTTGATGTCCACCTGGTTCACCGGCGCCGACATGGTCGCAGCGATCGATCGTGCCGGGCTCGGCCGTTATTATTCCGCGATCAGCTGGCACTGCCTGTTCGCCGGCTACGGCACCTTCCCAGATGCCGCGCGGCTCACCCCGCCCGGCGGAGATATCGATTCCATCGACCTGCCGAAGATCGACGATTTCCTGACCCGTTGTGCATCGAATTTCGGGTCGCACGCCTCTCGCCTCCGCCACCTGGCGGACCACAAGGATCACGTATGAAACGCATCGCCCTCCTGCTCGCGGCCACCGCCGCCATCTGCAGCACGTCCGTCCAAGCCCAGACTAGCGTCGTCGCAGCGCCCAAGCTGATCCCGAGCCGCGACGGCGTCGAGGTCCAGGTCGGAACGACGGTGACTCGGATCACCGCGATGACCGACGGACTCGTGCGCGTTCGCGTCGCCAAGAACGGCTTGTTACCCGAGAATGCGAGCTGGGCCGTCCCCGCCGCGATCCGCCACCAGAAGATCGCCGTCACCGCAGCCCCCGACGGCTTCGCGACCGCCAGCGTCCGCGTGCGTGTCGGTCCAGGCGGCGCGATCACCTTCGAGACGCTCGATGGCAAGATCATCTCCGCCGACGCCGCCCCAGTCGCGACCGACGGCAAGGCGTTCGCGATCTCGAAGACGCTGCCGATCTCGGAGCATTTCTACGGCCTCGGCGATAAGACGCAGGGGCTCGACCGCCGCGGCCACGGCTTCGTCGACTGGAACACCGACGCGTTCGGCTTCAGCAGTGCGGACGATCCGATCTACAAATCGATACCCTTCTTCATCGGCACCGGCGGCGCAGGTGGCAGCTACGGCATCCTCCTCGACAACACGTATCGCACCTGGTTCGACTTCGGCCACCGCGATGCCGAGACGCTCTCGTTCGGCGGCCCCGACGGCCCGATCGACTATTATTTCATCGCCGGGCCGTCGATGGCCGAAGTCACGCGCCGCTATGCCGACCTGACCGGCCACGCCCCGCTCGCGCCGAAATGGGCGCTCGGCTATCAGCAGTCGCGCTACAGCTATGGCAGCGCCGACGAGGTCCGCCAGATCGCCGCGCGCCTGCGCAGCGACCGCGTACCGACCGACGTCATCTGGCTCGACATCGGCTATCAGGATCGCAACCGCCCCTTCACCACCGACGCCAAGACCTTCCCGGACCTCCCCAAGCTCGCCACCGAGATGAAGGCGGACGGGATCAAGCTGGTCGCGATCACCGATCTCCACATCGCCGCGGTCGAGCAGGGCTATGCGCCGTACCAGAGCGGGATGAAGGCCGACGCATTCATCAAGAACGCCGATGGCAGCCCCTATGTCGCGCCGGTCTGGCCGGGGCCGTCGATGTTCCCGGATTTCACCAAGACCGCCGCGCGGACCTGGTGGGGCGAGCAATACAAGGGCTTTCTCGACGCCGGGATCGCGGGGTTCTGGAACGACATGAACGAGCCAGCGATCTTCGAGACGCCGACCAAGACGATGCCGCTCGACACCCGCCACCGCATCGACAGCGACGATTTCGCGGCGCGCATCACCGATCACCGCGAGGCGCACAACGTCTACGGCATGCTCAACACGCGTGCGACGTTCGACGGTCTACTCAAGCTGCGCCCCGACGAGCGCCCGTTCGTGATGACGCGCGCGAGCTATGCTGGCGGGCAGCGTTATGCGGTCACCTGGACCGGCGACAACAGCGCGACCTGGGATCATCTGAAGCTGTCGGTGCAGCAGATCATCAACCTCGGCCTGTCGGGATTCGGCTATAGCGCCGCAGACGTCAGCGGGTTCGCGGGCGGCCCGAGCCCCGATCTGCTCACCCGCTGGACCGAGATCGGTGCGTTCACGCCGGTGTTCCGCAACCATTCGGCGACCGGCACGCCGCGGGTCGAGCCGTGGGTCGACGGTCCCGACCACCTCGGGATCCGCCGCCGCTTCATCGAGGAGCGCTATCGCCTGATGCCGTATTTCTACGCGCTTGCCGACCAGAACGCCCGGTTCGGCGATCCGATCATGCGTCCGGTGTTCTACGATTACCCGGCCGCCGCGACGGCATCGTGCGACCAGTCGATGGCGTTCACGCTCGGCAAGTCGCTGCTGATCGCGCCGCCGCCCAAGCCAGAGTCGCCGCAGGTCTACGACGTCTGCCTCCCCGCGGGCGGCTGGTACGATTATTGGACCGGACAGCGCGTCGGCACGCCCGAGCCCGCCGCCGCCGGCCCGATCCAGTCGGCGACGCAGGCCGTACCGACCGCGCGCACGCTCGGAGACCGCGTGACCGAAACCCCGCGCCTCGACCATCTGCCGGTGTTCGTCCGTGCCGGCACGATCCTGCCCCGCCAGCCTTTGGTCCAGAGCACGAGCGAAACCCCCAACGGCCCGCTGCGCCTCGACGTCTATCCCGGCACGGACTGCATGGGCACGCTCTACGAGGACGACGGCCGTACGCTCGCGTACACCCGCCACGGTTATTTCCGTCAGACGGTGCGCTGCACGATAACGCCGACCGGCCTGTCGATCGACTTCGCCAAGCCCGAGGGCAGCTTCAAGCCCTGGTGGAAATCGATCGCCGTCACCGTCCACGACTGGACCGGCACCGGCGCGGCGACGGTGAAGGGCAAGCGCGTCGCGGTGATGCAGGATAGCGCGACCGGTTCGTCGACGATCGCCGTTCCCACCCAAAACGCAGCGAGCACGATCGTCGTCGAGGGGCGCCAAGCCACCGCGGGGTAAGCGCCAGGACGAGGGTCAGCCGCGCTTGCCGATCAGCGGTAGCAATATCCTACCCTCACCACGGCGGAACCACGTCCGCGGTGGCGCAGCCGGGCAGATCAGCTCTTCAGGCCGGCTGCGGGCCGGGCTGTTTGGGATCCACGGCGAATTTCGCCAGCGTGGAGATCGACCCGCCGGGCCGATCAACCTGGTCCATCACCTTCACCTCGGCGAGCCAGCGATCCGGCGTCACGGTGAATAGCTGGTAGCCGCGCTGGTTGTTTAGGAGGGCGACGTTGGGATTGTTGTTCAGCGTGCGGTTTTCGCCCGGATAGTGCAGCCCGCCGGTGCCGCCCGAGGAGATCGAGGTCGCCAGAAACTCCGTGGCAATCGCGGGGCCGCCGACGTCTTCCGCAGCCCGCGGCACCGATCCGATGACGTTCTGGTGAAGATCGCCGCTGCCGATCACGACATTGGTCAGCCCCGCCGCACGATACCGTCGACGAGCCGCTGGCGCGACAGCGGGTAGCCGTTCCAATTGTCCTTGCCGATAAGGGGCGTCGTGGCGCCGTCCTTGCGGGCGTCATAGGGCATGACCATCACCTGCTGCGCGATGAAGTTCCAGCGGGCGCGGTTGGCGAGCCCTTGGTCGAGCCAGCGTTCCTGTGCCGCCCCCAGCATCGTCCGCTCCGGCCGGTCGACGGGAACGCACGCGTCGAGCTGCGCGCGCGGCAGACCGGGACGCTCGCAGAGCTGATCGCTGCGGAACGAGCGCGTGTCGAGAACATGCATCCGTGCGAGCGTGCCGTAATCGAGCCGGCGATAGGCGTGCGTGCCGTTCGCGCCGGGCCGCTGTGCGCGACGGACGGGCACATGCTCGTACCAGGCTTGCAGCGCCGCCGCCTTGCGGTGCGCGAAGATCCCAGGCGGGTTGCCGTCCTTGTCGAAGTCTCCCGCCCAATTATCGTCGATCTCGTGATCGTCGAACGACATGATGAAGGCGACCGCGGCATGCGCCGCCTGGAGATCGGGATCGGCCTTGTACTGGGCGTAGCGGCGGCGATAGGCGTCCAGCGTATAGGTCTCGGCGCCGAGATGCTTGCGCGGACTGAGCTCCGCACGTGCCGCCATTTCGTAGATGTAGTCGCCGTAGTGGAATATAACGTCGAGATCGGGCTCGCGGGCGACGTGCGCATAGGCGGTGAAGAAGCCGGTTTCGAAATCCTGGCAGCCCAGCAGCGCGAGCCGCAACCGGTCGAGCGATGCCCCGCCGCCGGCGCCGTCCGGGCGGTGCCGATCAGGCTCGCGCCGGCGCCGGCGACGAGGAAACGGTACCAATAGGGGCGATGCGGCCGCAGCCCGTCGACCTCGACATGGACCGAGTGCGCCAGCGCCGCTTCCGCCACCGCCGCGCCGGTGCGGACGATCTTGCGAAAACCAGGGTCCTCGGCGACCTCCCAGCGGACCGGAACGTCATGCGGCGGCATTCCGCCATCGGGGGTCTGCGGCTCGGGGGCCAGCCGCGTCCAGATGACGAACCCGTCCGGCCACGGCTCGCCCGAGGCGATTCCGAGCGTGAACGGATCGCGTGTGAATGTCGCCCGCGCCAGCAGGCGAGGCGCACCCAATCCTCCGAGCAGCGATAGGGACAGACCGGCCTTGACCAGATTGCGGCGATCGAACTGAGTCACGGCGGGCACACTCCTTGCAGCAGGGTGCGGACTGCACGCCGGACCACGCCCGGCATCGCATCGCACCCTGTCATGGTGGGAAGACGGACCAGCCCGACGAAACCCGACACGAAAAGCGGCCGGCAACGACGACTTTAGTGGTCTTCCGGCCTAACCGCGGGGCGGATGGAGATCGTCTTCGGACCATAAGCGACATCGACATGATAGGCCGCCTGCACCGCCTGTAGCGCCCGATCGGTATCGGCGATGTGGAAGCGTCCGCTGATCGGCAGCGCCTGCAAGCTGCGATCCTGCAACAGGATCGGGCGCCTCGAATAGCGTTGCACCTTGCCGATCAGCACGCCGAGCGGAATATCGGACGCTTCGAACCACCCGGACTTCCAGTCGGGCGCGCCCTCCGCGATGCGCGGCTGCGCGACGACATGCCCGTCGACGACACGCGCACCGTCTCCCTTGCGCACCACGAGATTGGCCGCGCCGTCCACGCCGACCTCCACCGCGCCGCGATATACCGACACCGCAGTCCGCGTCGGGCTTTGGCGGTCGACGTTGAACGCGGTACCCAACACGCGCACCGATGTGGTGCCGCTGGTGACCCGGAATGCCCGGACGCCCTCATGCCGAACGTCGAAGAACGCTTCGCCGCGCACCAGCGTCGCGGTGCGTTCCCACGGCAGGATCCGGACGCGCAGCTCGGTATCGCTGCTCAGGTCCACCCGCGATCCATCTGCCAGCACGACCGACCGGATCTTGCCCGCGCCGCTACGGTAGGTGCTCGTCGACACGATCGGCAGGATCAGCAGAATCGCGAGCAGCATCGCGCACGCGGCCGCCGCCAACCGGGGGCCGTGGCCCAAGTCCGTCGGAACCGGTTGCCCGGTTCCGACGGTGCGGGGGCGGTGATCGGTGCGCGTCCGGCCTGGCCGAGCGCTTCGACCAGCGCCTCCGAATGCCACAGCGCCTGGAGATCCGCGAAGACCTCGCGGTGGCGCGGCGACGCCGCCATCCACGCGTCGAAGTCGGGCCCGGCCGCCGCATCGAACGCGGGTTGGTTGAGCCGGTCGATCCAGCCGGCCGCCTCCTCCACGATCTGGTTCTCACGGCTCATCGCTCGCCGCCACGCATGACCGCGTTCCCCGGCATCGCCTTGTGGAGATCGGCAAGGCCGCGGGTGATATGCTTCTCGACTGCCTTCGGGCTCAACCCCAGATCCCTCGCTATCGCCGCACAGCTTTGGCCCTGCAATCGACGGCGGACAAGTACGTCGCGGCGCAGCGAGGGCATCGCCGCCAGCGCATCGTTGAGGATCGCAAGCTCCTGCCGGCCGACGAGCACGCGATCGGGCAAGGGCGCCTGGCTGGCGGGCTCCTCCTCGCGTTCGGCGACGTACCTCCTGTCGCGGCGGTGATGATCGACCAGCAGGTTTGCTGCGATCCGAAAGCCCAGCGCATAGATGCTGACCAGCTTTTGCAGGCGGCTTTGGTGTACCAGCCTCGACAACGTCTCCTGCACGACATCCTCGGCGACGTCGGCGCGGTTGGTGCGTGCCCGGACATACCGGCCGAGCGTGGCGGCAATCGCGCGCCAGTCTTCGGCCGGGGTTCGCCCGCGAGGCTCTCGATCTGATGCGGCGACGCGGGCATGGGATATCCGGGTTATTCGTCCCGGCGCTCTAGGCCCCGTTTGTGACAATCTCGGAGAGTGTCACGAAGAGTGTCCGAAACAAGTATATGCGAGGTTTCGGCGGGTTTGTCTCAGACGATAATAGCCGTGCAGCCATGTCACATAACTGAAACCAAATACTTTGTCGGGTTTCGCGCATCTTTTCCGTCTCCCCCTCAAGCCATTCGGGGGAAAACATGTTCAACACGATCCGACTATCGCATCTTCTATTAGGGTCTGCTGCGTCGCTCGCCTGCTTTGCCACGCCGGCAGCAGCACAGAGCGCGCAGTCTGCGCCGCGCCAGTTCACCTTCGACGTGCCGGCGCAGGGCCTCGGCGACGCGCTGCTGGCCTTCTCGCGGCGGACGGGGCTGCAACTGGCGTCCTCGCCAGCGCTGTTGAAAGGCGCGCGCAGCCAGCGCCTGCGCGGGCGGATGACCGCCGAAGAAGCGCTCGCGCGGCTCACCGCGGGTAGCGATCTCGACGGCAGGATCGTCGGTGGCACGGTGACGGTCGTCCGGCGCATGCCCTATGCCACGGCGGGGGCGAACATCCCTGCCGTGGCACTTGGCGGCGCTGAAGCGCAATTTGCCGCCCAGCCGGTATCGATGGCCGATCAATCGGCCGACGGCGGTACCGATATCGTCGTCACGGGATATCGCGAGAGCGTGGCGAAGGCGCAGCAGATCAAGAAGGCCGCGACCGGTTCGCAGGACGTGATCCTGGCGCAGGATATCGCGGCGTTTCCCGACCAGAACCTCGCCGAGGCGCTGCAACGCATCCCCGGCGTCGCTATCACGCGCGACAGCGGCGAAGGCCGGCAGATCTCGCTGCGTGGCCTGGGCGCGGATTTCACGCGTACCCAGCTGAACGGCATGGAGGTGCTCACCAACACCTCGTCGGGGCTCGACAGCCGATCGTCTGTCAGCCGGTCGCGTTCGTTCGACTACAGCATCTTCGCGTCCGAACTGTTCAACAAGGTCGTCGTCGAGAAATCCTATGCGGCCGAGCAGGACGAGGGCGGCATCGGCGGCACGGTCGGGCTGCACACGGCCAAGCCGTTCGATTTCAACGGCCTAACCGTCGTGGCATCCGCCAAGGGGCAGTCGAACCAATATACCAAGACGGTCACGCCGCGGCTGGTCGGCCTGATCTCGGACCGGTGGGGCGATTTCGGCTTCCTCGCATCGGTGGCGTACAGCACGGCCGACACGGTCGAGTTCGGCTATCGCAACTGGAACTGGTCGCAGCTCAATTTCGGAGCCGCCAATGTCGGTCCGAGCGTTTCCGCAGCGGACCGGGCGGTGCTGGTCGGTGCGACCGGCGCCAACCGCGCATGGAACAGCCGCGCGCAGACCTATGCGACGTTCTTCAACAAGCGCGAGCGCCTGGGCCTCACCACCGCGCTGCAATATCACCCGAACGACCGCACCGACCTGACGCTCGACGTGCTGTACGGCAAGTTGACCAACGATCGCCGGTCGGGTGTGATCGGCGCTGCGGGGACCAACGGTATCGCCGCCAACAACGTCACCGGAACGCAGGTGCTGACCGGTGTAACCTTCGACGAGTATAACGACATCGTCGGTGCGTCGTTCGATCATGTCGACATGCGCACCGAGATCGAAGGTGACGCAGGACCAGACGACCTTCTGGCAGGCCGCGCTGAACGGGCATACCGATCTGACCAGCAACCTGACGGTCAACTTTCTCGGCGGCTGGTCCCGGTCGACGTTCAATTCTGGCTATGCCCAGGTGTATCTGGAGGCCGTCGACAAGAGCTATGCGTTCAGCGGCCTGAACACGGGATCGCCGCGAACCAGCTACGGCTTCGACATCGCCGACGCGTCGCAATGGGACCTGCAAGGCCTGGAAACGCGCGCCGACCGCATCCGCAGCGAGTTCTACAACAGCAAGGCGGAACTCGCCTGGACGGTCGGCTCGGGCTCGACGATCAAGGCGGGGGGCGGGTTCAAGCGCTTCACCAACAGCGGCTGGCAGCGCAAGGTCGCACCGAGCTACGAGGGTAAACCTGGCGTGCCCGACGTCCCCACCAGCGTGTTGTCGGACAGCAGCCTCGCCCCCTATGTCATCGGCGACGTGGCGGCCACCTACGCGCTGCTGGGCCAGAGCATGACGGTCGACGCGAGCGACACCGTCGCCGGCACTGCCTATGACCTCGTCGAGAAGACCTATGGCGCGTATCTGCAATATGACCTGAAGACGCAACTCGGCAACATCGGCCTGCGCGCCAATCTGGGCGTGCGCTATTATCATACCGACCTCGGCTCGTCGGGGACGGCGCTGGTCGGCACCGCGCTGGTACCGGTCAACGTGACCAACAGTTACGACGGCTTCCTGCCCGCGGCGAACCTGGCGTTCGACCTCACCCGGTCGCTGGTCTTTCGCATCAGCGGCAACCGCAACCTGAGCCGCCCCGCGCTCAGCGACATGCGCGCGGCGGGGACGCTGAACCTCGCCTCGTTCGGCGGCACGATCGCCGCGGGCAATCCCAACCTCGCGCCTTTCATCGCCGATTCCGTCGAGGGGTCGCTCGAATATTACGATGGCCAGCGCGGTTCGCTGGCGATCGGCGCGTTCTACAAGCACATGGATTCGTACATCACATCGGAGACGCGGCTGGTCGCGTACAACAGCACGGGGTATCCGTCGTCGCTGCTGCCGGTCGGCGTCGATCCGTCGGTGCTGGTGAACTATACGCGGCCGGTCAACGGCCCAGGCGCATCGATAAAGGGCGTCGAAATCGCGGCCAAGCGCGACTTCGACTTCCTCCCCGCGCCGTTCGACAAGCTCGGCGTGCTCGGCAACGTCACGTTCGCCGAAGGATCGACCGACGTGTTCTATTCGGACGTTGCGGTTCGTTTGCCGTTGCCGACGCTCTCGAAATTCTCGTCCAACGCGACGCTGTATTACGACACCGATCGCTGGGGCGTGCGAGGCTCCGTGGCGACCCGCTCGCGCTATCGCTGGGGCAATGGCGGCAACGGCAATATCGGCGAATATATCAAGGGGACGACGAACCTCGACGCGTCCGCCTATGTCAACGTCACGCGCCAGTTCAAGCTGTCGCTGGACGTGATCAACATCACCGACGAGCCGATCGTCCAATATGCCGACGGCACCGCCAAGCGGGTGATGACCAACACCGTGAGCGGGCGGACGGTAGCGTTCGGCGGGACGATGCGGTTCTAGGCTGACGACGTTCGCAACGAGGGCAGGTCGGGCGAGGCGCCGGCTTGTCCTCTCGACGGCGGCTGCATCGGCGCGGTGTGCCGTGACCAGCACGGCCGACCGCCTTCTTGCCGGCCGATATGCTTGCTCTCGTGCAGCTACTGGCGCCGCTGAAGGCTTGCGCGCCAACAGGGTGACTTGTCCGGCAATACCCGCAGCCTCATGCGCGCGATCGTGCAAAACGAGACGCGGGGTGTCGTCGGTCGGTGAAAACCGATAACATCCGGGCTTACCCTGGGAGTATCGCTTGGAATCCGTCTCGATTGTACTCGTCCTTTTGCTCGCGGTCGTGGCGAGCGGCGCAGTGTCCCGCATGGTGCCGGTATCCATACCGACGCCACTGGTTCAGATCCTTCTCGGCGCGGTGATTGGGCTATCGACGTCGTATCGCGTGGCGCTCGACCCGGAGCTTTTCCTCCTTCTGTTCCTGCCCCCGCTGCTGTTCCTTGACGGTTGGCGCATACCCAAGGACGAGCTCCTCAAGGATCTGTCGACCGTCGTCGAACTGGCGCTGGGACTGGTTCTTCTGACGGTGATCGGCATGGGCCTGTTCATCCACTGGATGATCCCGGCGATGCCTCTGGCCGTCGCGTTCGCGCTTGCGGCCGTGGTATCTCCGACCGACCCGATCGCCGTCTCGGCGATCGCTGCGCGCGTTCCGATCCCCAAACGGATGATGCACATCCTGGAGGGTGAATCGCTTCTCAACGATGCGTCGGGGCTGGTGTGCCTGCGGTTTGCGATCGCCGCCGTCCTGACGGGTACGTTCTCGGCGACCACCGCCGCCACCAGCTTCGTCTGGGTTGCCGGTGCCGGCCTCGCCGTCGGTATCGTCGTCACGATCGTCGCGACCTACATCAAGGCCTGGGTCTCGCGGCGCTTCGGTGAGGAACCCGGTTCGCAGATCCTGGTCAGCCTGCTGATCCCCTTCGGCTCCTATCTCCTTGCCGAGCATCTCCACGCATCCGGGATCCTGGCCGCCGTATCGGCCGGCGTCACGATGACCTTCGCCGAACGGTCGCGTCAGGCACTGGCGACCACCCGGATGCGGCGCAATTCGGTGTGGGACACGATCCAGTTCGCGCTGAACGGCATCATCTTCGTGCTGCTGGGCGAGCAGCTTCCCGCCATCCTTGCCGGTGCGAAGGCGACAGTGCTGCTGACGGGGCATCACGGGCCGGCGTGGCTCGGCCTGTATGTGCTGGCGATCGTCGCCGGCCTCGCGATGCTGCGCTTCGGGTGGGTCTGGGTATCCTTCCGCCTGACGATGTTTCGGCGGCGCCACGGGAACGAGACGGCGCAGAAGAGCCCCGATTGGCGGCTCGTCGCCGCGATGTCGTTGGCCGGCGTCAGGGGCGCGATCACGCTCGCCGGCGTGCTGACCATTCCGCTGACGCTGACCGACGGGTCGCCCTTCCCTGCCCGCGATCTCGCGATCTTCCTGGCGGCGGGGGTCATCATCGTCTCGCTGGTCGTGGCGAGCGTCGCGCTGCCGATCCTGCTGAACGGGCTGACCATGCCGCCCGAACCTTCGCTGCAGGCCGAGGAGGACGCAGCGCGCGTCGCCGCCGCCGAGGCTGCGATCTGTGCCGTCGAGCGCGCCCAGCACGATCTTGCCGAGCGGGACGGCAATGCCGACTTCTTCGCCGCGGCCGGCACCCGGGTGATGGACCTGTACCGGGAGCGCATCGAAAGCCGTAGCGGCTCGGCCAAGGCGACCGCGGAAGCTCGGCTGCAGGATCAACTCGAGCGGACGTTTCGGCTGGCCGCCATCAAGGCCGAGCGCGCATCGGTGGTCGAGCGCGTCCGCGAGCGCCGGATCGGCAGCGTCACGGCGCAGAAGCTCATCCGCGAACTCGACCTGCTGGAAACCCGCTACCGCGTCTAACCACGATCGGTCGCCTCGGTGGCCGGCGCGGTGAACGTGGATCGCCGGACTCGGTTGAAGACTTTGCACCGACCTCGTGGCATCCCCCGGCAATGGGCGACCGACAGTCATGACACCGCACAGCATCACCCGACAGCGTATCGGTACCGAGTCGGAGCCGCTGATCGTCATCGACGGCTTCGCAAACGACCCGGACGCGTTGCGCAGCGCAGCGGCGCAAGCCCCATTCGGACCCGCCGGGGCCCATTACCCCGGCCTGTGCGCTCAGCTCCCGGAATCCTACCTGCAAGACCAGCTTCCGATCGTCGCCCGCGGCCTGGGACGCGATTTCGGATCATGCCGCCGAATCCGCGTCGTCGATGCGCAATTCTCGATCGTGACGATCTCCCCGGACGCACTCGATATCCGGCAACGCGTTCCGCATGTCGACGCCTATGGCCGCGACCGGATCGCGCTCATCCATTACCTGTCGTCTGCGCATCGCGACGGGACCGCGTTCTTCCGACATCGTCGAACCGGGTTCGAGACGATCGACGAGGCCCGCGCACCGGAGTACTTCGCGCGGCTCGGCAGCGAAGTCGAGGCGATGCCGCCCGCGGGGTACATCGCCGAGGATACCGCGCTGTTCGAACGCACCGCGCTGGTCGAGGCCACGTACAACCGCGCCTTGCTCTATCGAAGCTACGTCCTGCACAGCGGCGCCATCGCACGCGACGCGATACTCTCGGCGGATCCGGCGCTGGGGCGACTGACGGTCACCGCGTTCCTCGCAATCGAATGACGCGGTTGAGGTAAGGATACGCTTGGCCTAGTCCGGTCGCGGATACCGTCAGGACCCACGCGGCGACAGGATGCCGTTCGCCAGACACCGACGCGCTATCCATGACGACGAGGGGCCTTTCGATGATCCTGCTGATACTCGCCGCGCAAGCCGCAACATTGGGCGCGACCAACTACAGCGTCGATGCGCCCATGCCTGCGCCCAAGGGGAAGCCGAGCTTTGCCGACGAGTTCGACGGCAAGGCGATCGACCAGACCAAATGGCGCTTCGACGTGTCGCGCAACGCCGCGGGCTGGTACAATAACGAACGCCAATATTATGCGAAGGACCGCGCCGAGAACGCGCGGATCGAGGACGGCGCGCTGGTGATCGAGGCGCGGCGCGAGAAACTCACCAAGACGCGGTTCGCCGACTGGGGCGGCCAGGCGTATACCTCAGCCAAGCTCGTCTCGCGCAAGCCTCGCGGCTACGGCTTTACGAGGTCCGCGCGAAGCTGCCGTGCGGTCGGGGCAGCTGGCCAGCGATCTGGCTGCTCCCGTCGGGCGGCAAGTGGCCGGACGAAGGCGAGATCGACATCATGGAGATGGTCGGCTGGGACGCCGGCACCGTGCATGCGACGCTGCACAGCGGTGCCTTCAACCACGTCAAGGGCACGCAGCGCGGCGCCCAGACGAAGATCGCAACCGCCTGCACCGCATATCACCGTTATCAGCTCGACTGGCGCGCCGATACGATCACGATCGGCGTCGATGGTCGCGCGATCATGCGCGTCGCCAACGACCAGCCCGGCGGCAAGGCGGCGTGGCCGTTTACGCGCCCTACGACCTGATCCTCAACCTCGCGGTCGGCGGCGATTGGGGCGGCCAGAAAGGGATCGACGATGCCGCCTTCCCGCAGCGCATGGCGGTCGATTACGTCCGGTACTGGCAGCCGCGCTAACGCCGACCGCGCGCGGCAAGGATCGTTCCTCCGCCGCACAGGGTCAGTGCGGCGAGTACCAGCATCACCGCATCGAAATCGGTCGGCGTGGCGAGCGCCCAGGTGAGCGTCGGCCCGAGCAGCCCGGGCAGCGTGTTGGTCAGGTTCAGCAGCCCCAGGTCGCGCCCGCGATGCAGGGATTCGGCAGCAACTGCATCGCGAACGACGCGTGCAGCGCCAGGAACACCGACGCACCCGTCGTGTAGATGCAGAACGCGACCGCACCGCCCTCGAAGTCGTCCGCGACGGCCATCCCGACCAGCCCGGCCGCCGCGACGATCGTGGCGGCGAACAGCAACGGCTTGGTCCGCCCGGAGCGATCCGCGAACCGGCCGACGACCACCGCGATCGGCAGCGGCAGCGTGTAGGCGACAAGCATCACCGTCCCCATCCGCGCCGCGATCGTGCCCGGCGCCAGCGTCGGCGCGACGCTTTCGAGATAATAGAAGAGATAGACGAACAGCGCGCTGCCCGCGACCTGGACGAACAGCCGGGCGCTCCAGGCGAGCGCGAGGTCGCGGCGGAGCATGGCCTTCACGGGCGAGGTCGGCTCGACCCGCGCCACCGGCCGCGACCTGGTCAGCAATAACGGCACGATGCCGCAGGCCATCACGAGCGGCACGATCGAAAGGCGCGTCGCTTCGTCGAGCGACGCCGTCGCCATCAGCATCGCCGCCAGTGCCGACGCGACCGGACAGGCCATCGCAAGCAATCCACCGGCGACCCCCTTTGCGCATCGGGCACTTCGTCGGCCATGATCGCGAGCAGTGGCGCCAGCACCGCGTTCACCGCGACCTGGAACGCGACGACCGCGAGGATCAGCGCGCCGGGCGTCGCGGCATTGGCGATCGCCGCATAGCACATCGCGGTGGCGACGATCCCACCGGCCAGCCATCCCCGACGTCCCCTGCCCCGCGCGACCGATCGATCGCTCAGCCATCCGAACGCGATGTTCGACACGCTCGCCGCCACCGCGCCCGCGACGACGATCGCGGTTAGGACGTCCAGCCGGCCGGCACCCGCAACCGCATCGACCTTGATCGGCAGCAACAGCGTCAGCAGCGGAGGTAGCCGACGACCCCGCCGGCATAGGCGAGCGCGAAGACCAGCAGGAACGCGGTCGAGCGACGGTCGCGGCGCGGCGCTGGATCGCGGAAAACGGGAGGGCGCGCCATGCCGCAACCCTAAGCTGCGGCGGGCCGGACAGGCAACTGCTCCGCCGTTGGTTCGGATGGGCACATGGATCGTCGTGACCGAATCTCGTTCTCCCGCAAAGACGGAAGCCGAGTCCGGGTCCCCGCCTGCGCGGGGAAACGCGCCTTGGGCTACCTCAGGCCCCGACCGACCTCACCCGCCGCGGATTGCGCCCTCTGTTGCGTCATAGCCACTATCGAGAACCAAATTTGAGAACGTTCACAAGTGTAGCGCTACCGTGCTTGACACAGTGTTACAAAATGCGAAGTGAACGTTCACGGGAAGGCGCAGGTCATAGCGCCGTCTACAGGGAGGACTATCATGCGTGGCTTCGCAGCTCGCTCGCTTTCGCGTTTCGTCATCGGCACTTCGGCACTGGCACTGGTCGGCCTGCCCGGTATCGCCATGGCGCAGGACGCCGCCGCCACGGTCGGCAATCCAGGCTCCTCGGACATCGCACCGCAGGCCACCCCCGCCGATCCGAACGAGACCACCGACGATATCGTCGTGACCGGCATCCGCGCATCGCTGCGCGAGGCGATCGACATCAAGCGCAACGGCCAGGGCGTGGTCGACGCGATTTCGTCCGAGGACATCGGCAAGTTCCCCGACACCAACCTTGCCGAGTCGCTCCAGCGCATCACCGGCGTGTCGATCGACCGCTCGAACGGCGAAGGCTCGACCGTCACGGTCCGCGGCTTCGGCCCCGAATACAACCTCGTCACGCTCAACGGTCGCCAGATGCCGACCTCGACGCTCGGCGACGGCGCCAGCGCGCCCGCATCGCGCTCGTTCGACTTCGCCAACCTCGCGTCCGAAGGCGTCGCCGCGGTCGAGGTCTACAAGACCGGCCGCGCCGCCGTGCCGTCGGGCGGGATCGGCTCGTCGATCAACATCCGCACCCCGCGTCCGCTCGACAAGCCGGGCACACGCGGCAGCATCGCCGCGAAGGGCGTGCTCGACAGCTCGCGCAACGGCAAGGACCCGATCACGCCGGAAGTGTCGGGCATCCTGTCGACGACCTTCGCCGACGATCGTATCGGCGTGCTGTTCAGCGGCGCGTACCAGCGGCGCAAGGCGAGCAACAACTCGGCCAGCGTCGGCTTCCGCGACGGGTTCCTGGGGGCTGAGAACAACTGGGGCACGCTGGCGCAACCGGGCACGCCGGGCGGCGCGAACATCACCAACCGCCCCGGTCCGACCGATGTCTACGAGATCCCGCAGAGCGCCGCCTACGACGTCATCGACATCGACCGCGAGCGCATCAACGGCCAGCTCGTGTTGCAGGCCAAGCCGACCGACACGCTGACCGCGACGCTCGACTTCACCTATTCGAGCAACAAGGTTGAGGTGCGCGACAGCAGCGTCGGCATCTGGTTCAACTTCGGCGACACGCGCAGCGCGTGGACTGACGGCCCCTCGGCCGGCCCGCTATTCTATTCCGAGAATTTCGCGCCCGGCAAGGATCTGTCGTACAGCAGCGCGCTCAGCGCCAACAAGTCCGAGAACAAGTCGCTCGGCGGCAATTTGACCTGGGAAGCGCCCGGCAACGTCACGATGTCGCTCGACGCGCATCACTCGACCGCGGTCTCCAAGCCGACCAACGATTACGGCAGCAGCACGTCGATCGGCGGCGCGATCTTCGGCGTCCAGTCGCAGACCGTGAACTTCGAGAACGACCTGCCGATCATCTCGTACCAGATGTATCCGGGTATCGACCCGCTGAACGCATCGCTGATCACGCCGACCGGCAACGCGTTCCGCAACGCGTATTTCAAGGACGAGATCAACCAGCTCCAGTTGAAGGGGCATTACGACCACGACGGCGATTTCCTCGATAGCATCGACTGGGGCTTCTCGTACGTCGATAACAAGGTCCGCTCGGCCTATGGCTTCATCCAGAACGAGACCTGGGGCGGCATCGACCCCGCGGTGCCTCGTTCGGCGCGGCTGCGGTGCCCGACGATTTCTTCAACCTCACCAGCCTGCCCGACAAGTTCCAGGGCGTCTCGGGCTCGAACGATCCCGCGCTGCCGCCGTCGATCTATACCTTCAAGTTCGAGCAGATGGCCGAATTGCTGCGCTCGCAATATAATATATGCAGCGCGCCGCAGACGGGGTGGCCGCGCCCGGCACCTGCCTTGCCAACTACACCAACGATCGCCGCATCCGCGAGCAGACGATCTCGCCGTACATCCAGTTCAACGGCAAGTTCTCGGTTTTCGACATGCCCGCGCACATCATCGGCGGCGTCCGTTACGACGAAACGCAGGTGAACTCGTCGGCACTGGTGCCGATCCCGAACGGGACGCGCTGGACCGGCGCCAACGAATTCGCGCTAACCTACGGCGCCAATTCGTTCACTTCGCTCAAGGGCAAGTATCACAACTGGCTGCCCGCGGTCGATTTCGACATCGAACCGATGCGCAACGTGAAGCTGCGCGCGTCGTACAGCCACACCATCACGCGCGCCGACTATGGCAGCCTGCAGGGTGGCCTGAACATCGACTCCAACCCGCGGATCGGCGGCGGCACGGGCAGCCAGGGCAACCCGAACCTGCTTCCCTTCAAGTCGAAGAACATCGATCTGTCGGCGGAATGGTATTACGGCCCCGAAAGCTATATTTCGGTCGGGTACTTCAACAAGGACGTGAAGAACTTCATCGGCACGAACCAGATCAACACGCCTGCGTTCGACCTGCGCAATCCGGGCTCGGGCCCCCGCTATCGTCAGGCGGTGGCGGCACTGGGAACAACGGACAATCTGCGCGTCCGCGATTACATCCTGCGCAACTTCCCCGCCTCCTCGCAGGTCACCGGCACCAGCGATTCCGGGCTGCTGAACGGCAACATCTTCGGCCTGCCGGAGGACGATCTGTTCAACTTCCAGTTGAGCCAGCCGTTCAACAGCGACCAGACCGCCAACATCAACGGCTGGGAATTCGCGATCCAGCACCGCTTCTGGGAAACCGGGTTGGGCGTCATCCTGAACTACACGATCGTCAACGGCGATGCGAAATACGACAACACGCTTGATCCCAATGTCGGCCAGTTCGCGCTGACCGGGCTCAGCGACAGCGCCAACGCGGTCGGCTATTACGACAAGAACGGCATCCAGGCGCGCGTCGCGTATAACTGGCGCGGCGAGTTCTATGCGGGTGGCGCGTTCGACCCGACCTATGTCGAGGCGTATGGCCAGGTCGACGCCAGTGCGAGCGTCCAGATGACCAAGGGGCTCGCGGTGTTCGTCGAGGCGATCAACCTCACCGGCCAGGGCCGTCGCGGGCATCGTCGCTCGGACAATTTCGTGACCTTCGCGCAGCCAGGGTATGCACGCTATTCGGGCGGCGTCCGCTTCACCTTCTGAGGTGGCCCTCACGACCCTCCCCGCAAGGGGAGGATCGAAGCGACCGCAACGACCGGGAAAAGATGGCTTTGCCGGCGCTGGCAGGGCAAGTCGGGGCGCACTCGAACGAGGGAATAGGCAGCGGACGATGGCCACGGATACCGGCCCCGAAGCAACGAGCGACCACTCGATCACCGATATCGTGATCGTCGGGGGCGGTACGGCGGGCTGGCTCGCCGCCTGCCTGATCGCGACGCGCGCCGATCGCGGCGTGCAGCGGCCTCTCTCCGTTACCCTCGTTGAATCCCCGATGTCGCGACGATTGGGGTCGGCGAGGGCACATGGCCGACGATGCGCCGCACGCTCGAACGGATCGGCATCGCCGAGACCGACTTCCTCCTCGCCTGCGACGCGTCGTTCAAACAGGGATCGCGGTTCGACGGATGGCGGACCGGGGCCGCCGACGACAGCTATTTCCACCCTTCACCGCGCCCGTCGACGGCGACCCGCGCGATATCGTCGCAGCCTGGGCGGGGAACGGCGGCAAGTTCGCGGACATGGTCGGCGCGCAAGGCGAGATCTGCCACCGCGACCTGGCGCCCCGCCAGCGGGCGATGCCCGATTATGCGGGAACGCTGAATTACGCCTACCATCTCGACGCGGGCAAGCTCGCCGCATTGCTGATGCGCCACGCGACCGAGCGGCTCGGCGTGTGCCACGTCCGCGACCACGTCGTCGGGATCGATGCGAACGACGACGGCGACATCGCCGCGGTGCGCACGCGCGCGTCGGGCGCGATCGCCGGCGACCTGTTCCTCGATTGCACCGGCCACGCCGCGCTGCTGATCGAGGGCATTACGGCGTCGCGACGGTCGATCGCGGCGGCGAACTCTTCAACGACCGGGCGCTCGCGGTGCAGGTGCCCGTCGTGCCCGGCAGCGCGATCGCCTCGCAGACCAACGCCACCGCGCATGCCGCGGGCTGGATCTGGGACATCGGCCTGCCGACCAGGCGCGGCGTCGGCTGTGTCTATTCCTCCGCGCATCTGGGCGACGATGCCGCGGCTCAGACGCTCGAGCGCTATATCCGCGCCACCGCGCCGGGTGTCGCGCTACCCGTTTTCCGCCAGCTCAGTTCCAGTCGCGGCACCGCGCGCGGTTCTGGGAACGCAACTGCCTCGCGGTCGGGCTGTCGGCCGGGTTCCTGGAGCCGCTCGAAGCATCGGCGATCGTCCTGATCGAATTGTCGCTCGATGCGCTGCTCGACAATTTCCCCTGCCAGCGCGGCGCGATGGATATCCACGCGACGCGCTTCAACGCGCTGTTCCGCTATCGCTGGGACCGGATCGTCGAGTTCCTCAAGCTGCATTACGTGCTCAGCGAACGCGACGAGCCCTATTGGCGCGACCACCGCGACGCCGCATCGATCCCGCCGCGCCTCGCCGAACTGCTTGCGCTGTGGCGGCACCAGCCGCCGTCGCGCGCGGATTTCCCGATGATCGACGAGATCTTCCCCGCCGCCAGCTATCAGTACGTGGTGTACGGCATGGGCTTCCCGCCCCGTCGCGCGGGCCGATCGCCACCGCCGATCGATCGCGCACGAACGGCTTGCTGGGGCAGGTCGATCAGCGCAGGCGTATGCTGACCGCTGGCCTGCCGACCAATCGCGCCTATCTCGACGCCCTGCGGCACGACACCCTGCCCGCCATGGAACCGATCTGCTGATGCCCGACCACGCCATCCTCACCGCCGACGACCACCGCGACCTGCGGATCCGCACCGAACGCGCGCCCGAACTCGGCGATGCGATCATGGCGTGCATCACCGTCCCGAGCGAGTTCCGTCGCGTCCAGACCGACTATCCGATCCTGTTCCAGCGCGGCCAGGCGCAGGGCGATGTCACCGCCGTCGCGCTGTTCGGGTTCGAGGAGGGCGAGAATCTGTTCCTCGTCGACGGCTGCTGGGACGCGCGCTATCGCCCGCTCGCGATCGACAGCCAGCCCTTCCTCGTCGGCCGCGGCGCCGATGGCTCGGCCGTGCGCCAGGTCCATATCGACATGGCCAGCCCGCGAATCGCCGGGGACAGCGGCGAAGGCATGCGCGTGTTCGACGATACCGGTCGCCCGACGCCGTATCTCGAACGGATCGCCGACCAGCTCCGCGCGCTCGACACCGACTATGTCGCCTCGGCCGACTTCTTCGCGGCGTTGCAGCGCTACGACCTGCTCGAACCGCTGACGCTCGACGTCACGCTCGACGATGGCGCGAAGAACCGGCTGGTCGGGTTCCACGTCATCGACGAGGATCGGTTGGTCGCGCTCGACGATGCCGCGGTCGCCGACCTGCACGCCGGCGGCCATCTGATGCCGATCTTCATGGCGCTCGCCTCGCTCGGCAACATCGGCGCGTTGATCGCCCGCAAGAACCGCCGGATCGCGCATGGCTGAGGCCAGGTCCGGCATCTTCGCCGAGATGGCGGAGGTTCGCGAGATCACGGTCGACGGTCCCGCCGACCTCGACCTGCATCTGCGCGAGGCGACGACGCCGTTCATCGTGCGCGGGCTGATCGCCGACTGGCCGATGGTACAGGCCGGTCGCCAATCGTCACGCGCGGCGCGCGACTATATCCAGCGCCACGCGCGCGACCTGCCCTTCGCGGTCTCGGTCGGCACGCCCGACAGCGGCGGGCGGCTGTTCTACGACGACACGCACGCGATGAACTTCCAGATGCTGCGGGCGAAACTGCCCGAGATCTTCGCGCGGATCGACGCCAACGAAGGCGCCGCGGACGCGCACGCGATCTATCTCGCGTCGATCGACCTGCATCAGTTCTTCAGCGGGCTGCACGAGGCGAACCATGTCGATCTCGGCGAACGGACGCCGCTCGCCAGCATCTGGATGGGCACGCCGACACGCATCGCGGCGCATAACGACGTGCCCGACAATCTCGCCTGCGTCGCGGTCGGCCGGCGGCGCTTTACGGTGTTTCCGCGCGATCAGTTCCGCAATCTCTACCTCGGCCCGGTCGACAACACGCCGGCGGGTCGCGCGGTCAGCATGGTCGATTTCCACGATCCCGATTACGCCGCGCATCCTCGGTTTGGCGAGGCGCTGGCGCATGCGCAGGTCGCCGAGCTGGAGGCCGGCGACTCGCTCTACATCCCGGCGATGTGGTGGCATCATGTCGAGGGGCTGTCCGACTTCAACGTGCTGGTGAATTACTGGTGGCGCGAGAGCCCGAGGTGGCTCGGCCAGCCTCAGGATGCGTTGAACCACGCGATGCTGGCGATCCGCGATCTGTCCGCCGACGAGAAGCAGCATTGGCGCGATATGTTCGACCATTACGTCTTCAGCAATGGCCCCGAGGTCGTCGGCCATATACCCGAAGCAGCGCGCGGCGTGCTAGCGCCACTGACTCCCGACAGCGCGGGCCGCCTCCGTGCCTTCCTCCTGAGAGCGCTCAGCCGATGACCGAACACCCAATGCGCCGCGTCGTGATCGCCGGCGGCGGCACCGCCGGCTGGATGGCTGCCGCAGCAATCGCCCGCACGATGGGCAGCACGATCGACCTGACGCTCGTCGAGTCCGATGCGATCGGGACGGTCGGCGTCGGGGAATCGACGATTCCGCCGATGATCACCTTCAACCGGCTGCTCGGGATCAACGAAGCCGAGTTCATGCGCGAGACGCAGGCGACGTTCAAACTCGGCATCCTGTTCGACGACTGGAAGGATCGCGGCGAGAGCTATTTCCACTCGTTCGGGATCACCGGCAAGGATCACTGGTCCGCCGGTTTCCAGCATTTCTGGCTGCACGGCCTGACTAAGGGTCATGACCAGCCTTACGACGATTACTGCCTGGAGCTGCGCGCGGCGTTGCAGGGCAAGTTCGCGCATCTGCCCGACGACCGGATGAATTATGCGTATCAGCTCGATTCGACGCGCTATGCGAAATATCTGCGCGGGATGGCCGAAGCCGACGGCACGCGCCGTCTCGAGGGCAAGATCGCGCAGGTCGAGCTGAACGGCGAGAGCGGCGACATCGCCGCGCTGGTGCTCGAGTCCGGCGCGCGGATCGAGGGCGATCTGTTCCTCGACTGCACGGGTTTTCGCGCACTGCTGATCGAGGGCGCGCTGCACGCCGGGTTCGACGACTGGACGCATTATTTGCCATGCGACTCCGCGATCGCGATCCAGACCGAGAGCGTGCGCCCTGCCCTCCCCTATACCCGCGCGATGGCGCACGACGCAGGCTGGCAGTGGCGTATCCCGCTCCAGCATCGCACCGGCAACGGCATCGTCTATTGCAGCCGCTATCTCGACCGCGACGCCGCGCTCGACCGGCTGCTCGGCAATATCGAGGGCAAGACGCTCACCGAGCCGAACGTGATCCGCTTCGTGACCGGCGCGCGGCGCCAGCAATGGCATCGCAACTGCATCGCGATCGGGCTGTCGGGCGGGTTCATGGAGCCGCTCGAATCGACCAGCATCCACCTGATCCAGCGCGCCGTGCTGCGGCTGCTGCGGCTGTTCCCGTCGGGCGCGGTCAGTCCGCGCGACGTCGCCGAGTTCAACGACCAGCAGCATACCGACATGCTGCAGATCCGCGATTTCCTGATCCTGCACTACAAGGCCACGAACCGCCGCGACAGCGCGTTCTGGCGGCAATGCGCGGCGATGCCGATCCCCGCCTCGCTGGAGCAGAAGATCGAGCTGTTCCGCGAGACCGGCCGCGTGTTCCGCAAGAACGAGGAGCTGTTCGCGGAGAATAGCTGGGTGCAGGTGATGCTCGGCCAGGGCATCGTGCCGCGGAGCTATCACCCGATCGCGACCAAGCTGCGCGACGAGGAACTGGCGCGGCTGCTCGGGGGCCTGCGCGACGGCACCAACGCGACGGTCGCGGGGCTGCCCGAGCATGCCGCCTATGTCGCGCGCTATTGCGGCACTGCGCCCTCGCCCGTCCTCGCAGCCTGAGTTCAGACGCATGGCAAGACGGCGTCAGGCGGTAACGATCAAGCATGTCGCGGCGGATGCGGGGTTTCGCTCCAGACCGTTAGCCGCGTGGTGAACAAGGATTCGGGCGTCCGGCCCGAGATGATGCAACGCGTGCAGGCGTCGATCGACAAGCTCGGCTATGTCCCGTCGATCGCCGCGCAGCGCATGGGCGGCTCGCGCTCGTATTTGATCCTCGCGCTCAACGACCGCGAGCGGACCATCGCCGACTGGCGCGCGCGACAGGGCACCGACTGGTTCGACCAGATGATGCTGGGCGGGATGCTGACCTGCGCCGAGCACGGCTACCGCCTGATCGTCGAACTGGTCGACACGCATAGCGACCATATCGAGCGCGAGCTGCTGGCGGCGATCGCCGCGCTGCAACCTGATGGCGTGATCCTGACACCGCCGCATTCGGGCAATCCGCTGATCATCAACCTGCTCGAGGCGCAGGGCATCAGCTTCGCGCGGATCGGCTCGCTGACCGAGGGGCCCGGCATCCGGCTGATCATGGACGACACGCGGGCGGCGCGGATCGCGACCGAGCATTTGCTCGAACTCGGCCACCGGCGGATCGGCTTCATCGCCGGACCGGCGGAGTATGAACTCAGCGCGTGGCGGGTCGATGGCTGGCGTTCGGCGATGCAGACGGCGGGCGTTGCGGACGACGACCTGTTGGCGGTCGGCGATTTCAGCCACGCGTCGGGACGCTCGGCGGCGGCACAGTTGCTGGCGCTGGCCGAGCCGCCGACCGCGATCATCGCGAGCAACGATCAGATGACGCTCGCGACGCTCGAACTGGCGCGCGAGCGGACCCTGGCAGTGCCTCGCGACCTGTCGCTGATCAGTTTCGACGACACGCCGATCATCCGTCTGGCACATCCGCCATTGAGCGCGATCGTCCAGCCGATCGCCGAAGTCACCGCGCAAGCGGTCAGCTTGATCATCGCCGATCTCGGCGCGCGTCTGACGACCACCACACCCGTCACGGTCCCCGCCGTTCTGACGACCCGCAACTCGACCTCCCCGCCGCCACAATTCAGCAAGTAACGATAAAAGCCTGGGAGTTCGTGCTACCCGGGGCCTTGCTCCGCCGCGCTGTGAGAATATGCCGGCTACGCTGGACCGTCACACGACCAGTTCAAACGCAAGGCAGCGCGAAGGCGGGCAGCCCAACTCGCAACGGCTGTATTTGACGGCAAGGTGATGGCAGCGGTTGCCCGGAGCTAGCGAACGCAGTTGGGCGTAAACCGAATGGCCGGGATGGAGAGGAAAGCGGCCTCAAGGAAATCGGCCGATGGGTCGGATCGGGACAGGCGTCTCGACCATCTTCTGGCCGGTGTAGCTGCCACCACGAAACTTCAGACATTGCGGCGTCTGGAAATCCTTCTCGCGAGCAAACACCAGGCTCCGCATCTGATAAGCCCGCTCTACTGGGTGAATTCTCAGAGCTGCTCGCATCGCGTTGGCGTCAGCAAATTGGATTCCGTCCAGGCGAGGCTCGGTCCCGACATTGGTCTCACGTCCAGTGGAACATTCGACAATGTAAACATGAGGGTAGACCTCCCAGCGGGCAATCCGCTCAGCATCTTTCCGGCTGATCGAAGCCTGCAGCATGACCCAAGCTCCTGCGCCATCAGGGCGAGCTGATGAGGCTTCAGGATCGTCTTGAATTTCTTCCGGTGAGGCGGCGCGGGCAACGACTTGTGTGGGATTGATCCCCGCCGAGCACCCAACGAGCATCGTCGCGCAGCCCGCTGCTATAAAGGGTGGGAAGTGCTTCACAGCCTGGACATAACGGCAACTCTCACTTTTCGGTCTTGGAATGTCTAGTCTACTCGATCCAGTCCGAGTGCATTCCGGATGATGTAGTGCAGATCGGTCTGGTCGAGCAGTCCCGACACGTTGACCGCATGCGGACCATAGGCCGCGATGCGGAGCTGTGTGCCGGTATGTTCCTGCGAGCCCTCCTCGGCCGTGCCGTAATTGACCGTCATGACACCGCCCTCGCGCGTATTGAGCGCGGCGGTCAGGCCGGGCGCGCGGGCGCCGTTGCCGATGATCTGGCTGGTATGCGCGTGATCGGCGGTGACGATCACCAGGGTGTGTCCGTCGGCCTTGGCGAATTCCAGCGCGACCTGCACCGCCTCGTCAAGATCGACCGTCTCGCCGATCTGGCCGCACGGATTGGCGGCATGGTCCTGCTTATCGATCGACGCGCCTTCGACCTGCAGGAAGAAGCCTTTGGGCCGGTTCTTGAGCAAGGCGATCGCCTTGCGGGTCATCGCAGCCAGATTGGGGGCCGTAGCCAGGCGTTGCGGGTTGGGCTGGCAGGTGACGGCGGGCTTGTCGATGTTGCCGTGGTGGCTGGCGCGCGGACCGGTCCAGCGCACCGGCATGTTGCCGTCGGCGAACAGCCCGATCAGCGGCCGCGTGTCGTCGGCGCGGGAGACGGCGTCGAGCTCGGCGGCATTGCGCACGATGCGATAGCCCCTCGCCTGCGCCTGCTGGAAGAGTGTCTTGCCCTTGTACCGGCCTGCCGTTGCCGCCTCGGCAAAGCTTGCCGCGCCGCCGCCCAGCACCAGGTCGGCGCGGGTATCGAGCAACTGTTCGGTGATCGAACCGGCGCCGCCATTCTCCAGCGCGTTCCGCGGGCAGAGTGTGCTCGTCGCGGCCGGCGCGTAGCATTTGCGCTGCGCGACATGGGCAACCTGCGCGCCCGGCGTGGCGTCCTGGATTTCCGAGGTCGATACATCGCCGGTGGCGAGCCCGGCCGACTTGGCCCGCTCGAGCAGCGTCTTGTGCGGCTTGCCATAGATATCGACGCCGATCGCGCCGTTATAGCTCTTGACCCCCGATGCCCATGCGGTCGCCGAGGCCGCGCTGTCGGTCACATAATTGGGTTTGCCGGTTTCACGATCGAGCGAATAATGCGTGTACTGGCCGGTGAAGGGCAGCGCATCGATGCCCTTGAAATACCCGCCAGCGCCCTCGGCATAGTTGCGCGCGATCGTAATTTCAGAGTCCCCCATGCCATCGCCGATCAGCAGGATGACGTTGCGCACCTCGCTCTTGTCGGCGAGCGCACGATAGGTTTCGTGCATATCGCCGAGAAGACGCCGTGCGCCGCCTGGCGCACGCACATCGCCGCGGGCCGCGCGCGACAGATCGGGTGCTGCCCGCTGGGCGACCGCAGGCTGGACGGACGCGGCGAGCAGCGCAGCGAGAGCGATATGCGAGATCATGGGGATGCTCCGGAACTGGATATTGGGTAGCAAGCCCCGCCTCTGCGGCGAAGCCTGCGGAGGATCAGAACTGCCCGCGGACGCCCAGGCTGATGCGGCTGCCCGAGGCTTCGTACGTCGTCGGAAAGGACGGATCCATCGTGTAGCCGGTGGTCTTCGCGTTCCCGACGTTGATGCCCTGCAGCTCGACGCGGAAGTTGCGCGTCACCTGATAGCTGGCGGCGACGTCGAACTGACCGTACGCATCGCGGTACACCGGATACATGTTACGCTCGATCCGCTCCACATAGGCGCCCTTGCGATTGTACGAGACGCGCAGCGAGAGCGGCCCCTTATCGAAGAAGACCGTGGCATTGTACGTCTTGTCGGCAAGACCGATCGGCGAGGTATCGATGCCGAGGTCGGATCCGCCGGTGAGCGAGCTGTCGAGGAAGGTGGCGTTGGCGTTGATGCCGAAGCCGTCCGCCCAGTCCGCAAACATGCCGAACGGGATTACCGCGTTCACCTCGACGCCGCTGACCTTGTAAGACCCCTCGGCGTTGACGGGCTGGTAGACGTCGAAATCGTAGACGCCGTTGACCGAGCCGTTGGCGTTGTAGACCGTCACGCCGGGCACCACACCGGTCAGCTGGCTCTGCACCACGCCCTTGATCTTCTTCCAGAAATAGGACGCTGCGAGAATGCCGCCGCGGGGCAGATATTTCTCGACGCCGACTTCCCACTGATCGGCCAAAGTGGGCTCCAGACCCGGGTTGCCGTCGGTGTAGCGAAAATTACCGATGCTCGCGATCCGCTTGTAGGCAAGATCGGTCAACGCCGGACGGATCAGCGTCTGCGAGGCGGCGGCGCGCAGGAACAGGCTGTCGGTAAGCTCGGCATGCGCGTTGACCGACGGCAGGAACTTTTCATATCTGCCGTCGCTGGACACCGGCGCGGGGGTCAGCCCGATCGAGCCGTTCGGGTTCTGGACCTGCTGGAAGCCTTCCGAATGGATGCTGGTGCGCAGATAGCGGCCACCGAAATTGACGAACACCGGCACGGCCACGGTGAATTCGAGGTCGACCATCGCATAACCGGCAATCGTCTCTTCCTGGACCTTGTAATAATTGGCGTCGCTGAACGGCGTGACGAACCCGTCGGGCCGGAAGAAGTCGCGGGCATAGGCGTTGGAAACCTGCGCCCAGCCAAGGTCGCGTGCCTGATAGCTCTTGCCGCCTGTGATGTCGGTCACGTTCTCGAGCGGGCTGTCGCCAAGTTTACGGACGTTGACATAGGCGCTGCTGCCGCGCGTCGGGCCCTGGATCTTCTCCTCGCCATATTCGCGCTCGTTGCTTTTGTTGGTGTAGCGGCCGCCGAAGTTGAAACGCTTGAGCAAGGACGTTTCGAAATTATAGCTCAGGTCGATCTGCGCGGCGTATTTGTCGTCCTTGATCTGCTCGCGAAAGGTTTCATACGCCTCGAACAGATAGGCGTTCGGCGCATTGTACATGTCGATCGTGCGCGGATTGGCGCTCGGGATCGTCTCGCCGCCATTCTCGGTATAGCGGGTGCGCGACGGCGCATAGGCGACGTGCTTGAGGTTCGAGGTATCGAGCGTTTTCTTCGCGCCGGAATAGCCGCCCAGCGCATTGATCTTCCAGTTGCCCGTCGACCAGTTCATCTCGCTGCCGAACTGACGATAGTCGGTCTCGTTGATATATTCCTTGCTCAGGAATTCATGCTGGGTGTTGGTGTACGAGACATCACGCAGCACGACGATGCCGCTGTCGGCCAGCGTCGTGGCGTCGAAATCGTGGATCGTCTCGAGCGTCGAGTTGCTCGACGCCGCATAGCCGGCGGCATCATATTCGTCCTCGGTCGTATCGTACGAGCCGAGAAACGCGTCGAAGGCGATATTGAAATTGTCGCTCGGCTTATATTGCACCGAACCCGACAGACCGAGGCGATCCTGATCGTTCTGGTAGACGCGGTCGCCGACCTTATCGAGAAAGACGATCTTGTTCTTGTCGGCATTGGTGAAGGTGATGCCGGCGTCGCGTTGCAGCACGGCGATCGCCTGGTTGCGGTAGACGGTGCCGGTACGGTCGGTCCAGCGCGCGATCGGCCGGAAGTTGATCCCGGAATTCGAGTCGGTGCGGTTGGTGCGCTGCTGCTTGGCGACCGAGACGAGCACGCCAAAGTCGCCGAAGGTGTTACTGGCGAGAAACGAGAAATTGGGGTCGATCTTCTCGGAGATCGAGTTGTACGCGCCGTCCGCGCTGCCCACCACGCGCAGGCCGGCATTATCGAAGCGCCGCGCGGTGCGGATCAGCACCGAGCCGGCGATGCCGCCTTCCTCGTCTGCCGCCACCGGCGACTTCTGCACCGTGACGGACTGAATCAGTTCGGAGGCGAAGATGTCGAATTCCACGTCGCGCCCACCCGAGCCCGAGGCGGTCGCCAGCTTGTTGATCGACACGAAGGTGAATTCGCTCGGCAGGCCGCGGACGTTGACGCGCGTGCCAAGGCCTCGTTCGCGCTCGATCGTCACGCCGGGGACGCGCTGCAGCGCTTCGGAGAGGTTCTGCTCGGGGAAATCGGCGATATCGGTGGCGATGATCGAGTCCGAAAAGCCGATCGTATCGCGCTTCATCTCGATCGCTTTCTTGAGGCTGCGACGATAGCCGCTTACAACGATGTCCTCATCGGCCTCGGCTTCCTCACCGACTGGAGCCTGTACGGTTTGGGCGAGAGCTGGCGCGGCGGATAGCGCTGCGATCGCTGCACCCAGCAGAAGGTGTCCCATGCGGTCGACATGCTTCAAATTGCAGATCATTTTTCTGCTTCCCCCGATGCGTATAGGTCAGTGACACTTCCCGAGCCGAGCTCCAGACGTGCGACTTCGCATCCCGAACTCGATGAGTTCGAGATAGTGTTAGATGTTATAGAGTTGAGCGGTACTTCACGCTCGGTGATGCGCTGACTCTTTCACCACCTGCCAACCAATAATCGAGCAACTCAGATATCGTTGCTCGCAGTCGCATTGCAGCGGCAAGCACAAGGCTCGCGAGATTTGTCGTTTCTATCTGGCCTTCACAGCGACGAACGTCGGCAACCATTCAATATTTAGCACATAGCGCTCCCAATCACCGCTATCCGGCTCGATGTTGCATGCGTGAAACTTGTGACGTGCATGTTACGATGCAGCAATAACTGCGCGCATTTTTGTATGCCGCAGCCGTGACGCGGGTGTTCATGGCAAGCGCGTTGCGGCTGTCGACAGACAAATGGCAACGATCTGGCTGACTTGCGTCATGCCTCAGTGGCTAGGTTGGGCGCTGCACGTCAGCCTAAGGCATCGAAAGGTCACCGACGCCCCAGCCCCTGTCTACGACCCGGCGGCGGCTGCCTTCATGGCAGCGAATTCATGCAACTGGGATGTCATCCCGCCGGTTCAGCGGTGATGACCCTGTTCGACAATCAAATCGCTATCGTCACTGGCGGTGACTCTGGAATTGGTGCCGCCTGCGCCAAGGCGCTTGGCGACGGTGGTGCCTGTGTCGTGATCACCTATTTCAAAGATGCGGGAGCGGCGCAGGCGGTCTGCGCATCGATCGGCGACGACGATCGCGCGATCGCGGTCCAAGCCGATGTCGGCGACGAAGCCGCGGTCGAGCGGTTGTTCGCGGCAGCTGAAAAAGCGTTCGGCACGGTCAGCCTGCTGGTCAATTCGGCCGGATTGAACATGAGCGGCGTGATGCTGGTCGACATGGAACTCGGGCAGTTCGACCGGGTCATCCGTTCCGATCTTTATGGCCCGTTCCTGACCTGTCGTCGGCTGGTCCGCGCGCTCGAAGCGAAGAATGCCAGAGGCCGGATCGTCAACATATCGTCGATTCACGAACACGCGCCGCGCCCGGGCGGAGTGGATTACGATTCTGCAAAGGGCGGCCTGTCGCAGTTGACCGCGACCTTGGCGCTGGAACTGGCCCCAAAGGGTATCGCGGTGAACGGAGTCGCGCCGGGAATGATCCTGACGCCGATGAACCAGTCCGCGCTCGATCATCCGGACGAGCTCGCGGCGAAGGAAGCGGCGATCCCATGGAAGCGCGCCGGGCGGCCCGACGAGGTCGCGGCGCTGGTCGCGTTTCTATTGTCGCCAGCGGCCGACTATATCACCGGTACCACCGTGACGATCGACGGCGCGCTATCGCTCACCGTGGCGCAGGGCGCATGACGATCACGTACGCAGTCGAGCAGCTCGACATCGTCACGATTTCCGCCGTGTCGGTAATCGAGGGCATGGACCTGATGAGTCCGTTCGTCTGGCAGGAAGGCGACCTGTACCGGATCATGGTTCGCGGCGTACCGCATCCGCTCGAGCCCCGTGATCCGACCGGGATCATCGCGCGCGGGAGAGCCGCGACGGGCTGACCTTCTTCATGAATCCGGGTCTTGCGATCACGCCTGGCCCTGGTGCGGAAGACCTGGGCGGCTGCGAGGATCCAACCGTTCTCATGGCTGGCCACGAGTATCTCGTTTATTATACCGGCGTCGATAAAGCGCGCACCCAAGGGTGCATGATCCTGGCCGCAGGCCCCGACCTTACCGCGCTGGTCAAGGAAGACCTAGTGCTGAAGGCATCGCCGGGCGAAGGCAATATCAAGGAGGCGACGCTCGCGCAGACCGCGGCCGGCGACTGGCGCCTATTCTACGAATATGCCGCGCAGGGCGCGTCGCGGATCGGCATGGCGGGCGGCCCGACGCCGAAGGGCCCGTGGACCGTGCTGCCCGATCCGTTCGGCATCCGCGCGGACAGCTGGGACAATTGGCATCTGTCGACCGGGCCTATCTGGCAGGGGGCGGGGCAGGATCCGGTGATGTTCTACAACGGCGCGACGCACGATGCGCGCTGGCGGATCGGCTGGATCAGCTTCAGTCCCGATTTCGCGCGCGTGACAGGGCGTGGGCTCGAACCGCTGCTCGTGCCGCCGCCTGCCGTGACCCGCGAGGCAACCGACATCGCGTTTGCAGCGTCGGCCGTGGCAGCTGGCAACCTGATAGCGCTGTATTATTCGCTGGAGGACCGGATGCTACGGCGAGCGTTGATTGGACGGTATGGCGGTTAGCCAAACCAATCGCCGCGCCGGGGAACGGCAAGAAGGCTAAACCGACAGGCCGCTAGACGGGTTGAGCGAGGTCGAGATCATGCGGATCGCCTGCAACCCGCTCGTCAACAGAACGAGGCAGATGAAAGATCGTCCGGCCGAATTTATCCGGCACTGCGGCGATTACCGCTACATTTCCGAAAACTACGCGCGTCCGGCCTTCCGGTCCGCGATAACGGGTCACAACTTCAATCGTCCGACGCCCCGCCACGAAGACCCGTCGCGAGGTTATTCCCGGCCGGGTCTCACCCGGCCCGCGCGACGTTCGACTGCGTCGGCAAGCTTCGCACGATCCGCAACGGGCAGATCCGCAGCGAACGCGACGGCGCGACGCTCGACCGCTGCGCGTACTGCCATGTCCGCGGTTCGCGCCCGATCCAGCGCGGCGAGCACCGCGGCCTGATCCACCGGATCTCGCCGCAGGAGCGCGGCGGCCTCCGCCTTGGCCTTGCGAGAGACCGCGATCGTCGGTCGCATCGCGCGTCGCGCCTGCCGCAAAGCCCGCCGGAACGGCCGGCGGTCGGCCGCTGACAATTCGGCCCCCGCGATGCGGAGCGAACCGGCGTTGAGCATGCGCGTATCGGTGCGCAGCGATGCGTAGCCGGCGCCCAGCGCGCCCGCGAGAAACAGATTGAGAATGATCGAAACGAGCAGCCCGATGCGCAGTTTTGCCGTCATCTATCGATCCGATCCCGTGATGTCGCCGAACGACGTGCTGCCGTTTATCGCGCCCAGATCGGCGGCGGCACCCACCCCGTGGCCGAGATCGATCGGCACGCTCATCGCCACCGCTGCCGTACCGGCCGCCGCCCCTGCCAGCGTCGCCGCGATCCCGACTCCCGACCACCACCAGCGCAGCCGCAACGCGGCACGGCGGGTCGCGATAGCCCCGCTGGTGGCGATCTGCGCGGCAAGGTCCAGTCCAGGAGCCTCGACCCGCCACCTGTCCAGCCGTGCGTCGAGGTCGGCGGCCTCGGCAAGGATCGCGGCCCCCGCCGGCGTCGTGGCGAGGCGGGCGCCGGCCGCGCGGTACCGATCTGGCCAGCGGGCCACGGCGGCACCGTAAGCGGCGGCCAGATCGCGGACGCGGTCGATGGTCAGCGGATCAGTCATGGGCGTCGTCCTCCTGCGACGAGGAAAGCCGGGTGCGCAACGTGCGCCGTCCCCGTGCCAGCAAAGATTCCAGCGCCTCGATGCTGACGTCGAGCACGGCCGCCGCCTCCGCCACCGGGCAGATCCTGATAATGGACCAGCAGGATCGCGTCGCGCTGGCGCTCGGGCAGGCTGGCGATCGCTATTGCGACCGTCCGATCGCGCTCGGCCTCGATCAGGCTCGACTCCGCGTCCGGGGCGGGATCGGGCATCTCTGGTAGCCCGCCGTCCGCCGCCTCGCGGCCCATCTGGGGGCGGCGACGCAATCGGTCGCGGCACAGGTTGAGCACGACCGTATGGAGCCAGGTATCGAACCGCGCTGCGCCCGGCTGCCAGGCGGCAGCTGTTCGCCAGACGCGGACGAACGCATCCTGCGCGACGTCTTCCGCCGCCGCGCGATCGTGCAGCATCCGCGTCGCAAGGCCGAGGATGCGGGGCAATTTCGCGGCGACCAGCAGCCGCGCTGCCGCTGCATCGCCGCGACCGATCCGTGCGAGCAGGGCGGTATCCGGATCGTGATCGAGCAAGCCTGGTCTTTCGCGCCGCCATGATGTCCATCGTCGAGTCAGGAACCGGTTTTACCCGAAGCCGCTATCGGCGTCCGGCGCGCGGTACGTCCTGCTGACTAAGGTCCGGGAGCGTGTCGCTCCCGGACCCAGTCGATCAGCGATACCGCCAACCGCCATGCCAGCGATAGCGATGCCCCCAATAGCGGTTGGCATGCCAATACCCGCGACCGGGGTAATAGACGCCGACCCGCGGCGGAGGCACGACCACGACGCGCCGGACGCGGTTGGGGACGCAGCGACCATAGGCGCCACGGTGAAACCGGGGACCACAGCCTTGTCGCGCTTCGGCAGGCATAGCCGTCGTGATGGCGGTTCCGACCGCCAGTGCGGCCAGCAAGAGCTTTTTCATGAAATACCTCCTGACGTGATCGACGCCGGTTGCGCGGCGTCATGCAGGCTTCAACGACGCAAGACGCCGTTTCCGTCGCGCCTCAGGCAAAAACGTGGTTTTTCATGAGCAAGTCAGCGACCGACGTGCCCTTGTCGTGACGCCCCCGCCCCGCTCAGCGGCCAACAATCAGGCGAACGGTGGAATGGGTGCGACGAAAGCGCCCGCCATTAAGGAACACGCACACGGTCATGCCCTAAGGTTGGGGCCACTCTTTGACCGGAACCGACATTTGTCCAACGCCTTGTTTTCCCGCCGCGATCTGATCAACGGCGGTGTCGCCGCGCTCGTGACGGCCGCCTTGTCGGAACGGGTTTCCGCGCGCGCGCCCGAGCGCCGGCTCGTACTGGTCAATCCGCATAACGGCGAGCGCTACGACGCCTGCTTCTTCGCCAATGGCCGCTATCGCGCGGAGGGTCTTGCCGAACTCAACCACGCCATGCGCGATTGGCGCACGGGAGCGACCCGGAAAATGGACCCGGGGCTCCTCGACCTGCTGGTGCGGGTTCGTGATCGGCTCGACGTCCCTCCACGCAAGGCGCTGAAGCTGGTTTCGGGGTATCGGAGCCCGAAGACCAACCGCGCGCTGCATGCGCGGTCGCACGGCGTCGCCAGCAAGAGCCAGCACATGCTCGGCAAGGCGACCGACATCGCAATCCCAGGGGTGCCGCTCAGTCATCTCCGAAGCGCCGCCTTGTCGCTGCGCGGTGGGGCGTCGGCTATTACCCAAACGACGGTTTCGTACACATGGATACAGGCGCAGTGCGTCACTGGAGCTGAGCCGGATACCGCGGAACAGGCATCGGTCTTCAAGGCGTCTTAGTCGGGCGTGTCCCGCGACAGGTCCGCGGTCAGGCCATAGCCCCGGAGCCGTGGCCACTGGCCGCGGTCGAGGATGGTGATGCTTGCCGGGGGCACCGGTGCCAGCCGATCCGACGGCAGGTCGAGGATCATCGACGTGACAGCGCGGACGACCCCGCCATGCGTTACCACCAGCGCATCACCCGCTAGCGTTGCCAACGCATCCGATAGCCGATCGCGAAATGCCTGGCCGGACTCCCCACCCGGCGGTGTGAAGTCGCCCGCCCGCCACGCCCGCCAACACGCGGGATCGCGCGTGCGCAGGTCATCGGTGTCCTGACCCTCCCATTCGCCGACGCCGATTTCACGCCACCGTCGATCCGGCCGAGCGTCGAGTCCCAACAACGCCGCGGTGCGGCTCGCGCGCCGGAGGTCGGAGCAGATCGCATCGCGGGGAAGATGGGGCGGCAAGGCAGTCGCCAGCGCGCGGGCCTGGTCTTCGCCGCGGGGTGAAAGGTCAGGATCGGCCTGCCCCTGCAAACGTCGCGCCGCGTTCCAGACGGATTCGCCATGGCGGACCAGGTATAGTCGGCTCATTGCCGCACCGGCAGCGACAGGCGGGCCACGGTCCCCTGCCCGGGCTTGCTGAGCAACGTGAAGGTTCCGCCATGGCGCTCGACAAGCGCCCTAACCATCGCCGTGCCGACGTCCAACGTATCCGGCGCTCCAGCATCGCTGGGCGGCGCAACGGACAGCGCGCGCTCGACCGTTTCGCTGTCCATCCCGCGCCCGTTATCGGCAATTTCAATCAGCACCATATCGTCCTTCTGATCGCTCCTGATCCGCACGCCGATCCGACCGCCACGATCGGGCAGCATCGCCAGCCCACTGCGTATCAGTTCTTCGAGGGCTCCGCGTAGCTTCAGGCGGTCCGCCAGTATGGATCTCGCGTCCGCCTCCAGATCGAGTTCGCAACTGATCCCCCGCGCGGCAATTTCCGGACCGAACCGCGTGAGTGCGGCTTGTGAGAGACGGCACGGATCACAGGGCTCGAGATGGAGATCGAGCGGATGGCCGATCTGCGTCACGCGGCCGATCGAACGCATGATCTGCTCCACATCGACCAGCGCATCCTCCAAGCTCTCCGACGTTCGCAGCGAAGCGATGCGGCTCTCCAAGGTGTCGACCAACCGGTGCACCGTCAGGTGAGAAAGGCTCTCGGACTTCGCATCTCGGGCCCCGCCGTCGTGGGCCGCCGCCTCACGCAATGCCATCGCCTCGGCCGTCCCATTATAGGCACGCGCCACGGCCCCGACTTCATCCTTGCGATCCTGATCGAGACGTTGGGTCGTATCGCCCGAGGCCAGCCCGTCGAGCGCCTTGCCCAACTGGCGGAGCGGGCCGAACAGATCGGATGCGAGATAGGCCGCGATCAGCAGCGACAACGACAGCGCAGCAAGGATCGCGACCGCAGCCATCACATTGGCAGATCGTCGCAATTTCCTGGTTTCGTCGCGGATCACCTGTCCACGCACCTGATCGGCTTGGGCGATGCGTTCGGTCAATGCCCGGAATGCGGCATAATCCCCCGTATCCAGCCGATCGTCGACCCGCCGCACGGCGTCTGCCCGGCGCCCCTGCCCGGCGAGAACGAACACATCGCGCGCCGCACCGATCAGGCTCTCATGCGCGGTCTTCACGGTTTCCAGATCACGTTTCTCGCGCGCCGTGGTCGCGAGCCGATCCCATTTCGCGAACACGGCGCGGGTCGGCGCAATCGCCCGCTCGAAATCCTGCCGAGCGTCGGGAATCTCGCCTCGACCACCCGCCAGGCTGTCATGGACCTCGGACAGCGCCTGAAAGGTTTCGGCGCGAATTTGCTCGAGGTACAGGCTGCGCCGGTAATGCGTCTCCACCTCGTTCGACGTGGTCTGCCAACGCAGCGACATGAACAGCGCGACCATCGCGATCAAGAGCGTGGTCGTCGCCAAGCCGCCGAACGCGATCATCAATTTACGCCGTAACGTCACAGCTTTAACCCCACATGCTGCCACCAGCCGAAATAGACCGCGATAATCAGCAGGGCATGGACCGGCAGCAGGATGGCGCTGAGCCGAAGCAGATCGGCGGGCGCCCAGGCATCAGGGTCGGCTTCCTGAAACATCAGCAACGCCTTCGAACTTACCGGAAACGTCAGGCAATAATCCATGCCGACCGATCCGATGAACATGACCGCGGCGGGATTGAGTTTCAACGTACCAGCGAGATACAGCAGCGCCGGCGTCAGCGCCGCCGCACGCGCGGTATGCGATGTCATGTACAGATGCGACGTGAGCGTTATCAGCGCGAGGGCCAGCAGGATAAAACTGCTGGATCCACCATCGGTCAGTCCGGAGGCTGAAAACACCAGCCCGATCAGCCACTTTGCGGCGCCCGTCCCGATCAACGCCTGCCCAAGCACCAGCGCCGCCCCGACGAAGACGATGAGATTCCAGTTTACCGCCTTCAGCCCGTCCTTCCAGGCGATGACGCCGATGCCGGGCAGCGTGAGGATCAGGGCTGCCAGCACGCTGACCGTCGCGATCTGAAGACCATGCAGATGTTCGGTCGACCACAGACCGACCGACGCCAGGATCACCATCAGCGTGATCCACTCGTCACGACTGAACGGTTTGGACGCGGTCGTCTCGATCGACAACGATTTCGCGCGCAGATCCTTGTCGAGAAACAGCCGACCGATGATCCAGGTCGTGACCGCGCTGGCGATGAGCGCGAACGGCAGGCCAAAGAGCAGCCACTGGACGAACGACAATTTGGTGCCGCCAAGATCGCCGAGCAGGTCGTTGGCAATCAGATGCGATCCGGCCCCCGTCAAGCTGGCGACCGTGGAGACGAGGATCACGGTCGGAATCAGCAATGCCAGCGCGCGGGTCACTTTTGCGCTGCCCGCCGCATCGGACAGGCTGCGGAAGACCGGCAGCGCGACGGCTGCACGCCCCGACGTGGACGGGATGAGGAAAGCGGTCGGCAACAGCACGAGCGTGACCAGCCACATCATGGCGCTGACGCTTCGCGCCCGCTTGGCGACCAGACCGGTCAGCCGCGCGGCGAGACCTGTATCCTGGACCGCCGTGCCCAGGATGAACGCCCCGATCATCAGCCAGATGACGTCGGATTCGAGCGCTGTGAAAAGCTGTTCCTGTTCAAGCGCACCGCCGAGCACGAGCAGCAATACCACGCCCAACGCGACATAGGCGGCGTTGATCTGCGTCAGCGACCAGAGCACCACGGCCGTGCCAAAGCCAAAAAGCGCAAGCCGAGCCTCGTTGCCCAGCCCCGCCGGGATCATGACACCGATCCCGAGCAAGGCGATCAGCAGAACGACCGGGACTGCGCCGATCGTCCAGCGCCAGCGCCGTTCCGGCACGCTCCGCGCGGGGGATCGTCCGCGAGCGCCCACAAGGAACTATCCGACATCACCGCGCCGCGGCGCGTTTGTCGGCAATCGCGATCCCCGCCAATACGGTCCGCATGACGTTCTCGGCACATTGCACGAGCTCGCTTTCCGCGATCGACATGGCCTCCTCCAGCGTTTCGGGCGCGTGGACGGTCGAAAAGAAGGCGCTGACCCCGTGCTCGTGCACGACTTCGGCTCGTTCGCCGATCGTTCCGGCCAGGGCGATGACGGGTATGTCGAGCAACCGGGCACGGTCCCCGATCTCCGCAGGGATCTTGCCCCGCGCAGTCTTGAAGTCGATCCCACCCTCAGCGGTGATGATGAGGTCGGTGCCGGCCAACGCCTCGTCGAGCCCGAAATAAGGCAGCAGGACGTCGAACCGGGAACTCAGCTTCGCGCCAAGCATCGCATGCAAACCGGCACCGATGCCGCCAGACGCTCCGCCGCCTGGCATCGACCGGACGTCGATCCCGAGATCGCGTTCGATGACGTCCGCATAGTGATCCAGTGCAGCGGCCAGATACTCGACGTCTTCGGGTGAGGCGCCCTTTGCGGACCGAAAATCCTCGCCACGCCATTCTCGCCGCACAACAGGTTCTTCATGTTGCAGGCGACCTCGATCTCGACGCCCTGCAGGCGCGGATCGAGACCCGAAAGATCGATGCGATCGAGATGCTTCAGCCCCATCCCGCCTTCCGCGATCTCCTCGCCATCGGCGTCCAGCAACTTTCCGCCGAGTGCGCGTACCAGCCCTGCACCGCCGTCGTTGACGCCGGAATCACCGCACCCGACGAGAATACGCGAGACGCCGGCATCCAGCGCGAGCGCGATAAGTTCGCCTACGCCTCGCGTGGTCGTTCGACAGGGATCGCGCTGTTCACGGGGAACGAGTTTCAACCCTGCGGCCATCGCGATCTCGACGACGGCGACCGGCTCTTCGCCGCCGAGCAGCGCGAGCCCCGCATCGATCCGTTCGCCGACCGGGCCCGTAACCCGGACATCCTTCACAGAACCACCGGTCATCCGCGCCATGGTATGCGCAGTCCCTCGCCCCCATCGGCAAGCGGCAACTCGACCACGTCGGCGTCGGGGCAGGCCCGCAGGACTCCTGGGCGATCGCCGACGCCACATTCTCGGCATCGAGATTTTCTTTGAACCCCGATGGGGCGATCACGATGCGCATGCGCGGCTCCGACAGGCGTCATCACGAACGATCGCCGACCGCGTCGACGGACCGCCGGTCAAGCTCAAGGCAGATGACTTTTCCCCGACGAGACAGTGCAAGGCGCGGCATAATCTGGGTACCGCGATCAACGTCTTCATCATGCTTCCCCGCCTTTTGCCCGCGCCCAACGTGGCGCGATCAGGCGGCGTTCCCTATCTCGCTGAAAATTCGCATATTTTGATTGTGCGACACGCCAAATGGGGCCGACGAACAGCGCGACAGCTCCTGAACGGGCATCTGGTCCGCATCGCCGTCTGACAGTGAGGCCTCGCAGCACTCGTCGTCGTTGCCGGTCACGATTGCCGTCGTGTGTGTCGGGCCGACAAAGGCGATGTTCGATCGCGAGATGACGCTGATCATGCGGTTAGCAGGCGTCTGATCGGGTGACGGTGCGGCGTTTACTTGCAGAGCTGTAGAGCGATCGCATCAAGCTGACGATCGTAGCTCGCTCGCTCCGCCGCACTCAGGAAGCCCTGTTTGGCGGCAAGTCGATCGCTCGCCTTGCGGATCGCTTCGACGCGATTCCACAAGCGCTGCGACGTTTGTTTGGTAATCCGGCGCGCCTTGCTGGCGGTGCCAATATCCGCCTGCAGGATGTTCGCCCGCATCGAGATATGGTCCTGCATCGCGGTCTTGCCCGAGCCGCTCTTCAGATGACGCTGTTGCGTCACGTTACAGCTCGGATAGTCACTCTGCCACGATCGGGCTTCCGAGGCGGTTGCGGTGAGGGCAAAGACCAGGGGATCAGATATTTCATGGGGTCGCTCCTGTCGTACCGGGCAGCGTATAGGTCCGGTTCGGCTTAACGCTCGATGAGCGCGACGGCAGTGCCAAGCATCAAATCCACGATGCCGGGCAAAACGATGGGCCGCGTTCGCGCCCTCTCGTCCATGCCCGGCGGTTGCTGGTCAAGACGCGCAGAGCTCCATCACCAGGCCATGGCGATCGAGATCGTTGCCAACGGCACGACAGACGCGGTCGTGCCATCGGGAGCGTCGAGCCTTCGGAGCTGAGGGTCTCGAACGAGAGCAAGGATTTCGCCCTGCAACGATGCCTTTGCGCCCGCGATCTTCACCGGCTGGGCAACGCTCATCCCGGCACTGCCATAAACCCTGTCTCCGCTATCCGCTGCATAGAAGCTGCGCCAACCGGCACCGACCGAAACCGGCACCGTGAGCGTCGGGCCGTCCTCCGCGCGCGTGAGCGGGAACGCGGGGCTATACCGACGATCGTGTAGAAGCCCCCTGCCCCTTCGTCCGCGTCGTCGCGGCAAAGCGTGGCGCGAGAAACCCAAGTGCGTCCTTGCCGGTGTAGAGGAACGTCAGGCTGGCTTCATGGGTCGTGCCCGCCACCCCGTTGGGACTGGCCTTGATGGCATACGCTCCCGCTGCCGACAGCCCCGTGCCAGGCCGCCATGCGAGACCGACGATCGTGTTGCTCTCGTACCAGCTGCGCGGTCGAGATCTCTCGTCGGATCGCGGCGCGTGGAAGCCGTTCGAGCTTTGCCCTGTCAGGAACAGGACCCCTCCCCATCCGCGCGGCGCTTCAGCACCGCGGCGCCGCCGATCGCGACATGGATCGGAACCCTGCCGAGGCCGGCGTCATCGTCGTCATACGCTCCGCGCGCGTAATCGCCGTTACGGACATCGAACGAGACGATCGGATGAACGGCGCCGTCGCCCACGTCGACTTCGGATAACGTCGCATCCTCGGTGTCGATGAACGGCACGGTCTGCGCCGACGCGGGTGGCGCAACGACGCAGACGAGCGTCGCTGCGAGACCCATCAGGGCTGTCGTGGTCACGAGGTGCGTCGCACCATCCACACGGTATCCCCGGCATCGTCGACGACAAAGATCGCACCATCGTCGCGCGTCTGCACGCTCACCGGTCGACCATAGACTTCATTCGTCTTCTCGTCCGCGACGAACCCGGTCAGGAACGGCTGCGGCGCGGCCGTCGGCCTCCCATTTGCAAATGGTACCGCGAGCACGTCATACCCGATGAACGCGGACCGGTTCCACGAGCCATGCCGCGCGACATACGCAATCTGTTGCGCGGCCGGCGCTCCTTTGCGAACGCCACGCCCAACGCCGCGGCATGGGGACCAACGGCAACATCGGGCATCAACGTCGTCGCCAACAACTCGCGCTTGTCGTTCGCATGACGTGGATCCTGCCTCCCGTAATAGCTGTAGGGCCATCCGTAGAACCCGCCGTCACGCACGCCGACGAGATAGTCCGGCGCGATATCGTCGCCGAGCTGGTCGCGTTCATTGACGGCGGCCCACAACACATTCGATCCCGGCGCCCAAGCCATGCCGACCGGGTTACGAAGCCCCGAGGCATAGAGCCGCTCCTCGTCCGGTACGAAGATCGACTGCGAGAATTGCCGCTCTTCGGGTCTCCTCGTCCATGCCGTGTTCGCCGACATTGGATGCCGATCCGACCGACACATACAGCGTCCGCGCATCTGCACTGAGCAACAGGTTTCGCGTCCAGTGATTGTTGTAGCCACCCGCAGGCAGCGACACTAGCGGCTGCGGCGTGGCGGTCACGCGCGTCTGGCCGGGCGTGAACGGGACGCTGACGACGCCGTCGGTATTGGCGACATACAGGCGACCGTTGCCGTACTGCATCCCGAACGGCTGGTTGAGCCCCTCGATCAGAACGAAACGCTGTTCGGCGATCCCGTCGCGGTTCGCGTCGCGTAACAGGGTGATACGGTTGGCGCTGAAGCCGGTCGTCTTCGACAGCGCCTGGCCACGCTGGACGTCCGGCTCGGCATCCAGCTTGGGCTTCGTACGCGCTTCCGCGACCAGCACGTCACCATTGGGTAGCAGCAGTGCCTGGCGAGGGTAGTCCAAGCCACCTGCGAATTTGACGACCTCAAACCCCTGCGGCGCCTTCGGTTTACGCCCCTCGGGCCAGCCGATCGTCTTGGGGTGGTTGACCACGGACGCGGTCGCATAAGGCTCTGCCTGCGTCTTCAGGCCGACCACCGACGGTGTTTTCTGTGCAACGGCACCGCTTGCAAGGCTCAATACGCCGGCGGCAGCAAGGATCGTTTTCATAATGTCTCCCGGATCATGATCGAAAGAGTAACCCCCTGACAATCATGGATATCCGTGAGTTGGACAGTATTGACGATTAATTCCTGACGTTTCGGAATCCCGCTCTCGGCAACAGGCCAAGGCTGTCGAACTGGACGCAGGATCAAAATGACATAATTTTCACGTCGCCGTGGCACGAAACAGCGCCCGCGCGTTGTCGCCGTTCCTCAGCGAACGGATATCATGCCGAAAACATTGACTATTATCGGCATGGGCGCCTGTGGCGTCGCAGCGTTCGCCGAAGCTGTCACCCGGTTATGCTATGACCCAGGCGACGGGTGGAAGGTCCATTTGGTCGAGCGTGACGATGAACTCGCGCGCGGATTGGCGTTCGGCACGGAACAGCCCGGCCATCTTCTGAACACGGAATCCCGTCTCATGGGGCTCTACGACCGCGAGCCCGGTCATTTCAGAACCTGGCTTGAGGCGCGGCGCGCGGCGTCGGGCACGCCGCTCGATCCCGATGGCGTCGAATACCCGCAACGCCGCGAATACCGCGTCTACATGCAGGAGGTTCTCGACAATGCGCTCCAGCAGGCGCGCACCGCCGGGATCGATGTCCAAGTCCACCGCGAGGAAGCAATCGCCATCGAGGGCGATCACGCTGCGGGGACGGTTCGGTCTCGCGAACGGGTCGACGATCGCCACCGACGTCGTCCTGCTGACCATCGGCACGCCCGATCCGGACCGGTTCGGCAATCTGAACGGTACGCCCGGCTATTTCGACTCCCCTACCCCGCCCACCGCATGACCCAGGAAATCGAGCGGGATCAGCCCGTAGTCGTCCTCGGCAGCGGCCTCAGTGCCATCGACGCGGTCATGACACTGCTCGACGATGGACACCGCGGCAACATCCACCTCGTATCGAAGGAAGGGATGCTGCCACGCGTCGAAATTCCCGCGCCCGAGACAGGCTATGACCGTCAGCACCTCACGCTGGAAAACGTCCATCGCCTCATCCGCGAGCGGGGCAGCGCATTCTCGGTAGTGGATCTGTTCCGCCTCTTTCGTCTGGAGGCCGAAACTGCCGCGGGACGTGCGATCGATTGGCAGGCGGAGGATCGCTACGACGGGGACGCCGAGGCCGCCCTGCTGCGCGACATCGCCGCGGCGGAGTCCGGAGACGAACCGTTCCAGCGCATCCTCACCGCCACGCGTCATGACTCGACGGCGATATGGAACCTGTTGCGCCCCGCCGACCAGAAACGGTTCGGGCAATGGCTGGCACCGCATTTCGCTGCGGCGCGCTTCGTCACGCCGATGGTGAACGCGCGGCGCCTGGCCGATGCGATGACGCGGGGATTGCTCAGCGTACGCGGTCGGATCGATGAAACCGTTGCCAGCGAGACCGGTACGGGCTTCACGGTCCGGTTCGAGAATGGCGATACGATCGACGCACCGGTCGTCGTCAACGCCACGGGACAGGCTACCGCACTGAACGAGATGAAGGAGACGCTGGTCAAGGATCTGCTCGCGAAGGACTGGCTGCAGCCGCATCCGGTCGGTGGGGCCATCGCGCACCGGGCGACGTGTCGGATCATATCCGCCACGCGCGATGCACCACGGCTATACGCGCTCGGCCAATTGCTGAACGGCGAGTTGCGCGACACCAATGCGGTCTGGTTCAATGTCGAATGCGCCGGTCGTGCGGTCGACGACATCCTGCGCCAGCAATGAGCGCGATCGGCAACATCGCGGCGGCACTCCTGCCGCTTTACGGCGTGATCCTGCTCGCCTGGGCTGTCGGCTCCCGCGTTCCCTGGGCGGCAAAGCTGTGCTCGAAGGCACTCGTTTTCGGCCTCATCCCGTTGCTGGTCATCGACAAGGTGCTCGGCGCGGAAGTGCAACAGCTGATGGTGATACCACCGTTGATGTTCGTGGTTTCGGCACTGATGAGCATCCCGGCATACCGGTTGGCCAAGCGGCTCGGCGACGACTTCGATCCCAAACTGCTGTCGGCGTCCTTCTCGTTCTTCAACGTTGCGTTCTTTGGGGTGCCCGTCAGCCAGGCCCTGTTCGGCGAGGTCGGCGTATCGACGGTGATCTGCGCGTATATCGGCAGCGCGCTGTACGGCAACACGATCGGGTATTTCCATCGCGCGTACCAAGGAAGGTACGCGCAAGGCCGCTACCAAGGCGTTGCGGGTGCCACTCGTGTATGTGGTCATCGGCTCGCTCCTGGCAAAGTGGGGCGGCGTCACGATGCCTGAAGCGGCAGCGCCCTATCGTCTCGATCGCCGGCACGTTGGTGTCGGTCCTCGGCATGGCGGTGATCGGCCTCAACCTTGCCGAAACCGGCCGCGACGACTGGCGGCCAAGACTGATGACGCGCATCCTCGCGGTCAGGCAGGTCGCCGGCGTGATACTGCTCGGTGCCGCGCTCGCACTCGAAGCGGCCTTCGTCGGTGTATTGAGCCCACGCGACCGCGTGATCGTCGGGCTCGTCGCCCTGTTCCCGATCGCCAGCAACGTGACCTTGTTCGCGACCCTCCTCGACACGAACCGCAAATCGGCGGCGATCCTTGTCGCGCTGTCGAGCGCCGTATCCCTCGTCCTCGTGCTGCTGGTCGTGGGCGTCTTTCACTCGGCCATGCCGACGAGTTAATCACGGTTCCCCAGTGCTGTTCCCGCTTTCAGCGGATGGCAGCGGCGCAAAACTCGCTACGCACCCCGCTCGGCAGCAGGCACGATCGCGTTCTCGACGATGCTATGGAGCGCATCGATATGCCCCGTGTCCCGTGAGCCGTTCGGATCCGACGTCATGACGACCGTGATCCGTAGATTGGGGATGACGTAGACCATCTGGCCACCATAGCCCCAGGCGAACCGCACTGGATGGCCCTTCATCTCGGTCAGGAACCAGCCGAAGCCGTACGCCTTCCCACTCCAAGGCGAGACGGCGCGCGGTGTCCAGCTCTGCTCGATCCACTTGGCCGGGAGGATGCGCCGGCCATCGATGATGCCGTCTAGCCGATAGAGCTCGCCAAAACGCGCGAGTGCGCGCGGCGAGAGCCTCATTTCGTTGCCGCCAAAATAGATGCCTTGCGGATCGGCCGGCCAGGACGGGATCGTAATTCCAAGCGGCTCGCCGAGCCACGCGCGCGCGTTGGCGAGCGTGCTCTGGCCCGTCGCCCGTGTAAGCGCCGCCGAGAGCAGGTGGGTGGACCCGGTCGAGTAGAGCATTGCCGTACCGGGATCAGCGACGAAGGGGCGAGCCAGCGCGAACCGTATCCAATTGGGGCTGGATACCCACCGACCGTAATTCTCGCCAGAGGTGCGTTCGAGTCCGGCCTGCATCGACAGAAGGTTGCCGATGGTCACCCTGGCTAGCCGTGGGTTGGGATCGGCGGGCGCGTCACGCCTGAGCAGCGGCAGGATCGGCTGGTCGACGCCGTCGAAGACACCGCGTTGGATGGCGATGCCGACCAGTGCCGACATGACCGACTTCGATGCCGACTTGATGTTGACCGGTCGATCCAGCGGGGGACCGCCGTTGAACACCTGCGCTGTCAGCGTCTGTCCGTCTCGAAGGACGAGGAGCGAACGAAGCCGCGGCAGCGCCGAGGCTCTTGCCTGCACGTCGCGCATGGATGCGGCATCGAGTCCCTTCGTGTCCGATCCGGCGACCGCGCCTGGGATAGTCGCACCTGCTGACGAGGTCGGTCCCTCGCAGCCGGTAAGGAGGATGAGGAGAGGCACGATAAACCGCATCGCCACCATGTCGCCCCTCAGGATTGCCTTACAACCCCGCAAGCTTCGACGGTCCGCCAGCGTGCGCCCTGCGGCCTTGCGGCTCGACGATTTGGCGCTACCAATGTTGCAACGATAATCAGGGGGATCAAAATGACCGACAGCCTCGATCGCCGAGCTCTCTTGGTCGGCGGCCTCGCCGCCTCCGCCGCCAGCGCAGTTCCCTTGAACGAAGCCTTCGCCCAGACCCGCCGCCACGGGTCGGCCAACGACAAGATTCAGGTGGGGCTGATCGGTTGCAAAGGCATGGGCTGGGCGGACCTCACCGCGATGTGCAAGGGGGCCGATGTCACGCCGGTCGCACTGTGCGACGTCGATGCCAAGGTCCTCGCCGAGCGCGGCGCAGAACTGAAGAAATCATCGGGTCGCGCGCCGCGCCTCTACGGCGACTACCGCCGGATGCTCGATGACAAATCGGTCGATGCGGTCATCATCGCCACCCCTGATCACTGGCACGCGCTCCAACTCGCCGATGCGATGTCGGCGGGGAAGGATGTCTATTGTGAAAAGCCGCTCGGCAATTCCATCGCGGAATGCCGCGCGATGGTCGCCGCCAAACAACGCTACAACCGCGTCGTTCAGGTCGGCCAATGGCAGCGCAGCAACCAGCATTGGGCCGATGCGATCGCCCATGTCCATTCGGGTGGCATCGGCCGGGTGCGGAAGGTCAAGGCCTGGGCCTATATGGGATGGATGACGCGCGTTGCGCCGAAGCCCGACCAGGCACCGCCGCCGGGGGTCGATTACGACCGCTGGCTGGGCCCGGCGCAACAGCGCGCCTTCAACCCTAACCGCTTCCACTTCAGCTGGCGCTGGTACTGGGACTATGCGGGTGGCCTGATGACCGACTGGGGCGTCCACCTGATGGACATCGCGCTGCTGGGAATGAAGGCGCAGGTGCCCAATTCGGTCAGTTCGCTAGGCGGAGCCTACGGCTATCCGGATTCGGCTATGGAGACCCCGACACCCAGACCGCCCTTTTCGACTTTGGCGACTATTCGGTGGAATGGGAGCATGCGGTCGGCATCAGCCGGGGTCCCTTCGGCGGCCACGATCATGGCGTGGCCTTCGTGGGCGAGCTGGGCACCTTGGTTGTAGACCGCAGCAAATGGTGGGTCTCGCCCGAGATGCGTGACGGCAAGGCCCTGACCCGTGAAATTCCGTTGACCCAGGCCAAGGACGACGGGCTTGATCGGCACACCGCGGACTTTATCGCCTGCGTGAAGGATCGCGCTCGTACCCCGCTTGCCCGATCGAGTCAGCGGCCAACACCGCCATCGTCTGTCAAATGGGCAACGTTGCCTGGCGCACTGGCCGGAAGGTCGAATGGGATGCTGCGGCTGGACAGTTCAAGAGCGATGCCGAGGCCAACGCACTCATTACGCCGCGCTACCGCGAGCCCTACCGCTTACCGGTGTAAGCTGCATTCGCGGCGGAAACAGCCCGTTCCTACCGCGCCTTTTCGATCCAGTTGTGGACATTCACGACCGCCCTGGACGCTTCCTCTCTTCAGCCGTTCTTTCATCCACAGCCGGCAGGATGCGGCAACGAGGACACGACACGGTCGAATTCACGCGGCCGACCGAGTGCAGCCGGCGCGCTTCCCTTGCCGACCGAGGCAGATACGACTGCCGCAACCAAAGGGGACACGATGAGGTTTGAATATGTCGCGGCGACGGTGCTTCTCGCACTTGCTCCAGCAACGGCGTGGGCCCAGCCGAGCGCGGCTGATGCGCAACTCAAGACGATCTACGACGCCGAATGGGAATGGCGACAGAAGGAGTTCGCGCAGATTGCGGACGGCTTGCGCAGCAAGCCCGATGATCATTTCCCCGCCGTCGCCCCGGCTGACTGGGCGCGCCGGCGCACCTATTGGAGCACAGTTCTCGACCGCATCGACCGTATTCCTGCGGCGCAACTTTCGCCCGAAGAACGATTGAACGCCGCTGTCCTCGCGGAATCGCTACGCGGGAAAGTCGCGAACATCGACTTCCGCACCTACGAGGCGCCGCTCAACAGCGATTCCTACTTCTGGGGCGAAGTGAAGCCCTATGCCCCGCTCGAGACCGCCGACGACTATCGCCGCTACATCGGCCGGCTCAAGGACGTGCCGCGCTGGTTCGACCAGAACATCGCCAACATGCGCGCCGGACTGAAGCGCGGCTTCACGCCGCCACGCGTGTCACTCGCCGGGCGCGATGCGACCATTGCCGCCTTCACCAAGCCGGGCGCCGACAACCCGCTCGCCGAACCGTTCAAGGCGATGCCCGCCTCGATCCCGGCGAGCCAGCAGGCGACGCTGCGCGCCGAGGACTGGCTGCGGTCGATACCGCCGCGGCCCCCGCCTATGCGAAGCTCCTCGTTTTCTACCGGGGCACCTACCTGCCCGGCACGCGCACGACGGTCAGCGCCGCTGCACTGCCCGACGGCGAGTCGTTCTACAAAAGCCAGATCCGCGAATACACGACCCTCGATCTCACACCGGAGGCGATCCATCAGATCGGCCTCAAGGAAGTTTCACGCATCGACGCCGACATGAAGGCGACGATCGCCACCACCGGCTTCAAGGGCAGCTTCGCCGACTTCCTCGCGTTCCTGCGCAGCGACCCGCAATTCTACGCCCGAACCCCCGACGAACTGCTCGGCTTCTCGGCCTATGTGGCGAAGCGGATGGACGGTCGGCTGAAGGACGTCTTCACCACCCTTCCCCGTTACCGCTTCACCATCCAGCCGGTGCCCGACGCGATCGCGCCGGTCTACACCTCGGGTCGCGGTGGGCTCAGCGCCTGCCTCATGAATACCTACGACCTGAAGTCGCGCCCGCTCTACAACATCGTTGCGTTGACGCTGCACGAATGCGTTCCCGGTCACAGCCATCAAGCCGCAATGGCATTGAAGCCCCAGCCGCCCCGCCTTCCGCCGCCAGACATACTTCTCGGGCTATGGCGAAGGTTGGGGGCTCTATTCGGAATGGCTCGGCACCAAGCTCGGCATGTACCGCACGCCGTATGAGGAGTTCGGTCGCGAGACCTTCGAGATGTGGCGCGCCGCGCGCCTCGTCATCGACACCGGCATCCATTCGATGGGATGGAGCCGGCAGCAGGCGATCGACTACCTCGCCGGACACACGGCGCTCGCGAAGCTCGACGTCGAGATCGAAGTCGACCGATACATCAGCTGGCCGGGCCAGGCGCTCGCCTACAAGCTCGGCGAGATGAAGATGCGCGGGCTGCGTGCAAAGGCGGAGGCGGAATTGAGCGACCGCTTCGACCAGCGCCGCTTTCACGACGCCCTGCTCAACATGGGCTCGGTCCCCCTGCCAGCGATGGAGGCCGAGATGATGACGTGGATCGCGGCAGAGAAATCACGCTGATACGGTCGGCTTAGCCCCGGTGCTCGCAGCGCGAGGTCGAGCGCCATTACGTTTCGCCCGGGCATGCGTGCCGCTACAAGATCGGCCGTGTGGGCATGCGCTACCGCGCCTCGAACTCGCGAGTCCGATCCCAATCTTCGCCGGCCCCGCCTTCGCGGCTTCCCCTTGCTGCCACAGGACATAGGCACGCTCGCGGAGATGCTGATCGAGGGCACGATGCCAATATTCGTCCGCCCGCCCCTCTGGCTGACCGTCTTCGTCCCAAAGCGCATAGGCCCGGTCGCGCACGGCCTGTTCGAGGCCGAGTTTCGTTTCGGAACTGGAGCTTATCTTATCGTCTAGGGGCTCCATACGCCCGCCCCGGCTCTGATGCATTTGCGCGATCAAGCCTTCGAGTTCCGCATCGGCGACCAGCTGCCCGTGCGCGGCGGCCTGCAAGGCCTTGGCTTGATAGTCCGCATCGCCGACGGCCTCGCCCGTCTCGTCCAGCGTGACCGGGTACGTATGAATGACGCGCCCATTGCGGTCCAGCACGTCTACCAACCTCTCTGCCATTACACTGCTCCGATCGAAGATTTCAGGGTTTTGGAGATGCCGTTGCAGCCTACCCCGCGATAGACTTCGTTGGAAGCGCCTCCTGCAGGTCGGCGGTCGGCTCATGTGCACGTGTCGGCGCGGTCGCCTGCTTGCGATCTTCGGACGGGACGAACCGCGATTTGGCGTTTGAATGCCGGCGTCTATAAGCGGACAGGCAATAGCCGCGCTGATCGAATTGCCGCTCGTCCCCGCTGCCAGTCTCCGTCCAGCGCGCCCGCAGACACAGGAGTTTCAATGACGAGCACCCCCGAAGGACTGAAACCCCTGCTCTGGGAGCCCAAGAATCTGGTTCGGGCCATCGAGGCGGCCGGCGTCACGCTCTGGTCGTGGAACGTCGACACCGATGCCTTCGCGATGGACGACAAGGCCTATGACCTTTGGGGTATCCCCCGCGGCATCAACGTCCAGTTCGAGGATCTCTCCGCACATATTCACCCGGCCGATCGGGACAGGGTTCGCGCCGCCTTCAATGCTACACGCGGGCTGATCGGGCCGTACGAAATCGATTTTCGGATCATGATCGATGATGAGCTGAAGTGGATTTCCGCGCGCGGGCAAGGGGACGATGCGGGGATCATTGAGCGCATCATGTTCGGCATATTCATAGACGTCACCGGTCGAAAACAGGCCGAGGAGGGGCGCGAACTGCTGGCGGGCGAGATGAGCCACCGGGTGAAAAACCTTCTCGCCATCGCGTCAGGGCTCACGGCCATCACCTCGCGGTCGACCAAAACCACCGATGACATGGCCCGCGAACTCACGTTGAGGCTCACAGCGCCCGATCGAGCACATGATCTTGTCCGGCCAGTGCCTGGTCAGACGGAGGCGGCATCCGCGCTCCTCGGGGATCTCCTTACCGTGCTGCTCGCGCCCTACGATGACCTTGGAGCGTTCAGCGGACGTATCCGGGTATCTGTACCGCGGATGCGGGTCGGAGAAGCAGCCACGACCATTCTCGCGATGGTGGTCCACGAGCTCGCGACCAACTCGTTGAAACATGGCGCATTGTCCGTCGACACCGGAACGCTCGACGTTTCCTGCTCCGCGCACAACGAAGCGGTGACCGCCGTATGGACGGAACGTGGCGGCCCCAAAGTCCGCAAGCCGACCGGCCCCGGAGGCTATGGCAGCATGCTCGTCGAACGCAGCGTGACGGGACATTTACGCGGCTCGATAGACTATGACTGGGCCGAAGAGGGCGTCGTGGTCACGCTGAAGGTGAAACCGGAACGCCTAGGGGCCTGAAGGGGTGACATCTACTCGCTTGAGCGCCCGCGTCCCGATCAGATGAATAGACATACTGATCGATGATGATCGCTGGCGCTCACATCGATATCAGGCATCTCCACCGACTCAATCGCGGACATTCACGGCTTCTTTCGTTCGACTCGATGGAGAACGTCCGTTCACCTCGACACCCAGTCCGGGCAGACTCGAAGTCCGCCCGGACAAAGTTTCGCAACCTCGCCTACATGCCTGCTGCCGTCGGGCGGACAATGACCTCGTTGACGTCCACTCCTTCCGGCTGCTCCAGCGCGTAGCGGATCGCTCGTGCAATCGCGTCCGGGGTCAGGGACTTCTGCCGCCACGTGCTCAGCGCCGAGGCGATATCAGAGTCAGTGATGTCGTTGCCCAATTCGGTCGCCACGACCCCCGGCGAGATGATCGTCGTGCGGATGTCGTCATGTTCCTGGCGCAACCCCTCCGTGATCGCCCAAACCGCGTATTTGGTTGCGCAGTAGACGGCGGCGCTCGGCATCACGAAATGCGCGGCGATCGATGCGACGTTCACCACGTGGCCAGCCTGCTGCGCAATGAAACGGGGCAGCACGGCGGCGATCCCGTTCAGCACGCCGTGGACGTTGACGTCGATCATTCGCGTCCATTCATCCTGCTTCAACGTGGCAAGGGGCGACAGCGGCATCACGCCGGCATTGTTGATCAGCACGTCCACGCGCCCGAACCGCACTTCCGCCGCATCGGCGAAGGCGGCGAAGCCTGCCGCGTCCGTCACGTCCAGTGCATGCCACGCGACATTCGCGCCGAGTTCTGCCGCAAGCGCTTCGAGGCGATCGGTCCTGCGCGCACCGATGAAGAGGCGCGCCCCCTGCCCGCCAGTTCCCGAACGGTGGCCTCGCCAATACCGCTCGAGGCGCCGCTGATCAGCACTGTCTTGTCGATGACGTCGTTCATGATGGTTCCTTTCCTGTTACGCTGATGGCTGAGCACAGATGGAACCGAACGGTCGGCAGGCGTGAGACCGATCGACCGCAATCCTTGCACGATCCTCCGAGATGACGCCGCCCAGGCTTGCGAGCGTGAGTAACGGCGGACACAGTCCCTCGATGAGCACGATCGCAGACCTGGCCGCACTGGTTGCGCGCCAAGTGACCAGAACCGGAATGGTCAGCACGCCGATCGATCGATTGTCGCTTTTCCGGGCGGATGAGCCGACCGTGCCCTTGCCAGCCGTGTATAACGCGTCGCTTTGCATGATCGCCCAAGGTGCCAAGCGGGTTTCGCTCGGCGGACGGAGCCTTCTTTACGATACTGCGCATTACCTGTTGGTCTCGGTCGATCTGCCGCTCGTCGGCCATGTCATCCAGGCGGATCGCGACGCCCCGTACCTGTGCTGCAAGATCGACATCGACCAGGCGGTATTGGCGGACCTCATCGTGGCAGAAGGCGGCCAGGCGCCCAAAGCCGATCTACCGGCTCTCGCGGTATATCGCAGCGACGACGATCTGGTCGATGCAGCGTGCCGACTGGTGCGTTTGCTGGACCAACCCGACAGCATCGCGGCGCTGGCACCGCTGATCGAGCGGGAGATCCTGTATCGTTTGCTCAAAGGCCCCACGGCCCTGCCCTCCGCTACATGGCGGTCGCCGACAGTCACCTCAACCAGGTCAGCCGCGCTATCGCGACGATCCGCACGGCGTTCGACCGACCGCTACGCATCGGTGACATTGCCACTGCTGCCGGCATGAGCCCGTCGTCCTTGCACGAACACTTCAAAGCCGTGACGAAAATGACGCCGCTGGAGTATCAAAAACAATTGCGCCTACAGGAGGCACGGCGCCTGATGCTGGCGGGAAGCACGACCGCAAGCGGCGCGGGCTTTGCCGTGGGGTATGAAAGCCCATCGCAATTCAATCGCGAATATGCGCGTCTGTTTGGCGCGCCGCCTCGACGTGACATCGAACAGTTGAAGCGCAGCGGCAGTTTACTGACGCCAGTGTAGCAGCGCTTCTTTTCGCATCACCCACTCGCAGACCTTCGGCGGGCGATGTTGCCGTTTCTGGAGAACTGCCGTTCATTCAGCATAGGGTGCCCCCCATTTTGTTCTTTTACCTGGGCCAGAGTCCGGCCGGAAAGGGAGGACAGATGAAGCGAAAGCAGTTTTCGGTAGCGCAAATTATTGGTGTCTTGAACGAAGCCGGGGCGGGCGCGGCGGTAGCGGGTCTGTGTCGACGGCACGGAATTCCGAGCGCGACCTATGATGTTTGGATCGCCAACTTTGGTAGGCTGGAGGTGTCCGATGCCAAGCGGCTGCGAGCCGCTCGAGGAGGTGAATGCCCGTTGCAAGCGGCTACTGGCGGATACGATGCTCGACACTTCCGTTCTAAGCCTGTCGATGGGCTAGGTCTGAAGGACCTGCCGTCAAATAATGATGACGCCCGCCGCGAAGCGGATGCAGTAGCCGGTCCGTATGGAAGCGCTGCCGAACCAGCGCTCGAGCCTGAACTTTGTGCGTGACCAACTCGCCACGGGGCGGCGGTCGCGCCTTTTAAACATCTTCGACGCGTGACATTCGTCGAACGACCCAAGCCTGTCCGAGTGTCACGCGCAGGCGGCCCCTTCAAAGGTCGTGACGGTGGGGCGGCTTATCCCTGACCCTTAGGTCCAGCGTCAGCCCCAAGCGCAAAATCCATAGAATCGCAGTTGCTTACCCGGACCTGAACCGCGTTGTACCGTGAGAAGGTCGACCAGCTTACCGCGGCCTTTGAGGACGATGCGCTGAAGGTGCAGGCCTTCGAACGGCTGCGCGCGCTCATCGAGGCGGTGGTGCTGACGCCGGAAGACGGGGATTTCGCTATCGACCTGCGCGGTGAGCCCGCGACTATGCTGACGCTATCGGCGCTTGAGCAGGAACGCAAAAAGCCCCGGAGCTGGCGCTACGGGGTGTTGTGGTATGTGGGAAGATGGTTGCGGGGACAGGATTTTACCGCTGCAGAACTCGTTTTAATTTACGCACCGCTCGCTGTGAGGTTGCATCAAACCAAGTTTAGAAAGATTTCCGGCGCCGCGCAGCTCCATAGATGAAACTTTTAGTTACCCATCACACTCACTTTTAATAGTGGCACTGACCCTCGAGAAGGCGTTCGGCCGTTGCCAAAAAGGCATCAGCGATTGCCGTCACGCAATGCATTAAAAGGATTCATAATGATCTGCGACGAGATGTGGAATAGCGTTACGCTTTACGGTCGACAGGCTGAAATTGATCGCTTCAAGGAGTTGTTCATCGACGTACCTGACGACGATGGCGACGAGACGCTCCTGGCCTTTGATGCCATCCTTCCGATCGCTCGAGCGGAAAGCCTTGAGCTTTTCGGAAAAATCGCAAGATGTGCGGGGTTCCAAACTTGGACTTTTCGCGATTCTATAAAACAAATCCTCGGAACCTACTATTTCGCGTTCGATACCGGCAATCGTTTCCCCGTTCCGGTATTTAATTATCTTGCCATACTATTTCCTGAACTAGCGTTCGATTGCTATTGCATTGCTGACAACGATTCATCGATGGGCTTCGGCTGGTTCAATCCTCCACCCGGAGGGGAGGATTTTGTGATGAACATAGCGTACCGGTAGACCATTTGGAAGGAAACGGCCGTTATCGCATCGATCCAATAGCGCATGAGCAACATGAAAGATTGCGGGCTCTTGTGGCAAAGCAGGCCTACGATTTGAGCGTTGGCAATTAACCACCTCCCGTATCGTAAACTGGTTGGATGAGGCGCGCCGTATCCTGGCGTTGCCATGGAAACGATCGAAGCAGCCTCCCATCTAACGGCTCATGACCAATAGCATTCTGCATCTCGGCCTCATGGAAGACGGGGAGATCGAACTCGATCTGGCCGCCCTCGAACTCGCAGCGCTCGATCACCCCGGTATCGATCTCGATGAATATCTCGACGAGCTCACGGACATAGAAATAGCCCTCCGCGCCGCTGACGGCGACGCAGTGAGTAGCGTCGCGCAGGCTCAGGCCCTGAGCAGCGTGATGGTCGAAGAGTTTGGGTTCTCTGGCGACCGGGTGCACTACGACGATCCGCAGAATGCGGATTTGATCGCCGTCGTCGATCGACGGCTCGGCCTGCCGATCAGTCTCTCAATCATCTATGTGGCGATGGCACGGCGTCTCGGATGGTCGGCGATGCCGCTCAATACCCCCGGCCACGTCCTGGTGCGCCTTGGCGACGCATCGGATGCGCTGATCATCGATCCCTTCAACGATGGTCGTATCGTTGCCCCTGCACAGGTGGAAGCCTTGTTGGAGCAGATGACAGGCCAGGCCCGGTTTTCCGACGGGATGCTTCCCCTGTCGAACCGATCGGCGCTCGTTCGATTGCTGCTCAACCAGGCAACCCGTGCCGAGCAGGCCGGGGATCCCGCGCGCGCGCTGGTCCTGTACGACCGCATGACGATCGTGGCGCCTACGCACGCCCATGGGTGGTGGGAGCGCGCCAGGCTTCAGTTGGTCGCAAGCGATGTGGCCGGCGCCCGCAGCAGCCTCAGCGCGATGCTGGAAATTACCCGGGATGACGATCTGCGCCTGCAGGTATCCGCAGCGCTCGATGCCCTTCCCCGGCCAACGCCGTCTTGAACGTCGCAGTGGACTGGCTCTCGCCGTAACGCCTTATCCGAAGCGCATCCACCGTCGCTCATGCCAGGCCCGGGACTGAACGATGTCTCCGAACCGCCAGAACCGGGTTTCCCGCGTGTGGGGACCTGCACGAACGAGGGTCCAACATTCGCCCGTCGGCAGCTCGGCGATGCGGTGAATGTGCGTAGCGTCGACGTGGTAGGTTTCGCCAGGGGGTCGGTGAACCAGTTCGCTGTGCCAACCGCCGTTTGGATCCAGGTGGAACACCTCTTCGACATAGCCGCCATCAACGATTTCGGTGTCGAAGCTCCAGGGGTGATCATGCGGGGTCGCATGCGGCTCTTCCATCTTGAACCGGTGCAGCGCGCGTCCGTCATCCAGATGATATTTGGTGAAAGCCCGCGACATGCGTTCGACGCTGACGATCCGCGTGCCGTCGGGAACGCGAGCAATCGCTGCTCGCGGTAATCGCATACTCACGGCTCAGACACCTCTTCATAACAGCCGGCGCGGCGCAGCTGGCGGACAATCCCGTTGAACGCCGCGGTCACACCCTGTGACCTGCCGATCTCGTTCTCCTGCCGGGCGGCATCCCAGTAGAGCTCGAGGGGCCAGCGTTCCGGGCAGTGCGGGAGCAGGCAGCGCAGCGCCAACCGGATCTCGACGACATCGACGCGAGCGTCCGAGCAGCGCGCAACGCCGCCCCGCAAGATATGCACCGATAGTGCGATGACAACGCGTTGATGACGGACAAGCTTGGCCATCAATGGAAGTCGTGAGATTTGAATTTCACGACAGCTTCGGATCCATGCCGTCGGCATGGGGCGGCCAGTAGGAATTGCGAGGGTTCGGGCTCCAACCCTTGTCACCGCGGTCGGGGGAACCGGCATGCTTCGCGCCGTCACCGCGGCCGGTCCGGTGCGGGAACGACATCTCGCCGACCCGGTGCATCAGATCGCCGTGGTCGATAATCCGATCGCAGATGACGTGGATGACCTCGCCCTCCTTCTGCACCCTGCCCTTCATGCCGATCATCGACGCGGACATCACAGTGCGGCGCTGCCGCTCGAACCGATCGGGCCACAGAATGCCGTTGGCGATCCCGGTCTCGTCTTCAATCGTGATGAATAGCACGCCCTTGGCAGACCCGGGCTTCTGGCGAACAAGGATGATGCCGGCGACCTCGACATGGCGTCCGTCGCGAATGGTCGCCAGGTCCGCACACTTGGTCACCCCACGGCGCGCCAGCTCGTCGCGCACGAAAGTCAGCGGATGTGCGCGCAGCGAGAGCTGCAGCGCCCGGTAGTCCTCGATAACCTCACGACCATCGGTCAGTGGGCGCAGTTCGACATCGGGCTCGATCCCTTCCGCGCTGACGGCCTGGTCCGCGCGGTCGGCCGCGGCAAACAGCGGCAGCGGCGCTTCGCCGAGCCCCTTCACCTTCCACAGGCCCTGCCGACGATTGGCACCGAAGCTATGAAAGGCGTCGCCGTCGGCGAGCTTCTCGATCGCCGCGCGCTGGACGCCCGATCGTCGCCATACATCTTCCACGCTTTCGAACGCGGTCAGCTCGCGCGCGCCGACGATCTTGGCGCCGTCCGCATTGGACAGACCGCGGATCTGCCGGAGTCCCAGCCGTACGGCGAGGTACCGCCCGCCATACGGCTCCAGCGTGCAGTCCCAACGGCTTGCGTTGACGCAAGGGGGCGAACCACGACGCCATGCTCGCGCGCGTCGCGAACGATCTGGGCGGGTGCATAGAACCCCATCGGCTGCGCGTTCATCAGGCTCGCGCAGAACACGTCCGGGTGATGATGCTTCATCCACGACGATGCGTAGGAAATCTTGGCGAATGAGGCCGCGTGGCTCTCGGGAAAGCCGTAAGACCCGAAGCCCTCGAGCTGACGGAAGGTGCGTTCGGCGAACTCACGCGGGTAGCCGCGCTCGACCATGCCCCCGATGAGCTTTTCGCTGAAGTGCGACACGCCCCCTGTGAACTTGAACGTCGCCATGGCACGGCGGAGCTGGTCGGCTTCGGCCGGCGTGAACCCCGCGCCGACGATCGCGACCTTCATCGCCTGCTCCTGGAACAGCGGCACGCCGAGCGTCTTTTCCAGCACCGCGCGCAATTCGGGCCGCGGGTATTCCGGCTTCTCCAGCCCTTCACGCCTACGCAGATACGGGTGAACCATGTCGCCCTGGATCGGTCCCGGTCGTACGATCGCGACCTGGATCACGAGATCATAGAAGCGCCGCGGTTTCATGCGCGGCAGCATGCTCATCTGCGCGCGGCTTTCGATCTGGAAGGTGCCGAGCGTGTCGGCCTTCGAGATCATCGCATAGACGTCGGGATCATCGTCCTGCAGATCGGCCAAACCGACCCGAAGCCCCTTGTCCACCTCGAGCATGTTGAAGGCGCGATTCATGCAGCCGAGCATGCCGAGACCCAGCACGTCGACCTTCATGAACTTCAGCGCATCGATGTCATCCTTGTCCCACTCGATGATCTGGCGGTCTTCCATCGCGGCGGGTTCGATCGGGACGAGATCGTCGAGACGGTCATGGGTGAGAACGAAGCCGCCTGGATGCTGAGACATATGGCGCGGCACGCCGATGAGCTTGCGGGCTAGCTCGAGCGTGAGGCGCAGGCGACGATCGCCGATGTCGAGGTTCAATTCGTTGACCTGCTTTTCGCCGACGCCTTCGGCCGACCAGCCCCATACCTGGCCGGCCAATGACGAGGTCAGGTCCTCGGGCAGGCCAAGCGCCTTGCCGACGTCGCGCACCGCGCCGCGCGCCCGGTAGCGAGTGACGACCGCAGTCAATGCCGAGTGGTTGCGGCCATAGGTTTCATAGATCCACTGGATGATCTCTTCGCGACGCTCATGCTCGAAGTCGACGTCGATATCGGGCGGCTCGCGGCGCTCGCCACTTACGAACCGCTCGAACAGCAACTCATGCTTGATCGGGTCGATCGAGGTGACGCCAAGCACGAAGCAAACGCAGGAGTTCGCAGCGGAGCCCCGGCCCTGGCAGAGGATACCGCGCCGGCGGGCTTCGCGGACGATCGCGTAGACGGTCAGGAAATACGGCGCATAGCCAAGCTCACCGATCAACCACATCTCGTGCGCGATCTGCTCGGTATAGGCAGCCGGCACCGCGCCGTTGAACATCACGTCGACGGCGTCTTCCGCCAGCTTCTGCAAGGCCTCTTGCGCGGTCAGCCCGTCGATCAAACGCTCATGTGGATACTGATAGGCCAGTTCACCCAGATCGAACGTGCACAGACGGGCAATGTCGACGCTGGCGCGCAGCGCATCGGGATACGCCTTGAACCGCCGGACCATTTCGTCGGGGGATTTGAGTGCACGATCGGCATTGACCTCGCGCCGGTAGCCGAGTTCGTCGACGGTGCATTTCTCGCGCACGGCCGTCACCACGTCCTGGAGAAGCCGGGCCTCCGGTGCGTGGTAGAGGACATCACCCGTCACCACCGCGCGAACGCCAGCGCCGCCTGCCTGCCGCGCCAGCGCATCGATCCGCACGGCGTCGTCCGGCCGGCGCCGCTGGAACAGTGCCATATACCCGCGACGGCCATAGAGTGTCTTCAGGTCGGCGAGTGCTGCCAGGTTCTCCTCGTCCGCCTCAAGCGGCAGCAGGATGGCGATCATGCCTTCCGACCAGGGCTCGAGGTCATGCCAGTGGAGAAGACACCCGCCCTTCCCCGCCCGCTTCTTGCCCAATGTCAGCAGACGCGTCAGGCGCGACCAGGCGGGGCGGTTGGTCGGGTACAGCAGCAACTGCCGGCCGCAGGACAGATTGACACGCGTGCCTGCGATCGAGCGAACGCCCGTCGCCTTCTGCGCTTCCCAGGCGCGCACCACGCCCGCGACGGTGCCGATGTCGCTGACCCCGATCGACGGATAACCAAGCAGCGCGGCAGCCGCAAACAGCTCTTCAGGGCTCGAGGCGCCGCGTAGCAGCGAGAAGTGCGTGAGGACCTGAAGTTCGACATAGTCCGTCATGCGAACACGCCGTGCATCCACCAGCTCAGATCGCCGGTGTCCTCGACGAACCCGTCGCCACGCCGGAACACCCAGTAGCGACCGCCGGTCTCGTCCTCGACGCGGTAATAGTCGCGCACCGCCCAAACTTCCGCGTCACGGCGCCACCACTCACCGTGGATCCGCTCGGGGCCGTCGCCGGCCACGACCTTGTGCGGACGGCCACGCCATTCGAACCGTCGGGGTGGCTGATCGGGCATGAGCGCTATGACACCCCATAGCGGTTCGGGCCTGGCCAACAGGCGCGTCGGTCGTCGCCATTTCGGCCAGCCCGCGGGCGCCACCACCGGGTCGGCACGCATGACGGCGCGCTCGGGCACGTGGCTTTCGACCGGCGCGATCCGGAACACGGCGTCAGCGCCGATGCGACCGGCAACGACGTCGACGAGACGGGCCGGATCACGCACGAGTACCTCACCGGCGAGAACCGCGCCAAGATCGACCGCGTCGAGCGGCTCTGTGTGCGGTGCCGCCAGATAGAATTGCTCGAGCCCCAGGCCCGGATCGATCCGCTCAATCCTGAGCTTCATGAGCCGCAAAAGGTGCGAGACCTCGCGCGTCGGGCATGAGGTGCCGACGGCCACGACCTGCTCGGTGCCATCGACGCGTAGGCCAGCGAGCCGCAGCGATCGTACGCCGAGCCCTTTCGCGCGCAGCAGCTCGGCCATGTCACTGAGGAGATCCTCCATGACCTGCGCAATCGCGTCTGCGGTGACGATCGGTTCGAGCAGCCGGCGTTCGACGATCGGCATGACCTCGTCGGTGCGCGGCGTGATGGGTTCGGCGACCGCGCCGAGTGCCTGATCGAGCCGCGTGATTGCGGCCAGCCCGAGCCGGCGTGCCAAAGGCCCGCGCGCGACCGGTAGAAGATCGGCGACGCGTTCGAAGCCGAACTTGCGGGCGGCAACGAGCGCGGTGCCTGCCAGGCGCAAGGCCGCGACCGGTAGGCCGCTGAGCGCGTCGACCGTCCGCCCTGTGGGCACGATCGCGATGTCGGCAGGCCCGAACCGGGCAATAGCGTGTGCCGCGCCCGGTGTGTCTGCAACCGCCACGCGCGCGGTGAACCCGGCACGCTGGCAAAACGCGCGCAGACGCCGGCAGAACCGTTCTTCCCCGCCATGGAGATGCGCGCAGCCGGTCAGGTCGAGCCACAGCCCGTCGGGTGGTGTGGCGGCTGCGATCGGCGACCAGCGGCGCACCGCGCGTAGCGCGAGCTGATCCAGCATCGCGGCATCCGCCTCCGTCTCGGACGGTCGGATGTCGAGATCGGACACCAGCGCACGCGCATGGGTCGCAGCCATCCCGATCGTGATCCCTAACGCGGCAGCGCCATCGCAGGCGGCAACCACCTCTTCGCGCCGGCCGACCTTGCCCACCAGCGCGAGCGGCGCCCTGTGAAACGCGGCAACGGTCGCCGCGACCCTGTCGTGACTGTCGGCTTGCGCTGGTCCGTGAAACGGATGGTTCGCCGCCTCCGATCGTCGGCCGAGTTCACGCATGGGCGGCTTGGCATGCGCGGGCAGCGCTGCGATCTGACCTTCCACGTCATGCCTGGTCGGCATATCAGCGCGCGCCCACCGCGCACCCGGCCGCCACCCGCCGCCCCGCGGTACCGAACACGCACCGGGATCGTCGTCGACGGGAAGCTGAAGGGCGGGCCGCTCAGGCGGCCGCGTAGCGTGCCGGTCCAGCCGTCTCAGCCGCTCGATGGCCAAGTGCGGCAGGAACAGCGAGACAACCCGTCTCATCGCAGCCCTCCAAAATCATCGAAAATGCTTCACCGCCACGCTGCCGTGCGACCTCGACCTGCCACCGCGATCGGCCGACACCCGCGACACCCAGCCGTTCGGACGACGCACTGGCGATGCGCCAGCGCGTCCAGGCCGCAGACGGTTCGGCAAGCGGATCCTGGTCGCGGTTACGTCTGCGTCGCAGGATGAGAACGGGAATGTCGGCGTCGGCCGCGACCAGTTGCAGGCGCCGGGTCGCCACCATCGACATCCGGCTTACCTCGGCGATCACCGCCGACGGCGTTCCATCGCGCACCGCGTCCTCGACAACGGCCAGTAAGGCCGCATCGTCACGGGGTTGCGCATGGATTAAGTCGGCAGGCGCCAGCCCTGCCTGCTCAAGGCCGGGTGCATAGAGATCGTTGCGACAGCTTACCCACAGCACCGGTCCGCCTGTATGCGCCGCCTCGCGCGCGGCGATGCCTGTCAGGAACAGCGTTGCTGCGGCATCGTCGACCATCGAACAGCTTTGCGCGGCGACCTCATGCAACGCGCCGGCGCGAAGGCCCCTGCTTGCGAGGCGATCGTCGAGCACAGGGATACCGAACGGCATGATGCGGTGATCCACCACCGGCGTTGCGATTGTCCGCAGGTGGGCGATGGTTGTCGGCAGGGACTCGAGGGCGGTGATCATGATTTCTGGACTCTACCTGTTCCCTTTATGTTCCGTTACCGGATGGCGTTGGTCAACTGGGTTTATGTCCCGCAGTTCAGACTCTTTGCTCTTGACCACGGCTCACCGCCGTACGGAACGGTTGCGCAACGAAACGTAAACAGGACGGAACGAATTCGCTTTCGTTCTGAACGCGGCTGACTCATAGAATCGTCATGCCGATCCGCCCCGAGAACCGCTGGCTCTACCCGATCGACTGGCGGCAGCTGTCGCAGACGGTCCGGTTCGATCGCGCGGGTGCTCGGTGCGAAGGATGCAGCAGGCCCCATCTGCGCCGTGTGGTCCATCTCGGCGACGGACGCTGGTGGGATGCCGATGTCCGGTGCTGGCGGTCGGACCGGGGCAAGCGTATTTCGATGAAAGCCGGGTTCGTCCTGGCGTCGGTCCGGGTGACCTATGTCGTCCTGGCCTGCGCGCACCTCGATCACGATCCGGGCAACAGCGCCTCTTCGAACCTCAAGGCGCTATGTCAGCGCTGCCATATGATCCACGATGCAGCCGAGCATCGCTGGCAGCGCTGGTGGAATGTCTTTCGGCTTCGTGCGATCCGCGATCTCTACGAGGATCCTCGCGTCACGCGCGAGCGCATCGCTGGCCGTTAGAGATCGATGTTTCGGGCACGCATTGCCTTGGGCGCCAAATCTGCGATCGGCCCCCGCCCTGCGGCCGCCTCAAAGATTTCGGCGACGTCATGATCCGCGAGGTTGTCCAGCGTGAGGCGAAACGCCGTAACGCTCGCGTCATCCAGTCCGGTCTTTGTCTCGTCGTTCGCCATGGCTAAGGTCCCGCCGGTCTTTCCATTGGAGAACGAATAGCATGAACGTAAGTGACCTGGCCAAGGGCGTCGCTGAGGCGACCGGTTCGAACGAAGCCGATGCGAAGAGGGCGATCACCGCCGTATTCGACCAGATCGCGGCCGCAGCCGCGAAGGGTGAGGAGGTTTCGATTCCAGGGTTTGGCAAGTTCACCGTCAAGGATCGTCCGGAGCGCGAAGGCCGCAACCCCGGTACCGGCGAGGCGATCACGATCGCCGCTTCCAAGAAGGTTGCGTTCACGGCCGCCAAGGGGCTGAAAGACAAGATGTAAGCCGCGCGCGCCGACGGGATCATCTCGTCGGCGCCAACCCTAGGAATACGCTTCGTGTGCAACCGGTATCGTATGACGGCGAAGGAAGCTGACCTTGCGGTCACCTTCGGTATCCGGCCTCCTTATGATAGGGACGAGGAATACCCCGTCGGTGACATCTTTCCGACCGGAAAGAAGACGCCGTTCTACGGCAAGGTGATCGTACAGGACGGCGGTGAGCGTAAACTCGAGCGGATGGAATGGGGCGTACCGACGCAGGTGCCCAGCGCGCGCGACCCCGCGGTTAAGCTCACCAAGTACGTGACGAACGTGCGCAACCTGAACTCGAGCTTCTGGCGCTCGATGTTGATGACGCCTGCGCGACGCTGTCTCGTTCCGGTCACAGCTTTTTCCGAATATGGATTGGCACCCGGCGAAGACGGCAAGAAGCCCCTTCACTGGTTTGACGTGCCGAGCCGTCCAATCTTTGCGTTTGCAGGCATCTGGCGACCGACCGAACGCGACAACGCCTATGGCTTCTTGACCACAGAGCCGAACGCGATCGTGGCGCTCGTCCACCCCAAGGCCATGCCGGTCATCCTACACGACGGCGATTATGATCGGTGGCTTACCGCCCCCTGGGACGATCTGAAGGACTTGGTCGCGGCCTACCCCTCGCAATTGATGCGGGTTGAAGGCTTGGTCACGGCAGACGCGGACCATGCCCGATCGCCTGTGCTATTCTAGCCGTTAAACCTGTAAGGTGACTGACAATGACAGAAGCGACATGGGGCGAAAGCGCCAAGACTCCGGACATCAACTGGCGGAAGAGTGCGTCATTGGAAAACGTGCCCCGTGGTGAAACTGATATTGCCGAGGTGACGAACCTTGAGCGCGCGGTGCGGGATTGGGTCAGGCTGGATCCTGAACATAGAGACACGGCTACCTTGACCACGGATCATCCCGTTCAGATCGAAGGAGTTTCCAGTACGACGTTCACTGGCGAGGCTATCGCAGCAATTGCCGAGCACCTGCCACCTATCCCAAGCGAAAAGGAGTAATAGCTATGGCGAAATCCAGCGTCCGGTTCGAGCGCGGTGACGGATATTGGGTGGCCGAGCGTGACAGCATCGGCTTCACCGGCGCGACCGACTTTGGCCCCGTTGAGTTTCTGATCACCAGCGAAGCGTTGGCCGAGATGCTGAACCCAGAGCTGGAAGGAATTGACCCGGAAACTGCGGTCGAGGTCTTCATCGAATTTGAAAGCGACATTCATCGCATCGCCCAGCGCGAATTTGTGAAACGCCTCGGTGGTGAGCCACCAATCCTGCTTACGACTGCAGATGTAGCGCTTTAGTGCCAAAAGCACGGTTGCAATCCGAGCGGGCTATTGGCCCGGGGCGGCTAACGCTCCGGGCCTACGTCGGCTACATGCTTATTTTAATATAAGCCGCCTTCTTCTCGCTCTTCCGCGCCTTCCTTCTGCGCTTCCTCAAGATCGCTTGGCTTTTGTTCGTCAGCGATTGACTTATCCTCTAAGGTATCTTCCGGCCCTTTGTTGTCGTCCGGAAGTTCATTGACGTCGGTTTCAAAACCAGGGTCTTCCGATTTCGGGGTGGTCATCATGCTTGCTCTCCTTCACCACACCGAACGATCCAAGAAACCGCTCGGTTGCGAACCGGCGGACGATACCCGACACCCGCCCGCAAGCGCTCGCGTTACCGCTCCTGACGAATTCGATGATGGCGTAGCGTCAGAGGACCGATAGTCGAATGGACCCACTTGCGGTCATTCGCGGCCTCTTTCTGGCTCCCCAACTTCTGCCATCCATTCAGTATTGCAGCAGAGAAGGTGCTGAGCCTCGGCCCTGCACGCTGACTCGCCAGCTTTCAAAGGATGATGAGGCGGCAAAGCTTTTGCCGGCCCATTAACGGGCTGTCGGCTGCATAAGCTCTATCGTGATATGATCGGGGCCTGAAACGTAGGCCACCAACGTTCCCTTCCGTGGACCACCTGGGATCGGCAGCGGATTACCTTTCGCCTTCCATCCTGCTGCCTCGACACGGGCAATGGCGACATGAATGTCCTTTACGGTCAGAGCCAGGTGGGCCGCTCCGATCGATCCCGCGCCGCTGGGCACCGTCCCGTTCTGGAGCCCGTTTGAATATTCCAACAGTTCGACCACGTAGCCGTCTTGTGCCTTGACGATTGCCGTTCTCACTTTCGGATCATCGACACCTGTCACCTGATGCAGGAAGTCGCCCCCATCTCCGATTGCCGCTCAAGTGTGAAACCGAGCGCTCCCGTCCAGAACCGAACGGCTTCGTCCAAAGAAGACACAGCGAAGCCTGTGTGGTCCACGGCAATTACGTTTGTGGCGTCCGTCATTACTGCCCTCTCACTGGTATGCCGCCCGTGCTTACCACGCGACCGTTCACCATCGTAAACCGCTTTCCCTAAACCCTTTCCCGCATACACTTTCCCAACATGGGCTGGTGGACACGGAGAAACGGAAAGGCTTTGAGCCTTTTAAAGCAGCGAGTTCCAGGATGCGAAAGACCTTGGGAGCAGACGAGCGTGATCATGCAGCGATCAGGCGACCAGCGGCCGCGGAGACCAACAAAAGGACGCCCGCGCCCCTTACCTTGCTTCTTAACTTCGGGCGCTGGTTCATCATGATTTGAGGCTTTCAGTACGCTGAAAGGTCTGCTTATACGGCTTCTAGTGGGGAAACGGCCAGTCCGATCAAGGAACGTCGCAACGCTCAACCGAGCCTCTAATCCGTCGCAATTCAAATTCCTCTCGCAGCACCCTGACCAAGGCTGCTGCCGGCATGGCACGAGAAAGCGGCGCACCTTGCCCCGCCCATTGCGCTCGAAACCGTGCTCGCCTTGCGCCTTGGCAGCCGCGTGCAAGGCCTTTCCCGCATCATAGGCGATAGGATAATCAGGCGGTCGGCGTTCATCAACCGACTGACTCAGAGCCGTGAACCGGTTGGCCAGCGCACGCGCGGGTCGACCAGAAATTAGCGAAGTGAGGACGGTGTGGTAAGCGCCCTCACCGGTGAGGGCCGCCCGGTATGCATCGTCTGCGGCCGACTCCGGGCACGCGACAAAGGCAGTTCCCAGTTGCGCTGCCGATGCGCCCAGGTCGAGCGCCGCGGCGATGCCGGCGCCGTCCATTATCCCGCCAGCAGCGATGATTGGTAGGTTGTTCTTGCGCACCAGGAGCCGGGTCAGCGCGAATACGCCGAGCGCGTCGTCAGGCGCGATGGGGTCGAAGACACCCCGATGCCCGCCAGCCTCGATCCCTTGCGCGACCACCGCATCGATCCCGGCGGCCTCGATCGCGTGTGCTTCGTTGAGGCTGGTTGCGGTCGCCATGAGATAGATACCACGCGCTCGCAACGCCGAGAGCACGTCGGCGGACGGCAACCCGAAGTGGAAGCTAACCACTGGCGGCGCGAGGTCGAGCAGTACCGCCACCATGTCGGGATCATCTGCGAAGCTCTTGTAGATGGTCATGAGTGCCGTCGGGGTTGTGCGCCGTACTCGGCGAACAGCGGGGCAAGCCAATCCAGCCATTGCGCTTCCCGCGACAGATCGGCCTTTGGGCCAGCGTGGACGAAGACGTTGACGTTGAACGCGCGGGTCGTGCTGCTGCGCACCTCCTCGATCATCGCCCGTGCGCCGGCGGCGTCGGTCGCGCCTACTCCGATCGATCCCAAGGCTCCCGCCTCGGATACCGCTGCCGCCAGCGAAGGTGTGGCGACGCCTGCCATCGGCGCCTGGATCAAGGGCACCGAGAGTTCAAACCGATCGATGAGAGACATACCTATGCCGGATCCGGTTATGAACAATTGTCCGCTTATGACTACGCCAGCGCATTAAGTGAATGGCGCCAGGTGGGCTAGGTGCGGATCGTCTGCCCTTCAACCGCTCCGACCCAGAAAGCGACATTGCCGAACCGCTCTCGCCCATCCACACATTTGCAGTTCGTTCAGGCGCCGGCGACGCCGCGATCAATGGGCGAACGCCGCCGGAACGCCGCCGGCCTGCGTTTGAGCCTTCACCGGGAGGAATGCTGAAATGGAAATCTGCCGAGCCTTCGCCGCGAAATAGCTTGTCCGGCGGTCCCGGTCAGGACCACACGCCCCGCCGCCCCTGTTCCCGCATCGCGTCGATGAACACCCTGACCGCGGGCATAGCGGCTCGACCGGGATCATAGAGCAGGCTTACCGGCATGGCGGACGGAGCATGATCGGCCAAAACCTCAATGAGTCGCCCGCTCGCGATATGCGCGGCCGACTGGTAACTCAGTACATTGGCAAGGCCGACGCCTGCTTCCGCAGCAGCGAGGATCGCATCGATGCCGTTGACGGTCAGGCGGGGGACGATTTCCAACAGCCTCTCGCCGCGCGCGCCAAACGACCATCGGGTGCCGGCGCGCACACCGCTACCCATGATACACCGATGCTGGGCCAGGTCGCCATGATCGATGGGCAAGCCATGTTCGGCAAGATAGCCCGGGCTTGCCACGATGGTCTGACGGACCGAACCGATCGTCACGGTGCGCAGCGTGCTGTCCGCCAGCGTCCCGATCCGCACCGCCACATCGACACCCTCCTCGACGATGCGGACATTACGATCGAGCAGCATCATGCGCGCGTTGAGGCCGGTGTGGCTGGCCAAGAGCGCGCTGATGACCGGCAACACATGCAGCCGCCCGAATATGACCGGCGCAGTTACGTAGAGCTGCCCCCGGGGAACCGAGCGACCGCCCATGGCGATCTGCTCCGCCTCGCGAATGTCCGCGAGTATGCGCCGTGCCCGATCGAGCAGGCTTGCCCCGTCGTCCGTCAGGGACACCGCTCGCGTCGAGCGGTGGAACAGCGTCACGCCCAGATGCCGCTCCAGCGCCGCGACCGCACGGGTCACGGCAGGAGGCGACAGATTGAGGACGCGCGCCGCAGCCGCGAAGCCGCGCTGCTCTGCCACCGCGACAAAGACGGAAAGGCTCTCGAAGCGGTCCATTATTCCCCGTATCGCAATAGTCCGTATCAGTAATTGCGAATTATCACATCGCGGGCAACTCGCCATCCTCGTGGCCATGGCGCAGGCATATCTCCACACCCTTTTCGGACCACGCGCTCGCGCGCTGCAAGAAGCAGCGGGATCGCGAGCGTCCTACGCACGCATGGAAGCCGGCGCGGAGACGGTCGACCGGATTACGGCCAAAGAACTTGCGTTCATCGCCGCCCGCGACAGCTTTTACCTGGCGAGCACGTCCGAAGATGGCTGGCCCTATGTCCAGCATCGCGGCGGGGCAACCGGCTTCGTCCGACACCTCGGGGGCAATTGTTTCGGGTTCGCCGACTTTCGCGGCAACCGACAATATCTCTCCGTCGCGCATATTGCGGTCGACGACCGGGTTGCGCTGTTCTTAATGGACTATCCGAACCGCCGGCGCCTCAAGATCATCGGCCATGCCCACGTGAGCAAAGACCCCGCCGTCATCGCAGCGCTCATGCCGTCCGGCTACGCGGCCGAGCCGGAGCGTGGTTTTCTGATCGATGTCGTCGGGTTCGACTGGAACTGCCCGCAGCATATCACGCCGCGTTTCACCGAGGCGGAAGTGCGCCGCACTTCCCAGCCGCTCATTGACGAGATTGCGGTGCTTCGAGCCCACATCGCTCAACTTGAACGGGCAGCATCATGACCAGCAAACTCACACGCGGCGTCCACCATGTCGGGCTAACCTTGCCCAACCTCGATCAGGCACGCGCCTTCTTCTGCGACACGCTCGGATTCGATGAAGTAGGCGGCGTGCCCGACTATCCTGCTATCTTCGTATCGGACGGCACAATCCTGCTGACCTTGTGGCGCGCGGCCGACCCCGTGACGGCCCGCGCCTTTGACCGGCGCGCCAATATCGGTCTCCATCATCTCTCGCTCTCGGTCGCCGACGATGCTGCACTGGCAGCGGCGTGGGCCGCCGTGACGGCGCATCCAGAAGTCGTGGTCGACGCAGCGCCGGGCGCCATCCGTCCCGGATCAACGGCGCGCCACTTCCTGATCCTCATTCCGGGCGGGATCCGTCTGGAGTTTGCCACGCCCTTTGACTGAAAGGATCCGTTCGATGCCACGACTGCCCCTCCCTCCCTTCACCCATGAGACTGCGTCGCTAAAGGTCCGCGCCGCCGAGGACGGCTGGAACAGCCGCGATCCAGCGCGGGTCGCGCTCGCCTATACCGAGGACAGCCAGTGGCGAAACCGGTCTGATTTCCTTCGGGGGCGGGATTCTATCGTCACCTTCCTAACCGCAAAGTGGCGTCGCGAGCACGAGTATCGGCTTATCAAGGGCCTGTGGGCGCATGACGGCGATCGAATTGCCGTGCGCTTCGCCTATGAGTGGCATGACGATGCCGGCGCGTGGCATCGCTCCTACGGCAATGAGAATTGGAAATTCACGCTCGATGGCCTGATGGCGCGCCGGATGGCGAGCATTAACGACGTTCCGATTTCCGAAAAGGGGCGACTGTTCCACTGGCCGCTCGGGCCACGGCCCGAGGATCATCCGGGGCTGGAGGAACTTGGGCTGTAGCTTCAAGCCGTTGTTTTCCTACCGGTCTTGGTTGATGCGCCGTCGGCCAGAGTGTGGGTGGGTTCCCGACACTGAGAGGCCGACAGAAAACTGGAAGGCGGCGCCTGTCAGGAAGCCGCTGACGCTGAATAATGCTGTCATCGACCGCTCAGTTGCTGGGAGGACCCAGTTGTGGACATTCGCGGGTAACTCTCCGCCGTCCGGTTTCGGACATTCGTTAATCAGATCTCTGCGGAACGGCATGTTACGCTCTAAGAGCGGGATATGGGTTCTCCAGCCAAATTCTTTCGCCCGATCATAGACAGACTGCGGAATGTAATCGACCACCGAGGTCGGTCCATCTCGACAATACTGTGTTCCCATTCGTGGCGAGCAGCTCCGCTTAATTGGTAAGCGGCGCGGGGATCGAGCGGGGCAGTAGCCCGCTCGAAGCCACCTTTACACCGGCGTCTGAAGCGCATCGTCGCAGACTCGCCGAGCGATATGCCGATGACATCCTCATATACCGGTCGATCACGGTGCCAGCCGATGCCTGCGCCAGGATCATACCGGATCAGCAGTGCCTGAACGAGAAGGGTCGGGTCCAGCTGGGCAAAACGTGCCGCGCGGTCCCTGATCGGAAGCAGCCAATCGGGAAGCGGTTCGGCAGCCACCGGACGTCCCACCTCGAAATCGTAACTCCAGCCGAATGACGTGGTGAGGCGCTTGCCGGTCCAGCCCTGGAACTTGAACGGGGTCGGATCGGTCGCGTCGATCCGCACGATCAGTGCCTGTTCCTCGTCCCGATCGAGGAAGTCGGGACATGCACGAAGCCCAGGTAGTACCGGCATATCGAAAAGATCGAGCATTATGCCGCTGCGGGCGCTGCGAAGATCGGCAATTGCTCCAACTCTGCCGCCGTCGCCCCCGCAAAGTTCGACACCGTTACGCCGACCAGCCTGATGCCCTTGGCCAAGGGAAAGACCGAACGCACGAGATCGATCGCCGCCTGACGCAACTGGTCGTGGACGGTCACGACCGTCGGTTGGCTGCGGCTTCGCGTGATCTGCTGAAAATCGGCATATTTGATTTTCACGGTGACCGTCCGACCGAACGCTCGGCGCCGTTCGCACCAGTTCCAGACATCGTCCGCCATCCGCAGCACCCCGGTTTCGATCTCGCTCTCGTCCGTCAGATCGCGGTCGAACGTCGTTTCCGAACCGGACGACTTGCGGACCCGGTTCGGATTGACGGAACGCGTGTCCCGCGCACGAGCGATGCCGTAATACCATTCGGCAGAACTGCCGAAATGCCGCCGCAGGAAGTCTAGCGACTGTGCGCGAAGATCGGCTCCCGTCTCGATACCCAGCCGCTTCATCTTAGCCGCGGTGACAGGACCGACGCCGTGAAACCGGGCGACCGGCAACGTTTCGACCCAGGCCGGCCCCATGTCCGGAGTGACCGCAAACTGACCGTTCGGCTTTCGGTGATCGGACGCGATCTTGGCAAGGAACTTGTTGTACGAAATCCCCGCGGATGCCGTCAGTCCGGTCTCCCGGAATATGTCCGCACGGATGGCTTTCGCGGTGAGCCACGCCGTCGGCAGGCCCACCTTGTTGTCGGTGACATCGAGATAAGCCTCGTCCAGCGATAACGGCTGGATCAAGGTCGTGTAGCGCGAGAATACCGCGTGAATTTGTCGGGACACCTGCTGGTAAACCTCGAAGCGTGGCGGCACGAATATCAGGTTCGGACAGCGACGTTGTGCCGTCACCGAAGGCAAGGCGGACTTCACCCCGTATTCGCGCGCCTCGTAGCTGGCAGCCGCGACGACGCCACGAGCCCCCGCGTGACCGACCGCAACCGGCTGGCCTCGGAGCGCCGGATTGTCCCGCTGCTCCACGGAGGCAAAGAAGGCGTCCATATCGACGTGAATGATCTTGCGGCTGGGCTCGACGACCATGGTCGAGCTGAATATCGCAAAACGAACGAATGGGGAACACTGTTTCTAGTGAGTGTATCCCACGCCGCGTCGTCAGCTCGAACGAGGCCTCGATCGGACAGGTTTGTGCAACATGGATTATCTTCGCCAGCTCCAATTCCATATCCCATTGAGCCAATGGGATATGAGTCCATTCTCCCGGAGCGTGAGCCTGAAGAGGACACGCTGAAACGACAAATGGGGGCAGAATGCTAGTATCCGTGCGATCCGGCTTTTTAATTCTAACGACCGTAGCTCTGCCCTGCCCCTTGCTGGCACAAACCGTGCCCGTGGACGTGCCATCAGCCCCCGCGCCTGCCGAAAGTGCGGATGCTTCCGGCGACATCGTCGTCACGGCGCTCCGTCGCCAATCGACGGTACAGACAACGCCAATCGCCATCTCGGCGCTGGGGAAGGCCAGTTGGCCAAGCTCGGCGCGACGACCATTGCCGATATCATTCGGCAAGTCCCGGGACTGCAGCTGACGGAGAGCGATTCAGGACGCACGCGCGTTTCGATCCGCGGCGTTCAGGCGGCCGGCGAAAGCACTGTCGGGCTGTATTACGGCGAAACGCCGCTGACCGGTCCTTCCGGGACGAATTCGGACCCCGCCGGAAACACGCCGAACCTCAATCTCTTCGATGTCGAACGCGTCGAAGTCCTGCGCGGTCCGCAAGGTACGCTCTATGGATCCGGATCGATGGGCGGCACCCTGCGCGTGCTGTTCAACCAGCCTGATGCGAGCAAATACGACGGTACGGCGGAACTCCAGGCGACCACCACGCAGAACGGCGGTATCGGCTATTTCGCAAAGGGTGCGATTAACGTCCCGATCATCGCGGACAGGCTCGCGCTGCGCGTCGTCGGCTACCGCGAGCGGCAGGGCGGTTATGTCGACTACACGCTGCTCGACCGGAAAAACACCAACCGCGCGACGCTCGAAGGCGGTCGCGTCATCCTGGGCTTCACGCCGAGCGACAATGTTTCCATTACTGCGACCGCGCTGCTGCAGACCCAGAATATCGACGGCACCGCGCAGTATAACTCGGTCCTCGGGCCGTTCCGCGCGGACTTCCAGATATTCCAGCCGTGGCATGACAAGCTGCAACTCTACAACGGCGTCGGGCGGTTCAATCTCGGCTTCGCGACCCTGACGACCAGTGCGTCCTGGTATCGCTGGAACGTGGAGAGCACCAACGACAACAATGCCGCGTTCGCCAGCGTGGTTTCGGGCGCACGGTGGTGCCCGCTCTATACCCGCGTCGCCCTGGGCATTCCGACGACGACCTGTACCCCTGCACAACGTACGGCGTATCAGGCCTATGCCCGGTCGAAGGCACCGTTTGGTGCCTATCAGCCGCGCTATGTCCGGAACTTCATCCAGGAAGCACGGCTCGGCTCGAACGGGAATGGCCCACTCAGCTATACCGTCGGCGTGTTCCACGAGGATCGCTTCGACCGCGTAGACACCCTGCCCTTTGCCGGCGACCCGGTCAGCGGCGGACAGCGCGATCCGGTCGACAATCTGGGCGGTCGCAACATCCTGACCAGCGTCAAGCAGACCGCGTTCTTCGGCGAGGTCGGCTACCGGTTGCTGTCGCCGCTGACCCTGACGGTCGGCCTGCGCCACTTCGATTATACCAAGACCGTCGGCGGCGAATATCTCGGCTACAACTTCACCAACGGCCAGGAACCGCGCCCCTATGAGGAAACCAAGGCCAACGCCAAGGGCTGGGTGAAGAAGTTCAACGCCGAACTTCGCGTCACGCGTGACGCCCTGGTCTACGCCAACGCCGCGCAGGGGTTTCGTCCCGGCGGCGCCAACAACATTCCCAATCTGCCGGCTCAGTATCTCGTCTATCGTCCGGACTCGCTGTGGAATTATGAGGTCGGCGCGAAGACGTCGTGGTTCGATCGGAAGGCGACGCTCAACGTCGCGATCTATCGGACCGACTGGGACGAGGTACAGACCTCGGTATCGACGCTCCAGCAGGGCGGTGGCAATTTCAACTTCATCTACAATCTCGCCGGCGTTCGGGTCGAGGGTGTCGAGGTCGAAGCAAGCGTTCGCCCCGTCCGCCACCTCAGCATCAATGGCAGCGTCAACTACAACGACGCCAAGCTGACTTCGGACCAGGTCGATTCCACCGGGTTCATCAATGCTCCCGGCCGCACCGGCGATACGTTGGCGTACATACCGAAGACGACGGCGTCAGCTGGTGTCGAGTATTCCCCGCCCCTGACGGATACGCTGACAGGTCTGGTGCGGTTCGACTGGACCTATACCGGGCGGATGAACACCGAATTGCGAGAGACCAATGCGTTCTATCGCGAGATCGGCAACTTCAGCATCTTCAACGCGCGCATTGGCGTCGATGCGCAGAACGGGCTTGCTGTTTCGTTGTTCGCGAACAACGTCTTCAACAAATACGGCCTGAACCGGGTTGCCTCCGCGACCGGCGTACCGGACTATTACGTCAGTTCCCGACCCCGGACGATCGGCATCAACGTCCGCAAGAGCTTCTGAAGACCACCTGCCGGGTCGACGGCGTCACCGTTCCCGGCCCTTTACCCAATCTCATCGACCAGGAAGACATAGCATGAAGCACATTACGCCTGCCCTGATGGCGACCGTCGCCCTGATCCTGCCGCTCGCTGCGACCGCTCAGGGAGCAACGGAACGTCCCGATCGAACCGCCTTCCGCAGCCTTTACAAGGAACTGGTCGAGACGAACACGACCTCGTCGGTCGGCGACTGCACCAAGGCCGCGCAACAGGTTGCGGCCCGGCTGCGCACGGCCGGCTTCACCGACCGCGATCTCACACTATACGTGCCGGACGGCCGCCCGCGCGACGGGGGCCTCGTGGCGACCTACGCAGGATCGAACGCCAAGGAGCCGGCGCTGCTGCTACTCGCGCATATCGACGTCGTCGAAGCTAAGCGCGAGGATTGGGTCCGCGACCCGTTCACGCTGATCGAGGAGGACGGCTATTTCTACGCGCGCGGTAGCAGCGACGACAAGGCACAGGCTGCGATCTTCTCGGACACGCTGATCCGCTGGAAGCAGTCGGGGTTCAAGCCACGCCGTACCGTGAAGCTCGCGCTGACCTGCGGCGAGGAAGGGACGAACGAACGCGTGCTCAACGGTGCCGGCTGGCTGGTCGACAACCGGCCGGAACTCGTCAGGGCCGGCTTCGCGTTCAACGAAGGCGGCGGTGGCCGAACGGCACCTGGCGGAGGCCCGGAGACGCTCGGCGTCCAAGTGTCGCAGAAATCACCGCGCAACTTCATCCTCGAGGTCACCAACCGCGGCGGACACAGTTCGCAGCCGCAACCCGACAACGCGATCTATCGTCTGGCTGCGGCTCTGACCAAGATCAGCACACTGCAATTCCCGGTGAACCTCAACCCGGTCTCGACGGCGTATCTGGCGCAGGCCGGTGCCCTGCGGAAGGATGCCATCGGGGCTGCGATGGTCCAGCTTGCGAAGCAACCTGACGACGCTAAGGCTGCGGCGCAGCTATTGTCGGACGTGAGCCTCAATCCTCTGCTTCGCACGACCTGCGTGGCGACCCTGATCGAAGGCGGGCATGCCGCCAACGCCCTGCCCCAGCGCGTCACTGCCTCGATCAACTGCCGGATCGCGCCGGGCGAAACCGCGGACCAGACCAAGGCCGCCATCGAGCAAGTCATCGCCGACCCTCAGGTCAAGGTGCTCCGTAGCAAGATCCAGGAACGCCCGGTCGCAGTGACACCGCCACTGGATCCCGCGATCCTGAAGCCAATCGCGGCGATCGGCGCCAAGCATTTTCCGGGCATCCCGGTCATCCCGACCCAGTCGGCCGGGGCAACGGATGCAACATACCTGAGCAAGCTGAACATCCCGACCTATGGCATTCCCGGGCTGTGGAACGATCCTGCGACGGCCGGCACGCATGGACTGAACGAGCGCATCTCGTCTGATGCCCTGTATCGTGGCCGCGACTACATTTATGATCTTGCGACCTACTTCGCATCGCACTGAGAGACAGAAGATTCAACGTGAACGGGGCAGCGCGACACGTTCGCGTTCAATGTTTGGTCTTGAACGAGACGGAAGCTTTTTTGCTCCCTTATTTGATGAGAAGGAAGATGCGCCGCTTAAGTGACTTGGCGACTGGGACGGTATTTCGTGTGAAATCGGATTGCTCTGATTTCCACCGAAGCCCGAGATAGAACGGTCTGGCGCGTAACTGAGGAGCTGCGTTGCGTCGTCGACCGGAAGAAGGCAGCTTACGCATTCACGGAGAGGGAGACCGGATTGTGTCTGTTGCTGTCCTAGATAGCCATCGGCTGATGCTCATCGCGCTCGTTCCCGAAAAGGCCGACCCTATATTCGGGCGTTTTCAGGAGTTTCCCCGGTTTGGCGATCCGCAGCATATCGCTGTTCGCAGCCGTACCGCTTCTGAGCGAACGGCGCTGGCGGCGCGGATCGATGCCGCCGTATCGGCGTCTGATCGTGCCGTCATGCTCCTGGCGCAGGGCAGCGCCTGCGCGGCCGCCGCATGGTGGGCGCGACTCTCACCGAAAGCCTATACCGCGAACGTTGCCGGCGCCTTGTTGGTCGCCCCCGAAGGCACGAGCTTGGACCAACGTAACTTCGCGGCGCCAAAAATCGGCTTGCCCTTCCCATCGATCGTCGTCGGCGCCGATGACGAAGCGCAGCGCCTGGGCGTAGAATGGGGCAGTCGCCTCATTGATGGCCCACTCCTGAACGCTGCGACGGCGCCGACCAACCGCCTCCGCGCCATCATCGAACGCTTTACCTCGGCTGTCGTCGAGCGCGACGTCGTTGCTGCGTATCGCATCATCCAGGCGATCGGGGACGCCTAGCTGGACGCCGGCTGCCCAGTAAGACCTGCCGAACGTCAGGCAATGTGAGCGCTCTGTCGAAGATCATACTTCGTGTTTGGGGTCGGCGAGCCCGCGTATCCTCGTGACGAAGCAAACCTATCCCAGCCGCGCACCTTTGCTTGCTTTAAATTCCTATCACTCTGGGGGATGTTAGCATCAGCCAAGGAGTTGGATATGCGTAATCTCTTCGCAAGGATGTCCGTCATCGAGTGGCCCACGCTCACGGTCGCGGTGCTGATCTACGCCAGCTGGATCGCGCTTACCGCGTTTCACGCGCAGGTTCCGCTGCCCGTACTTATCGTCCTCGGCGGATGGTTTATCGCCTGGCAGGGATCGCTGCAGCACGAGACGATCCACGGCCATCCGACCGGGATCGGCCGGATCGACAGTGCAATTGGATTTGCCCCCTTGTCACTCTGGCTGCCGTATCGGCTGTATCGTCGAAGCCATATTGCGCATCACGGTGCCGAGGTGATCACCGATCCCCGACATGATCCTGAATCGCGCTACCATCTCTCCCGACACGACGCCCTCATCGCCTCGCTACAATCGACCGTGGTTGGCCAGATGATCTTCGGCCCGGCATTGTCGATCGGACGATTCCTATTCAGCGAGGCGCGCCGCGCCGTTCGCAACCCTGTTGCTGTCGCGCGGGACTGGGTGCCGCATCTGATCGGCGTAGCTGCGATCTTGTGGTGGCTGGATCATGTCGGACTGAGCCTCGCCAAGTATGTGCTGGCATTCGTCTATCCGGGCACCGCGCTGACGATGCTGCGCTCCTATGCGGAGCATCGTGCCGACCTCACGAGTCCCGGACGCGCCGCCATCGTCGAGCGCGGCGGCCTGTTCGCGCTTCTGTACCTCAACAACAATCTCCATGCCGCGCATCACGAACGGCCGGGGCTCCCCTGGTATCGCCTCCCGTCCTATCACAGCAGCCACCGTGACCGGTTCGTGGCGCAGGGCGCGCCGGTCTATCGCGGCTATGGTGAGATCGTCCGGCGTTTCGCGTTTCGATCGCATGACGACATGCTCCATCCTGGTGCCCGGCAACATACCGTATGAGCCGCATGGTCGCATCGCTTGGAATGTACGATCATCCGGCGCAGCAGTCCGCCAACGACCGGATCTGGTCCGCGATCGTCCGCATCCTGCGCAAACGGGGGTCGACGGCGTGCCCGACGTCCTCGACCGGGCGCGCCACGTCCATGATCTCTGGCGGGACCCGAACCTGCTGTTCGGGCAGGCGTGCGGCTATCCGCTGATCGCCGACGATAGCCTTGCCCTGCAAGTGATCGCCTTACCGATCTACGATATGCCGGGGTTCACGAGTAGCGACGCGACACATGCCAGCGTACTGGTGGCGCGCGCGAACGATGGACGGAGGTCGCTGGTCGACTACCGCGACACCCGCGCCGCAATCAACGATCCGCAGTCGAACACAGGAATGAACCTGTTCCGCGCGACGTTAGCGCCGATAGCCGAGACTAGTGCCTTCTTCGCTCGCGTTGTGCAGACCGGATCGCATCGCGGCAGCGTTGCGGCGATCGTCGCAGGGAACGCGGATATCGCGGCGATCGACACCGTCACCTATGCGACGCTGGTGCGTCACGAACCAGATTTGACCGCCCCCTCAAGATCGTCGCCCGTAGCCCGGCCTCTCCGACGCTGCCGTTCGTGACGTCCGCTGCGACGGGCGTCGAGACGATCGCAGCGCTGCGACTTGCCTTGCAACAGGTCATGACGGACCCACGCCTTGCGGAGGCTCGTGCCAGCCTCGGGCTGGCGGGGATCATCACCGCGAACCTCGACGCGCTGGCCCCGATCCACGCGCTGCAACAAACGGCGATCCGCTTCGGCTACCCGAACCTGCGATGACCACCCCGCCCCATCATCAGACGGCTAATCTCGGTTGCGTCATTGTGAGCCTGTGCGGCGCCCGCCCTGCTTTGCAACACATCGATGCTGGAAGCGAAGAAGCGTTTAGACCGGAATGTCACCGCGTATCGTTACACGTTCCATCTTGCGGCGCGCAGGCCAATAGTCTGCGACGGGATAATGCTGCGTCGCTCGATTGTCCCAGATGACGACCGCGTTCGGCGACCATCTGAAGCGAACCTGATATTCGGGCACCTTGAACCGATCGAGCAGATACCCGAGCAATTCTGCGCTCTCGGCCTCATCTATCCCGTCGATCCGACTGGTGAAGCTCGCGTTGACGAACAGGACCTGCTCCCCCGTTTCGGGGTGCACCCGGACGATCGGATGGTGCTGTGGCGGAAACTCTTCGGCGAACGCGGCCCGGCGCTCGGGCTCGATCCGGTCGCCGAAATCGAAGAGCAGGTCATGCGTCGCGGTCCGCCCTGCGATCCGCGCTTTCACCTCGTCGGGAAGCCCCGCATAAACCGCGGCGGCATCGGCCCATAACGTGTCCCCACCGATCTTAGGGATTTCGCGTGCCCGCAACACCGCCCCCATCGAGGGTGCGGCGCGGAAGGTTACGTCCGCATGCCACTTGTCGAGCGTCTGGAAGCGCTGGTTGCCGGCGTTGTCCTCGACGCGTCCCTCCGAACCGCGAATGTCGAGGATTTCGGGATATCCCGGTACATGCTTGATGACCGGATGCCCTTCGAGGTCACCCCACACCCTGGCCAGCGTCAGATGCTGCTCGTGGGTGAGATCGAGATCCCGAAAGAACAGGACCTTGTGGCGCAGCAGCAGATCGCGAAGAGCTGCGGTCACTGGCGCATCGATTGATCCATCGATACGCAGGCCGGAGATTTCCGCGCCTAGTACCGGGCCGGATGGCGCGACTGATAGACCCGCGGTGTCGACTACACCCGCTGAAACCAGCGGCTCCCGTTCGATATCAGCCAAAGCAATCCTCCAACTACGATCAGAACACCCAGCCGCGCAAGCTCGGCCGATGCCACAACGAGCAGCACCCCACACACCAGGATCACGCAGGTGGCGACTGCCGCTCCAAGCGGCAAGTGAAAGCGGGCTTCCGGAATGCCGCGCTGGCGACGAAGACGGAGCAGCGCCGCGGCGCACCCCATGAAGATCAGCAACCGCGATGCGCTTGACGCTGCGATGCCCGTGACGAAATCGCCTCCGAGCGCCAGAAAAACGGCGACGATGCCGGTCGTTACGATGGCCACGTCCGGCGTCCCCTGCCTGACGCGATGCGGCCGAATATCGCCGGCAATTGGCGGCTTTCTGACAGCGCAAGCATAAGTCGCGGAGCCGTGATCCATTGGCTGACGAGCGTACCGAGCACGATCACCGCTGCGGCGAGCTCGGCGCCACGCGCAACCTCGTTCCCGAACAAGCGGGCGAGCAGATCTCCGACGGGACGCTCGCTCAGCGCGAGGCTCGGCACGCCGCGCCAGCATGCGGCGATCACGCCTGCATACAGCGCAGTGACCACCGCCATACCGGCAAGCAGGGCGAACGGAACTGCGCGGCGCGCGTCTACCACCTCACCTGCGACCGCGGTTGGTCGTTCGAACCCGACGAATGCGAAGAACATCAGGATCAGCGCCGTTACGGGCTGTGCAGCTTTAGAGGGTAAGGTAGCGGGAGCCGCTGATGCGGTAAGGCCAGCGATGGCCACCCCCGCCAGCAAACCGAGCTTGAGGACGGTCAACGCACCGCTCGCGATTGCCGAGCGCTCCATGCCTGCACAGGTCAGGACGGTCAGTCCCAGTCCCGTACCGACCACTATCATGGTGTGTGCGTCAGGTGCCATCATGGTAGCGAAGAGGTTGAGCAGAGACGCTGCAGCCAAAACGGTCGCCGCCCACAAGAGCCAGCCTGCCGCGAACCCCGCGACCGGACCGAAGGCCGCCGTGCAATATTCGACAGGGCCCCCGCTTCCGTCCATGCGGCTGCCAAGCTCCGCAAGGCATAGCGCGGCCGCTAACGCGAGGATGGCTGCACCGGCTACGACCCAGCCGGTCGAGGCGCCTGCAAGCGCATAGACCTTGCCTGGCAGTCCGAGGATCCCCGCGCCGACGACGCAATTAATTGTAAGCGCCGTCAGCCCCCACCGCCCGAGCGAGCGAACGAGACTTACCCGGTCTGGACTGACGACCTCATTCGCGTCTTTCGAACCCAGTCTCATCACCGATCCGTCTCGAGCGCGGCCAGGTCGCTGTCGGGGAACAAAGCGTCGGTGAACCCGAATTGCGTCATGTCGGCAATCCGCTGCGGATACAGCACGCCGTTCAGGTGATCGAACTCGTGCTGGACGACCCGGGCGTGAAAACCCCGGGCCTCGCGGACGACGTCGCGACCGCCCTCGCCGATGCCACGGTAACGAATGTGCGTCGAGCGGGGCACCGATCCTCGCAGGCCCGGGATCGAAAGGCATCCCTCCCACCCCTCTTCGGTCTCATCGGTCAGGATGTCGACCTGCGGGTTGATCAACGTGGTCTTCGGCACCGGTGGTTCGTTTGGATAGCGCGGGTTGTCGTCGAAGCCGAAGACCATGACGCGCAGCTCAACGCCGATCTGCGGCGCTGCCAGGCCGACGCCGTTTGCCGCAGCCATCGTATCGTGCATGTCAGCAATAAGCTTTCTCAACTTCGGGTCGGCGAGGTCGACCACCGGCCGCGCAATGCGTAGAAGGAGCGGATCCCCCATCTTCAAGATCGGCCTGATCACAGCAACACCACCAGCTTGATGACCATCTCTCAGCCCTCACCCACTCGATTGCCTGCAACCTGATCTGCAGGATGAAAATCATGCCATGCCAGGCACCGAAAGCCGAGCGATGCAGCGCAAAACAAAAGCTCTGTCCACAATCCCCACTGTCAGCATAGGGATATCGCCATACAGGGCAAGCAGCGGCAAACGCTGACATAAAGGGGTATCATGGCAGCACATCCGTCATCGACGACGCGCGCGTTCTCGGCGCTTGCATTGATTGCAGGCATGGCAGCTTCGCCAGTTACCGCGCAGTCGATCGCGCAGTCGCCCAACGCGGCTGAAGCCGCCCCTACGGACGACGTCGGCGAGATCACGGTCACCGCTCGCCGCCGGGAAGAGAGTCTGCTGACCACGCCGGTTTCCGCGACGGTCCTGTCGGACAGGAACCTTGTCCAGCAGAACATCCGCAACTTCCAGGATCTGCGCGGCGCCGTGTCCAATCTCGAACTGGTACCCCTGCTGTCCGGCGGCACGAGCTTCACCATTCGCGGGATCGGACAGACGTTCAATCAGGTCAATTCGGACACAAAGGCCGGCTTCTACGTCGACGAGATGTACGTCAGCCGGCAGGAAGGCAACGACCTTTACTTCTACGACGTCGCGTCGCTGCAGGTCCTAAAAGGCCCGCAGGGAACGCTGTTTGGTAAGAACACGACGGCAGGCGCGGTGTTGCTCACGACGCAGCGTCCGACCGATCGGTTTGAAGGCTTTGCGCAGGTCCGCGCTGGCAGCTTCAGGCGGATCGATACCGAGGGTGCGCTCAACGTGCCGCTGACCGATGGCATCTATGCCCGGGCAAGCTTTCGCACGCAGAGCGTACGCGGCTATATCAAGCACGTTCTGGACGACGACCGCAGCGGGAACGTCAACAATCAGTCGGGCCGCCTTCAGCTGCGTGTCGACAAGGGCGGGCCCCTCACGATCGATCTGCTCGGCGAGTATAACCGGTCGAAGACCGATGGCGGCGCGACCATACCCGTCGGCTGCCTTTCCACCGCGGGATACATTCAAAACTACGATGCCCTGCACGCCGTCCCCTATTGCACGGCCTATCCCGTGTTGGGGAAGGACTACACCGTCTATGGCGGCGCCACTCTCCTTGCGCCTACGAGCGCGGCCGTGACAGACATCGCGCGCGGTGGCGATGCAGGCGGTATCTCTCGTTATGCGGGCCGTGGCCCCTTCAACGACACCGACGCAACGACACTAAACGGCCGTCTCGGATATGATCTGGGCGGCGGCATCGCCCTGCATTCGATTACCGCGTATCGCCGCTCGCACGCCCAGTTCTACACGCCAGTGAACAACGCCCCGAACGACATCTACGCGGAATATGATGACACTCGCAGCACGCAGTTCACGCAGGAGCTTACGATCGGTGGTACCATCCTGGACGACCGCCTGACGTTTCTCGCCGGCGCCTTCTATTTCCAGCAGAAGACCGACTTCCTCCAGGATACCGGACCCGACTGGATCGATCCGCTTGGCTACGTCTACGACGCTTCGCTCAAGTATCGCAGCTACGCAGCCTTCGCGCAGGCGTCGTACAAGATCACGCCGAAACTCGAGGCGACTCTCGGCGGGCGTTACACCTATGATCGCAAGACGGGCTCGAGCTACGTCTTCTTCGCCGGCCGAGAGAACACGTTCCTCTACAACGGGGTGCCGACGCAGTGCGGCTATTTCAACGGTGACTTTCTCGGAGGGATCGCCAACTGCGGTGGTGCCCCATTCACAGCGCGCGATACCGATCACTGGGACGGCTTCGATCCGAAGCTTCAGCTTTCCTATCGCTGGTCCGACACGGTCTTCACCTATCTGACTGCCGCACACGGCTACAATTCCGGCGGCTTCAACCAGCAATTGGGCGGACCTTCAGCCGACGGACGCTTCCCGTCTTCCTACGACCCCGAAAAGCTGTGGTCGTACGAAGCCGGCGTGAAGCTCGACCTTCTCGATAGGCGAGCAGTAATCAACCTTTCCGGCTTCTATCAGAAATACACCGACATCCAGGCGAGCGTGAACGTCCTGGTCGGCAACGTCTCTACGCGCCAGGTTCAGAGCGCGGCCTCCGCTCACGAGGCAGGGTTCGAAGGCGAATTCGTGCTGCGGCCGGTGCGGGATCTGACGGTACGGGGCAACGTCTCGTATCTGACGCAGGGCTATGACAGCATTCGCCCGAACGCCGTAACTCTGACGCTCGATACGCCGGTCAATTCCGCACCGAAATACACCTACAGCGCGGCCGTAGCCTATGATCTGCATGTTGGAGATGGGCTTGTGACACCCAGTGTCGACGTCCGCGGTGTCGGCAAGAAGCCGGCGTGCCAGTCAGGGGCCGACTATGTTTGCCGCTTGCCGGCTTATGCCTTGGTTGGATTCCGGCTCGACTATTCACCTGACGCTGACGGGCGCTGGCGGATCGGCGTTTACGGGACCAACGTCTTGGACAAGGTGACGCAGCAGGCCCGTACGGGGTATTTCGGCGGCTTTGGCATCGACCGCTACACACCCGGTCGGCCGCAGGAGTTCGGTGTCGAAAGTTCGTTGCGGTTTTAGGGGGATGTCGACGAGCCCGGACCGAGCTCGCCAAGAAACCGCGATGTTCCATGACCCACAACCGGCCGTTCATAGCGAGTTTGCCGACTCCCAACTTCAGACACTTGTTCACACGGTGGGCACGGTGCCGAAGTCGATCATGAACTCGCTGCCAGTAATGAAGCTAGCGCGCGCGGTTCGGTTGCGCGATGATGCAGCATGATCGTCGATCAACGCCAGGCTGATGCGAGTCTGAGGGGCATCGTGCGTTCCTTTGCCGAGCGACAGGCGCAGCTTGGCGTGGATGCCGTCACGTCACCCTTACCGGCGAGACCTGATCAATTCATCGAGTTTTATCTGCAGGATCGCTATCGCGTTTCGCACGATGATCGCGCAGCATCATTCGCGCCCGAAGTCGTGATCGTCGGCCCCCAAAGCTACCGGCGCACACGCCTCATCCTGTCCGGCAGCATCCACGTATTCACGATCCGATTTCAGCCTGCTGGATTCCATGCTCTGTTCGGCACGCCGATGACCGCGTTGGTCAATGAAGGCGTCGCGATTAGCGACGTCATCGGCCCGGCCGCGACGGATCTGCGGGATGCAGTCATGTTGGCTTGCAACTTCGATGAGCGGGTCAGCGCCGCAGAGCGCTGGTTGAGGAGCAAACTCGATCCCTTATCCCCCGTTGACCCGGTGGCGTGTTCCGCCGCGGCGTTGCAACGTGCGGGGGAAGGTTGAGCGTGCGCGCGCTTGCCCGGGGGCCGAACTCAGTGACCGACAGTTCACGCGCCGGTTCGAGCGGCAGGTCGGCCTCACCCCCAAATTGTTCGCGCGAACGGTACGCCTGAATGCAGTACTCGACGCGAAGGTCCGCTTGCCGTGTGCTACCTGGACGGAGTTGGTCCACGACGCCGGTTATGCGGATCAGGCACACTTTGTACGCGATTGCCGTGCCCTCGCCGGAGGTCCTCCCGCCAGCTTCTTTGCAGAATGGGCCCGAGGGCGCTGACGCTTTTGTTCAATCGCGGTCGTGTCGCCGGCGCTAATCCGGTCCCAGCTATGGAGGATGCGACATGGACCGGCGGCAAACGATATTGGGGCTACTTGCGGTAGGACCGTTAATGAGCAGTGGGATAGGGGCAGCGATGCTGAACACGACGGCTGACAAGGTGCGGCGGCTGGCGGAACGATACGCCGATGCGTGGAACGCCTCCGACATGGACGCGATGGCCAAGCTGTACGCTGATGATGTGCACTGGGTGAACATCGTGGGCATGCACTGGCAGGGCAAGGCGCAGGTCGACCAGGCTCACCGCGTGTACTTCGGCATCATGTTCAAGGGTGTCCCTCTGATGCTCGAAGCAGTCGAGTCCGCCGTCGCGCTGCCCGGAGGAGCCGTCGTCACCGTGCTTCGATGGACAATTGGCGCATTCAAAACGCCCTTCGGCGAGCAGATGCCGCCAAGCCGCGATCGCATGTCACTCGTTCTGATCCCGCAAGCGGATGAACTCGTCATCGCGCATGGTTCTAACGTTCAGATCAATGAGCAAGCGCAAAAGTCTGACCCTATTCGTCAAAAGCAGCGATAGCCGACGCAGGATCGGAAACGCAGAGGCCCTGCTGACAAATCAGCTCAGGGGCTCTGCCCGACCTCCTCTCTCACCGGCTTTGGCGGCGAAGACCCATAGCCGGTCATTCGCGGTTCGTTTTCGGCTTCCCAACTTCAGACATTTGTTCATCGAAATATTTGTGGTCGGCTTCCGGGCTGCCGACGCGGGAGCGAACTTATAAGACGCGATCGCTCGCCATCGACCGCGTGCCAAGCCTCAGTTTAGGATGGCGCCGCTGTTCGCCCGATTGAAGGCTTCGTCCGGATCAGGCGTCGCGCCTATGTCCTGAGGGCGATCGCCGTATCCCGGTCGCTTGGCGAGATCGTTCCATCGACCCAAAATATCGACCTTGTAGACCGGTTCGCTCCAGTCGTTCGCACGACCTCGTCAAACGCGATCGATACTGCGTCATCGCCATAGCGGAGGATGCCGGTCACCCTCTCCGTGATCGCGTCAGCAAGCCGGCTTCTGATCGTCCGACTTGCCCGGCCATAGCTTGACGATGACGTGCGGTACCACTCAGCCCTTCGCCAACGGCGCGAGATATTGCTCGTCGCTCACCTTTTCCATCCAGGTTACGGGTGTGCCATTCACAGATTCCTGGATGGCGATGTGAGTCATGGCGTCATGCGCGGTCGCGCCATGCCAGTGCTTGTGTTCAGGGGGCACCAGAGCTGGTCGCCCGCATGGAATTCGAGCTTCGGTCCGCCCTCGACCTGCGTCCAGCCGACACCTTCGGTGACGATGAGCGTCTGCCCGGCCGGGTGGGTATGCCAGGCGGTGCGTGCGCCCGGCTCGAAATGGACCACGGCACCGCCGACGCGCGACGGCTCGGGCCGCTGGAATTGTCCGGTGATCGTGACCTTGCCGGTGAAATACGCGTCGGGGCCGGGGACCGTCTTCAGGTCTGCCTTGCGGGATATATCCATCTTGCTCTTTCCTTGCTGTGCGTGTGCGACGCCATTGGACGCCAGGAGAATTGCCGAAATTGTCAGAACTCTGATCATCATCGTCCTCGATAAACAGTGCGCAACGCTGCGGTGGCCCTCTGCTGTGAAGCCAAAAATCATAATTGCTGCGCGGTCGGGCGGAAGATGATCTCGTTGACGTCGACATCATCGGGCTGACTGATCGCAAACGCCGCCATCCTGGCAAAGCTGTCGGCTGAGATACCGACCTTGCCGACATAATCGCTGTTTGCGGAGCGGACGCCCTCGTCCGAGATCTGCTCGAGCAACTCGGTCTTCACCGCGCCGGGGCACAGGATAGTGGTCCGGATGTTGTAGTCCTTCACTTCCTGACGGAAGCCTTCGCAGATAGCGCGGACCGCGAACTTCGTGCCGGAATAGACCGCCGATGCTGGGAAGACGACGTGGCCGGCAACGGAAGAGGTCGTGATCACCTGGCCCGATTTCTGCGCCTTCATATGCGGCAGCGCGGCCGCGATTCCGTACAGCACGCCCTTGATGTTGACGTCGACCATGCGGTCCCATTCATCCACCTTGAGGCTTTCCAAAGCCGACAGGGGCATAATCCCGGCATTGTTGATGAGGACGTCGATCCCGCCAAAGCGCTGTACGGCGGTGTCGACGAGGTTGGCGACCGCTGCACGGTCGGTAACGTCGGTCTGCACAGCCAGAGCCTGTCCGCCCGCCGCCACGATCTCTGCGACGAGCGTTTCGAGGCGACCTGTACGGCGCGCGCCGAGCACGACCGTCGCGCCGCACGCCGCCAGATGCCGTGCCGCCGCCTCGCCGAGGCCGCTCGAGGCGCCGGTAATCACGACGACCTTATCTTTGATACGGTCAGTCATTTCACTGCCCTCCATTTCAGCAATTGATCGGGGCGGCGATACGCCGACCTCGATGTGCTTACGTTGCAGACGGAATATGGGACACGCGGCAGGCTAGATTACCCGCTATCTGGTTGATGCTTCGATGAACAGATTTCATCAATCCGAACCATCAGCATCCAACGCGACTCCGCGATCGATTGGTCGACAAATCCGGGAGATTGTCTGGATGACACGCTGGTCATTCGCGTTAAATACGGCGAATACCGTTTCAAAGCACACCCGTCCAAACTGCAACGGACCCAGTAATGCCTTTGATCGATCGACGAATGCTGTTGGCGGGACTCGCCGTTGGCGCTGCCACTTCGAGGACTGCGTGGGCAGCCAATCCCGTTCTGCCGGGCTGGTACGCCGATCCGGAGATCCGCATTTTCGGCGATCGATACTGGATCTATCCGACCTATTCCGCCGACGGGCCCGTCCCCGCCCCGCCCAGCCGGTTCACCCGTTGGCAAACCCATGAACGCGCCTCGCCGACGATATGGAGCCCGTTTCTGCGACAGACGTTTCTCGACGCGTTCTCCTCGCCAGACCTGGTATCCTGGACCCGCCATCCGCGCGTCCTCGACGTCAAGGACGTCGACTGGGCGGCCTATGCGGTGTGGGCCCCTTCGGCGATCGAGCAGGATGGCCGCTATTTCCTGTTCTTCGGCGCGAACGACATCAAGACCGACCGACAGCGCGGCGGAATCGGCGTGGCGGTCAGCGACCGCCCGGAAGGCCCGTTCCGCGACGCGATCGGCAAACCCCTGATCGGCAGCATCGTCAACGGCGCGCAGCCGATCGACCAGATGGTGTTCCGCGACGACGATGGAACCTGCTACCTGTATTATGGCGGCTGGAAACACTGCAACGTTGTGAAGCTGTCGCGAGACCTCACCAGCCTCACCCCGTTCGCGGACGGCGAGACGTACAAGGCGATCACCCCTCCGCCGACTATGTCGAGGGACCGTTCATGCTGAAGCGGCGCGGAATCTATTACCTGATGTGGTCGGAAGGCGAGTGGACGGGACCGCTGTACAGCGTCGCCTACGCTACGGCTTCCAACCCTCTCGGACCGTTCACACCGCGCGGCAAGATTCTCGAGCAGGACGCGCGCGTCGCTCGCGGCGCGGGGCATCATTCCGCTGTCTGCATCCCTGGAACGGATGATTGGTATATCGTCTATCACCGACGTCCCCTGGGTGAGACGAACGGCAATCATCGTCAGGTCGCGATCGAGCGGATGCATTTCCGTAAAGACGGCAGCATAGCGCCGGTCGTTCTGACCCAGGGCGGCGTGACGGCCCGACGCCTGCCGGTGGCGACTAAAGCGAGGCCAGGCTCTTAGGAGGCGCCATCAGCCGGATTTGCTACCGCTTTTCGTGGTCGAAGTTCGAAGACGAGCAGCGTCGACGTCGCCGTCGCGCAGAGCTGCCCCTTCTCGTTGACCAGGGTCGCCTCCGAAAATGCGGCGCGACCGCCCATCGACACAAGGCGTCCGACCGCCCGGATCTTCCCGCTGGAATCGTTCAGCGGGCGTAGAAACGACACCTTCAACTCCAGCGTCGTATAGCCGAAGCCCGGTTTCAACCCGGTGTGCGCAGCGATGCCGCAGGCACTGTCGAGGATTGCCGAGATATACCCGCCGTGCACCGTTCCCATCGGATTGTAGGACGTGCCGTCCGGCGTGGCTTCGAAGACGGCATGCCCGTATTCGACCTCGACCAGCGAGATGCCGAGCTTTTCCCCGAGCGGAGGCTGCCGCCCGGTCGCCAGCATCGCGCGAACCTGGGCAAGCCCGTCAGGAGTGATCGGAAGGTCAGTCGTCATGGGTCGATCTCACATAGCGGTTCTTGGTAAAGCAGAGGCAACGACTGGATCTCAACGATTTCCAGGCGCTCGGAACGAGGCAGCGGCGCCACGACTGGCCGCTGCGCGCGCTGCCAGTACCTGATCAACCGCCAAGACCGACCGTCTGTCCACCATCCACGACCATCGCATGACCGACCATGAACGCAGCCGAGTCGGAGCAAATGTAGAGCACCGCGGCGGCGATCTCCTCGGGCTTGCCCATGCGGCCGATCGGCTCCTGCGCGATCATCTTCTTCTGGCCTTCCTCGGTACCGCCAGACACCCGGTCGGTGATCATCGGCGTTTCGATGATGCCGGGGCAGATGACGTTCACGCGGACATTGTCGCCGATATATTCGAGCGCAGCCGACTTGCTCATTCCGATCACGCCGTGCTTGACGGCAACGTACCCGGCCTGCCCTGCAATTCCGACGACGCCTGCGCCCGACGAGGTGTTGACGATCGCGCCGCCGCCCCGCTTCTGCATCAGCGGAATCTGGTATTTCATGCAGAGGAACACGCCGCGCAGATCGATCGCGGTCATGCGGTCGAAATCCTCCTCACTGAGGTCCGCCAGCAGGATCTGCTGCTGCTCGATACCGGCGTTGTTGAACGCGATGTCGATGCCGCCAAAGGCCTCGACCGTCTTGTCGAGCGCGGTACGAACGTCCTCGCTCTTCGAGACGTCGCAGGTGATCCCGACCGCGCTGCCCCCCGCTGCCTCGATCGCCGCGACGACCTCGGCAACGCCGTCTCCGTTCAGATCAACGACGGCGACATGTGCACCAGCCTCGGCGAAGGCGATGGCAGTGGTGCGCCCGATTCCATTGGCGGCGCCGGTGACGAAGGCGATCTTGCCTGCGTAATTCTGGTTCTGGTCGGCCATCTCGATTTCCTTCGCGCTGAAGCGGCTCGATCGCCGCGGATATGGTTCAGAACGAAGTCGGTCGATGCCGCTTCCATGAAATCCCCTCACCGATCCGGTGCAGTAGCCTCATTGGGCCGACAGGCCGCTGCGGTCGTTCCTCGTGACTAGATTTAAAGACAAGCCCGGGATGCCCGTACATGAAGCCGCATATCATCTGTCACATGGCCAGCAGCATCGACGGCAGGATCCTGCCTGAACGCTGGACGCCAAGCGGCGCGCATTCGCATGATATTTACGAGGACCTGCATGACAGGCTCGGAGGCGGGTCATGGCTCGTCGGCCGTGTCACCGGCCAAGAGTTCGCCAAGCGCGACGCGTATCCGGACCAGCCGGAGGCGAGCTTTCTCCGTACCGCCTGGCTCCCGAACCACGCGGCGGAAGCGTATGGCATCGTGTTGGACGCTCATGGCAAGATCGCGTGGGGGCGTAGCGATGTAAGCGGCGATCCTATCGTGGTCGTGCTAACCAAAGCGGTATCGGACGCGCATCTCGCGGGACTGCGCGAGGACGGCGTCGGCTATGTCTTTGCCGGCGAGACCGACCTCGACCCGCACGAGGTCGTAGAAATTCTGAATACCGAACTGGGGATCGACCGCCTGCTCCTCGAAGGCGGCGGTCACCTCAACGGCGGCTTTCTCCGTGCCGGCCTCATCGACGAGATCAGCCTGATGCTCGTGCCTGCGATCGACGGGGCATCGGGCGCTCCGGCCGTTTTCGAAGGCTCCGGCACGGCGGCTTCGGAACGGTTGCCGATCGATACTCTGGCGTTGATGAGTCATGACGTCATGGACGGCGGGACCGTCTGGCTTCGGTACCGGGTCACTCCAGCCTGACGGTTCGCGGTTTTACGGGCGTGTGCATGAGCAGCGCTCACCAAGGCATCAACGTCTGGCTGAACTGTCGGTCGGATCGTCCTTCCCTAAATTAGCATTCTTCGCAGCCAACCGTTCGTCCCCGAACCGGCACGGCACGAGCGCCCGGATCCGTCGCGATCCCCTCCACGACGGGTCCGGGCGCATTTGGCACAATCAGGAGAGCCATCATGGCAAGTCCCATCGCCGCGGTTGCGGACACGGATGCCGCGCGCATCGACGATCGGCCCGCCCGCTGGGGCGCGGTATATGCAATGGCGCTGTGCAGCTTCGTGCTGATCGCGTCCGAGTTCATGCCGGTCAGCCTGCTGAGCCCGATCGCACACACGCTGAATCTGACCGAGGGCAAGGCCGGACAGGCGATTTCCATATCCGGGCTGTTCGCGGTCATCACTAGCCTGTCGCTGTCCTCCGTACTGGGGAAAACGGACCGTCGGATCGTGCTGCTCGTCCTGACCAGCCTGCTGGTGGTCTCCGGTGCCATCGTCGCGTTTGCGCCGACCTATCTGGTCTTCATGGCCGGCCGCGCGCTGCTCGGTATCGCCATCGGCGGGTTCTGGTCGATGTCGGCTGCGATCGCCATGCGACTGGTGCCGAGCCACGCGGTCCCCAAAGCGCTCGCGGTCATCAGTGGCGGCAATGCACTGGCCACCGTGCTCGCGGCGCCGCTGGGCAGTTTCGTCGGCAGCCTGATCGGGTGGCGCGGCGCATTCTTCTGCGTGGTACCGGTCGCCGTCGCGGCCGTGATCTGGCAGGCGCTGACGCTGCCACCGCTTCCGGTTGCAGAACGACAGAGCGCCCGCGGCATGTTCGCCCTGCTGCGCCGGCCGCCCGTGGTATTCGGCCTGCTGACCGTCGCGATGCTGTTCGTCGGGCAGTTCGCGCTGTTCACCTATCTCCGCCCGTTCCTCGAGCAGGTGACGCATGTCTCGCCGGCCATGCTGTCGATCATGCTGCTCATTCTCGGCGTATCCGGATTCATCGGCACCGTCCTGATCGGGCGGGTGCTGAACGGGGGCCTGTTCCTCACCCTTGCCGTGCTGCCAGCGTTGATGGCGGCAACGGCGGCGGCACTGACGGTGCTTGGTACGTCCGTCGTGGCGGTCGGAATATTGCTTGCGGTTTGGGGTTTCGCAGGCACGTCCGCGCCGGTGGCGTGGTGGACATGGCTGGCGCGCACGGTGCCCGACGAGGCCGAGGCTGGCGGCGGGCTGATGGTGGCGATCGTGCAGCTCGCGATTACGCTGGGCGCGACGATGGGCGGCATCGTCTTCGATGCAGCGGGTCCGCGCGCCGAGTTTCTCGCCAGCGCCGGCCTTCTTGCGATTGCAGCACTCGCCGCGGTCGCGATCGGCCGAGCCGATCGTCGCCCCGCCGCCCCTGCCCAAGCCGTAGCGGCATGAAGCAGGCGCTGGCGATCCTGCGCTTCCTGCGCGACTGTGACGAACGGGGAGAGCGGGCCGCGCTGGTGACGCTGACCGACGTCACCGGCAGCGCGGCCCGCGCGCCGGGCGAGCATATGGCGGTGGCCGAAAGCGGACGGTCGCTGGGCTCGTTTTCCGGTGGGTGCGTGGAAGCCGCCGTGATCGCAGAGGCGCAGGAGGCCCTTGCCGAAGGGCGCGCACGTCACGTGCGCTATGGCGACGGTTCGCGCTACATCGACATTCGGCTGCCCTGCGGCGGGGGCATCGACCTGCTGTTCACGCCGACACCGGATCGTCGGCAGATCGATCGCGCCATCGCCATTCTGGAACGGCGCGAGCCGGTCGTGCTCCACCTCTCGCTCGACGGGACTATCATTGCCGCTTGGTCTCGCGACGGTGATCGCACGCGGTGGCTCGATACGATTTTCAGCGTACGTCACGATCCGGTCCTTCGGCTGGTCGTCATGGGACATGGCGCAGAGCCCGCCGCGATGCTCGACATCGCCCACGCCTATGGCGCCGACGCGACGCTGTTGAGCCCCCAGGCCTCGCTCGTCGAGGACACACGGCGGCAGGGACGATCCGCGGATCTTCTCCGGTTCGTCGGCCGCGTGGACGGATTGGCGATCGATCCCTGGACCGCGGTCGTGACGCTGTTCCACGATCACGACTGGGAGACGCCACTCCTGCTCCAGGTCCTGGAGCAACGCCCGTTCTTCATCGGCGCGATGGGCAGCATGAAAACGCATATCGAGCGTCAGCGGCGCCTTCTGGAAGCATGGGCGGAGCGCGATGATATCGCGCGGGTTGTCGGCCCCGTCGGTCTGATCAAGGCGACACGCGATCCCCAGACGCTCGCGCTCTCGATCATGGCGCAATTGGTCCAGGCCTATGAAGCGACAACGGCGCTCGAAAAGCCTCGCCCGGAGAGTTGGGCCATGAGCCATCCTCATGGTTTCATTGAACATCATGCACGCTCCAAACGGCACGGCGACGCGTTACAGTCCGAGACAATCGTTGATGTAGATCAGACAGTTACCGCGGACGCGCGGTACGGCAGCAAGAGAGATGAAGCCCATGCCCAGCATATCTGAAGTAGAGCTTTCGCGCCGTGGGCTCCTCGCGGGCAGCGCGGCGACAGCCGTGATCGCCGCATCGCCGGCCGGCGCCGTCGCGACGACGCCGCCCCAGGCTAGCGCCACGCCGACCATGCCGGCGCGGTTCAAGGTCAATGGTGAGAAGCGCGAGCTCAGCCTCGATCCGCGGACGACCCTGCTCGACGCGCTGCGCGAACACCTGCACCTGACGGGCACCAAGAAGGGCTGCGATCATGGCCAGTGCGGCGCCTGCACCGTGATGGTCGATGGGGTCCGCATCAATTCCTGCCTGAGCCTCGCGGTGATGCACGAAGGCGACGAGATCACGACGATCGAGGGCCTCGGCACGCCGGACAAGCTGCACCCGATGCAGGCGGCCTTCATCAAGCATGACGGCTATCAATGCGGCTATTGCACGCCGGGTCAGATCTGCTCGGCCGTCGCGGTCCTCGACGAGATCAAGCGTGGCGTGCCCAGCCATGCGCAGGGCGACCTGATGACCAAGCCGACCGCGACGAACGTCGAGATGCGCGAGCGCATGAGCGGCAACATCTGCCGCTGCGGTGCCTATTCCAACATCGCCGAGGCCATGGCCGAAGTCGCGGGAGCAAAAGCATGAGAGCTTTCACCTATGAGCGCGCGAAGGATGCGAGCGCCGCGGCGCGCGCGGTCGCCGGCAACCCGGCGGCCAAGTTCATCGCCGGCGGGACCAACCTGCTCGACCTGATGAAGATCGAGGTCGAGACGCCGACGCATCTCGTCGACGTGCAGGATCTCGGTTTCGACAAGATCGAGGCGACGCGTGAAGGCGGGCTGCGCATCGGCGCACTGGTGACCAACACTAACCTCGCCGCCGACGAGCGGGTTATGCGCGATTACGGCGTGCTGACGCGCGCGATCGTCGCGGGGGCATCGGGCCAGTTGCGTAACAAGGCGTCGACCGCCGGCAATCTGCTCCAGCGCACGCGCTGCCCGTATTTCTACGACACCAACATGGCGTGCAACAAGCGCAAGCCGGGTTCGGGCTGCGCCGCGATCGGCGGATACTCGCGCCAGTTGGGCGTCATCGGCGTCAGCGACAGCTGCATCGCGACGTTCCCGGGTGACATGGCCGTGGCGATGCGCGTGCTGGATGCGGTGGTCGAGACGGTCGATGCGACCGGCCAGCGCCGGTCGATCGCGATCGCCGACTTCCACCGGCTATGGGGTGACACGCCCCAGCAGGATACCGTGCTGAAGCAGGGCGAACTGATCACCGCGGTGACGTTGCCCAAGCCGCTAGGTGGCAAGCATTTCTACGAGAAGGTGCGCGATCGTGCGTCCTACGCCTACGCGCTGGTGTCAGTGGCGGCGGTGATCCAGCCAGACGGTACCGGGCGCGTCGCGTTCGGCGGCGTGGCCCCCGCCCCTGGCGTGTCGAGGCAGCGGACGCGCTGCTGCCACGCGGTGCCGCCGCGGTGACCGCGCGTGCGTTCCAGGGCGCGACGCCGACCAAGGACAACGCGTTCAAGCTCCCGCTTGCCACCCGCGCACTGGCCTCGGTCATCGCCGAAGCGAAGGCATAATCGCATGAAGTTCGATACACCCGCCGTCGCCAACCCGATCGACCGGATGAAGGTTGTCGGGCGCGCGCATACCCGCATCGACGGCCCGCTCAAGACGACCGGGCTGGCGCCCTATGCCTATGAGCATCATCGCGAGATCGAGAACGCCGCTTATGGCTATGCCGTAGGCACAGCCGTCGCCAAGGGCCGCATCAACGCGATCGACACGGTCGCGGCGAAGGCTGCACCGGGCGTAATCGCGATCGTCACCGCCGCGGATGTGGGCAAGCTTGGCAAGGGTAAGTTCAACACCGTCAAGCTACTCGCCGGGCCGGACGTCGATCATTATCACCAGGCAGTGGCGGTCGTCGTCGCCGAGACGTTCGAGCAGGCCCGCGCCGCGGCCGGCTTGGTCCGCGTCGATTATGCGCGCGGCAAGGGCAGGTTCGATCTGGATGCGGCGTTGAAGACGGCGCCGCTGACCGACGCGGACAAGCCCGGCAAGGGCGAAGACCGGGTCGGCACGTTCGAAACCGCCTTCGCATCCGCGCCGGTCAAGCTCGATGCGCACTATACCACGCCGGATCACAGCCATGCGATGATGGAGCCGTTCGCCTCGATCGCCGCCTGGAACGGCGACGCGCTGACGGTGTGGACGTCGAACCAGATGATCGACTGGGGTCGCACCGATCTCGCCACCACGCTGAACATGCCGAAGGAGAAGGTCACCTTCCTTTCGCCCTATGTCGGCGGCGGTTTTGGCGGGAAGCTGTTCCTGCGCAGCGATGCGGTCCTCGCGGCGCTCGGCGCGAAGGCGGCAGGGCGTCCGGTCAAGCTGGCGATGAGCCGGCCGTTCATGGCCAACAACACGACGCATCGGCCGGCGACGCGCCAGCGCATCCGCATCGGCGCAGCGAAGGACGGCACGATCACCGCGATCGCGCATGAGAGCGGCTCGGGCGACCAGCCGAACGGCAGTCCGGAAGCGGCAGTCCTGCAGACGAACCTGCTCTATGCTGGCGCGAACCGCCTGACGTCGATGCGCCTCGCGGTGCTCGACCTGCCCGAGGGCAACGCGATGCGCGCGCCGGGCGAAGCGCCGGGCCTGATGGCGCTTGAGATCGCGATGGACGAGATGGCGGAAAAGCTCCGCATGGATCCGATCGCCTTCCGCGTGAAGAACGACACGCAGGTCGATCCGAAGGATCCCAAGCGACGCTTCTCGCAGCGTGAGCTGGTCCGCTGCCTGACCGAGGGTGCACAGCAGTTCGGCTGGTCGCGTCGCAACGCGCAGCCCGGCCAGGTTCGCGACGGGCGCTGGCTGGTCGGGATGGGCGTGGCATCCGCGTTCCGTAATCACATGAACATGACGTCGGGTGCTCGCGTCCGGCTCGGCAATGACGGCATCGTCACCGTCGAGACCGACATGACCGACATCGGCACCGGCAGCTACACGATCATCGCGCAGACCGCGGCGGAGATGATGGGCGTCCCCCTCGACGCGGTCGTCGTCAAGCTCGGCAGCTCGGCATTCCCGGTCTCCGCCGGGTCGGGCGGCCAGTTCGGCGCCGCCAACGCGACGGCGGGGGTGTATGCGGCGTGCGTCAAGCTGCGCGAGGCCGTCGCCCAGCGTCTCGGCTATAATTCGGCCGATGCGGTGTTCGACGGCGGCAAGGTCACGAGCGGCAATCGCTCGGCCGACCTTCGCCAAGCCGCCTCCTCAGGCGAGTTGGTTGCCGAGGACAAGATCGAATATGGCGATCTCGACAAGAGCTGGCAGCTGTCAACCTTCGGCGCACACTTCGTCGAGGTCGGCGTCGATAGCTATACGGGCGCGACCCGCCTGCGTCGCATGCTGGCGGTCTGCGCATCCGGGCGGATCATCAATCCGACCTCGGCGCGTAGCCAGGTGATCGGCGCGATGACGATGGGTGTCGGCTCAGCGTTGATGGAGGAACTGGCGGTCGACAAGCGCTTCGGCTTCTTCGTCAACCACGACCTGGCCAGCTACGAGGTGCCGGTCCACGCCGACATCCCGCACCAGGACGTGATCTTGCTCGACGAGGCCGACGACAAGGCCAATCCGATGAAGGCTAAGGGCATCGGCGAGCTCGGCCTGTGCGGCGTCGGCGCGGCGGTAGCGAACGCCATGTACAACGCGACGGGCGTCCGCCTTCGCGATTATCCACTGACCCTCGACAAGCATTTCGATCGGCTGCCGGCGGTGGCGTGAGCCACGCCGCACTGGTCGAATGTGCTCTAGGGCGAATGGGAGACAAGATGATGATACCCGAAAAGACCGCCCTGTTGCTGATCGAGTACCAGAACGACTTCGTCAGCGAAGGCGGCGCCCAGCATGATGCGGTGAAGGCGGTGATGGCCGACACCGACATGCTGGCGCATAGCCGGGCGGTCGTCGAACGAGCGCGCGCGCAGGGCGTGACCGTGATGCACGCGCCAATCACCTTCGCGGAGGGTTATCCGGAGATCCCGTCCGATCCTTACGGTATCCTCGCCGGCATCAAGCAGGCTAACGCGTTCCGGAAAGACAGCTGGGGCGCGGCGATTGCCGATGCGATGGCACCGGTCGACGGCGACATCGTGATCGAGGGCAAGCGGGGCCTCGATTGCTTCGCGAGCACCAATATCGACTTCATCCTGCGTCAGCGTGGCATCACCGATCTGGCGATCGCCGGGTTCCTGACAAATTGCTGCGTCGAATCGACCATGCGCTCGGCGTACGAACGCGGCTTCCGCGTTGTCACGCTGACCGACTGCACGGCGACGCTGAGCCCCGAAGAGGAGCACGCTGCGGTCACGAAGAACTTCCCGATGTTCTCCAAGCCGATGACGCACGACCAGTTCCTGGCCGATCTGGAGACGAGTGCATGAAGTTCGACACGCCTGCGGGCACGACTCCAATCGACCGCCTGACCGTGGTCGGACGCGCACACGCGCGTCGAAGGTCCCCTGAAGACGACCGGCACGGCACGCTACGCCGCCGAGCATCACGATTTCGCGCCAGATGCGGCCCATGGCTACATCCTGGGTGCAGCGATCGGCAAGGGACGCATCGACCGCATCGATACCGCGGCGGCACATGCCGCGCCCGGCGTCCGTGCGATCGTCACCTATGAAAATTCGGGCCCGATCGGCAAGGGCGAGTTCTACACCCAGCGCATTCTGGCCGGCCCGATGGTCGATCATTATCATCAGGCGGTCGCGGTCGTCGTCGCCGACACCTTCGAACAGGCGCGCGCGGCGGCGTCGCTGATCCGCGTCACGTATGCGCGCGGGAAGGGGCGCTTCGATCTGGCCGCGCAAAAATCATCGGCCCCGATCGCGCCGGAGGAACCGTTCGGTGGCTCGACGAACGCGTCGGTCGGCAACTTCGCAAGCGCGTTTGCCAGCGCGCCGGTCAAGGTCGACGAATCTTATACGGTCCCCGATCAGGCGCATGCGATGATGGAACCCCATGCGAGTATTGCGCGGTGGGATGGTGACAAGCTCACCTGCTGGACGTCGATTCAGGCGATGAACTGGGGCTGTCGCGACCTGGGCCTCATCATCGGCACGCCAAAGAAAATATCCGCCTGCATTCCCCCTTCATCGGCGGCGGCTTTGGCGGCAAGGGCACGACGCAGAGCGATCTGGCACTCGCGGCGATCGCCGCGCGGGTATCGGGCCGTCCGGTCAAGGTCGTGCTGCAACGCCCGCTGATGTTCAACAATACCATTCACCGCCCCAAGACGATCCAGCGCGTTCGACTGGGCGCCGGCAAGGACGGCCGTCTCGTTGCCATCGGTCACGATAGCTGGTCGGGCAACCTGGCGGGTGGCCGCACCGAGCCCACCAACCTGCCGACGCAGTTGATGTATGCCGGCGAGAACCGCCAGTTGCGGCGCTATCTCAGCCCTCTCGATCTCGCCGAGGGCAACGCCATGCGCGCGCCGGGCGAGGCCCCGGGGATGATGGCGCTGGAAGTCGCGATGGACGAGCTTGCGGAAAAGCTCGAAATGGATCCGGTCGCTCTGCGGATCGCTAACGACACGCAGGTCGACCCTTCGAAGCCCGAGCGCAAATTCTCCACCCGGCCGTTCGTGCAGTGCCTGAAAGAGGGCGCGGACCGGTTCGGCTGGAATGCGCGGGTCGCCAAACCCGGCAGCCGTCGCGAAGGCAAGTGGCTGATCGGCATGGGCGTCGCCAGCGCGATCCGTGGAGCACCGATCATGAAGGCCGGCGCCCGCGTGCGACTGGGCAAGGACGGACACGTCACGGTCGAGACCGACATGACCGACATCGGCCAGGGCAGCTACACGATTGTCGCGCAGACCGCCGCCGAGATGATGGGCGTTCCGCTCGAACGGGTGACCGCCAAGCTCGGCGATTCCACCTTCCCCGAAACACCCGGCTCGGGCGGCCAGGCGGGTGCCGCGTCGGCTGCGGCTGGCGTATATGCCGCGTGCGCGAAGCTGCGCGAATTGGTGGCGCAGCGGATGGGCTTCAACACGACCGACGTGACGTTCGCGGACGGGCGCGTCAGTTCGGCGGGCCGTTCGGTCCCGCTGGCCGATGCCGCCAGGGACGGCGAGATCGTCGCCGAGGATGTCATGGAATTTGGCGACCTGAACAAGGAGTATGCGCAGCAGACCGTCGGCGCGCATTTTGCCGAGGTTGGAGTGGATGCCTATACCGGCGCGGTCCGCGTCCGACGGATGCTGGCGGTCTGCGCCGCCGGGCGTATACTCAACCCGATCACGGCGCGCAGCCAGGTGATCGGGGGATGACGATGGGGATCGGCGCCGCACTGATGGAGGAAATGGCCGTCGACACCCGCTTCGGCTTCTTCGTCAATCACGACCTTGCCGGCTACGAGGTGCCCGTCCACGCCGACGTCCCGCATCTCGAGGCGCATTTCATCGACGAGGTCGATGCGACGATGTCGCCGTTGAAGGCAAAGGGGTCGGCGAGCTGGGTTTGGTCGGCGTCGCGCCGGCGATCGCCAACGCGGTGTACAACGCGACCGGCGTTCGGGTGCGCGAATATCCGGTGACGCTCGACAAGCACTTCGCAGGCCTGCCGGAAATCGCGTGACGCGACAGATCTGCAGCTGCGTTGCGAGGGCGCGGCTGCGGTCGTCCACGCCGGTACGCTATAGCGTGCACGCAGCCGCCATCGCGTCAATGTTCGGTTCGAGCACCCGGCGTGAAGCCGTTGGCTGAAGCGGCGTAGGCAATGGCGAAGGCGACGCCCAGCAAGGCCAGCATCGCGGGGAAAAACGCAACGACACCTGCGCTGCGATAGATCAGCGCGCCGACCGCGCCGCCGCACGCGATGCTCACGTTCCAGACCGTCGTCAGCATGGCGCCGACGATATCGACGCCCTCGCCCGCCGCGTCGGAGGCCGCCGTCTGGATCGAGGTCGCAGCCCCGCCGAACGTCAGGCCCCACAGGACGACGCCGACAAGGATGACGCTGTTGCTGTGCGGCAGAAAGCCGAGCACCGCAGTCGCAGCGGCGAACACCGCGAGGCTGGCGAGGACGTGGAGGCGCAGGTGGCGGTCCACAGCGGCACCCGCGATCCAGATCCCTGCGAGCGCGGCGCATCCGAACACCAGCAGGAGCAAGCTCACCCGGCTACCGTCGCCGGCCCATTCCGCGTACGGCGCGACATAGGTGTAGAGGATGTAATGCGCCGTCACCCAAGCGAACGCGGTGGCAAGGATCGGCGCCACGCCCGGCATCCGCAGCACGGCCAGGTTCGAAAGCTTGCGCTCGGGCGGCTGGCCGGCGCTGTCCGGCATCTTCCACGCGACCGCCCCGGCCAGGCATAGCGCGAGCGCGGCTAGCACCAGGAACGCGATCCGCCAGCCGATCGCCCCGCCCGCGAACGTGCCCAGCGGCACGCCGACCGACAGCGCCAGCGGGGTGCCGATCATCGCCAGTGCGAGCGAGCGGCCCTTCAACCGATCCACTACCAACCGGCGCGCATAGCCTCCGAGGATGCCCCAGCCGAGCCCGGCGGAAACGCCCGCCGCAAACCGCGCGACGAGCGTTACCGCATAGCTGTGGGAGAGCGCGGTCACGACATCGAACACCAGCAGGCCGAAGATTGCCGCGAGCAGGAGTGGCTTGCGCGCATAGCTCTGCGTGACACTGACGAGCGGAATGGCCGCCATCACCGATCCGACGGCATAGACCGTCACCATCTGGCCGGCGAGCGCGCGCGAAATGTTCAGATCATCGGCGACCTGGGGCAACAGACCTGCGGGGAGCGTCTCGGTCACGATCGCGGTGAACCCGGTCAGCGCGAGCAGGATGAGCGCGCCAACGGGGAGCGTATCGCGCTCGGCGCGCGCCTGTGGTTCGATATCCAAGACTTCACCTTTGTGCGATCGCCGGACGAGCGACGTGCCCGATCGATGGGAGAAGACTGTCCTACGATCCGCCCGCGCAATCGCGGCATGGCGGCTGCTCAACGCCCGGATGAGCAGGCGTCATGACGGCCGTTACGTGGCGCGGACACCGTCGCACGCTGAGCGACGCTCATCATGGCATCAACGCAAGACCGTGTTGTTCGGGTCGGGGGCGGCGGTTAGATCAAGATAGACACACGTGCCGGCCGAGGATCGCCGCGCTTGAAGCCGCCCTTGCCGATACGCTGGCGACCAAACCGCGACGCCACGGCTTGCTGCTTCAGCTTGGCGATGATCCGGCGGTCGCGTGCCATGCGGGCGTAAGGGGAAGGTGACGATGCGCGCTATCGAGGCAGGACGCCCCCTTCTCTGTCTGTTGGCTCTGCTGACGGCATGCGGCCAACCAGCAGCGACCGCGAAGGCAAGCAACGCCTTGATATCCTATGCAAACAGCGCGCGAGAGACACGAACAATGACGACTATCGAAATCGATGCCGGGACGCGTCAGTGGACTGCGCAGATTGCGGACTCCCCTCGGCACGCGATTTCCTCGCGCAGCTGCCGCTCGACCTGACGCTGACCGATTATGCAGCGACGGAAAAGGTCGCCACTTTGCCCCGACCGCTGACCCGCGACGGCGCCCCGGCCGCGGTCACGCCGCGCGCCGGAGAGATCGGCTATTACGCGCCGTGGGGGAACATCGCGCTTTACCACAAGGACGGCCCGCACTCTCCCGGCCTCGTGATCCTCGGTCGGATCGACGGCCCTTACGCCGATCTCGCGAGCCCCGGTGCCGTGAAGGTTACAATTCGACAGCGCGTCGCTCCTCCGACCGAACGCTGATCCTTCGAGGGAGGACGCCCCTGCCGATCCCGCAGTCGCCCGTCGATCGCTTGCGAGGCTAAACCATAGAGCCCAGGATACACTATGCCGACCAGCCGATCCGATCTCGCCGACCTGACCTACTTCCTGGCAATCTCCCGACATCGAAGTTTCAGGCTCGCCGGGCTCGAACTCGGGGTCAGCGCATCGGCGCTCAGCCATGCCTTGAAGGGGCTCGAGGCACGGCTCGGCGTCCGCCTCCTCCACCGCACGAACCGGAGCGTCACCCTGACTGCCGCTGGCGAGGAGTTGCGAGACAAGGTGGCTGAGCCGTTCGGCACGATCGATCAGGCTGTCGAGAGCCTCAACCGCTATCGCGACGCGCCAACCGGGCGGGTTCGTCTGAACGTCGCCGCCGAAGCGGCGCCCTTATTGCTCGCGCCGGTCATGCCGATCTTCATCGATCGGTATCCCGATATCGAGATCGACATCGCCGCGCGGGACCAGATGACCGACGTCATCGAAGATGGCTTCGACGCCGGGATCCGTTACGCCGGAACGGTGCCCGAGGACATGGTGGCGCAACGTCTTTCGGGCGAGCTTCGCTGGATAGTCGTCGCATCCCCCGCCTATCTCGAGAAGTTCGGCGTTCCGCAGCACCCGTCGGATTTGGAACACCACCATTGTCTCGGCGTCCGCCTCGGAAATGCGCATATCTACCGCTGGGAATTCGAAGGCCCCGAGGGCGAATTCTCGGTCCCCGTCGCGAGCAAGGTCCTCGTCAACGGGGGCGCGCGATGCTGGCCATGGCGCTCGCGGGGACCGGACTTATGTACGGCATGGAGGCAACCTTCGCCCCCTATATCGCGCGCGGAGAACTACGCCCGGTGCTAGAGGACTGGTCAACGATGGGCCCGGCATACCACATCTATTATTCCAGCCGTCGCCAAGTGCCGACTGGCCTGAAACTTTTGATCGAACTCATTCGCGAGTTGCGTCCGCTAGGCCTTTAGACACGCGAATTGGAAATGCGCATGCAACGTCGGCGCTCATCGCGAACTGCTCGTACCATCGGTTGTCGTAGACATGCGCCATACGCTCCTTGGCATCGAAGACCCAGAAGCAGACGTCCCCGCCCCCTTCCCAGCTTCCCAACTTCGGCCGCTCGTTCATCTCCGCGTTACGACTGCTTTTGGCACCTGACCCTGCGATTTCGAATGTCGCGATTGGGCGATAGTTTAGGAAGCAGGCTGTCCAAGTCCGAGTTTTGTGCCCGATGAGCTGCGGACGGCTTTTGGAAAAGGCTCAGGCACGGGATGAGCGGCGACGCTATGTCGAACCGTAGGTGCCAATCCGGATTCCTCATTCCACAAAACCAGGACTGTAGCGATCGGTGCGGCGGTGAGGATCAGCAGGAAAAGGCCCATCAGCCATTCGTTGGTCTCTAGCGGCTTTGAGAGGCTACCGCCGGGCTGCATCGAGGGGCTAGGTCGCATCGCGCGCCTGCCGGCTTTCCTGGGGTGAAACGGTCGGTCCGCGGTCGCTCGGTGGGCAGACGGCCTGATCTGCGACCGATCATAGGCGGCGCGTGCTTCCTTCTTTCCCAAAACGGAATACGCCTCGTTGATCGCTTTCGCACGAGCAGAAACATCCACACCATGATTGGCATCGGGGTGATATTGACGGAGCAGCGCTTTCCACGCGGCGTGGATAGTGACGCGACTTGCCGTCGAGGGAACACCTAAAACAGAATAATAGTCGGGTGAGACAGCCATTTAGCCGTTACTTGCGGCGAAAACGCGAAAAAGGAAAGGCCGCCTGGCGCGTGATCTTAACCGGACGTTCTCAGTGATGCAAAGGGCGGCTTTAGGCGCCAACGGTCAGATGGCTACCATTCCCATCCGCAACTTCGTGCTTTTGACGACACCACGCCGCCTCCCCACCGGCGCTGACCCACATCCGCCGTTTAGCTCATCTTGATCGCCTTCCCCTCTCGGACATTCGCTCAGATGAGGCTTTCAACTCATATCGCGCATCATCGCCCTCGCATCCCGTCCCGCTAAACCCCACCTTAGGCCTGCCAGTCGACACAGGAGCTTGCCCCCGTGTTCATCGCCATGAACCGATTTCAGGTGATCCCCGGTGAGGAGGGGGCGTTCGAGCGGGTCTGGCTGTCGCGCGACTCGTACCTTGCCGGCGTCCCGGGTTTCGTCGAGTTCCACATGCTGCGCGGGCCCGCGGCCGACGATCACGTCCTCTATTCGTCGCATACCGTTTGGCTGTCGCGCGGGGACTTCGAAAACTGGACTCGGTCCGAGGCGTTTCGCGCGGCCCATCGCGGCGCAGGCGACCACAAGCCGTTGTACCTGGCGCCGCCTCGCTTCGAAGGCTTCGACGTCATCCAAACCGTCACGACATCGTGACGGTCACCCGACGTCCGACGTTCGCCAGCCGCTTCGAGCAGGCGATCGACAACGTCGTCGGCGCAATTGCCTCGCCGATCGTCACCGGCATCGCCGCGTTCAACAAGCGCCGCCTGCCGCCCCGCGATGCGCCGCACCCGTTGCTTACGGGCATCCACGAGCCGATGACTGAGGAACTGACCCTCACCGACCTTGCCGTCGAGGGTATCATCCCGCTTGAGCTTGACGGCCGCTACGTTCGTATCGGACCAAACCCCGCCGACGCCGACCCACGCTCTTACCACTTCTTCACGGGCGATGGGATGCTGCACGGCATCCGGCTCGAGGACGGGCAAGCCCGGTGGTACCGGAATCGCTGGATCCGCTCGACCGATGTCGCGGCGGCCAGGCATGTGCCGGCGGCTCCAGGGCCACGGCACATCTTCGACACCGTCAACACTAGCGTACTGGACCATGCCGGCAGTGGATGGGCGCTGGTAGAAGCCGGCAGTACGCCGGTCCGCTTCGACGAGCATTTGGAGACGCAGCGCTACGACGATTTCGGCGGCACCCTGCCCGGCTCGTTCACCGCCCATCCGCGCCGCGACCCGGCGACCGGCGAGTTGCACGCGCTGTGTTACGAGGCGACCGATCCCAAGCGCATTCGCTACAACGTCGTCGATGTCGCCGGCCGGGTACGACGATCGGTGACGATCCCGGTGTCGCACGGGCCGCTGATCCACGACTGCGCGATCACGCAGCGCTACGTCGTCGTCATGGACCTGCCGCTTACCCTGTCGATGCGCACTGTGCTGGCGGGGCATGGGTTTCCCTATCGGTGGAACGAGAAGCATCCGGCCCGGATCGGGCTGCTGCCGCGCGACGGTGAGGCGGAGGAAATCCGGTGGTTCCCGCTCGATCCGTGCTTCGTGTTCCACACTGCCAACGCGCATGATCTGCCGAACGGGAGCGTGGCGCTCGACGTGGTCGCGTACGACCGCATGTTCGCTAGCGACAATCTGGCACCGGACGAGCAGCCGCGCGGCCTCGAGCGATGGACGATCGACCCTTTGACTGGATCGGTGGACCAGCGCGCGATCGACCCCTCGCCGCAGGAACTGCCGACGATAGACGAGCGTCGCAATGGCCGCCCTTACCGCCATATCTATGCGCTCGGGCTGCCCGAACAGATGACGGAAACGCTGGTTGGCGAGGCGCCGCTCATCAAGCATGATTTAGAAGATGACACGCGACGACTGCACGAGTTCGGACCGGGACGCATCGCGGGCGAGTTCGTGTTCGTGCCGCGCTCGCCGGACTCTGGCGAGGATGATGGCTGGCTCGTCGGGCTCGTGATCGACGCCGGTGGGCACACCACCGCGCTGGAGATACTGGATGCGCGGAACTTCGAGGCACCGCCCGTGGCATCCGTCCGTATTCCGCATTGTGTGCCGCCAGGCATCCATGGCGCATGGCTGAAGTAACCTGATCCACGCAGCCGCCGCGCATTCGTTCAGCCTGACACTCGACCCACAAGCGGACACTCACGAGCCATTTCCTCTTTCCCCATGTCTGCCGTTCGTTGAGCTCCCAGCCTGCAGACGGGTCGCCGATTTTCGATCTCAAAGAGGCTTTGTACGCGCAAGCCATGCCGCCCAATGGTATTGCCTCAGGGAGACGAACTCGATCCCTCAGCGGAACGGAAGCCGATCAAAACGATTTAGTCCCGGCATGGAGTTCGGCTGGTCGGCACGCTCCACGGAGGCGTGATGAAGCAGCGAGACGATTGGCATCTGACGGAAGCGCTCGATTACGAGCACGGACGAGCGGACCCTTTGCCGCGGCTGTTCGGGCTACCCGAATGCCTATGGTCATTACGGACCCCGCGCAGACCGATAACCCGATCGTCTTCTGCAACGAAGCCTTTCAAACGCTGTCGGGCTATGACCGAAGTGAAATCATCGGCCGTAACTGCCGCTTCCTGCAAGGTCCCGACACCGACCGAGAGCAGGTGGCTAAAGTGCGTCAGGCAATCGACGCCCAGACCGACATTGCCGTGGACCTTCTAAACTATCGGAAGGATGGATCTGCGTTCTGGAACGCATTGTATCTGAGTCCTGTACGCAACGACGCCGGTAAGGTTGTATTCTTCTTCGCCTCCCAGCTTGATGTTACTGACCGCGTCAAAGCGCAGACTATTATTTCAAAGCAGAAATTATTGGTCGAACAGGAGGTCGAGGCGCGCACGTCAGACCTGGAGGCCGCGTTAGATGCAAAAACTCTGCTGCTTCACGAAGTCGACCACCGGGTAAAGAACAACCTTACGATGATCAGTTCGCTCCTGCGTTTGCAGGCGCGTAGCATATCAGACCCGGCCGTTTCATCAAAACTTGAAACCATGCTCGAACGGGTTGATGCGCTGGCGACAGTGCATCGCCGTCTTTATCAGTCGGACGACGTCACCCGGTTCGACGTCGGGGCGTTTACCGAAAATCTAATAAGCGACGTCGTTGGTGCGAGCCGACGCGACGACATCAAGCTGGTTTCGAACATTTCGCAAATAGAGGTGCCGTCCAGTAAGGCGGCATCGCTTGGGTTGATCCTCAACGAAATAGCGACCAACGCCATCAAGCATGCATTTGCCGACGGGCGAGCGGGTACGATTTCCGTCCGCACCGCCCTAGAAGGCAATAATGCCCTGATCGAAATCACCGATGATGGGCATGGGCTTGCCAGCAATGACGTTCAGCCGGACGGCATTGGCAAAATGCTTATTTCCCGCCTCGCCAAGCAAGTCAGGGCCGACGTCGTATGGTCCGACGCCGCCCCCGGTGTTCGTGTATCTCTCTCATTCCCGGTGGACGATTAATGAGTGGACGTGCCAAACCGCCGTTGAATGTGCTGATCGTCGAGGACGAAGCTCTTTTGGCGATGGATATTGAAGCGATGATCGAAGACGCCGGTCACCGTGTCGTCGGCGAGGCCGTGTCTCTCTACGAAGTTGAAGACCTGGCAGGCGATCTCCACCCGGACCTGGCTTTTGTCGACATACAGCTTGCGAAAGGCACCAGCGGCCTGGATGTCTGTGCGTTGATCCGGAAGCGATGGACGGACGCGATAGTCGTCTTCGTCACTGCAAACCCACTCAAGATTCCAGCCGACTTTGCCGGTGGCCATGGCGTCATACCCAAGCCCTTCTCCCGGAATGGTCTGATGTCCGCAATGCGCTACATCGAAGAAGGTGTCTGCGATCCACCGCCCGTATCCCCGCAGCCAGCGAGCTTCATTGCGGCGCCCGCGTTTGCCGCAGAGTGGTCCCAGACCAGTCCCTGATTTCCGGGTGATAAGCGACAATCCACGGCCTCACGAAGTGGGACGACAGATGACAGAAGTTCTACATAAATTCGATTACGTTGATCCATCAACGTCTTACCGCTAGGACGTTCCCGCTTTGGACCGTCAGCCACTCCCACCTTCGCCTATTCGACCGCACGATGCCTCAGGTGTCGCACGCGAGGCTGTCGACGCCTTTGCGTCCCGCCTCAACGAGCATGACCCCTTCGTTGCGGCGTTCGATCACTGCATTACGCCGATGGTCGTCAGCGATCCAACGCTACCGGATAACCCGCTGGTTTACGTCAATCGTGCGTTCGAGGCTTTGACGGGGTTCTCGGCAGTCGAGGTCGTTGGCCGGAACTGCCGTTTTATGCAGGGACCGTTGACCGATCAGGCCGACGTCCGACGCATGAAGGACGCAATTGCTCTTCGTAAGCCGATCGATATCGACCTTCTGAATCACCGTCGTGACGGCACGCCGTTCTGGAACCGCCTCATGGTCGCGCCCGTGCATGACGCGACCGGCAGCCTACGCTACTTCGTGGCATCCCAGCTCGATGTCACACTCGAGCGGCACGGGCTGTTGCAGTTGGAACGCGACCGCGACACGCTGAGTGCCGAGCTTGCGAAGCGCGAAGTTGCGCTAGCCGAACGAGAGGCCCGCCTGGCACTTGCGCTCGATGCTGGCGGACTGGGCACTTGGACCATCGACCTGCCGGAATGGCGGCTCAGCTACTCGCCAAGTTGCCTGACGAACTTTGGCCGGCCTGTCGGCGAAAAGTTGTCGATGAAAGGTATGCTGGCATGCGTTCATCCAGAGGATCGAGACCTCCTCACGACCTCGCTGAACAACGCTATCGAGCATGGCACGCGGTATAACGTCGAATACCGCATATTGACGCCTGAAGGCGAGCAACGCTGGATCCATTCCCAAGGCTCGCTGCAGCGCCGTGCGGATGGCACGCCGTTGGCGGTTTCGGGCTTTTCGAGCAATGTTTCAGCGCGCAAATTCGCCGAGGAGCAACGTTCGGTTCTGGCCCATGAACTGACACACCGCGTGAAAAACACGCTTGCGACAGTCAGTGCCGTTGTCAGTCAGACGCTACGCGATGCTGCGTCCCTCGCTGAGGCTCGGGATGCGGTATCGGGCCGCATCGCCAGCCTAGCGTCTGCCCACGAACTGCTGCTCAAGGACGAGATCGAAGGCGCGGCGATCGGTGAGATCGTCGAGCGGGTGCTCGCGCCGTTCATGGACAGCAACGGTCGACGGTTTTCCGCTGTCGGCCCGACGATACGGCTGACCCCGGAAGTGACACTTGCGTTGTCGATGGCGCTGCACGAGCTGGCGACCAATGCGATCAAATATGGTGCGCTCTCGGTACCGGAGGGTCAGGTGAGCATACGCTGGGACCTGAACGGCAATGGGACGGAACGTCGACTTACCTTCTCCTGGGCAGAGCAGGATGGTCCTGTCGTTGCCGTGCCTACGCGTATTGGATTTGGTACGCGAATGATTGAGCGTGTCCTGTCACGCCACATCCGCGGCAGGGCGGAAATCCAATATTTGCCGGAAGGTGTTCGCTTCGCAATCGAAGCGCCGATCTAAGCTCTCGACCATGTCTGACATTTATTAACGCCGTGGCGGGCCCATTGCGTGACCACATTGGTTAAGAGCTCAGCTTATCGGGATCTGTCATATGTGCCATGTGCTCGTCATCGAGGATGATTTCCTCATCGCCGATCACATCATTCAGCTGATCGAGCGGGCTGGCGGCACATCCTTTGATCAGGCCGCCTCGCAAGATGAGGCAATCGATGCCGCGAGATTGCGGCCTCCCTCCATCATCATGTCCGACGTCAATCTCTCAGCCGGTACCGGTCCTGCCGCGGTGGAAGCCATCATCTTGGAGCATGGGCCGACGCCCGTGATCTTCGTTACCGGCACGCGCGAAGCATGCCATGTAAGTCGGCCATCGATGATCGTTCTCGACAAACCGATCAACGAACAGGCTCTTATCGCGGCGTTCCAAAGTCTGGCGCCCGCCTGAGCCAGCGATCGCCGACGGTCAGTGAAGCAGTCGCCCCATCGGCCTTACCTGTAAGACCTGGTACCTCATCAAGTTGTCTCAGGTCACTGAACCCGCCACGTTCCTTACGATATCCAACAATCATCATGGGAATGTAGATGACCCTTCGTTCGATAGCCGCGCTCGGAGTTGCCGTATTCTTGGGGGCGACGGTGCTGGCAAAGCCGGTGCCGATCGGGCCTGCGGCGGTGCCGTTCAGCATCGGCTCGATGCGTACTGTGGCCTTGCGGGACATGATCAACCGCGTTCCGAACGACGGCAGCGTGTTCGGCAAGAAGGAAGGCCCGGCAGCTGTCGCGGATATATTGCGGAAAGCAGGCGCGCCAACCGACGCGCTATCGCTCGGTGTCGATGCGCTGCTTGTCCGCATGCCGGGCCGTATGGTCCTTATCGACACTGGCCTGGGCCCCAAGGTTGGTGGCGTCCTGATGCAGAGCCTGGCGCTCGCCAAAGTATCGCCGGCGGACATTACTGACGTCCTCATCACGCATTCGCACGGCGATCATGTCGGCGGCCTGTCGAGCGCGGACGGCAAACTGGCGTTTCCCAACGCGACGATCCGTATGACGCGCGCCGAATGGGCGTTCATGCAGAGCCAGCCCGACAATGCCGCGCTAGTCGCGACGATCACGCCGAAGGTCATGCCGTTTGATCCTGGCGCGGCCGTGATCCCGGGTATCCGCGCGGTCCCGCTGGCGGGGCACACGCCCGGCCATAGCGGCTACGAAATCACGTCAGACAGCCAGAAGCTACTCGACATGGGCGACGCTGCTCATAGCGCTATCGTGTCTCTCGCCAGGCCCGAATGGATCATCGGCTACGACACCGACGGCGAGCAGGGGCGCCAGCGGCGGACGGCCGAGCTGGCCAAGTTGGCAGCGAGCGGCGAACATGTGTTCAGCCCGCATTTTCCGTTCCCAGGGCTCGGCCAGATCGTCAAGGCCGGCACTGCTTATCGCTGGCAACCGGTGAAACGCTGACACCGACGGGATGCCGTCGTCACGTGCGGCCGCCCGGCACGTTATTCCTCCTGAGCCGTTTGCTGCTGATATCCACCAGCAGGAACCGCTATGACCGACGATCCGCGTACCAGCCAGCCGACAAGTTTTCCTGATGAGCCGCGGCAGCCAAGACCCGGTTTGACGGCGAGGATGCGAACCAAACCCGATCACGGCGAGGAGAGCTACGTCGGCAAGGGCCTGCTGAAGGGCAAGGTGGCGCTGATAACCGGAGGGGACTCCGGTATCGGCCGGGCAGTGGCGATTGCTTATGCCCGTGAGGGAGCCGACGTTGCGATCTCCTACCTTGCCGACGAGCAAGCCGACGCCGAAGAGACACTGACGTGGGTAGAAAAGGCGGGGCAACGTTGTGTTTTGCTTCCGGGCGATCTTCGCGACCGGGATCACTGCATAACCCTGGTTGAGCGTACGATCGCGGAACTCGGTGGCATCGATGTGCTCGTCAACAACGCTGCCGCTCAGACAATGAACGAGGGCCTTGATAGCATCGACGACGACGAGATGCAGGCCGCGTTCGCCGCTAACGTCTTTGCCATGATCCGTTTGGCCAAGGCAGCAGCGCCGCACATGAAGCCGGGTTCGGCGATCATCAACACGACCAGCGAACAGGCAAAGGTCGCTGGCAAGAACATGATTGTCTACGCAGCAACCAAGGGCGCTATCTCTAGCCTGACGGTGGGCCTGTCCAACCTTCTATCCGGCGAAGGCATTCGCGTGAACGCGGTGGCGCCAGGCCCGATCTGGACGCCAATCCAGCCGATCGCCAAGTCACCGGAGGAACTGGAAACGCTCGGCCAGAACACGCCGCTCGGCCGCGCTGGACAGCCAGGCGAACTCGCTTCCGCCTATGTGATGCTCGCGTCGGCGGAGGGGAGCTACATGTCCGGTAATGTCGTGGCCGTGACCGGCGGGGTTCCAATTTCCTGATTCTGATGGCTAAACCTCAGCCGGCTGCACGTCCGCAGTCAGCTGAGGTGGCCATAGGATCTATGGTGCACCAAGGCTTTCAGGACGCCACGATTGGGCCAGCGTCAGCCGCTATTACCAGAGCAGAGGGGTCGGTGATCCGCTTGCCCCAGCTAGCAGGCCCAGAAGCGGTTCTAAGCACGATTGTTGTAGCAGACGGTTTCCGAGCGCGAATCATCTTACTTGGCGAGCTTGGTAATCGTTGATGCAAAGCACTTTTGCAGTCGAAGCTACTGACCGAGAACGAATTTCCACGGCACCGGATGTCGATTTGCATCGTTCACTCCGGAATTTGGGAGATTTGGAACATGGCAACGATCGATCTCGGCAAGGGCATGCCCGCAGCGGACCTGCACGACGACAAACCGGTCGCGGGATCATTCGGCAGCGAGGACGTTATTCTGGTCCGGCATCGCGGCAAGGTCTGCGCGTTCGCTGGCAAATGCACCCATCAGGGCGCACCGCTGGAAACCGGCCTCGTGATCGACGGGACAGTGCGCTGCCCGTGGCACCACGCGCGCTTTTCGCTCAGTGACGGCGAGGCTGTCGCCGCCCCTGCGTTCGCGCCGCTCGACACGTTCACCGTGGTCGAGAAGGACGGCGTCGTCACCATTACCGGCAAGGAGGAGCAGACGCGGGCCACCCCGTCGACCCGGTCGATCGGCAAGGTCGTCATCGTCGGCGGCGGTGCGGCGGGGCACGCCTGCGCCGACATGCTCGCACGCTCGGGTCTCGGCGGCGACGTCACGATCCTGTCCGACGACGCCGATGCGCCCTATGACCGGACCGCGGTTTCGAAGGACTATCTCGCAGGCGATGCCGAGCGCGACGATACCGCACTCCCCGAACCCGGCCTGGGTCGCGGTCCTGCGCCGAACGTCCGGACCGGCGTTGCTGTCGCGTTGATCGACGTAGAAGGTCACGCTGTCGTCACCGCCGACCAAGACCGCGTACCCTACGACGTTCTCATCCTCGCCACCGGCGCGACGCCGGTCACGCCGGACACCGTGAAGGCCGCGGATAACGTGTTCGTGCTGCGCACGCTTGCCGACGCTGACGCAGTCAAAGCCGCGGCAAAGGACGCGAAGCGCGCGATCGTGCTGGGCGCGAGCTTCATCGGGCTCGAGGCCGCCGCATCGCTTACCCAAGCCGGGCTTTCGGTGACGGTGATCGCCAGGGACAGCGTACCGCTCGCCAAGGTCGCAGGGCCGGAAGTGGGTAAGTTCGTGCAGGCGCTCCACGAGGAGAAGGGCGTGACCTTCCACCTCGACTGCGAACTCGCGCAGTACGACGGCCACACCGCGATGCTCGACGATGGCACGGCTATCGAAGGCGACTTGCTCGTGGTCGGCGTCGGTGTCGAACCACGGATCGACCTCGCCAAGGCGGCAGGGCTGAAGATCGCAGAAAAGGACGCTGGCGGCGGCGTCTCGGTCGATGCGCAGTTACGGACCTCGGCCGACGGTATCTACGCGATCGGCGATATCGCGAGCTATGCCGACCCAAGGCTCGGCCACCCGATCCGCGTCGAGCACTGGGTCCATGCGCAACGGCAGGGCCAATGGCTGGCGCGCTCGCTGCTCGGCGCAGTCACCGGCGGCTATGGCGACACACCGTTCTTCTGGACCGGGCAGTATGACACCAGCCTCCATTATGTTGGTCACGTAGCCAAACCCGACGACCGCCGCATCGAAGGCGATGTGGCCGCTGGCGACTTCGCAGTCTTCCTGAAGGAGGACGGCAAGGAGCAGGCCGTGATGACCTGCGGCAACCACGACGAGATCGCGCTCAAAAAGGAGGCCGCATGGGACGCGGCGTGATGCGCCCGACGCTGTTCTTCCTGCATGCGCTGGGCGGCAGCGCCCGGTCGTGGGACGCGGTGATCGCGCGACTCGGCGCGTTCGACTGCCGACCGCTCGACCTGAACGGCTTCGGCGATGCGTCCGACGCGACCGGGTTCACGGTGGAGGAGATGGCCGACACCATCGCCGAACAGATCCGCGCGGAAAACGCGGACCGATGGATGCTCGTCGGCCACAGCATGGGCGGCAAGATCGCGACGATCTCGCGCAGCGATCGGAGGCGGGACGCCTCTCCGGGCTGGCCGGCGTAGTGCTGATGGCCGCGTCGCCCCCTCGCCCGAGCCGATCGACGACGAACGCCGCACGACGATGATCGACTGGGTGAAGCAGGGCCCAGTCGGTATCGAAGACGCCCGCGACTTCGTCGACCAGAACATCGCCGCCCCGCTGCCGCCTGCTGTCTATGACGCCGCCGTCGCCGACGTTCAGCGCGCCAATCCCCAGGCATGGCGAGCATGGCTCGAACAGGGCTATCGCGAGGACTGGTCGGATCAGGTCGGCACGCTCAACACCCCTGCCGTGATCATCGCCGGCGCCGAAGACGGCGATTTGGGCGAGGCGAACCAGCGCAAGCTCAACGTGCCGCATTATACCCACGCCCGGTTCCAGAGCATCGCCGGCGCCGCGCATCTTCTCCCGTTCGAACAGCCGGACAGCGTCGCCCACCTGATCCGCGATCACGCGCACGCCGTCGGTGCAGCGAGCATCCCCGCCGACTATGAACGCCTGATCGCCTCCGACCGCGTGAGCGCGCGCACCCGCGCGACGCTGGCCGAACGCGCGATCGCAGACGACCCCGACTATCAACCCAAGATCGTGTCGGCGAAGCAACTCGAAACCCTGCGCGCGCTCGTCGACCGCGTGATCCCGCAGCACGGGATCGACCTCGCCGCGCGGATCGACACGCAACTCGCGGGCGGCGAAGGCGATGGCTGGCGGTTCGCCGCGCTTCCCGTCGACGCCGACGCCTATCGCGCAGGGCTCGACACGCTCGACACACTTGCGAACGGGGCTTTCGCCAAACTCGCTGGTGAAGACCGCGACGCCCTGCTCCACACGATCGAAGCCGCCGACTGGTCCGCCAAGACCCCGCTTACCCCCGAGCAAATGACCTTGTGGTTCGAGGACGTTCGCGCCGACGCCGTGCGGTTGTGGCTCGCGCATCCGGCAACGATGGCGCGGGTCGGCTATGACGGCTTTGCCATTGGTGGCGATGGCGTCCGCAAGCAGGGCTATGCGCTGACCGCCGCCGACGAACGCGAAGGCTGGGAGCCCGCACGATGAACCTTGACCAGATGCGCGCCTATGCCGAGACCGATGTCGTCGATGTCGTGGTGATCGGCACCGGTGCCGGCGGCGCACCGTTGCTGGCCCGCCTCGCCAAGGCCGGGCTGAAGGTGGTCGCGCTCGAAGCCGGCCCCAACGGCGAACCCCAACGGCACACGCCGGATGAACTCGCGGCGAGCGACATCTACTGGATCGACGAGCGGCTGAGCGACGGCGCAACGCCGCAGGCGTTCGGCGGCAACAACAGCGGCACCGGCGTTGGCGGGTCGACGCTGCACTGGGGCGCGTTCTGCCCTCGTCCCGATCCGCGCGATCTGCGCCTAAAGACGCTGACCGGCCAAGGAGAAGACTGGCCGATCGAGCACGCCGAGCTGATCCGCTACATCGAACAGGTCGAGGCGTTCATTGGCGTTTCGGGCCCCGCCGATTACCCCTGGGACGCGGCCCGCCGCTATCAACTGCCCGCGGTCAAGCGCAATGCGCCCGCCGATGCGATGGCGGCGGGGTGCGCCGCGGTAGGCATCACCGCGACCGACGCCCCCGCTGCGCTGGTCTCGCGCGACTGGCGGCAGGAAGGCGGCGGGTTGCGTCAGGCCTGCGTCAATTGCGGCGCTTGCCATCAGGGGTGCCGCAACGGCGCGAAGGCGTCGATGGATACCACCTATCTCCCGCTCGCGGTCGCCGCCGGCGCCGAGATCCGCCCCGGCTGCCGGATGACCGGGGTCGAGCGCGACGCCGCCGGCCGGATCGTCGCGGTAGTCTACCGCAACGGCCGGCAGGAGCACCGTCAGCGGTGCGCCGCGGTCGTGCTCAGCGCCGGCGGCGTCGAGACCCCGCGCCTGCTGCTCCATATGGGTATCGGCAATGCGAGCGGTCAGGTCGGCCGCAACTTCATGGCGCATGTCGCGACGCAGGTCTGGGGCCGCTTCGACGCCGAGATGCGCTGCAACCGCGGCTATCCCTCATCGCTGATCAGCGAGGATATGCTGCGCCCCGACGGCGCGGACTTCGCGGGCGGCTATCTCATGCAGAGCCTCGGCGTGCAGCCGGTCACGTTGGCGACATCGTTCGCGCGCGGCGGCGGGCGCTGGGGCCAGGGGCTGGTCGACGTGATGGACAGATACCTCCATCTCGCGGGCATCGGCATCAACGGCGAATGCCTACCGAGCGACGACAACCGGCTGGTGCTCGCCGACGAGACCGATGCGTTCGGCGTGCCCAAGGCGCGCGTGACGTTCGGCTATGGCGCCAACGAGCAGGCGATCGACAATCACGCGGTCGCGACGATGACCGCGATCTGGCAGGCGGCGGGCGCGCACGATATCGTCACCCTGCCCCGCGCCGCGCATACCATCGGCACCTGCCGGATGGGCGAGAACGGCGACACCGCGGTCGTCGATCCGTGGGGTCGCAGCTTCGAGGTCGACAATCTGTGGATCTGCGACAATTCGGTCTTCCCGAGCTCGCTCGCCGCCAACCCCGCGCTGACCATCATGGCGCTGAGCCTGCGTACCGCGGATCGGATACTCGGGAGCGGTTGAGGATGGCGAGTACGGCAGGACCCACAAACGGACGTTCGCACCTACTTAGCCAGCGCCCAACTTGTGCCATTCGTTCATATTCTGCAAACAAGAAACCGCTCCGATGCGCGCTGAATCAAGTTCGATGGGTCAGGTCTTCGCTACACAATCGTTGGCGTGATCCCGCCATCAACGCGCAACGCGGCACCGTTGGTCGCCGCAGCCAGCGGGCTTGCAACATAGGCGACCATGCTGGCGACCTCTTCCGGCTCGATCATCCGCTGGATCAGCGAGGTCGGTCGGTCCCGGCTGAAGAATTCGCGTTCGATCTCGGCATCCGATTGCGAGGCATCGCTTGCCACGCTCTTGAGGAAGCTCACGATACCCTCGGAGCGCGTGGTGCCCGGCATCACTGTATTGACCGTGACGTTGGTGCCTTTCGTCAGCGCCGCGAGACCGCGCGAGATGGCGAGCTGCGCGGTCTTGGTCATGCCGTAGTGAATCATGTCGGGCGGGATCAGCACGGCGGATTCGCTCGAGATGAAGATGATCCGCCCCCAGTCGCGCGCCAGCATGCCGGGAAAATAGGCACGCGCAAGCCGCGCGCCGGACAGCACGTTGACCTCGAAGAAGCGACGCCAGTCGTCGTCGGTGATCTCGGCGAACGGTTTGGATTCGTAGATGCCAAGGTTGTTCACAAGGATGTCGACCGCCGGCACTGCCGCGACGAGCGCCGCTGCGCCCTCGGCTGTCGCTGCATCGGCGAGGATGGCACGCGCTGCACCGATGTCGGCGGCGGCAGCATCTAGCTTGCCCTGGTCGCGACCGCAGATGATGACGTCTGCACCCTCGGTGGCGAGCTGGCGGGCGATCTCAAGTCCGATGCCGGCGGTCGATCCGGTGACGAGGGCGCTCTTGCCGCGAAGTTTCAGGTCCATGCGAATGTCCTTGATTAGTTCAGTGTCCGTTAAACCCCAGGTAGGACTGCTCCCCGCGCTTGATAATCGCGCAGCTTGGCGCTTTACCCGTGAAGCAATTTCACAGGTGGCCGATGGATAACCGCGCGGGCGAGATGCAGGTCTTCCTGCGAGTGGTGGACACCGGCAGCTTTTCCGAGGCTGCGCGGGCGTTGCTGATGACACCGTCGACGGTGAGCAAGCTGATCGCGCGGATCGAAGCCCGGATCGGGGTGCGGTTGATCGAGCGATCGACGCGGCAACTGTCTTTGACCGCCGAGGGGCAGCTCTATTACGAGCGCGCCCAGATGCTGCTGGCGGACCTGGACGACCTCGACAGCCAGTTGATGCAAGGCGCCGCTAGCCCCGGTGGCACGGTACGGATCACGGCATCGGTCGGGTTCGGTACGCTCGCGATCGAGCCGTTGCTGCCCTCATTCTGGCAGCTCTATCCCAATATCGTCGTCGATCTCTCGCTGTCGGACGATATCGTCGACCTCTATCTCGACCGGACCGACATCGCGTTTCGGATCGGCATCCTGCCTGACTCGTCATTGACCGCGCACAAGCTCGGGACCGCACGCCGCGTCATCGTCGCATCGCCGGACTATCTCGCACGCCGCGGCGTTCCGGTCGATTTCGCGGATCTTGCCGACCACGACTGTTTGGGCTTCAACTTCCGCCGGACGATCACGTCGTGGCCGATCGCGGACGGGGGACGGATCGTCGAGCGCGCCGTCAGGGGATCGCTGATCGCCAACAACGGCGAGACGGTCCGGCGCATGGCGGTTGCCGGCGTCGGTTTGGCGCGGCTCGCCGATTTCCATGTCCGCGACGAACTGGCTGAGGGTCGCCTAGTCGAAGTGCTCCCCGGTCCCTCCGCCGGCGACACCGAAAGCGTCCACGCGCTGTCGGTCGGCGCGCGCGAACTGCCACGCCGGGTGCGCGCCTTCCTCGATTTCGCGGTTCCGCGCCTGCGCGCGTTCGTACAGGGCTCAGGCGGCTGAGCGTGCGCGTCAGTCGGCGGCGTCGAGCACGCGGATGATACGGCGGTCCGGAATCAGCCACAGCGCGATAACGGATACGTACAGCCCGATCGCGATCCAGCGGCTGACGAACGCCAGCGGCACCGCCAGCGTATAGAGCGCAATGCTGCCCCAGCCCTTCCAGTCCGAGCCGATCGCGCGGGCGACCGCGGAGGTCTTTCCGTTGCAGGCGATGATCGCGCGCTCGGTCAGCGTATAGCCGATCGCGGCAAGCCCGAGGACGATCCCGTAGGCGGCAGTCGCACCCGCCGCGAACTGGCTTTCGTCGAGCCAGCGGATCACGAACGGCACCAGGCTGAGCCAGAACAGCAGGAAAAGGTTCGCCCACAACACCCGCCCGTCGATCCGATCGACCGCGTGGAACATGTGGTGGTGATTGTTCCAGTAGAGCCCGACGTTCACGAAGCTCAGCAGATAGGCGAGCAGAACCGGCGCGGCACCCACCAGACCGTAGAGATCGCCGGTTTCGGGGACCTTCAGTTCCAGCACCATGATCGTGATGATGATCGCGACGACGCCGTCGGTGAACGCCTCCAGCCGCCCCGGCCCCATTCGACGTCCGCTCATACTCGCTCCGTGCCGCTGGTGATTGTCGGGGAAGCGTAGCCGCGCAATTTCCGGAAGTCCCGGCGGCGGTGGTCGCCCGCGACGGAATATGTCGGTTATCCGCAAATTTCGTTTCGGTTCGACAATAATGGTGCGGGATCGGCGCGCATTGACGAGCGGACGCCTGCCTTTTGGGAGCTAAGCACATGAAAATCTGGATCGCTTGCCTTGCGACGGTCACGACGATGCTCGCCCCTCTGGCCAGCGCGGACGCCCAGCAGACGCCGCGGCCGACGATCGTGCTCGTCCACGGCGCGTTCGCGGAGTCCGGGTCGTGGAACGGGGTGATCGAGCGGCTGCGCGCGGACGGCTATACCGTGATCGCCGCGTCGAACCCGTTGCGCGGCGTGGCGAGCGATGCCGCGTCGGTCGCGGGCGTGGTCACTGCGGTGACGACGCCGGTGGTGCTGGTCGGGCATTCCTATGGTGGGCCCGTCATCACCGAAGCGGCGGCACACGCGGGCAACGTCAAGGCGCTGGTCTATGTCGCGGCGTTCGCGCCGGATACCGGCGAGAGCGCGATCGCGCTGACCGGCAAGTTTCCCGGTGCCACGCTGGGCGCCGCGCTGGCGCCACCGGTCGTGCTGCCCGACGGGACCAGGGATCTCTACATCCAGCGCGACAAGTTCGCGCACCAGTTCGCCGCCGACGTGCCGGCCGCGCAGGCCGCACTGATGGCCGCGACGCAGCGCCCGGTTGCCGAGGCCGCGCTCAACGAGAAGGCGGTGACGCCGTCGTGGAAAACGATCCCGTCCTGGTTCATCTACGGCAGCGCCGACCTGAACATTCCGCCCCCGTACAGGCGTTCATGGCGAAGCGCGCGGGGTCGAGAAAGACGGTCGTCGTCGCCGGCGCCTCGCATGTCGTGATGACGTCCAATCCGCAGGCGGTCGCCGCGCTCATCGAAGAGGCCGCCGCCGCGCAATAGCGTCAGTGTCACACCCGCAAACAATCAGGACATTCCGATGCCAGACATGATGCGCGAAATCTCCCGGCGAGCCGTCGTCATCGGCGCCGCAACCACCGCGGCGGCGGCCAGCTTGCTGCCAGCGACGGCATTCGCCTCCCCTTCCCCACCCAGACGGAGTACCGAGAATGAGCAGCGGATTCATCAAGACCAAGGACGGCGTCGACATCTTCTACAAGGACTGGGGTCCAAAGGCCGCCCAGCCGATCGTGTTCCATCATGGCTGGCCGCTGTCGTCGGACGACTGGGACACGCAGATGCTGTACTTCCTCGCCGAGGGCTACCGCGTTGTCGCGCATGATCGCCGCGGGCATGGCCGCTCGTCGCAGGCCGATACCGGCAACGACATGGATCACTACGCCGCCGATGCCTCTGCGGTCGCCGAGCATCTCGACCTCAGGAATGCGGTCCATATCGGCCACTCGACCGGCGGCGGGGAAGTCGCACGCTATGTCGCCAAGTTCGGCCAGCCACAGGGTCGCGTCGCCAAAATGGTACTGGTCAGCGCGGTGCCGCCAATGATGCTCAAGACCGCGAGCAATCCGGGCGGCCTGCCGATGTCGGTGTTCGATGGCCTGCGCAAGGCGCTCGCCGACAACCGCGCGCAATTCTACCTCGATCTCGCCTCGGGGCCGTTCTACGGCTTCAACCGCCCGACCGAAATGCTCTCGCAGGGGGTCGTCGACAATTGGTGGCGCCAGGGCATGATGGGCGGCGCGCTCGCGCATTACGACGGGATCAAGGCGTTCTCCGAGACCGATCAGACTGCGGACCTGAAGGCGATCACCGTGCCGACGCTCGTCCTGCAGGGCGACGACGACCAGATCGTGCCGTATGAAAACGCGGCGGCGCTGCAGGCCAAGCTGCTGAAGAGCGCCACGCTAAAGATCTACAAGGGGTATCCGCACGGTATGCTGACGACGCATGCCGACGTCATCAATCCGGACCTGCTCGCATTTGTGAAAGGGTGATCGCAGGATGACTCTGGCGAGAGGGTGGCGGTCGTCGCTCTCTCGCTCAGCGATAGGCGACGCGCGCCGGGATCGTCACTTTGATCTCGGTGCCGGTTTCGGCGTGCATCGCCAGGGTCCCGCCTAGCGCGACGGCGCGTTCGCGCATGCCGATCAGGCCATAATGGCCGGGTCGATGCCCCGCCTCACGGACGTCGGGCGGAAGGCCGATACCGTCGTCCGACACGCTGACGACGAGCTTGTCGGAGGTTGAGCGGATCACGACGACCAGCCGGTTCGCACCCGCATGCCGCACCGCGTTGGCGAGCGCTTCGCGGACGATCTGCGCGATCTCGTCCGCGACGGGCGCGCAGACCGGGTACTGGGTGCCCTCCACCGCTAAGTTCCAGGTAAGCGGCAACGGCACGACATCCTCGGCGATCGCGGCGAGCAACGCGGGCAAAGCGACCGGCTCCATCGTCTCGCGTAGCGACCGAACCCGGTCGCGGCCGTCGAGCAGCACGTCATCGGCGCTCTCCAGCGCGGTTTCGAGGCTGGTGCGCGCACGGTCGCCGGGTGGCAGCAGTTCGACCACCGACTGAAAGCGCAGCATCAGCCCCTGGAAGCCTTGCAGCAACGTATCGTGGAGTTCGCGGGCGATCCGTTCGCGCTCCGCCAGCTGGACCTCGAAGCGGCCACGCGTACGGTCGGCGATCCCGCGGACGCGGCGGCGATAGAGCAGCCAGATCAGGATCAGCGCACCCACGATGCACACCGCCATGAACGCATATGTCTGGTAGAACCGCGGCGCGATCGTGAACGCCAGCGTGGCGCCCTCGCGGTTCCAGACGCCGTCGTTGTTGGCGGCGATGACCTGGAACCGGTATGTGCCGGGACCGAGGTTGGTATACAGCGCGTCGCGCGTGGTGCCGGCGTCGATCCAGTCGCGATCGATCCCCTCGATCCGGTAGCGGAAGCGGTTGGCGGTCGCGTTGGTGAGGCTGAGCGCGGTGTAGGCGATCCGGACATGATCGGTACCGGCGGGAAATGCGATCGCCTGATCGCCGGGGTTGCGCCGCGCCACCGGCATCGAGCGAACGGATCTGCACGGTCGGCGGCAACCGGTTTCGCGACAGATGCCGTGGGTCGATCATCGCCAGCCCCTTGTTGGTCGCGAACCACAACCGCCCCGCGGCATCCTGCGCGACATCGTTCGCCTCGACCATGTTCGAGCGCGCGCGGAAATCTTCCTGATACCCGAACCGCTCGTACGGGATCGGAATCCCGGGTCCGCGAACGCGGCCTCCACAGCCGACGTTGGCATCCGGACGATACCGTCCGCGCCGATCGTCCAGGTCGATCCGTCCGCCGTCTGGAGCAGTCCGGTCAGTCCGGCGAGAAACGGATAGCTCCGGTCGCGTAGCGACTGGAGACGCTTTCCGTCATACCGTGCGAGCCCCTGATCACCGACGATGACCAGTCCGCGATCGGTCGGCACCCAGGTCGCGGTCCTGCCGGTCACCTGATCCTTGCTGCGCCACAGCAGCGTTTCGATACCGTCGTGCAGGCGGGACACCCCTTGCCCGATCCGTCCGAACAGGACGCCCCCCGCCCCATCCGACCGTACGCGGTGGATCGATCCGGCGGGAGTACCGCCTGGCTTGGCGACCGGCTGCAACCGGCGTCCGACCAGGCGGTACAGCTGTTCGAAGCCGGCCCAGAAGGCGCCCGCGTCATCCATCGTGCAGGTGATCGACAGCGGCCCGAGAACCGGCGTCACCTTGGCGACACTACCCGCGGGATTGAGATCGAGCAGGTATTTGCCTGACATGCCGATGACAAGCAGTCGGCGATCGTCGCCACACAACACGCCGATGTCGGGTTGCGCAAAGACGAGTGCGGGGACCCCGGATCGGCCGATGCGGTAAACGCCCGAGAGGCCGGCGACGAACAGATTGCGCGAGGACACGCTGCCAACGAAGCCGGATACGATCGCCTCGGTCTGCGCAGGCTGAGCGATGTTGCTAGGCGAGAACCGGTCGAGCCCCGATTCCGTCCCGACCCAGATATTGCCCTCGCGATCGTCCAGAAGCGCCATCGTCAAGGCGGCGGTCAGGCCCTGTTTCTCGGTGAACAACTCGATCCGGTCGGATGCCGAAGGGGTTGAAACGCCGCCGCGGACAGTCGGCCCAACCCCGAATCCTGACCTGCGATCCAAAGATTGCCGTCATGGTCGAATATCATGCGCTCGACGACATAGGGCGTGGTGGCCGTGCCGGTCCGATACGCGCGCGCGGTGCGATCGATCGGCATGATCTGCGTCCCGGTGCGCCGCCAAACCACCCCGTTCCGGTCCTGCGCGAGCGAAGTCGGCCCCTTGATCGCAATGCCGGTCTCCTCGAAGCGATTGCTCCCCGGTTTGAGGCGAAGCATCCGCGGCATGAGCGACAGGTAGATGCCTCCCGGCGTACTCAGGATATCGCCCGTCTCGCTGTCGGGGACACCGCGCCCGGCGCCGAACGCCGTCCATTTGCCCGCCAACAGCCGACTGAGAACCAGCTTCCCCATCGAATCGCCCGCAACCCAGATTGCGCCGTCCTGCCCCTCGACGATGCTGTTCACGCCGCCGTTCGGTGCCCAGGGGTTCGCATCCTTCAACACGCCGCCGCGAACGACGGAGATGCCGCCAAAGTCGTACCCTACCCAGATGTCGCCGTTGCGCGCGGCAAGCAGTGCGGTGACCTGCGGCGAGCGATAGCGATCCTGATCGACGGGCACGAAGCGTTCGAAGACCACGCCGTCGAACCGATAGAGCCCCGTTGCGGTCCCGAGCCACAGATAGCCATCGCGTCCCTGAACGATCGCGCGGATGTTGCCCGGGGCACCATCGCCTAGCGTCCAGCGCGAATGGCGCATCTGAGCGATACTCCGTGCCGGATCGCGTGCGGACGCGCTGCTGACACTCAGGAAGCAGCACAGGATACCGAACAGGACGCGCGACAGGTCGCGGACAAGCGCTCTGCCGCGCTCGAAGCGTAGAAAGCTGTTTTGCGCGATCAAGCGGACGATACCCAAGCAGAGCTGATGATGATCGACGTTGCGCTCGCGGAACGAACAAATGCAAGGCCGGATCGCCTTGCGTCAGGTCATACGATATTTGGCCGTGCTACTGGCCGGGACGCGTGGGCGCAAATGTCACGATTGTCCAAATTGGGTCAGTCCTGTCCACGATCCTGTGCCAAGCTAGTGATATCAATGACATAGGTCCGCACCGGATCGACGGGAGAACAGGATGCCGCCGATGGACGGTCGGACCGACGACGCGGCGACGATCGGCGTGTGGCGGGGTGTCCGCATTGATGTCGCGCCGCGCGACGCAGTGAGCGTCGAGGTGATGGTCGCGAGCGCGGGCGTCTTCACGCACGAGACCGGTCGGGCGCGGCCCGGCGGCGGACTGGGCAATCTCGATGCGGCCCTCGGCGGCGCGATCACGCGGTTGCGCGCCGACGGCATTTTTCGCGCCGACATGGGCGACGTGCTGACCTTGTCGGCACCGGCGCCACCGATCCAGGCGAACACCGTGCTCGCGATCGGGCTCGGCGATCCTGCGGTATGGACGCCCGCGACGATGCGACAGGCGGTGGCGACCGCGGCGTGCGAAACGATCCGGATCGAGGCGACCTCGGCGGCGTTCGCGCCGAGCCTGCTCGACAGCGGCCTCGATCCGGGCGGGCTGGCCGGTACGCCCGACGCGATGCTCGCCGGGCTGTTAGACGCACTGTCCGACGTTCCAACCCCGACGCTATCGCGCTGGGTGTTCTGCGTCGGCGCGGGGCGGTTCGAGACGGTGGTCGAGGTCTTTCGCGCCAGCTTCGACCGGCTCGCCGTGCAGTGACGCAGCGGCCGCTTGCCATATCCGCCAGTCACGGCGCAGGGTTGCCACTCTCCTTTCAGCCAGCCCGAGAGCCCGAATTGCCGCCCTCCCCCGGATCCGGATCATGATCGTCGACGATCATCCCTTCCTTCGCGAAGGCGTGAAGGCCGTAATCGAAACGCAGGAGGACCTGGCGGTGGTCGCGGAGGCCGAGTCCGGCGAACAGGCGCTCGCGCTCTACCCGACGCGTCTCCCCGATATCGTTCTCATGGATCTGCAGATGCCGGGGATCGGCGGCGTCGACACGATTGCGGCGATGCGGAGCAACTGGCCGCACGCGCGGATCGTCGTGCTGACCACCTATTCGGGCGATGCGCAGGCGTTGCGGGCGTTGCGCGCGGGGGCGTCCGGATACCTGCTGAAGAACACGCTGCGCAAGGAACTGCTCGACACGATCCGCTCGGTGCACGCGGGAGGCAAGCATCTGAACGCGCAGGTGGCATCGAGCATCGCCTTCCACGTCATCGAGGATGCGCTGACCGAGCGCGAGATCGGCGTGCTTTCGCTGGCCGCGTCGGGCAATTCGAACAAGCAGATCGCCGCCAAGCTCGCCGTCTCGGAAGAGACGGTGAAGGGCCATATGAAGCTGATCTTCGCGAAACTCGGCGCGTCGGACCGCACGCACGCGGTGACGATCGCCGCCAAGCGCGGGATCATCACGCTCTGATCCGGGACGACATCCCCGCCTCTAAAGAGGGGGCGAGCGCCACCCCGGCCGGGGCGCAGGCGATTGATCCGCATCCCCTATGCTCCTTCGTACAGACTGCGACGGAGACCCTGGCGATGCTGCATACCCTTCCTCCCGCGACCGCACTGCCGCGCGGGTTCGTGCCGACGGTGGCCGCCAGCCTGGTCGCGAATGCGGTCAGCACGCTCGATCACGATCCGCAGGTCGCACGGCATTATCTGGAGCGGCTCGCGGCGATGTTCGCCGACGATGTCGGGAATGGGTTCGCCGACGATGTCGGGAATGGGTTCGCCGACGATGGCGCACCCGCTGGCGGCCCGACCGCGAAGGCCAAGCCGGTCAAGGGCGGGCTCGCCGCGTGGCAAGTGCGCAACGTCGTCCAATATATCGATACGTATCTGGGCGCGACGATCGGGGTCGACGCACTCGCCGAGGTCGCGCGGCTCAGCACCGGGCATTTCTGCCGCGCCTTCAAGGTGACGACGGGCGAGACGCCGCACGCCTTCCTGATCCGCCAGCGCGTCCGCCGCGCGCAGACGCTGATGCTGCAGACCGACGATACGCTCAGCCACATCGCCTACGCCTGCGGGCTCACCGACCAGGCGCACCTGACCCGGCTGTTCCGCCGTGTGGTCGGTGCGACGCCGCTGATCTGGCGCCGCACCTGGCAGGCGCGCTGACCGACCTTTTCCAACGGGAGACTATCATGACCATCACCGCCGCCATCACTGCAACCGCCACGCCCGGCGCATCGCTGATCTCGCCGACCGATCACACGCTCGTGCTGATCGACTTCCAGTCGCAGATGGCGTTCGCGACCAAGTCGATCGCGACCGAATTGCTGCGCAACAATGCCGCCCTCATCAGCCATGCCGCGGCGGTGTTCGACGTGCCGACGATCCTGACGACTGTCGCGGTCGACAGCTTCTCCGGGCCGATGTTCAGCGAGATCACCGACGCGTTCCCCGGCGAGCCGCTGCTCGACCGCACCTCAATGAACACCTGGGAAGACGCCGCGGTGATCGACGAGATCAACCGGATCGGAAAGACGCGGATCGTGTTCGCAGGGCTGTGGACCGGCGTGTGCATCGTCGGCCCGGTTGCGTCGGCGATCGACCAGGGCTTCGAGGCGTATTTCATCAGCGACGCATGCGGCGACGTTTCGGTCGAGGCGCATGAGCGCGCGGTCCAGCGGATGATCCAGCTGGGCGCGGTGCCGATGACATCGGTCCAGTATCTGCTCGAGTTACAGCGCGACTGGGCGCGGACCGAAACCTACGACGCGGTCACCGGCGTCGCGCGGAAATTCGCCGGCGCCTACGGGCTCGGCATCACCTACGCCAAGACGATGTTCGGCGCGTCCGAAGGCGGGCACTGATCCGGTGCGGCCGTACCTGATCTCGCTCGCCGCCGGCCTGTTCGTCGGCGTGATCTATGCGCTGCTGAAGGTCCGGTCGCCGGCCCCGCCGACGATCGCGCTGATCGGGCTCGCCGGCATATTGCTCGGCGAGCAGGCAGTGCCGCTCGCGAAGAGCCTGTGGGCGAGCCGTGACAAGGCCGCCGCGATCCGGGCGGCCTGCACCGATCACGTGTTCGGGATGCTGCCCGGCCATCACCACGACGATGCGGCGTGATTGACCGCCGCACGACCATCCTCGGCGGGGCAGCGGCGACGCTTGCCCCGCTGCTAGCCGGCAACCGGAGACCGACCATGTCCGACCTGATCCTCGTAAATGCGAAGGTGACGACGCTCGACCGCGAGAACCCCGAGGCGCGGGCGATCGCGATCCGCGACGGCAAGTTCCTCGTGGTCGGCTCCGAGCAGGACGTGCGCGCGGCGGCTCCGGACGCGACCGTGATCGACGCGGGTGGGCGACGCGTCATTCCCGGGTTGATCGACAGCCACATGCACATCATCCGCGGCGGGCTGAACTATAACCTCGAACTGCGATGGGACGGCGTGCCGAGCCTCGCCGACGCGATGGCGATGCTCAAGAGACAGGTCGACAACACCCCTGCGCCGCAATGGGTGCGCGTCGTCGGCGGCTTTACCGAACACCAGTTCGCTGAGAAGCGCCTGCCGACGATCGCCGAACTCAACGCGGTGGCACCCGACACGCCGGTGTTCATCCTCCATCTTTACGATCGCGCACTGCTGAACGCCGCAGCCTTGCGCGTCGTCGGTTACGGCAAGGACACGCCCAACCCGCCCGGCGGTGAGATCGTCCGCGATGCGGCGGGCAACCCGACCGGGCTGCTGCTTGCGCATCCCAATGCGACGATCCTCTATTCGACGCTCGCCAAGGGACCGAAGTTGCCGCCTGAATATCAGCTCAATTCCACCCGACACTTCATGCGCGAGATGAATTCGCTCGGCGTCACCGGCGTGATCGATGCCGGCGGCGGCTTTCAAAACTATCCCGACGACTATGAGATCATCGAAAAGCTACATGCCGACGACCAGCTGACGCTGCGCATCAGCTACAATCTCTTCACGCAGAAGCCGAAGGAGGAACTCGCCGACTTCCAGGGCTGGGTGAAGCAGGTCAAGCCGGGCCAGGGCGACGACACATACCGCCACAACGGCGCCGGCGAGATGCTCGTCTATTCAGCTGCCGACTTCGAGGACTTCCGCGTCGAGCGCCCCGACATGCCGCCGAGCATGGAAGGCGATCTCGAACCCGTCATCCGGCTGCTCGCCGAATATAAATGGCCGTGGCGCCTGCACGCGACCTACGACCAGACGATCGGCCGCGCGCTCGACGTGTACGAGAAGGTCGCGAAAGACATTCCGTTCGACGGGATCAACTGGTTCTTCGACCATGCAGAGACGATCACCGACCGCAACATCGATCGGATCGCAGCGCTCGGCGGTGGCATCGCGATCCAGCACCGCATGGCGTATCAGGGCGAGTATTTCGTCGAACGTTACGGCACCAAGGCCGCCGAGCGGACGCCGCCGATCGCCAAGATGCTCGCCGCCGGGATCCATGTCGGCGCCGGTACCGACGCGACGCGGGTGGCCAGCTACAATCCGTGGGTGTCGCTCAACTGGCTCGTGACCGGCAGGACCGTCGGGGGCTGGGTCTCTACCCCGGTGCCAACCGCGTCAGCCGTGAAGGCGCTGGCGATGTGGACGCACGAGAACACCTGGTTCTCGAACGAGGTCGGCAAGAAGGGCCGGATCAAGGTCGGGCAACTCGCCGATCTCGCCGTGCTGTCGGGCGATTACCTGACCGTTCCCGAGACCGACGTCCCGCACCTGCGGTCCGTCCTGACGCTGCTCGGCGGCAAGGTGGTGTTCGGCGAAGGCGACTACGCCCGCTCGCGCCGTCGCTACCCAAACCGATGCCCGACTGGTCGCCGGTCGCGACGTTCGGCGGCTACCACCGCACGCCCGAAGCCTTGGCGAAACTCGCCGCCGCGTGCGGCTGCGCAAGCGGCTGTTCGGTTCACGGACACGACCATGCCGCCGCTCTCGGCCGCGAGGTCCCCGTGGCCGACGTCCAGAGCTTCTGGGGTTCGTTCGGCTGCGGCTGCTGGGCGGTCTGACATGATGGGGAGACTGAGAATGAACCGTACAAACCTGCTTATCGCAATAGCCTTGCTCGGCCTGTCGCCCTCCGCGCCCGGCTTTGCCCGCGACGCTCCGGCGACCGCCGACTATGCGGTGGGGCCACAATACGACACGACCCATGTCTACGTCGCGCCGGAGGATTTCGACCGCTTCGTCGCCAGCCTGACCGCCACGTTCGGCGGGACAGCCACGAAGAAGGGCGCGTTCCAGGTCACGCCGACGACCAGCAAGACCTTCTCGCAACTCGTGCTTATGCCCGCCGGATCGATTTCGGTATTCGGCTTCACCACGCCGATCCCGTTCCTGTTCGGCAGCGAGCGCAACGGCTATCTCGTTACCGACATCGACGCGGCCGTCGCGTCGGCAGTCAAGCACGGCGCGACCCGCACCATAACGACGTTCCCCGATCCGATCGGCCGCGATGCCGTCGTCCAATGGCCGGGCGGAGTCGGCATGCAGATCTACTGGCACACCGCCAAGCCGAACTATCCCGCGCTGGCGACCATCCCCGAGAACCGCGTCTACCTCACGCCCGACGCCGCGGACGCCTTCGTGAAGAGCTGGACCGGTTTCGCGCACGGCAAGGTCGTTGCCGACGACAAGGCGGCGGATGGCAGTGAGATCGGCCGGCCGGGCACGCACTATCGGCGTATCCGCGTCGCATCCGGCTACGGCAAGACGACCGTGATGGTATCCGACAACCAGCTCCCTGGCCCTATGGCCGCGACGTGACCGGCTATGAGGTGGGCAACCTGCAAGCCACGCTGGCCAAGGCGAAAGCGGTCGGCGTCGAAACGCTGGTCGAGCCGCATGCCGAGAGCGACCGGCAGTCCGCGATCGTTCGCTTCCCCGGCGGCTATATCGCCGAAATCCATTCGCCGATGGTCCGATGACCGCCGCTCGTGCACCGCGCTTCGTCGGAGCCATTCTCGACTGGAGCTGGACGGGCTTCCTTGCCCGCCTTGCGCTCGTCGGGGCGTATTTGCTCGGCGGAATCGTCAAGGCGAGCGACTGGACTGCCGCGGTCGCCGAGCAGGCGCACTTCGGCATGTCCCCGCCCGCCCTGTGGGCGGCGCTGACCGTCGCGATCGAGATCGTCGGCCCGCTGCTGATCCTGTCCGGTCGGTTCGTCTGGCTCGGCGCAGGCATGCTCGGCGTCTTCACGCTGTTCGCCGCCATCACGGCCAATGCATTCTGGGCGATGCCCGCCGGCCAGGAGCGTTTCATGGCCACGAACGCCTTCTTCGAACATCTCGGCCTGATCGGCGGATTCGTCCTCGCGGCCATGGTCGCGGAGATGGAAGCGAGACGTGCGTAGGCTCCTGCTGCTGGGATTGGCGTCGACGAACCCGGCGGCCGCGCAGACCGAGGCGTGGCAGCCCCGACGCTGACCGTCACGCGCTACGACGAGGATTGGACGAGCCTTCGCGATCCGGCAGAGCGGAAGGACCATTGGACGGGCCCGTTCAAATACATCCCGATCACGGCGGACGCCTATCTCGTCACCGGAGTCGAATTCCGTCTGCGCAACGAGACGTACCACGATAATTTGTGGGGCGATGCGGATGCGCCCGACGACAGTTACCTCTGGGCCCGCGTCGTCCCGTACGCCGACCTGCATGTCGGAAAAGCGCGCGCGTTCGTCCAGCCGATCATCGCCTATGCGGCAGGCGTCGCGCCCTCCGCCAGCCCCGTCGATCAGACGCGTGTGGACGTGCTCCAAGGGTTTGCGGATGTCGACATTGGCGCGGTGACGTTGCGCGCCGGCCGGCAGATGCTCTCGCTCGGCACCGAACGCCTCGTCGGCACACGCTACGGCCCGAACGTACCGCTGGCTTTCGACGGCGCGCGCGGCATCGTCCAGATCGGGGCGGCAACCGTCAGCGTGCTGGCGGTGCGTCCGGTACAGCTGGGTCCGAAATCGTTCGACGACACGCGCTCGCGCAGCAAGTCGCTCTGGGGCGCCTATGCCACGCTTCCCGGTCTCGACATCTATTATCTCGGTTACCGCAATGCCCGCGCCGCGTTCGGCGGACGCACCGGGCGCGAACTGCGTCACAGCGTCGGCGCGCGATCGTTCGGAACCGCCGGCGACTGGCAATGGAATATCGAGGGCGTCGCGCAGTTCGGCCGCTTTGGCGGCAACAGGATCGGTGCATGGACGCTCGGTACAGAAGTCGGAAGATCCTTCCCCAACGCCCCATTTGCACCGGATGCCGTCATGCGGTTCAACATCGTCAGCGGTGACCGCCGCCGCGGCGACCGCACGCTCGGCACGTTCAATGCCCTGTTTCCAAAAGGCAAATATTTCGGCGAGCTGTCGCCGGTGGGGCCGTCGAACATCGTCAGCGTGAACCCGCGTGTGGCGATGACCGCAACGCCAGGCGTTTCCGCCAGCATCAGCGGCATGGCCTATTGGCGATACGCGCGTGCCGACGGTGTCTACGACGTTCCCGGCAATCTCCTGCGCGCGCCGGGCACGTCCAAGGCACGCTTCATCGGCAAGGAGATCGAGGCGACCTTGGCCTGGCAGGCGACGCCCGAACTCGAACTCTCGACATCGCTATCCGCCTTCGACGCTGGGCGGTTCATCTACGACACGGGCTCCGGCCGGACGATCGTCATGCTCGGCCTCGAGAGCAATTTCCGGTTCTGACCACACCGCCTCTTCCTCGCACGAACACGGATCCTGGAGATCGACATGGCCACCACCGCTACACCCACCGACCCCCGCGTGCCGTTGCTACTCCTGCTTTCCGTCACGACGGGCCTCGTCGACGCGGCCAGCGTGCTTGGTCTCGGCAAGGTCTTCACGGCCAACATGACCGGGAACGTCGTGTTCCTGGGCTTCGCGGCATCGGGCGCGCCGGGGTTCAAGATGCTGCCCTTCGTGGCCGCGCTGGCTAGCTTCATGATCGGCGCACTCGTCGGCGGACGGACCGGAAAGGCCCATGCAGGGGGATCGGAACGACGCTGGCTCTTGACATCCGCCATCGTGGAAACCGCGCTGCTCTGGGCCGCCGCGATATTGGCGCTGGGGTTCGACGTAGCTGCACAATCGCCTGAGGCACGGCTCTACCTTATCATCGGCCTGACGGGGATCGCGATGGGATATCGCAACGCCACCATCCGACAACTCAAGGTGGCGGATCTCACGACGACGGTCCTCACCTTGACGCTGACGGGGCTTAGCGCAGACTCACGAGCCGCCGGTGGAACGAGCACGAACTGGAGGCGACGCGTGGGCGCCGTCATCGCGATCTTTGCCGGCGCGGCGCTGGGCGCGGGACTGCTAGTGCATGTCGGTCTCTACGCGCCGCTCGCCCTCGCCGGAACCGTCGTGTTGTTCGGAACGCTGGCCTTCGCCTATCGTCTGGAAGCAGTATCTTCGACCTGATAAACGTTATGTCGAAGCAGCGTTTTGCAAATGGTGTGATAGGCGCTTCGCTGCTGGACGCTTTCGAGCAGTGCCAATCCCGCACGCGCATCACGAATGCAAATGACGACGAGGTTTAATCATCACGCCCCCAGATCACATTGGTCTTGATGACCCAACAAACGACATTCGAACGACGATTTCCGCCCCCAACTTCGGCCGTTCGTTCATATATGCAAACTCGCGATAAAACGTTTCGACTGCCGTCATTACAGGGCACTCTCCGATGCCCTCGTTAGAGCGGTTTTCAGCCGGATTGAATCGTTGGGGATTCACCGGGCGGCCGTTTTCTGATTCACGATCCGCGCCGGCGAAGGAGGCTGGCGCGAATGGGTCGAGCTTTATCGCGTGATCTGCGAGACCGCGTCGTTGCGGCTGTGGAAGGTGGGCTATCGTGTCGACAGGCGGCGGAGCGGTTCGGCGTCAGCGCGGCCAGCGCGATCCGCTGGCGGCAACTGGTGCTCGCCCATGGCACGCCAGCGGGCAAGATCAGGGGCGGCGACCGTCGTACGGCGAAGATCGAAGACCATGCCGCGTTCATCCTGGAGGCGATCGAACAGCAGCCCGATCCGACGCTGGCGGAGTTGCGGGAGATGTTGGCCGAGCGTGGCGTGACGACCAGCATCGCCACGCTCTGGCGCTTTTTCGCCCGGCACGGGATCACGCGCAAAAAAGACCGGCCATGCGAGCGAGCAGGACCGGCCCGACGTCCTGAAGCGTCGCGAGGAATGGTTCGACGGACAGCTCGACCTCGATCCCGACACGCTAGTCTTCATCGACGAAACCTGGGCCTCGACCAACATGGCCCGCCGCCATGGACGATGTCGACGAGGCCAGCGATTGCAGGCTGGCATTCCCTTCGGCCACTGGAAGACCACCACCTTAACAGCCGGCCTGCGCCGCACCGGCATGGTCGCGCCATGGGTGCTCGACAGGCCGATGAACGCCGATGCGTTCCTCACCCATGTGACCCGTGTCCTCGAGCACGAACTTGATCGCGGTGACGTCGTCATCATGGACAACCTGTCGAGCCACAAGACGCCGGCCGTGCGCGCGGCCATCGAGAGTGTCGGCGCGACGCTCCTGTTCCTCCCGCCGTACAGCCCCGACTTCAACCCGATCGAACAGGCCTTCTCCAAGCTCAAGGCGCACCTGCGTAAGGCTGCCGAGCGCACCATCCATGGCCAATGGAACGCTATCGGCCGCATCTTGGACCTATACTCGCCACAGGAATGCGCCAACTACTTCGCTGCATGCGGATATGATGCAGACTGATCGAAAACCGCTCTAGGTTCGCCTGAGGTTTGCGAAAGGTTTGTCATGAAGGTTTAATCGGGGTCGCTTTCCGGGGCGGGGCGATTTTCGCGATGACACATTAACCGGTCTCGGTGCATGGTGACGATGTGGCACAGCTGAACCCAGCGATCCTGATATGGGCACGAGAGACCGCCGGTCTCGATGTGGAGACGGCTGCGCGCAAGATTTCCCTGAACGCGGCACGGGGCGTGACTGGCGCCGATCGGCTGGCAGCTTTCGAAGCAGGTGATGGGTCCCCAAGTCCTGCAACCCTGCGAAAGATGGCTCAGCAGTATCACCGACCGCTGTTGACGTTCTACATGGCCGAGCCGCCCGTCGCCGCGGAGCTCGGGCAAGATTTCCGTACGTTGCCAGATCAAGGCGACCCTTCCAACGTGCTGCTCGCTACCCTGCTTCGCGATGTGAAGGCTCGCCAGGCTCTGGTCCGCGAGGCACTTGAGGACGACGACTACGCGGAACCGGTCGCGCTCGTTGGGGCGGAATGGCAAACGAAGGATGCAGCAACCCTGTCCGCTGCGCTGGTCAAGGCGATCGGCTTTGATCGGGCGGTTTTTCGGGCACGCCGGTCAGTAGATGAAGCGTTCGGATACCTTCGTGGCCTGATCGAGGCCAAGGGGTGTTTGTACTGCTGGCCGGTGACTGTGGGAATCACACGACGGCGATCGACGTCAACACGTTCCGCGGATTCGCGATCGCGGATGCTATGGCACCGTTCATCGTCGTGAATGACCAGGATGCTAAGTCTGCATGGTCCTTCACGCTGCTGCACGAGATGGCGCATGTCCTCCTCGGACAGGGTGGCGTCAGCGGGGGAGCACCGCAGGGGCAGTCGAACGCCTGTGCAACGATACGGCTGCCGCCACGCTAGTCACTGGCGCCGAAATCAACGCCCTGACGCTTAGCGGAAGCCCGGCTGACAGGCGGCAGATCGAAGCGTTGGCCGATCGTGCGAAAGTCAGCAGGACTATGATCGCGTACCAGCTGTTTCGTGCCGAGCGGATCGAGCATGACGAGTGGATCCTCTATCGCGACCAGTTCCGGTCCGACTGGCTCGCCAGCAAAGCCCGCCAAAAAGAAATCAACCGCGGCTCCGATGGCGGGCCCAACTGGTACATCGTGCGACGGCACAGGCTGGGCGCAGCGCTGCTAGCTGTCGCTAGGCAGGGTATGGCGGATGGATCTCTTACGCCTACTCGGGCAGCCCGGATGCTGGGGGTCAAACCGATGAACGTATACCCGCTCCTTGCTGAACCGCGGCGGGCTCTCGCCTGATGCAGTATCTGCTCGATGCCAACGCACTGATCACCGCGCACAACACGTGGTACGGCCTCAACCGTGTCCCCGAATTTTGGAAATGGTTGCGACACCACGGGACGGCGAACGCCTTGAAGCTCCCGGCGGAAATCTACGCTGAGGTTGAGACTGGCACCGACGCGCTGGCAGCCTGGATGAAGGACGCCGCTAACAAGCGGGCGCTTCTGCTTGCCGAGGATAGCGATCCCGCGAAGGTTCAGGTCGTGCTGGCGCGATACGGATATCCTCTTAGCGAAGCAGATCTCATCACCGTCGGCCAGGATCCGTTCTTGATCGCCGCAGCGCTTGGCCACGCCGATCGTTGTGTCGTCACCGCCGAGGTTTCCAAGTCGTCGCGGACGGGCGCTCGCCGGCACATTCCCGATGTATGCAACGACTGCGGAGTGACGTGGATGCATCCCGTGGAGTTCATTGAAGCGCTCGATTTTTCGACCGACTGGGACGCCATCGACAAGCTGCTCGGGTAATTCGCTACTAGGCTACTGATTACCGATCGAGACACACTTTCCCGAGGTAACCTTTCGTGCCGATCGGCTGGTTCGTGGCCGTGCTCCACCGGATCTTCTGCTGATCCTTGCTCGTGAAATAGATCAGGACGCCAGTCCAGCCGGCGGCGTGATCGACGACCTTGGCAGGGTGGCGGTCCTCGGTGGCGCCAAGGACCTCGACGTACGTGATCCTCGTGCCGGCGGGCAGGCTCTGCAGTTCTTTGGCGGTCATGCCGGGGCTATGCCCGAACCCTGTGGAACGGCAACCCGCGGTCACCCCGGCATCTAGATGCGCCGCGGCCTGCCACCGCCATCGCGCGAAATGGACACCTTCCCGGCTCCAGGCTGGAGCGCATCCCGGTCGAATGACGACGGTGCCGTCGGCAAAGGGGGACGAGGCGATCCGCCCATCCGCCCCCGCAGCGGCACCACAGTACCCCATGCTCCGCCGCCTGAACGAATGTCCGATTTCTTTCGGTCCTCGTCCATAAGCGGACTGGCCGCTATCCACCAGTTTTACCGCAAATGCCGGCGGTCCGCATGCACCGCGATGGCGCCGTTCGCTCTTTGAAGCTGTGCGTTCCTGCAGCTTTGGGATCTGCTGCCAGAACGCGGTGCGGTTCTCCGTCAAAGAAGCTTCTTCCGCCTGCAGATACCAGGCATTTTTGACCGAATTACCTCAGCCAACCGGCCGTAAATGCCCCTGCCGCCCCCGCGACGTTTATGATAAAAGGCGGCATGCTCAAGACAAGAATGAAGCGGGTCGCCGATCGCGGCGATCACGCCGTGCGGCGCCTTGCCGAGATCGAAGCCTCGATCGCGGACCTTTCCAACGAGGATCTGCTCGATTTGGCTGACATCTTTAAAGCCGAGCCCCGCTCACCAATCGGGGATATGGCATTCGTTGAAATGGCGCGGCGGAATATCAGTTTTTAGAAACCGGTCAGGAATGAATTAGCAGGATCATGGGACTACCAAGGAGCATCGGCTGCCCCAAGGATCGCCCGCAATTTTGCATGATCATCAACGGAGCGACGACATAGCGATGATAGCGATTGGTACGCGGATCAACGAGATAGGCACGTTGGTCCGCGATGGCGGAGCCTTCTATCTTCGCCGCGATGTCGGTGGCCGCTACGAGCTGGAATTGCATCGTACCCCCGTAGATCTGGTAGAAAAGCGCGTCCGGCTCATCGGCACACTGGTTGGCCCGAATCTGGTGAACGCTGACGGCGTTGCGCCAGCTTAGTTGGCTGGACATTCCCGTTCAGTCGTCAGCCACTGGACGCGATTCTGATTCAACCTGACTCATTGGCGTTGCGCACAAACCACGAACGGGCATCATCCATGCCATGGAACAGCGGATCATTCATGCCTGCGGTCATGAGCAGGCTCATCATCTTACCGGCTTTGAAAGCCAGCAGGAACGTAAGGCCAAGTGGCTGAAGACGACTACCTGTCGAGACTGCTTCGTTGCGGAAAAGCGGGCTGAGGAGGTCGCTGCGGCAGCGTTGAGCAGCGCCGCTGTCTCACACCTTGTTCTTCCGCCGCTAGCGGGGACCGATCGGCAAATCGGATGGGCGTCGACGATCAGGACCAAGCGGCTCGCAGCGCTAACCAACTCAAACAGCGACGCCGACTGTAACGCATGCCTTCGGGTCACTGACGCCAAATGGTGGATCGATCACCGCGATCTGACGGACGTCGATCTGATGGCGGCAGTTATGAAGGCATCGGACATCCAGGACGTCAGGGCAGTGACGGCGTCGATAACCGACATGCCTCGGACGGCATGATCACCTAGCTGACGCCGTCGCACGACCAGCCTTGCAGAAACGGTGTCATTGATAGCACGAACTTTAACGGGATACCGCGCCCCCCTGCCCGAGATCCAAGCCGGTGCGAAACGTCCGTCGGCAGTACAGTGCTTTTAGGGTATGCCTTTCGCAGACCTCTCAATAGCTGGTACTTTAATCACGTCCTGATGGCGTAAAAAGGACTAGACTAATAAGTACCACATATAGCAGACTACGGGATGTTTATCCGAGCCTATCTTCGCGCTTCTACCTCCGAACAGGATGCGTCGCGCGCCAAGAGCGCCCTCGACGTGTTTGCGACCGAGCACGGGCTTCGGATTGCAGCCCGCTATGTCGAAAACGAAAGTGGAGCCAAGCTTCACCGACCAGAGCTGTTCCGCCTGCTTTCGGACTGCGAGCCGGGAGACGTGCTCCTAGTCGAGCAGGTTGATCGGCTTTCCCGCCTCACCTCCCCAGACTGGATCAAACTGCGAAATCTAATCGACGCCAAGCAGGTCCGGGTTGTTGCACTCGACCTGCCGACGTCGTGGATCCTGACGGCACCGACGGATGAGTTCACCGGCCGAATGTTCGCAGCGGTCAACGCCATGATGTTGGACGTACTCGCCGCGGTTGCCCGTAAGGACTATGAGGATCGCCGTCGTCGACAAGCCGAAGGCACCGCAAAAGCCAAGGCAGCGGGCCTTTATAAGGGGCGTCCCGAGAACAAGACCCGCAACGCTGCGATCTCGAGCCTTCTTCGCGATGGCCGAAGCTGGCGCGATATAATGGATGCGACTGGGTGCAGTCGAACGCTGCTCGCCAAGATTGCTCGTGATCGCCGTCGACAGGCGGAGGCCAACGCAGCAATGTCAGACGCGCACCCCTAATGTGTTCAGGCAGACTCTAGACCCTCATAATGAGGTGTCCGATTTCTCTGCTACCGACCCTGTTTGAACGGGTTTTGTGTACCAAAGCCTATGCCCACTCAGGGTATACCCGGATTGACGCCGGGGCGTTACGTCCTGTCTTTTGGTAGGTGACGGAAAACCTCTAGATTTTGGTTTCCGCACAATCGGACAAAGCGACAGGGTTTGTCGCATGTGCCACTCGTAGGTTGGGGAAGCCCCGGTCACCTGACCTGCCGCCTGCCGACAATCATGTGTTTTCCGACAGGTAACTACGCGTCCGTCAGTAGCCCACTGGCGCCGACAATCTCAGGCGACGCGATGGTACTGTGCTCATTGATAGGAGGGGCTATTCGCAGACCCGATTAGACTCCACACAGTGATGAAGATCGCTGCGGCAACGGGTCCGATCAGCAGGCCGTTAAACCCGAACGCCGCCAACCCACCAAGGGTTGTGACCAGAACTACGAAGTCCGGGATGTTTGTCTCCCGGCCGATCAAGATCGGACGCAGCACATTGTCCACCGACCCGATCACGAGAAGGCCAGACGCGGTCATAATCAGCCCGTGCCACATGTCAGCAGTCGCAAAGAGATAGATCGCCACCGGTACCCAGACAATACCTGTCCCCACGGCAGGCAGCAGGGACGAGAGCGCCATGACGACCGCCCACAAAGAGCGTTAGGTACGCCGAGTAGGGCCATGATGGCACCGCCGACCGAGCCCTGTGCCGCCCCGACTAGGACGCCACCTTTAACCGTGGCGCGTACTACGGTCACGAAACGATCAGCGAGCAATCGACGATCGTCCGGTTTGAGCGGCACGACGTTGCCAATGCTGGTCGTCATCGACCGCCCGTCGCGGAGCAGGAAGAAGGTCAGGTAGAGCATCGCGGCAAGCGACCAGGAGGAAGCTCGCCGCACTTTGGCCGATGGTCAGCGCGTGCGACGCCAAGATTTGCAACCGCGCCGTGATACCGATCGACAGTTGTTCACGAAGGGAATCGAGGTCGGTGATACCGGTCCGCCGCATCAACCCTGCCATCCAGCCCGGCAGGGTCGCTTGGATACGTTCGAAGGTCGCGGCAATGTCGAGCTGACCAGACTGGATCTGCGTATAGATCGTGCCTGCCTGGTCGAGCAGGAACATCGACAGCGCGACACCCGGCACTACGCCCATTGCGACGACCACGAGCAGCGTGAGGATGGCGGCGAGATTTCGGCGTTTGGGAAAACGCGAGAGAATACGGTTGTTCAAAGGCCAGAACATGATCGCGGCGACCACGCTCCAGAGGATCGCACCGAGGAACGCCCACACCGACCATAGGAACACAACGGTCACGGCAACGGCGACAACGCCGAGCGCCAAATGCGCCAGCGTCAGGTTGGGCCGCTGGCGGCGATGCGTGTGACGCGTGTCCTGCACGGCGCCCACCGTCATGCGACCACGTCGGCATCGGCGGTAACGCCGATATGTGCGGCATCGATGCTTGGCTCCCATGCCAGCTCGGCAAGAACAGCCTCCTGAAGCGCGCGATCGTGGGGCATCATGGTCTCTTGTAAGGATGGGCGAAACTGTTGAACCGGCTTCACCTTCAGGCTTGATGTAGCGCCGGGCGGCTGACGGCCTAGGATCGGGAAATACGTGCGCGGCCGATGGGATCGCGCACCGTGAGGAGTGTTGGCACTCGGATAATGCGGGGGCGCTTACGTGTTTCCCGAGCCTGCGACGGCCGTCTGCGACGGTCTAGAAGAGTCGACAGGGGCTGGTCGTAATGCCGATCGCCCACCCGCACTCATCGCAAGGGATCCACCGTGATCGAACTCGTCACCACTCGCCCGGACAGCCCCGGGGCACCGGCGCTACCGCTGCACGACGCGGATTGGAGCGCTGACCTGATCTCGCGCGCCGGCTACCATTTCCACGTGCGCCCTGCGGCGCCGGCGGACGAAGCGGCCCTCGCCGAGTTCTTCACCCATGTTGATAAGGAGGATCTGCGGTTCCGCTTTCTGAGCGCGGTCCAGAAGGTCGGGCACGATCAGCTGAAGGCGTTGGTAACGGTCGATCATACGCGCACCGAAAACTTCCTGGCCATCGAGAGCGGCACCGGTCTGGTCATCGCAACCGCCATGCTCGCTGCTGACGAGACGTTGACCAATGCCGAGGTCGCGGTCGCGATCCGGTCGGACTTCAAGCGCGGCGGGATCAGCTGGACGCTTGTCGAGCATGTCGTGCGGTTCGCCCGGTCCAAGGGCATCAAAACGCTGGAATCGGTCGAAAGCCGCGACAACTATCAGGCGATCAAGCTGGAGCGCGAGATGGGCTGGTCCGCCTCGCCCTGTCCTGGTGATTCCTCGCTCATCGTGCTGCGCATGACGCTCGAACCCAAGGCAGCCTGATCGGGCAGCGATACTGCGCACGCCCGATCGCTGCCGTCCGACTTCGCCTACCAGCCCACGCCTGAACGCAGGAACATCACGATGGTCAATTCAATCCTTACCCCCGATGCGCGCGCGCTGGTCGACGAACGCGCAGCTGAGCCGGTCGTGCATCACGTCCCCAAGGGGTTTTCAGACCGGTTCGCGCTCGGCTTCACCAAGCTGCTGCGCTTCAGCGCCGATACCTTCTTCGCCAAACGCTACGGCCATCGTGCCATCGTGCTCGAGACGGTCGCGGCCGTGCCGGGCATGGTCGGTGCGATGTTCACCCACCTGACTTGCTTGCGGCGGATGCGTGACGACGAAGGCTGGATCCGCACCTTGATGGAGGAGGCCGAGAACGAGCGCATGCATCTGATGACGTTCATCGAGATCGCCAAGCCGACATGGTTCGAGCGGATGGTGATCCTCGGCGTCCAGGGCGTGTTCCTTATCGGCTTCTCCATTCTGTATCTGGTCTCGTCGCGCACCGCGCACCGGGTCGTCGGCTACTTCGAGGAGGAGGCTGTCACCAGCTACACCCTCTACCTCCAGGAGATCGACGAAGGCCGGTCGCCCAATGTCCCGGCGCCGGCGATCGCCAAGCACTATTGGCAGATGGCGGACGATGCGACGCTGCGCGACGTTGTGCTCGTCGTCCGGGCCGACGAGGCGCATCACCGCGACGTCAATCACGGCTTTGCCAGCACGCTGGGCGGCAAACCGGCCGATCCGAGCACCATCGCCCCCTACCCGCTTCACGCGACCCAGCTTGCCGTCGGTGGCTGACCGCCGTCCTAAACCCGTCCAGGCGTCGTTAGATCAGATTGGAAGACCCATGCAGTCCATCCTTCTCCATATTCAGGACGACGATGATCTCGACGGCCGTATCGACGCGGCGGTGATCCTTGCCCATGCATTCGATGGGTACATCAGCTGCCTGCACACGACGCCTTATGGCGTTTATCTGACCAACGATCCTTTCACCGCGATGATGCTGCCCGTCGACTTTTCGTCAAAGATGGAACAGCTCGCTCTGGATCTGCGGTTGAAGGTCGAGGAGCGCCTGCGAAATTCAATTGCCGAGTGGGAATGGACCCACGTCGATGACGAAGCGCACCTCGCGCTTCTGCGCAGAGCACCAATTGCCGATGTTGTTGTTTTAAGCCTTGGATCGGACCGGAAGGCGCAGTCGCTCGCTGCGAAGGTCGCAGCGACGGCGCGCGCGCCGGTGCTGGCGGTACCGCCATCCGACAGGCCGTTTGATCCTACCGGTATCGCGGCCGTCGCATGGGATGGCTCCGCGGAGTCTTCGGTGGCGCTGCGTGCGTCGCTGCCGCTACTGCGCAAGGCCGCATCGGTCCATCTCATCGAGATTGAGGACCGCACCGTGCGGACCCGCAGCGAGCAAGGCGCGCATTACCTCTCGCGGCATGGAATCAAAGCCCGGGTCGTCCGGCGCGCCGCGGACAGCGGTGACGCCGGTGGTGCCATCCTGAAAGTGGCCGAGGAAGTGGGTGCCAGCCTGCTGGTCATGGGCGCCTATGGTCACTCACGCACCGCCGAGTTTCTGCTGGGCGGAGCTACCCAGGCGGTGCTTTCCAACAGCCGCATCCCCTGCTGCTGGCGCACTAGCGCTCTCGATGCGGACCGACCCACAAGAGGAACTGCCGGTTGTCCAATGCTGCCTTCGTCGATCGCCTGACTCTAGAGCTGCGCCCTGATCCTTCGCGGGTGGTGATCCGACCATATGTCCCCGGCGCCGACGGGGATCATGCGCGTGCACGACGGATCGCGTCTCGCGTCATGGAGCTTGACGATGCGACCGTCGTGGACGAGCTGCGCGACCTGACCCGCGACTTTGCCGGGCATCATGCGCAGGTCGAGGCTGTGTTCCGGCGGCGATATGCCGAGGTCAAAGGGGTTATCGGTCACGATTACCCGGTGGACGATGCGCGTGCGTTGCTGATCGGTGCCTATTTTTGCCAGGAATATGGCTACGAGGCAGCTGCTCTCTTCAACCCCAGCATCGTGCCCCATCCGGACCAGTCGGAGGTTCCCGCAGGCTCGGTACGTTTCGTTCTGTCGTTACGCGCGGTCGGTGAAGGTCATGTCTCCTCGATCGCATTCAGGACGGGCCTGTGCGACGCATCCGGCGGAATCGTCCTAGAGCCCCAAGGCGCGCGGGCGATCGTACCGCAACTCGCGGATGCGGCCTTGGGCGGCTCGCGACCCGCGGGCGTCCGAATGCAGTGCGAGGCTGGCTACAGCCTTTCCGAGATCGTGATTTTCCCATCGACCCCGGCGCAACGCAACGGGATTGAGGATCTGCGCCTCGTTCGCTTTGCCGACGATGACGGAACGGTCTCGTGGCTGGGCACCTACACGGCCTATAGCGGCCAGGGATTCGTCAAGAGTTGCTGCGCACTGCAGACTTCTGCTCGTTCGCCCTAGATACGATTCACGGATCGGCAGGCGCCGGCAAGGGCATGGCGCTGTTTCCGCGGCGGATTGCCGGTCGCTATGCCATGCTCGGTCGCGCCGACAACGAAACGATCTCGCTCGCCTATTCGGACGACCTTTACGAATGGTCCACGGGTGCGACGATCATCGAACCGCGATGGCCGTGGGAGTTTGTCCAGATCGGCAATTGCGGCTCGCCGATCGAGATTGCCGAGGGATGGCTGGTCCTGACCCACGGAGTCGGGCCGATGCGCAACTATGCGCTCGGCGCCTGCCTGCTTGATCGCAACGACCCGTCAAAGCTGCTGGGGCGTATGACCTATCCCCTCGTCCGCGCCGATGCGACTGAGCGTAAGGGCTACGTCCCGAACGTCACCTATAGCTGTGGCGCGCTCCTTCATGATCGCACGCTGATCCTGCCCTACGCGGTCGCCGACAGCTTCACGACATTCGCGACGATGCCGGTCGATCGCCTGCTCACAGCGATGCGATGAGCATGGTGCCACGATCAATACCGGCTCCGCCGAGGCCGTCTCAACCTCAGATAGGACGCGAGCGATGTTTGTAGAAGGAATGCTCCAAAGCGGGCGCACGACGCTGGTGACGATCGACAGCGAACAGCCGTTGATCAAAGCAGCGGGGCAGCTCGGCGCCGGGACCGACATTCTTGCCGTCGTCGGATCGGCCGGAATGCTGCTCGGGATAGTCACCAAGACCGACGTCGTCCGTCAGATGGCCGTGTGCGACGGTACAAGCTGCCGCTGCGCGGTCACCACTGTGATGACCACGGCCGTCACCAGCTGCACCGCGTCGGACCCCCTGCAGGACGTGGCCGACCGCATGAAGCGCCATCACCTAAAGAACATTCCTGTGATCGATGCCGAAGGTCGGCCGATCGGGATGCTCACGGCCCGTTCCGTGCTGCGCGTTTTGCTGGGCGACGCCGAGTATGAGGAAGCGCAACTCGTCAACTACGTCAAAGGCATCGGCTACCGATGACGCGCACCCACGAACTGCTCTCCCCAAAGGATGTCCCGATGCCCGATACAGACCAGAATCCGAGCACGGCCGAGTTGCGTTTCCGCACCCTGTCCCGCTGGGATAATGAAGGCGGCTCGGTTGTCGCAGCGCCTGATCCGCATCCCACGATCGCGGCGCTTACCTCGGCCGAACTGATCCAGCTGCGCATCCGGACGATCGCGCTGGAGAACATGCTGATTGCGGTGTTGGCCGAGGGATCCGATCGCCAACTCGCCGTCGCACGGGAAATGGCCGAGTACATCGCACCGCGACCAGGCTTCACGCATCACCCGCTGACGATCGAGGCGGGCCGTCACATGACATCGCTCGTCGATCGTGCGGTCCACTTCCGCACGATCCAGCCGTAGCGGTCGCACGCTAAGCCATCCGCGCTCTGGCAAGGGCGTCGGCATAGGTCGCCGTTCGCGCCAGCAGGCCATGACGGTCGTCGATGCGCGCGCGTGCGAGCATGGCGATCACATCGGGTCGCGGGGTGCAGACGATCACGCGCGTGCCCGCTGTTCCTGCACGGCTGACCAGTTCGCCGATCGCCGCTGCGCCGCTCGCGTCGAGCACCGGCACATTCTCCAGGCGGACGATCAGCACGCGCGGAATCCTCCCTAACTTGCGATAGGCATCCATCAACCCTGCGGCCACGCCGAAGAAGAACGGGCCGTCGATCCGGAATACCTCGACGTCTGCGGGCAACGCCAGGCGCTGGTCGACCTCGTCTTTGCCTGTTGCGTCGCCGCTGTCGATGCTGACCGTTTCGCTCATCCGCGCCACGAACAGGAGCGATGCCAGCGTCACTCCGACCCCGATCGCGACCGTCAGATCGACGAGCACCGTCAACGTGAAGGTCAGGAGCAGGATGGCCCGGTCGCTGTTTGGCATGCGCAGCACCTCAAGGAAGCGATCGTGCTCGCTCATGCCCCAGGCCACGACGAACAGGATCGCGGCAAGCGCGGCCATGGGTACGAACCCCATCAGGTCGGCACCGAAAATCAGGAACACGAGGATGAAAACGGCGTGCAGCATGCCGGCGACCGGCGTCTGCGCGCCTGCCTTTATGGCGGTTGCGGTCCGCGCGATCGCGCCTGTTGCCGGAAGGCCACCGAACAGGGCGGATGCGATGTTGGCAAAGCCCTGCCCGACCAGCTCTTGGTTCGATCGGTGTCGCGATCCGATCATGCCATCAGCCACCACGGCGGACAGCAATGCCTCCACGCCTGCGAGGAAGGCGATCGTGAAGGCCGACGGCAGGACAGCCTGCACCTTGGCCAGCGTCCATAGCGGCAGCGCCGGAATCGCAATGCCACTGGCCATGTCAGGGAAGCGCGAGCCGATCGTCTCGACGGACAGGCCGGTTGCAACCACGAATATGGATGCCAACAGGACCGCGACTAGGAACCCCGGTATCTTGGGAGACAACCGGCGCAGGATGACGATCGTCGCGAGCGCGCCAATTCCGATCGCCATCGTTGCAAGATCCACTGTTCCTAACGCACCGAAATAGGCGGCCCATTTCGGCAGGAAATCTGCTGGGACGTTGGCCAGGCGCAGCCCGAGGAAGTCGCGCACTTGACTGGAAGCGATGATGACCGCGATGCCGGCAGTGAAACCGGTGACGACGGTGTAGGGGATGAAGCGGATCAGATCACCAAGACGGGTGTACCCCGCAACGATCAGGATGATCCCGGCGAGTAAGGTCGCGAGGATCAGTCCGTCATAGCCGTGCTGCGCAATGACGTTGAAGACGACCACCACGAACGCGCCGGTCGGCCCACCGATCTGCACGCGTGAGCCGCCAAGCGCGGAGACGAGGAACCCGGCAACGATGGCGGTAATCAGACCCTTGTCGGGGGATGCGCCACTTGCGATCCCCAGCGCCATCGCCAAAGGGAGTGCCACGACGGCCACGGTCGCACCGGCGACGGCATCCGCCCGCAGCTTGGCGAAGCCATAACCTTCTCGCATCGTCGTCACGAGCTTGGGAAGGAAAGTGCCCGGCGTGCGGTCAGCCATGTCGGGTGTGGCGCTGCCAGCGTGCCACGATCTGCTTGGTCGCTTCGGTTACGACGACCGTCGACACCGTTGCACCGAGGCAGAACCAGAGCGTCCGGTTTACCACCGGCGAGGTGCCGAGGATGCCGCCCAACGGGGGCCAGAACATGGCGACTAGCTGCAGCGCGACTGCGATGCCTATGCCGAGCAGCAGCCACGGGTTGGAAAACAGCGGCTCGCGGAAGATCGAACGCCGCTCACTGCGCATGCACAGCACATAGACGTTCTGGAACAGTACGGTCATCAGCAGGACCGCGTTCTGAATTTCGGCGAGGGGATGCCCGTCCCGCCGCAGGGCATAGACCAGGAAGAGTGCAAAGCCGGTCATTATCACGGCGGGCGGGATCATCAGCGCGATCGCGCTGCGATCGAGCAGCGGTTCGACCGGCGCGCGCGGGGTTGGCGCAGCTCGTCGCCCTCCCCGCGGCCGAACCCCAGCATCACATCCTGCGCGCCGTTGGTAACGAGGTTGAGCCATAGAAGCTGGACCGCGGTCAGCGGCATCGGAAGGCCGAAGGCGACGGCGCCGAGGAACATGCCGATCTCGGCCATACCCGTCGCTAGCAGGATGATAACGATCCGCCGGACATTGGCATAGGTCACGCGACCTTCTTCGACGCCGGCCACGATCGAGGCGAAATTGTCATCTGCCAGCACCAGATCGGCCGCACCGCGCGCGACATCAGTGCCAGCGATGCCCATCGCGACGCCGATATGCGCCGCCTGAAGCGCGGGGGCGTCGTTGACGCCGTCCCCGGTCACCGCAACCAGCTCGCCGCTAGCGGCCAAGATCTGGACGATCTCGAGCTTCTGGACTGGCTCGATCCGCGCAAACACGCGCCCTTGCAGCACCAGCGCTGACAGCTTGGCCGGTTCGTCCGCCAACGCACCCATCTGGATGCCGGTGACCACCTGATCTTCGCGGACCTCAAGTCCGAGGCCTCGCGCGATCGTCAGCGCCGTACCAGGGTGGTCACCCGTCACCATGCGGACGCCGATCCCGGCTTCGGCGCAGCGTGCGATCGCCGCGGGCACTTCCGGGCGGACCGGGTCAATCAAACCGATCCAGCCAAGGAAGACGAGGCCCGTCGGTGATCTGGGGTCGACCGTCGCCGATCCGTCGGACGCGGCAACGGCGATGATGCGGTATCCGTCGGCAGCCATCGCGTTGGCCTTGGCGATGGTGGGAGCGTCGACCGGACGGCACATCGGCCGGACGACTTCGGGCGCGCCCTTGGCGAACACGCGGATGCCCTGCCCTTCGTCGACCGCCACGGTCGAAAATTTGCGGGCTGGCTCGTAGGGCAGCCCTGCAATCCGGACGATCGCTTGGATCGCTGCCAGATCAGCAGCATTGTCCTGCGCGAACCCCAGGAGGGCGACGTCGACGGTGTCGCCGACCGGTACGCCATCAGCACCGAGCGACGCTTCGTTGCAGAGCGCGGCCGCGCGGCTGATGGCAACAAGCGCGTCTGCATTCTCCGCCCACTCCGCGCGATCGAACGCCCGGCCGTCAGCCAGCAGGATGCGTTCGACCGAGAGTACGTTGCGGGTGAGCGTGCCCGTCTTGTCGCTGGCGATGATGGTACAGGCGCCAAGCCCCTCGACCGCCGGCAGCGATCGGACGATGACCTTGCGCGCCGCCATGCGTCGCGTCCCGGCCGCGAGCGCAACGGTAACCGCGATCGACAGCCCTTCCGGGATGGCCGCGACGGCCAGCGCGACGGCGAGGATCAGGATTTGGTCGCCCGGGCGGCCCTGGACGAGCAGCACGATCGCAAAGGGCACGATCAGCGCGATGCTGGCGATACTGATCTGCCGTGCCAACCGGTTGAGGCGCACGACCAGCGGCGGGGGTGTTGCCTCGGTATCGCGTAGCGATGCGTCGATCGCGCCGAGGGCAGTGTCGGCACCGGTCGCCACGACGACGCCAGCCCCCGTCCCTCGTCGATCATCGTGCCCGCGAGCAGCATCGTCGTGCGGTCACCGGGCGGCGTGCGCTCGACGAGCGTCGCAGCCTCATCCTTCAGGACCGCGACGGACTCACCAGTAAAGGTCGACTGGTCTACCCGCAGGGCTGCGCTCGACGACAGACGGATGTCGGCGGGCACCGCCATGCCGCTTTCCAGTTCGACGACATCGCCAACGACGATGTCGCGCGTGTCGATTACTGACACGGATCCCCCGCGGCGGACCGGCGCGGTATGGCCGATCATGTCGCGCAAAGCGGCAAGGCTGCCCGCAGCCTTGCCCTCCTGGAACGTGCCGATGAGTGCGTTGACGATAAGCACGACGCCGATGAAACCGGCGTCGGTCGTGTGCCCTAGGCCTAGCGACACGGCCGCTGCGGCAACGAGCAACCAGATCAGCGGGCTGTTGAACTGCCGTACGAACAGCAGGATGATCGAAGGTGTCGGAGGGGGCGCCAGTTCGTTCAGGCCGTCCCGAACGAGACGCGCGGTCGCCTCTTCGGGTTGAAGACCCTGATCGGATGTGCCGAGCCGGGCTGCGATGTCGGTGCTCGACATTGCATGCCATGCGATGACCGGGGCGGTTTCCTCTCGGGTGCGGTCGGCTATCATGGCCGGTCCGCCTCGATCACCGTCACCGCCTTGCCAGTGCCTGCGCTTGCCAATGTTTCACGCGTGACGAGCAACGTCGTGCCTGGCGTGAGCACCGTCGCCAGCGCTGCACGGAAGCCATCGGGAAGACGACCCTTTGCCCGGTCCGCGTCGCTTAGCTCCCCCGTTTGGGTTTGCCCGGGCAGCGGCAACCGCAACCAATGCTCTCCCCCGTCGTCGATCGCCTGAAGCGTGAACGCCGCGGTCTCTTCGACAGGAACCTCGAGGTCGATTCCGCTCGATCCGATCTCGACGCCGTTGCGCATGACGACCACCCGACGGTCGCGACCGCTGATGACGATCGATACCGGACCTGTGGGAGCGCGCGCTGGGGTCCAAGTGAAAGTGCGGTCACCGCTGGTTGCGGGCTGGTCACGCTTCAGAACGCCTGGGGTCGGGACCACCACAGGAACCAGAGCGTCCTGCGTAATGACCACGGTGATGCCCATCTTGGTGATGCCGAACAGCAGCTTGGCGAAGGCCAGTGGCATCCGGATACAGCCATGCGAGGCGGGATAGCCCGGCAGGTTGCCGGCGTGCATCGCGATCCCGCCCCAGGTCAGCCGCTGCATGAACGGCATGGCGGCATCCTTGTAGAGGTTGGACACATGGTCCGCGTCCTTCTGGAGGACGGTGAACACCCCGTCGGCGTCACAAAGCCCTTCGTTCCTGTCGATACCGTCGAAACTCCGATCGCGACGCCGTTACGATAGGCATAGGCCTTCTGGGTCTTGAGGCTGACGATGATCGTGACCGGTCCTTCGGGCGCGATCCCGGGTGCCCACAGATATTCGCCGGGCTTCAGCGCCTCTATCCTGCCGTCTGCAGCAGGGACCGGTTGCGTTTGCGCCGAGACGGCGATCGGCATCGACAGGGCCAAGGCGATCGCCATCATCATTTTGCCCGTCACGTCAGGTCGACCGCCACGGCCAGCCCGGACATAAGGCCAGCGCCTTTCACAAAGCGCCGGGGGCGGCGAACCTGGAGTGGATCGAAGGCACGGGCATTTGACCGCGCAGCACCTTCGGCAAGGTGTAGAATGGGACGGCGCGGGACCGCGGCGGGGCCGTCCGAAGTGTGGTTGATCGTCATGGCTGTTGGGTCCGATTCCTGCGGCCGTTGCCGCTCCACCCACCTCGCGGAAGGCGGGGGTAAGAAGGCCTACCGGCCTGGCCGGTCGCGCATCACCATCGGAAATTACGCAGATATCATGCGGGTTCAGCGATCTCGCCGAGCGGGCGATCTGACCTGGCCGGCAGGTACGGGCGACTGCGTAGTTTCCGAGCGTAGCGACCGGAATGCTCGACGCGCTACCCAACGAGGCCAACGATGCTTCCGACAGCAAGGTCATTTTCGCCGCTGTCATGCGTCTCGCGCGCCCGCTTATGGGTCATTTCGCCGAGGATCCATCCATGCCGAGCCACGACCCCGTAGGAGCCCGCATTGGCGTGCCGACGCAAGCAGCGGTCGCCGACGCACCGCCTGTCCAGCTCAAGCCGCTGTTCCTGCTGGCTTGGGCGCTGTGCGCGGTCTTCTACTTCTTCCAATATGCCGTCCGTTCGGCGCCGGGTGTCATGCAGCACGAACTCTCGGCTGCATGGGGCGGCAATCACATCGGCGGGATGATCTCGGCCTATTACGTCGCCTACGCGCTGATGGCGCTGATTGCCGGCGTCCTTCTCGATCGATACGGGCCGCAACGCACGATACCTTACGGCATCGCCGTCGTCGGTCTGGGGTGCCTCGTGTTCGCCCAGGGCAGCGAAGCGGCCGGCATGGCTGGTTTCGTCCTCCAGGCCATGGGTGCGATTTTCGCCTTTATCGGGGCATCCTACGTGGCGGCCCGGTATCTGCCGTCACGGATGCTCGCGTTGTTTATCGGTCTGACGCAGTGCCTCGGCATGGCCGGTGCCGCGTTCGGGTCGAAACCGGTCCACATGCTAATCGATCCGGCCGGAAGCCTTCATCTGTCGTGGCAGTATGTCTGGATCGGCTTCGCCGTCGTCGGCTTCGTGCTGGCTGTCGCCACCTGGATCGTCATGCCGCGCGACAGCGGTGACAGTGCGTCCCATCACGGCCCGCTTTCCGCCGCCAGCCTTGTCCAACCCTTCAAGACGGTCCTCGCCAACCCGCAAAGCTGGCTTGCCGGGGTAATCGGAGGGTTGCTCTTCCTGCCTACCACGATCGGCGCGCTGGTCTGGGCAACGTCGTTCCTCAACGGCGGAAAGGATCTGTCGATGGCCGCTGCCGCCACGGAAGCCTCGATGGTGCCGATCGGCTGGGTGATCGGATGTCCGTTGCTCGGCTTCGTAGCCGACCGGCTCGGCCGTCGCAAACCCGTGCTGATCACCGGTGCAGTGGTGATGCTGGCGGCCGGTCTGACCGCGATCTACGTGCCGCACGGCCTGCTTCCGCCCTACAGCGTTGCGCTTGTGCTCGGCATCGCATCGGGGGCTGCGATGATCCCCTTCTCGATGATGAAAGAGACCAACCCTTCTGCAGTCAAGGGCACTGCTGCCGGTGTGATGAACTTCCTCGTCTTCCTGACCAGCGGCATCGTCTCCCCTTCATCTCCCGGCTGATGGTCCCGCAGGGCAAGCCGCTCACGTTGCCGGAGTTTCAGAACGGGTTCCTGCCGCTGGTCGCGGGCGTCGTCGTGGCGATCGGCCTCAGCCTGTTCCTGAAGGAGACGGGCCATGAGCGCGTCGCAGATCGCCCATCACGCGCCACTCCGCCTTCCCCGACACTCGCCGCGACTTGAACCGCCTTCCGGCGTCCAAGCCTCGGTATTCGCACTTACCCGAAAGCATGCTCAATGATCGTCACCGTCTTCAGTACCAAATCCTATGATCGCACCTTCATGGAAGAGGCCGCAGGCTCCCTTCATACCCTGAAGTTTGTGGAGGACCGGCTGACGGCCGCGACCGCGGCCCTGGCGAAGGGTTCGACGTCTGTGTGCGCGTTCGTCAACGATCAGGTCGATGCTGCCGTTCTCCAGGTCTTCAAAGATATCGGGGTTGAAATCGTCGCGCTCCGATCGGCGGGGTTCAACAATGTCGACATGGCCGCGGCCAAGCGTCTCGGCATTGCCGTTGCGCGTGTGCCGGCCTACTCGCCGGAGGCAGTTTCCGAGCATGCGGTTGCGCTCATCCTGTCGCTTGATCGCAATATCCACCGCGCCTATGCCCGGGTGCGCGAGGGCAACTTCGCGCTCGAGGGACTTCTAGGCTTCAATCTGCACGGCCGGACGGTCGGCATTGTCGGGACCGGGCGGGTAGGTGCAGGCGTCGCCCGGATCATGCTCGGGTTCGGGTGCAGGGTGATCGCCTATGACGTCGTACCGAATGTCGCCTGCGCCGCGCTCGGCGTCACCTACACGACGCTCGAAACCTTGCTGGCTGAGGCGGACATCGTCTCGCTCCACTGCCCGCTGACCGATGCGACACGTCATCTGATCGATGCGACTGCAATCGATCAGATGAAGCACGGCGTGATGCTCATTAACACGAGCCGGGGCGGCATGATTGATACCGCTGCGGTGATCCGAGGTCTGAAGAGCGGCAAGATCGGTCATCTTGGTCTCGACGTCTATGAGGAAGAGGAAGAGCTGTTCTTCGAGGATCTGTCAAGCGAAGTCATCCAGGACGATGCCTTCGAGCGGCTGCTAATGTTCTCGAACGTGCTCGTCACCGGCCACCAGGGCTTCTTCACGCACGAAGCGCTGTCCGCGATCGCCGAGACGACGATGGCCAATCTATCGTCGTTTGAGGCGGTCGGGCGTGCCACCTATCAGCTGGCCGGATAGGCCTGACGGGTATAGCGCCGGTCGACCGGCGATGTGTGAAACCACAATATCGCCATGCCGAGCAATCGCCCAACACTCCCTTGAACAACTAGGGATGACGATCATGCACACGGCAATCCAGACGTTCTTCAAGCCGATCATCACTATGAGTCCGCGTGTTTCAATCGGAGGCGGTGTTCTTTCGCTGCTGATTGCCGGCGAGATTGCAATGACGCTTCTCAGGCCATTGACCTGATCTTGCGTCATACTGGCTTACCAAGCGTTGACCCGGCATGGGTTGCCGACTGTTCGGGATTTTACCCGGCCGGAGGCGAGCTGTCAGATGATCGATTTTCTTACCCACAGACAATCTGCACCACCTTCGTGAACGAGGGGCTATTCCGTGGCGATCGGTCGGACGCTGATGCCGTCGCGCGCAGGAATGCGGTCGTGGCCGAAGAGCTTAGTCTGCTGATCGACGGGGCAACGGGCTACGCGATCTATATGCTGGACGCCGAGGGTCGCGTGACCATCTGGAACCGCGGCGCCGAACGGATGAAAGGTTGGACCGAGGCGGAAGTCATCGGTGCCGATCTCGCCATCTTCTACACACCGGACGACGTTGCGGCCGGCAAACCGGCCGATGATCTCGCACGCGCGGCCGCTCTCGGCCGCATCGAGGAAGATAGCTGGCGTCTGCGCAAAGACGGCTCGGAGTTTCTCGCTGGCGTAACGCTTACCGCCCTGCGCGATGACGCCGGCGAACTGCGCGGCTTCGGCAAGGTCATCCGTGACGTCACCGACCAGAAGGCGTCAGAAGCCGCACTTGTCCGGCGCGAGCATCACTTGCGCTCGATTCTCGCGACTGTACCCGACGCGATGATCGTGATGGACGAATGCGGTATCGTATCGTCGTTCAGCACCACCGCCGAGCAATTGTTCGGATACGCAAAGGCAGATGTCATCGGCCAGAATGTTAGCATGCTGATGCCGCCTGCCGACCGGGACGGGCATGATGGCCATTTGCGGACTTATCTGCAGACCGGCGTTCCCCACAATATCGGCAATGTCCGCGTTGCGACCGCGCAGCGGGCCAACGGCGAAACCTTCCCGATCGAGCTGGCGGTCGGCGAGGCTTCGATCGGTGGGGAAAGGATTTTCACCGGCTTCGTGCGCGATTTGACTAACCGGCATCAAACGGCGCTTCGGATGAAGGAGCTCCAATCCGAGCTGGTTCATGTTTCCCGCGTCAGCGCGATGGGAACGATGGCCTCCACGCTCGCGCACGAGATCAACCAGCCCTTGACCGCGATCGCTGCCTATCTCGAGACTACCCGCGCTATGATCGGAGAGACCGAGGACGGTCTGCTTGGCGAGATTGCAGAGGCTCTGGAGCTTGCGGCTGCCCAATCGCTCCGCGCCGGCACGATCGTGCGACGGCTGCGCGCGTTCGTCGATGGTGGCGACACCGGCTTCAAGGCCGAACGGCTTGACACGATTGTCGAGGAAGCCACCAGCCTTGGCCTGCTCGGCGCGCATGAGGCGGGGGTCAGCGTAACGATGACGATCGCCGCGGGGCTCGAGACGGTGCTGGTCGACCGCGTCCAGATCCAGCAGGTGCTGGTCAATCTCATCCGCAACGCGATCCAGTCGATGGCGTCTTCGCCTTGCAAGGAGCTGACGATCGCCACCGCGCCCGATCGCGATGGCTGGGTGCGCGTGACCGTCGCGGATACCGGCACCGGTCTGTCCCCGGAAATTCGCGATCGCCTGTTCGAAGCGTTCGCAACTACAAAGGAGGACGGCATGGGCCTTGGCCTTTCGATCTGCCGCACGATCGTCGAGGCGCATGGCGGCCGGATCTGGGCAGAGGCCGGCGCCACATCGGGGACGGCCTTCCATTTCTGCGTGCCCTTGGCAGGAGCCGAAGATGTCTGAATCCACACGCACCGTCCACATCGTCGACGATGACGAGGCGATCCGGCAATCGGTAGGCTTCATGCTCCGCAAGGCCGGCCATAGCGTCGAAACCTATGCGTCAGGCGTGCATTTCCTGAAAACCGCCACGCGCGAGACGCACGGTTGCGTGCTGCTCGACGTCCGGATGCCCGAGATCGACGGGCTGGAGGTGCAGGCGCGGCTTGCCGAACAGGGTATCATGCTCCCGGTCATTATGCTGACCGGCCACGGCGACGTGACGCTCGCGGTACGCGCGGTAAAGGCCGGGGCGATCGAGTTCCTGGAGAAGCCGTTCGAGCGGACCGCGTTGCTAGCGGCGATCGACGAAGCGTTAAGCCAAGCCGGTCGAAACGATCGCGGCCAGCTCGCGGCAGCGGAAGCCTCGGTCCGCCTCGCGGCGCTAACGGCGCGCGAGCGTGACGTACTCGACGGCATGGTCTTGGGACGGCCCAACAAGCTGATTGCCTTCGACCTCAGTATCGCGACGCGGACGGTCGAGGTTCACCGTGCCAACCTGATGGAGAAGCTGGCCGCGCGCAGTCTGTCCGATGTCCTGCGGATCGCGTTCGCGGCAGGGCTTGGCGAAGCACATCCCGGCTAACTGCCGGCCCCTCCCCCTCGCTTTCTACGTACAGACGTGGGGCCTTCCGCCATGCGATCCTTGGAGAAACCCAAGGATATCCGCATGCAGAACGCTACCAAGCCCTCGTCACGGCAGATGATCGGCGTTTCCCTCGTCGATGGCGATTCCGCCATTCGGCATGCGCGACAGCTGATGCTGCGCTCGGAAGACTATGACGTCCGGTCCTATGCGACCTGCGCAGCCCTGCTCGCCGATCCGAGGTCGCGCGATTATCCGTGCATCATCCTCGACCTCGAGATGGAGGACATCGACGGCCCCGCCCTTCTGCGCGAAATGCGAGCCAGTGGCTGGCGCGGCAAGGCGATCCTGCTCGATGGTCTCGATCCCGGCAGTCCGATGTTGATCGAGGCCAAGCGCCACGGCGACACGGTGCTTTCACGCAATATCGGCGATCGGACGCTGCTGACCGCGATTGAGGCATCAGTCGATCACGGTTGGGCCGGCTGGAACGCCGAGGGCTGAGCGTATGTAGTTCCCGACGCTGGGCCGAACCACGTAGTGGGCGGTACTGACAAGGCTCACCCAGCCCGACCCAACGACCTATCCCGGGTCCAGCGGCAGCGGCACGGAGATTTCGCCATGATCGTCAGCCAAGAAGGCGCCGAGCTGTTGCTGTTCAAGCGCCCTGCCCCCCAGGCAGGTGCCAAGGCGTGGCTGGTCGGGGGCGGCATCGCCTCGCTGTCCGCAGCGGCGTTCATGATCCGGGATGGCGACATGCTGGGGTCGGACATCACAATCATCGAGGAGTCCGATATCATCGGAGGTAGCCTCGACGGATCAGGCACCCCCGAGACAGGCTATGTCCTGCGGGGTGGCCGTATGATCGAGAACAAGTATCTCTGCACGTTCGATCTGTTCGCATCGATCCCGACGCTCGACGGCACCGGCACGGTCACCCAGGAGATCCTTGACTGGAACAAGACGATGCAGACGTCGTCGAAGTCGCGGCTCTTCATAGATGGCGAGCGGCGAACGGCGCCAGCGTTCGGTCTCACCGAGGGCCATATTCTGACGATCGAGCGCCTCGGCCTTGAACCAGAGGCCATGCTGGGCCGGTCGACGATCGCGGATCAGTTCGACCCTGCGTTCTTCGAGACCAATTTTTGGTACATGTGGTGCACGACGTTCGCATTTCAGCCGTGGCACAGTGCGATCGAGTTCAAGCGCTATCTCGTCCGTTTCGCGCACATGGTCGGCGGATTCAACCGACTGACCGGCATCATGCGGACTGTCTACAATCAGTATGACTCGATGGTGCTGCCATTGCGCAAATGGCTCGACGATCGCGGTGTGCGGTTCGAGACGGGCACGCGCGTCGTCAACCTTGAGTTCACCCATCGGGGAGGCGGCGACGCCGTCGAGGCGATTATCATCGACAAGGCCGGCGTGGAGGATAGCATCGAGGTCGGCATTGATGATTATGTTCTCGTCACGCTGGGGTCGATGACCGAGGCATCGACCCTTGGCGGCATGGACACGGTGCCGGCACTGAAGGGCAAGACCGACGGCGGGGCTTGGTTGCTGTGGGAAAAAATCGCGGCAGGCCGCGGGGATTTTGGCCGACCGTCAGTGTTCGCTGATCACATCGACCAGTCCAAATGGGTGTCGTTCACGACGACGCTAAGCGATCCGACATTCCTCGATCTGGTCCGTGATGCAACCGGCAACGTGCCCGGCGAGGGCAGGCTCGTCACCTTCCCACAGTCGAGCTGGCTGGCGTCGATCGTTATACCTCATCAGCCGCATTTCATCGGCCAGCCCGAGGACGTGACCGTTTTCTGGGGGTACGGCCTGTCCGTCGATGCGATCGGCGACTTCGTGAAGAAGCCGATGTCCGCTTGTACTGGGCGTGAGATCATGGTCGAGATTCTGGGGCATCTCGGCATTGTCGAGGAGGCTGACGCTATCCTCACAGCCTCGAATTGCATCCCGTGTATGATGCCCTTCATCACGAGCCAATTCCTGCCGCGCAAGCATGGCGACCGTCCCCAGGTAGTGCCGACACAGTCGGTCAATTTCGGCTTCATCGGACAGTTCTGTGAGCTGGCCGATGATGTCGTCTTTACGGTCGAATACTCCATCCGATCAGCGCAGGCAGCAGTGGCGGAGCTGCTCGGGCTTCAGCGCACCCCGCCGCCCGTCTACAAGGGGGCCTACGACCCGCGGGTACTGTTCCAAGCGTTTGTCGCCTTGCATGACCTTGGCGATCGGCCGCCCGAACGGGTGCTCGATGCAGTCTGATCGATTGACGAAGCCTGGCGCGGGATCACCGCTGCCTGCCGTGGCATGCTGAACATGCTCGATCGCATGTTCACTGCCACGGCGACCCGCATAGCCGGCTTTGCCGGCCAACCCGGTGCCTTCGTGACTGCGGTCGGCATCATCGTCCTCTGGTCGGTAACAGGGCCGCTGTTCGGCTATTCGGATACGTGGCAACTGGTCGTGAATACGGCGACCACGATCGTCACGTTCCTGATGGTCTTTCTGATCCAGAACTCGCAGAACCGAGACGCAGCCGCCATGCAGGCCAAGCTCGATGAGCTGATCCGGGCGGTCGATGCAGCGCGATCGCAATTCATCGGTATCGAGCACCTCACCGATCGCGAGATCGAAAAGGTGCGCTCAGATTTGGAACGCGAATGCAGCGAGACTGATGGCAAGCTGTCGCCTGCCGTCAGTCTCGCCAATCTTAGAAACCGCCTTTGAAATTTGCCAACGCACCGCCCCGACGTTTGCATCAGGGGTAGTGTCGGGCGATGTGTTCAAGCTCAGGCCAGAACACGCGCGAAGCGCGTCGCCCGATCGGTGAGATGATCCATCAGGTCGGCCGCATGCATCGTCAGCCGGTCCTGAACTGCATCAAGCGGTGGGCGGACGAACATTGCCATGTCGTGGACGATGGCGCGCTGATCGTGTGATCCGCCAGCGAGCATTGCAACAACAATGTTCTCCAGCGCGATAACGCGGCTGCGCAGGCAGACCATGTCCTGATCAGATAGGTGATTATCGATATCCACCGGGGCGGCTTGACCGGCGCGGGATGCGACAATGCTCCACCTTCGTTATCCCAGCGCGCGAGCGCGCTCGCCCGAAAGACGGCGACGGGGGGCTGCGATGCGGCCTCAAGCATCGACCGTGGTTTCGACCAATGTCGCTCCGGCGCGGCGAGGATGTATCAGCGACCTAGTTAGCGACGTAAGCCGATCGCCATAGGCCTCGGCGATGCCGACATGCGATGCACGCGCGCAGCTGTCGGTCGATGCCGCAGCCAAGGCCTCAGAGCGCGCGATCCGGTTGATGCAATATGCGGCTTCGTCCGGGTTCGTGTACATCGACGATCTCCTGATCGGTGCGCCATGCGATCGCGATGATCGTTCCTCGAATGGCTGTCCCATCTATTAGCCCCTCGCTGCCCGACCTTCGATGATCGGAATATACATAGAGGCGCAGTCTGGGCGTCGCGGGACCGGAAACGGCACTCGCCCACCTCAGCCCTCGGGGGAGATCGCCCGCATATGGCGCACAATGACGGCTTCTTCGCGTGAGGGGCGCGCGAGAGCAATGCAAACCCCTTTGGGCGTCAACCCGTCCGACGTGGCCAGCGTTACGCTCGCCCAGGCGAGATCTGCGCAGATCATCTCCTGCACGGGCGCGTCATGCTCGCCGATCCCGCCCGTGAACACGATCATGTCAGCGCCCCCAGCGCAGTCATCATCGCCGCGATCTGCTTGGCGACCGACCGGCAGAACATGGCGACGGCCAGATCTGCGTCGGCATCGGGCGAGGCATCATGCAGGACGCGCATATCGCCCGACCGGCCGGAGATGCCGAGCATCCCGGCCTCCTTGTCGATCAGCTGCTCGATCTCGGCCGGACCATAGCCGCCCGTGCGCATCAGGTGGATCAACACGCCCGGATCGATGTCGCCGGTCCGCGTACCCATGATGACGCCGCCCGATGGCGTCAGGCCCATGCTCGTATCGATCGACCGACCTTCACGCACCGCAGTGACGCTGGCGCCGTTGCCGAGATGCGCAATTACTAGCCGCGCCGGCAGGTTCGGCCCGAGCTGATGCACGACGGACTCGCATGACAGGCCGTGGAAGCCATACCGGTGCAGCCCCGCTGCACGCTGGGCCCGCGGGATCGGGAGCGTCCGCGCGATGTCGGGCATGCCGGCGTGGAACACGGTATCGAAACAAGCGATCTGCGCACGTCCCGGGTAGCGCGCGGTCGCGGTCGCCAACAGTGCCAGCGCCGCGGGCACGTGGAGCGGTGCGAACGGCTCAGCCTGTTCCAGCTTAGCGATCACCTCAGCATCGATCTGGCAATGCCGCAGCAGCTGCGGTCCGCCATGCACAATGCGATGCCCGACCGCGATCGGCGAAGGCGCACCGGCCTTCGCCAGCGCCGCGTCGATCGCCGCGAATGCGGCGTCGCCATCGGCCGGATCGACCTGTCCCGTCACGATCGCCGGCAGGTCAGGCGCGGCCAAGTCGAACGCCGCGAACTTCAGCGACGACGATCCGCTGTTAAGCACCAGCGCAATCCTACGTTGGATCATGCCGGCCAGCGCCAGTCACGCACCTCCGGCATGTCGTCGCCGTTCTCGGCGATGTAGAGCTTGTGACGCTCCATCGTCGTCCAGTAGCGCGCCGTTTCCGCCGGCACGCGGTCACGCAAGCGCGGGATGTGCTCGATCGCGTCGAGCGCCAGGCGATAGCGATCGAGATCGTTCAATACGACCATGTCGAACGGTGTCGTTGTTGTCCCCCGCTCCTGATAGCCGCGCACGTGAATGTTGGCGTGGTTCGCGCGGGCATAAGTCAGCTTGTGGATCAGTGCGGGATAACCGTGGAACGCGAAGATCACCGGCTTGTCGCGCGTGAACATTGCGTCGAACTCGCGCTCGTCGAGGCCGTGCGGATGCCGCGTGCGGGGTTGCAGGACCATCAGGTCGACGACGTTCACCACCCGGATGCGAATGTCGGGCACATACTCGCGCAGCAGCGTTACCGCGGCTAGCGCCTCGAGCGTCGGCACGTCGCCGGCGCAGGCCATGACGACCTCGGGATCAGCGTCGTCCCCTGCCCAGTCCCAAATGCCGGCGCCGGCCGTACAGTGCCGGACCGCCGCATCCATGCTGAGCCATTGCGCTTCAGGCTGCTTGCCCGCGACGATGACGTTCACATAGCCGCGGCTACGCAGGCAGTGGTCGGCGACCGATAGCAGCGTGTTCGCATCGGGCGGCAGGTAGAGCCGCGCCACATCCGCGGTCTTGTTGGCGACGTGATCGAGGAAGCCGGGATCCTGGTGCGACAGGCCGTTATGGTCCTGGCGCCAGACATGCGAGGTCAGCAGGTAGTTGAGCGAGGCGATCGGTCGGCGCCACGGGATGCCCTTGGTGACCTTCAGCCATTTGGCGTGCTGGTTGACCATCGAATCGACAATATGGACAAACGCCTCGTAGCACGAGAACAGCCCGTGGCGGCCGGTCAGCAGATAGCCCTCGAGCCAGCCCTGGCAGAGATGCTCGCTAAGCACCTCCATTACCCGGCCATCGGTCGTCAGGTTCTCGTCGACGGGTTCGATATCAGCCATCCAGACCTTGCCCGACACGTCGTATACATCGGCGAGCCGGTTGGAGGCGGTCTCGTCGGGACCGAACAGGCGGAAGTTCACCGTGGCCATGTTGAGCTTCATCACGTCGCGCAGGTACTTGCCAAGCACGCGCGTGGCGGGTGCATCGACCTGCCCGGGCGCTGTGACCGGCACTGCGTAGCTGCGGAAGTCCGGCAGCGACAGCGGCGCTAGCAGCTCGCCGCCATTGGCATGCGGGTTCGATCCCATCCGCCGATGTCCGGTCGGCGCCAACGATGCGTACTCGTTGAGAAACTTGCCGTTTGCGTCGAACAGCTCTTCCGGCCGATAGCTGCGCATCCACGCCTCGAGCTGCCGCAGGTGCTCTGGATCCTTGAAGTCGGCGATCGGCACTTGGTGCGAGCGCCACGTTCCCTCAACCAGCTTACCATCGACAACCTTCGGCCCCGTCCAGCCCTTGGGCGTGCGGAACACGATCATCGGCCAGCGCGGGCGCTCCGGGATTGTGCCTTCGACGCGGGCCGCGGCCTGGATCGCCTTGATCCGCGCCAGCGCGTGATCGAGCGCGACCGCCAGCTGCTGGTGAACCACCTCGGGATCGCTGCCTTCGACGAAGATCGGCTCATGCCCATAGCCCCGCAGCAACGCATCGAGCTCGTGGGCGTCGATGCGTGCAAGGATTGTCGGGTTGGCGATCTTGAACCCGTTGAGATGCAGGATCGGCAGCACCGCCCCGTCCCGTGCGGGGTTCACGAACTTGTTGGAATGCCAGCTCGCCGCCAGCGCGCCGGTTTCCGCCTCACCGTCGCCAATCACGCACGCGACGAGCAGATCGGGATTGTCGAACGCTGCGCCGTAGGCATGCGCCAGCGAATAGCCCAGCTCGCCACCCTCATGGATCGACCCCGGCGTCTCTGGCGCGACGTGGCTGGGGATACCGCCCGGCCAGGAGAACTGGCGGAACAGTCGGTGCATGCCCGAACGACTACGCTCGATCGCCGGATACCGCTCGGTGTACGACCCTTCTAGATAGGTGTGCGCGACCAACCCGGGGCCGCCATGCCCCGGACCGATAATGTTTATCATGTCCAGATCATGCTCGACGATGAGCCGGTTGAGGTGGACGTAGAGGAAGTTTAGCCCCGGCGTCGTGCCCCAATGGCCGAGCAACCGCGGCTTAACGTCGGTGATCGTAAGCGGCCGCTCAAGCATCGCGTTATCGCGCAGGTAGATCTGGCCGACCGACAGATAGTTGGCGGCACGCCAATAAGCGTCCATTCGCCGCAGCATGTCCGGCGTCAGCGGATGCGTATGAGCATGCCGCTCGGCGCGACGGCTGTGCGGTAGAGTCTCGATCACGTTCATGACTGGCTTCCGAAATCGAGGACGACGCGCGAGGGCACCTGGCCATGTTCGAGGCGGTCGAAGACGGCGTTGATCGCCGATAGCGGTTGCAGCTCGATATCCGCCTTCACCTTGCCGGTCGCGGCGAACGCCAGCGCCTCGGCCATGTCCCTTCGGGTACCGACGAATGAGCCGCGGACAGTGATGCAGTTCGCCACCACATCGAACAGTGGCAGTGGAAACTCGCCGGGTGGCAGGCCGACGAGCACGCAGGTGCCGTGCCGGCGCGTCATCGCCACGCCCTGGTTAAAGGCGGCGAGCGACGGCGCGGTGATGAGCACGCCGTGCGCGCCCCCGCCGGTCGCGGCCTTCAGCTCGCCGATCGGGTCTGTGCTACGCGCATTGACCAGCACTTCCGCACCAAGCGCTTTGGCGTGCGCCAGCTTGCCATCATCGACGTCGATTGCGCAGACCCGCAGCCCCATTGCGATGGCATATTGGACGGCAAGATGGCCAAGCCCGCCGACGCCCGAGATTGCGACCCATTCGCCGGGCTTTGCGCCGGTTTCCTTCAGGCCCTTATAGGTCGTGATGCCGGCGCAGATGATCGGCGCGGCCTCGACCGCAGACAATCCATCCGGGATGCGCGCGACATAGTTCGGGTCGGCGAGGATGTATTCGGCGAATCCGCCATTGCGGGTGTAGCCGCTGAACTGGATGTCGGGACAAACGGTCTCCCAGGCCGACAGGCAGTATTCGCAGTGCCCGCACGCCGAGTACATCCACGGCACGCCGACCCGGTCGCCGAGCTTCACAACCTCGACGCCGGCACCGACCTCGACGACGATGCCGATGCCTTCATGGCCCGGGATGAAGGGTGGGGTCGGCTTGACCGGCCAGTCGCCGCGCGCGGCGTGCAGATCGGTGTGACACACCCCGCACGCCTCGGTTTTGACCAAGATCTGCCCTGGTCCGGCGGTTGGGATTGGAAACTGTCGAAGGGTCAGCGGTTCGCCGAAGGCTTCGACGACGGCAGCCTGCATCATGTGCGGCATAGAGACTTCCTTTGATATGATGGGCGATGCGGCAGTCGTGGGGGCCGTCATCGTGAAAATCGCCGCGCAAGCTGGGGATCGTGCATTAGCGCTTCGTCGCCGAAAGCGACCTGTGCGCAGGTCCGATGTGCCTGCTGTGCCACCTCCCAGAGATAGCTGGCGGCGGATTGCTGACCCGTCTTGTCGGTAATCAGCGCGAACCGTTTGTGCTCGCACGAGTGCATGCCGAAGGCGTGGACGATATAGTCGTCGAAGACCGCGCCCAGACCCATCTCCTGCCCTTCCTGGGCAAGCCAGGGTTCCGACATCGCCGAGGTGGTGAAACTCAATAGCCGCTTGTTGCCGAGCAGGTCGCCACGTGCCTGATGACGAACGTCGTCAGGCGATACGCCGGCGCCGAACACCCGTTCGACATAACCTTTCATCATGGCAGGCGGTGACCCGAACCAGATCGGATAGATCAGGACGAATACGTCGCACCCCAACAGGATCTCGTGCTCGGCCATCACATCGTGTGATCGGACCGGATCGGCGAGCGTCGGTCGCTCGTCCGCCTTCAGGATGGGATCGAAGTGCATGGCATAGAGGTCGCGCACGACGACGGTCTGCCCCGCCGCGCGTACTTCGTCGCAGTAGCGGGCAGCGATCGCATGGTTGAAGCTGTCAGGGTCGGGATGGCAGACAATCACCGCGTGGCGCCCATCGCGGGCGATGACCTCTTCCTGTATGCTCATCGTAAGACCCGATCTTCTACGTAGCGACGCCGCACGGGGTGTCCGGGCAGAGCATTCTGCCGAACGCTGGGCGCATGCTGCAAGGAGACGTTAAGCTAGGCGTTTGCCGCCGTTCGGGTCAGCCTCGGAAACTACGCAGTCGTACCTAAAATTGCGGGACTGTCCCCGCAGCCACCAGACGCAAGTCAGCGAAGAGCCAATAGACGATACGTCCAAGCTGGCGTCACTACCCCCGCATAATGCTTGTGGCGTTCCGGAGCCGCCCTGCCGGGAAAAGAGGTGTTTTCGGACTGTATCGCGAATAGCCGGTACCGGGCCTTGACCCTGACATGGTGTTATACCCTACATACCCTTGGGTCGAAGGAGTTTCACGTCATGAACGACCCTCATTTCCATTCCCATGCCGGGGGTTGCGGCTGCTCGGCAAAGCCAGCGGCGGAGGCCGCTGTTGCGCCCGCGTCTTGCTGCTCGGGCACGCCAGTGACGGCAGAACAAACCCCGGATCAGGTACTTGCTGCGCTGGCGGCAAGGTCGCTGACGGCGCGGCGACAGTCACGGACCCCGTGTGCGGGATGACGATCGATTCAGCGAAAACGGCGCATCACGCCGAGCACGCGGGACACGCCTATCATTTTTGCAGCGCCGGATGCCGGACCAAGTTCGTCGCCAATCCTGACGCATATCTTGGCGACACGCCAGAACCGGAACCCAAGGCAACACCAGGGGCGATCTGGACGTGCCCGATGCACCCGCAAATCCGTCAGGAGGGACCGGGGACGTGCCCGATTTGCGGCATGGCGCTCGAACCGGAAGAGCCGTCGCTCGACGATGGGCCTAATCCTGAGCTGGTGGATTTCACGCGCCGGCTATGGGTAGCGGGCGTGCTCGCCGTGCCGTTGCTGGCGATCTCGATGGTCGCCGAAATGCTCGGCGTCCATGTCGTCAGTCCTGCCGCATCGCCTTGGGTACAGCTCGCGCTCACCGCGCCGATAGTGTTGTGGGCGGGCTTGCCATTTTTCCAGCGGGGATGGACCTCGCTTCGGACCCGCCATCTCAATATGTTCACGCTGATCTCGATCGGGGTCGGTGCTGCCTTCCTCTACAGCTTGGTCGCGACGGTTGCGCCGGGCATCTTCCCCCCGACGTTCCGAATGCACGGGGGCGTAGTCCCGGTTTACTACGAAGCCGCTGGCGTCGTGGTGGCGCTGGTGCTGCTCGGACAAGTTCTCGAACTGCGCGCAAGGGCGGCAACGGGACGCGCGATACGTGCCCTCATGGATCTTGCCCCCAAGACTGCGCGTCGGGTCCGGTCGGACGGCTCAGAAGAGGAAGTCAGCCTTGCTGATGTGGCAACCGGCGATCGGCTGCGGGTTCGCCCCGGGATGCGATCCCCGTTGACGGCGTGGTGATCGAGGGCCGTTCCTCGGTCGATGAATCCATGCTCACCGGCGAACCCGCACCAGTCCTCAAGGAAGTCGAGACGGCCGTCACCGGAGGCACGGTCAACGGCACGGGAAGCTTGGTCGTGGAAGCCCGCGCTGTCGGCTCGGATACGATGCTCGCCCGCATCGTCCGCATGGTCGCCGATGCGCAGCGCAGCCGTGCTCCAATCCAGGCGGTCGCCGATCGGGTATCGGGTTGGTTCGTGCCCCTGGTCGTACTCGTTTCTATCGCAACCTTCGTGGTGTGGTCGTTGTTCGGGCCAGAGCCGCGGATGGGTCACGCGTTGCTCAACGCCATTGCAGTGCTGGTCATCGCCTGTCCCTGTGCGCTCGGTCTCGCTACTCCCATGTCGATCATGGTAGGGACGGGCCGCGGGGCTCAGGCTGGCGTTCTGGTTAAGAATGCCGAAGCGCTACAGGGCCTCGAAAAGGTCGATACGCTGGTCATCGACAAGACGGGCACGCTTACGGAAGGCAAACCGTCGCTGATCGCGGTCGAAACGGTCGGTGCCGTCGAGGAAAGCGACCTGCTTGCCTTCGCTGCTGCGGTTGAAGGGCAATCCGAACACCCACTCGCCCACGCGATCGTCGTCGCCGCTAAAGAACGTGAATTGCAGGTCGGGACGGTCGCCGATTTCGTCTCGCAAACTGGTCTGGGTGTCAGCGCCACGGTGGACGGTCGGTCGGTCGTGATCGGGAACGCCGCGCAAATGAACCGGGTCGGCGCTGATCCTAAGCCGCTCGATGAAGCCGCCAATCGTCATCGCGGCGAGGGTGCAGGCGTCATTCTAGTGGCGATCGATGGCGCGCTTGCCGGCCTGCTCGCGGTCGCCGATCCGGTTCGCGCCAATGCCAGTGAGGCAATCGCCGCGCTTCGCCAACAAGGGCTCCGCGTCATCATGCTGACTGGTGACAACCAAACGACCGCCGATGCGGTCGCGCGCGCGGTTGGCGGGCTCGACGACGTGCGCGCCGGCCTGCTTCCCGAAGATAAGGCGCGTATCATCGGCGAGTTGAAAGCGTCCGGTGCCAAGGTCGCGATGGCCGGTGATGGCATCAACGACGCTCCAGCGCTGGCAGCTGCGGACGTAGGCCTGGCGATGGGCACGGGAACGGACGTGGCGATCGAAAGCGCCGGGATGACGCTCACGCGCGGCGATCTTTCGGCGATCGTGCGAGCGCGCAAGCTCGCGCAGGCGACGATGCGGAATATTCGGCAGAATCTGTTCTTCTCCTTCCTGTTCAACGGTATCGGCGTGCCGGTCGCGGCCGGAGTGCTCTACCCCGTGGCGGGCATTCTGCTCTCGCCAATGCTGGCCGGCGCAGCGATGGCGCTCTCGTCCTTTACCGTGGTCCTCAACGCGCTGCGGCTGAACACGGTGAAGCTATGAATATCGGAACGGCATCGGGTGCCAGCGGCATCTCGCAGCGGATGATCCGCCATTATGAGAAGATTGGCCTAGTGCCCGCGCCAGTTCGACGCGGCACCTACCGGGACTATACCGATAGCGACGTTCATCGCCTTCGCTTCATCGCCAATGCCCGCGACTTGGGTTTTCCGATCGAGGAAATCCGCACGCTGCTCGGGCTGTGGTCCGATCGGGCGCGATCGAGCGCGGAAGTGAAGGCGCTGGCTGAATCTCGCGCAGCCGAGCTGGGTCGTAAGGCCCACGCTCTGGAAATTATGCAACGATCGCTGATCCATCTTGCCCAAGCGTGCCACGGCGATGATCGGCCGGATTGTCCGATTATCGATCGCTTGGCAGAATAGGTGGCGGAAAACGCTGTCGCTTTCTGGGATGCTCGACAAACAGGTGTTTTGCGACACTTGGGCGGGTCGCATGTAGCGCTGACAAGCCGCGCCGATCAGCATCGACGGTTACACAGCAATCGGCTGTCCTGCTGTCGCGAAAGTTAGGACTTCCGCGAGAATGCCGCGGAAGTCCTATGTGATACGGGCTTTAGGTGACTTGCTTAGATTGTGATCTCGCCCTCATCGCTACCATCCCAGTAGCGGATCGCCTTTGCATCGACACGGATCATTACGATACCGGGTGTGTCGATGCCCTCGGGAAAGTACCGATCGAGATCCTTGGTCCAGTGATCGGCGAACGCGCCTTTGTCCTCGATCAGCGCAGCGGCGCCTTCGACAGTTACAAACAGCGGGGGACCGCCGAGCATACCGACGGCACCGGTATAGCTAAGCGTGACGTGCGGATCGGCACGCAGGTCAGTAATCTTTCGCGAGTTTTGGTAGGCGAAAAAGTAGCTGTCGCCTTGGTATTCTACATCGCCGTTGTTGCTCATCGGGCGGGCTGTCAGGGTGCCATTGGGTGAGCGAGTGGCCATCATCGTGAAGTCCAACTTTGCCATCTTCTTTGACAGGTCGTGTAGGCTGAGGTCCGACATCGTGTTGCTCCTTCAATGTGGGGCCATGAAAGTTTGCCCAAGCGGTTGCAACGAACATGGTGGCATAACGGTCGCGTGCGGCAATACGACTATCGGTACAATCGGGAACAGTTTTTGGAAAATGGACAGGTGAGACAGAGGCCCCTCCCCAGTTCTGCCGAGCCACCTCTGTTCGCAGTAGTTGCTAAGAACCACTGCTCACGACTGCAGATAACGATCCGTCCGGATTGCGCCCCTCACGAATTAGTACAGCATCCTGTTGCACTTGCCGGATATCTTGCGGACTGCCTTCTCTAGCCGGCGGAAGCGCAACCTCGGCAATTCCCCGACGTTAGCCGAACCATGGAGCGCACCTGCTATCTCACGATCAAATTCGCCTGCTTCGATAGCGGCCCGCATGTTCACTAGGTAGTCGGCAAAGCGGTCAGCGGGAATGAAGTTCGTCGTTTGACCACCGATCGTCAGTGTCGCCCCATTTCGCGTCGTGGGCGTGAAGGCAACATGCTCGCCGTCACGGACGAACCATACTCCTGAATGAACACCGTCGGTCGCCCATGCCTTTTCGGCCAGATGTAAGTCCTGCAAAACCTCGTCACGGTCGGAAATTGGGTCAGCAGATGGCGACGAGACGACATCCTTCAAAGCAGACTTGGCCGCGTTAACAATGTTTTCTAGTGCCATTTCACTTCTCCAATACGGCTCCGGGACGTTATGAACGCAACGGTCTAATTTGCAGATTGGGCGCAGGTTCACTGAATCAAATCGCCAGCGCCCCGCGTGGTCGGGCGTGCGGCTGATGTCGCCGGGCGCGCTCAGCAACTTCCATGTGCTGCGGCTCGACTTCGACGGGCAGCTCGCCACCAATGACATCAAGGAAAGCGACTACGCTGAGTTCGCCACCGATGGCAAAACGCTCAAAGAGAATAACCTGAAGCCGTAAACAGACGAGCATGCCGCCGTCGTGACATCGTCTAACGACGGCGGAGACCCGCGTGGTTGTTCATGGTCGCCGCTTCCTGCTTGCCCAAACAGTCAGCGACGAGAACTTGCGCTAGGAATTCATTGTCGTGGCATGGTTAGGGCGGCTTCGTTTTTGACAATCATACGCCGCCACAGTGGCAGGATGGGGATCCCCGCCTGATACCCAACCGTTCGCCAGCGGCCGTTCCGCTGCACCTGCAACGATGTCCAAAACGGCGACGTATCGCGGTAGGCCGTTCGCACCAGCAATCGGCCTGATCCAGCTATCAAGGCTTCAAGCCCTTCCGCGAGGTCAGCCGGCAAGCCGATTTCCGGATTTCCAGGGGCCGCCCCATCAAGCGCCCACCCATCGCCCCAGCAATGGATCGAGCCCTTCTCGAGCGCCAGCGTGACCGCGAAGGAAAGCCCCGGCTGCACGGGGAGGGTGCAGACGACCTCGAAAGACACGTCGTCCGGCCATTGCAGATCAAGATGATGTCGCTGCGCCAGATCGACAAAGGCGGCGCGGGCGGCTGGGTGATAACTCGCCCATGTCCAACCGCTATCTGCCAAGGCCCGCGCTGATCCCAGCGCATGTGGGTCTGTCGATCCGACCGGCCAGGCCAGCACCCGTGCCTTGCCCTGCTCGAACTGGTCGTCAGAGATAAGACCTCGCTCCCGCAGTTCCTGTAGTTCGCGAATTTCGCTAGCGAGTGACCGGATCGGTGTCGGTGTAACGACCGCCTTTAGCGATGGCAGACACAGGAGCAACGCGACGGCAATGGGGCCGGTGAGCGCGCCTAGGATCGTCCACAGGATCACAGAACGATCCCTCACAGTGGCAATCACGCCGCTCAGGATCGTACTGACGAACATGGACAGAATAAGTCCGTTCATATGCCGATTCCCTTCACGGCGAGGGCGCGCGCAGACAGCGGCACGGCTCCAGGCAGCAAAGCTAGCACATGGGCGGCCAGCGGCACGGCACCGAGATTGGCCGTGAAGTTCAGCAGCGATCCGTAGAAGGTGAAGTCAAGATTGACGGTGCCCCTGCCCTGCCGGACATCGACACATTCGATTTCGGCATAACGACGTTTCCGCTGGCGAGCGACGCGGAAACGAATGCCGTCAGGTTCGATCACGAACAGCGGTTTGGCATTGTTCGACGCGACCGCATACCACCACGGCAGACCGCGGACTCCGGTGAAGGTCGCAAGCACGGGTATCGTTGCCGCGCCTGCCCCGTCGACAGTGATGTTAGCAACCACGGCTCGTTCGTAGGCGCGACGTCCCAGCCGCGACGACAGCCAGGCCATCCCGCGGTACGTCGCATATGCCAGTCCGACGAACGCCATCCCCTGGAGGACGAAGACCAGCGCAAACCCCAGGGCTGTCCACGTGGTTTCAGGTACTTTTCTTCGTCGGACACCGCTTCGCGGTCGTCCCCTGGCATGGCCCCAGATAGCGGCTTGTCGTGTCGAAGGACTGAGCCAACTCCGCCTGCATGCCTGCCCGTGCCACCAAGGTTTCGGTGGAAAGCCGATACTGGCGGGCCAGATCACCTGATAGCTCCCGTTGTATGATCAGCAGCGTACCGGGTTGGCCATTTTCACATTCCACCCTGGAAACGATCCCGGCAGTTGTTTTCCTGACTTTGGCGGCAGTGCAGTTCGCAGGCCATAAACTGAGCGAGTGCAACGGTGCATCGGCAGCGACGCAGGATCGGACTGGTGCAACTTGCGCAGCACCGGCGATGCTGACCCGGGTCTCCCATAATCCAGCCCGCTGCCCCTGGCCGACCGCGGGCATGAAGATCAGAACACCCGGTAGCAGCTTGAGCCACCGCATGATTGAGCCGGGACAGCTTATAATTAGCATCGTCTGTTGTGGCGTATGAACAATCGAAGGTCCGATTTGAATCGCAGCAGCTCGCTGGTTGGCGGGTGGCGCTGCCCTAACTCATATGTACTCCACGCGAGATGTCAGGCGAGGCCTTTGGCAGGGGCGGCTACTATGTCCTCGTTATCGTCTGCCTCATTAAGCTGGCCAAGCTCGCCAGACGCCCGCGCTTTTCTACCATACACAACCTCGAACAGGGGCGATGCCATCAGCGTCGTCACGATGGCCATGACGACCAGCATCGAGAACAGCGCAGGACCGATGATGCCCTTTTGCAGACCAATGTTGATGATGATGAGCTCCATCAACCCGCGTGCATTCATCAGCGTGCCGACCGCCATGGCGGTCGCATTGTCCTGACCCGTGACACGGGCTGCCGCCCAGCATGCCAACCCTTTGGCCGCAACCGAACCCACTAGAATCACGGTAGCGATGGCAGCCAGGTTGAGGCTGTTGACCATTGTGAGTTGCGTGTTGAGCCCTGAGAAGGCGAAGAACATCGGCACGAGCAGCGCTGTGGTAAACGGTTCAACCTGCTTTCTAATCTCACGGGTCAGCAGCCCACGCGGCATTGCCACACCGAGCAGAAAGCCTCCGAACACCGAGTGCAGTCCGGCAGCGTCCATAGCCCAAGCGCTCAACCCAAACAGCATGACCACGACGGCCAGGATTTGCGGGGTGACCTTACCTTCACGCTCCGCCCAACGGGCAAGTGGCGCCAGCAGCTTTGGACCCAGGACAATCATGAACGCGGCAAACAGACCGCCGCCAACGATGGCCTTGATGGCGACCTCCGGACCTCCGCCAAAGCTCGCCAGGACGATCGCGAGCACCGTCCATGCACCGGCATCGTCGATTGCACCGGCAGACAGTGCCAGCGAACCGAGCGGCGTCTTCGTCAGCCCGCGTTCCTGAATGATGCGCGCGAGCACGGGAAACGCGGTGATCGAGATACAGGCACCCATGAAAAGCGTCGCCTGGACGCTGGTTATGCCTTTGCCGAAGAGATCGAGGTTGAGGAGCCACGGCGTGAGCGCCACGGCAACGAGGAAAGGCGCGGCCATGCCAGACACTGAAACAGCAACCGCGCTCCTTGCGTTCAATCGGAAATGGTCGGTGCGGAAGCCAAGGCCGACGAGAAACATGTAGAGCCCGACGCCGAGCTGGGCACAGACATACAGCACCGGCTTTGCATCCTTGGGGAAGATCATCGCCTGGACGTCGGGCGCAAGCAGCCCGAGCAGCGACGGCCCCAGGATGACGCCGGCGATCATCTCCCCGATGACTTGCGGTTGATCGAAGAAGCGCTTCATGATCCAGCCCATCGCACGGCATGCGGCGACGATGACGAAGACCTGCAAAAAGAATGCTACGCTCAGCTCAGATAGAGCCATATGTCCCCCCATGCGCCAGCCAGCCGATCGATTGTCGATTGTGTCCGCGGTGCCGCTACCTACCGCGGAAGAAGACGCAAATCGGGGCCGATTTCAAGCCGGATGCATTGCAGATGGTACATGCACTCAAGCATTCCTGATGATCGCTCCAGGTTCTGTTGCCCAAGCGCCACAGGGTAGTCGTTCTAATGTCACGCCTTCAGCGTGGACCGCGATCATGCCCCCATGGCACAGGGATCGGTAGAACGTTGCAGGGTCCGGTTCGGCGTAAGCTCAGTTCGTAAGGAGGCTCAGTCGCGTGCCTGCCATATCCGACACACCGAGCTTGGCAATTCTGCTAACAATTGAGCAGTTGTAGTTGATGTGGTTACCGCGGTTTGGTCTCCATCGTTGTAGGTAATCTGAGAATATGAGACGGCCATTTTTCCCCATGATGCTTGCTGGTGCAACCCTGCGTGACCGCCTTTTTGCGTGTATTGGGGGGTAATCGGGGTCGCACTGACGAGCCTCGTGTGCGCTATGGCGCTGCACGGATCTGGGCCGCTCCTGTTGCTGGTGGCGCCGATCGGCGCTTCTGCAGTGCTAATTTTTGCCGTCCCGGCGAGCCCATTGGCACAACCTTGGTCAGTGGTCGGCGGTAACATCATATCGGCGCTGGTCGGCGTAACAGCGGCCCGCTTCGTACCCATACCGTATCTGGCGGCAGGGGTTGCTGTGGGCGGGGCAATTCTGGTCATGTCGCTCCTACGCTGCCTTCATCCCCCGGCGGGGCTGCTGCGTTGACAGCAGTGATCGGTGGGCCTTCAGTGCTGGAAGCTGGTTACGCTTTCCCTCTCGTCCCGGTCGGCGTTAATTCACTGATCCTAATCTTGGCTGGCATCGCGTTCCACCGGGTTTCGGGCCATTCCTACCCGCACCGCGCAGTCCCGGTAGTAGGTCACAAGCTTGCTGCATCCGAGTTAAGCATCCCGCACCCCCTAGACATCGACCTTGCGCTCGCGGATCTCGGAGAAACCTTCGATGTGAGCCGGGAAGACCTCGACCTGCTGTTCCGGCGTGTTGAGTTCCACGCGGCCAGTCGGGCGGCAAGCGGAATTCTCGACAGGCGCCCACGAACTTGACTTTGAATTCATATTTGTAATGCAAACGGGAGTTTTTTAGATTATAGAATCTATTAATATCCTTCTTGCACTATTTATAGCGTTGCTTTGCGATTTGCTCTGGCGATCGGAAGCGAGAGCGGGAAAAATATTGTTAACATCGCTTACAATGGCAATACTGACCGCCACAATTTGGATTGCTCAGGTCGGTTTAGTCCAAGAAGCGGATCCTATATTTTCTTGGGTTGCCATTTTGTCAGCAACGCTTCTGCTAAAGTGGCTTCACACCATTATTCGAGAAGTAGACGGAAAATGACGCTATTGCTCTGTCTAAAGAGAGTTTAGGATACCAGAGGATTCGGGATACTAGTCAGGGTTGCTCTTGGGCGTTCGCCCGAGTTTGGCGACAGGAATAGTTCGGGGTATCTTCGTTAGTTTCTCGGCCGTCCGACAGCGGTAAAAGTCTTCGACGTATCGGCGCGCCGTGTTTTAGATGGCAACTCCCGTCGACTAGACGGTCGGAATGATGCATTCCGTGGATGCGGGTTTTCGGCGATTGGGAGGTCTGCGCAATCCGAAGGCATCCTGCCAGGTCGCACTGAAATTACGGTACTCCCGGCTGCGCCTTCCGCAAGACGATCACCGTGGCGGGCGAGCCTCACCTTCTTCGGCCATCCGCCGGATATCCGCGCCTGCCTTGCGCATGGTATCCTCGGCGCCACGTGCCGCATCTAGAAAATCTTCCTGCGACGCCACGGCGTAATTGCACCCGACCAGGAGCATTTTCGGATCCGTCGATGGCGGCACCTTCGCAGACTTCGCGGCCAGATCGCCGCCGAAGGCATCGACTAACATTTTCGCCATCGCATCACCGGTCGGCGCGAACCCGCCGATCATCGGCCCGGTTTCGGGATCGACAAAGCGGTAATATTGTTCCGTGATCGCGATCGGCGCCCGCGTCATCTTCTGGGCAGCAATCACCCGCTCGGCGCTTGCGCGGGGTAGCAGCGCAACGACCCAGTCGCTCATGAAATAGACGTGGTCGACCGGCTCCCCGAACACCGAGACGTTGCCCTCGACCGCGAAGCCATACAACCCGATCATGCCGTCGAGCGCCTTAGGAAGTTTACTCGGGCGCATCCACGCTGGCGGGCGATACTGCAGGAAAAGCAACTCGGCGAAGGTTCCGAGCGCGTCGCGCGACTGGCAGGACAGGACCTGCGTTAGCGATGCCGGCGTCGGCAGCACCTCATGCTCGGATTGGGCCACGGCTGGCGATGCCGCCAACGCGCTGGCAACCGCGACGGCGACCATCGCTCGCACCGGAAACCGCCTCAGGGTGAAGCGCGTCGGCGACGTGGTCGCGCGGTGGTGACGATGATCCATGTTCGCGGTACTACCCCGCCAGTACGCAGGATCAACTCCAGCGTTACGCATGCCGCTCGTACCGGCCTTTATCCGTGCCGTTCAGCAGCAGCGCACCATGATCAATCAGCAACCGCAATTGCCGGAAGGCCGGTTCTGCGGCAGCGCCGGGTCCGGTTCCGGCCTCCAGCAGGACCGCGTCGCCATTGACCCGCCACTTGCCCTCCGCCGCCTGATCCGCGGCGCCGTAGCTCATGAACCAGACAAAGCTTTGATCTGGACGTAGCAGCAGTTCCGATCCCGTCTCCATCACACCTAACAGGTGGTAATGACCGGTAAGACTGCGACTGGCGCCGGATGCAACCGCTGATGCATCCGGCGCGTAGCGTGCATTGCACCGCAGTTCTCGCATATCCATCGACGACATGTACAGGAACGACGTCATCGGATCGCCGGCGTCGACGTTCTTGTGGACGTAACGTGGGCCGCCACTGAGCAGGAAGGTCATGAAGCCGCCGTCGTCAGTTTCGAACGCGGCGATCGCTCCTCGATCATGCGGTGCCTGATACGTCTTCGCTACCAAGTCGAAGCTGTAGCTTTCCTTGGCCTCGCCTTCGCGTCGCTTGCAGGTCTTCGCTTCCGCGCAAGCCCAGGTTGTTACCGCCGTACACTGCAGACCCACGGGCGACCGTATCGTGGCAGATGCCGCGGCGGTGGCTAGCAATCCCATCGCCGCCACCGCCGGTCCAACTCGCTTCAACACGATCCATCCTCCGGTCGACACTCCGGCTCGCTGCACACGGTAAGGGCACCGTCCAGCGCGGGCGAACAGGTCCTACCATGATCTTTACTGATGCACCGGCGGATCCATTCGCGACCTGTCACAACGGTCGTGAGCGAGCCGCAAACCAGCCGGTAAAAGCTGAGATTGCGACAGCCGGCACAGCGAGGACGCAGCACATTGCCAGGCCGATTACCCAGAGCGAGATAGTCCCAGCGTTGAGCCATATCACAGGAAGCTGGGCAAACGTCAGGATAACTCCTGCCATCCACCCCTCGTCTTGAACGCTGCCCCTGCTAGCGCAGCTAGGCCCAACGAGGACGGGTACCAGAGACGCCAGTAGGCGTCGGCATCCCAGGGTTCCGCCGCGCCTGTCACCCAGCGGACGAAAAGCCAGTACAGGACACCGGATACCAGCAAGACGGGGATCTTCATCAGTCCGGTGCTCATCGGCTCATTGTCACATGCAAAATGCCTGAATCCTATTCTCGCCAACCAGGTGCCGGGGTCAAAGCAGATTATCGCGGCTCACCAACCAAACTTTGGATATGGGCGCTGTTGCCTGCAATAGCGCCCGTGCCTCGCTGCATCCGCTTCGCGCGGTACAGAGCCTCGTCTGCCTCTTTAAGCAACGAAGCCCGATCGACATAACTTGCGCCATAGACACAGGCTCCGATCGTCGCAGACACCGTTATAACGCTACGGTCGTCAGGCACGGCGTAGCGTAGGTCTGCGAGCAATCGCGCGATGTCTTGGACGAGTTCTTCGTGCGTACGCCGTCCGCGTAGGATCAGCACGAACTCGTCCCCGCCCAGTCGGGCGATGGAGTGATCGCCCAGATACTGTACTGCTTGCAGCTTGGCGGCCATCACCTGCAAAACCTTGTCCCCTGTCGCATGGCCAAGCCGGTCGTTGACCTCCTTGAACCGATCCAGATCGATGATTGCGATAGCAAGCGGTGCGCCTTCCCGGGCGCGATCGAGCGCAGCTTCCAATTCTTCGTTAAAAGCGCGTCGGCTTGGTATGCCCGTCAGTTCGTCGGTTCGAGCTACCGCAACCAGGCGGCGCTCGAATTGGTACCGGTCCGTGATGTCCTGGATCACTCCCATGACGGCGACACGCTTACCGGCGCGCTCATCGATCTCACCCAATGTGCGCACGCGACGGGGCCGCCCCTGCGCATCTGTGAAGTTCAGCTCCAGATCCCATGCAGTCCCTTGCCGCACACAGCGGTCTAGCGCTGCTTCCAACTTGGCACGATCGTCTTCGGGGTAGAACTGCATAGCTAGGGCAAGCTGCGCTTGCGAGCCCGGTGCCAGGCCGTGGATCGCGTAGGTCTGATCGGACCAGTGTATCCGTCCGCCTTCAAGCTCGAGGCGCCACGACCCGATCCTTGCCATGCGTTCGGCGTGCTGGAGCAGTCTGTGCGTGCGGGCCATGTCACCGAGGGCCTCCTGGCGATCAAGCGCCAGCTGTAGGTTCTCTTTGCTGGTCCGGCGCGCCTCAAGCAGCGCTTCGACGACCCGCGCCATACCGGCGAGTATCTCCAGCTTTTCGCGGGTCGGATCCTGCGGTTTGTCGTCAGCCACGCACAAGGTGCCGATCGGCAGCGCGGCACCTCCTCCTGGTGGTGTCACTCGCAACGGCACGCCTGCATAGAAACGCACAAAGGGTGTTTCCACCACCATAGGATTGGTTGCAAAGCGCGGGTCTTCGCGCGTGTCCGCAATGACGAGCAGATCGTCGGCAGCGATCGTATGGGTGCAAAAAGACACATCTCGTGGTGTCTCGCTAGCCTCAAGGCCGCACGCTGCCTTGAACCACTGCCGGTCCGCGTCAACTAACGAAACGAAAGCGAACTTGCAGCCAAAGAGGTGCCGCGCCCCTACAGCGATGGCGTCGAACTCGGCTTCAGGGGGAGTGTCGAGCATATCGAGAGCACGAAGCGCGTCCAGCCGCGCTACCTCGTCGACTATGCCGGTTAGGTTTACCATGGGGGACGGTAGCATAAGTGAGGTTGGCATCGGGTTAACGGCATGTACAGGGTCGGTACATCGCCGCGACTCGTTAATGGCATGGCGGCGACTGAGAGACGCTGGAGCGCTCCCGCTTGATAGGAGCATAAACGTGTCCAACTCGAGCGATCTGAGCACTCTTGTTCGTAACGAAGCGCGCGCGCGGGAACAGGCCGAAGCCAGTAACGACGTTTCAGCTCGCATCGCTCATCTGGCTCGTGCTGCCGGGTACGCCAAAATGATCAAGGCTTTGAAGCCATGATGGACGGCGAAACAACCGCTCAGCGCCTCGAACGTCTAATAACGGTTATCGGTCAGGCTTTGGCGGTCGCGGATGCTGGTGACCAACCGTTGGTAGGCGCGCATCTTCATAAATGCCTTCGAACGGCAATCGCGTTGCGTGCTATTCCCGATAGTTTGTCACGGCCTTTTTAATAGCAATCAGCCCGATATCGTGAAGGCGGCAGCAAACAAGTTCGCTCGCCAGCAAAACTTACCATCCGCGACTTCTAATCCCGCAAACGAACGATGATCGAGACGGATAGGGCGTTCTCGGACTCGATCCCGGTCGATACGATCAGGAGCGCGACGTCAGGCTATTTTTCAACCGCACCGGCCGTTTGTTTAACATATACAGACGGTTCTGCCGAGGCAGATCGTATACACATCAGCGTTAATGGGCACTCACTGACCGCGGTAATCGTCAGAACGAAACCTGTACGCGCCCTACGATTCTGTCTCCGGCGTTGCGTTGATCGGCAAACCTGCTGGCAGTGGCGGTGCGGGAGACGTCAGTCCCAATATAATCGACGCCGATCGTCAGACGGTCACGACGATGCTCGAGACCCAGCCGCCAGTTGATGTAACTGCCGCCCGGACGAAGACGCTGCACCCGACTGGGGTCGCGGACGCTGCCGGACGAGTGGCCGACTTCGGCCAGCATCGTCAGCGGCGTACCAGGAATACCGGCATTGGCGTTCGCATAGACATACACGTTGCTGCCACCGATCGCGCGCTGCGACGGCGCGCCGATCACGCCGGCCGTGGCGTAGAGCGGACCATAGGCATAGCTTGCCGATACGCCGGCCTCGACATAGTCCATGCGGCCCCGCGCGCCCGCGAATGCGTGGCCGGTGGCGTCGGTACGGATACGCACCGCACCCAGATCCCAGTCGGTTCCCACCGAAAGGTCGACGACCGCATCGGCGCCACCGTGTCGCACGCTGTTCCGAAGCGTTACCACGCGCGCCGATGCATCGAGCCGGCCGCGCGAGACGCGAATATCGCCCGCTAGCGCGGCACGTCCCTCACTCCAGCTCAGCCCGCGCCGTTCCTCTTCGCTCATCATTTCCAAGGTTACCGACCCGACATCTTGTGCAAACGTGGGCGTGATCAGGCCGCAACTTGCGGCACCGAGCACGCCCGCCAATCGAACGCGCCGGATCATCCTGCGCGCTGCGGACCGTGGATCCGGTCGAGCTCGACGCGCAGCATCTGCTCGTCTTCCTGCGCCAGCTTTACCAGATGCTGCTGCATGTCCGCGGACTTCGTCGCGACCTCCTTCTTGATCGCGCCATGGCTCGCAACGCACCAGCCGGGCCGGGTGCCGGAAATCACCGGTTCGCTGTCGATGCTGCGCACCAGCCTGGTACCCGACGCCGCGACCGCGTGCCGTGCCACTGACATGCTCGCCGCCCAGTCGCAGCGTAGCGACGACGGTCTTCCGCCGGGTGCAACCGCGCCCACCTGCTTGTGCGTGATGACAACGTCACCGCGATATTTGACGGCGACCGGACCGCTGCGGTGATCCACCTGGTTCTGATGATCGACAGTCATGCCGAGGGCCGCCCCGGTAGCAGCAAGCACCAAGCCGGCGGTTAGAAAATAGGCCATATTCGTTCTCCTTTTGCCATCCCGATCCATTCTGATCGGTGAAGCCAATCCTTACGGACGATGATTATACAACGATGGTTCAGCGTGTCGGTTCAGCTGAACTGCGGCCGCAAGGCGCGTGCGTGCAGGCGGTCCTTCACGTCGAGACGCAACCGCTTCAGCCGAAATAGCCGCAAGGTATCGGGCATGCGTCGCTTCATCTCGACGCGGATCTGCTCATCCAGCCGGGCATGCAACTGGGTCAACTTGTGAGAAAATATAGGCAAAGCCGCTCTCCAACCAACGATTGAACGATCGGATCAGTCGCGATGAAAGGAGGCAAACAGGCCAGGCCTAGACATCGAGATAACCCGATGCGGTCCGACATCACGTTCGTCCTGAGACGACCGCCAGAGGGGCCCGGCCCGCTCCCTCAAGCTAGGGTTTAGCCGGTCAAGGTCAATAGGTAGAGCAAATGGATTTGCACGAGTTGACATTAGGACACGGGTCCCCGATGTTACTGGCATGTACGCTCCTGCGACACATAAGCGTTTCCGCGACCACGCCGGCCAACTCGCCGCACGCGCTTAGCCCGAGCTCGCGGCCACTGCCGCTTGAGTTCGGGCTTTATTCGATCTGACCTTTGGGACGCGTTCTGCGCGCCCGTGATCTCGAATAAGTGGAAACCGTGTAGTGGAAAACCAAGTCTCGAAATCCGATGATTTGTGTCAGGATGACCGTCAGCATCAAGCTGCCAATCCAGCACCTCAGCCTTTCTTGCGGATGCGACCACAAAGTTTTTCTCGAACAAATTCGATCTGGAGATTGTAGAAGACTATTCTAAGGCTGATGCCGAAGCCCGACAGAATGAAGGTAAGGACTGGCTGAGCCGACTTATGGAGCTCAACCTGTTACTTTTAATCGTTTTGGTTGGCGTACCGGTGCTGGTATATTGCGTCTTATCCTCTGCACTTTAGAACACGATAAGATACCGCCTTCGCGTCGCAACCGGGATCGTGGATAAAGGCCTCTGGGTCGTCCCACTGAAGCCTCGGGTAAATGACAATATGTCAGGCGCCCGAGGACCGTTTAAGTACGATAGCGCTGAATGCGAGCGAGTTTCTTTGTGACATTGCAACGCGTAAGCTGATCGGCCGTTGTGGAAAAATGGCAACGAATACCTTACCCCAACGGACCGCGTTCGATCTGCCGCATCTCGCGGTGCTGCTGACAGCAGCGCTTCAAATTCTAACGCCTCTTTTACCGCAGATTGGGATCGGTGAGCCTATCGGATCCCGGTCTCTGGCGGTCCGAACCTTGATAACCCCGGCAGGCTGGGCATTCTCGATCTGGGGCGCGCTCTACCTCGGAGCCACGGTGTTTGCTGTTTATCAGGCCCTGCCCGCACAGCGCCAAAATGCATTGCTTCATCGCCTGCGCTGGCCGGCAGCGGGCGCATTTTGGGGAACGCACTCTGGGCTGCTTACACACAGCTTTACGGGTTAAGCTTCGTATCGGTTCTGATCATTACCTTCACGCTGACGTGCCTGATCATTGCCTATCGTGCCCTGTCGAATGCGGCGGTGTCGAAAACCGCGTGGTGGTGTGCGTACCTTCCGTTGAGCGCGCTCGCCGCATGGTTGACCGTCGCTACCACCGTCAACATCGCAGCTAGCCTGAGGTATCACGGCATGGAGGGCGGTGCAGCCGCGCCGGTAATCGGTGCAGCGGTGATCGTGATTGCTGGACTCATCGCGGCCACCGTGCTGGTCCGAGGACGTGGCAATCTGCCGTACGCAGCTGTTTTCCTTTGGGCTCTTGCTGCTATCTTCGCTGCAGGTGGCCAAGCTGCAGGACCTATTGCCGTAGCAACCGGCGCTGCCGCGATCCTCGTTATTTCAGGCTTGGTCGCTGGCTACCGGCGTAGGGTATATGCGTCTGATTCGATTAGAGGTTGAACCTAAATCCGTAGCCGAGACCTAGGGTGAATTGGGTCCGGCGCCCACGTTCGCGGACGAGAGGTGAATCGCCTGCGTTCTGACCTAGTTGATCCAGGCCAGTGAAAAGCGTGACGGCGCTTCGCCGGCTCAGGGGACGAATTACGGTACCACCTACACCGTAGGACAATAGTCCGCCTGACGCAGAATACGGTCTAAGCCCGGACCGTTGCGACTGGACCGCATCGATGCCGAAATACGTCTCGATATACTCGCGGCTTGCCAGCGTTGCGCGAGGCCCGACGTTGATGATGGTCCGTCCCCGGCGCGCTTGGTAAGCAACTGACCCGTCGGCGACAACGCCGTCATGTCCGCCGAAGCCGCGACGAACCTCGATCCGTCCACGCCATGGCCCAGCCCGTTTCTCGATAAAGCCTCCCACCTCAACAGCTGCATCTACGTCGCCGAGGCCGCGTAGCGCGTCACTCCCGCCTGTAATGAGGAACGGCGATCCCCCGCGCTCCTCATCCCGCCCGAAGCGGAGTTTGGCCAGAGGTCCTGCCTTCCACCCGTCGTGGTTCACCACATTCCAGCCCAAACCGTCAGGAATCGAGGCAAAGATCACGTCCTTGTAGTTGAGCCGCAAGTCGGGAAAAATCGACAAGGCCATGTCTCGCGAGCCTTGCCATGCAGGACTGAGGACTGGCGCGACGCCAACGGTAATGCTCCATCCGGCAGTGCCTGCCTCCAAAGGCCTACCTGCAGGCGGGCCTGGCCTCGGGTCAGTTTGCGCGAAGCAAGGTTGAGCAGAGACTAGCGCGATGATGGCTAAAACGGCGCGCATCTTGATCCCTTTTTTGACCATGTTGGTGGACGGCCGGACGATCATAATCAGCAGCCACCTTATCCCTGTGCGTCGTAAACGCCAGTCTCGGTAAATGGAGTACGGCTATACCCACAGCGTATGACCGGTCCGCTTTCAATGCCGGCGGACGCGTTCAAACTCAGGCCGAAGCAGCCGCTCGCGTTTTCCACAGGGACCAGCCGACGCCGCAACCCAGTATCGCAAAGGTTACCGCCAACGACGCTGCGGGCGGGAATTTGGCGAGCCCGAACATGTCGGCAACGAAAATTTTCGAGCCGATAAACACCAGCAACGCGGCTAAGGCGTATTTCAGGTAATGGAACCGGTCGACCATTGCGGCGAGCGCAAAATAGAGTGCGCGTAACCCAAGGATAGCAAAGATGTTCGACGTGTAGACGATAAATGGATCCGTTGTGATCGCGAAGATAGCCGGTACAGAATCGACCGCAAAAATGACGTCAGCGCATTCGATCATGACCAGAGCCAGTAGCAACGGCGTAGCGATCCGGCGCATGCGCCCAGTCGCCGGGTCCTGCTCTTTTACCCAGAAACGTTCCCCGTGAAGTTGGTCGGTAACCGGCATGCGCTGGCGAATCCAGCGTAAAACGGGCGAACTGGCTACGTCATATTCCGTGTCGGCAGTCAGCCACATCTTGATACCGGTGAAAACCAGGAAGGCAGCAAAGACGTACAATACCCATTCGAACCGATCGACCAATGCCGCGCCAAAACCGATCATCACTGCACGCAGGACAATGACACCTAGGATGCCCCAGAACAGTACGCGGTGCTGATGGATGCCTGGGATGGCGAAGTAGCCGAAGATCATGGCGATGATGAACACGTTATCCATGGCGAGACTCTTCTCGATGACGAAGCCCGTCACGTAGTTGAGGCCAGCAGTAGGCCCGATATACCACCAAATCCACCCGCCGAACGCCAGTCCCAGCGTGATGTAACCTGCTGACAATGCAAGACTCTCGCGTACTCCGATTTCCCGTTGTCCGCGGTGCAAGACACCCAGATCGAGGATCAGCAATGTTGCGACGATGCCGAGAAATGCCAGCCACATCCAGACAGGGGTACCAAGGAATAACAAGGAGAGCAGCTCAGGCATGGGAACCTCTAACAAACATGGTGGCGTGGGGCGAGATCAGTGGTCAGGAGGGCCGGTATCTCGCGTGTGGTGGGCACAAGCGGCCTCTCAGACCCAACTCAAAGCGCTACAATTGCAGCACAATTGGAGAAGTCGGGGTTCGGCGCGCCATCGCGATACGCGCGTGCTCGTCCAACTGCTGATGGAGCTGTGCCGATCTGTTCGTTTCCATGCTCAGAGCCTCTTTTCAATCGGTGATCGAAAGCTCGGATCATCAACGACGACAGGAGGCAAAGCGGCCAGGCCTATATCGAGATAACCCGATGCGGTCCGACATCACAATAACCCGAGGGAAACTGTCAGAGGGGCCCGGCCCGCTCTTTCTAGATAGGACCTGGCTCCCGGTGATCAAGCTGTTTCACTGTTTGATAATTACTGTAGTCGGCACTCAAACTGCCGCACTTCCCTTCCCAAAATATTACGCTGACCGGAAAAAGGGATCGGTCGAAAACACTTGCTTCTGGACACTCAGTTTGGCGATCCGCAAGCCTGAAGGCCATTCGCCAAGCCATGAGCCGCAACGTGCCCGCCGGCAGGTACTCTGCTTGCGGCAGGCAAGCCGTGCGGCTTATGTCGCTACCGCTGGTGGGGGAAATGAATGGCGAATGGCAGTAGCAGCCGCGGAAACTCGCTGGTCGGCGAGCGCTGGCCGCTCTTCTGGGCAGGCTGTGCGGCGATCAGCGTTGGCGTGGCCCTTCACTTACCAATGCTCGCGATGGCCCATACGATGGGCAATCACCTGTCGGGTATGCCTATGGACGGATGGATGTACCTGGGCATGGCGCTGATCGGTATCGGCGTGCCGGCAGCTATATTTGGCGCTTTACCCAAGAAACGGCCTGATCATAGGGCAGCCGTTGGCGTCGCATATGAAGCGCCCGATGATACCCCTCTGACGCGCTCGCATGCTGCCGTTCTGCTGGTGCTTACCCTCGGGCTCATCATCGACACGATGAAGCCAGCAACGCTCGGCTTTGTGCTTCCCGGCATGCGGGGCGAGTATGGGCTCGCCAAATCGACCGTTGCCCTGCTTCCGTTCGTTGCCCTTACGGGGACCACAGTTGGCTCGTTCTTGTGGGGGTGGCTTGCGGACATCTACGGTCGGCGTGTGTCGATCCTGTTGTCCACGATCCTGTTCGTCTCGACCTCCATCTGCGGAGCCATGCCTTCCTATAGCTGGAACCTGGTCATGTGTTTTCTGATGGGGTGCTCGGCTGGCGGCATGCTGCCCGTCGTCTACACGCTGTTGGCAGAGATCATGCCTCCGCGGCACAGAAGCTGGGTCCTTGTGCTGGTTGGTGGTACGGGACTGGTCGGTGGCTACCTCGCAGCTAGCGGTGCAGCGCATCTGTTCGAGCCCCTGTTCGGCTGGCGTAGCTTGTGGCTGCAGGGCTTTCCCACCGGTTTGCTGCTGCTTGCGATGGCAAGGTGGATACCTGAGTCCCCGCGATTTCTGTTGGAACGGGGTATGGACGCCGAACTAGCTGACATGGCTCGAAAGTTCGGAATCGTCAGGCGTGCGCCACAAGCAGCGCCAGCGGACGCTGGCAGCGCCGCGGCTCACCACCGCGAGTTGACTATCGCCCTGGTGATCACGGCCCTGTCTTGGAGCTTCGTCAACTTCGGCTTGCTGCTATGGTTGCCTTCCGATCTCCAGGATCGAGGCTTCAGTGCCGAGATTGCGAGCGGCATCATCGCCAGCTCAGCACTTGTTGCCCTGCCCACGATCATGATCGCGGCCTTCCTTTACAGCCGGTGGAGCAGCAAGCGCACCCTGATCGGCACCGTGCTTCTCACACTCGCCGGGCTTGCCGGAGCCCTACTGCCAGCGCCTACGTTGGCTTGGCCGCCACTGCTCATTGCTGTGATCGCGTTGCTGGTGGTTGGCACAAACGGATTGATCGCCGTGCTACTTCCCTATGCAGCCGAAAACTACGCATTACGCGTCCGTGGACGTGCCACCGGGCTTATCGCGGGGAGTAGCAAATTTGGTGGCGTTGCTGTCCAGCTGGGCGCCTTCGCTGGGCTGATCCCGACGATGGGGGCGCGGCAATCGCGCTAATTGTACCAATGACGCTGTCAGCGGTACTGATCGGGCGCGCAGGAAGAGAGACGCGAGGCCGCAGCTTACGCGAGCTGGAAGCAACGTCTTAGCTGTCGGCTCGACATAGGCCTGCGGAGTGTCCTCAGCGGTCAGATATGTGAAAAACCCAGTCGCAATCACGACTGCACGACAAACAGGTGTTTTCCGTCACCCCCGTGATACAAGATCGTTGGTGAGCCACGCGACGAGTATCAAAGTTTTATAACGCGAAACTCCGTGCCGCGGTCGCAGAAAACAGGACTTCCGCGGCAATGCTGCGAAAGTCCTGTGTTGTTGCAGTTAGGACTGACCAAGCCAACAGGTACACATGCGGTGCACCGCCTGGTTTAGAACTACATCGTCTGAGACACGACGTCAGGACTTCAGCGATTTCGCCATGTTGAGATGCGCTGCAACCGTCGGTGCCAAGCCCGACGCGAACGTCTTAAGCTGGGGCACTTCGCCAGTTGCGGCATAACCCTTGAGCGTATCGAGCGTTTGCTGATGCCCGGCGACCTGAGCCGCTGCGTACGCGGTGTCGAAATCAGCGCCCTGCTTGGTCTTTAGATCAGCAAGCGTCTGCTGCTGCTCGGCACTCAGCGCCGGGTTGGGCGTCAAAACTGGTGACAGCGTTGCCGTCAGTGCTTTTAACTTAGCAGTCGAACCCTCATGGGCGGTGATCATCTGGCCAGCGAACTTTTTCACCGCAGCAGATGCGCCGTTGGTCACAGCAAGCTTCGAGGTCTCGATCTCGAACGCATCGCTCGCAGCCGCTATGTTGACGAAAGCCTGCCCACCTGAGGCCGGTGCTGCCATGGCATCATTGGAACCGGCTGCATTCACGTCCGTGGCGGTCGTGTTGGCGTAGGTGCTGTTATCGACGGCGGTCGTATCGTCGGCCTTTTTGCCGCATGCGGCCAATGACAGGGTCGCTGCCGATACTAGTGCCAGGGTCTTGAAGTTCATCATACTCTCCATCTGCTCGCATATTACCGCTGCCTGCTCAACGCGTGCCTCCTGAGGACCGTTCCGCACGAGTAACGAGCTCTGGACCGTTCCTGAGGTGCGTTCGTTCTAGCGGTCTGCCGGCACAGCTGCCGGCCTTATCGGGACACGGCTATGAGCATCTTCAGCACGATCATGAACAAGGTTTTTCACCACAAAGCCGCACCAGCCGCTGCACCGGCTCAAGCTCCCGCCGCTGCGCCGCAGGCTGCACCGCAAGCTGCGCCGACCACTACCGCCCAGCCGGCCCCCGCAACGCCGCAGCAGTCCGTCGACGTCGGTGCGGTCCTCAGCGAGATGGCATCGATGAAAGATGGCGGGGGCAACTACCAGAGCTCGATCGTCGATCTTTTGAAGCTGCTGGACCTGGATTCCAGTCTGACCGCTCGCAAGGAACTTGCTGCCGAGCTGAATGTCCATGCAGCAGCCGATGGCTCAGCCGAGCAGAACATCGCCCTTCATAAGGCAGTGATGCAGAAGCTTGCCGATAACGGCGGTATCGTTCCCGACAGCCTGCGCAACTAACGCGCCCTATCCGGAGGGGACCGCACCCTATGCGGCCCCCTCCGGCCTTAGACGGCTGGCTTAACCGTCTTTCAATCTAGCGAGCTGGACTAGCGTTCGGAGGCGTCCCAGCGACAGTTCCCTGCGCTGCCTGTGCCGGGAGTGTCTGACTACCACGCGGCGGTCCATTCGGCTCTTTCTGAAAGCCACGCACAACGAGCCCGCAAATCGTGACGACGAGTGCCACGATCATAACGAAAATGACAATTGCCGCAGGACCGGCTCGCTTGTTTCCTCGTCTTGGCATCACATGCGTTCCCCAGTCATGCCGTCGATGGTATCGCCGTGCCGTAGCCACGTGGCGACGGGATGTTCGTGGACCTCAAGTCGACCGGTTTGATCGAGCAGGACGGTCTTATGTCCGGACGGCTCTATCGCCGCTCGCCGAAGACCGAACCAAGAATACCCCCAGTCCGCCGCCAAGACCGCCCCCGGGCGCAGCGCCTGCGACTCCAGCGCCACCCAGGCTGCCGAGTACAGATCCAAGGATCCCGCCAAGGCCACCTTGCTGCCCGCCCGAGCGCCCTGTCAGATGGCCGGCCACCAACATGACCAGGATCGGCAGCATCTGCTTCAGAAGCTCGGGCGCCAGGCCGCTGCTCTGCGCCGCGTTGTCGGCGACCTCGCGACTGCCGTCCTTCGACCCGAAGATACCGCCGAGGATCTGATTACCGCGATCGATCTGCGTCGGCTCGTTGCCCGACACGTTCGAAGCAAGGTCTGCGCCGCCAAGCGTGTTCACATGGGCGTCTAACTGCGTCGTGTTATTCCCCATGCCGCCTAGAACCGACGGCAGCAGCGCCTCTGCGCCGCGCTGAGCTTGCTCACGCGGTATGCCTAGTTGGGCGGCGAGTGCATCGATGCCACCATCTGGGAGGAGGTCATTGAGATTCATGGCAGCTTCCTTGTTGTGACGGGTACTAACAGATGCTGCGACCTATAGGTCCGGTCCCCTTCGATCGCGCTTGGACCATGGATCGGTAGGCATGCGCTGTCTGCGCAACTAGTCGGGGAGTTCGGGCGTACGGGCGCCAAAACGTCTTATCCGTCGGTCGATATTGACGCGATGGTGCCGAGACACCGGAACCCTCCCCATCCTCTCGCGCTTGAGCCATGAAGGAGATACGGCATGGACGACCAGCGCGTGTGGGAATTCGAAGGGAGCCTATGGGATGCCAGCGATGAGCATTACCAGAACCGGATCGACGAGGAGATCGTCATGGTCTTGCCCCGTCCGCCTTATGTCTTCCAGGGGCAGGAAGCGAAGGATGCGGTCAAGGTCACGCCCGATTGGGATACGGTCGAGCTATCGGATCGACGAGTGTCACGACCTCAAGAGGGCCTGATCGTCGTTGCGTACACCGCGCGCTGCGCAAGCGGCGACCAGAAGTACGAGGCACATTGCACCTCGACTTTGCGGATGCGGGGACACGACGATTGGCTGGTCGTCCAACATCAGCAGACGCCACCCTTAACCGCCAGCGTCGAGGCCTGACCGCGGGCTTGCCGTTGCGCCCGATACATACCTGTAACAGGCGCGACAGTACTAAACCGGGAAGGCAGCGCCCCCATTGCTGGTGTAATCCCAACAGCCTCAACTGCGACCGGTTATCGCGACCAATGGATCGCCCAGGCGACCGTCGGCGAGCAAGGATGCCGTGACTCCGCGAAAGCCCGCCGTCTCGAGATAGAGGCGGACGAGCGAGGTGTGGCCATGCGTATCGAAAGCGCGCCAGACCGCCACGGCCTTGGTCGGGAAGCACCGGTTCGAGAAGCTTATGATGACGCGGCCTCCCGGCTTCAGCACACGACGAACCTCGCGCAGTACCGCGAGGGGTGTTGCAGATATTGGACCCCGACACAGATCAGTACGGCATCGTAGCGCGCGTCCCCTTCGGACAAGTCAGGCACATCGTTCAGGTTCTGGACGAACCAGCGATCGAGGCGCGGATTGGCGGCGAGTTCCTCTGCGTTCATGCCGTGGCCGACGACCTCGCCATAGGCGACGTCGTCCGGTAGGTGGCTCACCCAACTCGACATGAGGTCGAGCACCCGCCCGCCAGCGGGGATCGCATCGCGGTACAGGCTGGTCAGTGCACCTACTGCTGCCTCGTCAATGTGCGTGACCAAACGCGGGGGCGCGTAGAAGCCAAGGTCGTCGCCATCATCCTGTCGGTCGAAGGCCTGCGCCGGCAGTCCCAACTCGATCGCTTCGGTCACGCGGTGAACCCCTGCCAAGTAAACCAGCCGGTATTTGCAACCACAGCGTCCGTTCGTACCCGTATGCCCGAGCGCACCGCGAGATAGCGATCGTCCTCAATCACCGACGACGGCCGAGCCAGACACCGACCCCCGCAAGGCCAAGAACCGCCATACCGCCTGCCGCGGCTGCCACCTTGCGCCCCGGTGTGGATCGCGCCGGCCACCATCTGGACCGGCGGGGACGCCAGGTTCGAACAACACCCCATCGTTATCGTTGCTGTCGGCCGCACGGGCCGACCAGGAGTCGAGAAGCCACTCATGATCGCCGCCAGCAGATTCGGCGCCGCGAACTCGCCGAGTTTGAATGCGATTGCCGGCGCGCCGACGGCGGTAAGGTTACGAGGGTGCGTGGCAAGCCGCACAACGGCCTTCGCCACCGTCTCTGGTGCGAGCGAACCGGGGGAAGCGAAAGCCGGGCACCTGTATAGTTGCCAGCATGGTCCACGCCGGGCGTATCGACGAAGGTCGGGCAGACGTCGCACATGTGGATATGCGGGCGCTTCGACACCTCACCGCGCAATGCGGAACTGAATCCGCGCAACCCGAACTTGCTCGCCGAATAGGCCGCGGCATAAGGCGTAGCGACAAAACCGCCGGCTGAGATCATGTTTACCCAAGTGCCGTGATCCTGCGCGAGGAAGATCGGCAGTACGGCATGGACGTCGTTCATGTGGGCGACGAGGTTCACATCGACGACACGGGCGTGATCCGCGATCGGCACGTCTTCCTACCGGCCAAGCACACCGACGCCTTCACAGCTGAACCACAGGTCAATGCCACCGAGCAGATCGCGCGCCTCAGCGGCGAATGCGGCCACTGCGCCTGCGTCGGTGCAATCTACCGGTCGGACGATTGCGCTGCCGCCAGCTTCGACGCAGCGCTGCGCGACGTCGTCCAGCCCGTCCTTGCCGCGAGACCCCAGGACAAGCCGCGCTCCCGCTTTTGCGAAAGCCATCGCCGTTGCCGCGCCGATACCGCTCGATGCACCGGTGATTACCACGCGGCGCCCGGCCAGGTTACGATCAGTGCTCATCGGACAATGCTCAAGGCGGCTGCCTTTACACCTACGGGAAAACAACGCGGGCGCGTTAGACGAACTGTCCTATCATCATGCATAGACACTCAACGTCCCGGAGGCGCCGGGGTGTCCACCCGAGACAGCACGATCTTCCTCGGGATCGCTGCAGGGATGATCAGTTCGGATTGGTATGCGGTTCCTTGGGGCCATCGTTCAATGATCTGACCTGCGCCTCGCGGGTTGGGTTTCCACTACCGCCGTGCGGAACTGGCACGTCGATAGGGCTGTTCGGCGTTGCACCACCGCTAAGCTTTCCCGATCCGCTCAAGACATCCGCAGCGTCGGCACCGCCTAGACCCCCGCCGCCCGGCGCTTCGGTCATCTGCGCATCGTCTAAAACGGTCGCAGCGCTATCCGCGTCGTTCGGCTCCGGCTTCACGTCGTTAGGTGCAATGTTCGGCTGTTCGGTCGCCATGTCGATCTCCTTGTTCGATCTAAACCTTTCAAGCGGGGCTAGTTTCCCATGAATTCGACGATTCAAATGCTTCTTCGGTCGAGGTAGCTAGCCCCAAGAATACCGTCTCGGCCCACCCCACCTGATAGCCAAGTCATCCAGCATCACCTGGGAGGATCAGAGGCAAATTCCGCCGGCCCTCCCGTATGGATATGTTCGAAAATCTAGGCGTTTGAACATTATCACAGGGAGAGCATGATGCCTGATACGTTCAAACCAACTGAAAAAATTGCCGCCAATGCAAAGAAGGGGCTAAAGTTGCGCGACGATTTCGGACGAGGCGGTACGGACGTCGGAATTCGTCGTGCCGAGCAACTGGCAGCGCAGGCCGATGTGACCACCGAAGATGTGAAGTCGATGCATAGCTACTTCGCGCGTCACGAGGTCGATAAAGACGGCAAAACACATGAGTGGGGATCGGACACTGATCCTTCTGCCGGCTATATCGCCTGGCTTCTCTGGGGAGGCGATGAGGGCAAGGAATGGGCTGATCGACACGCCGAGAAGCTCGAATAGAGGGCTCTCGAACGGAGCGCGCGATCACGATCGGCATTCGATCACGGTTCATCACCAATTTTAACGCGGATTGCCGGCCCGATGCCGTTGGCGCTCCTCACTCCTGTAATTGATCGGCTCCTGTCAGATGTACGTTCTTCTTTTCGCTGCGGCCGCAACGTTCGTACAATCGCCGGTTGCTGCATCCGTGGTGAAGCCGGGCACGATATCGATCGTGGCTGCTGATCGTCCGACCACGTCTCCCGCTATCACGAAAACGTTCACGGACGCCGTGCAGCGAACCCTCCTTCGAACAGCTTTCCTGCCCCTGCCCGACACGGACCACAGCCTTTACGTCGCCAAGGTTGAGGTATCGCAGACACAGCGCGGCGTCGTCCGGTCCGGCAACGACCGATCAGACCGACCGGACATGGCAGCGGGCCTCGGAGGCCTGTCGCTGACTTTGCCTTCGGGGAAGGACCAATTGCGCGGTCTGATCGTAACCCGTCTCAAGGTGACTGTATCGCTGCGCCGCGACAATCACGTCGTGTGGACGGGGCAGGCGACCACGGTGCGCGCTAGTGGCACACGAACGGGCGATCCCTCCGTTGTCGCTACGGCGCTGTCAGACGCCCTCTTGACGTGGTTTCCTCGGCAGCTGCCGAGACCGCTGTCTGTGCCATAATACTCACCAAGTAAGGCCGTTATCAGCCTCTGATTTTCGGCAACACGCGTGCAGCAACATTGCTACCTGATATGTATCGAGTTTGCCGTAGTTACTTGTAAGTGCCCATAGTAACCTTGAGGATGACCGGCGTGATGAGGTTGATACCGTAATCGGTCTGGTCGCCGTTCCATACGCGGTGCATCTCCCAACGGCCGTTGACCAGGCGGCCTTCTTCGACGCGGAATACCGAGCCGTTCTTCGGGCCATCCTTTACCGTGCCGAAGTTCAAGCGGACATGATCGCCGACCACAAGAAACTCGTTCGCCGACAGATGGGCGACCGCAACACCGCCGATCGGCTCCTTCCCCCAGGCAGGCGGCTCCGACTTGATCCAGGTCCAGTCCTTTTGGCCGAACTGCCACTCGCCATAGCTGGTGCCAATCGTCCAGTTGCCCATCGTCGTGGTCTGGCCTGCGCCATCGTCAGGCTTGACCGCACCCCAGGTCGGATGCTCGAACGCGATCTTCGCCCAGTCGCGCGCCATCGTCGCGACGGTGCCGTATTTCAGCCCGATCGCATCGAGCGTTTCGTCGTCGAGCGCCTTCGCGCCTAGCGGGTAGTTAAAGTACCCGGTGTCGTCCATACCGAACGGTGCGTAGCCGATCGCACCACGCCCCAGCGCCGCCCAGAAGAACCGCGCGAACTCCTTCGCATTACCGATCTCCGGCACCATCAGGGCATTGTCGGGCCGCGCATACGCATCGAGGTACAACGCGACGTGGCCCGCATCGCGGTCATAGATATCGGGCGCCTGAAAATCGATCGCGGGCGCGGCGGCCTTCCAGATATCGAGGACGTCCTGCTGCGGCCCTCCGCTTGCGACCCCGGTCGGATCGGGAACGTTAGACGGCCCAGCGAGCGACGCGTTGACGTACATCGGCAACGGCTTGACTGCCTTCCCCGCCGCCGCGATCTCGTCGACGAACCGTGCGGTATGCCAAGTGTTGAACGCACGATCCGCCTGCGCACCGAACATCTGCGTCCAGCTCCCACCCGGCTTCTTCAACGCCTTCGCCAGTTCGGCGGGTGCGGGCTTGGCAAACTCCGCGTTGGCCTGCGGACCGTAATCACGCGGCGAACGATAGCTGCCGACCTCGTTTTCCGGCTGTACCATGATCACCGTATTCTGCGGATCATGCGCCTTGAGGTATCTCATCATCTCGACGAATGCGCGCTTGTCCGCTTCCAGCGTCGCGCGGAACATCGGCGAGTGGACGTAATGGTCGGTGCCGTCCTTCGCCTTCATCCGCGGAAAGCGCTTGTTGTCCGCCTTGAACCAATCCGGCGTATAGCTGGGCGAGGTGTTCTTCCACGTCCCGAACCAGAGCAGTACGACTCGCTTTTCGTGCGCGCGCGCTTGATCGAGAAGGGTCTGGAGGAAGCTCAGATCGAACTTGCCCTCGACCGGCTCGACCTGTTGCCACGCGATCGGGATCTCGACGGTGTTCGCATGTATCCGGTCGAGCATCGGCCAGACCTGCGGCAGCGCGGCAGCGTAGTTGCTGCTGTTGTTGACCTGCCCCGCCAGCATCAGGAACGGCGCGCCATCGACCATCAACGCATGCCGGCCACCCTTGGCGACCATCCGCGGAACCTCTGTCGTCATCTGCGCCGATGCATTGCCGGCAATCAACCACACGGGCAGCGATACAGAAAGCGCTAAGCCAGCGACGATCTTCCTCGTACGAACCATCAGTAAATCTTTCTGTTTAGCAGCGGAGCTTGATCTGACTCCCCCGATCGGTACCGACAGACATGCGCTAGGTAATGCCGGCGCGCGCAGTTTAGTGAGTGCATTCTAGCCACTTGCGATATGCAATTGATCCCTATCCCATATCTGCAGTTATGAGATAAAAATATTGTTCCAGTAATGTTAGTGCTGCCGCGGGATATAGGCCCGTGAAAGGATCTCTATGCACATTCCCCCAGTCCGTGTCGTCACGCAGTCGCGTGGCCAGTTCCGTATCTTGTCGCGGCTCGGCTGGTCGTCGCAGCTGGCCGCACGGTTAAGCGTAGCGGTTTCGCTGGCGATGCTCGGTACAACCGCGATTGCAGCACCAATCGCCACGGTCGACCGCAACGGCAGCTTGGTTTCGGTCGAAGCCTATGCGCCGAACATCGTCCGCGTGACGATCGCGACCGACCGTGGACAGGTCAACGCGCCCCCGGCGATGGCCCCAACGCAAAGCCTGATGCCGCCGGCTGGACGCACCGTAACGATGCAGGCGCCGACGTTTTCGCCTCGTCCGCGCTGTCGCTCTCGGTCGACGCCAAGCCCTGGCCCAAGGCGCCGTCGCAGATGGAGCGCTATTTCGCGCCGTCGCTGCCGCCCGTGTCGGTGACGATCCGCAAGCCGGACGGCACGATGCTGACGCAGATGACCGGCTGGGAAATGGCGCCGCACGCCGTCAACGGCGAGAAGACGTTCCGCGTCGGCGCGAGCTTCGCCTCGCCCGCCGACGAGCATTATTACGGTCTCGGCCAGAACCAGGAGGGCAAGCTCGACCTGCGCGGCCGCACGATCGACTGTCGCCACAATTACGATGCGCCGGCGGGCGAGACGGTCTGCGTGCCGTTCATGGTCACCAACAAGGGGTACGGCATCGTCTGGGACAACCCGTCCTCGACGATCGTCTCCCCGGCCTGCACAGCGCGACGCACTGGCAGTCTGAGGTCGGCGAGCGCGTTTCGTTCTTCGTCATCACCGGCGCCACCACCGACGAGATCTATGCCGGCTACGCCACGCTGACCGGCACCACCCCGCTGCCGCCCAAGGCCGCGTTCGGCCTCATCCAGAGCAAGGCGCGCTACGAGACCGAGAAGGAACTGCTCGACGTCGCCAACGGGTATCGCAGCCGCGGCCTGCCGCTCGACATCATGGTGCTCGACTGGTTCTACTGGTCGCGCATGGGCCAGCTCGACATCGACCGGAATTACTTCCCCGATCCCAAGGGCATGAACGACAAGCTGAAGTCGATGGGCATGCACTCGATCATCAGCGTCTGGCCGCGGTTCGAGAAGGAATCGCGCTACTTCGACCTGCTGTCGAGCAAGGGCTGGCTGCTGAAGGACAAGGACGGCAATGTCGTCGACGGCCTGCCGATCCGCTCCGACCGTGCGGGCGCGTTGCTCGACAGCACCAACCCCGACGCGCGTCACTGGTTCTGGGACCGGATCCGCGACAACATCGCCAGCCAGGGCTTCGACTGGTTCTGGCTCGACGAGACCGAGCCCGATCTGGTGCCCGACGGCAGCTTCTATTCGATCGGCTCGGGCGACCGCTATCACAACGTCTTCCCGCTGCTCCACACGATGAGCGTGGCGGACGGGTCGGCGAAGGATCGCCCCACGATGCGCAACCTGATCCTGTCGCGCGCCGCCTATCTCGGCGCCCAACGCAATGGCGGCCTGTTCTGGTCGTCGGACATCAAGTCGACCTGGGAGGCGCTGCACCGACAGATCCCGGCCGGGCTCGGCTTCACCGCGAGCGGCATGGCCTATTGGGGCAGCGACATCGGCGGGTGGCAGTGGCCCAACGGGCCCAAGGCGACACGCCCGGTGCTGCTCGATCCGGCCGGCGCGACCGCGATGGCGCCCGATTATGCGGACTACCCCGAGCTGTTCACGCGCTGGTTCGGGTACAGCGTGTTCACGCCGACATTGCGAATCCACGGCCAGCGCCCGGCCACCGCGCTCTGGCAGTACGGCGCCGCTGCCGAGCCGGTCCTCGCGAACTTCCTGAAGCTGCGCTACTCGCTGATGCCGTACATCTATTCGCTCGGGCGCCACACGTATGAGAACAATGCGCCAATGATGCGCGCGCTGTTCATGGATTTCCCGAACGATCCGAACGTCGCCGACATGGGCGACGAATATATGTTCGGCCCCGCCTTCCTGGTCGCGCCCGTCACCGAACAGGGCAAGACCAGCCGCCAGGTCTATCTGCCGGCCGGTGCCGAATGGTATGACTACTGGACCAACCAGCGCTTCACCGGTGGCCAGACCGTCACCGCGAATGCGCCGATCGACAAGATCCCTCTATTCGTGCGCGCCGGGTCGATCATCCCCATGGGCGTCCAGGTGCCGAGCACCGCGACCCCACAGGCGCTGCAAAGCATCCGCGTCTATCCCGGCGCGGACGCAAGCTTCGCGCTGTACGACGACGACGGCGTGACCAACGACTATCGGACCAAGGGCGGCCGCAAGGCAGTGCTGCGCTGGGACGACAAGACCCGCAGGCTCACCGCATCGGGCAAGCTGCCGACCGGGCAGGATGCCGCGTCGCTGGTCCAGATCGTCTCGGCCAAGTGATGCGCGGGATCGCCATCGCGGCGCTGGCGATGGCCTCGTCAACCGTCGCGGCACAGACCAAAGTTCCGGACGATCCCTATGCCGGCGATCCGGTCTGGATCGTCGCGGCCCCATGCCCGCACATCCGTCGCCGACCGACGGCGCCGGGTGGGAGGCGTGGAAGCTGCACATGCTCACGCGCGACTTCGGCCAAGTCTGCCGCTACCGCGCACAGAACGAACAGCTGAAGGCATCCCGCACGCCGGTCCGCGTGGTCTTCATGGGCGACTCGATCACCGACAACTGGATCGGCGCGGACGGCACGCTGTTCACCGGCGGTCTGGTCGATCGCGGCATCGGCGGCCAGACCACCCCGCAGATGCTGGTGCGTTTCCGCGAGGACGTGATCGCGCTGAAGCCGCGCGCGGTCCACATCATGGCGGGCACCAACGATATCGCCGGCAACACCGGTGCCTCCACGATGGCGATCGTCCAGGGCAACATCGCCAGCATGGCCGACCTCGCGCGTGCGAACGGCATTAAGGTCATCATCGCCTCGACCCCGCCCGCCGCCGCCTTTCCATGGAGCAAGGGCAAGCAGCCGGTCCCGCAGATCCGCGCGCTCAACACCTGGTTGAAGGCCTATGCCGCGAAGAACGGCTTCACCTATGTCGACTACTACACCGCGCTCGCCACCCCCGAGGGTGCGATGAAGCCGGGGCTGGCGAGCGACGGCGTTCACCCGACCCCCGCCGGCTATGCGGTGATGCGCCCGCTCGCCCTCGCCGCGATCCGCCGGACCCTCGCAACCAAGTGAGCATCGGCCTCACCCGCCGCTCGGTTCTCGCCGGGATCGCCGCCATCGGCCCCGCGATGCACGCGCTCGCGCAGAGTCCGATGGGGCTGGCGCGCGGTCCGGTGCAACCGACCTGGCAATCGCTGGTCGATCACTATCGCTACCCCGAATGGTTCCGCGACGCGAAGCTCGGCCTCTGGTCGCATTGGGGGCCACAGTCGGTCCCTGAGCAAGGCGACTGGTACGGCCGGTTCATGTATATGCAGGGCCACCCCGCCTACGAACATCACCTGAAGACCTATGGCCATCCGACCAAGTCGGGGATGATGGAGGTGATGAACGGCTGGACCGCGGAGCGCTGGGATCCCGACGCGCTGATCGCCCGCTACGCCAAGGCAGGGGCGAAATATTTTGTCTCGCTCGCCAATCATCACGACAATCTCGACTGCTACGACAGCCGTTATCACGCCTGGAACTCGCTCCGCGTCGGGCCGAAGCGCGATGTCGTCGGCACCTGGGAAAAGGCCGCGCGGAAAGCCGGGTTGAAGTTCGGCGTCTCGAACCACGCCGCGCATAGCTGGCACTGGTATCAGACTGCGTATGGCTATGATCCGACCGGTCCGCTGAAGGGTCAACGCTACGACGCGTTCACGCTGCGGACCGCCGATGGGCGCGGCAAGTGGTGGGAGGGGCTCGATCCGCAACAACTCTACACCGGCGCGCACGCGGTCCTGTCGAGCGGCATCAATACGATCGCAGCGATGAACGCGTGGCACGACGCGAACGACGGCCAATGGGTCGAGACCCCGCCGCCGAACGATTCGGGCTATGCCGCGAAATGGCTGCTGCGCCAGACCGACCTGATCGACAAGTACAAGCCCGACTTCTGCTATTTCGACGATTACGAGCTGCCGTTCGGCCCGATCGGGCTCCAGGCAGCGGCGGATTACTATAACCGCTCGATCGCGTGGCACGGCAAGATCGACGTCGTGCTGACTGCCAAGCAGTTGAAGCCCTATGCGCGGTTCGGCCTCGTGCAGGACGTCGAGCGCGGCTACACCGACCATCTCTGGGACGAGCCGTGGCAGACTGACACCTGCATTGCGCCTGGTTCTACAACGTCGCGCGGCTCAACGACAAAAGCTACAAGACTGCCGAGCAGGTGATCCAGCGGCTTGCCGATGTCGTGTCAAAGAACGGCAACCTGTTGCTCTCGATCCCGCAGCCCGGCGACGGATCGATCGACGGCGAGGAGGAGAAGATCCTCGACGGCATGAGCCGCTGGATCGCGGTCAACGACGAGGCGATCTTCGGCTCGCGGCCATGGCGGATCTACGGCGAAGGCCCGACCAAGCTCCGGGCCGGGATGCAGAACGAGCAGTCCTCGGGCGTGTTCACGTCGCGCGACGTGCGCTTCACCACCAACAAGGGCGCGCTCTATGCGCTGTTCCTTGGCCGGCCGCAGGGCGACGTCACGATCAAGGCACTGGGACGCAACCGCTTCGCAGACGGCGCGGTCGAGCGCGTCACTCTGCTCAGCGGCGACAGCGTGGCGCAGCGTCGCGATGAACGCGGTCTGCACCTGACGATGCCCGCGAACCCCAGCGAGGGTTTCGTACCGGTTCTCAGAATCGAAGGCCGCGGCCTAGTTTAGCTTTTCTTTTCGCCCAGCGCTTATCGACTGCGATCGCGACTATATCCTACAAGTCGATTGTTCCAACCATCTGCCATGCAAAGTTTGTCAGTACCACCGGGTGCCAATCCTCAAGGGAGCAGCGGTGATACCCTGACACAGTTAAAACAATTTGCGAAGCGAAAGCACAACACTTCGTCCCACCGGATCGAGCAAGCCCGGCTGATAACGGTAGGGAATGACGCCAGTCGAGTCGCGCACCTGCTGGCGGGCGCCGGTCAGATTAGCGACCTCAATCTTGAAGCCCAGATGTCGGGTCCAATCCTGACGAGCCAGGAAATGATGAATACTCACTGAGCCAGTGACGTTGATCTTGCACAGAGGCGCAAATGTGAGCGTAGATGCGGGGACGCTCCCACGAACGGTTGCTCCGCCAGTGCAGTAGAAGTCGAAAGTGCCGCCATTGCCGAGGTAGCTCAGCCCCCATAGCCATAGCCGGCAACGCGCTGCGTAGTGCCGCCCGACAGCGTATCGCTGTCCAGCAGATCAAGCGTCGGAGCACCCGGTCTCAGCTCGATCCTATCGGCAAAGCGGACTGTGGGGCCGATCCCGCCGTAGAAGGTCGGGCGGTCGGGTAGGCGACCGTCCGGCGTCGTCGGCGGCTTGGCGCGTCCGAGTTGGCCATTAGCGGAGAGCGTGATGTTCAGCGTGCGTCGGCGCTCCCGGAAGACATTGATCGGCCGGTATGCCACCGACACCAATGCGCCAGCGTCGTCGCGCACGAACAGGTCAGGCAGCGCCGCCTGCGCAGCTGGCGTGAGCGCAAAGATGGTCTGAATTCCGTCGTGTATGTCGGTTGTCTCGTAAGTGGCGCCGATCCGCAGTTCGCTCTTGGCAAAGGGTTTCACCGTCGCGCCGATCGAACGCGATCGACGACGCTCGGCGGACAACGCGGGGTTGCCGCCTACTAATAACGTGACCAGAGTCGAACGGCCGGTCCCGAAATCGAACAGCGGAACCTGGGGTGCAGAGATCTGCGGGGCGGCGAGCTGGTCGAGCGTCGGCGCGGTGGCCGAGCGCTTGATCTGTGCCAATAGCTGAAGACCCGCGAACGGCGCCCAGTTCGCGCCCAGCGTTGAATCCGACAAATCGCCGAAACCGCCGACGTGGCGGACGGTGGCAGAGACATTGGCCGACAGTTCGCCGACCCATGGCAATACGTCCTCGCGCCGCGACGTGATTGGCAGGTCGAGCGCGACCGCCCCTCGACCCGTCCGCGATCGAAGGCGATCGCGGACGGGTTGGCACCGCGCGTCCTGCTGTCCGTGCCGATCTGCTCGCCTTCGAACGTGGCCGTCAGCGTGACGCGACCGGCCGGCAGGCGCAGCGGACGGTTGGTCGCGACGAATTTCGTGCCGGCACCATAACTGGACTGCACCGTACGATCGACCAGCCGATTGGCCAGCAATGCGGGATCGAGCGGTCGAAACGGGTCGCCACCCGCGGCGATCGCCGCAGTGACCGCTGTGGTGTCGATCGCCTTGGCGACGATGCCTTCCTTGCGCTGCGTGTCGAGCGTGCCGGTCCAGTCCCATTGCCACCCCCGCCACGCGCCGCGCACCACGCTGCCCGCATGCAGGGTAGTGGCATCGGTGCGCTGGCTGAGCGGCGGTGCCTCGACGAGGTAGCGTTGGAGCAGCACGTCCCGGCCGAACGGCGAAAACGGATTGCCGCGGGGAATGAACAAGGTCGCGCTTGCCGGGCCGAACACGGTACGTTCGCGACTGTGATCCCCCGTCAGCGTCAACGAGCCCGACAGCCTGCGCCCGATCCGGTTGGCGATCACCGCCTCGCCGTGGAGAGTGTCGTTGGACGGTGCCAGCGTATGGAACGGCGACAGGTCGAACAGCCGCGGCCGATTGGCGTCCGCCACGAAACTGCCGAGGCTGACCGAGCCAACCGGTAGAGGTGTGTTCGGCACCGGGACGATCGTCACGAACTGTCCGGCCAAGCCTGACAACACCGGATCGATCTCGCCACCCGCCAGCGTCCCTGTGATATTCCCGCGTGCATCGAACGGCACGTCCGGATCGGGCAAGACGCGCCGCCGCGTCTGCAACAGCGCATCGGTATGTCGCGCGTCCAGCGACAGCGTGAGACGGCCGTCGCCCCGCAGACGCGTGTAATCGACATGCGCGGTCGCATTGTCGGCACCGCCCCGTGTCGACGTCCCGGCGGCCTGCTTCAAGGATAGCTGGCGAAACCGGCGCTTGGTAATGAAGTTCACGATCCGCCGGGTCGGCGGATAGCCGTATTGAAGCGCGACTGGCTCCGGAAACACCTCGACCTTCTCGATCGCTTCCGGCGGCAGGTTGCCGATCTCCTGGTATCCCGACACGCGTTGCGCATTGAGCAAGAAGACCGGCTCCTGCCCGTCGCCTGATTGCGTCACGCCGCGGATCGTCCGCAGCAGCTCGTCGATCGAGGTCGCCCCGGTGGCGCTTATCGCCCCCGCGTCGAGTGTCGCCAGCGGCTGGATCGCCGTGTCCACCTGCCCTCGCCTGCCGACCACCACGATATCAGGGCGGGAATTCGACGCGTTGGGCTGGTCTCGCGATACGTCGGGATCGCCTTTAACCGGTACGTCCGACGGCATTCCAGACTGGGATATACCTGCCGCCGACCAGGACAACAGGCATGCTGCGAAGGTAATGCGAGGCGCCCATCGAGTATCCTGACGCATACTCTTGGGCGACTGCATGGGTTTGCTACCTTTTGCGGGCTAACAGGATCAACAGTGTCGAACGAACCGAGTATGGCTAGTCTTGACGATGCGAGCTCGCGGTGTCCCGGTCCAGCCGCCAATGCCATCGCATCAGCATCAGGACCACGACGTGCTGGGCCACGAAACCCAGGATAGGCAAGACCATGCGGGTTTCGTCGAAACCGAGCAGCCCGACGAACACCAGCAGCGTCAGTGTCGCCGCCACCGTCAACCGTTCGACCGCTGCAACGCAGACCCAATTGCGATCGAGTATTGCCCACGCGATGAGAACGCTGGTGCCCGCCAGCAGGAATACGACCATCGACAGCGACGACGCGGCGGCTCGATTGCCGTCGTTGAGAAGCGTCGTCGGCGCACCGTCTATGGCCAGAATACCGACGACATTGTCCTGCGCGAAATCGAGATATGGAAAGCCGACGATCGCGCCGACGGCCAGTACCGACGCCAGTGGCAGAATCAGGCCGACCGCGAGCGCATAACTCGCCAAGGCAAAGCGTCCGTCCGGGTCGGCCAATCGCATGCGCCACGCTCCCAGCAGGCAACCGAACGCAAAGAACAACGGCCTGCCGTCGTCGATCGAGGCCTCGAATTCGCCCTGCATCGCAAGTCCCCATTCGTGATTACGCTCGCCCAGACCGGCGATCGCAAGTGCCATCACGCACCGGGAGAGCATTGCGATCATATCCGGACCATTCTCGCGGAGGATACGGATTCACTCTCGGCAACGCTTCGCGCGAGTGAAATACCGGCGGCCGTCAGGCGGTAAGCATGACGCGGAGGCCGCCCCGCCTGCACCGGTTCGCGCCATTCCGCGGCCAACAACCCTTGCTCCGTCATGCGCATGAGCAACGGGTAGAGCGTACCGGACGAGACACCGGTATCCTTCATGAGCTCATACCCGTGCCGCCAGTGTCCGGGACGGTCGGACATCGTCGCCAACAGCGCCAGCATCTGTTTCGAGGGTCGACGATCACGGGTCACGCTCCTATCCAACATATGTAGACTTAGCAGTCAAGTCGCTCGGCGGATGCGGCGAGCGAACCTCGGTTGCCATCGGATTCGTCGGATTAATCCATTCGATACATTCCGCGGTAGCGCAGGGCGGAGCGCAATCCTAAAGGTCGATCCAATACGGAACGATCGCGACCGGTTCTGAAACACGGGCGTTACAGGGGAGTTGGCATTGGCGGTAATCGACAGGCGCGCGGCGTTGCTCGCGGGGGTGGCTCTCGTGGCTGGCTGCTCGAATGCGGCGCATCTCGCGAGCGGAGGGCTTGGTAGCGCACGGCCGGCTTCGTCGTTCGTCACTGTCGTGGGCCACGGCTTCGAACGCAACGGCAGGCCGTATCGCTATGCCGGTGCGAACATCTGGTACGGCGCATGGCTTGGCGCGGATACCGCCTATGGCAACCGAACGCGTCTCGGGCGCGAGCTCGACCGGCTGAAGGCGCTCGGCGTGCGCAACCTGCGCATCCTCGGCTCGGCCGAACTGTCGCCGCTGAAGAACTCGATCACGCCCGGCTTCCGCGACAAGACCGCGACTTACAACGAGGATCTGCTCAAGGGCCTCGACTGGACGCTCGCCGAGATGGCGAAGCGCGACATGACCGGCGTCATCTACCTTACCAACTTCTGGGAATGGTCGGGCGGGATGATGACGTATCTGTCGTGGGTCAACGGCGGCAAGTTCATCAACATGAACGACCCCGCGCACCCGTGGCCCGCGTTCGCCGACTGGAACGCCGCGTTCTACACCAACGGCCAAGCGCAGGCGATGTACCGCGACTATATCCGCGCCGTCGTCTCGCGCACCAACAGCGTGACGGGTGTGGCCTATGCCGCCGATCCGACGATCATGGCATGGCAGCTGGCGAACGAACCGCGTCCCGCCGGCGGGGCTGCGGTCGCCGTCCCCAACCTGCCCGCCTTCTATCGGTGGATCGACGAGACCGCGCGCTACATCAAGACGCTCGATCCGAACCATCTCGTCTCGACCGGCTCCGAAGGGCTGAAGGGCTCGATCGAGCGCGAGGACGTCGTGCTCGCCGCACACCGCTCGACGTCGATCGACTATCTGACCACCCACATTTGGCCGAACAACTGGACCTGGATGGACGCAGGCGATCTCGCCGGCACCTACGACGCGGGTGCAGCCAAGGTCGCCGACTATATCGACGCGCATATCCGGCTCGCCACGACGCTCGGCAAGCCGCTGGTGATCGAGGAGTTCGGCTACCCACGCGACGGCAAGACCGCGTATGACCCGACCATCACGACGGTTTACAAGGACCGCTTCTACCGCCAGATCTACGCCGCGATCGAAACCAACGCGAAGGCCGGCGGACCGCTCGCAGGCTCGAACTTCTGGGCGTGGAACGGCGAAGCGCGCACGCCACATGCCGATCACCGGTTCCAGCGCGGCGACCTCGGCTACATGGGCGATCCGCCGCACGAACCGCAGGGCTGGTACGGCGTGTTCGACAGCGACACCACGACGCAAGCGGTGATCCGCGCCCACGCATCGGCGATGACGGCACTGTGATGCTCAGCCGACGCGAAACGCTGGGGATGACGGCCGCGCTGGGCCTGCTGCACGGCGTGCCGGCCTTGGCGGCGGTCCCGAACCATACGCTCAGCAACTCGAGCGCGTCCCCGGCCGCACAAAAACTCTACACCTATCTGTGGAGCCAGTACGGCAGGAAGACGCTGACCGGCCAGCAGGAACAGGGTTCCGCGCAGCCGAACCCAAACGGCGAACTCGACTATCTCCGGCGCGTGACCGGCAAGCTGCCCGCGATCCTCGGCCTCGACTATATCGACCCGCGCGACAACGACGCGGTGAACGACCGGGCAACCGCCTGGGCGCGGTCCGGCGGTATCGTCACGCTGTGCTGGCACTGGGGCGCCCCCGACATCGGCACCGGCTACGAGAACTCAAAGAAGGATTTCAACGTCGCCGCCGCGCTAAAGCCAGGCACGCCGCAGAACGTCGCGATGATGCGCGACATAACCGAGGTGGCGCGCCTGTTGAAGGTCCTGCAAGACCGCGGCGTCGCGGTGTTGTGGCGCCCTTTCCACGAATTCAGTGGCGATTGGTTCTGGTGGGGCAAGCACGGCCCCGACGCGTTCAAGGCGTTGTGGGCGCTGATGTACGACCAGTTCACGCGCGTCCACGGCCTCAACAACCTGATCTGGGTACTCGGCTGGGCCGGACAGAACGTCGACTCCGCCTGGTATCCCGGCCGTGCGACGGTCGACGTCGTCGGCGCGGACATCTACGCGAACGACCACGGCAATCTCGGGCCCATGTTCGCGCAGGTGAAGGCGATCGTCGGCGACACGCTGCCGATCTGCCTGCACGAGAACGGTCCGGTCCCCGATCCGGCGCTCCTCGGCCCGAACGCCGACTGGCTCTGGTTCATGACGTGGCACACCCGATGGCTCACCGGCGCCGACCAGAACACGCCCGACCAGTTGCGCCGCGACTTCGCGTCGAAGCGCTACGTGACCAAGGATGAACTCCCGGCATCGTTAAAGGTGGAGGCATGAAGACGATCCTGGGGCTGGTCGCCGCGACATTGCTGTCGACGTCGGCCATCGCCGCTCCACCGACGGTAACTCCGACGACCAGGAAAGCCGGCGCCGTGCTCCCCTCCACATCGGCGGTCGCGTCGCCCGGACCGCGGAAGGCTATACGCGCCAGTGGCCGGGCACGTATTTCGAGGCGGCGTTCCGCGGCACGAGCGCACTTCTGAAAATCGGCGCGGGCGACGTGATCCTTCGCGTTTCCGTCGATGGAGCCCCCGTCGCCAAACTCGTCAAGCCGAAGTCTGGTCTCTACCGCGTCGCGGGTCTCACGAACGGCCGCCATACCATTCGGGTCGACGTCGCCAGCGAAAGCCAGGGTGCACCGACCGCATTCGGTGGCTTCTACGCCGGTGCCGAAACAGGCATCCTGCCCGCCCCCTCCCGCACGCGCCAGATCGAGTTCATCGGCGATTCCCACACCGTCGGCTACGGCAACATCTCGACCAAGCGCGACTGCACGCAGGACGAAGTCTGGGCGACAACCGACGCTTCGCAGGCCATGCCTGCGCTGACCGCGCGCCGCTACGGCGCGGATTATCAGGTCAACGCGATCTCCGGCCGCGGCATCGTCCGCAATTACGACGGCATGACGGCCGATACCGTGCCCGTGGCCTATCCCTTCACGCTGTTCGACAAGGCCACGCGCTACGCCGACCCGGCGTGGCGCCCCCGCCTGTTCGTCATCGCGCTCGGCACCAACGACTTCACCACGCCGCTCCACCCCGGCGAACCGTGGAAGACGCGCGATGCGCTGCATGCCGATTACGAGCAGCACTATGTCGATTTCGTCACACGTCTGCGCGCACAAAATCCGCACGCGCATGTACTCCTGTGGGCAACCGACATGGCCGACGGCGAGATCGCATCCGAAGTCGGCAAGGTCGCTGCACGCCTCAAGGCCGAGGGTCAGCGAGACGTCGCTTTCGTGCCCGTCACCGGACTTGCCTTCACCGGCTGCCACGCGCACCCTTCGACCGCTGACGATGCCCAGATCAGGACTGCGTTATCGACCTATATCGACGCGCATCCAGAGATCTGGACGAACAAATAGCCAAATGATTTGCATATTGTTGCCGGCACCCGGTAGCAGAGGGCAAAGGTACGGATCACGATCGCGTACCGACCGGGGAGAGTATGATGTCTGCGAGTTTTTCGACCCTTACGATCGCGCTTCTGCTGCAATCGGCGGCGGCGCCCATAGCGGCACCGACCGCGCCGCTTTCGCCCGTCGCGCATCCCGAGATCTGGCCGACCGCCAACGCCCGACCCTCGCGCGATCCCAAGGTCGAGGCACGGATCGACGCGATCATGAAACGCATGTCCATGGAGGACAAGATCGGCCAGCTGATCCAGGTCGATATCGCCAGTATCGAGCCTTCCGACCTGCGCACCTACAAGCTCGGCTCGATCCTCAACGGCGGCAATGCCGGCCCGCACGGCAACGATCTCGCACCGCCGGTCGAATGGCTGAAGCTCGCGGACGACTTCTATGATGCGTCGATGGCGCGCAGCGACGGGCGTCCCGCGATCCCGGTGATCTGGGGCACCGACGCGGTTCACGGCAACAACAACATCCCCGGCGCGACGCTCTTCCACACAATATCGGGCTCGGCGCAGCGCGTGATCGCGACCTGATGCGCGAGATCGGCCACGTGACCGCGATCGAGACCGCCGCTGCCGGTATCGACTGGACCTTCGCGCCCACGCTCGCCGTCGTCCGCGACGATCGCTGGGGGCGGACGTACGAGAGCTATTCCGAAGAGCCGACGATCCAAGCCGATTACGCCGGCGCGGTGATCGAAGGCGTCCAGGGCAAGGTCGGTACCAAGGAGTTCCTCGCCCCCGACCGCGTGATTGCGACGACGAAGCATTTTCTAGGCGACGGTGGTACCGGCGGGCGTGACCAAGGCGATGCCCTCATCCCCGAGACCGTGCTGCGCGACATTCACCTCGGCGGCTACCCCGCCGCGATCGAGGCGGGCACGCAGTCGGTGATGGCCAGCTTCTCGAGCTGGAACGGCGCCAAGATGCACGGCAACAAGAGCCTGCTGACCGGCGTGCTCAAGGATCGGCTCCACTTCGACGGCTTCGTGGTCGGCGACTGGAACGGCCACGGCCAAGTCGATGGCTGCTCGAACGAGAGTTGCGCCGCCGCGATCAACGCCGGCCTCGACATGTTCATGTATTCGGGCAGCGGGTGGAAGACGCTCTATGCCAACACGCTGAAACAGGCGCAGTCGGGCGAGATCCCCGCCGCACGGCTCGACGACGCGGTCCGCCGCATCCTCCGCGTGAAGATCCGCGCCGGCACGTTCGATCGCGGGCGTCCGTCGTCGCGTGCGCTCGCCGGCAAGATGAACCTGATCGGTGCCGCCGACCACCGTGCGATCGCGCGCCGGGCGGCGGCTGAATCGATGGTGCTGCTCAAGAACGAGGGCCTTTGCTGCCGCTGAAGCCCTCCGCCAACATTCTCGTCGCGGGCGGGGGTGCGGACAACATTCCGCAGCAGGCCGGCGGCTGGTCGCTGACGTGGCAGGGCGGCGGTACCACCAACGCGAACTTCCCCAACGCCGAGACGATCTGGTCGGGGATCAGCACCGCGGTCAAGGACGCCGGCGGCACCGCGGCGCTGTCGGCGGACGGCAGCTTCGCCAAGAAGCCCGATGCGGCGATCGTCGTGTTCGGCGAACAGCCCTATGCCGAGTTCAAGGGCGATCGCCCGAACCTCGAATATAGCCCCGAAGACAAGTCCGACCTCGAACTGTTGCGCAAGTTGAAGGCCGCGGGTGTCCCCGTCGTTGCGGTATTCCTGTCGGGACGTCCGCTGTGGGTGAATGCCGAACTCAACGCGTCCGATGCGTTCGTCGCGGCGTTCCTGCCGGGCAGCGAAGGCGGCGGCGTGGCGGACGTGCTGTTCCGCAAGAAGGACGGCAGCGTCGCCAACGACTTCCGCGGCAAATTGAGCTTCTCCTGGCCCAAGCGCCCCGACCAATATGTCCTTAATCGCTCCGACGCCGGCTACGACCCGCTGTTCGCGTTCGGCTACGGGCTCAGCTACGCCAAGCCGGGCACTGTCCCCAAGCTCGATGAAACCCGCCCCGCTGGCATGGCCGCGTCATCGAACGGCACGATCTTCGGCAAGGGCCGGGTTCCCGAGGGCTGGTCGTTGACCTTGGTCGAGCAGGATCAGTCAAAGGTTCGCTTGCTTGGCGTCAACGCGACCACCGCGAGCAAACGCCTCACCGCTTCCGCCGTCGATCGCCGCCGTCAGGAAGACGCGCGCGCGTTCGTCTGGACCGGTGGTCCCGCGGACGCCCGGGTCGAGGCGTCCGGTCCGCTCGATCTGACACGCGAGAGCAATGGTGAACTGAGCCTCGTCGTCGATGTCCGCGTCGACCGCGCCGGCAGCGCACCCGTCGGGCTCGGCATGGTCAGCAACGATGGGAAGGTAGTCACCGTCCCGATCACGAAGGCGCTCGCGGCGGGCAAGCCCGGCGACTGGCAGCAGGTCATTGTCCCGCTGCAATGCTTCGCCAAGCGCGGCATCGACATGGCGCACGTCACTGCGCCGTTCGTGATCGCGACCGACGGCAAACTCGGCCTGTCGATCTCTGACGTGAAGATCGACTCCGCACCCGTGCCGATGACGAAGTGCGGCGATTGAGCCGGCTCCTTCTGGGTGCGGCGGCCGTCCTGCTGACGACCGCCGCCACGCAAGCGCCGCCTGCGCCGATCAGGATCGACCAGGCCGGGTTCGAGACGCGCGGTCCCAAGATTGCCGTCCTGCCATCCACGCAGGGCAAGCCGCTCGCGTGGACGCTCACCGATGCGAGCGGCAAGACGGCCGCGTCGGGACACACGATACCGGTAGGCGCCGACGCAGCTTCGGGCGAAAGCGTCCACCGGATCGACTTCGGCAACTTCAGGACGCCCGGCACCGGCTATCGCCTGCACGTCGGCGCGACCGCCAGCCACCCCTTCGCGATCGCCGACCGCCCGTTCGCGCCTGTCGTAACCGCCGCGATGGCGTTCTTCTACCAACAGCGCAGCGGCGTGCCGATCCTGCCCGCGTTCGTCGAGCGCAAGGACCTTGCCCGCCCCGCCGGTCATGCCCCCGACATCGCCACCTGCTTTGCAGGCCGCGACCAGAAGGGCGTCAAATGGCCCGGTTGCAGCTACAGGATCGACGCGACCGGCGGCTGGTACGATGCGGGCGACCACGGCAAATACGTCGTCAACGGCGGCATCTCGACCTGGACGTTGCTCGACCTCTACGAACGCTTGCCCGCGTTGGGTGACGCAAACGCGTTCGCCGATGGCCGCCTCGCGCTGCCCGAACGCGGCAACGGCAAGGACGACCTGCTCGACGAAGCGCGCGTCGAGGTCGCGTTCCTGCTCTCGATGCAGATAGCCGACGGCACGAAGCTGGCCGTCGCGCCCGACGCCGGCGTCGCGGGCAAGACCATCACCCGGTTCGAGACGATCGACGCGAGCGGCCTGGTCCATACCAAGATCGCCGACGAGAACTGGACCGGGCTTCCGACAGCGCCTGCCGAAGACCGCCAGACCCGCTTTCTGTACCCGCCCTCGACCGCGGCAACGCTGAACATGGTCGGCGTCGCGGCGCAGTGCGCACGGATCTGGCAAACGATCGATCCAGCCTTCGCCACCAAATGCCTCGCCGCAGCCCGCCGCGGCTGGGCCGCAGCGCTCCGCCATCCGAACCTCCTCACCAGCTCCGACTTCACCGGCAGCGGCGGCTACGGCGACCCGGATGTCCGCGACGAGTTCACCTTCGCTGCCGCGCAACTCTACGCCACCACTCGCGAACCCACGTTCCTCGATCGCCTTCGCAAGGACCGGATCTTTACCTACCCTGGCACGGATATCGGCTGGGGCTCGCTAAGGCTGGCAGGCGCGCTGACGCTGGCGACGGCCACCGGCGACCTCCCGGCCGATGATCGCGCGAGACTCTGCAGCCGGATCACCGCGCTCGCAGACGGCTTCGTCGCCGAAGGCAAGCGCAGCGGCTACGGCATACCCTTTGGCGGCACCAACTACCCGTGGGGCTCGAGCAGCTCGATCCTCAACCGCGCGATCGTGCTGGGCGTCGCGTGGCAGATTGACCGCAAGCCAGCCTACCGCGATGCGGTCGTGGCGAGCCTCGACTATATCCTCGGCCGCAATCCGCTCGACCGGTCCTACGTCACCGGCATCGGCACGCGCCCGGTGCAGCACCCGCACCACCGCTTCTGGGCCACCGCAGCGGACAAGCGCTATCCGCCCCCTACCGGCGTGCTGTCGGGCGGCCCCAACTCGGCGGCGGCGAACGAACCCGGTCCGATGAAAGGATGCGCGCCACAAACCTGCTGGATCGACGATTACCGTGCGTTCACCGTCAACGAGGTCGCAATCAACTGGAACGCCCCGCTCGTCTGGACCGGCGCGTTTCTCGATGCGACCCGGGGCCGCTAGAATCGCTCCGATCCTTCCCCGCCGGCGAAAGGGTCGTTGAATTGAGCTAAAGCCGTTCCAGCGTCCGCGCAAGATAAGCGCGGATCACGTCAGTCCGTTCCTGCGATGGGCTCCCCAGCACGCCGCGTACCGCCTCGGGCAGATGTGCGGCCGCGTTCTGGGCGTTGTCGCCGAACACATAGTGATCGAACCAACCGCGCACCGCCTCGCGCTCGCCCGCGGGCAAGTCGCGGATCGCCAGAATGCCATGGATCAGCGCAGGAAACGGCGACGGCGCGCCTGGCTGTCCCCACCAATAATTGACCAGCACGTTGAACCGTCCGAGCGCCTTAACGTCATGCCACCACATCGACGGAATAAAGATCGCATCGCCGGGCTCAAGCACAGTCATTTGCATGTGCGGGCGCGCTTCGGCAAAGCGGGGTAACGCTGCAGGTCAGGCGATTCGAGATCGACCAGGCTAACCGGCTGGCCAGCAAGCGTCACGTCGAGCGGGCCGACATACAGGTTCGGCCCCTGCTCGGGGGAAATAGACAGAACCGCCGACTGCCCGCCACCACAACCGCGACGTTGCTCGATACGTCGTAATGTGTCGAAACGCGGCTCTCGTTGCCGATCCAGACGCGCGGCACTGCATTGGGCGTCGGCAGCGGCAGGACGTTCGCTTCCGCCCAGCCAGGGAGGAACTCTCCCGCTGCGGCGGCGCCGGCGTAGATGGCGGGCGCGCCCGGTACGTCCTGTAGCGCGATCAGTTGCTCGACCAGTGTAGGGATCGGTGCCTTGGCGCGCTCGAAGTTGAAGCCGCTAAGGTCGTCGTTGTAGAAGAACCGCCCCCGCACCTGGTCCTGCGCGACCATAACGTCCGCCGAGCGTCCACCATCGAACTTGATAATATGATCGCCAATTGCGCGATTGGAAATTCGTGCCGCACGCACCGCCGGCCAGTCCGCTGCCAAACCGCGCATCACGACGGGGTGATAGCTATGCGCGATCTCGACTTCGAACCGCGCCGCGTCGACCGAGCCCGTTTCGGCCACCGGAAGGCCAGTGATTTCACTCATCGTATGCGTGTAATCCCTGGCCTTGTATCCCGCTACCTCAGAAGGTCATGCGTGCCGACAACGTGTACGAGCGATCGTTCTTGAAGAAGCTGCGTGGCGCTTCAAGCCCCGCGCCGTTCAGCAGGAAGGTAGTCTTGGTCGTGGTGTCGAGCAGGTTCGCCGCTGTCACGCCCAGCTTGAAGTGCTCGTTCACCGTCACGAACGCCGATGCGTCGAGCTGTCCGGTCGGCAACGCGTAGACCGGCAGGAACGGGAAGCAGCAATCGCGGTTAGTCAGTAGGAACTTTGAGCGCCAGCTATACGCGACACGGGCATAGAACGGACCCTTGTCGTAGAAGCCGGCGAGGTTGACGGTGTGCTTCGACAGGCCCTGGAGCGGAAGATTGTCGTACAGGCCAGCGACGTCCTGCGGCGGACGGCTGCCATCCGCGGCGCCATTGGCGGGCACCGGGTTGGGGATCTTGCCTGCCTTCACGTACGTATAGTTCGCCTGCATGCCAAGGCCGCTAAGAGCACCCGGCAAGAAGTCGAACGTCTGTTGGTACGCGATTTCCGCGCCCTTAATCCGCGACTTGCCCTTCACGTTGGCGGGGCCGTTGACCTGCACGTCGAACGTCTGCCCGTTGTTCGTCAGAGTGCGCGTATAGCCGAAATTGTCGACGATGATGTTCGACAGCGTCTTGTGGAACAGCGTTGCGGTCAGCGAGCCGACCTTGGAGAAGTACCACTCGCTGGTCAGATCGAATTGCAACGCCTCGACTGGGCGAAGGAACGGGTTCCGCGATTGCGCGGCGAACTGGAAGTTGCCGGTCGTGTTGCCGCCGGAAGCGCCGACGCCGACATAGTTGCGGAGATCGCCGAAATTAGGGCGGGAGATTGCCTTCGATCCAGCCGCACGGAACAGAAGCGTCGGCGTGACCTGAAGCTTCACGTTCGCGCTCGGCAACCAGAAGTTGAACTTCTGCTTGGCGATGTCCGGTGTGGAGGCACCGTTTGAATACGCCACGATCGCCGCCTGTTGTGCGGGGGACACCGTACAGATCGCAGGCACGGTGCCTTGACCGTTCGGCTGATCGAACGCGCGCTGACAGAAACCACCGAGCGTTGCCGAATAGGGTACGCCGGCCGCATTATTGCCGAGGTTAGTGGGATCGAAGATCGTATTTTGCTGCGCGAAAGTAATTGCGCCGTTCGAGTCGTCCTTCGTGCGAACGAAACGCACGCCGACGTTACCGGTCAAGCTCATCCCGTTGCCGAAATCCTCGACGCCGAAATCGGCACGGGCGTAGGCTGCAAACGTACGCTCGCGATTGCGATAGACCTCGCTCGGTCGGTACGCACCGTCAACCGTCACGCCCGTTCGATCCTCGGCTGGCTGATAACTGCCGCCGCCGAGCGCGGTGAGCTTACGCAATAGATCGGTGAATGCGTCATGATCGCCAAGTACCGCGTCGGAGACGAACGACGTGCTCGGTGGCGTGTTCGTGCCACCGCGAAAGAAATTGGTGAAGTTGTAAAGTTGGCCCTGGCTAGAATCGAGCGCCGTGTAGCTTACCGGCCCCGCCGCGGCCCAGGTCTCCGACACGTTGCCCCAGTTGTTGTAGTCGACCGCCTTTACAGTTTGTTTGCGGTCGCTGTAACGACCGCCAACCCTGACGTTGCGCAGGAACGCATCGTCGCTGACGTCGAACTGCGCGTCGCCGCGGAACGCCCATTCGTCGCCCTTATTATCCTGGCGTCCGTTGAAGGCGTCGCGGAAATAGACCGAGTTCGGGTTGGCGAAATAGCTGGCGGTATCGAAGCCTGGCGTAATCGAGGTGATCTGCGGAATATTGCCCCGCAGGTCGATTGACGTCTGACTGAAGGTGGCGGTGTCGAGAATATCGTCACGCACCTTGACCTTAGACGTCACATACTGGCCGTCGAAATTCAGATGAAGGCGATCGACCGGCTCGAACTTGATGTTTAGCGACTGATCCTGGGTCGTCGACTTCGAGAAGAAGTGACGGTTCGACTGGGTCGTGAAGATGCCGTTGGGCGAGAACTGCGTCAGCGGGCAATAGGTTGTCAGCACACCATTAGCATCTCTGCCGCACCCGGCGGGATTGTTGCCGAATACCTGCCCGGTGCGCTTTCCGAGCGTGCCGCTGGTAAACACGCCGTCATCGTCATAGGTGAAATCAGTGCCGCCGACCGGGAAGACCGTGTTGACGTCATTATAATAGACGTTCGGCTCGACGGTGTGCTCGATCCAGTCTTCGGTCGATTCGGCGCGCAGGAACTGGCCGGTGATCAGCAGACTGCGCGAGGCATTCTCATACTGCGCAGACCCCGAATAGGCGATACGCTTGCGATCGAAGTCCTGCGTACGCGATCCCCCGCCGAGTGGCGCGTAGACGACGTTGCGGCCGGCAGGCAGCGGGAAGGTGTCGAACAGCGTCGACTGGTACGGCGTACCAGCGTTGAGCACGCGGCCCTCGCCGGCATCCTGAACGCCGTTGCCGTTCGTGTCGTCATTGTAGCGCGGCAGCATCGACGAGACGAAGACCGAGTCGGAACGGCTATAGAGCTTCTGATAGGTGCCGCTGGCGAGAATGCCGAAGCGTCCGGCGCTGCCGAGATCGAACTGCTTCGAAACGAGCCCGACGGCCTGCGGCGCGCTGCGCTTTTCAAGATCAGGATAATTAATCCCGCCCGACAAAAAGATCAGGTCCTTCGTCGAATCGAACGGCTTGCGCGTGTTGATGTTGACCGTGCCGGCGATGCCACCCTCGATCAGATCGGACGTAAGGTTCTTGAAAACCTCGATCGACCCGACGACTTCGGCTGGAATGTCGTTGAAGCCGATCTCGCGCCCGCCACCCGCGGCGAACGCATCACGGCCGTTGAACTCGCCGCGTACATAGTTCAGCCCTCGGATGACGACGCCCGACCCCTGCGCGGAATAATGCTGTGAGTCGTTCGGTGCGGCGAAACGGCTGATCGACACGCCAGGAACGCGCTGCAACGCTTCGTTGACCGAGCGATCGGGGAGCGCGCCGATGTCTTCCGCGGTGATCGCGTCGACGACCGTGTCGGAGTTACGTTTGATGTTCTGCGCGTTCGCCAGGCTCTGGCGGATGCCGGTGACAACGATCTCTTCGCGCTCGGGATCGGGGGTCGGGTTGCCGGCATCCTGCGCGGCGCCCGAGGTGCCGGTGGTGTTGCTAGCCGAACCAGGCGCCGTGCCCGCGGTCGCTGCATCGAGGCTGGTCGCGCCCGACGTCGTGCTCGCGACGCCAGAGCCGGCGGGTGCCGGCACCGTCTGGGCATCGGTCGATGCAGCGTCAGCGACCTGCGCGGACGACGGTTGTGCAATGAACGCGATAGCGAGCGCCGATACGCTCGCCCCAAACAGGCGCGATGAAACACCAGCCATGATTACCCCTTCAACATCCACAAGCCTGGCTGTCGCCGCTTATGAAGCAGGCGTTCTCACCGGACTTTCCCCATCAAGCCGAACGACAATCGCACGCTTGGTCAGCGTGATAAGCAGCTATGTTCGCCCAGACAAGTCGAATAAGACAAATCAATTGACAGATAATGCCGGACTTAATCCAACTGTGACTTTCATGTTACATTCTCGGAGCGGTCCTAAATGACAGAAGAGGATGATGTACGATATGAGGCCTACGCATGTTGTGATCGTCGGCGGCGGGACGGCCGGCTGGATGACGGCAGCGGCAGTGACCCGGCTGTTGCCAAACGTCTGTACCGTTCAGCTGATCGAGTCGACGGAGATCGGCATCGTTGGTGTAGGCGAAGCGACGTTGCCTCATATCCGCGCCTTTGTCGAACGGCTGGGGCTCGACGAGGCCGACTTCATGCGAGCCACGCATGCGACCTTCAAGCTCGGCATCGACTTTCGCGATTTCGGCGCGATCGGCGACAGCTATATCCATCCCTTTGGTACGTTTGGTCGGCCGCTCGACGATGTCGGGTTCCATCATTATTGGCTCCGGCTCGCAGCCGAGGGGCGAGCCGGCCCGATCGGCGACTATTCGGTCGCGGTCGCCGCTGCCAGGCGCCATCGCTTCGCCATTCCGGACGGCGCACCCGACGATCTGGCCGCGAGCTTCGGCTATGCCTATCAGTTCGATGCGACGTTGTTCGGCCCCTATCTTCGCCGCTTTGCCGAAGCGCACGGCGCGCGCCGGACCGAAGCGCGGATCGTCGGGGTCGAGCAGGATGCCATTAGTGGCGATGTCCGTACGCTACGCCTAGATCTGGGCGAGACCGTCGAGGGCGACCTGTTCGTCGACTGCTCGGGGTTCCGCAGTTTGTTGCTCGGCGACGCGATGGCCGAGCCTTGGGAAGACTGGTCGAGATGGCTGCCATGCGACCGCGCGGTCGCGATGCCGTGCACGTCGCCGGACGGACCCATCGAACCCTATACGCGGGCGACGGCGAAATCAGCCGGGTGGCAATGGCGCATCCTGTTGCAGCACCGCGTCGGCAACGGCTATGTCTATTCCAGCGCGCACATAACGGATCAGGCTGCCGCCGAGGCGCTCGTCGCGTCGGTCGAGGGCACGCCGCTCGCCGACCCGCGTTTCCTCAAGTTTCGTGCCGGTCGCCGCCGCAACAGCTGGGTCGGCAACGTCGTTGCGATCGGCCTCGCATCGGGATTCCTAGAACCGCTCGAATCGACCAGCATCTACCTCGCGCAGATGGCGATCACCCAACTGATCGAGCTGTTCCCGCAGCGCGCCGGGTCGGAGGGTATATCCGCCACCGATCGGGCCGAGTTTAACCGGATGGTCGACATGGAGTATGACCGGATCCGCGATTTCCTGATCCTGCATTATCACGCCACAACCCGCGACGATTCTGAATTCTGGAACCACGTCCGGACGATGGACGTGCCCACGACGCTCGCCGACAAGATGGAGCTGTTCCGCCGTGCTGGCCGCGTAACTCAGTATAGCGAGGGCCTGTTCCTCGAACCGAGCTGGATCGCGGTGTATCTCGGTCAGGGGATCATCCCGCAGGCGTGGGACCAGCGCGCGGATCGACCGGGCCTCAACGGTCTTGATCGCGCGCTCGCCAGCTTGCGCGACACTGTCGCCTCGACCGCCAACACAATGCCCGACCATGCCGCCTTTATCGCGCGTCGCAACGCAACGATCGCCGCGTGACCAGCCGCGCGCCGATAGCCAGCATCGCCGTACTTGGTGCAGGAATCGTCGGTCTGTCCGCAGCGGTCGCGTTCGCGCGTGCGCTGCCCGGGCTGACGGTGACGCTGATCGAGACGCCCGACGATCCCATAGCGCTGGTCGATCGCCTGCCCGGCACGTTGTCCTCGATCACCGAGTTTCACGACCGGATCGGCCTGCGCGAACGCGACCTGCTTGCGGCGGGCGCGACGCATCGGATCGGCACGCGGCTGTCGGACTGGACCGCTGACGGAGCGCCGTTCGTGCTCGCGCATGGCGAACGCAGTGGTACGATTGCGCCCGGCGCGTTTCACCAACACTGGCTGAACGCACGCCGCGCCGGCAAGATCGCTGGGTTCGATGCCTTCTCGGTGCCGGCCGTGCTCGCGTCTGCGGACAAGTTCGTCCATCCGTCCGACGATACGAACTCACCGATCTCGGGTTTCGACTACGCATTGCGGCTAGATCCGCGCCGCTATCGCGATCTGTTGCATACACTTTCCCGGCATATCGGCATCCTCTCTGTTTCCGGTGCCCTTGCCAGCGTCGAGCGCTCCCCGGATGGGCGCGTCGCGTCGCTGATGCTGACGGACGGGCGGCGCATCTCGGCCGATCTGTATCTCGACTGTTCGGGCCCCGCCGCGCCGTTGCGCTCGACATTGGATGCGCAGTGGGACGATTGGCAGACGTGGCTGCCGGTTGACCGCCTGCTGCTTGGAACGGCTACCGCCCAGGCACCGACGCCGACCGACGAACTGATCGCGGTGCCGGCAGGGTGGCGGTTTACGAGCGTACTCCGTGACCGGACATTGACCGGCCTGTCCTTCGCCGCTGATCAGACGTCGGATTCAAGTGCACGCCGCATCCTGCCCGCAGGCAAGACGATCATTCCCATCGCGCCGGGTGTCCGCGCCCAACCGTGGAAGCACAACGTCCTTGCGTTGGGCGATGCCGCGGTCGTGCTCGATCCCTTGGCAAACGCCAATCTGCACCTCGCCCACGCCGCCATCCTGCGCGCGATCGACCTGCTCCCGGGTCGTGACTGCGCATTGACCGAACTTGCTGAATATAACGCCCAAAGTGTTCGCCAGGCCGAGCGGGTTCGCGACTACCAGGCCGCGCATTATCTACCGACCGGGCGCACGCGCGGCGCGTTCTGGAAGAGGGCATCCCGCCTGCCCCGGCCCGACAGCCTCACCCATACACTTGAGCAATTCGCGCACCGCGGGCGGCTGCCATTCTATGAGGATGAGAGCTTTGACAAGGACGACTGGCACGGGCTGCTGCTCGGGCTTGGCATGATGCCGCACATTGCCGACCCGATCGCCTCGGCCACCGCCCCCGGCACGATCGCCGCCACGCTGAAGCGGCTTGCCGAGGCAACCGCGGCCCTGCCAGCGCGCCTGCCCCCTACCCCGCCTATCTCGCGCAACTGGAGCGTGGCCAATGACCGTTCCGAACCTTGGCCCGATACGGAAGGTCGTCATCGTTGGCGGGGGCACAGCTGGCTGGATGGCCGCTGCTGCGGCTGCCCGCTATCTCGACGATGGCCAGCGCCAGATCGTCCTGATTGAGTCCGACGCGATCGGCACGGTCGGCGTCGGCGAGGCGACGATCCCGCCGATCCTCGGCTTCAACGCGCTGCTTGGGATCGACGAACGCGACTTCCTCCGCGCGACCGGCGCCACCTTCAAGCTTGGCATCGAGTTCGTCGGCTGGGACACCGGCGACGATTGCTACATGCATGCATTCGGCGGGCATGGCCGCGACATCCAGGGGCTCGCTTTCCACCAGCTCTGGCTGAAACTGCGCGATCGTCCCGGTATTGGCGCACTCGACGCGTACGCCCCCTCCGCAGTCGCCGCCTACCTGCACAAGTTCGGCCAGCCCAGCGGCCAGCAGCCGCTCGCCTACGCTTATCATTTCGACGCCGGCCTATACGCCGCATTCCTTCGTCGCCATGCCGAGGCCGGTGGCGTCACTAGGATTGAAGGGCGGATCATTGGCGCCGATCGCGATCCCGACACCGGTCACGTCCGCGCGGTCCGGCTCGATGATGGTCGTTCGGTCGATGGTGACCTGTTCATCGACTGCTCGGGGTTTCGCAGCCTGCTGCTTGGCGAGACGATGAGCGTGCCGTTCGAGGACTGGTCGCACTGGCTCCCTTGCGACCGGGCGGTCGCGGTCCCGACTGAACCGAGCGCACCGCTGCTGCCCTACACGCGAGCGACGGCGCGTTCGGCCGGCTGGCAATGGCGGATTCCGCTCCAGCATCGCACTGGCAATGGCCATGTCTATTCCAGCGGGCATATCTCGGATGACGAGGCGAGCGCGCTGCTGCTCGCCAATCTCGATTCCAAGCCGACAGCCGATCCGCGACAACTTCGCTTCAAGGCGGGGCGGCGTACAAAAATGTGGGAGGGCAACGTCGTCGCGCTCGGCCTTGCCGGCGGGTTCCTTGAACCGCTCGAATCGACCAGCATCCACCTGATCCAGACGGGGATCTCGAAGCTGTTCGCGCTGTTTCCCGACCGCAGTTTCTCCGATGTTGAACGCGACGAATACAACCGGCTGATGGGCGACGCCTACACCTCGGTTCGCGACTTCATCATCCTGCATTACCATGCCACCCGTCGCGACGATTCCGCGTTCTGGCGGCGTGTCCGGACGATGCCGATCCCCGACAGCCTGACGCGCAAGCTCGCGCTGTTCCGTGAAAAGGGCCGCATCTTCCGCTACGATGACGAGCTGTTCGGCATTCCGAGCTGGGTGCAGGTGTTGCTTGGGCAGCACGTCACCCCGGTCGGCTATGATCCGATCGTGGATGCGTTGGATGCCGATCGGGTTGCCGACGCGCTGCGCGAGATGCGCGCCGCGACGTTGCGTACCGCGAAAGCCCTGCCGGACCATGCGGAATTCGTCGCCCGGCACGCGCCGTTCGATCGCCACCAGGAATTTGCCAAATAATTTGGCTTTTTCCCCGGGCGTGCTTTTTGCGGCCTGATTGTGCAGCCCGGCCAGAGATCCGGCTGCCGAAAAAGGGGATGACTGATGACCGAACGTTCGATCCGTGTCTTTGGCGCTACTGCGTTCGCGTCGCTGCTCGCGTCTACCGCCGGCGCCCAGATAGCACCTCCTGCCCCGCTCCTCCCAGGCTATGCCGAGCGCGACCCGGTTCGGTCGGAATGGCCGGTGCAGGTTCGCCAGTCGCTGGGACAGGTCGCACCGCAGGACCCGGCTACACTTCCGCGCAGCCGTGCCCCCTTGTCGAAGCCCGTTGCCAAGCCCGTACCGCTTGGTCCGGCACTGGCGCAGCGCTCGCCCGGATCGTGGACCGTCGGCGGCTGGCGGCTCGCCGAAGCACCCAGCGTTCGGGCAAACGGCGCCGCAGTATCGCGCGTGGGCTATGACGCCAAATCCTGGTACGTCGCCACCGTGCCCGGCACCGTGCTGACCACGCTGGTCGACCGCGGCGTCTATCCCGATCCCGCCTTCGGGCTGAACAACATGGCGATCCCCGAGCGCCTCGCCCGCCAGGATTACTGGTACCGCACCGAAATCGAAGTGCCCGCCGAGACCGTCGGCAAGCATCTCGAACTGAACTTCAAGGGCGTGAACTACGCCGCCGAGATCTGGCTCAATGGCGCGCGTCTGGGCACGATGAAGGGCGCCTTCATCCGCGGCCGGTTCGACGTGACGGGCAAGCTCGCCCCCGGGCGCAATGTCATTGCCGTGAAGGTGTCGCCGCCGCCGCATCCCGGCCTCGCGCATGAGGAATCGATGACCGCAGGGGTAGGCGAGAACGGCGGCATGCAGATGCTCGACGGCCCGACCTTCGTCGCGACCGAGGGCTGGGACTGGATCCCGTCGATCCGCGACCGCAATACCGGTCTGTGGCAAGGCGTCGACCTGATCGCGACCGGCCCCGCCGCACTCGGCGATGCGCAGGTCGTCACGACGTTGCCCAATGCCGACAACAGCGTCGCGAACGTCGAGATCACGGTCCCCGTCCGTAACCTGACCGACCAGCCGACGACGGCGATCGTCACTGCCAGGTTCGACGACGTAACGGTCAGCAAATCGGTCTCGCTTGCACCGCATGCGAGCGCCGTCGTGACGATGGCGCCTGCCGAGTTTCCGGTGCTCGCGGTGCGCAATCCGAAGCTCTGGTGGCCGAACGGCTACGGCGCGCCGGCGCTGCACGACCTGACGCTGACCAGCACGATCGGCGGCGCGGTGTCGGATACGAAGACGCTGCGCTTCGGCATGCGGCAGGTGACCTATGAGATTTCGCTGATGGACAAGACCGATACGCTGCGCCGCGTCGGAATCGACTTATCCAAGGCGCGCGCGCTGCACACGCAGATCGTCGACGGTACGCACCAAGGTATCCGCCAGACCGAGAATGGCTGGGCGGCGTCGCTCGTCCCCGGCGCCGAGACCTCGCCCGCAGTGACGCCGATCGCAGGCGATGCCGGGCTCGCGCCGTATCTGCTAATCAAGGTCAACGGCGTGCGGATCGCCGCGCGCGGCGGCAATATCGGCATGGACGACTTCATGAAGCGGACCGAGCGCGCGCGCCTGCTGCCGTTTTTCCGGCTGCATCAGGATGCGAACCTCAACATCATCCGCAACTGGGTCGGCCAGAATACCGAGGAGACGTTCTACGATCTCGCCGACGAACACGGGCTGATGATCCTCAACGATTTTTGGGAGTCGACGCAGGATTACAACCTCGAGGCGCAGGACGTGCCGCTGTTCACCGCCAATGCCGAGGACGTGGTCAAGCGGTTCCGCAACCATCCCTCGATCGTGGTCTGGTTCGGCCGCAACGAGGGCGTGCCGCAGCCGATCCTCAACGAGGCGCTGCAGGGGATCGTCAACCGCGACGACGGGACGCGGCTGTACATGGGCTCGTCGAACCGCGTGAACCTGCAGAACAGCGGGCCGTACAACTGGCGTCCGGAGGCGAGCTATTTCACCGAGCACGCCAAGGGCTTTTCGGTCGAACTCGGCACGCCGAGCTTCCCGACCTTAGAGGCCTGGACGCGCGCGATACCCAAGGCCGACCTGTGGCCGATCGGTGACACGTGGGCGTATCACGACTGGCACCAGACCGGGAACGGCGCGGTCAAGACGTACATGGATGCGCTGGCGACGCGTTATGGTGCGGGCACCAGCCTGCCCGACTTCGAGCGCAAGGCGCAGATGATGGAGTACGACTCCTACCGCGCGATCTTCGAAGGGTTCAACGCCGGGCTGTGGACCACCAACTCCGCAAGGATGCTGTGGATGACGCAGCCAGCTTGGCCGTCGTCGGCGTGGCAAATCTTCTCCTCGGATTATGACACACACGCCGCGTTCTATGGGACGAAGAAGGCGTCGGAGCCGGTCCATGTCCAGATGAACCTGCCCGATCACAAGGTGGTGCTGGTGAATAACGGCCCGGCGCTGGCTGGGGCAGTCGTGCATGCCAAGGTAACGTCTCTCGACAACCGCGTGCTTGCTGAGCAGCGTGCGACCTTGAGCGCAGGGGCGGGCCTGGTGGCGGACGCGTTCACGCTCGATCTCGCGCCGTTGCTGGCGAAGGGCATGGTGCTGGTGTCGCTCGACGTCACCGACGCGGCAGGCAAGATCGTCTCGGAAAATCTTTATTGGCAGGGTGCCGACGACGCCGCCTATCGAAGTATGACGACGATGGCCAAGGCCCGTGTCGCCGCCACCGCCCTCAGCCGCCGGGACGGGGACGAGATCGTGACGACGCTAAACCTGTCGAACACGGGCTCGGTCGCCGCACTCGCGACCAAGCTGACGGTGATGAACGGAGCCGGCGCGCAAGTCCTCCCCGCGTACTTCACCGATAACTACGTATCGCTACTCCCTGGCACTCATCGCCGCGTGGAAATCCGCTACCCCGCCTCCGCGGCGAAGGGACGAACGACGATCGCATTGCGCGGCTGGAACGTGACGCCGACCACTGTGAAGGTACAATGATGAAGACGCTTCTCGCCCTTGCGCTCCTTTGCACCGCCGCCTTCGTATCGGCGCAAGACCGGCATCTGTTGTCGCCCGATGGCGCGATCGACGTGACGATCGGCCAGGATGCGGCGACCAAGGGTCCGACCTACGCCATCGCCTTTCACGGGCGGCCGGTGATCGGCACGTCGCCGCTGGGCCTTGCGTTCGAGAGCTACAAGAAGCTTGGCCCCGACACCGCGGTTACCGGTGCTTCGCGCACGAACGCCGATACACGCTATCGCTTGATTGCGGGTAAGACGTCGGCCGCGCGCAATCAGTATAACGAACTGACGCTGGGGTTGACCGAGACCGGCGGCGCTCAACGCAAGCTCGATATCGTATTCCGCGCGTATGACGACGGCGTCGCGTTCCGCTATCGCCTGCCTGTCCAGCCCGGCTTCACCGACCTGCGGCTCGCGGGCGAGCTGACCGAATTCGCCTTTCCCGCCGATTATCGCTGTTGGGGGCTCAATCTCGGCCGGTTCGATACAAGTCATGAGGGCGAATACGACCCATTGAACGCGTCGCAAGTCCGTCCGCACAATCTGTTCGAGACGCCCATCACCTGCCGTACCGGCACCATCGACACCAGCTTCGCGCTGACCGAAGCGGATCTGCGTGATTATGCGGGTTCCTATCTCACCGGTCGTGAAACAGGCGCGCTTGGCTTCGCCACCCGCCTCACCCCGCGGCTCGATGATCCCGCGATCGCAGTGAAGACCGATGTCCGGACCACCGGGCTGACGACGCCATGGCGCGTGGTGATGCTCGGCGCCACGCCCGGCAAGCTGATCGAGTCGACGATCCTGACCAGCCTCAACCCCGCTCCCAAAGGCGACTTCTCGTGGGTAAAGCCGGGCAAGACCGCATGGGACTGGTGGAACGGCCCGACGCTGAAGGCACTGCCCACCGCAGGCATGAACGACGCGACGATCAAAGCGTATATCGACTTCGCCGCCGCAAACGCGCTGCCTTACATGCTAATCGACGACGGTTGGTACATGAACAGCGGCGGCGGGCCAGTGGTGTATCCGGGCGCCGACATCATGACCACGGTCCCCGCGATCGATCTGCCCGGCCTCATCCGCTACGCCGCGGATCGAAAGGTTGGGCTGTGGCTGTGGGCGAACTGGCGCGTGCTCGATGCGAAAATGGACGCGGTGTTCGCGCGCTATGCGGTGATGGGTATCAAGGGCTTCAAGGTCGATTTCATGGACCGTAGCGACCAGCAGATCGTCGACTTCTACCAGCGGATCTTCACAGCAAGCGCGGCGCATCATCTGATGCTCGATCTGCACGGCGCTTATCATCCGACCGGCGCGACGCGAACCTGGCCGCAGTTCCTGACGCAGGAGGGCGTGCTCGGCGCGGAGTATAACAAATGGACGCGGCGCATCACAGCCCGGCACAACGTCACGTTGCCGTTCACGCGCGGGCTGGCGGGACCCTACGACTATACCCCCGGTGGTTTCCGCAACGCGACGCCCGCAACGTTCCGGATCGAACCGCAGACGCCGATGGTGCAGACCACGCGGGGACAGGCGCTTGCCATGTACGTCGTGTTCGACAGCCCGTTCATGGGCGTATCCGACAGCCCGGATAATTATGCGGGCGCGGCGGGATTCGACTTCATCCGTGCCGTGCCGGCAACTTGGGAAGAAACCCACGTCGTGTCGGGCGAGATCGGCGAGCGGATAGTCACCGCGCGCCGGTCGGGCAAAGATTGGTATGTCGGCGCAATGACCAACGAGACGGCACGGACCGTAGACGTACCGCTCGATTTTCTTAGCAGTGGCCGCTTCACCGCGACAATATGGCAGGACGGTGCAAGCCCCACCGACGTCATTACGACCACGCGCGTTGTCACTGCACGCGATACGCTGACCCTGACACTCGCAGCATCGGGCGGCGGCGCGATCCGTCTCGTTCCGATCCGATAAGGAAGTTCCGATGAAACCGACCCGCCTGCTGATTGCCGCACTCGCCTTCCCCTTAGCATTCCCTGCCCTCGCCGCCGACCCTACGCCCGAGCAGAAGGCACAATGGGCCAAGGAGGCCGAGGAGCGGCTGCACACCGACTGGGCGTATCTCGGCCGCTACCGCGATGCGAACGCAGCCCTACCTGCTCCCGTCAAAGGCCAGCCACGGATCGTGCTGATCGGCGACTCGATCACGCAGGGCTGGTTCGACCAGGTGCCGGCGTTCTTCAAGGACGGCCGGTTAGGTCGCGGCATCGGTGGCCAGACCACGCCGCAAATGCTTGTGCGCTTCCCCGCCGACGTTATCGAGCTGAAGCCCGCGGTGGTACAGATCATGGCCGGCACGAACGATATCGCCTTCAATACCGGGCCGATGACCCCCGACGAGAGCAAGGCGAACATTCGCGCAATGACGGAACTCGCGCAGGCCAATGGCATCCGGGTAATCCTCGCCTCGATCCCGCCGGCAGACCAGTATCCTTGGCGTCCGGGGCTTGATACGGGCAGCAAGATCGTGGCGATGAACACGTGGCTCAAGGCCTATGCCGCGGCGACCGGTTCGACCTACGCGGATTACTGGTCCGCACTGGTCGCACCCGGCACCAACGGCATGCGCGCAGGCTTGTCGTCGGATCACGTTCATCCTACCCCGCGGGCTATGCGGTGATGGCGCCGGTCGCCGAGCGCGCATTCGCAGCAGCGCTGGCAAAGCCCACGCCCACCCGCGCGATCATCGCGCGGTGATCCTGCTCGCTGGGCTGCTTGCCGCTACGATCGTTTTGACGCCTCAGGGTGCCCTGCGCGGCGAAGTGACGGCGGACGGCCGCCATCTGTTCCGCGGGATACCTTACGCCGCGCCTCCGATCGGCCCGCTACGCTGGAAATCGCCGCAACCGATGCGCCGCTGGCAGCGTCCGCGCGATGCGACCAAATCCGCACCGTCCTGCCCACAGGTAGATCGTGGCTGGAACACGCAGGCTGCAAATTTCGCGAGCGAAGACTGCCTGTACCTCGAAGTCGCGACGCCCGACCTTAAGCCGCACAAATCGCTGCCGGTGATGGTGTGGATTCACGGCGGATCCAACTATGCGGGTGGCGGCGCGGGTACGATCCAGTCCGGCTTGGTGCGCAACGGCGTCGTGCTTGTTAGCATGCAATACCGCCTCGGCGCGCTCGGATTCCTGTCACACCCAGCGCTGACCCGCGAGGGGAACGGTGCATCGGGCAATTACGGTTTAATGGATCAGCAAGCGGCGCTGCGATGGGTGCGCGCCAACATCGCGGCGTTCGGTGGCGACCCGACCAACGTCACGCTGTTCGGCGAGAGTGCCGGCGCGATGGACGTCGGCCTGCATCTGCTCAGTCCTGGATCGCGCGGGCTATTCGCCAAGGCGATCGAAGAGAGCGGGACGCCTGGCTTCGGGTCGCCACCGCGCAGCCTGGCCGAAAACGAACGCCTTGGCACATTGATCGCGGTCAAGGCGGGCATCCCACAGACCACTGCTGCGCTGCGTGCGCTTCCCGTCGCCAAGCTCATCGAAGCTACCGAGGCCGTCGAGGTGCCAGGGCTCGCCGACAAGAGCTTCATCTGGCTTCAGGCGGTTGTTGATGGCCGCGTACTGACGGAGTCGCCCGCTGCGAGCTTAGTAAAGGGCGGCAACCCCGCCCCGCTGATCGTGGGTAGCAACGCCCGCGAACTGACGCTGCACGGTGGTGTCGCGCGCGCGGACGACGCGATCGCGGAAGCTTTGGCAACAACGCCGCAATCGCTCGCAAGGTGTATGGCGTGGACACGATCCCCGTTGCCGATCCGCGGCTGGGTGATCTGGACCTGATCCTGTCCAATGACATCACCTTTCGTTGTCCGGTAACGACAATTGCCGCCGCTCGCACGCGCGCGGGTCAGCCGGTCTGGCAATATCAGTTCGATTACAGCGCTCCCGATGCCAAGCCCGTGACGCACGGCAGCGAAATCCGCTACGTGATGACGAGCGCGCAGGATCTGGAGCCCGGGGCGCCGCCAATGCAGGCCTATTGGTTGGCCTTTGCGCGCACCGGAGATCCGAACGCTGTCGGACTACCCGCGTGGAAGCGTTTTGATCTTGCAACCAAGAGTTATCTTGGCTTCGTGAACGGTGGCCCGCAGCCGGGGGCGGATCTACGCGGCGAAGTGTGCGGCTTGCGTAGCGCACCTTAGCGCCAAGCGGGCGCAGCGCAACGAAGCGTAGTTCTCCCGGGACGGTCTCAGCCCAGTGTGGGTCCCCGCCTTCGCGGGGAAACAAGTATCCATACATACAGTCTGAATTCGACTGGCGCTGAAATTTTGAATCCTTCCTCTGCGTGTGGACTCCTTTAAACTGGCCAAAGCCTTGCCGCACCGCGGACACCGCTGCTGTCGCCCCACACCGCCTGGACGATCTTCGCATTCCAGGCGTCGGAAAAGGTATGTCGACGCACCGCATTGGGCAGCTGGGCGTAAATCTCGACCACGTTCGACATGCCGCCGCCGAGCACGAAACAGTCGGGATCGATCAGATTGGCGAGCAAGGCGATCGCGCGACCGAGGCGATCGACGTAGCGCTCCAGAGTTGCCGCCGCGCCGGGATCGCCGTCGCGCGCCGCCGCGATGATCGCCGCGCCTTCTAGCGCCTGGCCGGTGACGATCTCGTGATCGCGCCGAAATCCCGTTCCCGATACCCAGCTTTCCAGGCAACCGCGCTCCCCGCACCAGCATTCTGGCCCGGGATACTCGGACTCGTTCGGCCAAGGCAGCGGCACATGGCCCCATTCCCCGGCAATGCCATTCGCCCCTTCGACGATCCGCCCGTCGATCACGAGACCACCGCCACAGCCGGTCCCGACGATGATTGCGAACGCCGAGCGCGCGCCGGCTGCTGCGCCGTCGACGGCTTCGGATAAGGCGAGGCAATTGGCGTCGTTCGCCATCCGCACAGGTCGGCCGATCGCGGTCTCCAGGTCTTCGCGGAACCGGCGTCCGTTCAGAAACAATGAGTTGGCGTTGCGCATCAGTCCGGTTCGGGGGAAATCGACCCCGGCGTACCGATACCGATCGATGCCACGGCACCGTTAGCCGCCCCGCCCGCCTCAACTTCGACCGCGTGGACAAGCGCGCGGACATCGCGCACCGCCGCGTCATAATCGCCTGGATTTGGCACCCGCAATCTGCTGAGGAAGCGCCCGTTGTCATCGAGCGCGGCCGCCTCAATCTTCGTGCCGCCGAAATCGATACCAATCTGGATCATCGTCCGTGTTTCCCCCTGCCCGATGTCACGCGGGCGGGGATCGAGTGGAACGCGTACGCGTCATTCGACACTGCGATTGCACTCGCTCGTCTCTTGCCTCTCCCATCACCGCCCTGCCGGACCGCTGTTGTGGGCCTAACCTACCTATATTGCCACATATTGGAAGGTAAATTGCATTAATCGCTTCACGACGTGTGGCCGACCTGCATGAGGATCGCTTCCGAAGGTAGGATGTGGTCGAGGAACGGCAGGATTGCCGCACCGATCGCCGGGGCATCGTCAGACATCGTCGCACGGACGACCCGCGCCGGAGACGGTAATTTTGAATCCGCAAGCATGACGTTCAAGCGCGCAACGAGCGCATCGACCAGCGTTGCCGGCAGACGCCCACCGATCAGCACGGCGCCGGGATCAATAAGGCAGCTGACCGCGATCAAAGGCTCGATCAGCGACTGCGCTGCGTCCTCGATCCAGCGCTCGACGATTGCCGCCACCGTGCTGTCGTCGCGGGTCAGTGCTTCGATCCCATCGATTTCGCACCCGCCAGCGTGCAGCCTTGCATAGAGCGCGGACAAGGACACGGTTTGCTGTACCGTCTGTCCCGCCGCGCGCCGTGTCATGTCGGGCATGAAGCCGATTTCGCCACTACGCGCCCCGGCACCGCGGAAATAGTTGCCGTCGATCACCAATCCGCCACCGAGGCCTGCGCTTACCAGCACATAGAAGAAGCTGCTCAAAACCATGCCCGATCCGAACTGGGCTTCGCCTATTGCCGCCGCAGCAGCATCATTGTCGACATGCACGGACCATGGGACGATCTCCTCGACCATTGCCTGAACGTCGATGTCGTTCCAGCTTTCATACGCCGAAGGTCGATGGGGCAAGGTCACCCGGCCCAGATCGTCGGGCATCGCGACGCCAACGCCGAGCATGCGCCGTTCGTCGATCAGCTTCGATGCGCGAATGACGGCAATCTGATCGCGCAGCCATCGCGCAACCACGTCAGGCATCGCGAATGCCGCTTCCAGTGTCGCTCGCGTCAGCACCGAACCGGCCAGATCAAGCGATACGACCGTGATGTGATCTCGGTCGATGTTAATTCCGATGGAGAACCCCCAGTGGGATTGATCACGAGTTGCGAAGCCGGCTGTCCGCGCGGGCCTTGTCGTCGCCCTGCCTCGCTGATCAATCCGGCATCGAGCAACCTTCTCGCTATGTTCGCGATCGTTGGCGCCGTCAGACCGGTGATCACCGCCAGATTGCTCCGGCTGGCTTCGCCGCTCACGCGGATCGCTTGTAGGACGGTACGCTGATTGTAGTCGGCTGCGCGCTCGAGATTAGTGCCGGACAGGCTTATGCCCAGACGCGCTCCCCGATCGAAGGACCTTGGCTTTGCCGTCAAGTGACTCGAATTCGGTACGCTGTCCTGTATCGCCATGCCGTCGCGAGTTCCGCCCCTTTCGTGTGGTCTTATACTGGTTATAACGTGCCAGCCTTAGCCATTACTTGCAACAAGTGGCATCCTATCGAGGTATTGCAGCCACGTCCCGCCGAGATATTGCCACCTACCTGCTAACGCCAAAGCGTCCTCGTCGGCAACCCTACCGGGAACGCTGAGACTGCCCCCTACGCATCGACTTAGACCCTGATGATTAGGAACCGTGGGGATGTAGCATGGCGATCGTCGGTTGCCTTGTTTCGTGGGGTGCGGCACTTCCGGCACGCCGCTTATTTGGCATTCCGAAGCGCTTGGACACCCTACCCAACGCAGTAGTGGCAGCGAGGCAACACGAGGGTTGGCTTACGGGAATGATGGCACTCCCGTCTGATACACGCCCATCCGAAGGTGAACAGATGCAGCATCTGCAATCGCTAATAATCAAATTTGCATTCGCTATTCGCTTTCGTCTGTCATATTGAAAGCAGGCCTTTCAGGCATCCTCTCCTAAATAACTTTCGGGGTCGCTTTGGCGACCCTTTCTTTGCCCGGGTTTCCTGGACCCGCTAGCCGCAAAAACTCGGCGGAAAGCATGTACGTAGGCTGGCCGTTAGCCGTGCGGCCTCCGGGCGTAGTGCATCCTCAGACTTCGGGAGATGGTGGCCTTAACGTCGCCGACCAAGTGATCGGCGCACGCCGGTCAGCGCCGGCTTGGCGGGCCATCGAACGATCCGTTCCTCCTGCGGCGGTGAAACCGCTTTATTAACAGCCGTGCATGCATTTCGGCGAGACGGGGCGTGACAGGCTCGATCTGTTCCCTGTCATACCTATGCCGATTGAGCGAACAGACTGTGAGCAACACTTCCTGGCGACGAGACTGTAACGAGAGCCGTCCTCACACATCGCTAGGCTGGACGATCAGATTATACTTCATCGCTATCAAGATGATCTTTTGAAGCCCTCAGGTTGGCTGCGGACGTGATCTTGCAAGATTCGCTGCCAACAGCGTCAATTCGAAGGCTCTTGAAGAATGGCGTACTTGTACGCTCTGCTTCCTGCCCCACGAGAAGGCCAGCCATGCCCGCCCTATAGAGGCGGCTTGTTCCCGATACGATGTGCCTTCCATCTATTGAGCCGGTAAGTGTCTCACCTTCCAAGCGGAGCGTCAGGCGGACCCACTTCCCGCTTTTCAGCGTAGCCTTGCTGCTATCGAGCACCAGCTCGCCCCCTTCGCCTTCGAATTTACCCGAGGCGATAAGTCTTTGCTGTTCCGCATCACCGACTATTTCATTCGGGTTCTTCTTGCCTCGGATAGCGATCAGCCGACACTCGCCCGAGTGCTTAAGCTCAAGATAGTAGCCCTTGGGAATGACGCCATAACCTGTGCCGACATGGTTGATGCGCCCCATTACACCCGCAGTGTCTCCCGGCTTCAGCCAAACGTCGACGCTGACTTCGTAATCTGACCATTCGCGATCGCCGATGATGGTATAGGGCTGCCACTCCGGCGCCCAGGAGAGGGTCGGCGCTGGCACGACCTGCCGCAAACACTTTCCTGACTTCTCGTCTGGTCGATCGGTAATTTCGAACGCACCCAGGATGTCTGCTGTATAGCGGGGAAGGTAGCCGCTCTGCTGCGGATCATTGTATGAACCGAACTCGTCGACATACGGGAAGGGGAACGGCTTCGACTTGGGAATGCCGTCGAACCCACCTTTCTGCTGCCCCGCGTCGTCGACAGCGAATATATCGTGTTTGGCTCGAGTCTGAGCGTTACAACTCGGCCATGCATGACCAAGTCGGACTTGCGCACGAACTGTTCGGCAGCGTTGCTCTGCCACACACATAGAGATTCGGTCGAAAGGTTGCCTGCAATCTCCAATTGGAATGTCTGGTTGACCTCCGCGTCACGTGTTTCCAGGATGACGCTGTAATCGCCATCTGACGATTTTAAGGTGACGTAAGTCCCTCCCTTGTCCAACCGCCCGCTGCCGCCGTTCAGGTAGGTCCACCCGATCTCCGAAAACTGCCCGTAGTGCGCATACCCCCACAGAGCCTCACGAACTTTATAGTGCCCGCTCCACGGCTCCCAGGCCAACACCGCCGGTGGATCCTCTGCATAGGGCTCGACGGGGTATAGGCCGCCGATGTCATACCAGTTAACGACCTTCGTCGCGCCACTTTCGTGATAGTTTCGGTTGAAGCAGTTAACGATGCTGATCGCGCAATCGAAGCCCTTGAGATAGACATGGTCTTCAGTATTCCAGATTGGCTTATCCATCTGCTTCGCGGCTGAAATCACGGCAGGCGAGGCTGGTATCTCGGTGAAGGTGTGCGCGCTTATGACGTCTATCGCGTCGCGCAGCTCTTTGTCTCGGAGCATTCCGGACACGAAGTCCAGTTTGTTTTCGCCCCAATTGTCGAAAGCATGAAGCTTTACGTTCTTGAAATTGCGGGTCAGCAACGCTTTCTTCAAAGCCTTCGCGAAGCTGGCACTAGCGCCCTTCTCGTTCCGGCAGCCGATCGCGTCCAGCTCGAGCCCGTGAACGGAACGAAGTCCCTCAAGCCACTTGATATAATATTCGACTGCGTCCTGAGACCAGAAGTCGGCATTATCCCGGTCAACCTGATTGGCCTCGTTGTTCTTATTGTCGCCGATCCATCCGGGTGCGCTCCATGCCGTGGCGTCGAGAGACAGCGTGGGATTCCGCCTCTTGGCCTCCTTCATGATCCACCATGTGTAGCCACGATTGTAGTCGAGGTCATCGCGGGTGTGCATATGGCTGGGCATCGAGCCCTGCGTCGAGTTGCCGTCACCGGGAATTTCGACGAGCAGGGCACTGACCGATGCGCCGAACTTGGGCTTGTAGACGAAATCGAGGATCTGGCTGCGTTGAGGCTCGGGATAATCCTTCAGCAGCACGGAGGTGGCGCCCCCGCCATTCACGACGCCGATCCCGTCGAAGCGCTTGCCGCCCGCAGAACCGTCAAGCTTGACGGCGTTGCCGGTCGTCCGTGGCGCGGCAACCGCGTTGCTCAGGGGTGCTACAAGGTGCACCCCTACTGCAACGCTGCCCAGAAGGTAGTTTCGCCGCGATAGAACAGAACGATCGAACTCGTCCGTTGAACCGCGCTGTAGTGAAACAGGCTGCTTCAGGTCTTTCACGTCCATCGACTTCTCTCCCGTACCGTCGTCTGCGGCCCCATCGATTTTCGATCTCAGTCGGCCGGATATCCCCTCGGCCACACGCCCGCCCGTTGATCGGACCCGTTCGCGAAGTGCGCGGCCGGCGCAGAACAGGAGCGCGACGGGGGACGGCGGTGATAGCTCATGGCTTCAACCTCACCATGACCACACCGTGCGGAGCGACGTCCGCTTCGTAGCGGGCTGACACTTGTCCAAGATTCTTCTTCGTCCAAGGTCCTGCGCCTTCAGGCGCAATTTGCCGGGCAGCCCCAAGGCCGGCCATTCTGCCGCGATCCGAGCCGGCGTAGTTCCGCGGTTCCACAGCAGCACCGTGCGTCCACCATCTGCCATCGGCTTCGACCAGACTTCCAGATCGCCCTTGTCGGTTACGCGGTGGCCTTGTTTTCCCAGTGGATCCTGGTCGACCGCGATCACGTCGCGGTTGAGCAGGATGGTTCGGGTCGCATCGGTCATCGTCGCCAGATCGTTGCCGGCGATCAACGGCGCCGCCATCATCGCCCAAAGCGAGAAGTGGGCGCGGTATTCGACGTCGGTCAGGCCGCCGTTTCCGACCTCGAGCATATCGGGATCGTTCCAATGACCTGGACCCGCATAGGGCCAGAGCGGTTCGTTCATGTCGACGATCGAGGCGATGCCCCAACTGTAGTTGTACTTGCCCTGCCATTTGTCGGTGATGTCACCGGTCGTGCGCCACATGTTGCCGATCTTCGACGCCCAGAGCCAGGGCTTGGAATTGCCCCATTCGCACATCGAGAACAGGATCGGCCTACCGCTCGCCTTCAACGCATCCGACATCAAGGCGTAGGCCTCCTCGGGATTGCGTACGCCGGTCGAGCACCAGTCATATTTGAGATAATCGACGCCCCAACGAGCATATTGCTGTGCGTCCTGATATTCATGCCCTTGGCTGCCGGGGCGCCCTCCACACGTCTTCGTGCCCGCGTCCGAATAGATTCCGAACTTCAGACCCTTCGAATGGATGTAATCTCCGAGAGCCTTCAGTCCCAAGGGGAAGCGCGTGCGATCCTCGGTGATGAAACCGCTGGCGTCGCGCGTGCCGTGCCAGCAATCGTCGATGACGACGTACTCGTAACCCGCCCCCTTCATTCCGTTGGCGACGATCACGTCCGCCATGTCGCGGACGACCTTCTCGTTGACGTTGCAGGCGAACTTGTTCCAGCTGTTCCACCCCATCGGCGGCTTCTGCGCCAGACCATTGGCTTGACGTCTGGGATCCTTCGACGGCGCGAGAGTGTTCGGATCCGGGTCGAGCGTCTCCTGGGCGATGGCTGATGCGCTGGCCGCCAGTACGGCCAAGGAGGTGATGGCATTCAGAAAATGTCTGCGCATGGATAATCTCGCGTTGTGTTGTTAGACTGTGGGCACGAACCGATCCACTAACTTTCTGGCCTGGCCAGCCAGCAGGAGCGGAAAGCCCGCGGTTGAAGATTACTTAGTGCCGCACCTGTTTCGTTGCGAATAAGAAGGGCAAGCAGGCGGCAGCGACGGTACGTGACGGCGCAGTCTTTGCCCATATCGACTTACCTCTGCTGACATGCGGCGGTCTCTAGGTCGGATAGGTGAAGTCCCCCGGGCAGTCGCCAACGTGTCCATTGCTCGACCGAGGACAGAAGAAAACGGGCACCAAGTCTGTACACACGTAACCAAGGACAAATGGTGGATCGACGACCGTGCCCTGACGAATGCTCAGTTACTCGCCAAAGCCGAACGCTTCGCACTTGCGATCGACACGTAGGCGGCCGCGACTGGACACTGCCCTACCGCAGGCTGCCTGACGACGACTTGCTCAGTGTCACTGCTAGCTCAAGCTTGACCGTTACTAATACAGCGTCTTCAGTGCTAGACGCGTATTTAGGCCGCACCTGATCGCGTCTCAATCGGCGGTCGCGCAATGCCTTGCGCATGCCCAAGGAGAAGGGCGGTCGTCGTATCGCGATTGACCGCGGGTGAGAATATGTACCCCTGCCCTAACGCACAGCCGATCGCGCGAAGCTGTTCGACTTGCTCTTCGGTTTCTATCCCCTCGGCGACGATCTTGATGCCCATCTTTTTCGCGGTACGGATAAGGCCTTCGACGATGGTCACGCTGACACCGTCGGGTTCCAGGTGGTCAACGAACAGTTTGTCGATCTTGATGACATCGACGGGAACGGTGAGGAGGTGCGTCAGCGATGCGAAACCCGTTCCGAAATCGTCCAGCGCGACCCGTATGCCGTCAGCGCGTAGTGCCCTGATCGCTTGCTGTATCGCTTGGTCGCCACGTCCCATGTACACCGTCTCGGTTACCTCGAGGATGACGTGATCGAGAGGATCCGCTCGCGTTCGAGCGTCGCGGAGAGAACCTGCCCGACGGCCCCGCCACTCAAATCCGCAGACGAGACATTGATACCAACGTGTTGAAAGGGAATACCCAAATCCAGCCATCGACGTAGGTCAGCCGCTACCAAGGTCATCATCCTGGCAGTGAGCGAGGTCGCAACCTGGGCGTCGGCAGTCGCCTCATGAAAGGAGGCAGCCGAAACCAGATTGTCGCCGATGCGCATGCGGCAAAGCGCTTCCAGCCCTACGATCTCCCGCGTGTCCAATCGGAAGATCGGTTGGTAATGTGCTTCGATCCGGTCCTCTCGCAACGCCGCGCTGAGGTCCCTGATCGCGCCCATACGCCGCGTCATGTTCGAGCGGAGCCCTGCCCAGTATCGTACGAAGCCGCCACGACCGGTTTCCTTGGCGTGGTAAAGGGCAAAGTCGGCATTCTGCCGAACACTCCCAACCCCAGCGTCGTCCGATGAGAACGTAGCGCCTCCGATGGTAGCGCGAGGGACGATGCTATGCCCGCCGCAGTCGGCAGCAACCGAGAGCGCGCTTAGAACCACATCCGCGATCTTCTCCAGGTCACGAAGGGCATCGGTAGCCTGGAGAATGACAGCAAACTCGTCGCCCCCGACGCGAAACGTTCGCCCGGGGCTGACCGTTGCTGATATCCTGTCGCTGGCAATCTGAAGAAGCTCGTCACCCGCATGATGCCCGAACGTGTCATTCACGACCTTGAGATTATCGAGATCCAGCACGAATAGTGCCCAACTGCCCACCGCAGCGCCCTCGAGTTTGGAAAGTGCGGCATGATACGCAGCCCGATTGGGGCAACCGGTCAAGGCGTCGGTAAAAGCCCGTCGTTGGTGCTCGAGGACACGCTCATGTCGCTCGATAGCGATTTGCGTGAGGTTAACGCAGTTAGCCACCACCTCGCGCTCAAAAGCCGTCGGTCCGCGGGCGCTGCGATAGTAGAAGCAAATGTCGCGATCGCGCGACCGTCTGCATCACATATCGGACTGGACCAGCAGGCGCGGAGCCCGAGGGGAAGAGCGAGGTGTTTGAACTGCGCCCAGCGGACGTCGGTCTCGATATCAACGACGGTAATTTCTGTCTTTAGATAGGCAGCAGTTCCGCAGGAGCCGGCTAATGGGCCGACGGACATTCCATCCAACGCTTGGGAATATACTTCCGGAAGGCTCGGGCCAGCGAGCGGATGAAGCAGGCCTGCCGCATCAACCGTTAAAACCGAGCAGATTACGTCAGGGAGGATCCGCTCTACTTCCACACACAGCGTGGTACACGTTGGTGCGAGCCCAGCGCCCTTGGCAATCATCTTCAGAATGGCGTTCTGAAGATGAAGCAGTACGGTTACTGTATCATCGCCTCCTTGATACTGAGATTCTTCAGAAAGGCTCATGGACCGGGAACCTATCAAATCGCTGGTTTAGATATCTTTAATGCCATAGTCGACGCGGAATCTAATACTGCCCATGCCGGTTTTGTCTCGGCCCAATTTAAATATATTCAGATAACTGGCCAGCATCCGATCAGCGCTCACATATTTTTTGTTTCAACGTTTACCGGATTGATTGCGAGACTCAACGACGAATACAGTGTGTTCATATCTAGCGAACCCAACCGACACCCAGATAGGCTGCATCGGTTTTGCAAGTTCAAGCTCTGATGCGAGACAATACGCGCGCGGCGACATTGCTCCTGGCTGCAAGCTTGCGCCCGTAGCGCAGCGCGGTCGAGGGCGAAGACCAGCGCAGCGCTTGGGCGATGCCAACCCCGTCCTCGCCGGCGGCAAACAGATCCTGCGTCAGCCCAACGCGCAGCGAATGGCTCGACAGCGCGCGCGCGGCCTCCTCGACTTTGGCGATCGGCATCTCGACCAGCCCCTGATCAAATGCACTCAGCGCCACCCGCCGATAGATCCCGTTGACGCCCTGCCGGCTCAGTGAGGTCGTACCAACGGTATAGACCGTCCGCGCCGGTTCGGCCTTCTTGCCCTTGAGCTTCTCCTGCCAGTGCCGCGTGTGCCCCGGGATTGCCTCGTACGCCATCGGTGGAACCGCGGTCCGCAAACGGCGCCGATCGACTCCGACGCGGCGGAAGACCGGCCCCTCGGTGATGGCGCTCGCTACCAGCCAGGCGCCGACCCGGCGCATCGTGTCCGCGGACAGCCAGCCCCAGGCCCCCTGCCCTTCCTGATCGGTCTTGGACGATGGGATGAACAGGAGCGCCGAGCCGTCGCTGTGCGGATCGATATGCGCGACGGTGACCGCGACGAGCTCGCTGACGCGCAAGCCAGCGTCATAGCCGAGCGACAGCAGTGCGGCATCGCGCAAGCCCTGCAAATCGCCGCCGCAGGCACCGAGCAGCGCCGTCAGCGTAAAACCCTTGGTGTGCGGATCGAGCGTGGCCCCGAAGCGCAACGGGGCGGCCTGGCGCTGCGCAGCGCCACGACGCCGGCGCAGGCCCTTGAGCGCGGCGCGGACCATGACGTGGCTTGTTGGCGCATGCCCCTCTCCTGCATGCCTGACAGGCCGTGTGCCGTCGCGAGACTGGCAACCCGCCGGGCGGCCGTGGCGGGCTTGGCGCCCCGCGCCTCGAGCATGGCGATGTAGCGGACCAGGTTTTCGGGCTCGGCGGGCAGCGGGGCGACACGGGTGTCCTCACACCAACGCAGATAGCATGCAAGGTCCGACGCCAGTGCCGCCTTGCTCGCTGCTGCCATCGCGCCAAGTTGTGCGGCAAAGCCGATCTCGCTGACAGGGCCAGCATCAGCGGGCAGCGCAAGACTCAACAACCGGGTAACGCGGGCATCGATCGGCTCGACGATCCCACGCCGCGCGCGGACCGGAAGCCCCTCCCCGTCGGTGCGATGGACGACGATCTCGCTCATGCGGCACCTGCCCGCTGGTCCGATTTACCCTGCATTCCGCCTGTGTAGCACATCGCTGTATTTACCATAATGTCCGATTATGGTAAGTGCTTCGGCGCTCTTTGAAAACCAAGCAAACAGAGTAGATGTCGTCTGCATTGAGCATCGAAGTCACTACGAAATCCAAGTCTGAGGCGGGGCGTTAGTAATGCCGCCCCGCCCGCATTTCGGTACCTATTGACCGGCTCGTGCTTTGCAACAGGCTCGAACCACATCGGCAGCGGCTCGCTCAAGCCCAGCCGCACGATCGATCCACCGGTCGAACGGTGCGATGAGCGACACCCAGATCCCATCGGGGCCGACGGTGAGGAACAGGTCCTGGTGCTGCGGCACGAGATGGAGCTGCCCGTCCATGTCGCGGAAGAGACTGAGGTCGGGGACAAGGATCGGCCCGGTGGTAGACCTGAGGGCGACATCGACCCGCACCGGGTCGAGCGTTTCGGGGTAGAAGCCGTGACGCACGAGGAGTGTGTCACGATACTCAGCCGAGCGCAGCAGCGCCTCATCGAAAACGCGGACGCTGACCGGGGTGGCGGCCAGCACGACGTTGTGATCCAGGCTCTCGAGGGCGCCGGCGGGCAAGCCGGTGTTGCCGCCGAGCGGGTAGTAGGTTTCGCCGCCGAGCGCGGCGAGGAAATAGTCGAGCAATGCGTTCGACGTGGACGGCAGTGGTTCGTGGAGCATGCGGTGCATGACGGTAGGCCTTCTTTTGGCGTGATCCCCGAACCGACTGGTTCGGATCAGGCCCGTTCGCTTTTCATTGCGCTTCCCGGGCTTCGCCTGCCTGTCCTGCCGATCCCTTCCCCTTTCTGCGGTCGCGGCAGCGTGCAGCGATCCCTACCGTTCCTTCCGGTCAGATCGCCGAGAAGGGCGTAGCCCCAGCGGTCTAGCAGACGGGCGCTGTCCGCCACGGTGAGCGGGCCAGCTTCGCCACCGACGCCAGGACAATAGGAATGCATCATGGTCACCAAAGCATGGCCATCGGCGCCAAGCGGCTGCCGCTGCCACCACTGACCGAGCGCAGCAGAACTGAGCAGCAGCATGGCGGCGACGCGGAACACCATGGGCGGATTGCGCGAGATCATCGTCTTTTCTCCATCGAGCTTGTTACCCCATCGAGATCATCCAGCGTCGCCACCGGGAATCAGGATGCCGGTGGTGCCGATTGGCGGAGGCGCTCGGCACCCTCACCTTCACGCCTCCGGCTTGCGACGCCAAGCCTCACAGAAGTCGAGCCATCGCTCGGCCCAGGCGCCATGCTCGCTTTCAGCGAGGTCCGGATGCAGCTGAGCCCATCCGCACGCATCATGGATACGGCTGAACACGACGATGTGAGCGTGCGGTGCTTCCACAGCGAGTTGGTCACCGGGCGCGTGCAGCACGGCAAGGCTGGTGAGTTGCCTCGCCCGTGCCAGATGCAGCATCGCCCAGGTGGTCACCTTGTCGAACTGATCGTGCAGCGGTTCACCGCGAACGAATGGCAGCGTCAGGACAGCAGCGAGCAGCCGCTGGTGCTCGGGCACCGCCGCGTCATAATCAGCAAACAGCCGTTCGAGCGACACCGGGTCTGCGACACCCGGCGCGAGCAGCAGTCGGTGATCGCGCGCGGTCGTCGGCATACCGCAGCGGGTATGCGGGCTGGTCGGTCCGGGCTCGATCGGATTCATCTTGGCGAAGGCAAGCCGCGACAGACTTCGCTCCTGCCCCTTGGAGCGGGGACGCAACAGTGCGTAACCAAGCCCCGTCACGCCGGGCTGGCGCACATCGAACATCATGTCCGACGCTTCGCTGGGGCTAGCCCACACCTTGAGCTGGCTCATATCAGCGCCCCGCCATCAAGGCCGCAAGCGCGTCGGCGCCGAGCGCGAATCCATCTTCGCGCTCCTCGTCGCTGCTCCACGGTGGCACCTCACAACCGCGCAGCCCTACGCTGAAGAGGGCAAAGACGGTGTCGTCCGGATGATTGGGGACAAAATGCGCCGGTGCCGCTGCTCCGAGCCACAGCCGGGTAGGCGCCGACCAGAACAGGCGATGTCCATGCAGACCGACCGTAAAGCGGGCACGCCTTGCATCGGCGCCATCTGCTCGCGCCACCAGCGCGTCGCACCCGAACGCCGCCATCACCTCGCCCACGGCGGCGGCATCGCTGCCGTCCGACAGGGTTGAGGGCACAAGTAGCAGCCGCGCAGTGCGCGCGTGGAGGTAGTTGCGAATCTTCAACATCGGCACGTCGACGTCCGGTTCGAAGCGCAATGCCGCCAGGCGCGCAACCATGAGCGCTGCCGCGATGGCGGCAGCCTCGTTCGAATGATGGTTCATTGTGTTCGTCTCTCAACGGAGCAGGCGCGCGGGCTGTTCGCGTCACCTGTCAGGGATCATTTCACCTTCCGGTCCAGCCGAAAGGCTCCCCCACCTCTCTTCACTCGTCTCTAAGTTAACGTCATGCCGCTGCGGTGCAGCCGGCTCATCGGTGCGTGCAGATCATCTTGGCTTGTAAACTGGCTCGCCTAGATTTGGCCTGTTCGCCAGCATGCGAGCTGAGGCGCTGAAACCTTGTCAGTAAGTAGCCGAAGGCCCAATTCGAATCAGTTTTGGCCGGGACGCGGGCGTGCGTGTCCAGGCTTTCTTCGTGGCCTAAGAGCCCGACCGAAAATTGAGTTGAGCGATTTCAGTAGCTTGTGATTCACCGAGGGTTGCGAAGACCACGAGGATCACATGAGCTGGACTGAAACCGCTCGACGCGAGCATGACAGAAGCAGGCTGCGCTATGCAAGCGACTGCACCGATGAGGAATGGGCTGTCGTCCGGCCGTCATTGAGGCGAACCTCCAGGGTGGGACGCCCCCACAAGCACAGGGCGCGGACCCTGTTGATGCGATCCAGTATATCGCATCAACAGGGTGCCAATGGGCACAACTGCCCAAGGACTTTCCGCCTTTCACGACGGTGCAGTACCATTTCTACCGGATGCGCGACAGCGGCCTGCTCGATGTCGTCAACGCGGTGCTGGTGGCATGGGTGCGGGTCGCGGAGGGCCGCGAGGCCGAACCGACCGCGGGCATCATCGACAGCCAGTCCGTTAAGACCGCCCAAGCAGGCGGGCCGCGCGGCTACGACGCCGGCAAGAAGATCAAGGGTCGTAAACGCCATATCGTGACCGACACGCTCGGCAATATGCTCGAAGGTGTGGTGCACGGCGCCGATGTGCAGGACCGCGACGGGGCGCCCGGCCTGATCGAGCGATCCTGCGACGCGTATCCCGCGCTCATCAGACTGTATGCCGATGGCGGTTATGCCGGGCAGAAACTCAAAGCAGCCGTTACGCACATTGATCGGCTGACGATCGAAATCATTAGGCGCTCCGACCTTGTGGGCTTCGTCGTCCTGCCCCGGCGCTGGGTGGTCGAACGTACCCTGGCGTGGCTCAACCGATGCCGGCGTCTCGCCAAGGACTGGGAGACCTCCATCGCCTCGTCCGAGGCCTGGATGGTAGTCTCATCCATCAGGCGAATGACGCGCCGTATCGCTAAACTCGAATTATGAGTCGGGCTCTAAGACGCGCGCGCCTTCAATGCAGGTTTCCAATCTTCGGCTCAATTAGCCATCTCATTGACGATTGATTACCCTGCTGGGCGACGCTTTTAGTTCAGGGTTGCCAACTAGGAACGAGCGCCATGAGCCGAAGCGCCTCGATGTGACCGATTGCCTTACAGGCGACCAGAGGTTCCAAATCGGCTGCCGCGAGATGACGCAGTTCAGGCTGAGCGAAGGGTGGCGTCTTTAAAGTCGCCAAAGATCTCGATGATTTCGATGATGGTCCAGCTACGGACATCCACCTCAATCACGCGTCGCTGCTCAAAGGTCCAGATCGTTTCGCTGTCTGTCAGCACACTTCCGTTCAGACCGGACGATCGCAGCCACAAGCCGCGCACGGTCGTCCAGTGAGGCGGTAGGACAAGCCGACGGCCGCCTCTCACAATGTCACCTGAGCGATCTGGCGGCGCGCGCATGCACAGTCCATCTCCGCTAGCGCCGCTAGATATGCGACCTCCGTGATGGTCATGCGCCACTCGACCTGCTCGCCGCCGCAGGCCGTTTGTGCGATCGTTCGATCGGCCAGTGACGAGATAAATCCATCGAGCCGGGCGACGATACCGCGCAAACCTGCCCAATACTCGTGCGCTGCCCGCACGTTGTTGAGACCGTCCATATGTCCTCCGCGTCGCGGGGCCCAGGCGAACTGCCTTTTGCTCCTTCCCATCACGACCCGACGCTCCTCAGGCTTCAACTTCGTATCAGGGATCTTCTGGGTAGTAGGACAATCACGACAGAGACATTGGCTGGACTTGATATTTCTAATCAGGCATTGACGGTGTCAGCGCCCGCGATCGCGAGGTCTACCAATACCAGAACTCGGCATTTCTGCCTCGACCTGATCTGCGATGAGTATTCGGTTCCATTGAAGATTGGACTTAAATTTATCGTTTGATGACGATGGCCGCGCAACGGCGTTGAGCATTTGCCATCCACCGGGAATGTCCCGTAACGCGCAAAAGCTTTCCCAGACCGCTGCAGAACTGAAGCCGATATTGATGCAATCGTCGCTTCGCACGATCGCACCAAGACCTGCCCCAAGGTAATGCAATGGCATCGCGGCCGCTTCATCGAGAAGATCGCGCTGCGGGCTTGGCAACGCCCGATACTGCGGTGACTCTCGGTGGGCGGCTAGCTGATTGGAGAGCCAAGGTTCAGGAAAAAGTGCCTCTTTAACGGCCAAGTGAGCGCGCCCGACAGGTTTGCTATTTGGAGCCGTCGCTTGCCCACGCGTCGACGTCGTCGGCGTTGCTCGGCCGTCTACAGGACGACCTGCGATGTCAAGCAATGCACCGTTCTGAACTTTTACTGGCATCGGAGGGGCCGCTCGATCAACCGTCCGAGTTTTAGCGATATCGCGGGCACGCTCTGTGGATGACTTTACACGAATTTCGCATTTCGCCAGCGTTGTCGGCATCTGGCTGTTGTCTGCATTCGAGCGAATCCCGTCCTCGCTTCCAGTCTCTTCGGTCTCTTCAGTCTCCGACTGCTTCTTCCCGCAGGGCGGCGTCTCCTGATCTGCGACGGAAGCGGGATCCATCGCGATGACCGGCGAAATTGGACGACGTTTCGGACGCCGTGAAATGCGATCGTCTGTTAGCTCCGCCGCTGGCTCATTGGGATCAACGGCGCTCGCTTGCTTAGCCGAACCATTCGGAGAAGCTTCATCTGATGAACGGGTCAGCGGATTGTCCGACGAGAGACCGTTAATTTGCGCGTGTGGGTCTGGCTCATTCTGGAGCGCGGCTTTAGTCGCAACGTTGTCGGGACCGATTAGTCCAACCGCATCGCCCGAGATCGGCTTCATGCAAGCGGCAGAAGCCGACATCGGCTTGTCAGCGGTATTCGGCAGTTTTGGCGAATCAGTAAAATCGATGTTTCCGGATTCTTGGAAGGGACGATCATGGATCCTCGCCTCGTTTTCGGCTTGATCATTCTCGCTTATTTCTACCTCTGAGAGCTGGCTTAGGGCTATATCCTTCCCCCTCGTATCTGGAGCTTCCATGGCATGGGCCTGGACGTCCGCCCTAGAAATCGATCCCGGTCCACCATCGTCTTCGCCGCTCAAGCGTGGGTAGAAGTTTGCTGCGCCCAGTGCGGCCCTGACATCCTCGTCAAGATTCCATCTGGCGGTAATCGGGGCCGTAGTTTCCACAGACTTGGTCTCTGCAGATGTCGGTTGTTTTGCGAACAGCCCGGCGTCGTTTGGCCGAAACGTCCGGGTCGCGACTGGGACAACAGCAGCGCTGACTCCGTCTGAACCGGCACGTAGCGGCGAGAGTGCCGACACCAGTTTTACCGTCGAGTGATCCGTTACGGGTTTCATCATCTCGCCGCGTTCTTGCGTCGCATGCGGCTCGCCAATCAGGATTTTCTCGTTCGGCGCATTCCTGTTGACGAAGGCAACGTCAGCGTCGAAGCGGCCTCGCAGAAACAGCGGATGCGCCCCATAACGCCGGTTAAGTGTTGCTATCGCATCGTTGGCTGTTTTCGGGTGCCGTGTCCGGGCTTCAAGTTGGTCAACACCGTCTTTCGCGACGTAGCGGAGCAGGCGCTCAACGCCGTCGGTCTGCGCCAAGATGGCCGCTTCAAGAGCACGGTCTGCACGAAACGCAAAGGCGGGGTTTACGAGCAACTCAAGGTCGAGCGACTTGAGCCCCTTAAACTGCGTGCGCCCGTCCTCACGCCACAGGTGAACAAACGTCGTAGCGTCATCAGCCTGTTGTGGATGCCGGTGGATATATCGGATGAGTTTGTCGAAGTGCCGATGCGGTGACAGGCGAGTGATATGCCGCGCGGCCAACACCGAGCCGGCAACCCAGGCCTGCTCTAACGCAATCCGGTCGCACAGCTTTTGAGCCCGCGCTTCCAGGCGCTCCATTTCCAAGGTATGGTGTTTCGCTGTGGCTTGATACGGTGCGATGGCCTGCTCAATTTCGTCTATGTGGGCGAGCGCCAGCTGGTGCCTGGCCGCGATCCTGCTCCGCTCTCGAACATCCGCCGATTTCGCCAGCCCGGCATCGATATCCGCAATAAGGCGAGCGCAGTTCTCGGCCAGCCGAACTGCCGCTGACAAAGCCATTTCAAGCTGTAGAGCCACCTCATCAAGTGCATCACGGCCTTCTTCGATATGTTGAAATATGCCAGTGAGCTCGTCTCGCAGCTTTGCCATCGGCACGTCGCCAACACGCGGCTTGACCGCTCGAAAGGCCTTAAGCATGTCGACGTGACGATCACGGCGCTCGCGCGAATGATTGGCCAGCTCGAGCTTGCGTGCAGACCAGTATGTTTGCGCATTGTCGCGATCTTTCGGCACATCGATGCCCGCCTTCACCAACGCCGAAGCCGCCTTGCCGAGCGACATCATCGGCGCCGCTGCTATGCCCATCTGTTCGTAGGTGCGCGGATCGCACAACCGTCCTGAACGTGCCCGCGTGAGATGGAAGTTACATATGTCGGCAAAACGTTTGCGCAGGGCAACAACGTCTGCGCTGGCACTGGTTTGATGAAACGTGCTTTGCCGACGTTCCTTCGTCCAGCCCGCCAGTTCGCCAGGACGGAGCTTGCGGCCCGAAGCAAGATCAAACCGACCGTCCGCGCCGCGCCTGCATATCGCTGGATAGAATATGAAATGAGGATGATGATTGGCGCGGTGGTTGTAGCCATTGGGTCTGTGAAGTGCTGCTGTGAAGGGGAGGCCAAGGGTGTCAAGCTCTGCACCAAACTGTGTGACGATGTCCCTATGCGCGGCGGCATCAAGCTCGGCTGGCAGTGATGCTACGAACTGTTTTTGCACTTGCCCAAAACGTGGTCGAACGAAGTGCAGCCCTCGTGTCTTCAGGTCCGCGCCGTAGGTTGTGCCAAGCTGTCCTGCCCAGTCGAGATCTTCTTGTCGAAGCTCGAGTTCCAGCAGTCGGCTACCGTCGCGGACGTAGCAGCGACCTTGATCAATTTGCTCCCCTCTCCTGAGCGCCGCAACAATGTTGATCAGGGCTGCCGGGGCGTTCGGGTCGGCGCTCAGCGTCTCCCAATCGCTTTCGCTCATCGTGGTCAGGTTCAATCGCAGGCGCGGCGCGCCAGCCTTGCGTTCGACCCTCCAAGCTTCTTCCCAGAACGCGATGCGTTCTACACCAACGTCCGAGATGTTCGAGTGAATGAAGACGACGCGAGAGTCCGGGTCGTTGACTGAATCATCGGCTTGATCACCATCGACGACATAGCGCTCGGAACCAGCTGCCCTCGACAATTCACGGGCCCAGTTGTCGGTAAGATACCGTTCTTGCCCTACCGCAGCATTAACTGAACTACGGCCTGCTGCGGTCGCGCTGTCGCTTCTGGAGATCGTCGAAAGGCGCGTGTGAAAACTGGTTGCGCCATTCGCCGCGGTCGGCCGTTCGCCGGCAGCCGGTCGTTGAAGATTGATGGTACCGACCCAACGAGACTTCCGGCTTGTCACGTCTTGGATTCCACGCTGCCGTCCAGGCCTGACTGTCCCGACAAGCCCTTCCCGCTCCTGCCAATCGATACGTCGACGCAACGCTTCGGTCATGTGAGTTATGTCGGCGGGAACGGGCATCTCGGTGTCCAGGATGATGGTGCGACAACCAGCATGCCCGTATGGCGATACGCAGTAATGGGTAACTAACAATCGCCCAAGATATGCTGCCCCTGCCCCGCCTTCCGAGGCACAGCCAGAGGACCCCTGCGCGCTCGGCGTGCAGGCCGACCCTGCCCCCGACTTCCGCACGCGGAAATCCGATTATAGCGCAGCGCGCGCAAATAACGGCTTGAGCCGTTGTTTGCAGCTTTGCACAAAAACCTGAACTTCCCACTGTTTTCTCCCCTCGCGTACACGTGCACGCGAACACGCATGTGCGGGTGAGCACGTCATGGGTGAAGGCGCGCACATCCGCGCCTGTGTGAAATGAAGATTTAGGTACCCTGTCCGGGGTTCGGTCAGCCGCCTTAAGACACGGCCAATGACGCACTGTCGCATCATCAGGAGCCAAAGACAATGACCGATAAAACCGATCCCGCCATTACGAATGTGCTCGCTGCTCTCGCCGTCGAACTAGGCATCACGGCCAATCGGCAACCGTGGAGTATGGACCGGATCGCCGCTCTGATCGATATGCCTGCGCGACGTGATCTCGTCACCGAATTGCTGTTCGGCATCCTGCCTGCAACGATCGATGCCGGCCAATGGATTGCCTGGATACAGGGCGACCAGCCGCCAGTCCCGGCCAGTCTGAAGAACCCGGAGAACAGCGCCCGGCCATCCGCACGTGGCGCAGTGCAAGCAGCGACGACCAAGCATCAGTCGGCAATGGATAAAGTCGCCCGTCTGGAAGCGCAGCTGGTGCAGGCGAAGCAGGAACAGGTAGTTGCCGAAGCAGACCGTCAACGTAGTGCAGACCAGCTCCGCGCTGTGGTCGTCTACCGAATCATGGTCGAGATTGGCCGTCAGGCATCCGGTATCGCGCTGGGTCCTCTCTATGCCCTCGCGCGCGCGGTCTCACCCTATCTGCAGCAGGATCTGGCGTTCGAAAACGCCCTCGACGATCAGGGGCGTATCCTCCTGAACGAGCGTCGCCAAACCCGCGAACAAGACAGTCGCGAGATGCTCGACCGGCTCGACCGCTACGCAGGCGAGCAGGCGCTCGAACTGAAGCTCCATCGCGCCATGCTGAAGGTGATCTCGGGCCTTTCATGACGAGAGGGAGGCCGAGAACGCGGCAGCGCGTGAAGCTGGTCAGAGGTTGCCCACCGTCAGGAAGCGACAGGCGGTACGCCGCACCTCCGAGGCGCAACAGCGCGACGTCCACCCGGCCGCACCGCGGGCAGACGTCATCGATGTTTTCGATGCCTTCGCGAGCCTGCGGTCTGACGCTTCCAATGACAACGACGAGCCCGCGTGAGTTCATTCGTGGGAAGCAAATGCGAGTGGCTGCTCGGCTCACGTTGTCGAGCAGCCGGGATTTTTTCGTCGAACATACGGACATGAATGAGGAGCAAAGACGATGGGCAAGATCAACGACGTTAAGACCACAGCCTCCAGGGTTTCGACACATCCGGTAAGCGGCCTTCGGAAGGCCGCCTCGTCCTCCCCGAAGTTGACGTTCGAACCAAAGCCGTCAGCCATGACGAAACGAGCGGCAAGCAACGACAATAGCGCGTCAGACAGGAAGTACGATCAGTACTATACGCTACCAGATGTCGCCGCCTTTTTCTACGACTGTTTCAAAGAATATTTCGATCCTTCCGAATACAGAATGGTCGAGCCTAGCGCCGGGACGGGATCGTTTTACAAGATATTGCCCAGCGGCAGTATCGCCTTTGATATCGAACCTAAATACCCTGGCATCATTAACGCCAACTTTCTCGACGTTATAATCAAAACTGACCGACCAATTGCAATCATCGGCAATCCGCCTTTTGGCAAGAACTCCAGCACAGCAGTCCGATTCTTTAACCATGCTGCTCGCCAGTCCAGCGTAATTGCGTTCATTCTACCAAGGACGTTCCGGAAGGCATCGATCGTGAACCGGCTTGATCGTTCCTTCCATCTGGTGCGCGAATGGGATGTGCCTGCCGACGCATTCCTGTTCCGGTCCAAGCCGTACGATGTGCCAGCGGTATTCCAGATCTGGCGTCGCAAGCCGGAACTCCGCAAATTGCGCCCAGTCCAGACGCGACACCCCGACTTCAAATTCACGACGAAGGAATGTGCCGATTTCGCAATTCAGCGCGTAGGTGGACAGGCCGGTCGAGTGCATCAGGACTTTTCAAAGAGCCCGTCTGCGCATTATTTCATACAGGGGAACGTCAAGCACGTGATGGAACAACTTGACTTCGCTAGAGTCACTGGCGACGTTGCAGGTAATCCCAGCCTCGCGAAGTCCGAGATCGTCGCACTGTATCGTGACTGGCGAAAGAAAAATCCGAAACTTAACGTTAGCTAGCATACCATTACCAAACAACTTTATCAGCTGAAGCTACGCCTCCTCTCGAGCACTGGATACAACCGGCATTCCACCGGGAAAGACTTCAGTGGCCGCCAGATCGCGACAGTCGGGAAATCAACCTATTTATTCGGTCGTGTGTCGGAACAGCGTATCCTTATTTCGACCATACATCGATGACGTAAAGTGGCTCGCCAGAACAGAATAACCGGCTTGGGATAGAGAGCGATTGTTCTATCTTTTGACACCCAATGCCTTGCCTACGCTTAAGCGATTACGCTGTCACCGGTCGTACCCTTCGAAAAAGAATTTCGCGCTTCACCATAACATGCGATCACGTTCGACCCTGCGGTGGCACTTTTTTTACCCGTCTTGCGTTTGGATGCAGTCCGCCAAGTGCTTTTGGCGCAACTAAGATTTATCGCCTGTAGACATGAGGCGTCTCACGTATTAATGATCCAGCGCTTCGTTTTGAGATGCGCGAACGAAGCACTAGGTTCATGGTCGCCACCTGGAGCGGCTGCATGCAGGTCGCCGGGGCGCGCTATCAACCCCGCCTTTCCGTCTCCCGCCGCTGCGAGTGCGGGTCAGCAAACGCCCTTCGGGGTTGATCGATACGGTTCCAGGGACCGCATGCGCTGACCTGAGTATTCTCTATGAACACATACTTGAACACGGTGCCGTTCGTCGGTCGTCATCGCCCCGCGAGCCTCGTAAACCACGCCCTCTTCTCCAGCGGCACTCCTTTGAGCCGTATCGAGGATCTGGCGGCTGCCTATATCTCCTCGGTCCTGAACGATCAGCGACAAGAGCCGGTGGCGCCTTCCGCCCTTCGCGCCGACGTCACCTGGAGGAAATACACACTGAAGGTTGCTGTCGAGGGCCGGCAGCGAGACCTTCGCCATCTTTCCGGCGAGCTGCTTCTCAAGCCGCTGGTATTTCCCCGCCACTATCGCCTGCCCGGCAGCATCGGCGTATGGGTAACGCGCATGCTGACGGGCGGAACGACGATCGCCGACGTCGACCAACTACAGAAGGATCTCGGGTTCGACATCGTGCGGCACACGGTAAACCTGCAGGCACTTCGCGCCTCGTCTGCCATCGGCTGGCGGCTTCTCCTTCGAGGTGATCTTGCCGGCCTCTACCTGCTGGCACCTGACTCACCCGACCAGCGAACGCTTCTCCGCGCAGTCGTACGCGACCACGCACTGCTCCTCGGTGTCGTCCGCGCCCGACTCCTCGCCGAGTATCTACGACGCCTTGCGACCGAGCCGATGGGTCCGCGCTTCGTCGATGACGATCCAGCTTGGGCGAGGCAAGGCACCCTTCTTATTGATCGGCTCGTCAAACCCTCTAGACGCCTAGACCAGTTTCTCGGCATGGCAGGGGGCGGCTCGGGTAGAAAAACGCTGGATCGCGCGATCGCCAGCGGCCGGCTCGCCTATGATCATCGGCTCCTTTCGATGGCACGCCGCATCTACCAGCGCATCGGTCCCGCCGCGTTCGTCGCCACAGCGAATCTGCGCATAGCTGCAAGCATCCAGACCGAGATCGCGCCGCTGACCGCTATCACCCCGAAGATGCTTCGCACCGATGGGATGGGTAAGGAGAGCTTCGCGCAGGCACAGCTCGGACTGTCGGTTCCCGAGGCCGTTACCGTCCTGGCCATGAACCTTATCGCCCTGCCCGGCCGACTGGATGCGGCACTCCGCGCCATCGACGAAGGACAGCAGGTGTCGATGGCGGCGCCGGCACCGCCTGCCTTGCCTGGCACCGCCAACCGCGTGCGCCGGACTGCCACCGCGCTGAAGGCGATCAGCCTTTGCGACCGGCATATCGGCGATACGAGCACCGACCCCGACAACAAGGCGGGCAGAAAACTGCATCAGCGGGTCATTAAGCTCTTGGCAGACTCGAAGCCGCCGCACGGTGCGGCCCTGCTTCAGATCTCGCCCGCGGAGTGGCTGCGGCGATGATCGCCGCAGCAGTTTTAGGTACCCTGTCCGCTCATCGTCCGAGCCTTCATCCCATCATGGATGAGACCCGCTGCCACTCCTGCTCCCGCCAACCCATCGCACGCTGCCAATCCAGCCTTCGCCATCGGCATGACAAAGCTCGTCCGACTGATGGCGAGGCAGGCGGCAGCCGAACATTATGCACGCTGCGCATCCGCCTCGCAGGCAACCAATGATCCCGACACACCCGCTGCTTAATGTACTCCTGACACAAGGTGCTCCTCCGCCATGCTGATGCGCCCTGCCCCCGCATCGTCCTCTACGGGCGCCACTCGACCGCGATGCAAACGGCTACGTCGAGTATTGATCAGACAGAATCGTGCATGAAACTTGTCGCCTATGTTGGCGGCGCGGTGATGGCGACCTATCACGACCCCGAGCAGTCCGGCTATCGCCGTGATCGGCCCGGCCTGAGGAAACTGCTGGCGGACATCGAGTCGGGAACAGTCGACTTGATCGTCTGCGAAGCGCTCGACAGGCTTGCGCGAGACGCGGAGGATGTGGCGTGGCTCGGCAAGAAGTTGGCATACCACCGGGTGCAGTTGCACACGGTGAGCGAGGGGCATGTCGACGAGATCAAGTTCGCCGTCGCCGGGCTGCTGGGCGCGATCTTCCTCAAGCACCTCATTGACAAGACCTTGCGCGGCATGGAGGCAGCGGTGCTTGCGGGACGGTGTGCCGGCGGTCGCTCCTATGGCTACAAGCGGGTCATCCGCCTCGACGACCGCGGCGAGCGCGTTCGCGGCCTGCTGGAGGTCGACAAGGCACAGGCCGCAATCGTCGAGCGGATCTTTACCGAGTTCGCGGCCGGAGCGTCTTCCATCCAGATTGCGACCAGTCTGAATGCCGACGGCGTGCCCGGTCCGCGCGGCGGGCAATGGAATGCCTCGACGGTCCGCGGCGACCCGAAAAAGGCGACCGGCATTCTCAACAACCCGCTTTATGTTGGCCGGCTGGTATGGGGACGCCGGCAATGGCGTCGCAACCCGGACAGCGAGAAGCGCGAGCGACGCTATCGCCTACGCGAACATTCAGAATGGATCGAGGTCGCCGTACCTGATCTGCGCATCGTCGATGACGCACAGTGGAGCGCGGTTCAGACCCAGATCGAGCAGCGTTCGCGTCCCAGCAACGATGTTCCGATCGCCCGTCAGAACCGCAGGAAGCACTTGCTGTCGGGACTCATCCGCTGCAGCTGCTGTGGGTCGGGCTACACTATTTCGGGCAAGGACTATTATCGCTGCGCCGGCCAGAAGGAGCGCGGCACCTGCTCGAACACGGTCTCGGTCCGAAAGGGCCCTCTCGAAACGGCGACCCTCTCGATTTTGCAACACCAGTTGCTGACCGAGGATCATGCGCGGTTGTTCGCGGACGAGTTCCAGCGGGAGCTGGCGCGGCTGACGAGCACGTCGGCGAGGCAGGATCAATCGATCATCGACCGCCTCGCCGTAGTCACCCGCGAGATCGACACGCTGGCCGCCAACATGCTGGCCGCGGTGGCGAGCCCCGCCCTGCTGAAGCTCCTTGGCGACCGCGAGGCCGAGAAAGCGCGCCTTGAAGGACAGTTGAATACGCCAATGGCGGTCGCGCCCTCCGCGACGATTCTGTCGCGTCCGTCAGTGCAGCAACTATTTGAGGAAAAGGTCAGCCGCTTGCGCGAGGCGCTCGACGCTGAAACGGTCCGCGGCGAGGCGGCAGAGATCTTGTCGACGCTCATCGAAAGCGTGACGATCTACCCGAACGGCACGGATGGCCCGGAGGCGGAGGTCGTCGCGAAGGTCGCAGACCTTGTCGCCTTTGCCACAAACGACAACGCCGCCCGTGAGGGCGGCATGTCGAGTTCTATGGTGGTGGTTGCGGGGACAGGATTTGAACCTGTGACCTTCAGGTTATGAGCCTGACGAGCTACCGGGCTGCTCCACCCCGCGCCGAGATCCCATTAAAGTGTTACTTTAATGGGGCCCGAGTTCCCGTGAGGGAATAGGTGTATGGGACGTTTGTGAATGGGTTTTCGATATGTGCTGCATGTTGCACGGGCTTCAATGCCTGGCGACGACCTACTCTTCCATCGCTTGAGCGATAGTACCATTGGCGCAGTCGGGTTTCACGGCCGAGTTCGGAATGGGATCGGGTGGGACACCGACGCTATAGCCACCAGGCAATGGAGCCGGTGCGACATGCGTTGCGTCATATCTGGGTCCCTCAGCTTTGCTTTGCAGCGTGGCTGAGGGTTTAAAATCGATACCGTGCAAGGTTTGTAGTGGTATTCGACCAATCCCTCGACGGCGAGGGGATTGGCAATCTGGCGTCGTCTTAATCATCCGCACTATCGAATGGCTAGCTGGTTGCCCAGTGTTGTCATTGATGGTGTGAGACTCTCAAGCGCGAATAGAGCAATTAGTATCGGTTAGCTCCATGCGTTACCGCACTTCTACATCCGATCTATCAACGTCGTGGTCTCCGACGGCTCTATGAAATCTTATCTCGAGGGAGGCTTCCCGCTTAGATGCTTTCAGCGGTTATCCCGTCCATACATAGCTACCCAGCTGCGCTCCTGGCGGAACGACTGGTACACCAGAGGTATGTTCAACCCGGTCCTCTCGTACTAGGGTCAACTCCTCTCAAATTTCGACGCCCACGGCAGATAGGGACCAAACTGTCTCGCGACGTTCTGAACCCAGCTCACGTACCACTTTAATTGGCGAACAGCCAAACCCTTGGGACCTGCTCCAGCCCCAGGATGTGATGAGCCGACATCGAGGTGCCAAACAACCCCGTCGATATGAGCTCTTGGGGGTTATCAGCCTGTTATCCCCGGCGTACCTTTTATCCGTTGAGCGATGGCCCTTCCACGAGGGACCACCGGATCACTATGACCGACTTTCGTCTCTGCTCGACTTGTCAGTCTCGCAGTCAGGCGGGCTTATGCCATTGCACTCTAACAGACGGTTTCCGACCGTCCTGAGCCCACCATTGCGCGCCTCCGTTACTCTTTAGGAGGCGACCGCCCCAGTCAAACTACCCGCCACAGAGGGTCCCTGTTCCGGCTTACGGAACGAGGTTAGACATCAGAAACAAACAGGGTGGTATTTCACCTATGGCTCCACATCAGCTGGCGCCGATGCTTCAAAGCCTCCCACCTATGCTACACAGTTTCTTCCTAATGCCACTCTGAAGCTGCAGTAAAGGTGCACGGGGTCTTTCCGTCTAACCGCGGGTACTCCGCATCTTCACGGAGAATTCAATTTCGCTGAGCATGTCCTGGAGACAGTGGGGAAGTCGTTACGCCATTCGTGCAGGTCGGAACTTACCCGACAAGGAATTTCGCTACCTTAGGACCGTTATAGTTACGGCCGCCGTTTACCTGGGCTTCATTTCAGAGCTTGCACCCCTCCACTTAACCTTCAGGCACCGGGCAGGCGTCAGGCCCTATACGTCGTCTTGAAGCCGACTTAGCAGAGCCCTGTGTTTTTGCTAAACAGTCGCTACCCCCTGGCCTGTGCCCCCTCAAAGTGCTTGCGCATAGTGAGGGCCTCCTTCTTCCGAAGGTACGGAGGCAATTTGCCGAGTTCCTTCAGGACACTTCTCTCAAGCGCCTTGGTATACTCTACCTGACCACCTGTGTCGGTTTCGGGTACGGTCTATACGGTGGGGCTATTTCCTGGAACCATTTCGAAGCCATCCCAATCCGATAAGGGATGACAACACACATGATCCGTCACACACCACCAGGCCCACGAATATTAACGTGGTTCCCATCGACTACCCCTTCGGGCTCGTCTTAGGGGCCGGCTCACCCTGCGCGGATTAGCCTTGCGCAGGAACCCTTGGTCTTTCGGCGAGAGGGCATCTCACCCTCTTTATCGCTACTCATGTCTGCATTCGCACTTCCGATACCTCCACGACCCATTACCAGATCGCTTCACAGGCTTACGGAACGCTCCGCTACCGCGTACCACATAAGTGGCACACCCTAAGCTTCGGCACGTATCTTGAGCCCCGTTACATCTTCGCCGCAGGACCTCTTGTTTAGACCAGTGAGCTGTTACGCTTTCTTTAAAGGATGGCTGCTTCTAAGCCAACCTCCTGGTTGTTTTGGAAGTCCCACATGCTTTCCCACTTAGATACGATTTGGGGGCCTTAGCTGTAGGTCAGGGCTGTTTCCCTTTTGACGACGGACCTTAGCACCCGCCGTCTGTCTCCCGCATATCACTCTTAGGTATTCGGAGTTTGGTTAGGTTTGGTAGATCTCGCGACCCCCTAGCCCATCCAGTGCTCTACCCCTAAGGTGTTCGTGCGAGGCACTACCTCAATAGTTTTCGCGGAGAACCAGCTATTTCCCGGCTTGATTGGCCTTTCACCCCTAAACACAACTCATCCGGTAACTTTTCAACGTTAATCGGTTCGGACCTCCAGTGCATGTTACTGCACCTTCATCCTGGTCATGCCTAGATCGCCGGGTTTCGGGTCTAATACATCAAACTCTAGCGCCCTATTCAGACTCGCTTTCGCTGCGCCTACACCTATCGGCTTAAGCTTGCTTGATACATTAAGTCACAGACCCATTATGCAAGAGGTACGCTGTCAGGCCATAAAAGCCCTCCAACTGCTTGTAGGCAATCCGTTTCAGGTACTGTTTCACTCCCTCATCGGGGTGCTTTTCACCTTTCCCTCACGGTACTAGTTCGCTATCGGTCACATACGAGTATTTAGGCTTGGAGGGTGGTCCCCCCATGTTCAGACAGAATTTCACGTGTTCCGCCCTACTCGAGTCCTGATGTTTCATTTTCGCATACGGGGCTGTCACCCGCTATGGCGCTACTTTCCAGAAGCTTCTGCTAATTCACCATCAGGCACTGGCCTGGTCCGCGTTCGCTCGCCACTACTAACGGAATCTCGGTTGATGTCTTTTCCTCCAGCTACTGAGATGTTTCAGTTCGCCGGGTTCGCTTCACGAAGCCTATGTATTCAGCTAAGTGATACCTAACCTAATTAACTCCATCTAAGCGTTGCCGCTAAGATCGAATTAATCGGGATAGGTGGGTTTCCCCATTCGGAAATCGTCGGGTCAATGCTTGCTCACAGCTCACCGACGCTTATCGCAGCGTGCCACGTCCTTCATCGCCTGTATGTGCCAAGGCATCCACGAATTGCCCTTACCTCACGCTTGAGAGTCCACACCACCAACGACATCACTGGGTGCCTCCGAAGAGGTCACCAACTCGGCAGAGCAGTGCGCGTTGGCCTTTGTCAGGTGCGGATGATTATAATCTCAGCCAGATTATTAGTTATGATGATGTCGATATCTGGAGTCTTGAACTGCTCGTCGAGATCGCGCTGCACAGAAGTGCCTCACGAACCGCCGAAGCAATCCTCGTCTCCAAAATCGAGCACCTCACGGCATCGATTTTAAAAACCCATTCACAATGTCAAATACGACGGGCGTACCTGTCAATCACCGTGCTCTCGCACG